>NZ_JACMYG010000016.1 GCF_014236655.1 Pseudomonas kielensis
ACTCCGAGTGGTGGGGCAAAAAGCGTTTTGCTTACTTTTGCCTGGGCCGGCATTCCGGCTGTTCAAAAGTGAGCCGCCGTCAGGCGGAACCATAGGAGGCCGTTACCGAAGAAATGGATATGTACTTTGCTGCGTGTCAGCTGTTGGAGCGCAACGCCGAGCCCAGTTCAACCTTGCTCTTGACCCCCAGCTGCACGTAGCAATTGCGCAGGTAGGTGCGAACGGTGGCCGGGCTCAAGGCCAGGATCCTGGCGATTTCCTTGTAGGAGTGGCCCGCGGCAAACAGCATGGCCGCCGTGCGTTCGCGGGGGGCCAGGACCACCCCGCGCGGTGGCGCTTCGAGGGACAGGATCACGTGCTCGGCATTCGGGCTCAGGGTCAGGGCGCAGCGGCCCAGGCGCATCACACAGGGGACTTTGGCCAGTTGGGCGATGACCTGGGCCGGCAGGTTCGAGCCGTTCCACCCCGGCACTTCGCGGCCAATCGCGGCGCACAACTGCGCGCCCACATACAGCAGGCTGCCGTCCATGCGCGCCACGCCAAAATCGCTGGCGCCATTGCCGGTGTCGAGGCGGATCATGTCCTGCACCTGGAATCGCCACAGCTGCAACAAGTGATCACAGAAGGCCTGGAACAACCCAGCCTCGCACTCATTGAAGGTCGCATCGCCGACGCCCCGGTACAGGCAGACAAAAAAGTACAGGCCGCTTTCGGGTAACTCGAAGGTGATGCTCATCAGGTGATAGAGATCATGCCGGCGGGCGAAGTCGTTCACTTGCTCGTTGGGGTCGGTGAACTCGCTGTCGCGCATCACCTGGCCCAATCGGGTGAAGGTGTCATTGGCGAAGCAATCCAGTTCCGCCACCTGGCTCCACTCCTCGACAAACGACTCCGGCAGGTCGATACGCCCGTGCATCCAGCTTTGCGGCGGCGCGCTGGCATGGGAGGCCGACATCTCGCCCCACCAACCCGAGGCAAAGGGCACCAATTGGCGAAAGGCTTGCAGGCCTTCGGCAATGAAGTGCGAACCGCCCCGCTCCCGCGCCACCCGGGACAGTTGGAGCAGGCAACGATTAAATGCCTCGAACGTGGCCATCGACATCTGTGCAGCGCACAACTCACCCGCAACCATCACGACAACCCCGACTACTGAACAAGCCTGACGTACCTGAGCGCTGGACCATGCCACAGGCGGCGCAACAGCGTCCAGCCAGCCAACCGGGTCATTGCGGACACGGCGCAAAAAGGCGTTGTGTTCCCTCGAGAACCGATGTTATGTTCATAACACGGTCATAATAAATGACACAAACATAACAATCCCGTACCTGGCGCGCCCCTATGTCCATGGAAAAGAACAGTTTTCTGCAGTTGCTGGAACAAAAGTTCTCCAGCCTGACCCCGACCGGCAAGCGCATCGCCAGTTACCTGCTCGGCAACCCGGAGCAATTGCCCTTCGAGTCGGCCGACAGCATCGCCCAGCAGACCTCCACCACCGGGATTTCCGTGGGGCGTTTCTTGCGTTCCCTGGGCTACCAGAATATCGATGAGGTCAAGCAGAGCCTGCGCGGCGAAGCACCGACTTCCTGGCTGATCACCGACCGGATTGCCGCCTTCCGTGCCGAAGCCAACGCCGACGACGCCCTGGAGCGTTCCCAGCATCGTGAGATCGAAGCGATCCAGATGGTCTACGCCCTGGCGCGCGGTGAAACCTTTGCCCAGATCGTGCAGCGCATCTACGAAGCCGATGCGGTGTTCATTCTCGGGATCCAGTCCACGCGCGGGATCCTCACGGCCTTCCACAGTCACCTGGAATACATTCGCCCCAAGGTCTACTACGTCGATGGCCTGTCGGGCATTTATGCCGAGACCCTGAACTCCGGCTTCGCCAACCCGTACGCCATCATTGCCGACTTTCGCGCGTACTCCAGCGTGACCCAGACCTTTTGCGACGCGGCGATCGACAACGACCTGCCCCTGGCGCTGATCACCGACCTGCAATGCCCCTGGGCCCGTGACTACCCCCTTGACCTGATGCAGTTGAAAACCGATGTCGGGCAGTTCTGGGACTCCCCGGCGCCCCTGGCGTGCCTGTTGAACCTGATGGTTTCGGCGGTCGCGGAAAAATACGG
Source organism: Pseudomonas kielensis (assembly GCF_014236655.1). GTDB lineage: Bacteria > Pseudomonadota > Gammaproteobacteria > Pseudomonadales > Pseudomonadaceae > Aquipseudomonas > Aquipseudomonas kielensis. The sequence continues at coordinate 2,130 of NZ_JACMYG010000016.1, forward strand.
CGAGCGCCTCGACGAACGCCTGGCCAGGAACCGTCAACTGCAAAAAGCCTTCGGCCAGTTCGAAGGCTGATACCCCCGCCCCACTGAATCCCAACTGGAGTGTTTGCGTGAGCCACAGCCCCCTTGTAGAAATTGACGCCCAGCGTTATCAGGTGCAAATCGATCTGATCTACGCCAGTGCCGACAACCTGGCTGGAAAAGTGATCTACCCGACGGCGCGTTGCCTGTTGCACAGCACCGCCGCCGAGTGCCTGGACAAGGCCAGCCAACTGGCGCGCCTGGCCGGTTATACCCTGCGCATCTATGACGCCTACCGCCCGCCGTATGCCCAGTACCTGTTATGGGAAGCCCTGCCCAACAACGACTACGTGCGTGATCCCCACCTGGGCTCGCACCACAGCCGTGGCGTGGCCGTCGACCTGACGCTGGTGGACAGCGACGGCGCGCCGCTGGACATGGGCACGGCCTTCGACGCGATGGAAGAAAAGTCCCACCAGTTTTACCCCGACCTGCCAGCGAGCGTGCAGCGCAACCGCCTGCTACTGCTGGGAATCATGCTCGGCGCCGGCTTCCAGGCCATCGCCACCGAGTGGTGGCATTTCGAGTTGCCGAACGCCGACGACTACCCCCTGCTGGAGGCCTGACCCACCCCTGACCAACACGTAACGAAGAAACCGCAGAGTTTCGCCGCTGTATACAACAACAAGATGCTCCGCCCTGCTTCACCTGCTACTGCCCGGTTATAGATTTTATAAAAACAAACCTGACGTACTTCCATACATCGAATGATCAAGGAAACCGGCATGACCCCAATCACCACCGTGACCCGCAAACCTTTTCCCCGCGTCGGCAAACTGCTGCTGAGCGTCCTGTGCAGCGCCCTGAGCCTCGGCGCCTGGCAAGCCGCCACCGCGGCCGTCGCCCAGGACACTCTGGTCATCGGCAAACCCGCCGACCCGCAGACCCTCGACCCGGCCGTGACCTTCGACAACAACGACTGGACCATCACCTACCCGTCCTACCAACGCCTGGTGGGCTACAAGATCGAGGGTGACAAGAGCAGCACCGAAGTCCAGGGCGACCTGGCTGAAAGCTGGACCGTTTCCCCGGACAACCTGGTCTGGGAATTCAAGATCAAGCCCGGCAACAAGTTCGATGACGGCGCCCCTGTGGACGCCGCCGCCGTGAAGTTTTCCTTCGACCGCCTGATGACCCTCAAGCAGGGGCCGTCCGGTGCGTTCCCGGAAGACATGGTGGTCGCCGTGATCGATCCACAGACCATCCGCTTCACCCTCAAGACGCCGTTCGCCCCGTTCCTGTTCACCCTGGCCCACAACGGCGCTTCGATCGTCAACCCGGCCGTGGCCAGCAAGGGCGCCGACACCAACGCCTGGCTGTCCAGCCACACCGCAGGTTCCGGCCCTTACCGCCTGAGCAACTGGCAGAAAGGCCAGTCGCTGACCATGGAGCCCAACCCGCACTTCGCCGGGCCCAAGCCTGCGCTGAAAACCGTGGTGCTGAAGATCATCGCCGAACCGTCGGTGCGCCGCCTGCAACTGGAACGCGGTGACCTGGACATCATCGAAGACATGCCCGAAGACCAGTTGGGCGCACTCGCCAGCAAGCCGGGCGTGGTGGTCAAGGAGTACCCGTCGCTGCGGGTCACCTACCTGTACCTGAACAACAAGAAAGGCCCGCTGACCAGCGTCGACGCCCGCCGGGCGATTACCGAAGCGGTGGACTACAACGGCATCGTCAAGGGCATTCTCAAGGACAAGGCCAAGCTGCTGAACGGGCCGATCCCGGATGGCATGTGGGCCTACGACAGCTCCCTGCCCGAGATGAAGCAGGACATGGCAGCCGCCAAGGAGAGCCTGGCCAAGGCGCCGCAGAAGATCACCAACCTGAGCTACATGTACTCGGACAAGGACGCCAACTGGGAGCCGATCGGCCTGACCCTGCAAGCGGCCCTGGCGCCCCTGGGCATCAACCTCAAGCTGGAGAAAACCGCCAACGCCACCCTGCGTGAGCGTGTCGGCCAGGCCGACTACGACATCGCCGTGGGCACCTGGAGCCCGGACTTCGCCGACCCCTACATGTTCATGAACTTCTGGTTCGACTCCAAGATGCAGGGCCTGCAAGGCAACCGTTCGTTCTACAGCAACCCTCAGGTCGACAGCCTGATCCGCGAGGCCGCCACCACCAGCGACACGGCCAAGCGCGTCGAGCTGTACCAGAGTGCGCAAAAAATGGTGCTCAAGGACAGCGTCTACGCCTACCTCTATCAGAAGAGCTACACCCTGCCGATGCGTGATTCGGTCAAGGGCTACGTGTTCAACCCGATGCTGGAACAGGTGTTCAACCTCGCCGGCATGAGCAAGTAAATCCGCTCCCTCGCGCCAGTCAGCGATGGCTGGCGCGGCTGTTGAATTTTGTCGTTGCTGTGACTGAGGTGCCCAATGGCCTTCCTGACTCTGTTGCGCAAGCGCCTGTTCGGCCTGGTGTTGGTCGTGTTCGGCGTTTCGCTGATTACCTTTGCAATTTCCCACTTGATTCCCGGGGATCCGGCCCGGCTGATCGCTGGCGACCGGGCCAGCGATGCGCTGGTGGCGGGCATTCGTCACCAGTTGGGGCTGGACCTGCCGTTGTACCAACAATACGGCCGCTACCTGATGGACCTGTTGCACGGCGACCTCGGGACGTCGATCCGCACCAACCGTCCGGTGCTGGAAGACTTGCAGGCGTTCTTCCCCGCCACGCTGGAACTGGCCCTGGTGGCGCTGTTCCTGGCGATCCTGGTGGGCGTGCCCCTGGGCGTGCTGTCGGCGGTCTATCACAACCGGGCGATTGACCAGATCGCGCGGACCCTGGCGGTCACTGGCATTTCCACGCCGGCCTTCTGGCTGGGCCTGGGGGCCATTGTGCTGTTCTACGGGCACCTGGGCTGGCTGCCCGGCGGTGGTCGCTTGTCCGAAGGCGTGGCGCCGCCGCCGACCTTCACCGGCTTCTACCTGATCGACGCCCTGCTGGCCGGTGACGGCGGGCTGTTTCTCGACGCCCTGGAACACCTGATCCTGCCGGCCGCGACCCTCGGGTTCGTGACCCTGGGGGTGGTCGCTCGGCAGATCCGCTCGGCGATGCTCGACCAACTGGGCGAGGACTACATCCGCACAGCCCGCGCCTATGGCCTGTCACGCTGGACGGTGATCCTGCGCCATGCGCTACCCAATGCGCTGATCCCGTCGGTGACGGTGCTGGGGCTGACCCTGGGTGACTTGCTGTATGGCGCGGTGCTGACTGAAACCGTGTTCGCCTGGCCCGGCATGGGCGCCTACGTGGTCAAGTCGATCCAGTCCCTGGACTTCCCGGCGGTGATGGGCTTCGCGATCCTGGTGTCGTTTATCTATGTACTGCTGAACATGGCCATCGATCTTCTGTACCGCGTGATCGATCCACGCATTGGCGAGGTGAATTGAAATGTCCCTGACCCTGACAGCCGCGCGCGGTCCGCGCTGGCGCGAAAAACTCGCCTACCTGGCCTACCAGATCCGCCGCAGCCCGCTGACCATGGCCGGCCTGGCGATCACCTTGATTGTCCTGCTGTGCATGATCTTTGCGCCCTGGCTGGCCAGCCATGATCCCAATGCCCTGAACCTCGCCGAGCGTCTGGCACCGCCGTCGGCCGAGCACTGGTTCGGCACCGATGAAGTCGGCCGCGACCTGTTCAGCCGGGTCCTGTACGGCAGCCAGCAATCGGTGGGCGTCGGCCTGTTCGTGGCCTTTGCCTCGTGCTTGATTGGCGGCTTGCTGGGCTGTTTTTCCGGCGTGATCGGCGGGCGTTTCGATGCCCTGACCATGCGCCTGATGGACATCATGCTGTCGGTTCCGTCGCTGGTGCTGATCATGGCCCTGGCTGCCGCGCTGGGCGCCAGCCTGTTCAATGCCATGTTGGCGATTACCCTGGTTCGGATTCCGTCCTATGTGCGCCTGGCCCGCGGCCAGGCCCTGAGCATCCGCCAGATGGGCTACGTCAAGGCCGCCGAAACCTTCGGCGCCGGGCGCTGGCACATGGTCCACTGGCACGTCGCACGCAACGCCATGCCGCCCTTGCTGGTGCAGTTGAGTCTGGACATCGGCAGCGCCATCCTCATGGCGTCGGCCCTGGGCTTCATCGGCCTGGGCGCGCAGCAACCGACCGCCGAATGGGGCGCCATGGTCGCCACCGGGCGCAACTATATCCTCGACAACTGGTGGTACTCGACCTTCCCGGGGCTGGCGATCCTGATCACCGCCACCGGCTTCAACTTGCTGGGCGATGGCGTGCGCGATCTGCTCGACCCACGGCAACAGGGGAAATGACCATGCACACCGCTACGCCTGTATTGGCCATCGATAACCTGAGCCTGGAATTCCCGGCCTACAAGAACAACGTCAAGGCATTGAACGGCGTCTCGCTGCACGTCAATCCGGGGGAAATCGTCGGCGTGGTCGGCGAGTCCGGCTCGGGCAAGTCGGTCACCGCGATGCTCAGCATGCGCCTGCTGCCCGAACGCAGTTACCGGGTGACCGGTGGCAGCCTGCACATGCTCAACCGCGACATGCTCGCCGCCCCGGAAAAGGACTTGCTGCAGATTCGCGGTCGCGATGCGGCGATGATCTTCCAGGAGCCGATGACCGCGCTCAACCCGACCCGGCGCATTGGCCGGCAGATGCTCGACGTGATCATCCACCACCAGAAGATCAGTGCCGCCGAGGCCCGCACCAAGGCCATTGCGTTGCTGCGTGACATGCACATCGCCAGCCCTGAACAAGTGCTGGAAAGTTATCCCTTCGAGCTGTCCGGCGGCATGCGCCAACGGGTGATGATCGCCCTGGCGTTTTCCTGCGAACCGCAACTGCTGATCGCCGACGAACCGACCACCGCCCTCGACGTCACGGTGCAACGCCAGGTGCTGTTGCTGCTGCGGGAAAAGGCCCGGCAAAAAGGCACGGCGATCTTGCTGATCACCCACGACATGGCGCTGGTCTCGCAGTTCTGCGACCGGGTCTACGTGATGTACACCGGCGCCGTGGTCGAGCAAGGCAGCACGGCCCAGGTGATGGGCAATCCCCAACACCCGTACACCCAGGGACTGCTCAGCGGCCTGCCGGAAATGGTCGAGCCGGGGCAGCCGTTGATGACCATCCCCGGACAGGTGCCTAACCTGGCCTCCCTGCCCGTGGGCTGCACCTTCGAAGACCGCTGCCCCCACAGCATGCCGGTGTGTGGCAAGCGTCCGGTCCTGACCCCCATCCAGGGTGATGAGCAACGCCAAAGCGCGTGCTGGTTGCCGCTTAAGGAGTTTGCGTGATGAACAGTGCGCTGATTCACCCCGTTACCGAAACCGCAGCCGAGATCCTGCGGCTCACGGATGTGCGTGTGCGCTTCCCGGTGAGCAACGATTGGCTGGGGCGGCCACGGGGTTTCGCCCACGCCCTCAATGGCATCGACCTGCAAGTGCGGGCCGGCGAAACCCTGGGCATCGTCGGCGAATCCGGCTGTGGCAAAAGCACCCTGGCCCAGTTGTTGATGGGCCTGCTCGCGCCCAGCAGCGGTGAGCTGAACTGGGCTGCCGGCAGCAAGGGCCCGGGCAGCAGCAACGTGCAGATTGTGTTCCAGGATCCACAGTCGTCCCTCGATCCACGCCTGCCCATCTGGAGGATCATCACTGAACCGCTGTACGCCCGGGGCAACCGCAACCGCGACCAGATGCGCGAGATCGCGGCCACGGTTGCGGCGCAGGTGGGGATCCGCCCGGAGTATCTGGACCGGTTTGCCCACCAGTTTTCCGGTGGCCAACGGCAACGGATCGCCATTGCCAGGGCGCTGTCCTCGGACCCGGATATCATCGTCCTCGACGAGCCGACCTCGGCCCTGGATATCTCGGTGCAGGCGCAGATCCTCAACCTGCTGGCTGAACTGCAACGGGCTCGCAACCTGACGTACATCTTGATCTCGCACAACGTCTCGGTGGTGCGGCACATGGCCGACCGTGTGGCGGTGATGTACCTGGGGCAGATCGTCGAGCTGGGCAGCGCCGCCCAGGTCCTCGAAGAACCGCGCCATCCCTACACTCGCCTGCTGTTCGAAGCGGTGCCGCGCCTGGGGGTTGCCCTGCATGCCGAGCAGGTCGCCGCGCCGACCGAGTTGCCCGGTAACCGACGTCTGCCCGAAGGCTGTTTTTTCCGTGAGCGCTGCAGCTTCAGCACCCACGGCTGCGAACAGCCGCAGGTGATGCGCGGGGGTGAGCAGCAGCGCGTCAGGTGTCACGTCCAGCGGTGATCGAACCGGGCCAGCCGGGGAGCCACTCCCCGGCTGCTAGGGGTGAGATGCGGACCCGCTAAAGCTCATCGTCCTTTTTGCCCGACAACGGCGAGCGGTACTCGTGGCGCTCCTCGGCATCGGGTGCCTCTATGTTGCTGCCCGGCACGAACACGTTAGTCCGCAGTTCCCGGGCGTCGACCTCCATGACTCCCGGCACGCCGCGGGCCAGTTCAATGACCTGATCACATTGGCGATGGGTCAGCACCCTGCCGCTCAGGGCCACTGTGCCGGCGTGCGTCTTGACGTGGACATTCAGGCTCAACGCCTTGTCAAAGAAAGCCAGAGCGGATTTCACCCGGGTGGTGGTCCACGTGTCGTGAACGGCCATGCCCAGGTCGTGGGACAAATGCTGCAAGGAATGATTTTTCATGGCAGAACCCTCTGTTGTGAGTCGTCGCATGGCCGGCGGGTTCGCCGGGCAATACGCACCCCAACACAGGTTAATTATAGTGCGTCGCGCGGTGCCGATTGGCCACGCAAGAAGGCCGCCAGAAAGGCGGCCTAGGGGATCTTGCACACCCGAGGGGTGTTACTGCGCCATGGCGTCTTTTTTCATGGCGTCCTTGCTCATCGCATCTTTACCCATTGCATCCTTGCTCATTGCATCTTTGCCCATTGCGTCCTTGCTCATTGCATCTTTGCTCATTGCATCTTTGCTCATTGCATCTTTGCCCATTGCATCTTTGCTCATGGCGTCCTTGGACATCGCGTCCTTCTGCATGGCGCCCTTGCTCATGGCATCTTTGGACATGGTGTCCTTGCCCATGGTGTCAGCGGCATAAACGCTGGCGGCGCCCAGTGCCAGGCACATGGACAGGACGGCAGTGGTGATCTTATTCATGGTGTAACTCCTTGAAGCTCAGGTTGCGATTCGACGCAGCGGGCGCTGCGCCGTGAAAAAACGAAAGCGCCCTTCAGCTACCCCCGAACCAGTTGTAGCCCTGGTCTTCCCAGTAGCCACCGCTGTAGGTATTACTGACGAATATCGCCTGGATGTGTTTGGGGTTCTTGTAGCCCAGCTTGGTCGGCATGCGCAGCTTCATCGGAAAGCCATAGCGACGCGGCAGTACTTCGCCGTCATAGGTCAGGGCCAGCAAGGTCTGTGCATGCAGGGCGGTGGCCATGTCGATGCTGGTGTAGTAGTCGTCGGCGCATTTGAAACCGACATACTTGGCATTGGTGTCGGCACCGATGCGCCTGAGAAAATCGCTGAAGCGCACCCCGCCCCAGCGGCCAATTGCACTCCAGCCTTCCACGCAGATGTGCCGGGTGATCTGCTCGGTCTGCGCCATGGCACGCAATTCGTCGAGGCGCCAACTGCGCCGGTCCGCCACCAGGCCGGTGACCTCCAATCGATACTCGGCCTCCTCCACCACTGGTACCTGGTCAATGCCGTAGAAGGCATTGAAGGGGAACGGCCGGGTAATCATCGACTGCGGATACGTCGGCGCCAGTGCGTTGGGGTTGAACAGCCAGCCCTGCACCCGGTCGTTGAAGCGCGACATGGCCGACAGCGCGGTCTCGACACTGTCGTTGTCACTCAGGCTGCAGCCGGACAACATCGCCACCCCGCCCAGGGTCAGGCCCCTGAGCAGGAACGAGCGGCGCGAGCGGTCCTCGATCTGCAACTGTGGCGCGAGGATCTTCCTGGCATCGGTCAGGATGGAGGACTCATCCAGCTGTGGATCTTGCGTGTGCTTGTTCATGTGCGCTCCTTGCGGCCGACGATCATCGCCCAGAGTGTTTTAGGCACCACGGCGACCATCAGCAGATGGACCGCAACGAACCCCACCAACAGCGCCATCGCCACGAAATGCACATGCCGGGCGGCTTCGTAGCCCCCCAGGAGCTCGCGCAACGTGGCGAACTGCACCGACTTCCAGAGCACCAGGCCGGAGACCACAAGCACCGCGATGTCGAGTATCACGAACAGGTAGGCCAGCCGTTGCACCTGGTTGTAGCGGCTCAGGTCGGCATGCCCCAAGCGTCCCCTCAAGGCGGCCCACAGGTCCTGCGCCACCCCCTTGGCCGACAGTGGAAAAAACTGCCGCGACAGGCGGCCACTGGCGAGGTTGATCAGCAGGTAGGCAAGGCCGTTGCACAGCAGCAGCCACATCGCCGCAAAATGCCATTGCAAGGCGCCGCCCAACCAGCCACCGAGGGTGATCGACAGGGGAAAACTGAAGTCGTACAGAGGGGAGGCGTTATAGATGCGCCAGCCGCTGGTCACCATGATCAGCACGGCCAGGGCATTGAGCCAGTGGGTCAACCGCAGCCAGCGGGGGTGGCTGGCATGCCGGTGCTCGAGAGGCGCGCGGACGGGGGTGGGCAGCACTGACATGATCAGTTCCTGACGTTGGATTTGTCAGGGAGTATGCGAATCAATAGATCGCTAAATCCTCACGGAAAGTTCAATTAACTGTGATAACTACCAAGCGGCTTCCCGAGGTATCGCCCTCCGGCCCGCATTCACCGGCCTCCTGGGCCCCTATCACCCTGCTCTATCGTCGATGACTTTCGATTGGCCCTGGCGCAGGGTGATGTTTCAACCGGAGGGATTCGACATGCTCAACACACTCAAACAGATCAACCAGCGTTCAGCCTTCAACCGCTGGGCCGGCCTGCACGTGACCCGCGCCGACAGCGGCGAGGTGGAGCTGAGCATGGCCTTTCGCGAGGCCGACATGGCCCAATATGCCGGCTTCCTGCACGCGGGGATGATCGCCGCCCTGCTCGATACCGCCTGCGGTTTTGCCGCCGGGACAGTGGCCGGTAACGTGCTGGCCTCGCATTTCTCGGTGAACTGCTTGGCACCGGCGGTGGGTGAGGTGTTCATCGCCAGGGGCAAGGTGATCAAGGCCGGCAAGAAGCAGGTGTTCGCCCGCGCTGAACTGTTTGCCCAGAGCGGCGAGCAGTTGAAACTGGTGGCCACCGGGGATGCGATCCTGGTGCCGGTCGAGGCGGGCTGAGGACCGGCCGGGACGCTGCACAATCTTTGACAGTTTCCCGACAAAGCTGTCAAAGATTACCTGCGTTCGCGCCCCTAGCATGGCGGCATCCTCATTTCCCCTGGGTGCCCCATGTCGTCGCTGAGCAACTGCAAGTGTCTATGCCTCTCCCTCACCTCCTTCGGCCTGTTGATCGGGGCCGAGCCGCTGCCTGCCGACGATTGGCACGCCCGTGTGCAAGCCGGCATCGCCCACCTGCCCCGCTACAGCGGCAGCGACGAGCGGGTCAGTGCACCGCTGCTGGGTGTGCAGATCACCAGCCCTTATGGACTCTTCCTGGACAGCGACAAGGGCTTGGGCTGGGCCTTTGACGAGGACGACTTTGGCCTGAGCCTGTACGTCGGCGCCAGTGACGGGCGCAAGGATCGCAAATCGCAGTTCCACGGCAGCGACGCACTCAACGGCATGGGTTCGATCCAATCGCGCCCGGTATTCGGCCTTGAGGCCACCTACCCCCTGGGCGAAGCCATCCTTGGCGCGACTTTCGAGCACGCGCTGAAAAAGGACGACGATCCTGACACCGGCTCGGCCTACAACCACCTGAAACTGAGCATCAGCGCGCCGCTGTACAAGGGTGCCTACGGCGAATTGCTGGGCAGCCTCAACAGCCAGTTCGGTGACGGCAACTATGTGCGCACCTGGTATGGCGTCAGCGCCAAACAGGCTTCGCACAGCCAGTTCCGCGCCCACGACACCCACGCTGGGCTGGTCAGTCGCGGCGCGGACCTGAGCTGGTCCCTGCCGATCAATGAACAGTGGAGCGTGTCGACGGTGCTGGCGCTGCAGTACCTCAACGGCGATGCCGCCGACAGCCCACTGGTCGAACGACGGTGGCAGACGGCAGCAACTGGCCAGGTGGTGTACACCTTTTGAGGGTCACAGTCGTTGTGGCAACTGACTTGCCAGCGCCCCTCCCCTGTGGGACCGGGCTTGCCTGGAATGGCGGTGGGTCAGGTCTGTCAATGTCGGCCGTCCCACCCCCAACAACGGATCCACCCACAAACCCAGGATCACCATAAAAACCTTGAGCGATTTGGCGCGTAAGGGCTTCCCAGGTTAATCCAAGTGCGCCCAGGTCATGCGAAACGACGCCCCGCCCCACGGTGAGTCAGTCACCTGCACTTGCCCGCCATGGGATTGCGAAACCCGGCGTACCAACGCCAGGCCCAGGCCGAAGCCACCCGTGCGGCGGTCGCGGCTGGCGTCCAGGCGCGAGAACGGTTCGAAAATCTTTTCCCGCCCGTCCACCGGCACGCCAGGTCCATCGTCATTGACCCTCACTTCATAGTGATCGCCGTTACGCACCAGCGACACTTCCACCCGCCGCTCGGCATACCGAATGGCGTTGCGCAGCAGGTTGATCACCGCACGGGCCATGAAGCGCGGCTCCAGGCGCACCTGCGTCAGCTGGCACTCGACAATCAGCAACTGCACCCCGGCGGCCTCGGCCTCCAGCGCCACACTGCCGACCACGCTGTCGAGCCAGTTGTTGGCCTGGATGTTCTCCCGGCTGATGACCGTTGCGCCGCGTTCCAGGCTGGCGTAGGTCAGCAGCTCGGAGACCATCTCTTCCAGCTCGCCGAGGTCGGCATACATGTCCGCGATCAGGGCCTTGTTGGCACTCGGGTCCACCTGCTGCCGGAGCTGGTCCAGTTCGAACGACAATCGCGCAATCGGCGTGCGCAGTTCATGGGACACCGCGTTGGTCAGCTCGCGCTGGTTGGCGATCAGGCCTTCGATGCGCGCCGCCATCTGGTTGAAGTGCTCGGCCAGGTCACGAATGTTCGAGCGTTTGGACAACTGGATTCGCGCCGTCAGGTCATTGTCGCCAAAGCGTTCGGCGGCCAGGCGCAGTTTCTCAAGGTCCCGCCAGTGCGGGCGGACCCAGAAAAACAGCACGATGCCCAGCAACACCCCAAGCATGCTGTAGGCCAGAATCATATAGATGGTGGTGCGGCTGGGTTCCTCCGGCAACTGGATGCTCAGCAGTTGCTCGCCGTCGTCGATGCGCGAAATGAACTGGGTGTATTGGTCGCGGACCACCATCAGGTTATCCGCCAGTTCGGCCCGCTCGGTGTCGCTCAGTGCCAGCTCGGCCGGCTCGACCAACTGCAACCGCAGGCCGTAATGGGGCCGCAGTTTTTCCAGTTGCGCCTGCCGGCCCGGCCCGTCCAGCTCACGCAGTTGTTCCACCAGTGAATAGGCGGGCCCGCGCACGGCCTCACGGTTATAGGTTTTCAGGGTGTCGTCGAGAACGGCGGTAAAAGTCCGGTCCACCACCTCGAGGGCCGCCACCAGACCAATCGCCAGCACCAGGAACAGGCCAAAGAATAGACGCAGCATCTACAGCTCCCAGGCAAACGGATTGAACAGGTAGCCCTTGCCCCACACCGTCTTGATGCACACCGGCTCGCGCGGGTTGTCCTTGAGCTTGGCCCGCAGCTTGCTGATGTACACGTCGACGCTGCGGTTGAGGCCGTCGAAGGCGATGCCACGCATGCGGTTGAGGATATCGTCCCGGGACAGGGTCTTGCCGGCCGAGCTCGCCAGCAACCACAGCAACTCGAACTCCATGGTGGTCAGTTCGATCAGTTCGTCGGCCAGGCGCACTTCGCGGCAACTGCGGTCGATCAGCAGCCCGCCGAACTCCAGCGATCCGCGCACCGTGCTTTCCGGGACCTGGCGACGTTGCAGGGCACGCAGGCGCGCCAGCAGCACCGGCGGTTTGATCGGTTTGATCACATAGTCGTCGGCACCGGACTCCAGGCCGAGGATGTGGTCGAGGTCATCCTCCTTGGCAGTGAGGATGACGATGGGGGTGTCGGACAGGCTGCGGATCTCGCGACACAGGTGCAGCCCGCTCTGGCCCGGCAGCATCAGGTCGAGCACGACGATTTTCGGCTTGAACTCGATGAACGCGGCCAGGGCCAGGTCGCCGCGACACACCTGCCGCACTTCGAAGCCGTGCTGGGACAGGAAGTAGGCGATCAGTCCGGAGAGCTTTTCGTCGTCTTCCACCAGCAATACTTTGCCAAACCCCAGGTTATCCATAACGACCGTCGACCACGCCTTGAGTGAAGGGGTCGCATTATGGCGCCAATCGGCGGCGGGACGCAGACGACAGACGGCAAAAACCGCCCTTGGCGGACGGTTTTCAGTGATCTTTCATACTCTTAAGAGTTTTTAACAATTGCCCCGGATTCTTTGACAATGACCCGGCGGGTATTCAGGCGGCGGCCGGTACGCCGCTGTGGAAGCGGAATTCGACGTCCGGCGACTCGATCAGCTCCTGCTCGGCAGCACGGACCCGGTCGATCACCTGGGCGATGTCCTTGGCGTCGCCGTACTGGTAGGCCAGCTTCAGGTAGCCCTGGAAGTGCCGGGCTTCGCTTTTCAGCAGACCGAAGTAGAACGTGCCCAGTTCCTCGTCCAGGTGCGGCACCAGTGCTTCGAATCGCTCGCAGCTGCGGGCTTCGATAAAGGCCCCGACCACCAGGGTGTCCACCAGCTTGACCGGCTCATGGCTGCGCACCACTTTGCGCAGGCCCGAGGCGTAGCGCCCGGCGGACAGCTGGCGCAGTTCGATCTTGCGCTTCTTCATCAGGCGCATGACCTGCTCGTGGTGCACCAGTTCTTCACGGGCCAGGCGCGACATCAGGTTGATCAGGTCGACATGGGAGTGGTACTTGGCAATCAGGCTCAACGCCGTGCTGGCGGCCTTGAACTCGCAGTTCTTGTGGTCGATCAGCAGGGTTTCCTGATCCGCCAGCGCCGCTTGAACCCAGCCATCCGGCGTCCGGCAACCGAGGAACTCATGAATCTCGGGAAGGATCATTGGCTCACTTCCGACAGTTCAACAGGACCAGAGGGCAGGACGGCGAGGATTTCAGGGATCGATGACATGGGGCTCACGGGCAATGGGTTCAAAGCGAGGCGCGATTATACCGGGCTGCCGGCAGACCACCAGTCGCTGCACTTGATATGCATCAAGGCCCTGGATCACCACCAGCATCTATAGTTGTGCAACAAGGTTATTTTCTGTCATCGGAGATCCCGACCATGCAAGACATCCGCAGCATTCTGGTGGTGATTGAGCCCTCTCCCGACGAAAGCCTGGCGCTCAAGCGCGCCAAGCTGATCGCCGGGGTCACCCAGGCACACCTGCATTTGCTGATTTGCGATAAAAAGCATGATCACTCGGCGCTGTTGAGCGTGCTCAAGGCCAGCCTGCAGGGCGAAGGCCACAGCGTGACCACCGAGCAGGCCTGGAACGAAACCGTGCACGACACCATTGTCGATGTGCAGCAGGCCGAAGGCTGTGGCCTGGTGATCAAGCAGCACTTTGCCGACAATCCGCTGAAAAAGTTCCTCCTGACCCCGGACGACTGGAAGCTGCTGCGCCAGTGCCCGAGCCCGGTGCTGCTGGTGAAAACCGCCAAGCCCTGGACCGGCGGGACCATCCTGGCGGCCATCGATGTGGGGAACAACGACCCTGAACACCGGGTATTGCACGCCACTATCGTCGATCATGGGTTCGACATCGCCCACCTGGCCAAGGCCCAACTGCATGTGATTACCGCGCATCCGTCGCCGATGCTGTCAGCCGCCGACCCGGTGTTCCAGCTCAAGGAAACCATCGAGGCGCGCTACCGCGAAGACTGCAAGGCGTTCCAGGCCGAGTTCGACATCGATGACGAGCACCTGCATGTCGAGGAAGGCCCGGCGGATGTCTTGATTCCGCACATGGCCCACAAGCTGCAGGCGGCGGTGACCGTGATTGGCAGCGTGGCGCGGACCGGATTCTCGGGGGCGTTGATCGGCAATACCGCCGAAGTGGTGCTCGACTCCCTGGAAAGCGACGTGCTGGTGCTCAAGCCGCAGGAGATCATGGATCACCTGGAGGAGTTGGTGTCTAGCGAGACCTGATGGGGCGCTTTCGCTGGAGAGCCCGCCCCCACCGGGGAGCCGGCTCTCCAGCGAGGTTCTTTCTAACCTAGCCGCCTAATACATCCTTGAGAAAACCCGGGGCGATGTACCGCTGGTAATGCGCCTCGGATAAAAGGAAAAATTCCCGATCAATGGCATCCCGCAGCTCCGGCAGGTTCCACGCGCGAAACTCCGGCAGCAGCACCATCCCATAGGCCTCCAGGTTGTTGATCACCCGCGCCCCACGGGCAATCAACTGGTAGGCCCAGCAATATTCCGACTGATGGGGCACAAAGCGGATTTTTCGTGATTCCAGCTGCTCGCGCAGGCGCTTGGCATCGAAAATTTCCAGCTTGCCGGCCATCACCTGCACCAATAACTGCTCAAGACGCAGCCACACGGCGCGTTTTTCTTCCTCGTTGTAACCGTTCCAGTGAATCACTTCATGGTGGAAACGCTTGCAACCACGGCACACCAGATCCCCGTAAACAGTGGAGCAGAGGCCGATGCAAGGGGTCTTGATAGTCTGATTGGGCATAGGTAGGCAGGACGCGAGAAAGCAGGACAGGCCGGCATGTTAGCCCTTTGTCTAACATTGATCACCCCTCAAAGTTCAGGGGCGAACTTACCTTTAATTTTTTTTTGCCGTAGAATCAGCCAGCCTTTTTAGGCGCCAATGTCCGTTAGAAGCTGTTTTCAAAGCGTCACGAGCACAGTCGTTCCTTCAGAGCGGTGTTGGCGACAGGTTTTTCAGCGGTGAACAACCTGTCGCCAACCCTCATCAGCTCCCGTTCTGCAGGCGTAAAACTTTGAAAGCAGCTTCTGTAAGGAATTGTCGGTAATTCTGGCTAAGCGGCCCACAACGCCACGCAGCGCATGAGTACGGCAATTTCGGGATGAGCGTCCCGGACACCCATTTGGGACCACTGATGAGGGTAATAACTGTGCTTGAAGCCTACCGCAAACATATCGAAGAGCGCGCAGCACTGGGTATCGTTCCCCAGCCGCTAAACGCCGAACAAACTGCAGGCCTGGTCGAGCTGCTGAAGAACCCCCCGGCTGGCGAAGAAGCCGTTCTGCTGGACCTGATCACCAATCGCGTTCCACCTGGCGTGGACGAAGCAGCCTATGTCAAGGCCGGTTTTCTGTCCGCCCTGGCCAAGGGCGAAGCCACTTCCCCTCTGATCGACAAAAAGCGCGCTGTAGAACTGCTCGGCACCATGCAGGGCGGCTACAACATCGTGACCCTGGTTGACCTGCTCGACGACGCCGAACTGGCCCCGGTCGCTGCTGCCCAACTCAAGCACACCCTGCTGATGTTCGATGCGTTCCACGACGTCGCGGAAAAAGCCAAGAACGGCAACGTGCACGCCCAAGGCGTCCTGCAATCCTGGGCTGACGGCGAGTGGTTCAAGAACCGCCCAACCCTGGCCGACAAGATCAGCCTGCGCGTGTTCAAGGTCACCGGCGAAACCAACACCGACGACCTGTCCCCTGCTCCTGATGCCTGGTCCCGCCCGGACATCCCGCTGCACGCCCTGGCCATGTTGAAAATGGCCCGTGAAGGCATCGTGCCTGACCAGCAAGGCGTCACCGGTCCGATGAAGCAGATCGAAGAAATGCGCGGCCAAGGCTTCCCGATCGCCTACGTCGGTGACGTGGTCGGTACGGGTTCTTCGCGTAAATCGGCAACCAACTCGGTACTGTGGTTCTTCGGCGACGACGTACCTTACGTGCCGAACAAGCGCGCTGGCGGCTTCTGCTTCGGCAGCAAGATCGCTCCAATCTTCTACAACACCATGGAAGATGCCGGCGCACTGCCAATCGAATTCGACGTGACCAACATGCACATGGGCGACGTGATCGACCTGTACCCGCATGCTGGCAAAGTCTGCAAGCACGGCACCGACGAAGTCCTGACCACCTTCGAAATGAAGACGCCGGTACTGTTGGACGAAGTTCGCGCTGGCGGCCGTATTCCGCTGATCATCGGCCGTGGCCTGACCGAAAAAGCACGCGCCGAACTGGGCCTGCCACCTTCGGACCTGTTCAAGAAGCCTGAAGCACCTGCCGAAAGCACCAAGGGTTTCACCCTGGCGCAGAAGATGGTCGGCAAGGCATGCGGCGTAGCAGGTGTTCGTCCTGGTACCTACTGCGAGCCGAAGATGACCACCGTCGGCTCCCAGGACACCACCGGTCCAATGACCCGTGACGAACTGAAAGACCTGGCGTGCCTGGGCTTCTCGACCGATCTGGTCATGCAGTCCTTCTGCCACACCGCGGCCTATCCAAAGCCGATCGACGTGACCACCCACCACACCCTGCCTGACTTCATCATGACCCGTGGCGGCGTGTCCCTGCGTCCGGGCGACGGCATCATCCACTCGTGGCTCAACCGCATGCTGCTGCCGGACACCGTCGGCACCGGTGGTGACTCCCACACCCGTTTCCCGATGGGCATTTCGTTCCCGGCCGGTTCCGGCCTGGTAGCCTTCGCCGCAGCCACTGGCGTAATGCCACTGGACATGCCGGAATCGATCCTGGTGCGTTTCAAAGGCCAGATGCAACCGGGCGTCACCCTGCGTGACCTGGTTCACGCCATTCCTTACTACGCGATCCAGGCTGGCCTGCTGACCGTAGAGAAGAAAGGCAAGAAGAACGCCTTCTCCGGCCGCATCCTGGAAATCGAAGGCCTGGACAACCTGAGCATCGAACAGGCTTTCGAGCTGTCCGACGCCTCGGCCGAACGTTCGGCTGCCGGTTGCACCATCAAGCTGTCGAAAGAGTCGATCACCGAGTACCTGAGCTCCAACGTCACCCTGCTGCGCTGGATGATCGGCGAAGGCTACGGCGACGCACGCACCCTGGAACGTCGCGCCCAAGCGATGGAAGCCTGGATTGCCAACCCTGAGCTGATGGTTGCCGATGCTGACGCCGAATACGCGGAAATCATCGAAATCGACCTGAACGAGATCAAGGAGCCAGTTCTCTGCGCGCCGAACGATCCGGACGACGCCCGTCTGCTGTCCAGCGTTGCTGGCGAGAAGATCGACGAAGTGTTCATCGGTTCGTGCATGACCAACATCGGTCACTTCCGCGCTGCCGGTAAGCTGCTGGATCAGGTCAAGGGTCAGCTGCCAACCCGTCTGTGGCTGTCGCCGCCGACCAAGATGGACGCTCACCAACTGACCGAAGAAGGCTACTACGGCATCTACGGCAAGGCTGGCGCGCGCATGGAAATGCCGGGCTGCTCGCTGTGCATGGGTAACCAGGCACGTGTAGAACCGAACTCGACCGTGGTGTCGACGTCGACCCGTAACTTCCCGAACCGTCTGGGCGACGGTGCGAACGTCTACCTGGCTTCGGCCGAGCTGGCGTCCGTGGCATCGATCCTGGGTCGCCTGCCGACCGTCGAGGAGTACATGGAATACGCGGGCAAGATCGACAGCATGGCGGCCGATGTCTACCGCTACCTGTCCTTCGACCAGATCGCCGAGTTCCGTGAAGCCGCTGCGAACGCCAAGATCCCGGTTGTTCAAGCCTAAGGCTTAACTGTTGTAGAAGACGCCGCCCATCGTGAGATGAGCGGCGTTTTTTTATGCCTGCCGTTCCAGCGCACGCTGCACCGCGCCATCCACACTCAACCCACTCAAAATCACCCCGCAGGCCGCCACCTCAGGCAACGCCGACACTGCGTTCAACGCTTCGTGCTTGAGCCGCGCAAGGATCAACTCCTGGCCTTCCTGATGCACCCGCAGGAAAAACTCCTGCATGGCCTCGATGCTGGTGCCGTCCAGGTTCGGTGATTCCTCCAGGCTGAGGATCACGGTGTGTACCGGCACCGGTGAGTGACGGAGCAGGTGCAGAGCGGTGCCGAGGATGCGCTCGACGTTGGCGAAGAACAGCGCTTCGCTGGGGCGCACGATGAGAATGCCCGACTCGGCCCTGGCGGTGGGATGGTGCTGCAAGTCGACGAAGTCGTGGCCGCCATCGATTCGTCCGAGTATCTGGATATCCGTCGCCGACAGCTGCTTGAGCATCAACAACACGCTGATCGCCACCGACACCAATAAGCCGTCCAGCACCCCCAGGGTCAACACCGCCGCCACTGCGCACATCACCAGCAGCCGATCGCGGCGCCAGACAAAGTAGCGACCCAAGGGCTGCAGGCTCAAACCGCGTCCCAGGGCGTGCATGACAATCGCCGCCAACACCGGCTCCGGCGTCAGGGCGATCCACGGCAATACCGTCAGTACGATGATCAGCACCACCAACGCCGCCACCGCGCCGGCCCAGCGTGACGTGGCGCCCGCCGCTTCGTTGGCCGAGGTTGCCGAATACCCGGCCCCGGTCGGCATGCCATGAAACAGGCCGGACAGCAGGTTGCTCGCGCCAAGCGCCAACAGGTCGCGATTGGAGGTGACGCGATCGCCGTGTTTAAGCGCATAAGCGCTGATCGAGCCATAGGACTCCGCGTACAGAATCATCACCAGTGCCAGCCCCACCTCCCCCAGCCGCAGCCAATCGGCAAACACCAGCACCGGCAGGTTCGGCACCTCAAGACTGAGGTCGATCACCCCGATCATGTTCACGCCGTAGGCCGGCAGGTCCAGCCATTGTCCGGCAGCAATGCCGATGACCACCACTAACAGGCCACTGGGCAACCGCGGCAGGCGCGAAAACAGGCCCAGCAACAGCAGGGCCACGCCGGCCACCGCGGCAGCCGACCAGTTCCATTGCGGCAGCTGTTCGAGCAGTTGCGGAGCGAAGCGCACCAGATTGGTGTCGGTCAGATGCACGCCGACCACACTCGCCACTTGCTTGAGAATGATGGTCAGCGCCAGACCGAAGGCGAACCCACGCAGCACCGGCTTGGCAATGAACGATGTGACGCTGCCGAAACGAAAGACCCCAGCGAGGACAAACAGCGCGCCCGTCACCAGCACCAGGCCGGCCGCCAGGGTCGAGCGCAATTGAGGATCACCCTGGGCCAGCGTCGCGGTAGCCGCCGCCAGTACCGCTGCCGAGGACGAGGTGGCCGAGACAATCGCAAAGCGACTGGTGCCGAGCAGTCCATAACACAGCAGCCCGGCAAACAACGCGATCACCCCCGCCTGGGGCGCCAGCGCAGCAATGGTCGAGTACGCTACCGCTTCGGGCAATAGCAGGCCGGCAATCGAAATACCGGCGAGTACATCCCGCCAACGATTGGTGGGCTCAACAGCTTGGGAGGGGTTCGACAATCCACTGTCTCCAGACCAAAAAAAACCGCTGCGCGAGTTACGCGCAGCGGCCACTGTAGCTCAAAGCGAAGGATCGCCAGCGGCAAATCCTGCTCAATAATCGGTAGTTGTCCCCATCACGCCGTCAGCGAATAGATCAATGCAGTAATGGCTACCAGGCCGACGGCCGTAACAAACACGTTGGACGCCTGGCCACGGTACTTGGCCATCGCTGGCACCTTGCGGATCGCGTACATCGGCATCAGGAACAGAATCGCCGCGATAATCGGGCCACCGAGGGTTTCGATCATGCCCAGGATGCTCGGGTTCAGCGTGGCAACGATCCAGCAGACCACCAGCATGAACGCCGCCGTCATGCGATCCAGGGCCTTGGCGCCCGGGCGCTTGCCGCTTTTCACGATCAACCCCTTGAGGCCTTCACTGGCACCGATGTAGTGCCCCAGGAACGACTTGGAGATCGCCACGAACGCAATCAACGGTGCCACAAAGGCGATGGTCGGGTTGCTGAAGTGGTTGGCCAGGTACGACAGGATCGACAGGTTCTGCGCCTTGGCTTCAGCCAGTTGCGCTGGCGACAGGGTCAGTACGCAACTGAAGACGAAGAACAGCACCATGGCCACCATCAACAGGTGAGCCCGGGACAGGATCTGCGAGCTGCGCTCTTCGGCGTGAACACCGTAACGACGCTTCTGGTCCACCGCGAAGGCCGAGATGATCGGCGAGTGGTTGAACGAGAAGACCATCACCGGAATCGCCAGCCACAGCGTATGCAGCAACGCCGAGGGCTCTGGCACGGTGCTCGCGGTGGCGAGGATGCCGCCATTCCAGTGCGGAATCAGGAACACCGCCAGGAACAGCAGCGCGACGATGAACGGATAGACCATCAGGCTCATCGCCTTGACGATCACCTGCTCGCCGCAACGCACCACGGCCAGCAGGCCGAGAATCAGCACGAACGAGAGGATGGCCCGTGGCGGCGGCATGATGTGCAACTGGTGCTCAAGGAAGCTGCCCACGGTGTTGGTCAAGGCGACGCTGTAGATCAGCAGGATCGGAAAGATCGCGAAGAAGTACAGCAAGGTGATCAGTGCGCCGGCCTTGATCCCGAAATGCTCCTCGACCACCTCGGTGATGTCGGCGCCCTCGCGACCGGACAACACGAAGCGGGTCAGGCCACGGTGTGCGTAGAAGGTCATGGGGAATGCCAGCAGCGCCAGGATCAACAGCGGCCAGAAACCGCCAACACCTGCGTTGATCGGCAAAAATAAGGTGCCCGCACCAATCGCCGTGCCAAACAGGCCCAGCATCCAGGTGGTGTCATGACGATTCCAGCTAGTGAGGCTTGCTGGTGCCGCCGCTTCATAACGTTCATCAACGCTATTGGCCTGATCATTCATCCGGTCGGATCTCCGCATTCCGGTCACTTGCCACTCGGTCAGGGCGAGTCAGAAATAGCTGACAGGCAGCGCCCTGGCCGAAACAGGGGCGCGATTGTCCGGGATTAATGAACAGAAGCAAAGACTTAGCTGAGGAGCGGTTATGCAGATCAGATGATCAGACGGCTTTTTTCCAGTCACCCTGCCAAAAACCGTGATCGACGCCGCATGGGCACCCCTCAACCCACCCGGCCGAGCCCATTGCCAAACGCTGCGCCAGCCAGCAATCTTCAGCAGTGTGATGTGATCGTCATTCAATGCCTATAGGAGCCGAGCATGCCCGCAACTGTCCTGGTACTGGTTGAAACCATCAATGACTACCTGCCGATTCTCGAACACCAAGGCTTTCACCTGATCCTCGCCCCCACCCCCACCGAACGCTCCCAGGCCATCAGCACCTACGGCGGGAAAATCGAGGCCGTGCTGACTCGCGGACCACTGGGTCTGCATGCCGAAGAAATCGCCGCCCTGCCCAACCTGAAGATCATCTGCGTGATCGGCGCCGGCTATGAGCAGGTCGATTTGCAGGCCGCCAGCGACCGTGGCATTCGCGTGACCAATGGTGCGGGGGTCAACGCCTCTTCGGTGGCCGACCATGCCATGGCCCTGCTGCTGGCACTGGTGCGTGACATTCCCCGGGCCGATTCGGCAGTACGCCGTGGCGAATGGCCGAAAATCATGCGCCCATCCCTGGCCGGCAAGCGCCTGGGCATTCTCGGATTGGGCGCGGTGGGCATGGCCATCGCCAAGCGCGCGGCCAACGGTTTTGACATGAGCGTCAGCTACCACAACCGCCAGGTGCGCAACGACGTGTCCTATGACTTCTGCCCCACCCCCACCGAACTGGCGCGGGCGTCGGACTTTCTGATGATCTGCACTCCGGGCGGCCTGGGCACCCAGCACCTGATCAACAAGCAGGCGCTGGACGCCCTCGGCCCCCACGGCTTTATCGTCAACATCGCCCGCGCCAGCGTAATCGTTACCGCCGACTTGATCAGCGCCCTGGAACACCGCCGGATCGCCGGCGCCGCCCTGGATGTGTTCGATGCCGAACCCCAGGTGCCGGATGCGCTCAAGGCCCTGAACAATGTGATCCTCACGCCCCACGTCGCCGGCCTGACGCCCGAAGCGACCCAGGGCACCGTGGAGCTGGTGGGGCAGAACCTGCTGGCGTTCTTCTCCAATCGCCCGCTGTTGACCCCTGTAGAACTGCCGCCGGCGATTCGGCGCGCGATGCGCTGAAGCAGTTTTCAAACGCCTGTATCAAAAACAATGATTAACCGGCAACACGCTCACCTATAAAGGGACGCCATGGTTGTGGGTGCCGGGTGCGCGCATTAGATTAGCCAATAATTCCTGCCATCCAGAATAAGCAGAAGGGATAAGCATGGCGCTCAACGACCAGTCCACCCGTATTCGCGCAGGCGAAGAACTCGATGCCAGCTTGATCGACCCGTACCTCAAGGCCCACATTCCGGGCTTGAGCGGGTTGCCGCAGATCAGCCAGTTCCCCGGCGGCGCGTCGAACCTGACGTACCTGCTGGAATACCCTGAGCAGGAGTTTGTCCTGCGTCGCCCACCCTTCGGCCACAAGGCCAAATCCGCCCACGACATGGGTCGCGAGTTCCGCATCCTCAATCAGCTCAAGGACGGCTTCCCGTACTGCCCCAAAGCCTATGTGCACTGCACCGACGAAGCGGTGATCGGCGCCGAGTTCTATGTGATGGAACGGGTCAAGGGCATCATCCTGCGCTCCGAACTGCCACCGGAGCTGGGCCTGGATGCGACAAAGACCCAGGCCCTGTGCAAGAGCTTTATCGACAAGCTCGTGGAGTTGCATGGCGTCGACTACCAGGCCTGTGGCCTGGCCGACCTGGGCAAGCCCGAAGGTTATGTGGCGCGACAGATTCGGGGCTGGAGCGAGCGCTACGACAAGGCCCTGACCCCGGATGCGCCGAGCTGGGAAGCGGTCAAGGCCTGGCTCAACGACAAGATGCCGGCCGACCACCCGACCTCGAGCATCGTGCACAACGACTATCGCTTCGACAACGTGATCCTCGACCCCCACAACCCGATGCAGATCATTGGTGTGCTGGACTGGGAGCTGACCACCCTGGGTGATCCGCTGATGGACCTGGGCAACTCCCTCGCCTACTGGATCGAGGCCGCCGACCCGGCGCCCGTGCAACTGATGCGCCGCCAACCCAGCCATGCCCCTGGCATGCTGACCCGGCGTGAATTCGTCGACTACTACGCCGAACGCTCGGGCATCCAGATCGACAATTTCGACTTCTACTACACCTACGGGCTGTTCCGCCTGGCCGGTATCGTGCAGCAGATCTACTACCGCTTCTTCCATGGACAGACCCAGGACAAACGCTTCGCGCAGTTCATCTCGATGAACAAACTGCTGGAGCAGATGAGCCTGCAAGTGATCCACAAGTCCAGCCTCTGACTGCCCTCCCGGCGCCACGCCCCTCACAAGGAAACACCATGTCCAAGACTCAGTTGTTCGACCTCGACGGCAAGATCGCGTTTGTCTCCGGTGCCAGCCGCGGTATCGGTGAAGCCATTGCCCGACTGCTGGCCCAGCAAGGTGCCCACGTGATCGTGTCGAGCCGCAAGCTCGAGGGGTGCCAGCACGTGGCTGACGCCATCATCGCCGACGGCGGCAAGGCCACTGCAATTGCTTGCCACATCGGGGAAATGGAGCAGATCAGCCAGGTCTTTGCCGGAATCCGCGAGCAGTTCGGGCGCCTGGACATCCTGGTCAACAACGCCGCCACCAACCCGCAGTTCTGCAACGTGCTGGACACGGACCTGGGCGCGTTCCAGAAAACCGTCGATGTGAATATCCGGGGTTATTTCTTCATGTCGGTGGAAGCCGGCAAGCTGATGCGCGAGAACGGGGGCGGCAGCATCATCAACGTGGCGTCGATCAACGGCGTCTCGCCAGGCATCTTCCAGGGCATCTACTCGGTGACCAAGGCCGCGGTGATCAACATGACCAAGGTTTTTGCCAAGGAATGCGCGCAGTTCGGCATTCGCTGCAACGCCCTGCTGCCGGGCCTGACCGACACCAAGTTCGCCTCGGCGCTGGTCAAGAACGACGCGATCCTCAACACCGCGCTGCAACAGATTCCGCTCAAGCGCGTGGCTGCGCCGAGTGAAATGGCGGGCGCGGTGCTGTACCTAGCGAGCGATGCGTCCAGCTACACCACCGGGGTTTCGCTGAATGTGGATGGGGGGTTTCTGTCTTGATTTGATCTTTTGATCTTGGGTTTTTGGGCATATCCGTTGGTGGGGTCAGGCCGGGCGAGGCGGCCTACTCGTCAAACGTGCGCAGGACTGTTTGCTTGAGCTCCAACGGGGGGGCGTATCAGCCCCCCTGCACCAACCGCCGCGCCAGCGCCTTGGCCTGGCTGGCCACATCTGTCACTGCGGTACTTTCCCACCACATGCCCCGCAAGGGTGGCCCCATGGCGAACAGCCGTCGGGCGACCCGGCCCTGGGCGTCGATCACAGCCCCATCGGCTCGCGCGGCAATTCCCAGCGCCAGCGGCCCCGGCTGGATCAAGCCACGGGCCAGCAACTGCTGGGGCAGTGGCCGGGCAACCCGGCGCCAGTCGTATTCGATGCCACTGGAGTTGATCAAGGCATCACCGCTGACCACCGTCACCTCAGACTCGCCGCGCCGCCGAAGCGCCAGGCAGAGCCGACCCTCGTGTGCCGGCAGCAGGCCCTTGAAGGACGCCGCGTGAATCCGCAGCCGTCCCTCTTCATGCAGGCGGGCCACCAACTGGGCGCTCAGCGGTGGCGAACGATGGTGATGGCTTTCCCACCAGGGCCGCACATGGCGTACGAACTGTCGACGCTGCAGGTCCGTGGCCTGGCTCCACAAGCGCGCGATATGGGCGCGCACGGTGTCCAGCGGGGCTTGCCAGTCGATACCCTGGGCCTGCGCCGCCCGGCATTGGCGGCGCAGCTCACGAAGCAGCTGTCGGGGGCTGCGGATCTCCGGATCCAGGGCCAGGAAATCCACCCATTCCGGCGGTTGCCGGCGCACATGGGGTAACAGGCCGTGACGGGAGAACACTTCGATTGGACCGCGGTGGCCAGCCTGCTCCAACGAGACCACGGCATCGACCATGGTCAGGCCGGAGCCGATGATCATCACCGTCGCTTGCGGATCGAGTCGCGCCATGGTCGCCACGTCCCAAGGATCGAGGGCCGCGGCGTTGACCCCGCTGGAGTGGGTTTGCCGCGTTCTCGCCGCCGGGAACATGCCGGTGGCCAGCACCGCAAACTCCCCCCGTAGCCGACTGCCGTCGCTCAAGGTCAACCAGGCGGCCTGGGCATCGACCTGCAGATCCACCACTTCGCCGCGTACGTGCTCGACGCTCGAGCCCTGCCGGGCACCCTGCTCCTGGGCTTGCGCCAGACGTTGTTGCACATAGACCCCGAACAACCCCCGAGGCGGGAACAACTCGGCGACCGGCACCGCTTGCTCTGCCGATTCCGGCCAGCCACCGGCGGCGATGAAGGCGCTCAGCCATTGGCTCAGGTCATCGGCATTGTCCGGATCAACGCTCATCCGCGCCGCGTTGCCATTGAGGGTATGGCCCAGTTCGACGGCGCTGTAGGCCTCGCCACGGCCCAGTTCGGCGCGCGGTTCGATCACCAGCACCCGGCGCTGGCCCGGCAGGCGCAGCAACTGCGCGGCCAGCAGTGCACCACTCAAGCCACCACCGACGATCAGGATATCGGCGCTACGGACATCCGAGGGTGTTTGCTCGCAGGGAATCTCGCTCATGAATTTCTCATAATTATTTTTAATTCAATGATTTAGATGTCTTTTAGAGAATCTTAATGAGGTTCAGATCACCACATTACGGACAAACCTGACAGCCACAGCGCCATCGTTGCGATAGGCGTGAGTGCAGTTGCTGGCAAAACTGATGAACTCACCGCTCGACAATACCCGCTCTTCATCGCCGAGCACTACCGTCAGGCAACCCTCGAAGACATACACCTGTTCACTCCAGCCGTCGGCATCGGCTTCCGACAGATAGTTCTCGCCGGGCTCAAGCCGCCATTGCCAAAGCTCCACCTCACGGCTGGCGCTGGCCTTGGCCAGCAACACCGCTTGGCTGCCGGGGATTGCACCGGCCCAGGCCAGCTCGTTGATGCGACTGGGGTCACGGGCGTCGGGGGCCTGGATCAAGTCGCTGAAGGCCACGTCCAGCGCTTCGGCGACCCGGTCGAGCGTGGTCAGGCTGACGTTCTTCTCGCCAGCCTCGATAGCCACCAACATCCGTCGACTGACCCCGGACTTTTCTGCCAGCGCACTCTGGCTGAGTTCGGCGGCATGGCGCAGGCGGCGGACGTTTTGACTGACGTGTTGCAGGACGGAGGCGCGTTGGCCGTTGTCTTTGTGCACTATATTGCTCACTTGTATGGATTGCGCAGTATACTGCCCAACTGCCGACGCATTGTGCGTCCCACCCAGGTAGTGCGCAAGACCATCACGTCGGCCCCCCCTTGCAAACCCTCATCCCTGCGCCTGCGTTCAAGCAAGGCCGGTACCCCGAGCCTAAGCGAGGGGCCGAACGCTTGGGGCAAGCGTTTTTTTGGTTGCTTTTTTGCTGGGCCGGCACTCCGGCGTTTGTAAAAAAGTGACCCGCCGTCAGGGCGCAACCCTAAGTAGCCGTTACCGCAGCAACGGATATGTACACATACCCACCCACCACCGAAACAATGATAAACAGGCAAATTCAGTCTAACTTGTAGGATCCTGCCACAGCTTGGCAGTTGGTGATCCGGGCCTCGGCAAGTATGATCCTTCACAAACTTGCGCAGAATAGAAGCCTATGTCCCTGATAGTTCTACTGCTTCTGCCATTTATTGGCAGCTGTCTGGCGGCTTTGCTGCCCCACAACGCACGTAATGCTGAATCGATTCTCGCTGGACTGGTCGCCCTCGTCGGCACCATCCAGGTAGCCTTGCTGTACCCGCAAATCGCCGACGGCGGCGTGATTCGCGAAGAATTTTCCTGGCTGCCCAGCCTCGGCTTGAACTTCGTCCTGCGCATGGACGGGTTCGCCTGGCTGTTCTCCATGCTGGTGCTGGGCATCGGCACGCTGGTGTCGCTGTACGCCCGTTACTACATGTCGCCCGAAGACCCGGTGCCGCGCTTCTTCGCGTTTTTCCTGGCGTTCATGGGGGCCATGCTCGGGTTGGTGATCTCCGGCAACCTGATTCAAATGGTGTTCTTCTGGGAACTGACCAGCCTCTTCTCATTCCTGTTGATCGGCTATTGGCACCATCGCGCCGACGCCCGCCGAGGCGCCTACATGGCGTTGATGGTGACCGGTGCCGGTGGATTGTGCCTGCTGGCGGGGGTCATGCTGCTTGGCCATGTCGTCGGCAGCTACGACCTTGACCAGGTCCTGGCCGCCGGCGATCTGATTCGTGCCCACGCGCTCTACCCCATCCTGTTACCCCTGATCCTGATCGGCGCCTTGAGCAAAAGCGCGCAGTTCCCGTTCCACTTCTGGCTTCCCCACGCCATGGCCGCACCGACACCGGTCTCGGCCTACCTGCACTCGGCAACCATGGTCAAGGCCGGCGTCTTCCTGCTGGCGCGCTTGTGGCCGTCGCTGTCGGGCAGTGAAGAATGGTTCTACATCGTCAGCGGCGCCGGGGCCTGCACCCTGCTGCTCGGCGCCTACTGCGCCATGTTCCAGAACGACCTCAAGGGCCTGCTGGCCTACTCGACCATCAGCCACCTGGGCCTGATCACCCTGCTGCTCGGCCTGAACAGTCCGCTGGCGGCAGTGGCGGCGGTGTTCCACATTCTCAACCACGCCACCTTCAAGGCCTCGCTGTTCATGGCCGCGGGGATCATCGACCACGAAAGTGGCACCCGTGACATCCGCAAGCTCAGCGGCCTGATCCGCCTGATCCCGTTCACCGCCACCCTGGCCATGGTCGCCAGCGCCTCGATGGCCGGCGTGCCGTTGCTCAACGGGTTTCTCTCCAAAGAGATGTTCTTCGCCGAAACGGTGTTCATCAATGCCACCGCCTGGGTCGAGACCAGCCTGCCGATCATCGCGACCATCGCCGGCACCTTCAGTGTTGCCTACTCCCTGCGCTTCACCGTCGACGTGTTCTTCGGCCCGACCGCCACCGACCTGCCCCATACCCCCCACGAGCCTCCGCGCTGGATGCGGGCGCCGGTCGAGTTGCTGGTGTTCACCTGCCTGGTGGTGGGGATTTTCCCGGCCCAGGTGGTCGGCCCGCTACTGTCCGCTGCCGCCTTGCCGGTCGTCGGCGGCACCTTGCCCGAGTACAGCCTGGCGATCTGGCACGGCCTCAACGCGCCGATGATCATGAGCCTGATCGCCATGTCCTGCGGCATCGTTCTCTATCTGCTGCTGCGCAACCAGTTCAAGCACGGGCGCTTCAAGTACCCGCCGCTGATAGG
This sequence comes from Pseudomonas kielensis, assembly GCF_014236655.1. GTDB lineage: Bacteria > Pseudomonadota > Gammaproteobacteria > Pseudomonadales > Pseudomonadaceae > Aquipseudomonas > Aquipseudomonas kielensis. Next base: position 30,593 of record NZ_JACMYG010000016.1, read on the forward strand.
CCGGTTCAACGGCAAGCGCCTGTTCGAACGCAGCCTGGTGGTGATGATGCGCCTGGCCCGCCGCCTGGAGCGACGGATCAGCACCAAGCGTCTGCAGGCACAACTGTTCCTGCTGGTGCTGGCGGCAGTGCTGGCCGGACTGATCCCGATGCTGGGCAGCGGTATCAGTTGGGGCGACCGGCCGAAGATCCCGGGGTCGATTGTCTTCGTCACCCTGTGGCTGCTGGCGATTGTCTGCGCCCTCGGCGCCGCCTGGCAGGCCAAGTACCACCGTCTTGCCGCCCTGACCATGGTCAGTGTCTGCGGCCTGATGACCTGCATCACCTTCGTCTGGTTCTCGGCCCCGGACCTGGCCCTGACCCAACTGGTGGTCGAGGTGGTGACCACGGTACTGATCCTGCTGGGCCTGCGCTGGTTGCCACGGCGGATCGAGGACGTCTCGCCACTGCCGGGCAGCGAAGCCCGGGCCAAGGTCCGCCGCCTGCGCGACTTGCTGCTGTCGATCGCGGTCGGTGTCGGCATGGCGCTGCTGTCCTATGCCATGCTGACCCGCCAGACACCCAACGACATTTCCTCGTTCTACCTAAGCCGCGCCTTGCCCGAAGGCGGCGGCAGCAATGTGGTGAACGTGATGCTGGTGGACTTCCGCGGTTTCGACACCCTGGGTGAAATCACCGTGCTGGCGGCCGTGGCGCTGACCGTGTTCGCCTTGCTGCGACGCTTCCGCCCTCCCAAGGAAAGCATGCAACTGCCGGCGCAACAGCGCCTGCTGGCACCCGATGTGGTCACCGACCTGGTCAACCCGCGCCATGCCAGCGACACCGCCCTGGGCTTCATGATGGTCCCGGCCGTGCTGGTGCGCCTGTTGCTGCCGATTGCCCTGGTAGTCTCGTTCTACCTGTTCATGCGCGGGCACAACCAGCCTGGCGGCGGCTTTGTCGCCGGCCTGGTGATGTCGGTGGCGTTCATCCTGCAGTACATGGTGGCCGGCACCCAATGGGTGGAGGCACAGATGAGCCTGCGTCCCTTGCGCTGGATGGGCACCGGGCTGTTGTTCGCCAGCGTCACCGGCCTCGGTGCCATGGTGGTCGGCTATCCGTTCCTGACCACCCATACCTGGCACTTCAGCTTGCCACTGCTGGGTGACATCCATATCGCCAGCGCGCTGTTCTTCGACGTCGGCGTGTATGCCGTGGTGGTCGGTTCGACCCTGTTGATCCTGACGGCCCTGGCGCACCAATCGGTGCGTGGCCACAAGCCGAGCAGCCAGCCCAAACCCATTGCCAAGCCAGGAGCTGCCTGATGGAAGAAGTCATCGCAATTGCCATCGGCGTACTGGCGGCCTCCGGGGTCTGGCTGGTACTGCGTCCGCGGACCTTCCAGGTGGTGATGGGCCTGTGCCTGCTGTCCTACGGGGTCAACCTGTTCATCTTCAGCATGGGCAGCCTGTTTATCGGCAAGGAGCCGATCATCAAGGACGGCGTGCCCCAGGACCTGCTGAACTACACCGATCCCCTGCCCCAGGCACTGGTGCTGACCGCCATTGTCATCAGTTTTGCCATGACCGCGCTGTTCCTGGTGGTGCTGCTGGCATCCCGGGGCCTGACCGGCACCGACCATGTCGATGGCCGGGAGCCTAAAGAATGAACTGGATGCAACATCTGATCGCCGCCCCCATTCTCCTGCCGCTGCTGACGGCGGCCTTGATGCTGCTTCTGGGCGAAAAGCACCGTCCGCTCAAGGCCCGGCTGAACCTGTTCTCGAGTCTGATCGGTCTGGGGATCTCGGTGATGCTGCTGTACTGGACCCAGCAACAGGGCGTGCCCAACTCCATCGGCGTGTACCTGCCCGGCAACTGGCCAGTGCCGTTCGGCATCGTGCTGGTGGTCGATCGCCTGTCGGCCTTGATGCTGGTCCTGACCGGGATCATCGGCGTCAGCGCCCTGCTGTTCGCCATGGCGCGCTGGGACGGGGCCGGGGCCAGTTTCCATGCGCTGTTCCAGATTCAACTGATGGGCCTGTACGGCGCCTTCCTGACGGCCGACCTATTCAACCTGTTCGTGTTCTTCGAAGTGCTGCTGGCGGCCTCCTATGGCCTGATGCTGCACGGCTCGGGCCGCACCCGGGTGTCCGCGGGCCTGCACTACATCTCGATCAACCTGCTGGCGTCCTCGTTGTTCCTGATTGGCGCGGCGCTGATCTACGGCGTCACCGGCACCCTGAACATGGCCGACCTGGCACTGAAGATTCCCCTGGTGCCCGAAGCCGATCGCGGCCTGCTGCATGCCGGCGCGGCGATCCTCGCGGTGGCGTTCCTGGCCAAGGCCGGGATGTGGCCACTGAACTTCTGGCTGGTGCCGGCCTACTCCTCGGCCAGCGCGCCGGTGGCGGCAATGTTCGCGATCATGACCAAGGTCGGCGTCTACACCCTGCTGCGCCTGTGGACCCTGCTGTTTTCCGGGCAGGCCGGCGCCTCGGCGTATTTCGGCGGTGACTGGCTGATCTACGGCGGCATGGCGACCATTGTCTGCGCGGCGCTGGCGATCCTCTCCGCGCGCCGCCTGGAACGCATGGCCAGCCTGAGCATCCTGGTCTCGGCCGGCATCCTGCTGTCGGCCATCGGCTTTGCCCAGCCGAACCTGGTGGCCGCGGCGCTGTTCTATCTGGTCAGCTCGACCCTGGCCCTCAGTGCGCTGTTTCTCCTGGCAGAGCTGATCGAGCGCTCGCGCACGGCGGTGGAAATCCCCCTGGACGATGAAGCCGAAGCCCTGCCGCGTCCACTGGGCGCGAGCCCGCCGACCAAGGGCATCAACCTCGACGACGAACAGCAAGCCGTGGTCGGCCAGGTGATTCCCTGGACCATGGCCTTTCTCGGCCTCAGCTTCATTGCATGTGCCCTGCTGATCATCGGCATGCCGCCGCTCTCGGGCTTTATCGGCAAGCTCAGCCTGCTCAGCGCCCTGCTCAACCCGCTGGGGCTCGGCGCGTCCTCGGGGCAGCCGGTGTCGACCGCGGCCTGGTACCTGCTGGCGCTGCTGATCCTCTCCGGACTGGCCTCGCTGATCGCGTTCTCGCGCCTGGGCATCCAGCGCTTCTGGACCCCGGAAGAGCGCCAGCCACCGGTTCTGCGGCGCCTGGAATGCGTGCCGATCATCGCCTTGCTGGGCCTGAGCATCTTGCTGACCTTCAAGGCCGAACCGTTGATGCGTTTCACCCAGGCTGCCGCCAACACCCTGAACAATCCCGAGCAATACGTCATGGCCGTGCTCGGCACCCGCGCCGTGCCCAGCCCTGAAGCCCAGGCCGCCGCGCAGGAGGTGCAGCCATGAGGCGTCTGTTTCCGGCTCCCTGGTTATCCCTGGCGTTGTGGGTGCTGTGGCTGGTGCTGAACCTGTCGGTCAGCCCGGGCAACCTGCTGCTCGGCGCGCTGCTGGGCTTCTGTGCCCCACTGATGATGCGCAAGCTGCGCCCGCTACCGATCCGCATCCGCCGCCCGGGGGTGGTCCTGCGCCTGTTCCTGCTGGTGGGGCGTGACGTGCTGGGGTCGAACCTGGCTGTGGCCTGGAGCGTGCTGAACGCCAAGCGACGCCCGCCGCGCTCACGGTTCGTCAAGGTGCCGCTGGACCTGCGCGACGCCAACGGGCTGGCGGCGCTGTCGATGATCACCACGGTGGTTCCCGGCACGGTCTGGTCGGAACTGGCACTGGATCGCAGCATCCTGCTGCTGCATGTGTTCGACCTGGATGACGAGGCGCAATTCATCGAGCACTTCAAGGCGACCTACGAGCGCCCCCTGATGGAGATCTTCGAATGAGTGCCCTGCTCTCGAATGCGATTGTGTTCAGCCTGTTCGTGTTTTCCCTGGCCATGGTGCTGACCCTGATCCGTCTGTTCAAAGGCCCCTCGGCCCAGGACCGGGTCCTGGCGCTGGACTACCTGTACGTCATCGCCATGCTGATGATGATGGTGCTGGGCATCCGCTATGCCAGTGACACCTACTTTGAAGCGGCGCTGCTGATTGCGCTGTTCGGTTTCGTCGGCTCGTTTGCCCTGGCGAAATTCCTCCTGCGCGGCGAGGTGATCGAATGAACCAGGCTTCTCAATTACCCCTGTGGGTCGAGATTACCGTGGCCATTTTGCTGGTGATCAGCAGCCTGAGTGCCCTGATCGGCGCCATCGGCATGGTGCGCCTGAAGGATTACTTCCAGCGCATGCACCCGCCCGCGCTGGCCTCGACCCTGGGTGCCTGGTGCGTGGCGCTGGCCTCGATCCTCTATTTCTCGACGCTCAAATCCAGCCTGGTGCTCCATGCGTGGCTGATCCCGATACTGCTGTCGATCACCATGCCGGTGACCACCCTGCTGCTGGCGCGCGCGGCGTTGTTCCGCAAGCGCATGGCGGGTCATGACGTGCCGGCCGAGGTCAGCAGCCGGCACAACGAGAGCGGTAGTTGAGGGGCTGATTCAGACCCAGGCGACGGTCAGCAGCCCCGCCCCCAGGACGACGCACAGGGGCGAAAAGGCCCAGGTGTCGAGGCGCGCGAACTTCGACCCGACCTGTTCCTTGAAGAACCCCACCAGGTCCGAATCACCAATGGCCCGGGCAAACATCAGCAGGGCAATCGCGCTGATCAGCCATTGCAGCGACCAATGCTGAATCTGTGGCACCAGCAGCCCCACTCGCAAGCTCACCATCAGGGCAATCAGCAGCAGCCCGACGGCTACCGCCAGGGTCCCCAGCGACGACGGTTTGAAGGCCGGGCGCAAGCCCTTGCCCTCGGGTGTCGGGACGTAGGGCACTACCGCATCGTTAGCCCATTGACCACCCAGCGCCCAGTACACATGGATCAGGCTGATCACCACAAATACTCCTGCGAGCCACTGAGCAAGCACGAAGGTCATGATCGAATTTCCTTGAATCGTTGGCAGAAAAAACAGCCTAGTCCAGACGAATCCTCAATGCGTTGCCATTTATCAATGAAACGCCGATCGGTAAGCGCAATGTTCCCAGTGCCCCTCAAGGAGATTCCCAGGCTACAGCGACGCCGCCACTTTGTCGGCGATCTCCTTGGGCAACCAGGCTCTCCAGACGTCCGGATGAGCGGTCATGAAGGCCTTGGCCGCCTGGCGCGGGGTGCTGTGTTTCTCGCTCATCTCGGCCAGTGCCTTGTTCAACGGATCGATGGGCAGATCGACCTTGCTGAAGAACTCTGCAATCTGCGGGTACTGCTTTTGAAAGGGCGTGGACACGCCAATCGACAGCTTGGAGGGCAACGAACGAGTGGGTCGTGGGTTGGGATTATCGGCATCGGTCAGGGTTTTCCAGGCCTCGGCGTCAAACGCCGGTTCCTCCAGCTGGACCAGCTTGAAACGCCCCAGCAGTGGGGTCGGTGACCAGTAGTAGAAGAGCACCGGCTTGCCCCGGCGAATCGAAGAAGTGATTTCCGCATCCAGTGCCGCGCCCGAACCACTGCGAAAATTCACGTAGCTGTCGCTCAGGCCATAGGCCTTGAGCTTTTGCTGGTTGACCACTTCCGAGGTCCAGCCAATCGGACTGTTGAGGAAGCGTCCTTTGCCGGGGGTTTCCGGATCGCTGAAGACATCCTTGTAGCGCGGCAGGTCGCTGACGCTGCGCAGGTCCGGCGCCAGTGGCTTGAGGCCCTTGGCCGGGTCGCCCTTGATGACGTACTCGGGCACCCACCAGCCTTCGGTGGCTCCCTTGACTATATCCCCCAGGCTCACCACCTTGCCTTGCGCTTGCGCCTTGATCCAGACCGGACTGCGACCGGCCCACTCTTCGCCGATGACCTGGATATCATTGTTGGCCAGGGCGGTTTCCAGGGTGATGGTGGTGCCCGGCAAGGTGTCAGTGGGCAGGCCGTAACCCTCTTCGACAATGATCCGCAAGATGTCGGTGATCAGACTGCCGCTTTCCCAGTTCAGGTCGGCAAAGTGGATCGGCGCCTGGGCGGCCGTGGCGGCGGTGGGCGACGTCAGCAGGCCAATAGCGGTCAACGTGCTGACCAACAGCAGTCGAAATCCTTTCATGCCTCGCACCTCGTTCTGTTCACAGCGATGACCGGACGGCCCGGCGCAGAAAAAACGCCAGCCTCTGCTTACTCAGTCAACTGACTGTAGTAGAGGTTCCAGTGATCGCGGGACGGGGCTTATCGGGCAGGCGGTTCCTGCAACTGCTGCAACTCTCGGCGCACCATGCTGGCGTACTCCGCCGGGCGCAACAGGTAAAGCTGTGACGCCACCCAGTTCAGCCAGGCGCCTTGCATGACCGCCTTCTCGGCGAACAACTGCAGTGCGTGATCACGGGCGCGGGCCTGGTGCTGCTGATGGAAATCAGCCCGGGACAGGCTCATTACTCACTGGCCTTGAACGACACCAGCTCACCCTTGCGAAACTTCGCCGCCTTGGCGGTAACGGCCTTCAGGGTCTTGGTCAGGCCTTCCTGCAGTTGCTGGTGCGCGGCAAACACGGTGACCACGCTGCTGCCTTCCTTGAACACGACAGCATGGCCGTCGGCCGTAGTGACGAATGCGTAATCGCCCAGGCCATAGACCGTCAGTTTGATTTCACGAAACTTGATTTCCAACTTGCCGCCTTCACGGCTGGGCAATACCGCGGCGCGAAAATGATCGCCGACCTTGAGTTCAAGGCGTTGCTTGTCATCCACCACCAGGGCCGATTCGGTATCGATCTCGGCGACGTAGATGCCTTCCGGGTTTTGCTCGGTGATGTAGACAAAACGGGACTGAAACTGTTTAACCAGCTTTGCGCGCAGATCGCCCAGCACAAACAAAGCGTGCATATCGAGATTACTTACTGCCAACGAAATATCCCCACATCAGAAATGACACTGCCGGCAGAAAAACAGGCAGCAAAAAAAACGGCCGTACCGAAGATGTCGCACTAATGGCCCAGGCTGTCATCGAGAAGCCGGTAGAACACCGCTTCATCGCAAGGTACGAGCAGGCTACTGGATAAGCACTCGCACCGTCGTCTCTGGCAGTCGTCGGATGTTGAAGGAAAGGTTCCCTCTAACGATCAGAGATTACTGGACTATCAACATTAGGGAAAAAACTCTTAAAAAAAACCAATTTTCTGACATATACCTTGAAGAAAATTGCTTTAGATGAGCACCTACCTCCCGTCAGTGGGGAGGATTCTAGAGCAGCCAAGCGCTTCTAGACTACTGAAAGTGACGTGCGACCGTCGGTAAACCATAGAAAAGGAATTCCTATGTACTCACAACACCTTCCCGGCCCAACCACCAGCAACCGCCACTATTCGCCACAGACCGCCCACGGCGGGACTTGCAGGGCAATGGATGGTCTTCTTCCCGCATCACCCCAACTGCGTTATCAAGTAATACTCGCTGGGAATGGCTTCTTTCATATCAAAGAAACCGCCACAGGTCGTGTAAGAGGTTTCCGTATGAACCACAATGAAGCCTGTGCCCTCGCCCGAACCTTTGAAGTCAGCCACTAAGTAACCTCTCCGTAAACCGGCGCAGGCGTTTCGTCACACCCATGACATAACTGCGCCGCCTCCCTGCAACAACTGCCATACTGCCCGACCATTGAACCCAGCCTCCTCGCGGACTGCGTTGCAATCAATAGAATAATTTCCAAGGGAAGGCGCACGTGACCGAATTTGATATCGGCGAGTTTTTCATCCGGGGCGAAGCCAGAGAAATCGACGGCGAATTCCAGGCAGTGATTGTCATGCGTGCCAAACCACCGCTGACCACCATCACCTATCACCAGGTCGAGAAAGATCGCTGGTTCAAGACCGGCGAAGTAGCGGCTGTCGCGGCCAAGGAGTCGGCCAAGGCCCTCAAGCTCGCCGTCGATCAAGGCGCCCTGAAGAGCTGATCAGGCTTTCACCCCTGCGGCCCGCGGCCTCTCGGGCTGCCGGGCACTCAGCTGCGCCAACCAGGCATCCTTGCAGGCTTGCGCCTCAGCGCGACTGCCAAAGGCCGTTCCGTACTGCTCGCCATTGAGCAGGACCACCCAGCACACCGCTTGTCCCAGGGCCCTCAGGCCGGCCGGCACACCACTGCCGATCATCACGGCGACATCGACTTTACACTGCATGAACCCACCTCGGGATATTCATTAGCTTCCTAACAATAGGCCTATGGTAATGAATAGCCGGAAGCGGAAATAGCGATACGCCTGCACTATTTAGTTACACAACCGGTAACAATCCCGACCGTGGTCAAGGCTTTTTGCCGGCCGCACAACGCAAAAATCGCAACCTGCAGCAACGTCCGTCGCGGACGCTGTGGCAAGTTGCGATTTGTCTGCGGCAACCCTCTAAGGGTAACCCGCGCGAATCAGGCTTGACGCTGGTGCTTGTCGATCTGCTCGTGACGCTCTTGAGCTTCGATGCAGTACTTGGTGGTCGGGCTGATCAGCAGGCGCTTGAGGCCAATAGGCTCGCCGCTGTCGTCGCACCAGCCAAAAGTATCGTCACCAATGCGCTCCAGGGCACGTTCCAGCTGGGGCAGCATGCGCTGGTCACGGTCAATGGCGTTCACCAGCCAGGTGCGTTCTTCTTCGACCGAAGCCGCGTCAGCCGGATCTGCCGGGGTGTCCAGGCTTTCAATGGCGATGCGGTTCTGCTCGATACGCTCGTGGGTTTCCACCTTCATGTTTTGCAGCAGCTCAGTGAAATAAGCCTGTTGCTCGGCATTCATGTAGTCATCCGCCGGCATGGCCAGCAACTTATCCTTTGTCATTGATTTCTCTATAAAAAATACGTGCATTAAGGCGAATCAGGATGCGTTCCGGTCAACCTGCCAGGTTTCGCAAAGGCGCCATACATTCCAAGCGCCACCCAGCAGTCAATTTACGAGGGGGCGGCAGTCTAAGGCCGAGGGGCGGCCTCAGCAACTGAAAAGACAGGGAATTTGTCTGACAAAGCCCTTAAATTGCTCTGCGGCAAGCTTTGGGCGTTTATCGGAGTGCGTTTATAGCAAGAAATTCAATCCAGCGGCTGTATATAGAAGACAAACGGCGACACAGACCGCCAGAAGTATTCAAGACCCGCTGTTTAGCGCTAGATTCAGGCCCTTGCCCCGCCTCTCTCCAAGGAGCTGTACATGAAGCTGATCGGAATGCTCGATTCTCCTTATGTAAGACGTGTCGCCATCAGCCTCAAGACCCTGGACATCCCGTTCGAGCACGCCTCGATTTCGGTGTTCCGCGGTTTCGAGGCGTTCCAGGCGATCAACCCGGTGGTCAAGGCACCCACGCTGGTGCTGGACGACGGCGAAGTGCTGATGGATTCGACCCTGATCATCGACTACCTGCAAGCCCTGAGCAGCCCGGGCAAAAGCCTGATGCCGGCCTCCCTGGACCAGCGCCTGCGCGCCCTGCGGCTGATCGGCCTGGCATTGGCCGCGTGCGAGAAGTCGGTGCAGATCTACTATGAACGCAACCTGCGCCCCAGCGAGAAGCAACATGCGCCCTGGCTGGATCGGGTCAGCGGGCAGTTGCACGCGGCGTACTTGGCACTGGAACAGGAGCTGGCCAGGCAACCGCTGCCCATGGATGGCACCTTGCAACAGGACGGCATCACCCTCGCCGTGGCCTGGAGCTTCACCTTGCTGGTCGTGCCCGACCAGGTCGATGTCGCGCAGTTTCCACTGATCAGCGCATTTACCGCGTATGCCGAACAGCAGCCGGCGTTTGTCGAGACGCCGATGAGCTGAGGCCCCGCCTGATGCTTGCCGCTCCAGGCCTGCCCGCGATGGCCTTCCAGATATCGCCATCGCGGCCTAGGTATCTACACAACTGTGGTGCGACGTTGCTTCGGTGGGCCGACCAGGGTTTTAGAGGCCATCACGGGCAAGCCTTGTACCTAAAGCCCACCTGATTATTTGACGAACGGTCATCCGAGTGTTCAGATACCGCCCAGTTTCAGGTGCCTCATGCCGCCGTGCATGAGGTGAAACGGGAAACCGGTGCGCCCTTTTCAGGGTTAGTCCGGTGCTGCCCCCGCAACGGTAAGCGAGTGAAGCGTTCGACAGACCACTGGGCCCACGGGCCTGGGAAGGTGAACGCTTCGAGCCTCGCAAGCCCGGAGACCGGCCTGGAATTTCTGTTTGGCAAACCTGCGGTGGGCGGGCATGGGCCGGTATTGGCGCGTGTCCGATACTTTCTCCTGCGTGCTTCTGCGAAGATTTTTTTCGAGAAGACCAAAAATGACTCAGATTCCAACTCCTTCCAGCCAGGACCCGCGTCCTGCGCGACTGTATGCCTGTGGCGCCCTGCTCTGCCTGATCAGCCCCCCCGCACTGGCCGATACCCCGGCCATGACCCTCGACCAGCAACTCGTCAGCGCACCGTCGGTGGAATCCACCACCGTGGCCGAAATGGCGCGTTTTGGCAGCAAGGTCGAGATCATCGACCGCGCCCAGATCGAGCGCGCCGGCCCCGATGCCGACATCACCCGCGTGCTGCAGATGTCGGTACCCGGCCTCTACGTCGCGCCGAAAAACGGCCCCTTCGACTACGCCAACTATTCGCTGCTGGGTGGGCGCAACGACGACACCCTGATCCTGCTCGATGGCGTGCGCCTGAACAATCGCCTGTACGGTGGGCTCTACCTCGACACCCTGCCGGCCAATGCCATTGAACGCATCGAAGTGCTCAAGGGCGGGCAAAGTCTGCTGTTCGGCACCCAGGCCGTGGCCGGGGTGATCAACATCGTGACCCGCAGCGCCCAGACCCGCGAGACCTCCGGTGAAGTCAACATGGGGCTGGACAGCTTCATGGGCCGCAGCGGCGACGCGCGCGCCGAGCAGATTGTCAGCAACGGCTTTGGCGACCTGGGCTTGCTGGCGTACGTCAGCCACAACGTCTCCGACGGCTACCAGCCATTTCGCAGCAGTGACATGCGCAGCACCGCCACCGACCGCAAGCGCGGCTACGAAGTCAGCACCTTCGGCGCCAAGGCCACCCAGGCCTTCGGCGACGATTCGCGCCTGGAACTGTTCTACCAGTACAGCGACGCCAATCTGGACTTCGCCCGCCCCACGGACAACCGCAACACCCGCAACGACCGGGTGCAACAGATCGCCACGGCCACCTTCGAACAGCAGGTCAATCAAGACCTGAGCTACTTCCTCAAAGGCCACGTCAACGACTGGGACACCCGCTACACCCGGGTCTATAACCTGGAAGGTGGCGGCACCCGGGTACTCAACCACAACGACTACTGGGGTTTCACCGACTGGGGCCTGCAGGCCGAGGGCAAGGCCGAATTGCCCGGTGGCCACGTGCTGGTGTTCGGCAGCGACAACCAGTGGTTCAAGGGCCAGGACGATGTCATGGTCATCGACAACCAGCAGGCCGAAGCCCACGCTCTCTATACCCAACTGCGCCCGGTGATCGCCGCGCTGCCGGACTGGCACCCGAGCATCGGCGTACGCCAGGAGCACCTGAGCGGCGGCGAAAACGCCACGGTCGGCATGCTGACCTCGCTCTACGACCTGACGGAGCACTGGGCGTTGCGAGGCCAGTTCGGCAGCGCCTACAAACTGCCCAACGCCGAGCAGTTGTACGTCAACGAACCTGGCGAGGAGATGGGCAACCCCAACCTCAAGGCCGAGAAAAGCCGCAATGCCGAACTGGGCCTGGATTATCGAGGCACCCTGCTGGATCGCGAATTCAGCGCCAGCATCACCGGCTTTCGCCGGGAAATCGACGACCTGATCACCCTCGACGGCGACCAGTGGGTCAACGGTGATGGTGAGATCCTGGTGCGCGGTATCGAAGTCGACGGCCAGTGGCAACTCAATGAGCGCTGGAGCCTGCAAGGCGACATGACCCGCAACCTGGTGGAAGGCCGCAACGGCGTGACCATCAGCAACATCCCGAGCTTCTTCGCCCGCTCGCGCCTGGGCTACGAGTCAGAGAACCGCCGGTGGGGCGCCGGTGGGGCGCTGCGCTACATCCGCTCGGTGGTCAGCGCCAAGGACGTGGACTACGGCCACTACTCGGTGGTCGATGCCGACGCCTATCGCTACCTGGACAACGCCCGTCGCCACCGCCTGAGCCTGCTGGTGGAAAACCTGTTCGACCGTGACTACGCCACCAGCATGACCACCGGCAGCCCGTCCGTGGAGAACCTCGGCCGGCCGTTCACCACAGAGGTGCGTTACACCTACCGTTTCTGAGGGAGTGTCTGCCATGGAATATGACATCAACGGCGTGCCGAGCGACCCGGCCTGGTCGAGCATCCCGCCGCATGCCCGCCAGGTGTTCCTGTGTACCGGTCCGCGCTGTGTGGCTAGGGGGTCCCTGGCGTTGTGGAAAACCCTGCGCCGGGAATTGCTCAAGCACGACCGGATCGAAACGCCCGAAGGCGTCCTGCTGACCCGCACCGGCTGCCAGTTCCCCTGCAACCTGGGGCCAGTGCTGACCGTTTACCCGGATGCTTGCTGGTACCGGGTGCGCGATGACCAGGAGGTCAAGCAACTGGTGGACGGGCATCTGGTAGCGGGTGCGGTGGTCGCGCACTTGCTGATCGGCGCGCGTGCGGGAGGTTCGCCCGATGCTTAGGCGACTGCTGCTCAGTGCGTCGCTCTGTGCCCCGCTACCCGCATGGGCGCAGACCTACGACAACTGCGGAACAACCCAGGTGATCGAGCAGGCGCCGCAACGCATCATCGCGCTCAACCAGCACAGCGCCGACACCTTGCTGGCCCTGGGCGCCGGTCCGACGCTGATTGGCGTGGCCTATATCGACGATGACAAGGAAGCGATCGAACACGGCGCCTACCGCGGCATCCCGCTCATCTCCAAACGTTATCCATCGGCCGAGGTGCTGTACACCCAGCACGCCGACCTGGTGGTGGGCGGGTTTGCCTCGGCCTTTGCGCAACACCTGAGCTCACGGCCGATGCTGGCCCGCCAGGGCATTGCCAGTTACCTGCTGGAGTCCGCCTGCGACCAGCGCTCCCTGGATTTTTTCGCGCACATCCGCGCCGACCTGCAAACCCTCGGCGCCCTGCTGCAACGCCCCGGGCAGGCGCAGCAGTTGAGCGCCGCCCTGGACGCCGACCTGGCCCGGGCCGCGGCCCTGCACAGCGGTACCAAACCGTTGTCGGTGTTCTACCTGGACAGCGAAGCGGACGGCCTGGACAGCGTCGGCAAACACGCCTTCGTCACGGCCCTGCTCAGCGCCGCCGGGGCGCGCAATGCCTTCGCCGAGGTCGACCAGGGCCACCTGAGCGTGAGCCGCGAGACCCTGCTCGCCAGTGACCCCGACGTGCTGTTGCTGGCCGACGCCGTCTGGTCTCCGGCCAGCCGCAAACGGTATCTGCTGCGCCACGACCCGGTGCTCTCGCAACTGCGGGCCGTGAAGCAAAACCGCATGCTCGACGTGCCCTTCGCCCATCTGCTGCCAACGTTCGCCAGTGGGCGCGTGGCGCTGGAGTTGGCGCAGCGTTTAAAGGAAATGGGAGTCGAGGGCCGTCGCCCGTAGCCGCTGTCGAGCCTGCGAGGCTGCGTTCGGGCTGCTACGGGACCCCTACGGCCACGCGCTGGACCAGTCCGTCGGCGTGGCAGATGACGCGATTGCGGCCGGTGGTCTTGGCGGCGTACAGCGCCAGGTCGGCGTCGCTGAGCCATTGCGTGGCGTCGCTGTGCATCGGGTTGAACGCCGCCAGGCCGATACTCAAGCTGACTTGCAGGGCCGGGCTCTGTTCGTAGCCCAGGCCCGAAAAACGGTCGCGCAGGGCGTCCATCGCCTGGACCGCATGGGCCAGCGGCACGTCGGGGAGAATGACGCAGAACTCGTCGCCGCCGTAACGCCCCGCGACATCCGTGGCGCGCAGGTTCTGCTTGAGGATCTTGCTCAACTGGCGCAGCACAATGTCCCCGGCGACATGCCCGTAGGTGTCGTTGATCGACTTGAAATGGTCGATGTCGATCAAGGCAATCGCCCCGCCGGCCTGCTGACGCTGGCAGCGCTGGAACTCGATTTCCAGGGCGTCTTTCCACGCCCCGTGATTCAGCAGCCCGGTCAGGCTGTCGGTACGACTCAGGGCCAACAGTTCGCGTTTGCTTTTACCCAGGGCATGGGTCTGGCGAAAGCAGATCCAGCCCAGTGCCAGCGGGTAGAAGGTCAGCAACGGCAGGCAGGCATACAACTGCAAGGGACTGGTCGGCGGAATAAAGGCCGGAAAAAACAACAACAGTCCCAATCCCAGCCCCAGCGACTGGGCCATGAGGCCGGCGAGCAGGAAGCGCACGCCGCCGATGGCCACGTTGTTCATGGCCATCATCGACAGCGTGGCGACGCTGGGCAGCGGGTTGAACTGCATGGCCGCCACCCAGAAGCCGCCCATGAACGAGTCGATCAACAGGTTGCGGTATTCCGCGCGATAGGGCTGTGCCGAGCGGCGCGTCCACTGGTACGCCAGGTGCGGCCATACCAGGCCGTTGAACAGCATCAGTGCCACCAGCCACACCGGCGGCTTGAGCGGCAGCAGCGCCGCGCCCACGCACAACAGGCCCAGCACCAAGCCGAGGGAGCGCGAGGTGTACAACCTCCTGGCCATTGAAAGACCCTTTCCTGCAACAGGCTGCATAGGGGGTCAACGCTCCTCTTGGTGCGGCAGATGGGAACCCTGCGACGGCAAGTTCCGTAGACGGCAATACTTCGGAGTCTATCAGGGCAACGTCAAATAGCCATCACCGTCCAGCAGCCAGAAAAAGGTGACTCGGCCTACCCGGCGACGAAAGATTGACTATAAATGAGAGGGACTTATCGCACCGCCGAGACTCGCGTGCGGCGCAACGCTAAACGAGGAGGATCATGCACACCTATCAGGTATTGATCATCGGCAGCGGTTTTGGCGGCCAGTGTGCGGCGGTCAACCTGCAGAAGGCCGGTATCGACGATTTCCGCCTGTTGGAACGGCGTGATTTTTTTGGCGGCACCTGGTGTCAGAATACCTACCCCGGCGCCGCCGTCGATGTGCCCTCCCCGCTCTATTCCCTGTCGTTCGCCTCCTGGCCCTGGACGCAGATGTTCGCCGAACAGGCCGAGCTGCACCGCTACACCCAGCATGTGGTCGATCGCTACCAACTGCGCGACAAGGTCGAGCTGCAGGCCGATGTCGAGCGGGTCGAATGGGACGACAGCGCCCGGCAATGGCAGGTCTTCACCCGTGGCAAAGGCACCTTCCGGGCGCAGTTCCTGATCAACGCCTCCGGGCCACTGAGCCAACCGGTGATCCCGGCGTTCGAAGGCCAGCAGCGTTTTGCCGGCACCACCTTCCACAGCAATGCCTGGGATCACCGCTACGACTACCGCAACAAGCGGGTCGCCATCGTCGGTAGCGGGGCCAGTGCCGCGCAGATCATTCCCAGCATTGCGCCGCAGGTGGCCCACTTGCATGTGTTCCAGCGCACCCCACACTGGGTCCTGCCCCGCGCCGACCGCCATTTCGGCCGTTTCCAGCGCTGGCTGCTGGGCCTCAAGCCGGCCTACAAACTGCTGCGCTGGCTGATCTATTGGCAGTTCGAAACCCGGGTGATCGCCTTCAAATACTCCAAGACCGCCCTCAAGCTGGTGCAGCACCAGGCGCTCAATCATCTCAAGCGCCAGGTGCCGGACCCGGTACTGCGGCAAAAACTCACCCCGGACTACACCATCGGCTGCAAGCGGGTGATTCTGTCCAGCACCCTGTACCCGGCGCTGACCCGCGCCAACGTCACCTTGCATGGTCGAGACCAGGGCATTGCCGCGCTGGACGAACGCGGTATCCGCACCGTCGACGGCCAGCACATCGACCTCGACCTGATCGTCTGGGCCACCGGCTACGACGCCACCGACGGAGTCATCAACTATCCGGTGCTGGGCAAACACGGCACTCGCCTCAGCGACGTCTGGGCGCTCTACCCGCGCGCCTACCTGGGCACCAGCCTGCCGGACTTTCCCAACCTGTTTATCGTCACCGGCCCCAACACCGGCATCGGCCACACCTCGGCCCTGTTCATCATCGAATCGCAGATGAACTACATCCTCGACTGCATTCGCACCCTCAAGACACAGGGTCTGCGCAGCATTGAGGTACGCAAGGAAGCCGAAAGCGCCTATACCGAAATGATCCACCAGCAAATGCAGCGCACCGTGTGGAAATCCGGTGGCTGCCACAGCTGGTATCAAAGCAAGAGCGGTCACGTGATCGCCATGTTTCCGGGATTCAGTTTCAGCTACCACCAACTGACGCGCCGGTTGAAACCGGGCGACCACATCCTGTCCTGACATGTACTGGGGAGAACGCGATGGTGATTGTGCTGATCCTTGCCGTGCTGCTGGCCTACTGGACCTGGCGAACCTGGCCGCGCATCGGCCACCTGTTGTACGACGCCAGCACCGCGTTGGAGGCGCGCCTGTACCGCCTGGAAAAAGTCACCATGCCGATAGCGGAAATGGGCATGGTCACCTACCAGGGCGGGCCGGACACACCGGACAGGACCCTGCTGATGCTCCACGGCTACAGCGCCGACAAGGCCATCTGGTTGCGCTTCGCCCGGCATTTTGTCGACGACTGCCGGGTGATCATTCCCGACCAGGCCGGCCACGGTGAAACCGGGTTCAAGGCCGGAGGCGGCTACGACATCCCGACCCAGGCCGAACGAATGATCCAGTTGCTGGACGCCTGTGGCATCGGCAAGGTCCACGTGATCGGCAACTCCATGGGCGGCTACATCGCCGCTTGGCTGGCGGCCGCCCACCCGGGTCGAATCGCCTCACTGACCCTGATTGACCCTGCGGGCCTGAGTTCACCCGAGCCCAGCGACATGGAGCGGCTGCTGGCCGCCGGCACCAATCCGTTCCTGATCCACTCGCAAGACGACTTCAAGCGGCTCTATCGGATGACCATGGCTTCCCCGCCCTGGGTTCCGGGCGTGGTGCTGGCGGCGATTGCCGAACATTACGAGGACCGGCGCGACGAGCTGGCGGAGATCTTCGAGGACTTTCACGCCAGCCAGCCGATCGGCTCCCGGCTGGCGCAGATCCACGCCCCGACGCTGTTGCTGTGGGGGCGCGAAGACCGCTTGCTGCATGTCAGCAGCGCCCAAGTCTGGGCCAAGGGCATCGCCGGTGCCCGCCTGGAAATCTGGGACGGTATCGGCCATATGCCGATGGTCGAGCGCCCCGCGCAGACGGCAGCCTTGTATCGGCAGTTTCTTGAGCGCCCGCGGCGTTAGCCCGACGCCTGGCGACAGTCGAAAAACTACTGATCCGCAAAGGCAACAGCCAGAGAAGCCATAACGACCTGTGCAGCAGTCGTTTGCAGAATGAAGTTCGGAAGAAACTTCGTTTGCAAGCCCCGCCAGCGCCGAACAGAATCGGCCTACTTCACTGTCACTGCGCCGGGATTCCTATTCATGAGCAACCAGAACGTCGTCAGCCCTGACCTGATCCGCCAACGCTTCTCACGGGCGATGTCGGACATGTACCGCGAAGAAGTGCCGTTGTACGGCGCCTTGATGGCGCTGGTAGCCCAGACCAACGCCCAGGTACTGGAGCAGGATCCGGCCATCGCCCGGCAACTGAGTGCCACGGGCGAAATCGACCGCCTGGACCTGGAACGCCACGGCGCAATCCGCGTGGGCAGCGCCAGCGAACTGGCCACCCTGTGCCGGCTGTTTGCGGTGATGGGCATGGAGCCGGTGGGTTACTACGACCTCACCCCGGCCGGGGTGCCGGTGCATTCCACGGCGTTTCGCGCCGTGCATGAAAGCGCACTGCAGATCAGCCCGTTTCGTGTATTCACCTCGCTGCTGCGCCTGGAACTGATCGCCGACCCCGAGCTGCGCGCCTTTGCCGAATCGGTGCTGGCCCGGCGCTCGATCTTCACCGCCCAGGCCCTGCAACTGATCGACCTGGCCGAACAGCAAGGCGGTCTCGACGAAGCCCAGGCCCAGGCGTTTGTCGAACAGGCACTGGAGACCTTCCGCTGGCACCACCACGCCACGGTCACCGCCGCGCAGTACCAGCAACTGAGCGCCCAGCACCGGCTGGTCGCCGACGTGGTGGCGTTCAAGGGCCCGCACATCAACCACCTGACACCGCGCACCCTGGACATCGACATCGTGCAGGCGCAGATGCCTGCGCATGGCATCACCCCCAAGGCCGTCATCGAGGGGCCGCCCCGTCGCCAGTGCCCGATCCTGCTGCGCCAGACCAGCTTCAAAGCGCTGGATGAAGCCATCGCCTTCACCGACCAGCAGCAGGCCAGCGGCAGTCACAGCGCGCGCTTCGGCGAAATCGAGCAGCGCGGCGCGGCCCTGACGCCCCAAGGCCGGGCGCTTTACGACCGGCTGCTGAATGCCGCCCGCGACGAGCTTCAGGACTTCCCCAACGAGGCCAACGCCGAACGCTACAACCGCCTGATGCACCAGCACTTCGAAGCGTTCCCGGACAGCTACGCCGCCCTGCGTGAGCAAGACCTGGCCTACTTCCGGTATTTCGTCACTGAACAAGGCCGCACCGCCCCTGCCCAAGCGCTCAAGGGCCTGAGCCTGGACGCTTTGCTGCAGGCGGGTTTCCTGCGGTTCGAGCCGCTGGTGTACGAGGACTTCCTGCCGGTCAGCGCCGCCGGGATCTTCCAGTCGAACCTGGGCGATGCCGCACAGACCCACTATGCACAGCACTCCAACCAAGCCGCGTTCGAGCAGGCGTTGGGGCGTTCGACCATCGATGAACTGGGGTTGTATGCACAAACGCAGCAGCGTTCGCTTGAAGAGTGTTACGCGGCGTTAAATCTGCCAGCGCGCAACTAAGGCACGAACATTCATAAATGTTGTACATCTGAATGTTGTTTGTCGAACTGTGTAGAAAGGAGTTCGCCCAGTGTAATGGCCTGGCAATCCTTGCACTGGTAAAGAGCCATGGCACTGGGCGAACGTGGGGAATTTTAATGCAAGTTGGCAGATATGTCCGGTGACAAATTCTGAATAAATGTGCAGTCATATTTCAACGGAATTCATAAGCGAAAAAAAACGAAACCCGGTGGGGGATCATCCTCACCGGGTTTCGTTTGATTCTGCGACAAGAAATCTTAGTGCGCCGTGGTGACCTTCAGCACGTCGGTGTAGACCACCACCACGCTCTGGTCGACCTTGAGGTCCTTGAGCTTGGCCTGCAGCTCAGGTTTTTCCACGGTCACCGTCTTTTTCACGCCCGCCGGGTTCTGCAGCGTTACCTGGTTTTTCGCCAGGTCAATGGCGGTGATTTTCAGCTGCACCTTGACCTGACGGTAGGCAGTGCCGCCCGGGTTCGGATTGTTCTCGGTGGCGCGCATTTCCCCGACCCGCTCAACCGAGCCCGGCAGGCTCTTGTCGATATCGGTGTCGAGGAACGTGCCGACCGAACGGATCACGTCCAGTTGCACCTTGTCGCCGGCCTTGAGGTTGCCCAGATCCTTGGCTTTTTCGCTCAACTGGATGTGCACCGGCTTGCCTTCGGCGCCTTCGAGTACCACCTCGCGATTGGCCGCATCGACGGAGATCACCTTGGTGATCACCTGATTGGCCTCGACCACTTCCGTCAGGGGAATATCCGCAGCGTAGGCACTGAGACTACCGGTAGAAAGCAGGGTGGCAAGTGTGATGGCTTTGGTCAGCGTATGAAGCTTCATGGCGATACATTCCCTGTGCAATAAATATGGGCAGTGACTTACTACGCAAGCCTAAAGTCTTGTGTGTCGAGTGAGCATAGACATAGATCAGCACTTTTCCTAAAAACTTCCCGCACAGCACCGCGGACTGCAAATCAGCCCTCAATAACCGGTCATTTCCAGGTAGCCGGTGCCCAAGTGAGTGCCACTCAATTGCACCGGACCTTCCCAATAAGGAATGCGCAAGGCCATCCAGGCCCTGGGGTTCAGCGCCGCGACCCGAATGTCCAACCCCTCGCCCGCCACCTTGAGCGACCATTGGGTCGGCAACTGGCGCCCCGCCACTTCGCTACGGGCCAAGGGCGTCAGGCTGATGTCCTGGCGCGACAAGCTTCGGCTGCTGCCGTCCGGGTTGATCCAGGTGCCACTGAGGTAGCCTTGCCCGTCCTTCTCCCGGACCCGGAACAGCATCAGGTGCGCGCCACTGTCCAGGTGCAGGGAAAACCAGTCCCAACCGCTCTGCCCGGCCAGCAACGGCTGGCTGCTCCACTCCCGGTCAAGCCAGGCCGGGCCACTGACCTGGTAATGCACGCCATCGATCTCCAGGGTGCCGCGCGCCTGGAAAAACGGTTGGCTGTAGTAGTACGAGGCCTGGCCCTGCTCGGACTTGCGACTAAAACCCTGCTCGCCCTGCAGCACCAAGGGCCGGCGGGTCGTCAGTTGCAGTTGATAGGCAAAGCCCGCGCCACTGGCCTGCACCTGCATCTCGGCCAACGGCTCCTGGGCCTCAGCCCGGCTGCTCAGGCGCCAGTCATCGATCCACGCCGCAAAGGGCACGCCCTGGACCCCGGCCTGACCCACTCCGCCGCGAGCGTAGCGTTCGCCAGCATGATGCGCAGTGGCCGAGGTTACGGCGGCGTGGCCCAGCCAGATCACCTGACTGGCCCAGCCCGGCTGCTCGGGGCCGGGCTTGAGGGCGTTGCGAAACAGCGTCCACTGCACCCCGAACTCACGCCCCTGGGCGTCCTTGAGATTGGCCGTGAGGTACCACCATTCAATGCGATAGCCTTCATGGGCGGCGTGATCGGCGGGGAAGCTGAACGTGCGCCCGGGGGTCACCTGACTGAAGGCCGCCGCATCGCTGCCCAGGCCGGCGAACCCCTGGTCGTCAGGCGGTGGCTTATCGCACCCGGCCAATGCCAGCGCCAGCACCAGCACCAGCAACGCAGACAGCCGGTTAATCGTCATGGGCAAACCGCCTGAGCAAGTCCGCAGGCTGGCTGCGGTACAGCTTGAACAAGGGCCAGGCCGAGGCCAGCAACGTGGCCACCAGCGCCAGCCCCATCAGTTGTGCCAACTGCAGGGGAAACACCCGCAACGGCAGGCGCCAGCCGAATGCCTGGACATTGATCACCGTGTCCAGGCACCAGGCCAGCGCGATGCCCAGGGGCAACGCCAGCACCAGGGTCAACAGCGCCAGCAACCAGGTCTGCCCGAGGTTGAGCAGCATCAACTGGCGGCGGGTCACCCCCAGCGCCCACAGCGGTGCCAGTTGCCCGAGACGACTGTCGCTTTGGGTCAGCAGGCTGATGAACAAGGCCACGCCGGCCACCCCCAGCGTTAGGCTGTTGAGCGCCGCCGTGGCGGCAAAGGTGCGCTCGAAGACCTCGCTCGACCAGCCCTTGAGCCGGGCCTGATCGACAATGCGGCTGTCATCCAGGGCAAAGTCCCTGTGCAAGGCGCTGAGCAGTGCAGGAATCCGTGCCGGCTGCAGCCGCAGGTTGAAACGATTGGGGGCCAGCCCTGGCCAATGTCGCAGCAACTGCTCGGAATTCACTAACAGGTGCCCCTTGGGGTTGCCGTAGTCAGCGTAGATCCCGATCAATTGCACCGACCACGGCCCCTGGGGCGTGGCAATGCTCAGGTGATCGCCCAGGCGCACCTTGAGCCGGCGTGCCAGTTGCTCGCTGAGCATCAGCCTGTCCCCCGTCGCCAACTGGTCCCAGGGTTGGTCCCCCAGGGCTTCGAGCAAGGGCCAGTGCGTACGGTAGCTAGGGTCGTCGATCACCCCGTACAGGTCCGCCGGCCAGCCTTGCAACGACAGTGCGACCTGCCAACTGGGCAACACCGCGTCGAGGTTTTGCCGGGCCAGCCAGTGCTGCAAAGCCGTGGCCTGCGCCGGGTTCTGCGGATTGACGTAGAGCTCGGCGCTGAGGCGTTGCTCCAGCCAGTCATTGAAGGTCAGGCGAAAGCCGGCGGTCATGCTACCCGCCCCGATGTTGGCGGCCAGCGCCAGCAGCAGCGCCATCAGGGCCAGGCTCAGGGCCGGCAATTGCTGGCGGCAATCGGCGAGAAACCACTGCCCGAGTACCGAGCTACGGCGCCGCGCCAACAGATTCAGGAGGCCATCGAGCAGCACCGGCAAACCCAGGGCGGCCGCCAGCAGCAGCGCCGCCATCAACACAAAACCACTGGCCAGGCTGTCGCCCCAGGCCCATGCCAGCAGCCCCATCGCCGCGGCACCCAGGACGACCCAGGCCTGGCGTCGCAACCAGCGGGCGTGGGCCTGGTGCCAGGCCTGCGGATTGGCCACCGCCAGCAGCGGCATGCGCGCCGCACGCAGCAGGCTATTGCCCCCCGCCAGCAAGGCACCCAGCAGGCTCAAGCCCAGGCCACTGAACCACCACCAGGGGCTGAGGCTCAACTGCCCCGCCACCTCGGCGCCATACAACCCGCGCAGGCTGGCGGCGACGTCGGGCAGCAAGGCACTGGCCAGCAAGTAACCGCTGGCCACCCCCAACAGACCACCGAGCAAGGCCAGGCCCGCCAGTTCCAGGCACAGGCAGCCGATCAGCGACCGCGCACTCACGCCACAGGCGCGCAAGGTCCGGAACAGGCCTCGGCGCTGCTCCAGAGCCAGGCCGATGGCGGCGTGGACGATAAACAGGCCGACGACAAACGACAGCACGCCCAAGGCATCCAGGTTCAGGTGAAAGCTCTCGGTGAGCCGCGCCAGATTGTTTTCCTCGTCACTGCGCTTGAGCTGCAAACGCGCGCTCACGGCCTCCGGCAACGGCGGCACGCTGGCGGCAAAGTCCTTGGGCAACAGCAGGCGCGAAAGCTGCTCGGGCAATTGCAGCACCTGCTGCGCCATGCCGATGTCCACCAACAGCACGCCGGGCGCCATGTCGGCTTGCCCGTGCAGCGCGGGCAAGGTGCGGCCGGTGGTGGTCAACGGTCGGTCGCCTTCGTGCAGTCCCAGGGTTTGCATCGTTGTCGGGGCAATCCAGGTCCGTCCCGGCGGGCTGACAAAATCGACCCTTTGCTCCAGCGTCAGGGCTTGCCCGGCCAGCGCCGAGCCCATGGGCAACGACAGGGGCTCGATGCCCAGCAGTAACAAACGTTGGTCGGGCTGGTCCTTGAGTTGCACCCGGGCCTGCAACACCGGCGACACCGGCCAGCCCGCCTGGCGCAACTCGACGAACAGTTGTTGCCCGAAGGTTGCGCCATCGACAGCCACGAGGCTGGCCTGGGGTTCGCCACCGATCAACTGACTGGCCCGGGCGTAGCTGTCGCGCGCCTGGCTGTTCAGCGCCTGGACCCCGGTCAGCAGGCCGCTGGCCAGCCACAAGCCGATAAGCACGCTGAACAACTGCACCGGATGCCGGCGCCAGTGGCTGAGCAGCGCCCGCAGGGTTTGCCACCAGACGTTCATGACCGCGGGCCAGAGTCGACCAGGCGTCCGCCGTGCAACACCACCCGCTGCGCCAACCGCGCCGCGATCCGCGGACTGTGGGTGACCATCAGCAAACTGCTGGGGCTGTCGGCGAGCAGTTCGAGCATCAAGTCGAGCACCTCGTCGCTGCTGCTTTCATCGAGGCTGCCGGTGGGCTCATCCGCCAGTAACAAGGGCGGTCGCGAGGCCAGCGCCCGCCCCAGCGCCACACGCTGCTGCTGGCCACCGGACAGTTGCTCCGGGTAGCGCCTGAGCAGATCCCCCAGGCCCAGGCGCTCCACCAGCTGCGCCTGCCAGGCCGGATCCAGGCGCCCGGCCAGACGCGCCTGGAAGGCCAGGTTGTCTTCCACGCGCAAGCTGCCGATCAGGTTGAACTGCTGGAACACCAGGCCGATTTCAGTGCGCCGCCAATGAGCGCGCTGGCGTTCATTCATCCCCTCCAATGGCTGCTGGTTGATCCGGATGTGGCCGCGATCGACCTGATCCAGCCCGGCCACCAGGTGCAGCAGCGTGCTTTTGCCACTGCCCGACTCGCCCATCAGCGCCAGGCTGCTGCCCTGCTCCAGGCGCAGGTCGACCCCCAACAACACCGGCAAGGGCCCTTGGGCGGTGGCGTAGTTCTTGAACACCCCTTGAACCTCCAGCATGGGCAACGCTCGCTCGGTGACGGAGAGCTCAAGGATAGCGGACGGGGTCATCGGCCCTGCATGGATTTTGTCGTTTGACGATTGTCGGGGGAGACGGCGATCCAGACAGGCCTGGTCAAGGTTCAGGAGTGAAGGGCGGCGAGGACTGCGTCCTCGAACGCAGGCTCGGCAGCTGTTACGGGGAATTGGGGGGCATGTCGAAATCTACGGTGTGGCGCAGATCGCCATCGCGGGCAAGCCCGCTCCCACAGGGGGAGATTGGTACACCAGGAAAAGCAGGCCGGAGGCGATGCCCCCCGAATGGATACCGTAGCGAGGGGCCGTACGTCAGAGGTAAGAGCCCTTGGTTACTTGGGGTCGGACGGCGTTCCGTTTTTCCAAGTGACCCGCCGTAAGGGCGGAGCCATCAGCCGCCGTTACCGCAGCAGTGGCTATGTACACAAACCCCAAAATCACCGCAGTTGCAGCGGATCCACCAACCCCGCCGCAATAGCCATCCCCACCAGATCCGGCAACGTCTGAGCCAGCATCCGCTTCATCACCCGCGAACGATACAGGTCGACCGTCTTGGCACTGACACCCAGTTGCTCAGCGATTTCCCGAGTGGTGTAACCCTGTACCAGCGGCAGCAACACATCGCGCTCTCGTGGCGTCAACGTCTGCAGGCGCGCCTGCAAGGCCTGGTGCCCCTGATTGCCGGAGCGCCCGGCGGCGCCATTGCTCAGCGCCTGTTGCACACTGTCCAGCAGCAACTGCTCGTTGTAGGGTTTCTCGATGAAGTCATGGGCACCGGCCTTGAAGGCGCGCACCACAATCGGCACATCGGCGTGACCGCTGACAAAAATAATCGGCAGGTTCAGTTCGCGCTGGCGCATTTCCTCCTGCACGTTCAAGCCGCCCATGCCGGGCATGCGCACGTCGAGCAAGACGCAGGCGTCGAGGCTGGCATCGCAGGCATTGAGAAACTCGACGCCACTGGTAAACGGCAAGGCCTTGAGCCCCACCGACTCCAGCAGCCAGACCGTTGAGTCGAGCATGCCCTGATCATCGTCGACCACATACACCACGTGTTCTGTCGCACCCGCCATTACATTATTCCTGAGGTTGTCTGGTTGGGCCGGCCAGCGGCAGGCGGCAGCTCATCAGCAAGCCGACGGCCTGGCGCCGGGCCTCAAGCTCGCCACCAAAACCTTCGATGATGCTGCGGCTCATGGACAGGCCGAGGCCCAGCCCGTCGGGCTTGCTGGTGTAGAACGGGGTGAACAGCTGCGCCAGTTGCGACTCGCTGACACCCGGCCCCTGGTCATGCACCGTGATCTCGACGTTACCCGCGCTGCCTTGCTGCGCCGCCATCAGGATCAGCGAAGGCTGGCCGGGATGGCGCTCGCGGTTGGCATCGATGGCATTGCGCAACAGATTGAGCAACACCTGTTCCAGCAACACCCGGTCGGCATACACGGGCGGCAGATTATCCGGCAGGCGATCCTCGATTGTCACTTGCCAATTGCTCGCCTCCCAGGCGCACAAACGTACGGCACCGCGCGCCACCTCGGCAAAGTCCAGGGCCTGCATGCGCCGTTGACCCTTGCGCAGAAACGCCCGTAGCCGACTGATCACTTGCGAGGCGTGGGTGGCGTGATGGGTGATGCGTTGCAGGCCTTGGGCAACTTTTTCCGCGGCCTGCGGATTGCTCTCCAGGCTTTGCAAATAACGCTGGCTGGCATTGGCATAGTTGACCACGGCCGCCAGCGGTTGATTGATTTCGTGGGCAATGCCCGAGGCCAGTTCGCCCAGGGTCACCACTCGCGCGGTGTGGGCTAGTTCGTCCTGATGCCGGCGCTGCTGGGCTTCGCGCAATTCCCGTTCGGTCATGTCCCGCGCCACCAGCGAGTAGTAGCGCTCGCCACCGGCGGAACGGTGGGCCAGCAACACCAGCGAGACCGGCACCGAGCTGGCGCCTGCCAAGGGTTGCAGGCGTGCGTCGCCGCTCCACACGCCATCGCGCTCGGCACTGCTCCAGCCGTCACGCTGCAGCCGCGCCAGGTCGTCACCGGCAAACAACGCGGCCAGCTCCGGCAGCGGTTGTGCGTCGGCGATCCCGAGCAGGCGGCGGGCCGCCGGATTGAGGTAAGTCACCTGCCCCTGCGGGTCGATGAACAGCACCGGATCGGTATTGACCTCGACCACCTCGGCCAGGCGCCGCTTGTTCTCCTCGGCCTGCACCCGGGCGGTGATGTCCCGCGACACGCTGACCACTTCGACCACCGCCCCGGTGTAGGTTTCGCGGATCGCCCGGCTCGCGGTTTCGAACCACAGGTAATGGCCGTCACAGTGGCGGATGCGGTAAGTCATGGTGTGATAACCGTCCTGCTCCAGCGCATCCCGCGCCCGCTGCACCAGGCTGTGCAGGTCATGCTCATGGAACAGGCTGCGGGCCAGGCGCCCGCGCAATTGCTCCGGCCAGTAGCCCAGCAGGGTCCAGGACGCCGGCGAGGCGTCGAGAAAGCGCCCGTCGGGGGTGTGCCGGGAAATCAGGTCGGTGGTGTTCTCGATGATCAAGCGATACAGCCGACGGGCCGTGGCCGCTTCGCGCGCGGCCAGCACCTGGGTGGTCGCGTCGCGGCAGCGGGCGAGCACACGCTGGTCCTGTGGGTCGGGGATAAAGGTC
Source organism: Pseudomonas kielensis (assembly GCF_014236655.1). Classification (GTDB taxonomy): domain Bacteria; phylum Pseudomonadota; class Gammaproteobacteria; order Pseudomonadales; family Pseudomonadaceae; genus Aquipseudomonas; species Aquipseudomonas kielensis. The sequence continues at coordinate 57,306 of NZ_JACMYG010000016.1, forward strand.
CAGATCAGGATCTGTGCCTGGCACTGGGCCTCGACCCCGTCGATGGCGCGCTGCTGTTCCAGGCAGGCGCGCACCAGCTCCCGGTGGTTGACCGGCAACAAACCCGGCACCTCGGCCAACGACTTATCGCCGAGCAAGGCCAACAGTGCGGCGTTGCATTCCAGCGTCCGGCCCTGGGCATCGAGCAGCAGGCTCGGCTGCGGATCGTGGCCCAACAGCGGTGACGCGCGCAGCGTGCCATTGGCGCTGTGCAGCAAGGTCGTCAACAGGTCATGGACCCAGCCCAGCCAGTCGAGGCTGACGCCCTCGCACACTTCAATCAGCAACAGCCCCGGCTGCCCCGCGTGCAACGCCAGCTCGAATACCTGGCCATGGCGAATGGCGGCCCGGCGCAGGCGCCCGGCCAGCCAGCAATCGAGGTGCCGCACCTGGGCCAGGTCCAGGCGCCCCACTTGCTGCAGGTGTTCGAACAAGCGCTGATCGCTGGCCAACGCCGGATCGCCCTGGCCCGGCGGAAAATGCCGGGCAGCGCCGGCGTGGCTGTAGAGCCGTGCCTCGGGTTGCCAGCTCAGGTAGAACGCCCGGCGCACTTCGGGGCAATCCTGCAACGCACGGCACAAGGCATCGGCCCGCGCCGCCAGGGGCACACCCTCGCGCTGCAGGCGCAACCAACTGTGCAATCGAACGGGAACGTGGGTCATTGCAGGTCTACTTCATTCGGGGCGGCCAGCATATACCGGTCATGGCTTTGGAAGAAGCCAATATAGTACATATACTATAGTGCTTAGGTTTAACTTCCATATACATCGGCGAATGTTATATAAAGTCTACCGGACCCAAGAGATGACCCAGGCCGCCGCGCCCCAGGGACATCCGTAGAGCTAACAATCAGCCATCGAGAATCCGTCATGTCGATTTATGAACAAGGGCTCAGCCCTGCCCCGGTCAATCACATCGCCTTGTCGCCCCTGAGCTTCATCGAGCGTACTGCCAGCATCTACCCCCACTACCCCGCCGTGATCCACGGCTCGATCCGCCGTACCTGGGCGCAGACTTACGACCGTTGCCGCCGCCTGGCTTCGGCCCTGGCCGGACGCGGGATCGGCCAGGGCGATACCGTGGCGGTGATGCTGCCGAACATTCCCGAGATGCTCGAAGTGCATTTCGGCATACCGATGATCGGCGCCGTACTCAACCCACTCAACGTGCGCCTGGATGCCGAAGCCATCGCCTTCATGCTCCAGCATGGCGAAGCCCGTGTACTGATCACCGACCGTGAATTCCACGGGGTGATCCACGCGGCACTGGGCATGCTCGATCACCCGCCACTGGTGATCGATGTCAACGATCCGGAGTACGGCGAAGGCGAGGCAGTCAGCGAGCTGGACTATGAAGCGCTGCTGGCCGAAGGCGACCCTGACTTTGCCTGGCAGTGGCCGGCGGACGAGTGGCAGGCCATTTCGCTGAACTACACCTCCGGCACCACGGGCAATCCCAAGGGCGTGGTGTACCACCATCGCGGGGCCTACCTGAACTCCCTGGGCAACCAGATGACCTGGTCCATCGGCAACCACCCGGTGTACCTCTGGACCCTGCCGATGTTCCATTGCAACGGTTGGTGCTACCCCTGGACCATCACCGCGCTGGCCGGCGTGCACGTATTCCTGCGCCGGGTCGATCCGCAGCGCATCCTCAACCTGATCCGCGAGCACCAGGTCACGCACCTGTGCGGCGCGCCCATCGTGCTCAATGCGCTGGTCAACATGCCCGAGTCGGCGAAGGCGGCCATCGATCACCCGGTCAACGCCATGGTCGCCGGTGCCGCACCGCCGGCCAAGGTGATTGGCGCTGTGGAGGAAATGGGCATCAAGGTCACTCACGTCTATGGCCTGACCGAAACCTATGGCCCGGTGACGCTGTGTGCCTGGCACGCCGAGTGGGACGAACTGCCCCTGGATGAACGGGCGCAGATCAAATCCCGCCAGGGGGTGCGTTACCCGACGCTGGAAGGGGTGATGGTCGGCGACTCGCGCACCCTGGCGCCCACCCCGCGCGACGGCCAGACCATCGGTGAGGTCTTCATGCGTGGCAACACCGTGATGAAGGGCTACCTGAAAAACCCAACCGCCACCGCCGAGGCGTTTGCCGGCGGCTGGTTCCACACCGGCGACCTGGCGGTGTGTCATGCCGACGGCTACATCGAGATCAAGGACCGGCTCAAGGACATCATCATTTCCGGCGGCGAGAACATTTCCACCATCGAACTGGAAGGCGTGCTGTATCGCCACCCCGGTGTGCTGGAAGCGGCCGTGGTGGCCCGCCCCGATGAGAAGTGGGGAGAAACCCCCTGTGCCTTCATCACCCTGAAGGCCGATCACCAGGACGTCAGCGAGGCCGACATCATTGGCTTCTGCCGCGACCATCTGGCCGGTTTCAAGGTGCCGCGTACCGTGGTCTTCACCCTGCTGCCGAAGACCTCCACCGGCAAGATCCAGAAGTACCTCCTGCGCGAGCGGGCCCAGGCCCTGTAAACCAGGCGTTTGGTCCAGCCGTCCGGCGGCGGGGTGTAGACCCCGCCGTGTCCACAGTCCCATTGAGGTTCACGAAATGCCCGAATTCAACGCCCCGTTGCGCGACATGCGCTTTGTCCTGCATGAAGTGTTCGACGCCCAGGCCTTGTGGGCGCGCCTGCCGGCTTTGGCCGAGACGGTCGACGCCGCCACCGCCGATGCCATTCTCGAGGAGGCGGCCAAAGTCACCGGCCAACTGATCGCCCCGCTGAATCGCAGTGGCGACGAACAAGGTGCCCAGTGGCACGACGGCCAGGTCAGCACCCCCGAAGGGTTCCAGCAGGCCTACGCCACCTACATCGAAGGCGGCTGGGTCGGCCTGTCCGGCAACCCCGAGTTCGGCGGCATGGGCATGCCCAAGATGCTCGCCGTGCAGTTCGAGGAAATGCTCTACGCCGCCAACTCCAGCTTCGCCCTGTATTCCGCCCTGAGCTCCGGGGCCTGCCTGGCCCTGGATGCCCACGCCAGCGACACCCTCAAACGCCTCTATCTGCCGCCCATGTATGAAGGCCGCTGGGCCGGCTCCATGTGCCTGACCGAAGCCCATGCCGGCACCGACCTGGGGATTGTCCGCAGCCGTGCCGAACCCCAGGCCGATGGCAGCTACCGGATCAGCGGCAGCAAGATCTTCATCACCGGGGGCGACCAGGACCTGACCGAAAACATCATCCACCTGGTCCTGGCCAAGCTGCCGGATGCACCACCCGGTCCCAAGGGGCTCTCGCTGTTTGTGGTGCCCAAGGTGCTGGTCAACCCGGACGGCTCCCTCGGCGCGGCCAACGCGGTGAGCTGTGGTTCGATCGAACACAAGATGGGCATCAAGGCCTCGGCCACCTGCGTGATCAACTTCGACGGCGCCAGCGCCTGGCTGGTAGGCGAAGCCAACAAGGGCCTCGCGGCGATGTTCACCATGATGAACTACGAGCGTCTGTCCGTCGGTATCCAGGGCATCGGCTGCGCCGCAGCCTCGTACCAGAACGCCGTGGCCTACGCCCGTGACCGCCTGCAGGGTCGGGCAGCCAACGGTGCCAGCGCCCCAGACAAGGTTGCCGACCCGATCATCGTCCACCCCGATGTGCGGCGCATGCTGCTGAGCATCAAGGCCATGACCGAAGGCGGCCGGGCATTCGCCAGTTATGTCGGGCAACAGCTGGACCTGGCGAAGTTCTCCCCCGACGCAGCCGAACAGGATCGCGCCCAGGCCCTGGTGGCCCTGCTGACACCCGTGGCCAAGGCGTTCTTCACCGACACCGGCCTGGAAAGCTGTATCCACGGCCAGCAAGTGTTTGGCGGCCATGGCTACATCCGGGAATGGGGCCAGGAGCAACTGGTGCGAGACGTGCGCATCGCGCAGATCTACGAAGGCACCAATGGCATCCAGGCCCTGGACCTGCTCGGGCGCAAGGTGCTGGCCGATGGCGGCGTGACGTTGCGCCTGTTTACCGGCGAAATCCACCAGTTCGCCCAACAGCCCGATGCGCCCTACCGCGCGCAATTGATTGAGGCGGCGCACCGTCTGGAGGACCTCAGCGACTGGCTGGAAGACCAGGCCGCGAACGATCGCAACGAAATCGGCGCAGCCTCGGTGGAGTACCTGCACCTGTTCGGTTATGTCGCCTACGCCTGGCTCTGGGCACGCATGGCCCAGGTGGCCAAACACAAGCTGCAGGACGATCCCGAGTTCTACGGCGCGAAACTGGCCACCGCCAAGTTCTACATGCAGCGCCTGTTGCCCAGGGTGCTGGGCCTGGAGCAAGCGATTCGCGCCGGCAGCCAGCCGCTGTTCGAGCTCAGCGCCGAACAGTTCTGAGGCCCTGCCCTCGCCTTGAGCCGGGCCCGGTCGCGGGGGACAGCTGAGGTGCGGATGCTTTGCTGAAGCGGGTGGCGGTGAACTGGCCGTTGCTCGCTCGCAGGACATGGCCGCTGTCCTGGTACTGCGCCGAAACCAGGTAGTTCACCCCGCCCTCACCATGGGGGCTTGAGTTCCTCAGGCGTGTCGGTGAAGCCCTGAGCCCCTGCGTTGCCGGGAAGTTTGGCTATGCTTGGCTGACACTCACCGGTGACGAGGGATGTATGGACGATCCAGTCGACAACAAGCCCCCCAGCTTCTGGCAGATGCTGCACAGCGTGATGGCGGCGGCCTTTGGCGTACAAAGCGGGAAGAACCGCGCCCGCGACTTTACCCACGGCAAGCCGAGTCATTTTGTGCTGTTGGGGATTGTGTTCACGGCGGTGTTTGCCCTGACGCTGTTTGCCATCGTCAAGCTGGTGGTGTATCTGGCCGGGGTCTAGCAGGCGGTTCAGCGCATCAGGATCTGCAGGCTGAACGGATAGCGGTAGCTGGTTGGACGGCCCTTGGCCGACAGACTGCGGAAATTCACCCCGTAACCCTGGCTGTCGCGCAGCGCCAGCAGGCGCCGGGCCTGATCACGGTTGATCAACTGCAACAGCGGCACTTGCCGGTCGCGCCCGCCGTACTGTTCGACGGCCACGCCCTGGTCATAGTCATGCAACTGCACCAGGGCCCAGCCGCCGAGGCTGAAATGGCCGCCCACCAACACGCTCAAGCGCCCGTCCACCAACGCCTGCAACACCGCCGGCGAGGTATTGACCGCGCTGAACAAGGCGCCCTTGCCCGGTTGTCCACCCAGCTCCTCGTAGGCCTGCATGGCGCCGAAGGCCATTTCGTCATTGGCGGACCAGATCAGCGACACCCTGGGGTAACGCTTGAACAACTGGGTGGCCTGCTCATGGGCGCGCTCGCGGTTCCAGGCGCCATAGACCATCTGTCGCAATTGCACCTCGGGGTGCTCACGCAGCGCACGTTGCATGCCTTTTTCCCGCAACTGCGCGGCCGGGGTGATCTTCAACCCGGAAAACGCCAGCAACTCCAGCTTCTGGCCGGGGGCGACGGGCGGATGTTGGCGGATCAGCTCCTTGAGCATCAGGTAGCCGCCCTCCTCGTCGTTGGGCACCAGGCTGCCGAGCCAGTCAGGGTATTTTTCCCGCGCATCGCCCAGTAACGCCAGTTGGTCGGCGGTCAGGGCATTGTTGACCATGAACAGCTTGACCCCGCTGCCTTGGGACAGACGCAGGATTTGCGGGGCGACATACTGCTCGTTGACGAACACCAGGTAATCCGGGCGGTTGGGCCCCAGCAGCACTTCGCGTGCCTGCTCGATGGTGGTTTGCGCCACGCGCTGGGAATAACGGACCTGCAGGTCCATGCCCAGATCGCGAGCAGCGGCCTGCATGAATTGGGTGTAGCTGACCCAGAACACTTCCGTGGTGGTTCCCGGATTGAGGAATACCACCGACGCCGCTTGCGCACCCGGTCCGAAGACCGCGCAAAGCGTCAGCAAAATCCCCCACACGAACCTGAACATTAAACAACCGAGCCCCGAAAATTAGCCGCGCATTATAGCCGGCCACTGGCTGGTACATCGCGGTTAATTAACGTTTCGTCCGACAATCAGCGAATCAGGGCCCGGTCACGGGGTTTACTGATGGCTGACCCAGTACACGGCAGTAGCCACTACCAGGATGATCAGGAACAGAATCGCCCACGCATCGACGCTGCTATCGCTTTTGCCTGCTTTGGTCGGATTGCTCATTGCATCGCCTCTTGTCGGTTTTATCGGTGATTGCATGAAGTCTCGATCACAGTTAAGTCGAGGATTGCCCATACGACAAATAAGGGTAAGGCAATAATCAGTCTCATTAGTCGATTTGGTTCTTTACATATACTCAAACATCACTTTTGCGCATAAACGCAAACTGGTATCTTGCCCCGGCTCCGTGGGGAGTGCGCGGCCGTGCGCGCAGAATTGCCAAGGCATTTTCGGAACTCAGCGAGCGAGAAACGCCGCGATTTTCCGAGGGGCCCAAGCCTGAGAACAGGACTTATATGTACGTATACGACGAGTACGATCAGCGGATCATCGAGGACCGCGTCAAGCAGTTCCGTGATCAGACCCGACGCTATCTGGCAGGCGAGCTGAGCGAAGAAGAATTCCGCCCCCTGCGCCTGCAAAATGGCCTTTATATCCAGCGCTTCGCCCCGATGCTGCGGGTTGCCGTGCCTTATGGCCAACTGACTTCGCGGCAGACGCGAATGATGGCCAAGATCGCTCGCGACTACGACAAGGGTTATGCCCACATCAGTACCCGGCAGAACGTGCAGTTCAACTGGCCGGCGCTGGAAGACATTCCGGACATCCTGGCTGAGCTGGCCACCGTGCAGATGCACGCGATCCAGACCAGCGGCAACTGCCTGCGCAACGTCACCACCGACCAGTTTGCCGGTGTGGCGTCCGACGAGTTGATCGATCCGCGCCCATGGTGCGAGATCGTGCGCCAGTGGACCACCTTCCACCCGGAATTCGCCTACCTGCCGCGCAAGTTCAAGATTGCGATCAACGGTTCGACTTCCGACCGCGCCGCCATCGAAGTCCATGACATTGGCCTGGAGCCGGTGCACAACGCCGCAGGCGAACTGGGTTTCCGCGTGCTGGTGGGCGGCGGCCTCGGGCGTACGCCGGTGGTGGGGGCGTTCATCAATGAATTCCTGCCCTGGCAAGACCTGTTGAGCTACCTCGACGCCATCCTGCGTGTGTACAACCGCTATGGCCGTCGCGACAACAAGTACAAGGCGCGGATCAAGATCCTGGTCAAGGCCCTGACGCCGGAAGTGTTCGCTCAGAAAGTCGACGCGGAAATGGAGCACCTGCGCGGTGGCCAGACCACCCTGACCGAAGCAGAAGTGCACCGTGTCGCCAAGCATTTCGTCGATCCGGACTACAAGGCCCTGGACAACCAGAACGCCGAACTGGCCGAACTCGACCAGCAACACCCAGGCTTCGCCCGCTGGCGCACCCGCAACACCCTGGCCCACAAGAAGCCGGGTTATGTTGCCGTGACCCTGTCGCTCAAGCCCACCGGCGTCGCCCCGGGCGACCTGACCGACAAACAGCTGGACGCCGTGGCCGACCTGGCCGATCGCTTCAGCTTTGGTCAACTGCGCACCTCCCACGAGCAGAACATCATTCTCGCCGACGTCGAGCAGAGCCAGTTGTTTACCCTGTGGGGCGAGCTGCGCGAGCAAGGTTTTGCGACGCCGAACATCGGCCTGCTGACCGACATCATCTGCTGCCCGGGCGGTGACTTCTGCTCCCTGGCCAACGCCAAGTCGATCCCGATTGCCGAATCGATCCAGCGTCGCTTCGACGACCTGGACTACCTGTTCGACATCGGTGAACTGGACCTGAACATCTCCGGTTGCATGAACGCCTGCGGTCACCACCACGTCGGCCACATCGGCATCCTCGGGGTGGACAAGAAAGGTGAAGAGTTCTACCAGGTGTCCCTGGGTGGCAGCGCCAGCCGCGACGCCAGCCTGGGCAAGATCCTCGGCCCGTCCTTCGCCCAGGACGCCATGCCGGACGTGATCTCGAAGCTGATCGACGTGTACGTGGAACAACGTACCGAAGACGAGCGCTTCATCGACACCTATCAACGTATCGGCATCGACCTCTTCAAGGAACGCGTCTATGCAGCGAATCATTAAGAACAACGAAGTCATCGACGAAACCTGGCACTTGCTGCCCAAGGATTTCAACATCGATGAAATCAGCAACTGCGACGACTACATCGTGCCGTTGCAACTGTGGCGCGAACACGGGCGCATGCTCCTGGCCCGCGATGGCGGCCTGGGCGTGTGGCTGGACGCCGATGAAGAAGCCGAGGAAATCGGTGACGACGTGGATAAATTCCAGGTCATCGCCCTCAATTTCCCGGCGTTCACCGACGGCCGCAACTACTCCAACGCCCGTCTGCTGCGCGACCGCTACGGCTTCAAAGGTGAGCTGCGGGCGATTGGCGACATCCTGCGCGATCAGTTGTTCTACCTGCGTCGCTGCGGGTTTGACGCCTACGCCTTGCGTGCCGACAAAGACCCGTACGAAGCGCTGGAAAGCCTCAAGGACTTCTCGGTGACCTACCAGGCCGCCACTGACGAACCGCTGCCGCTGTTCCGTCGCCGCTGATCGTCGCGCCTTGGACCCGACCCCGGGTTCAAGGCGCTTCCCCCGCTCGAGGCAGGCCCTGCCCCGCCATCGATATAGGCCGCCCCAACGCCACCCAATCACGGTATAGCCGGGCGCGGTTTTCCAGCACTGCGAACAACCTGAATGGGTTGTGCGCATCGCCCGGCCCCGATTCGAGACGCTGGCACAACCAGCCCCACAACTCTTCACTGGCATCGGCCTCGACCAACAGTTGCCAGACACGCGCCTGTAACGCCAGATAGTCGACCTGGAAGTCCGCGCTCAGGCTCAGCCCATCGATGACCCGTAGCAACGCCGTGCCCGAGGGCCGGGAGGACAGGCGCTGCCAGACCGCCTGACGAGCCTGCTGTAACACCGGGTCACCTTCCGCCAGCCAAGGCTGGGCGCTGCCATACCCCTCGCCCGGCTCGCTCAGCCAGAGATTGATGCCGGTACGTTCGCGGTGCTCGACCAGACGCAGCAGGGTGTCCTCATCCGTCAGCGGGTTGCCCCACAACCCCAGCCGATCACGGGACACCGCCTGGTTGAGGATGGCCTGGGGAACGCGGCTGATCTGGTTGTCCCGCAGGTCCAGTGAAGTCAGGTAGGGTTGCTCGGCGACACCGACCGGGCAACGGCTGATGCCCGTGCCCTGCAGGTTCAGCACCTGCAGTTCGTTCAGCCCCATGACCAGCGGTGGAACGCCCAGGGGGTTGTCACTCAGGTCCAGCTTCTGCAGGTGCTTCAAGCCACCCAACTGGCCGGCGCTGCGCTCATCCAACACCAGGAAGGTGGACCGCAGGTTGAGGCTCTGCAAGCCCTTCATGTCGACGATTGCGCCAGGCAATCGGCCTTGCAGGTCATCCTCGCTGGCCAGCAGGCGCAGGTCCAATCGCTCCAGATTCAGGCTGCGCAAATTCGGCATGCTCTGCAAAAAGACATTCAGACTCTCACGCTCCACCAAGTGCAGATCGCGCATCGACAGTTCGCGCACCCCACTGAACCGTACATCGAGATTCGGCAGGCTGTGGAACTCCTCGAAATCCATGTTGATCGAGAAACCCTGGGTAGCATTGCCGCTGTACAGGTTTCCGGCGACCGGCGCGCGCTGCTGCCAGATCGCAAGCAGGTCTTGGGCCAGCTCCTTGCGCGCTTCACGCTCATGGCCAATGTCGGCGTGCAGCATTTCGAGGTTGCGCGCCTGCACCTGAGCCTCGTTCATCCCGGCCGCCTCGGCATCGCCGACCGCGAGAAAGTCATGCTGTATGTCGCCGATGTCCTGCGCAGTCTGGTCGAGCCAGAGGTTGAGTTGCGCCAACAGTTGATTGAGCTGATTGTGCAGCCTGTCGAGACAGGCCGCGGCTCCCGTGCCTTCGCGTTGCAGCAGCTCATCAGCCTGGGCATCGGTGAAGTCGGGATACAGCTCGCGCACCTGCAGGCGCATGGTTTCATGGGTCAGCGCACTGCCCTGCAGGGTCGAGGGAAAACCGCCGCCTGCCAGCCCTTGCGTGTCGAACGGCAGGCCGAAATCCATCCGGCCCAGGCCGTGCATGAGTTCGGAGCGCGACAACGCCTGGTCCGCAAGGCACCGGCGCAACTGCGCGGCCTGATCCGCCCCGTGCAACCCCAGGGCGGCACGCTGCTCTTCAGAGAGCTGTGCCAGCAATCCGGTATAGAGGTCCATCGCGGCCTCGGCGTTGGGGGCCACGCCGGACGGCAGATACCGGGCGCCGACCCGGATCAAGCGCCGACAATCGGCGCCCTGGGTTGGACCGACTTGATCCAGCACAGGCCCACTGATCGAGCCGTCCAGCACCTCGATCCGCATGCCCTTCGGCCAGCCAGGCAGGCGCCCGAGGGTATGCAGGGCCAGGGTGTCCGACTCCGGGTTGCTCATCGCGCGCAGGTACAGCCCTTCATACGCCCGATTCAGGCGCACGTGCTGCTGATACTGGCGAGCCTTGGCGTCGAGCCGCTTGAGCACTTGGCGGCTGGCGACGGGATCGAGGCCCTGGGCAAGGTCAACCCCGGAGCGGTCTAGCATCTGCTCCACGACGGTTTTCGGCAGGCCGGGGTACTGGCATTGAAACAGGCGCACCCACTCATTCTCCGAATCCTGGAGTGCCCGATAACGGCGGTTGAACAACTCGGCACGGGTGGCCGGATCGGCGACGCTGGCCAGTTCCTGGTCGAGCTGGAAACGGCTGAGGGTATCGGCCAGCAACGGCGTCGGTGGCCGCCCCCCGGCCTGCATCAGGCGCAGCATATCGTCATCGACCGTGCTGACCTTGGCGATCTGTTGCAACGCCTCATCACTCAACGACACGACAGGGGCCCCGAGCCCACGCAGCAAGGTCAGGCGCGTGGCCGCAGCGGGTGACGGGGCCGATGTAGAGCGTTCAGCGGGGGCGAGACTGACGCCTGGGTCCTTTGGGGCCTCGGCAGCGGGTTCTGGGTGTATCGACGGCTCCAACGCGCCACCCTCGCCCCGCAACACCGCTCCGGCCCGCAACAATGGCAGGGCATTGAGCAAGCCAAACACCAGCCGTGTCGCACCGTCCGCCTGCGTCTGCGGATCACGGCCATTGACGGCCTGGTCCAGGCCATACCCGGCATCGATGATCCCGGCCAGCGCCAGCAGACCTTCGCCGCCGGGGACAAACAGGGCCAAGGGGGCATAGCGGTTGATCCACTGCACCATGGGTTCGACCACCGCACTGAGGTTATCGCGATTGACCTGTGCGTCATCGCGGATGCTTTCAACGCTGGCACGGGCCGCCTGTTTCATACTCAGGACCCATTGTGCGAACGGGTCAGTCGCCCGAGGGGCTATGTCCAAATGGATGTACTCGGCGGGGTCCCAATAGCCGTCATCATTGAAAAAACCGTGACCCGGCTGCAGATGGTGTTGCCGGGGATAGATCGTCATGCCCTCCAGGGCCGTCAGGACCCCGGCGTGAAAGGTCCCATCGACACGATCATCTTCGGCAAAGTGGGCAGCCAGGGCCGCTTTTTTACCGGCATCCCTGGCCTGTTCCACGATCCAGGCACGGAGCGCATGAGTATCGGCAAACTCATGCAGCGGTGAGGAATTGCCGGGGATGCACAGCACGATCCGGGGGTCGCCGGGATGACCAAAACTCCAGATATCGGTGGCGCTGTAGCGATAGATCACCAGGCGCGCGACTTCGATCTGCCGCGTGCTGCGACTCGGCGCCTGCAACTGCTCGAGCGTCACCTGTGCCCATGGCTGTTGCGGTGCCAGGCCAGCCGCTTGCAGGACGATGGCCAGCCCCTGTTCGCTCAGGCTGCGCTCCTGGCGCTGCAAGTACGCCGCCATGACCAGAGCCGTCTTGACCGAGGTGCGCAGCGGGTAGGCTGGCGCGGCACTGATGACCTCATCGGTGGGCCAGGCCTGGTCCAGATAGTCACGGTAGCGGTCCTTCAGCTCCAGCTCCCAGACCCAGCGCTTGAAGTCCGCAGGGCGGATTTTCAGCTGGGTGGAGGGGCCGTAGGTTGGCGGGTCGACCTGGCGGTAGATCCCTTCATAGGTGTCATGGTTGCCATTGCCGACGTAGGCAAACTCATCGACCTTGGCGACGATTCGCACAGCCGGGCCGATATCGGGTGGCGTATACAAACCGAACGCTGTCTCGCCAAAACGCCCGTCACCGACGGTTTGATAGTTGCCCAGCACTACCTGGCTCAGACTCTGGGTATGCGCCACCCGCCCCTGCTCGACACCCTCCAGCGCAGGGTGACCGTGATAGGCGTAGTTGAGCGTGACCAGTTGCGCGGTCGCCGGATCGATGTCGCGACCCCACCTGGCCTGAATCAGTTGGTTGGCGAACTGCGCGGGCGATAGCGGCAGGGCTGTGTCTACGGTGACCTTGAGGTCTTGGCGCGAAAGCGTCGCGGGCAGAGGGTGTTCAGACTTAATCATCAGGCAGTTCCATTGCACTGGGGTGGGAAACCCCCAGCCTAAGCGATCGAACCGCTGGTACCGTGCCGGAAAAGTCGCCAATGGGCGGTAAAATCCCGACACATAAAGTCAGATATCCGCATGACGAAAAAGCCCCGAACCGAGGATCACTCCTTGTGTTCAGGGCTTGGGAAAAAGCCTGTCGTCATGTTTAGCCGCAGGGGGCTCATAACTGGACGTGCTGCAAGCCTCTACTACGCAGGGCAGCGGCCAGGCCCGATATGTCATCAAACAAGCGGCCATTCAAATCCCCCCAGCGCGAACCTTCAATGAACACCTTGAAGTCCACCTGTCCCGGGTTCTTTCCATAGGACTTGATAAAGCTGTATTCGATTTGATCATCTCGCGAGCGCGAGACCACTTTCAGGTCCCTGGTCAGGACATCATCAATGAGAAACATCCCTTGCTTGGGCAAGGCTTTTTCAAAGAGGGCAAACACATCAGGATCGGTATTGTATGGGTTGCTTTTAGTCATGGCGCAACATCCTTGCTGCTGATTAATGAACATCCAGCATAACTAAATGTTAAACCCAGCCTATCCCGTCACGGCGACAGAACATGTAGGAGTGGCCCCCTACATGACGACAGAGATAGAACCTCGGATTGAGCGCCTTGTCAGTTACCAGAACCGCTGTTGGGTCAAGCGGCTCCACCACGTCAGCAACAGGCGATCCACCGATCCGCTGGCAGCCAGCCCGACCCGCTCCTGCAAACTCTTGCGCTCGGCATAGTGCAGGTGGAACAACTCGGCGCCCTTGGCGCGTTCGGCCAGGTATTCGTCGCTGGTCTTGAGTTCATCCACCAGCTGTTTGTCCAGCGCGGCGATACCCAGCCAGACTTCCCCGGTGGCCACTTCATCGATGGCCAGTTGCGGGCGATAACGGGCGACAAAGTTCTTGAACAGTTCATGGGTCACATCCAGGTCCTCCTGGAACTTTTCCCGGCCCTTCTCGGTGTTTTCGCCGAACACGGTCAGGGTGCGCTTGTATTCGCCTGCGGTGAGGACTTCAAAGTCGATGTCGTGCTTTTTCAGCAACCGGTTGACGTTGGGCAACTGCGCCACCACACCGATCGAGCCGAGGATGGCAAAGGGGGCGCTGATGATCTTCTCGCCGATGCACGCCATCATGTAGCCACCGCTGGCGGCGACCTTGTCGATGCACACGGTCAGCGGCACGCCGGCCTGGCGAATACGCGCCAGTTGCGAGGACGCCAGCCCGTAGCTGTGCACCATGCCACCGCCGCTCTCCAGGCGCAGGACCACTTCGTCCTTGGGCGTGGCCAGGGACAGCAGCGCGGTGATTTCGTGGCGCAGGCTCTCCGTGGCAGAGGCCTTGATGTCGCCGTCGAAATCGAGGACGAACACCCGCGGCTTGGCCTCAGGCTTTTTCTTCTGTTTTTTCTCGGACTTGACTTCGGATTTGCGCAGGGCCTTGAGCTGGTCCTTGTCGAGCAAGGTCTGCTCCAGGCGCTCACGCAGCCCCTTGTAGAAATCATTGAGTTTGCTGACCTGCAACTGGCCCGCTGATTTACGCCGGCCCTTGCTGCGCAGTGCGGCAAAGCTGGCCAGGACCACCAGGATGGCGATCACCAGGGTAACGGTTTTAGCCAGAAAACTTGCGTACTCGGCAAAAAACTCCACATGGACTCCTTAACGACGGTGCGCCGCTCGACTCGCGGGCGCGGATAGCTCCAGCATACCCATGCGGCCGCGTCGCGGCCAGCCGTGAAACCTGATGGGAAGGGCCTCCAACGAGCATTTCAAACAAGCGTATGTTTTTTCATTGACAGCTCACCGGCATCCTCATAACCTCGCAAAACCTTCAACGTACCGGGATGACGCGGACGTGGGCAGCATCTACTTGATTCGACATGGCCAGGCCTCCTTCGGTGCAGACGACTACGACGTGTTGTCGCCGACGGGTGTGCGCCAGGCAGAAATCCTCGGCAGCCACCTGGCTGAGCTGGGGCTGAGCTTCGATCGCTGCCTGGCCGGCGACCTGCGCCGCCAGCAACACACCGCCACCAGCGCCCTGGCGCAATTCGCCGCCGTTGGCCTGCCGGTGCCGACCCTGGAGACCGACTCGGCCTTCAATGAATTCGACGCCGACGCCGTAATCCGTGCGCTGCTCCCGGACCTGCTGCCCGAAGAACCCGAGGCCCTGCACATCCTGCGTAACGCGGCGCACAACCGCGGCGAGTTCCAGCGCATCTTCGCCCTGATCATCGAGCGCTGGCTGACCGGCACCTACGACACACCCGGCCTGGAAAGCTGGCTCGGTTTTGTCGAACGGGTGCAGGCCGGCCTGCAGCGCATACTGGAACAGGCGGACAACACCCAGAAGATCGCCGTGTTCACCTCCGGCGGAACCATTACCGCCCTGCTCCACCTGATTACGCTGATGCCAGCCAAACAGGCTTTCGAACTGAACTGGCAAATCGTCAACACCTCGCTCAACCACTTGAAGTTCCGTGGTCGCGAGGTGGCGCTGGCTTCCTTCAACAGCCATGCCCACTTGCAACTGTTGAAGGCCCCGGAACTCATCACTTTGCGATGAACCCCGGATTACTGTGACCCTTGCTGTAACACCCCATAAAAGGATCGAACCATGACCTCCGTAGCTGACGCCGTACAAGCAATGCAAGCCAAGTTCAACCCAGCCGCCGCTGCCGGCCTGGACCTGGTGTTCGGTTTCCGTATCGACGAAGACAAGAACTTCTCGCTGGTTGTCAAAGACAGCACCTGCGAACTGAAAGAAGGCGAGAACCCGGACGCCCAAGTGACCCTGGTCATGGACGGCGAAACCCTGCAAGGCATCGTCAGCGGCGAAACCGATGGCATGCAGGCTTTCATGGGCGGCAAACTGCGCGCTGAAGGCGACATGATGCTGGCGATGAAACTGTCCGAGCTGTTCCCGGCCTAAGCCTGCGGCCTTCCCGGTGGAGGCCTGGCCAGGCAACACACGAATCCCGCCGTCATGGCGGGATTCGTCGTTTCAGGTCCCCGGTGGGTCTTCAACGCCCGCTTGCTCTACACTGCTGGACCCTTTAGCTCAGCGGCCGACCCATGGACATCGATCTCGCCCGTACCTTCCTGGAAATCGTTCGTTGCGGCAGCCTGGCCGCGGCCGCGGAAAAACTCCACGTCACCCAGACCGCGATCACCGCACGGGTGCAAAAACTCGAGAGCCAACTGGCCTGCACCCTGTTCGTGCGCAACCGTGCCGGCGCCCGCCTGACGGCCGACGGCGAAGCCTTTGTGGTGTATGCCAATCAACTGGTGCAGACCTGGGAAGCGGCCCGCCGCGACCTGCCCCTGCCGGACGGCTATCGCAATGTGCTGCACATCGGCGGCGAGATCAGCCTGTGCAATCCGTTGATGCTCAGTTGGGCCCGCGACATTCGCGCCAACATTCCGGCCTACGCCCTGCGCACGGAAATCAGCAACGGCGAAACCCTGCTGCGCCAGCTCGAAATGGGCGTACTGGACGCCGCCCTGGTGTTCCAGCCCGAATACTGGCCGCGGTTGCAGGTCGAGCAACTGCTCGAGGAAAAGCTGATCCAGGTGCGACTGCCCGCGCTCCCCGAACCCTATGTGTACATCGACTGGGGCAGCGACTTTCGCCGCCAGCACGACTCCGCGTTGCCGGACAAGGCCAAGGCCGTGCTGAGCTTCAACCTCGGGCCGCTGGCGTTGCAGTACATTCTGCAGAACGGGGGCGCCGGTTACTTCCGGACCCGCGTGGTGCAGTCCTATCTGGACAGCGGGGTGCTGGAGCGGGTGCCCAAGGCGCCGGAGTTCAGCTACCCGACGTTCCTGGTGTATTCGCGCGATCGTGATTCCCAGGTCCTGCAGCAGGCGTTCGAGTTGCTGCGCCAACTGGTCCAGCGCGACAGCGACTGGTCACAACGCTGGGACCCGTTGCTCTGAAGACATTCAGCGCCTGGATCAAGCGCTATTACGCAGATCCATTGGCCGGATAATTTGCCCGCGACTAATCTTCTGTCACTAACAACGACAACAGGTGATCAGGGTGAGGCAAACCACGCAGGCGTTTCGTAACCGTTATCGCGCCGAGATCCACCGCTTCTACAATCCGTGGCTGCACGCAGGGTTTGTGCTGGCGTTCGGGATCACGGCGATCAGCCTGTTCTGGAGCACGCTGGAGCAAGTGCAGCCGCTCGAATGGCTGGCGGTGCCACTGACCTTGCTGCTGTTCAACCTGGTGGTCTATACCGTGCACCGGCACCTGGGCCATCACAAACACGCCTTTGCCCGCCTGTTTTATGCCCGGCACGCCGGCGATCACCACAGTTTTTTCGCCCCCAGCCAAATGGCCTACGACACCGCGCGCGACTGGCGGGTGATCCTGTTCCCGGCCTGGCTGATCGTGCTGCATTGCCTGCTGGTCACCCTGCCCGCCTGGTGGTTGCTGGCGCAGTTCAATGACAACGTCGCCGCACTGTTCGCTGGCTGCATGATCCTCGGCTATCTGACCTACGAAGTGTTTCACGCCTGCGAACACCTGCCGCCGAGCAATCCGCTCACCCGCCTGCCATGGATCCGCCAGATGCGCCACCTGCATGAACTGCATCATCGGCGCGAGCTGATGCAGGCGCGCAACTTCAATATTGTGTTGCCACTGATGGACTACCTGTTTGGCACGCTGTACTGGGAAGACCACCCTGACCACGCCCACCTGCCTAGGAGCAGAACACCCATGACCCGCCTGCAGCACCAGATCGACATTGCCCGCGAGCCGATTGCCGTGCTCGCCTACGCCAGCAGCGTCAGCCGCTGGCCGGAGTGGCACCCCTCCTCGCTGCGGGTCGAGGGGCCGCAGGGACCGCTGCACGCCGGGGCACGTTTTGAAGAGGACATCCACGCCGGTGGTCGCGCCGGGCACTTGAGCTGGGAGGTCAACGAATACTTGCCGGGGCGCCGCTGGAGCGCCCGGGCCCAGGGCGATCATGGCCTGGAGCTGCTGCTGACCTATGAATGCAGCAGCGAGGGCGACGGCTGCCGTTTTGTACGCACCCTGGAGTACCGCTTCAGCGGCCTGTGGATGCGCCTGGCCAATCGGTTGCTGCTCAAGCGACGGATCGACCGCGAGTCAGCGGTGTCGCTGCTGGCCCTGCGCGACCGGGCGCTGGGCACGCTGCTCAAGCCTGCCGGAGCTGTCGCTTGATGAGCCGCGCGCGCCGGCGCGTCAGCCTCAGTGGCTTGCTGTTGGTGGTCGTGGTGCTGGTCGGCCTGTTCCTGCTGCTAGCGCCGACCCAGGTGCAACCCGTGGCCTGGACGCCGCCACCGGCACCGTCCCTGGTCTCGGGGGTGTTTGCCGAGAACCAACGGCTCAGGGACGTCGAGCACATCGGCGCGGCCAACCTCCCGGGTCCCGAAGCGCTGCTGCTGGAAGACGGCTTCCTGATCAGCGGCCTGCATGACGGCCGGGTGATCCGTACCAGCCTGGACGGCAAGGTCCTCAAGGTGCTGACCGACACCGGCGGTCGGCCCCTGGGCCTGGCCCGGCATCCGGATGGCCGGCTGATTATCGCCGATGCCATCAAAGGCCTGCTGGCCCTCGATACCCAAGGCCAGTTGATCGCCCTGAGCACCGAGGCCGGCGGCGTGCCCTTGGGCTTTACCGATGACGTAGTCATCGACCGGACCGGGCACTACGCCTATTTCAGCGATGCTTCCAGTCGGTGGGGCTATGGCCATGATGGCGAGGCGATCATCGAGCACGGGGGTGACGGGCGCTTGTTGCGCTATGACTTCCAGACTGGCAAGACCGAACAGTTGCTGGACCGCCTGGAGTTCGCCAATGGTGTGGCGCTGGGGCCCAATGACAGCTTTGTACTGGTCAACGAAACCGGTGCCTATCGCATAACCCGTTACTGGCTGAGCGGCCCCAAGGCACGCACCCGTGAGGTGTTCGTCGACAACCTGCCGGGCTTGCCGGACAACCTCAGCTTCAACGGCCAGGAGCGTTTCTGGGTGGCGCTGTACGCACCGCGCAACAGCCTGCTCGACGGGCTGGCCGGGTATCCGTTCGTGCGCAAGATGGTCGTCAGGGCCATGATGCTGTTGCCCAAGCCGGTGGAGCGTCGAGCGTTTGCCCTGGGGCTGGATCTGGACGGCAAGGTGATCAGCAACCTGCAGGATGCCAGCAGTGGCAACTACTCACCCATCACCACGGTTCGCGAGTATGGCGACTGGCTGTATTTCGGTTCGCTGAAGTCCAGTCACATGGTGCGACTGCCCTTGGCCAAGGCGTTGTCAGCAGGGCCTTGAGTCAATCACGGGGGCGACGCTGCGCCCCCGCCGAGTGGTCACGCCTTGGAGGCACCGTTCAAGCTTTTGGAGATTTCGTCTTTGATCGTAAGGCGTTTGGCCTTGAGCTTCCTCACCTCGTCGTCGGCCTGGGCGGCGGCTTCCGCCTTCAGTACCTGGGTGTCGATATCCGAGTATTTATCCAGCAGCGCGTGCAGGTGGGGATCATTGGCACGCTTTTTCTGAATCTCTTCCTTTGAATAGCTCAAGTCCTGATACAGGTCATGTTTCACCGGCATGGAACACCTCCGTTTGTTGATCGGTGGCGAGCACTTGTCCTGTGTTCACCAGTTATCAGCATGGCCTTGCCTGAGGGTCGCTGTCGACCGCCAATCGGACCAGCGGTGTCCGTTCGTCGGCACCCTCACCCTCGACCGCCCTCTTCCAGGACATTGCGGATCATGCTTAACAGCGTATCCGGGCTATAGGGCTTGCTCAGCAAGTGGGTGTCGGGGCTGAGCTGATGATTGTCGGAAATGATGTCGCGGGTATGGCCCGAGGTGAACAGCACCGCCACCGCAGGCACCTGGACCTTGGCCCAGGCGGCGAGATCGGAACTCTTGATCAACCCGGGCATCACCACGTCGGTAAAAATCAGGTCCACCGCCACGCCGTCCAGCAGCAGTTGCATGGCACTGTCGCCATTGGCCGCGAGCACCACCTGGTAGCCCGAGGCCTGGAGAAACTCGACGGCGGTATCGCGCACTTCCTCGTTGTCTTCCACCACCAGGATCGTCTCGTTGCCGCCCGTGTGTCGCACACCACGCGGTGGCACCTCGCGGCTCTGGGCCCGCTCGCTGCGCGGAAAATACATGTGCACGCACGTACCGCCGCCGACCTCGCTGGTCATCTCGATATGCCCGCCGCTCTGCTTGACGAAACCGAACACCATGCTCAAGCCCAGGCCGGTGCCCTGGCCGTCGGCCTTGGTGGTGAAGAACGGTTCGAAGGCCTGCTTGAGGGTGGCCGCGTCCATGCCCTCGCCGGGATCGATCACTGACAGGCGCACATAGTCGCCAGCGCTGATGCCCTTGCCGGCACACACGAATCGATCGAGCACGACGTTTTTGCCACTGATCACAATCGTGCCTTCGCCATGCATGGCGTCACGGGCATTGATCGCCAGGTTGAGCAAGGCGTTTTCCAACTGGTTGCGGTCGACTGAAATACACCAGGGGTCGTCGGGCAGTTGCACATCGATCTGAATGGTTTCACCCAGCGCCCGTTGCAGCAACTCCCCCAGGCCCTGGTAGATCTGCCGAGTGTTATAGACCGCCGGCGACAAGGGCTGGCGGCGGGCGAAGGCGAGCAGTTGCGAGGACAGCATGGCACCGCGCTCGACGGCCGCCAGTGCGGCACCGACCCGGCGCTGCACGTTGGCGTTGCCGGCTTCATGGCGGGCCAACAGGTGCAGGTTGCCGGCGATCACCTGCAACAGATTATTGAAGTCATGGGCAACGCCGCCGGTCAGTCCACCAATGGCTTCGAGTTTCTGCGACTGGCGCAATTGCTCTTCCGCGGCCAGGCGCCCCTCCACCTCATCGGCGACCCGCTGCTCCAGGTTGCGGGTGAACTTGAGCAAGTTCTCTTCGGCGATCTTGCGCTCGTGGATATCGATCAACACCCCGGGAAAACGCAGGGGTTGTCGTTGTTCATCGAACTCGCAGCAACCACTGGCCAGCACCCAGCAATAACTATCATCCGCCCGCCGGATACGGTACTGGGCATTGAACGGGCCACCCACTCTCAAGGCCTGCTCCACCAGTCGGGTAACCTCTGGCAAGTCATCGGGATGGATCCTGGTTGCGGCGAACTCGGGTGACAACAGCTCCAGCGACTGCTCGCTCGGATAGGAGAACGTCCGGGCAAAACGCTCATCCCCAGACAGCAGATTGGCCCGTATGTCCCAGACAAACGACCCCAGCAGAGCCCCGGCGTTGAGCGCCAGGCGCACCCGTTCGTTGTCGGCGCGATAGGCCGCTTCGGCCTGTTCGCGCAGGCGCTCGGAGGTCATGTGGGCGGTGGTTTCCACGACAATCGCCAGGACCCCGGCCGGCACGCCGTCATCGTCGGCCACCGGGCTGTAGTAGAGGTCCATGAACACGGCTTCGGGCTGGCCGTTACGCAACAGTTCCAGCTCTTTGTTGCGGTACGAAAGGGTGCCACCGGCCAGGCAGGTGTCGACCACGTTGCGGTTGAACTCAGCGACTTCCGGCCAGCCGAGTTCCACTGGTGAGCCGAGCAGATAGGGATGACGCCCGCCGGCAAACACCGAATAGGCATCGTTGTAGATCATGTAGCCGGGGCGCCCCCAGAGCATCACCAGCGGCACCGGCGAGGCCAGCAGCAACTGCACCGAGCTGCGCAGGCTGCGCGACCAGGTGTCGAAGCTGCCGAGTTCGGTCAGGCTCCAGTCGAACGCGCGGATGCGTTCGGCCATTTCGCCGCTCCACCCGCTACAACCATGGTTCTGCGTTAGAAACTGCATCGATGGACTCTGTGCGCACAGGGCAAAGGTGGAACAACGGACCGACGCAGACGAGCCTGCGCTCAAGCTTTGAGCGCGGCCGACGCTGATGGTTTCATTGTTGTCCAACTCTCGCCGCTTGTCAGCCTGCAGAATTCCGCCCCCTGGCACCGCCCTGCCGTCCCGCTCGCTCCAGATTGGCGACACGACCTGGGCCGACTCAATGAAAATCCCGGCTGTGCACGCTGATGCCATTGAGCAAGGGACTCAGGTCGCTCAGGCGGCCGGCGATCAGGTGGCGCACTTCGCCGACTTTTTCCCAGCGCCCGTCGACCTTGAGTAATTGCGCACCGACCAGAACCTTGCGCTGGCGCTCGGCAAGGTCGCGCCAGACCACCACATTGATGTTGCCGAACTCGTCTTCCAGGGTGACGAAGGTCACGCCACTGGCAGTGCCCGGACGCTGGCGGCCGGTGACCAGGCCGGCGACGCTGACGTTGCGCCCGTGCTCGACCTCCAGCAGCTCCCGTGAGCTGCGGCAACGCCGGGCGCGCAACGGCTCGCGCAAGAGCGCCAGCGGATGGGGCCCCAGGGTGGTGCCGACGCTGTGGTAGTCGGCGTGCAGGTCTTCGCTGACGGTGGGGACCGGCAGGCTCACCGGCGGTTCGTCCTGGCTCGGCAAGCCGGCGAACAGCCCCAGTTGCTGCTGCACCCCCGCCACCTCCCAACGTGCCCGATGACGATTGCCGGCGAGCGGACGCAAGGCGCCAGCGTCGGCCAGCAACGCGTGGGCCCGGGCATCGAGCCCGGCGCGCTGGCCAAGGTCGGCGACATCGGCGAAGGCCCGGCACAGGCGCGCCGCCTCGATACGCCGGGCATCCTCCTCGCGAAATCCCTTGATCATGCGCAAGCCCAGGCGGATCGCCGGCTGCTGCTGGCCAATCGGTTCCAGGCTGCAATCCCAGGTACTGGCGCAGACGTCCACGGGACGGATCTGCAACTGATGCCGACGCGCATCCTGGAGGATCTGGTCCGGGCTGTAGAAACCCATCGGCCAGCTGTTGATCAAGGCACAGGCAAACGCCGCCGGCTCATGGCATTTGAGCCAGCAACTGGCGTAGGTCAGCAGGGCAAAACTGGCGGCGTGGGACTCGGGAAAACCGTAGCTGCCGAACCCCTTGATCTGCTCGAAGATCTGCGCGGCAAACGCCTCTGAGTAGCCGTTTTTCAGCATGCCTTCGCGCAGGCGCACCTGGTGCGAGTCCAGGCCGCCATGACGTTTCCAGGCGGCCATGGCGCGGCGCAGTTGATCCGCCTCGCCGGGGCTGTAGTCGGCCGCCACGATGGCGATCTGCATGACCTGTTCCTGGAACAACGGCACCCCCAAGGTGCGCTGGAGCACCGCTTCAAGCGCCACGCTGGGATAGGTTTCTGGCTCCTCCTTGTTCCGCCGCCGCAGGTAGGGGTGCACCATCCCACCCTGGATCGGCCCGGGACGGACGATCGCCACTTCGATCACCAGGTCATAGAAGGTGCGAGGCTGCAGCCGGGGCAGCATCGACATCTGCGCCCGGGACTCGATCTGGAACACGCCGATGGTGTCGGCGCGGCAGATCATCTCGTAGGTCGGCGGGTCTTCGGCCGGGATACTCGCCAGGCTCAGGTCCAGCCCGCGATGGTAGCGCAGCAGGTCGAAGCAGCGGCGAATGGCGCTGAGCATGCCCAGGGCCAGGATGTCGACCTTGAGCAGGCCGACCATGTCCAGGTCGTCCTTGTCCCACTGGATGATCGTACGCTCGGCCATCGCCGCGTTTTCCACCGGCACCAGGCTGTCCAGCGGCTGCTCGGAAATCACGAAGCCACCGGGGTGCTGCGACAGGTGCCGGGGGAAGCCGATCAGTTGCCGGGTCAGGCTCAACACCCGGTGCAGCAGCGGGGTGTCCGGGTCAAAGCCGCTTTCACGCAAACGCGCAAGCGGCGGCGCGTCGTCACTCCAGTGGCCACAGCAATCGGCCAGGGCGTTGATCTGGTCAGGCGGCAAGCCGAGGACCTTGGCCACATCGCGGATCGCTCCGGCCGCGTGGTAAGTGCTGACCACCGCCGTCAGCGCGGCCCGGCGCCGGCCATAGCGCTGGAACACGTATTGCAGGACCTCCTCGCGGCGTTCGTGCTCAAAGTCGACGTCGATGTCCGGCGGCTCATTGCGCTCGCGGGACAGGAACCGCTCGAACAGCATGTTCATCCGGCTCGGGTCGATTTCGGTAATGCCCAGGGCAAAGCACACCGCCGAGTTGGCCGCCGAACCTCGACCCTGGCACAGGATGCGCTGACGCCGGGCGAAGCTGACGATGTCCTCGACGGTGAGGAAATAGCTCTCGTAGCCCAGTTCGGCAATCAGTTGCAGTTCCTTGTCGATCAGCGCCAGCACCTTGCTGTCCGGGCCTTGTGGCCAGCGCCGGGACAGGCCCTGCTCGGTCAGATGGCGCAGCCAGGAGGTCGGTGTCTGCCCCTCAGGCACCAGTTCGCGGGGGTATTGATAGCGCAACTGAGCGAGATCGAAGCGGCAGCGTTGGGCAATTTCCAGGGTTTCGTCGAGCAGCGCGCGCGGGTACAGCTCGCCCAGCGCCTCAAGGCTGCGCAGATGCCGCTCGCCATTGGGATGCAAGCGTTGCCCGGCGGCGGCCACCGGCACATGCAGGGCAATCGCGGTCATGCAGTCCTGCAGCGCCCGGCGACCACGGGCATGCATGTGCACATCACCACTGGCCACGGCGCGGATCTGCAGCTGTGCCGCCAGGGCCCGCAGATCGGCCAGGCGCCGGGTGTCGTTCTGCCCGCAATGCAGCTCCACCGCCAGCCACAGCCGCGCGCCAAACAGCCCTTTCAACCAGGCACCCTGGGCCGGCGCGTCGTCCAGGTCCGGGTCCGGCAGCCACAAGACCAACAGCCCGGGCAGGGGCTCGGCAAAGTCTTCACGCAGGACCCGGTACCGGCCTTTTTCTGCGCGCCGCCGGGCCTGGGTGATCAGCCGGCACAGGGCCTGATAACCCTCGATGTTCTCCACCAGCAGTACCAGCTTCGGGCCGTTCTCGATGCGCATTTCGCTGCCGATGATCAGCGGCACCCCCTGCACCCTGGACGCTTGCCAGGCACGAACGATACCGGCCAGGGTGCATTCGTCGGTGATCGCCAGGGCCTGGTAGCCCTGGCGCCTGGCCCGCTCGAACAGCTCCTGGGCACTGGAGGCACCGCGCTGGAAACTGAAGTTCGACAGGCAGTGCAGTTCAGCATACCCGCCGCTCATGCGAACCAGCCCTGCAGCCACAGCGGCCCGCCCTCGCCCACCCTGCGATAGGCCCAGCCCTGTTGCCCGGCACGGGTCTGGATCAGGTAATAGTCGCGGCGCACATCGGCGCCATCCCACCAGCCGGACTCGATGCGTTCCGGCCCCATGAGAATCCGTGCCGCCCCTTCCGATACCGCCTGCGGCTCGGTCAGCAACCAGCCTGGGCGCTGCGCCCGCGACAGCAGCGTGGCAGGCTGGCTCTGGGCATGGGGTTGCCAGGCACACTCGGGGCGGTGGTCGGCCTGGAACCCCAGGCCTTGTACGGCATCGTCGCCCAGGCGGGCGCGCAGGCGCTCGCGCAGTTGCTCCCAGGGCAAGGATTGCTGTGGGCGTTCGTCGAACAGCTCGCGGCGCTGCGGTATAAAGCTCGGCAAGTCCTGCGCCGACAGGCGAAACCCGCGCACCGGGGCCTCGACCTGCACCTGTTCCAGGCGCCCCCGGGCCAGTTCGAACAGCATGCCCGGCTCACGCTCGGCGCTCAGCAGTCCGACCTTGATCAGGGTATCAGGCAGGCCGGCGTGCTCCAGGTGCAGGTCGAACCGCTGCACACCAGCGTCACGGCCACAGAGAAACGTCGCCAGGTCAGCCGTCAGGCGGCGCAATGGAAACAGCAGGGCCTGGTGCGACTGCACATCAAAATTCAGCTCGATGCGCACATCAAAGCGGTCCGGCGGCAGGTAGAAGGCCAAGGCCAGCGGTCGCTCCCCCAGCAGGGTATCGAGGTGCTTGAGCACCGGGGCCTCGAACCGTCGGGCCAGGGTCTGCCGAGGCAGCGCCTGGACCTGGCCCAAGGTGCGCAGCCCCATGCGTGACAGGGCGCTGGCGACCGTGGGCGCCAGGCCGATGCGCTCGACCGGCATCTGCCCCAGCAGTGGCCCCAGGGCCTGGGCGTCCGGCACCGCCAGGCCGTCGTAGGCATTGGCCAGGATCCGCGCCGCCAGGGGGTTGGGCGCCGCCACCAGGCGATGGCGAAACCCCAGGGCCGTCAGTTCGGCACGCAAGCGGGCCTCGAACTGCGGCCAGGGGCCGAACAGCGCCAGGCTCGACTCGATTTCAAACAGCACCGTACGCGGGAAATGCACGCTGACCTGGGAACTGAAGCGGTAGGCCCAGGCCGCGAGAAACTGCTGCCAGTGTTCCACTCCCGCCTGGTCATAGTCGGCACAGGCAAAAGCCTTGCTCAGGGCCTGGGCGGCCGTCATCGACTGCCCGGCCCGCAAGCCCAGGGCCCGCGCCGGCTCATTCACGGCCTGCAACACCCGGCGTTGTGCCGGGCCGCTCAGCAGCGCCAGCGGTTCATCGGGGTCGCTGCGCTGACGCAAGACCGCGTCCAGCGCCAGTTGCGGGAACAGGATACAGACCCAGCGCATAGCAACCTCAATGCCCCGGGGCGAAAGCAATTGGCGCCGTACGGGCCAGCCCGCCGCGGCACTTGAGTACCCGCAACTGGGCGGGCCGCGCATCGATGGCGATGCGCAGGGCTGCCGGCGAAGGGTTGATCGCGTCCTTGATCGAGCGATAGGCGAAGGCCAGGGTCTGGCCGGTTTCGGCCGCCACCTGCAAACGCCGCAAGGCGCGGTCATCGGCCTGTTTCGGCCAGCACAGTACCGCGCCGCAACTGCCCGAACGCAGGCATTGTTCCGCCGCCCACAGGGCCTCGCGATCACTGGCCTGGATGATCGACAACTGGCGCAGGTCGACCCCGGCGTTCTGCCACGCCTGGGGGTATGGCACGCAGGGCGGCGCCACCAGCACCACCCGCTCCCCGCCTCTGGTCAGGCGGGCCAGGGCCGGCCACACCAGTTGCAACTCACCCACGCCCTGCCCGGCAATCAGGATTTCGCTCAGTGCCGCCTCCGGCCAGCCGCCGCTGGGCAACGCCGCGTCCAGCGCTGCATGCCCGGTGGGTTGGCGACTGACATCGGCGGGCGCAGGCCGGCCTTTCCAGACCTGGCCACGATGGAACAGGGTGTCCAGCGCAACGACGGCGCCCATCAGCCTTGCCTCACCAGGCCGCAGAACACCCCTTCGATCGCCAGGTCCTGATCGGCGCTGACCACAATGGGGCTGTAGGCCGGGTTGCGCGGCAGCAACCGCACGCTGTCCCCGGCCCGTTCAAAGCGCTTGATGGTGACTTCGCCTTCGAGCCGTGCGACCACAATCTGGCCGTTCTGCACCTGGGCACTGCGGCACACGCCCACCAGGTCGCCGTCGAGGATGCCGTCGCCGATCATCGAGTCGCCCTGGACCCGCAGCAGGTAGTCCGGGGTCCGCGAGAACAGTGCCGGGTCCAGCCACAGGCGGCTGTGCACCTCGGCATCGACCCCCATCGGCGCACCAGCGGCTACCCGCCCAAGCACCGGGATATCCAGCAACTCGGGGCGACGCGGCTGGTTGAGCAGGCGAATGCCCCGGGCCTGATGCGGGTTGACCTCGATGAACCCGCCCTCGGTCAGCGCCAGCACGTGCTTGCGCGCCACGCTGCGCGAGGCAAAACCAAAGGCCTCGCTGATTTCAGCGAGGCTCGGGGATTGGCCCTGTTGCGCGATACGGTCGCGGATGAAGGTCAGGATGGCGGCACGGCGAGGCGTTAAAGTAGTCATGGAGTACATTTGTACTCCTCTCGCAAATTACTTACAAGAGCCAGCCGCCAGGCGGATTACCCATGCCTACAGTGTGGTTTTGGGGGCTCGCAGATTTGGCATACGCCCGCCTACCTTGTGGGAGCTGGCTTGCCAGCGATGGCGGTGGGTCAGGCACCATCGCTGGTGAATGCCCGTCAGCCGATATGCAACGCGCGCAGGTCGAGGCGACCGTCCTTGAGGGGTGGGCACCAGTAGTAACCACCGGTGATCGGCCGGCTCATGCGGTACAGGCCATCGGCGATCCCGTCTTCCAGGCCACTCATGCGGCGCAGTTGGGCTTCGAAGGCATTGAACGAATGACCGAAGGCCAGGAACATCAGGCCGGCACGCTCGCCTTCGATCCACGGCATCGAGCGACGGACGATGAACGCCTCCGGGGTGAAGCTTTCCTGGGCGGTGCGCTTGACGTGGGCGGAAATCGGCGCGTCGTCGAGTTCTTCGTTATCGCTTTTGCGCCGACCCATGATGTTGTCCTGCTCATGGGACGGCAGCGCATTGAAGCCGCTGAGGTCATGCTGCCACTGCTGGATCGCGGCAAAACTGCCACCCACCTGGCCATCCTCGCCCTCCGCCACCAGCGCGGCCGCGACGGCGGCATCATCGTGGGGGTTTTCGGTGCCGTCTTCGTAGCCGGTGAGGTCGTGGCCGGTCATGTGGCGGAAGGTTTCGTTCATCTGCACCAGGCGCAGGGCCGGGGCCAGCGCCGCCTCGATGGCGCGGCTGCGGTTGAGCAGTTCGCCGCGGTCTTCACCGTGCAGCCAGAGCCACAGCGCGTGCTGGGTCGACGGGTTGTCGACGCCCACGCCGATCATCGCCGGGAACGGGCGCAGCCCAGGCACTTTGGCCTCCAGGGCATTGACCAGCGATTTGCCAAACCCGACCACCGCGCACTTCCCGTCCACCCACTGCATCAGTTGGTCGAGCGCCGCCGGCAGTGCTTCAACGGTCTGGAGTGCAAAAAACAGATGCCGCGCCTGAGGCGGGACGGGTGTGGCGAGGATGCCCGGCTGGTAGTAACTCATGAGAACTCCTTTAGAAAGGCGGGAATTCTACCCGGCACGCGGAGGTTTGTGTGAGCAAGGGTTATTGTGCCTGCGCCTCGCCCCGGTACGCACTCGGGCTCTGCCCGGTCCAGCGCTTGAAGGCGCGGCGAAAGCTGCGCACATCGCTGTAGCCGACTTCTTCGGTGATGCGTTCGATGGACATCTCAGGGTTGGCCAGCAGGCTCATGGTGCGTGCCTGGCGTACTTGCTCCAGCAGGGCCTCGAAGGTCAGGGCATGTTCGGTCAGGCGTCGGCGCAGGGTGCGGCCGCTCATGTTCAGGTCGCCTGCGATCTTCTCGATGTGGCTGCCCTGGGTCAGGTCGCGGGAGATGGCCCGCTCCACCGCTTGAATCAGGTCGAGCTTCTGGTGCACCTCGGCCCCTTCCAGTTCCAGCAGCTTGACCGCCTGGCGCAGCGCCAGGGAATGGTGGTTGGGCAGGCGCACGTCGAGCCAGCGGGCGTCCAGCACCAGGCGGTTGTGCAGGCAGCCAAAGCGTACATCCGCGCCCAGCAGGCGGTGATACTCCGCCAGGTAGTCGGGGGCCGCGTGAACAAACTCCACCCGCACACAGCTGAAATCGGCCCCCACCAGCGCTCGGCCGTAGACCAGCAGGCTGGCAAAAAACTCTTCCACGGCGAACATCTGCACGTCGGCGAACGGCAGGCGACATTCGGCGTCGACAAATACCTGGGTCGCCACTTCGCGGACGCTGGACACCACAATCCCGCCCGAGGTGTGCTGGTGGCGCATGCCCAGCTCGAATGCGTCACGCAGGGTCTTGCACAGCGACAACACATGCCCCAGCAACCCTAGGGTGCCCAGCACGTTCTGGTTGCCCACCCACAACCCCAGCCCCTGGTTGGGGATGACCTTGAGTGCGCGCTGGATCATCGCCACGGCCTGGCGGTAGGAAATACGTTGCGCCGGGTCCTGCAGGTCATCCAGGGAAAACCCCAGGCCACGGCACAGGCTGTGGGGGTCGATACCGTTGGCGCTGGCCACTTCGGCCAGGGTCTGCAGCAGGAAAGGTGACACCAGCGCCAGCTCGTAGTGGGGATCGATGACTTTGATGGGCATGGCGACGGGCTTCCGGTCAGATTCAGTTTTTATTTTTGTAACCGATTATGTCGCAGAACGTTAGCACGCCTGGCCGCCTGACCGCCAACCCGCAACCAACGTCGCCTGCCGGGTGCCATGACAGGCCACAGGCTGGCCGCAGAAGTCCGCTCTGTGTCCGCCAATACCCTGCCCTGTCGGGCGTTGAGGGCTTATTTCTATGGCGCGGCCAGCGTGCAGGCCAGCGATGTGTCCCCAGACAATAATAAGAGTTAAAAAAATGAATCCGAGCCGTGTCTCCTCTCCCCTGCGCCTGGCGATCAGCCTGGTTTTGCTGTCGAGTGTGTGCCTGTCGGCACAGGCCACCGAATCCGGCGTCGACAACATCGGCCCGGGCACCGATGGCTTCTTCATGCTGCCATTGGACGTCAACAGCCTTGCGGACAACATGGTTGCGCTCAACCTCTACTACAACTTCTACAAGGCTAGGAAACTCAATATCAGTTCCCTCGGTGGCAAGGTGCCGGGTGTCGAGATCACCTCCGAAGCGGTGATTCCGCGCCTGGACTACTTGACCCCACTGCGGCTCGCCGGTGGTCGCCTGGGTTTCTACGCAGCCCAGCCCTGGCTCAAGCAGCGCGTGCAGGCCTATGGCCTGGAGGATGAGCGCGAAAGCATGGGCGACACCACGGTGGCACCGATCATTTTGTGGGACATGGGGAAAAACCTGACCTTGGGTGCGGCGCTGGAGATCACCCTTCCTACCGGTGAATACGACGCCACGCGCCTGGCTAACACCAGCAACAACTTCTACACCTACAAACCGCTGTTTTCCTTCACCTGGCTGCCGACCGAGCGCACCGAGCTGTCGCTCAAGACCACCTACAGCTTCAACGAAGAGAACCACGACACCGATTACCGCTCAGGGCAGATTTTCCACTTCGACTATTCCGCCAGCTACAAAGTGACCGACAACCTCAACCTCGGCCTCAACGGTTATTACCTCAAGCAGACCACCGACGATAAACAATACGGCAAGACCGTGCAGTTCAACGGCCAGGACGTCAACGATGGGGTGCGTGGCGAGGTGTTCGCCGTGGGTCCGGCGCTGTATTTCACCTTCCTTAAATACGCCAGTGCCGAGTTGCGCTGGGCCAAGGAATTTGACGTGGAAAACCGTCCAGAAGGCCAGATGCTGTGGGCCAAGGTCACCATTCCCTACGCATTCTGAACACAGTCGCAGCGGTGCTTCTCAGGCCCGGCGGGTCGCCATCAGGGGGACCCAGGGCAAGCTACTTGAGCAGACCTCGGCGCAACAGCGCCCCGCCGTTGCTGGAAAGGCATGACCGGCGGGAGCTGGGTTCAGGGTTTCAACGGCCATTCCTGATCCTGGTCCGACAGGCTTTTACCGTCATCGGGATGTTTCCAGGTTTGCGGTGGCGGGTTCTCTTCAGGGCTGGCTTCGTCCTGATCTTCTTCGTCGTTTTCGCGAGATTGATCGTGTTGCTTGTCAGCGGCCATGGCACTCTCCTCCTGAGATGGGGTTCTCATTTCAGGATAGAACAAAGTCACGGCGGCGCTATATTGAAGGCGCTGCCGGCTTTCACGCCCGTCGTGCCAGGCGAAAAGCAAAAAACCTGCGAAGCGTGAGCCTCGCAGGTTTTTTGTGTATCGCACAAACAAAAAACCCCGGTCTTTCGACCAGGGTCTTTGCTATCGACTCGAAACAGACATCGGCATGGCCAATGTTTTGCTTCGTAGCACCAAGGCGTTCAGTGGGCCCTGGAGCAGATATGGCGCAGCGGACGGGACTCGAACCCGCGACCCCCGGCGTGACAGGCCGGTATTCTAACCGACTGAACTACCGCTGCGTATCGCTGTGGACTTGCGTCCAGTTAATTCGTCTGACTGTAAAGCTTCGAGGCTTTGCAATCTCAAACCGGGCAAACCCGATCTGGAAAATATGGCGCAGCGGACGGGACTCGAACCCGCGACCCCCGGCGTGACAGGCCGGTATTCTAACCGACTGAACTACCGCTGCGCGTCGGTGGAGGCTTTTCAGCTTCCATCTTGCTTTCGCAAGACTCTCAAGAAGTGGTGGGTGATGACGGGATCGAACCGCCGACATTCTGCTTGTAAGGCAGACGCTCTCCCAGCTGAGCTAATCACCCGTTTGCTTCTCCGAGGCCGCGAAATTTACGCAGATACCGAAGCTAAGTCAATACCCTGATTGAAGTTTTTCTGAAAAAGAGCAAAACAGGTAATTGCCCACGGCTTCGGCGACCACCGCGCGGCCCTTCGCGAGCAGGCTCTCCCCCACAGGAGACTGCGGTCTACCGTGGGAGCGAGCCGAGCGGCGCTCCGTGTGCTCGCGAAGAAGGAGGGTTACTCGCTGTAGATCATCTTCTTGGTCATGCCGCCGTCGACCACGAACTCCTGGCCGGTGACAAACCCGGCATTGCGCGACAGCAGCCACGCCACCATCGCCGCGACATCTTCGACCGTGCCGACCCTGCCCGCCGGATGCTGGGCATGATCGGCATCACTCAATGGCTCGGCACGTCGCGCCGAAGGGTCGCGGGCATCGATCCAGCCGGGACTGACCGCATTGACCCGGACTTCCGGACCAAGGCTGATGGCCAGGGCGTGGGTCAAGGCCAGCAAGCCGCCCTTGCTCGCCGCGTAGGCCTCGGTGTCAGGTTCCGACTGCCCGGCCCGGGTCGAGGCCAGGTTGACGATGGCACCGTTGTGGGCCCGCAGATACGGCGCACAGTGTTTGGCCAGCAACATCGGCCCACTGAGGTTGACCGCCAGCACCCGGTTCCAGTAAGCCAGGTCGAGGCTTTCCAGGGTGATATTGCGTGGGTCGGCGACCGCCGCGTTGCACACCAGGGCGTCCAAGCGACCAAACTGCCCCAGTACTTCGGCAACGCCCTGGGTCACTTGCAGCTCATCAGCTACGTCCATGGTGATGAACCAGGCATGTTCGCCCAACGCCTTGGCAACCTTGGAACCACGCTCACGGTCGAGATCGGTCAGCACCACCTGCCAGCCTTCGCTGATCAACCAGGCGGCAATCCCCAAACCGATGCCGCGGGCAGCACCCGTGACCAGGGCAACCCGGCCATTGCTGCCGCCGGCAGGCGTTGCGATCTCGATCACAAGGCGGCCAGCCCACGCGCCAGGTCCGCTTGCAGGTCAGCCACGTCTTCGAGGCCAACGGCAATCCGGATCAGGCTGTCACGAATACCCGCCGCCTCGCGCTCCTGTGGCGCCAGGCGCCCGTGGGACGTGGTGCTTGGGTGGGTAATGGTGGTCTTGCTGTCACCCAGGTTGGCGGTGATCGAGATCAGCCGGGTGGCATCGATAAAGCGCCATGCGCCTTCTTTGCCGCCCTTGACCTCGAAGCTGACAACCGCGCCAAAGCCCTTCTGCTGGCGCTGGGCCAACTCGTGCTGCGGGTGGCTCTTGAGGCCTGCGTAATGCACCTTCTCAATGCCCTCCTGCTGCTCCAGCCATTCGGCCAGTTGCTGGGCGTTGGCGCAGTGCGCCTTCATGCGCAGGCTCAAGGTTTCCAGGCCCTTGAGGAAGATCCAGGCGTTGAACGGGCTCAGGGTCGGCCCGGCGGTACGCAGGAAGCCGACGATTTCCTTCATCTGCTCGCTGCGGCCAGCCACCACGCCGCCCATGCACCGGCCCTGGCCGTCGATGAACTTGGTGGCGGAATGCACCACGACGTCCGCGCCGAGCTTGAGCGGTTGCTGCAAGGCAGGCGTGCAGAAGCAGTTGTCGACGACCAGCATCGCGCCCTTGGCGTGCGCCACTTCGGACAATGCGCGGATATCCACCAGTTCGGCCAACGGGTTGGACGGCGACTCGACGAACAGCAACTTGGTGTTGGCCTTGATTGCCGCGTCCCAGCCGGACAGGTCCGCCAGGGGGACGTAGTCGACTTCGATGCCAAACCGCTTGAAGTACTTCTCAAACAGACTGATGGTCGAACCAAACACACTGCGCGACACCAGCACGTGGTCGCCAGCACTGCACAGGCTCATCACCACCGCAAGAATCGCCGCCATGCCGGTGGCTGTGGCCACCGCCTGCTCAGCACCTTCGAGGGCGGCAATGCGCTCCTCGAAGGACCGAACGGTGGGGTTGGTGTAGCGCGAGTAAACGTTGCCCGGCACTTCGCCAGCAAAGCGCGCCGCAGCATCGGCCGCGGTACGGAACACGTAGCTGGAGGTGAAGAACATCGGATCACCGTGCTCACCCTCCGGCGTGCGGTGCTGGCCGGCACGTACGGCCAGGGTATCGAACGCTACGCCATCGAGGTCGCTGTCCAGCCGACCGGCATCCCAATCCTGACTCATGCTGTCACTCCTTGCCCTGCTCTTGTCATGAAGAGCCTGTAGTAGATACAAAACCGGCCCCTCAGGGCCGGTAGAAACTCAGTTGTTGTACAGATCGATGATCGCACTGACTGCCTGGGTCTTGACCTTCGAGGCGTCGTTACGCGCCTGCTCGATCTTGTCCAGGTAAGCCTCGTCGACGTCGCCGGTGACGTACTTGCCGTCGAACACTGCGCAATCGAACTTTTCGATTTTGATCTTGCCGCCGCCGACCGCTTCGATCAAGTCAGGCAGGTCCTGATAGATCAGCCAGTCAGCACCGATCAGGTCGGCCACGTCCTGGGTCGAACGATTGTGCGCGATCAGCTCGTGAGCGCTCGGCATGTCGATGCCGTAGACGTTCGGGTAACGCACGGCCGGTGCCGCGGAGCAGAAGTAGACGTTCTTGGCGCCAGCTTCACGGGCCATCTGGATGATCTGCTTGCAGGTGGTACCGCGCACGATCGAGTCGTCCACCAGCATCACGTTCTTGCCGCGGAACTCCAGCTCGATGGCGTTGAGCTTCTGGCGTACGGATTTTTTCCGCGCGGCCTGGCCCGGCATGATGAAGGTCCGGCCGATGTAGCGGTTTTTCACGAAGCCTTCGCGGAACTTCACGCCCAAGTGGTTCGCCAACTCCAGGGCCGCAGTACGGCTTGTGTCCGGAATCGGGATGACCACGTCGATGTCGTGCTCAGGACGCTCGCGCAGGATCTTCTCGGCCAGCTTCTCACCCATGCGCAGGCGAGCCTTGTACACCGACACACCGTCGATGATCGAGTCCGGACGCGCCAGGTACACGTGTTCGAAGATGCACGGGGTCAGGGACGGGTTGGTCGCGCACTGACGGGTGTGCAGCTTGCCCTCTTCAGTGATGTAGACCGCTTCGCCCGGCGCCAGGTCGCGGATCAGGGTAAAGCCCAGCACGTCCAGGGACACGCTCTCGGAGGCGATCATGTACTCGACGCCTTCGTCGGTGTGACGCTGGCCGAAGACGATCGGACGGATGCCGTGCGGGTCACGGAAACCGACGATACCGTAGCCGGTGATCATCGCCACGACCGCGTAGCCACCTACGCAACGGTTGTGCACGTCAGTGACGGCGGCGAACACGTCTTCTTCGGTGGGCTGCAACTTGCCGCGCTGGGCCAGTTCGTGGGCGAACACGTTGAGCAGCACTTCCGAGTCGGAGCTGGTGTTGACGTGGCGCAAGTCAGATTCGTAGATCTCCTTGGCCAACTGTTCAACGTTGGTCAGGTTGCCGTTATGCGCCAGGGTGATGCCATACGGCGAGTTGACGTAAAACGGTTGAGCTTCGGCCGAAGTCGAGCTACCGGCAGTCGGATAACGCACATGGCCAATGCCCATGTGCCCGACGAGGCGCTGCATGTGACGCTGATGAAACACGTCACGTACCAGGCCATTGTCCTTGCGCAGAAATAACCGGCCATCGTGGCTGGTCACAATCCCGGCAGCGTCCTGGCCGCGGTGCTGGAGGACGGTTAGCGCGTCATACAGCGCCTGATTGACGTTCGACTTACCGACGATACCGACGATGCCACACATGCGACGCAACCCCTACTTAATGAAACTGAACTGAACACGACTCACTGCGGCGTTTTCGCCGTCGGCAAGAGGTGCTCCTTGAACGGTATGTCAGCGGGTACGCTGATACCGCTGGCCAGCCACTGACTGCTCCACCCCAATATGAGGTTTTTGGACCAGTCTGCAACCAATAGAAATTGTGGCACGAGCCGCGACTCCTGCCACCATGAATCCTGCTGTACCGGGCCCAGGCTCAGGAGCCCGACGGCGGTGACCACCAGCAACGCGCCACGCGCAGCGCCGAAGGCCATGCCGAGGAATCGATCGGTCCCGGAGAGGCCGGTGACGCGAATCAATTCGCCGATAAGATAATTGATCATTGCACCCACCACGAGAGTGGCCACAAACAAGATGGCGCAGCCGGCGATCACGCGGGCCGAAGGTGTTTCGATGTATCCGGCGAGGTACTCGGACAATGAGCCACCAAACATCCAGGCAACGGCTCCTGCGATGATCCACGTCACCAACGATAATGCTTCCTTTACGAAGCCGCGGCTCAGACTGATCAAAGCGGAGATGGCGATGATTGCAACGATCGCCCAGTCAACCCAGGTAAATGGCACAGTACAGCCTACAGACGGATAAGGCGGCGCATTTTAGCAGAGCCCATGGCTATCGGTAAGCTGCGATTTTCATACGAGACGACAGAATCAGCCCGTAGCAGCTGGCGAAGCCTGCGTTCGGCTGCGCAGCGACCGTAAAACGGGTCGCTGCGGTGCTTTGGGGTGGAGGGTTCGGCAACTGCTACTGGGTGGGTTACTAGCCGCGCTCGGGCTGGAAACGCACCACAAAACCCTTGAGGTTCTGCTTGCGGTTCAGCAGATCACGCAGACGGTCAGCTTCGGCGCGCTCGATCAGCGGCCCGACGAACACCCGATTCTTGCCGTCCGCCGTGCGGATATAGGCGTTGTAGCCCTGGCTGCGCAGGGTTTTCTGCAGGCTTTCGGCACTTTCACGATTGGCCAGGCTGGCCACTTGTACCGACCAACTGACCGACAGGCCATTGGCATCGACCCGACTCTGGGTGGTGTCAGGCTTGCTGACTGGCGCAACCGGAGCAGGTGCAGGCTTGGGTGCTGGCGGCGCAGTGACGGGCTTGGTCACCACCGGGGCCGCGACGATCGGCGCGCTCGGAGCGACAGTCGGCGCACTGGCCTCTGGCGCCTGTTCCATCGCAATTTCGGCATCGCTGGGCACAGGCTCCTGCGGCAACGCTTGCGGCTCGGGAACCACCACCGGCTCGACCTGCACCTGAGGCATGACCGGCGCCTGTGGTGCGGCCGGAGCCTGGACCACCACCTGACGCTGCTCATCCTCCCGGGAAAACAGCATCGGCAGGAAAATCACCGCCAGGGCCACCAACACCAGTGCGCCGACCATCCGCTGCTTGTACGCGTTATCCAGCAAAGCCATCTGCAGCTTCCTCCGTGGAGTGCCGGGCCAGCCATTCAAGGGCCTCGGCGACACAATAAAATGATCCGAACAGCAGGATCTCGTCGTCTGCCGTTGCCTGCGCGCTCTGCCCTTCCAGGGCCTCGGCCACGCTTGCATAGGAGGTCACGGACGCGCCAAGGTTCTGCAATGCAGCCTGTAAATCCGCAACCGGGCGCGCACGCGCAGAATCCAGCGGGGCGACAGCCCAGTGCTGGACACTAGCACTCAATTCACCGACAACTCCATCAAGATCCTTGTCGGCCAGCAAACCGAAGACCGCCAGGCGTCGCCCCGCCACCGGACGCCGCGCCAGGCGCTGCGCCAGGTACTCGGCCGCGTGCGGGTTGTGCCCGACGTCCAGCATCAGGTTCAGGCGCTTGCCATGCCAGTTGAACTGACGCCGATCCAGGCGCCCGACCACGCGGGTCGCCTGCAATGCCGCGGCGATCTGCTCAGGCACCCAGGGCAAGCCCAGCAAGGCGTAGGCCTGCAGCGCCAGTGCGGCGTTTTCCATCGGCAGGTCGAGCAATGGCAGATCCCGCAGCTCAAGGGCACGCCCCTGGCCGTCGACACCGCGCCATTGCCAGTGCTGGTCGGTCACGCCCAGGTCAAAATCGCGCCCCCGCAGGAAAAAGGGACAGGCCAGTTCGCGCGCCTTATCCAGCAGCGGTTGCGGCGGATTGAGGTCGCCGCACAGCGCCGGGGCGCCCTGACGGAAAATCCCGGCCTTCTCAAAGGCCACCGATTCGCGGGTATTGCCCAGGTAGTCGGCATGATCGACACCGATACTGGTGACCAGCGCGATATCCGCATCCACCAGGTTGACCGTGTCCAGGCGCCCGCCAAGGCCAACTTCCAGGACCACCGCATCCAGGCCTGCGCGCTGGAACAGCCAGAACGCTGCCAGGGTGCCCATTTCGAAGTAAGTCAGGGAGATTTCGCCACGCCCCGCCTCCACCGCAGCGAAGGCCTCGCACAGCTGTTCGTCAGTGGCCAGCACGCCATTGACCTGCACCCGCTCGTTGTAATGCAGCAGGTGCGGAGAATTGTAGACACCGACCTTCAGGCCCTGTGCGCGCAGCAAAGACGCCACGAACGCACAGGTAGAACCCTTGCCGTTGGTGCCGGTGACCGTGATCACCCGAGGCGCCGGCTTGCCCAGCCCCATCCGGGACGCTACCTCTTGCGAGCGCGCAAGCCCCATGTCGATGGCGGAGGGATGCAACTGCTCAAGGTAGGCGAGCCATTCGCCAAGGGTACGTTGGGTCATAGGTTGGCAGGCACCGGCGGAACCACGATTGGCTCGATAGGTGTGGCGACGAACTCGGGCGTCGGCAGGCCCATCAGTTGCGCCAGCAGGTTACCCAGGCGTGGACGCAGCTCGGAACGGGCAATGATCATGTCGATGGCGCCGTGCTCCAGCAGGAACTCGCTGCGCTGGAAGCCTTCTGGCAGTTTTTCCCGTACGGTCTGCTCGATCACGCGCGGACCGGCGAAGCCGATCAGGGCCTTGGGCTCGCCGACGATCACGTCACCCAGCATCGCCAGGCTGGCGGAAACGCCGCCGTAGACCGGATCGGTCAGTACCGAGATGAACGGAATGCCTTCTTCACGCAGACGCGCCAGGACCGCCGAGGTCTTGGCCATTTGCATCAACGAGATCAGGGCTTCCTGCATCCGCGCGCCACCGGAAGCGGCGAAGCAGATCATCGGGCAACGGTGCTCCAGCGCATAGTTGGCCGCACGCACGAAGCGCTCGCCGACGATCGCGCCCATGGAGCCGCCCATGAAGGAGAACTCGAACGCCGACACCACCACCGGCATGCCCAGCAGGGTGCCGCTCATGGAGATCAGGGCGTCTTTTTCACCAGTCTGCTTCTGGGCCGCGGTCAGGCGATCCTTGTACTTCTTGCCGTCGCGGAATTTCAGACGGTCAACCGGCTCCAGCTCCGCGCCCAGTTCGGCACGGCCTTCAGCGTCGAGGAAGATGTCAATCCGTGCACGGGCGCCAATGCGCATGTGGTGGTTGCACTTGGGGCAAACATCCAGGGTCTTTTCCAGTTCCGGACGGTACAGCACCGCCTCGCAGGATGGGCACTTGTGCCACAGACCTTCAGGCACCGAGCTTTTTTTCACCTCGGAACGCATGATCGAAGGGATCAGTTTGTCTACTAACCAGTTGCTCATGCTTTCTTTCTCCAGTACCGGCGACCCGAACGCTCTGGTTCGCAGCCCCGTGTATGCCCTTGAGCTAAATTCATGTGTGCGGCGATGATCGGTACGCTACGGCGGTCAGCACTAGGCCGCGACCTGCCTGCAACGCACTCCATCCTCAGCCATCCAGACAACCCGCGCTTGGGGTTGCCACTTCGGTTCCGGCCCGCCCGAAGGCGACGCCTGCCTGCTGTGTGCAGCGCATGTTTTGTACCATGCAGTGGACGGCGGCAGACTGCCAGCCGTCACATCGTCGCGGTGCTGCTGCGTACGGCCTGCATAAATGCGTGAATCCTTGCGTGATCCTTGATGCCCTTGCCCTGCTCTACCCCACCGCTGACGTCCACCGCGTAAGGCCGGACCCGGGCGATGGCCTGTGCCACGTTGTCCGGCGTCAGGCCGCCGGCCAGGATAATCGGCTTGCGCAAACCCGGCGGTATCAATGACCAGTCGAAGGCCTCGCCGGTTCCACCGGGAACCCCTTCGACATAGGTATCGAGCAAGATGCCACTGGCACTGGGGTACGCATCGCAGGCAGCGGCGATATCATCCCCGGCCTTGACCCGCAGGGCCTTGATATAGGGCCGGTGCCAGCCTTCGCAATCGGCCGCGGTTTCATCGCCATGGAACTGCAGCAGGTCCAGCGGCACGGCATCGAGGATCTCGCCGAGCTCGCAGCGACTGGCATTGACGAACAAGCCCACGGTGGTCACGAACGGCGGCAGCGCGGCGATGATCGCCCGCGCCTGATGCACCGTGACCGCCCGCGGGCTCTTGGCGTAGAACACCAGACCGATGGCATCGGCCCCGGCCGCGACCGCCGCCAGCGCGTCTTCAATGCGGGTAATCCCACAAATTTTGCTGCGAACGGCTGGCATGTCGGGGGAACCTCAGGGCAAATCCGGGAAAGTCCCGGATGGTAGCAAATGCATTCGCAGGCGTCAGCCGTCAAGTTCCGAGAAGCCGGTGAGGAAGTGCGGCCCGATGTAACGCTCTGGCAGCGGGAACTCATCCCGGTACTCGACCTGCACCAGGTACAGCCCGAAAGGATGCGCCGTGACCCCGCCAGTGCGACGAATCCGGCTCTCCAGCACTTCCTTGGCCCACTCCACCGGACGCTCGCCGGTACCAATGGTCATCAGCACCCCGGCGATGTTGCGCACCATGTGATGCAGGAAGGCATTGGCGCGGATGTCCAGCACGATCATTTTGCCGTGCCGGGTCACACGCAGGTGATGGATCTGCTTGACCGGCGACTTGGCCTGGCACTGCCCCGCGCGAAAGGCGCTGAAATCGTGAGTGCCGAGCAAATACTGCGCGGCTTCGGCCATGCGCTGCTCATCCAGCGGCCGGTGATTCCAGGTCACCTCCTCGTTGAGGTGGGCCGGGCGAATCTGGTCGTTGTAGATCACATAACGATAACGCCGGGCAATGGCCTTGAAACGCGCATGGAAATCCGCCGGCATGACCTTGGCCCAACTGACACTGATGTCGTGAGGCAAGTTGATGTTGGCGCCCATGACCCAGGCCTTCAGCGAACGCTCGACCTGGGTGTCGAAATGCACCACCTGGCCACAGGCGTGTACGCCGGCGTCGGTACGTCCCGCGCAATGCAGGGACACTGGCGAATCGGCGACTTTCGACAAGGCCGTTTCGAGGGCTTGTTGCACAGTGGCCACGCCGGAGGCCTGGCGCTGCCAGCCGCGGTAGCGCGAGCCTTTGTATTCAACGCCCAACGCGATCCGGAAAAAGCCGTCGGCCGCCATTTCGGCGGCCGGGTTATCTATATTTGCCAAGGGGTGACAGCCTGCTGATTTACGCTAAGGCGGGCATTATAAGGGTGTGCGCCGGGGATGCCATGTTCGCGCTGTTTTTTGTTTTGCGCTCGCTCACAGTGAGCCTGTGGGACCCGGCCCGGCGGCGCTTCGCTTGTCCGGGATGGCGGTGCGTCAGGTGCCACTGATGTTGGATGGATGACCTCATCGATAGGTATCTACACAACTTTGCAGCGTCCTGTGGGCTTCTGGCGTGTTGGTTTAGGCGGAGTACATATCCATTATTGTGGTAACGGCCACCTATGGTTCCGCCCCGCCCCCACCAATGGATATGCCCACAAAGCCAAGATCAAAGGATCGCAGCCGTCAGCACCTCCAACAGGTTTACCGCTTCCAGAGGTGCTGAATCACACCAGGCGAGCAAGCATCTCCTTGGCTTCGCTCTTCTGTCCGTCGTCACCCTCGCTGAGCACCTCGCCCAGGATATCCCGCGCGCCGTCCTTGTCGCCCATGTCGATGTAGGCCTGGGCCAAGTCCAGCTTGGTGGCGACTTCATCGGTGCCCGACAGGAAGTCGAACTCTGGCTCGTCGCTGTCCATGGCCAGCGCCGCATCTTCGGCGGTGAAGCTCGGCTCGCCGATAGGCGGATGCTCAAGATCCTCGGCAAAACGGTCCAGCTCGGCGTGCACATCATCCAGGTCGGTGATGAAATCATCCGGCTTGGCCAGGGGATCCATTTCATCAGCCAGGGACAGGTCGAAATCCGCCGGCAACTCCAGATCGTCAGGCGTCACCTCGGCTACCGCCGGCTCTTCGCTTGCGGCCAGGTCCTGGGGCTTATCGTCCAGGCTCAGCACCGCGGCGTCTTCAGCCAGGACCGACTCCGGCACATCGCCAGCCAGGTCCAGGTCGAAATCCGCCAGGTCGGCCGGGCTTTGCGGCGCGTCAGTCTGCTGCTGCAACACCGACTCGAAGCTCAGGTCGTCGTCCAGCGGGAAGTCTTCCAGTTCGGCAACCGGCTCGGTCGCGACCACAGCCGGCGACACCGCCTCCAGTTCGTCCAGGCTCAGATCGAAGGCGGCATCGAGGTCGTCATCCAGCGCAGCTTCTGGCGCCGCGGGTGTCGCAGCAGGCTCCTGTGGTTGATCCAGATCGAGATCAAAGGCGCTATCAAAGTCATCTTCCAGCGCAACCTCTGGTGCCGCCGGTGCCGCAGCAGGCTCCTGCGGCTGATCAAGATCGAGATCAAAGGCGCTATCGAAGTCATCTTCCGGCGCAACCTCTGCGGCAGCCGGCTCGACTGGCGAGGCGGCCTGCGGTGCATCCAGGTCGAGGTCGAAGGCGCTGTCGAGATCATCGCCCAGCGCCTGGTCTTCAGCGCTCGGCGCGGGGGCTTGCGGCTCGTCCTGCAGCAGGTCCTTGACGTATTGCGCATCCAGTTCGGCGGCTACCGCCGCGGCAGCGATGCCACCCACTGCCGCGACCGCAGC
The DNA here is from genome assembly GCF_014236655.1 of Pseudomonas kielensis. Classification (GTDB taxonomy): domain Bacteria; phylum Pseudomonadota; class Gammaproteobacteria; order Pseudomonadales; family Pseudomonadaceae; genus Aquipseudomonas; species Aquipseudomonas kielensis. The sequence goes on from NZ_JACMYG010000016.1 coordinate 99,700, forward strand.
CATGGCCGGGAAGCGGCTCTTGAGTTCTTCGACTTGCGCAAAGTTCTTGCCATTGGCAACCAACTGGCGCTCCTGCACCACGAACGCATCACGATCGCCCTGCATGCCGTGGACTTCCATCAGCTTGAGGCGCAGCTCGCTGCGTTGCGGCTCCTGCTTGATGCCTTCCTTGAGCAGACTGGCGGCCTGGTTCAGGCGCCCCTCGTCGATATGGGCCTGGGCATGGCCCAGCACGTCGTCCGCCCGCTCGCCGGCCGGTGCCACCAACGGCGCAGCAATCGGCGTGGTCATCACCACCGGGGTAACAACCGCCGCAGCGACCGGCGCAGGCGTCGGCGCAGGCGTCGGCGCGGTGGTCAGCTTGGCGGTCGGAGCCGGTTCTTCGAGGCCTTCAAAACTGCTCTCCGGCAGGTCGAGGTCGTCGTTGAAATCCGATTCCTCGGCCAACGCACGCGCCATGCGTACGTGCTTCTCGGCCTCCTGCTGCGCCTTGCGCCGGCGTGCCAGCAACAACAGCAGCAACGCCAGGACAATCGCACCACCGCCGATCAGCCCCATCAACAGCGGATTGGTCAGCAATTCGTTGTAGGTCTGCTCGGGTGTCGCCTTGGCAGGGGTTTCATCAGGGGTCGCGGCCGGTGCAGCATCCACCGGTGCAGGCGCCGCAGCCGGTACGGACTCGGCAGGCGTGGTCGCGGCCGGGGCCACCAACTCCGCAGGCAGCGCCTCGGGCGAAGCAGCCTCAGGCGTCGCGCCGCCTTCAGCCTGCAACTTGGCCAGTTGATTGTTCTTCAGTTCGATCAAGCGTTGCAGCTTGTCCATCTGGCTCTGCAGGTCGGCCACGCGGCTTTTCAGCTCGGCATTGTCCCGCCGGGTGGTGTCCAGGCTTTCCTGGGTCACCGCCAGCTTGTTACTGATGCCCTTGCTATCGCCGACCGCGCCTTTACCGGTTTTCTTGCCCGACTCGGCCGAGACCAGGCTCAAACTGTCGCGGGCCGCACCCTGCGCCGCAGCCGCGTCAGGCGCACGACCGGTGGCATCCAGTTGCTGGGCCTGGGTCCGTGGCACATAACGACGGCCCTGGCGCCAGGCTTTGTTCTGCGCAGCCACCTCGGCAATGGCCTGGGCCTGGGGCAGTTGGCTGATTTGCGTGGCATCCGGCAGGCGCAGGACCTGGCCGGCCTTCAGGCGGTTGATGTTGCCATCGATGAAGGCATCCGGGTTCAGCGCCTGGATCGCCAGCATGGTCTGCTGGATCGAACCGCCGTTGCGCGCCTTCGCGGCGATGTCCCACAGGGTGTCGCGGGTCACGGTGGTGTGTTGTGCCGTCGCCCCGGTCACCGGCGCATTGATCGCCGGTGCAGCCTGTCCGGCCGCCTCGGCTGTCTGCGGCGAGAACTTGGACGGGTCGAGCAGCACGCTGTAGTCGCGCAGCAGGCGGCCATTGGGCCACATCACCTGGACCAGGAACTTGACCATGGGTTCGGACAGTGGCTGGCTGGAGGTCACCCGCAGAATGCTTTTGCCATTGGCATTGAGCACCGGGGTAAAGGTCAGGTCATTGAGGAACGCCTGGCGGTCCACGCCGGCCTTGGCGAAGTCATCGGCTGAGGCCAGGCTCGGCACCACTTCGGCCACCGTGAGGTCCTTGACATCGAGCAGCTCGATCTCGGCCACCAACGGTTGGTTCAGGGTCGACTTCAGGGTCAGTTCCCCGAGCCCAAGGGCATGCGCCATACCGGAGGACAGCGCCGAGGCGGCCGCTATTGCTAACACCAGTTTGCGAACTTGAACCATAGCCTCATCCTTTGTTTGAACATTCCTCGGCCAGCGAGAAGGTGTTGTTTGTCGCTGCCACAAGGCATTGCGCACAGGCCCCGGATGAGGCTGCACGCGATTATTTCACTGACACGCCAGAGAGCCTGCGCAGACGCTCCGCTTGCAAGCATAGCGCTCAGCTAGAATCATTCTGAAAATTGTTGCCAAGTATCTTTTACACAAGGTCTTTTATCAACAACTCGGCCACTTGCACCGCGTTGAGTGCCGCACCTTTGCGCACGTTATCTGACGTCAGCCACAGATTAAGTTCCGCCGGGTCGTCGACCCCGCTGCGAACCCGACCGACGTAGACCACGTCCTGGCCGACCGCATCGCCGACCGGCGTCGGGTAATCGCCCGCCTCCACCAACTCGATACCCTCGGCGGCCTCCAGCGCGGCGTTGACTGCCGCCAGGTCAACCGGCCTGGCCGACGCCAGGGTCACGCTAAAGCTATCGCCAAAAAACACCGGGGCTTGAACGCAAGTCACGGAAATTTTCAGCGCCGGCTGTCCGAGGACCGCGCGCAGTTCGTGGACCAGGCGTTTTTCCAGCAGGGTGTGGCCTTGCGCATCCGGTGTACCGACCTGGGCCAGCAGGTTGAATGCCATCTGCCGATCAAAAAAGCGCGGCTCCAGCGGACGCACGTTCAACAGCTCGGCCGTCTGCCGGGCCAGTTCGGTCACCGCCTCGCGCCCCTGAGTGGACACCGCCAGGCTGGCGGTCAGGGTCACTCGCTGCAGATCCAGCAGCTCGCGCAACGGCGCCAGCACCACTGCCAGGGTGGTTGCCGAGGCGCTCGGGCTGCTGACCTGGAACGGCTTTTTCAGGCCGGCCAGCACCTGGGCATTGGCTTCCGGCACCACCTGGGGCGCCTGCTCGGCCGGCAAGGCGCCGGACAGATCGATCAGCGAGCAGCCGGCGGCCGTCGCCCGTGGGGCAAAGCTCAAGGTGACCGCCGGGCCTGCGGCGAAGAACACCAGTTGCACCTTACTGAAATCAAACTCATCGACCTCCCGCACCCGCACGTTCTTGCCGCGAAACGGCACCGAATGCCCGGCCGATTCGCTACTGGCCAGCAGGTGCAGGTTGGCAATCGGGAAGTCGCGCTCTTCGAGAATCTGGACGAGGGTTTCGCCGACAGTACCGGTGGCGCCGACAACGGCGATATCAAAGGTCTGGCTCATGGTTCTACCTCAGGCGAAACGGGGGGGAGCGGCACTTTACCGGGTGGGTGGCGCACAGGCAATTATGCAGTGTCTGTATCGACTCCATCGCGGGCAAGCCCGCTCCCACAGGGTTCAACGCAATCCTTGTGGGAGCGGGCTTGCCCGCGATGACGGACTTTCGGTGGGCAAAAAAAACCCGCGCCTCTCGCGAGGCGCGGGTTTTTTCATGACATCAACCGATCAACGTTCCAGCAGGATCCGCAGCATGCGACGCAGCGGTTCGGCCGCGCCCCACAGCAACTGGTCGCCGACGGTGAACGCGCCCAGGTACTGGGTGCCCATGTTGAGCTTGCGCAGACGGCCAACCGGTACATTCAGGGTGCCGGTGACCTTGGTTGGGCTCAGCTCCTGCATGCTGCTTTCGCGGTTGTTCGGTACCAGCTTGACCCATGGGTTGTGCTGGCTGATCAGGCCTTCGATATCGGCGATCGGCACGTCTTTGTTCAGCTTGATGGTCAGCGCCTGGCTGTGGCAGCGCATGGCGCCGATACGCACGCAGATGCCGTCCACCGGGATCGGGCTCTTGAAGCGACCGAGGATTTTGTTGGTCTCGGCCTGGGCCTTCCACTCTTCACGGCTCTGGCCGTTCGGCAGTTCCTTGTCGATCCACGGGATCAGGCTGCCAGCCAGTGGTACGCCAAAGTTCTCGGTCGGGTACGCATCGCTGCGCATGGCTTCGGCCACACGGCGGTCGATGTCGAGGATGGCGCTGGCCGGGTTGGCCAGTTCATCGGCAACCGCGGCGTGGGTCGCGCCCATCTGCTTGATCAACTCACGCATGTTCTGCGCGCCGGCACCGGAGGCCGCCTGGTAGGTCATGGCGCTCATCCACTCCACCAGACCGGCCTCAAACAGGCCACCCAGGCCCATCAGCATCAGGCTGACGGTGCAGTTGCCGCCGATGTAGTTCTTGGTGCCCGCGTCCAGTTGCTGGTCGATGACCTTGCGGTTTACCGGGTCCAGTACGATAACGGCGTCATCCTGCATGCGCAGGCTGGAAGCGGCATCGATCCAGTAGCCCTGCCAGCCGGCTTCACGCAGCTTGGGGAAGACTTCACTGGTGTAGTCGCCACCCTGGCAGGTCAGAATCACGTCGAGGGTCTTGAGCTCTTCAATGCTGTAAGCGTCTTTGAGCGGAGCAATATCCTTGCCCACGGACGGGCCTTGCCCACCGACATTGGAGGTGGTGAAAAACACCGGCTCAATGAGATCAAAATCCTGCTCTTCCAGCATCCGCTGCATGAGCACGGAACCGACCATACCGCGCCAACCGATCAGACCTACACGTTTCATCGCAACTACACCTTTTACAAAAAGTGGGCTCGCTTGCCGGCATCAGCAACAAGCGGGGCCCGAGAGATTACAGATTCCGCAGCGCGGCGACTACTGCGTCGCCCATTTCCTGCGTTCCGACTTTGCGGCAACCGGCCGACCAGATGTCGCCAGTGCGCAAGCCCTGGTCCAGGACCAGGCTCACCGCCTGCTCGATGGCATCGGCCGCCGCCTGCTGGTTGAAGCTGTAGCGCAGCATCATCGACACCGACAAGATGGTCGCCAGCGGGTTGGCAATGCCAAGGCCTGCGATATCCGGCGCCGAGCCGTGGCAAGGCTCGTACATGCCCTTGTTGTGGGTGTCCAGGGACGCCGACGGCAGCATGCCGATGGAGCCGGTGAGCATCGACGCCTGGTCGGACAGGATGTCGCCGAACATGTTGTCGGTGACGATCACGTCGAACTGCTTGGGTGCACGCACCAGTTGCATGGCAGCGTTGTCGACGTACATGTGGCTCAGTTCGACCTCAGGGTAATCCTTGGCCACCTCCTCGACCACTTCGCGCCACAGTTGGCTGGACGCCAGCACGTTGGCCTTGTCCACCGAGCACAGCTTCTTGCCACGAACCATGGCCATGTCAAAACCGACACGGGCAATCCGGCGGATTTCGCTTTCGCTGTACGGCAGGGTGTCGTAGGACTGGCGCTCGCCGTTTTCCAGGATACGGGTGCCGCGTGGCGCGCCGAAGTAGATGCCGCCGGTCAGTTCGCGGACGATCAGGATGTCCAGGCCAGCAACGATTTCCGGCTTCAGGCTGGACGCCTCGGCCAGTTGCGGGTAAAGGATCGCCGGACGCAGGTTGCCGAACAGGCCCAGTTGCGCACGGATTTTCAGCAGGCCGCGCTCAGGGCGGATGTCACGCTCGATGGTGTCCCATTTCGGGCCGCCCACGGCGCCCAGCATTACAGCGTCGGCCGCGCGCGCGCGCTCCAGGGTTTCGTCCGCCAGCGGTACACCGTGCTTGTCGATGGCCGCGCCGCCGATCACGTCGTGGCTCAATTCCAGGCCCAGGGCGAACTTGTCGCTGGCCAGCTCCAGCACCTTGACTGCTTCGGCCATGATTTCCGGACCAATACCGTCGCCTGGGAGAATCAGAATCTGCTTGCTCATGGGTTCCTCATGTCATCAGTCGGCGCGCCATACGAGGCACGCCCGGAAAAATTCTAGCGTTCGGCCATCAACACCAGCACGTCGGTGCTGAACGAACCATCGGCTTCGATCTGGAAATACTCGCGCACTTCGCTGCCCATCGCCTGTTGCAGCTCGCGGATCGCCCCGCGCATCACTTCGGGGGTACGCATGCGCTCGACCCAGGAGCTGTATTCCAGGCGCAGGCGCTGACGGCTGGTGCTGCGGGCAGACAACCCTGCCTCACTGACCTGGCGCAACCACTCGCCGGCGGAATAGTCGCGCACATGGCTGGTGTCGCGCAGCACTTCGACGCTCTGCAGGTAAGTGTCGAACAACGGGCTACCCGGCGACAAGACATCAATGAACGCCGCCACCCCGCCCGGCTTCAATACCCGACGCACTTCGCGCAGGGCCAGGCCGAGATCGCTCCAATGGTGCGCCGAATAACGGCTGAAGACGAAGTCGAATTCACCCTCGGCGAACGGCAACCGCTCGGCGGCACCCAGGACTGTCGAAACGTTGCTCAAGCCACGATCCACCGCAGCGCCGGCGACCACATCGAGCATCTGCTGCGACAGGTCGTAGGCCACCACTTCCTTGACCAGCGCAGCCACGTGAAAGCTCACATGCCCGGCGCCACAGCCCAGGTCCAGCACCCGCGCATCAGCGCGCCCCGCCACCTCGGCCTGGAGCAGCGCGAACTCAGTGCCCTGGGCGTGCACGGCACTGCTCAGGTAGGCCGTGGCCTGCTCACCGAATTGCTTTTGTACGACTTGGGTGTGCTGGGTGGTGCGGGTCATGGGGACTTCCTATTAGGTGGTTAGCCTTGTGGTGCCTGATCTGACCTGATCGCGGGCAAGCCCGCTCCCACAGGTTTTGTGAACAGCACACATCACTGTGGGAGTGGGCTTGCCCGCGATGAGGACAGCACTACCTACCTGAATCTCGTATCAATCACGCGTCACGAAACAGCCACGGCTGGCTCGCCCGGTGCTTGGCCTCAAACGTGGCAATCGCCTCGTGGTCCTGCAAGGTCAGGCCGATGTCGTCCAGGCCGTTGAGCAGGCAATGCTTGCGGAAGGCGTCGATCTCGAAGTTCAGCACCTTGCCGTCGGGACGGGTCACGGTCTGGGCCTGCAGGTCGACCTGCAACTGATAGCCCGACGTGCTTTGCACTTGCTCGAACAGTTCGTCGACTTCAGCGTCGCTCAAGATGATCGGCAGCAAGCCGTTCTTGAAGCTGTTGTTGAAGAAGATGTCGGCGTAGCTCGGCGCGATGATGCTGCGAAACCCGTACTCTTCCAGGGCCCACGGCGCATGCTCGCGGCTCGAGCCGCAACCGAAGTTCTCACGGGCCAGCAACACGCTGGCGCCCTGATAACGTTCGGCGTTGAGCACGAAGTCCTTGTTCAGCGGACGCTTGGAGTTGTCCTGGTACGGCTGCCCGACATCGAGGTAGCGCCACTCGTCGAACAGGTTCGGACCAAAACCGGTGCGTTTGATCGACTTCAAGAATTGCTTGGGAATGATCTGGTCGGTATCGACGTTGGCACGATCCAGAGGCGCGACAAGACCAGTGTGCTGGGTAAAAGCTTTCATGCTGCGCTCCTTCAGATCAATTCGCGGACGTCAATGAAACGGCCGTTGACAGCGGCTGCGGCGGCCATGGCCGGGCTGACCAGGTGGGTACGACCACCGGCGCCCTGACGGCCTTCGAAGTTGCGGTTGGAGGTGGACGCGCAATGCTCGCCACTTTCCAAGCGGTCCGGGTTCATCGCCAGGCACATCGAGCAACCTGGCTCACGCCATTCGAACCCGGCCTCGAGGAAAATCTTGTCCAGGCCTTCCGACTCCGCCTGGGCCTTCACCAGACCCGAACCCGGGACCACGATGGCTTGCTTGATGGTCGAGGCCACCTTGCGGCCCTTGGCGATCACGGCTGCCGCGCGCAAGTCTTCGATCCGCGAGTTGGTGCAAGAGCCAATGAACACGCGATCCAGCTGAATGTCGGTGATCGCCTGATTGGCGGTCAAACCCATGTACTTCAAGGCACGGACGATGGAATCGCGCTTGACCAGGTCCATTTCCTTGGCCGGGTCCGGCACGTTCTGGTCCACCGCCAAGACCATCTCGGGCGAAGTGCCCCAGCTGACTTGCGGCTTGATCTGGCTCGCGTCGAGTTCGATGACGGTGTCGAATACCGCATCGGCATCGGAAACCAGGTCTTTCCAGGCTTCGACAGCCAAGTCCCACTCTGCGCCTTTCGGGGCGAATGGACGGCCTTTGACGTACGCCACGGTTTTTTCGTCGGCGGCCACCAGGCCTACACGGGCACCGGCTTCGATGGACATGTTGCAGATGGTCATGCGGCCTTCGACCGACAATTCGCGAATCGCGCTACCGGCGAATTCGATGGCATGGCCATTGCCGCCCGCGGTACCGATCTTGCCGATCACGGCGAGCACGATGTCCTTGGCCGTCACGCCGAACGGCAAGGTGCCTTCGACGGACACCAGCATGTTCTTCATTTTCTTGGCGACCAGGCACTGGGTGGCGAGCACGTGCTCGACCTCGGAGGTGCCGATGCCGTGGGCCAGGGCACCAAAGGCGCCGTGGGTCGAGGTATGGGAGTCGCCGCAGACCACGGTCATGCCTGGCAAGGTGGCGCCCTGCTCCGGGCCGATGACGTGAACGATGCCCTGGCGCACGTCGTTCATCTTGAATTCGACGATGCCGTACTCGTCACAGTTGTCGTCGAGGGTCTGAACCTGCAAACGCGAGACCTGGTCGACAATGGCGTCGATGCCGCCCTTGCGCTCCGGGGTGGTCGGTACGTTGTGGTCCGGGGTCGCGATGTTGGCATCGATGCGCCACGGCTTGCGCCCGGCCAGACGCAGGCCTTCAAAGGCTTGCGGCGAGGTCACTTCGTGAATGATGTGACGATCGATATAGATCAGCGCCGAACCATCGTCGCGCTGCTTGACCAAATGCGAATCCCAGAGCTTGTCGTAGAGCGTTTTGCCGGCCATCAGACGTTTTCCTCATCAGCTTGTTTCTATGCCCTGGGCCTTGAGCGACTCAATAACCCCTTGGCTTGTGAGGTCGATCCTATGGGGTTACATTAAATAACTCAAATTCATATTTTTTATGCTTTGGATAACCAACTGGAATACAAACATGGACCTGGCCAACCTCAATGCTTTTATTGCCATCGCCGAGACCGGCAGCTTCTCCGGCGCCGGTGAACGCCTGCACCTGACCCAGCCGGCCATCAGTAAACGCATCGCCGGCCTGGAGCAACAGCTCAAGGTTCGCCTGTTCGATCGCCTGGGTCGTGAAGTGGGCCTGACCGAAGCCGGGCGCGCCCTGCTGCCGCGGGCCTACCAGATCATCAACGTGCTGGATGACACTCGTCGCGCCCTGACCAACCTGACCGGCGAGGTGACCGGTCGCCTGACCCTGGCCACCAGTCACCATATCGGCCTGCATCGCTTGCCCCCCTTATTGAGGGCGTTCACCCGCCAATACCCCGAGGTGGCGCTGGACATCCAGTTCCTCGACTCGGAAGTGGCCTACGAAGAGATCCTTCACGGCCGTGCCGAACTGGCGGTGATTACCCTGGCCCCGGAACCCCACACCCTGGTCAAGGCCACCCCGGTCTGGGACGACCCGCTGGATTTCGTGGTCGCCCCCGAGCATTCGCTGATCAGCAACGGCGCGGTCAGCCTGGTCGACATCGCGCTGCACCCGGCGGTATTCCCCGGCGGCAACACCTTCACTCATCACATCGTCCAGCGCCTGTTCGAGGCCCAGGGACTGACGCCCAACATCGCCATGAGCACCAACTACCTGGAAACCATCAAGATGATGGTGTCCATCGGCCTGGCCTGGAGCGTCCTGCCGCGCACCATGCTCGACGAACAGGTGGCACGCATCCCATTGCCGGGCATACAACTCACTCGCCAGCTAGGCTATATCGTGCACACCGAAAGGACGTTGTCGAATGCCGCGCGGGCCTTCATGGCTTTGCTGGACGCACAGATCGATTTGCCAGGGACTGATGGCTAACTTGTGCTACTCCTATAGAGCCGCAAAACCCGTGCCTAACGCCACATTCAGCCCAAGGCCTGCTACCAATGCCCAATTCTGTTGACCGCCCTCGTTCCCATACGCCATTGATGCCGCGTATCCAGGCGCTTGACCCCCACACGTCGGAGCAAAGCTGGGAAAGCGCTCCGCAGTTGCTGGCCGCCCTTAACGGCGCGCGCCTGGGTGCCTGGTATTGGGACATCGAGCGCGGGCTGATCAGTTGGTCGCGAGGCACCCAGGCATTGTTCGGCTTCGACCCCCGGCACCCCTTGCCGGCAGACCTTGAATACCTCGACCTGCTGCCCCCCGAGGACCGGCCCAAGACCCTGCGTGCATTCAACGCAGTCATCGCCGGCGCGCCCCTGGAACAAGTGATGCACCACCGCATCCGCTGGCCGGATGGCAGCCTGCACTGGCTGGAAATCAGCGGCAGCCTGCTGCCGGACAAACAGGGTCGGCCACGGATGATCGGGGTGATCCGCGAGATCACCCATCAGCGCCAGCGCGAACAGGCCCTGAGCAGCTCGGAAAAACGCTTCGCCACGCTGTTTCACCTGTGCCCCAACATGGTCTTGCTGACCCGCCAGGAAGACGGCCTGATCACCGAGGCCAACCAGTATTTCGAAAGCCTGTTCGGCTGGCCGGTGCAGGACGCCATTGGTCGTACCACCCTGGAGCTGGGGCTGTGGGTGCACCCGGAACAGCGGGCCAAGCTGGTCAAGGCGACCAAGGCCAAGGGCGAGCTGGTCAGCATGGAAGTGCAGTTTCGTGCCAGCAACGGGCAGGTCCATGACGGTATCCTCAGCGCGCAGAAGGTCGAACTCGAAGGCCAGCCCTACCTGCTGAGCACCTTTCTCGACACCACTGAACGCAAAATCGCCGAACACGCACTCAAGGACAGCCAGGAGCGCCTGGACCTGGCCCTGGATTCCGCCCAACTGGGCACCTGGGACTGGCACATCCCCAGCGGCATGCTCTACGGCTCGGCGCGGGCCGCCCAACTGCACGGGCTGGAACCCATCCCCTTTCATGAGTCCTTCGAGGAATTTTTCGAAGGGGTGCCCGGCGAAGAACGCGACAGCATGCGCGACGCCTACCGCAGCCTGCGTGAAGGCCCGGCGGGCAACTACCAGCTGACTTATCGGGTGCAGTTGGCCGATGGCAGTTCGCGCTACCTGGAAAGCCGCGCGCGCCTGTATCGCGACGAAAAGGGCCAGCCCTTGCGCATGGCCGGGACCTTGCTGGACATCACCGACCAGGTGGAGCGCGAACAGCGCCTGGTGGCCTCCGAAGAGAAGTTCGCCACCCTGTTCCAGGTCAGCCCGGACCCGATCTGCGTGACCCGCCAGGACAGCGGCCAGTTCATCGAAATCAACAACAGCTTCACCCAGACCTTCGGCTGGACCGCCGCCGACGTGATCGGCCGCAGCGCCGACGACATCGGCCTGTGGGACGCCTCGGCGCAGAGCCTGCGGCGGATCGAACAGGTGATCCGCGAACAGGGCCTGAACAATGTAGCGATCATGGTCCAGCACAAGGACGGCCAATCCCTGACCTGCGTGATCTCCAGCCGGCAAATCAGCGTCGGCGAGCAACCGTGCATCGTGACCACCCTGCGCGACATTACCCAGCAACAGCGTTCGGAGGCCGCGCTCAAGGCCAGCGAAGAGAAATTCGCCAAGGCGTTTCACTCCAGCCCCGACGCCATCACCATCACCGAGCGCGACACCGGGCGTTACCTGGAGGTCAACGATGGCTTTTGCCGCCTGACCGGCTACCGCGCCGAGGAGGTGATCGGCAAGACCGTGTACCAAGTGGGTATCTGGGCTGAAGAAAAGCAGCGCTCCATGCTGCTGGCGGAGTTGCAACTCAAGGGCCGGGTCCACCACCTGGAAATGCTCGGGCGCAACAAGAGCGGGCAGTTGCTCACCGTCGAAGTCTCGGTGGAGCCGATCACCCTCAACGAAACCGACTGTCTGCTACTGACCGCGCGGGACGTCAGCCTGCTGAAGAACGCCGAAGCGCAGATCCGCCACCTGGCCTACCACGACTCCCTGACCAACCTGCCCAACCGCGCCCTGCTGATGGACCGCCTGAGCCAGCAGATTGCCCTGCTCAAGCGCCACAACCTGCGCGGCGCACTGCTGTTCCTCGACCTCGACCACTTCAAGCACATCAATGACTCCCTGGGCCACCCGGTGGGCGACACGGTGCTGAAGATCATCACCGCGCGCCTGGAAGCCAGCGTGCGCATGGAAGACACCGTGGCCCGCCTGGGCGGTGACGAGTTCGTGGTGCTGCTCAGTGGCCTGGAAGGCTCGCGCAATGAAGTCAGCGATCAGGTGCGGGACCTGGCCGACACCCTGCGCGAACTGCTGTCGGAGCCGATGTTCCTCGACGGCCACCGCCTGCAGGTCACCCCCAGCATCGGCGTGGCCTTGATTCCCGACCATGGCTCGACCCCCACCGACCTGCTCAAGCGCGCGGACATTGCCCTGTATCGGGCCAAGGACTCGGGGCGCAACACCACGCAGATGTACCACAACACCATGCAGAAGGCCGCCAGCGAGCGCTTGCGCATGGAAACCGACCTGCGCCTGGCCCTGTCGCGGGGAGAATTCCGGGTGCACTACCAACCCCAGGTCGATGCCCGCGACAACCGTATCGTCGGCGCCGAAGCTCTGGTGCGCTGGACCCACCCGCAATTGGGCGCACAGTCGCCGAACGAATTCATCAAGGTGCTGGAAGACAGCGGGCTGATCCTCGAAGTCGGCACCTGGATCCTCGATGAAGCCTGCCAGGCCTTCAAGCAACTGATCACCCGGGGCAAGGTCAACCCGCTGAACTTCAGCCTGTGCGTGAACATCAGCCCGCGACAGTTCCGCCAGGTCGATTTCGTCGAGCGCATCGAGCGCAGCCTCAGCAGCCACGGCCTGCCCTGCTCGCTGCTGAAACTGGAAATCACCGAAGGCATCGTGATCCAGAACCTGGAGGACACCATCAGCAAAATGCGTCGCCTGAAAAAACTCGGCGTCAGCTTTGCCATGGACGACTTCGGCACCGGCTACTCGTCACTGACCTACCTCAAGCGCCTGCCGGTGGACACCTTGAAAATCGACCAGTCGTTCATTCGCGACGCCACCAGCGACCCCAACGACGCCGAAATCATCCGCGCCATCGTCGCCATGGCCCGCAGCCTGGCACTGGAAGTCATCGCCGAGGGCGTGGAAACCCCGGAACAGCTTGAGTTTTTGCAGGGCCTGGGCTGCCACTTGTACCAGGGCTACCTGCATAGCCGGCCGTTGCCGGTGGAGGAGTTTCAGTTATTGCTCAAATGAGAGGCGGTTTGACTTACGCCGGGCGCTACATCGATACCCGAACGGGGAACGAACCTACTTACAATTCAGAAATATCCTATTTTTTCCTTGGCACCGTACGGTTAGCTTGGCCCCCCCCCCCCCCCCCCCCCCCCCCCCCCCACCCCCCCCCCCCCCCCCCCCCCCCCCCCCCCCCCCCCCCCCCCCCCTCCCCCCCCCCCCCCCCCCCCCGCCCCCCCCCCCCCCCCCCCCCCCCCCCCCCCCCCCCCCCCCCCCCCCCCCCCCCCCCCCCCCCCCCCCCCCCCCCACCCCCCCCCCCCCCCCCCCCCCCCCCCCCCCCCCCCCCCCCCCCCCCCCCCCCCCCCCCCCCCCCCCCC
>NZ_JACMYG010000017.1 GCF_014236655.1 Pseudomonas kielensis
CAACTCCTTTCGCGCTTCGATGAACTGAAGCAACCTGCTGCCGAAAACTGCGTAACTCATTGTTTACCAAGGAGTTTCCCGTTTCGACTGCGCCGGAAGTGGGGCGAATTATAGACACCTGGAATCTGCCGTCAACTGCTAATTTGGTTTTTCTATCAAAAGCCCCAGAACCGCCCTCAATCCCGACTCTCTATATAGAAGAGCAATGTCTTGCCCTGCCCCCATCAGTTCCTGGTCCTGCTTGTCCGCGCCATCACCGCCATCGATGTTCACCATCGACCCAATGAAATTCTCTTAAAAATCCTGACGCGTAACATTGGCTCCATACCAACCACGACACCCCCGGAGCACACCCTCATGAAACGCCACATCATCCTCAGCCTCGCTTTCTCCGTACTGGCCACCAGTGCATTCGCCACCGACCTGGCACACCCCGTCAGCGCCACACAACAACCCGCCGTGATCGCCGAAGGTGGCTCCGACCGCCTGCAACAGAACCGTGTTGCCGAAGGTGGCTCCGATCGTCTGCAACAGAACCGTGTCGCCGAAGGTGGCTCCGACCGCCTGCAACAGAACCGTGTCGCCGAAGGTGGCTCCGACCGTCTGCAACAAAACCGTGTCGCCGAAGGTGGCTCCGATCGCCTGACCCAGAACCGTGCATGAATTGCCGGTCCGCACACCTCAACAAAAAGCCCGGCACACTCTGCCGGGCTTTTTTCGCCCTCCGTCGGCCCTAACCCGCGGCTGCGCGCTTCATGCAACGCTGATAACGCTCATCGACACGCTTGGCAAACCAGGCCGTGGTGAGCTTACGGGTGATTTTCGGGCTCTTTAGCTCAATCCCCGGCAACACCGCCCTGGGCAACGCCTGGCCTTGAGGCTTTTCGGCCAGCGCGAATACCCGCTTGTAGAGTTTGCTGTCTTCGAAAGCCAGACTATCCCCCAACTCCAGTTGATCGCGGATCGTGCTGTTGCGCATATCCAGGCGTTTACCCAGGCTGCGCACTGCCAGTTCAGTGGAACCCGGCAGTAGCGAACCGTAGCGGATCAAGTCGCCATCCAGCGCCAGGGAACCACCGGTCGCGCGGTTCAGTGCAGCCTGGAATGCCGCATTGCGGCTGGCGTACCAGCCGGCATTGAAGTCGGCGAAGCGATACAGCGGCTGGCTATAGCTCACCGGGTAACCGAGCAGGTGGGCGATGCCGAAGTACATGCCGCCCCGCCGAGTGAACACCTCACGGCGGATCGAGCCGTCCACCGGGTACGGATAGTTGCGCGCCTGCTTTTCGGCAAACGCGATGCTGACCTGCATCGGCCCACCGGTGTGCACCGGGTTGAACCCGCCGAACAGGGTCTTGCCCATGGGCACCCGGCCGATGAAGTCATCGAAGATCGCGCTGAGCTCTTTTTCGCTACGCGCCGCATTCAACCGGTCACTGTAACTTTTGCCATTGGTCGAACTGACCTGCAGGGCCCCCCGCACCAGGAGACTGGGGATATGCGCCCTGGCAGCACGGCGGTCGATCTCGTCCCGGGCAATCTTGCCCAGCCCCGGCACTTTCGGGTCAGCCTGAAAGGTCGACTCCTGCTCGGTCACTGCCAGCACCGAACAGAGATTCTGCGAGGTCGCGGGAATCGCCTGCGCGGCAAAGGCACTATAGATGTCGTTAGCCCAACCTTGCCGGTCCACCGTACTGGCGGGCAACAAGCGTACGATCTGCGCTTTGACCTGGTCCGGCTTGGGCGCTGCATCGCGGCTACCCTGACTCGCACACCCGGCCAGCAATAGCAGCGTAGCGAGGCTGATGATCAATTGATTGGCTTGCATGGTGTGGCTCAAGGGTCCTTTTGACCGACCGGGCGAATGACTCGCACTACACTTCGGTGTTTTCCTCTGGAAAAGCAACCCGCATTGCACTTCAATGAACGATTGCTTGCGGGTGCTCTGACACCCGATCACCGACTGGAGTTCGCTGGCATGCTGACAATGGATTTTCTGCTGACCTCACTGATCGTCGTGTTGATCCCCGGCACTGGCGTGGTATTTACCCTCTCCACGGCGCTGGCCGCTGGCAAACGGGCCAGTGTCTACGCTGCGCTGGGCTGCACGGGCGGGATAGTGCCGCACCTGATGGCCTCGATGCTGGGCCTCTCGGCAATCCTGCATACCAGCGCGCTGGCATTCCAGGGGCTGAAGTTTGCCGGGGTCGCCTACCTGTTGTACCTGGCCTATGCCACCTGGCGCGACCGCTCGGCATTTGCCGTCAGCGATACACCGCTCAACCTGAGTGGCGGCACCATCATGCTGCGCGCTGGCCTGCTCAATCTGCTCAACCCCAAGCTGACGATATTCTTCCTGGCGTTTCTGCCGCAGTTCATCACGCCCAACGGGCCGTCGGCCACGGTGCAGATGCTCACCCTAAGCACAGTGTTCATGTTGATGACCTTTGCGGTATTTGTGATCTATGGCTTACTGGCGAACTTTTTTCGCACGGCCGTCATCGAGTCACCCACCGTTCAGAACTGGCTGCGCCGCGGATTTGCCGCATCGTTCGCCGCACTGGGCCTGAACCTGGCGTTTGCCCAGCGCTGAGCCTCCCCATGGGGCGATGATAAAGACACCACCCACTACCAGAACGGCAGATCACAGGTTGCTCGACAGCTATGCCATCGAACGCATGGCCTTTGCTCGCAAACTGGTGAGCACCACCGATCGGGTATTCAGCTTCATCACAGCCGAAGGCGCCATCGCCGACCTGTTGCGCACCCGCGTGGCACCGTTGCTGTTACCCAAAATGGCGGCACTGGAGCGGGCTCGCGAGTGGTTGTTCCGCACCGTGTCGCAAATCACCCTGAACTACCGCGCGATGCCACTCAGTGCGGGCCATGCCGGCACGGTGTTCGGTGGCGATCGCCTGCCGTGGGTACAGGATGCTGAGCGCGACAACTTTTCCAGCCTCGCCCTCCCCGCCTGGCAGGTGCATGTGTACGGCGACACCAGCGACGAAATGCGCGCCTGGTGCAGCGATCATCACCTGGCGCTGCAGGTGTTCGCCTACACGCCCGCCCATGCAAAAGCCGGCCTGGCGTGCAATGGGTTCTACCTGTTGCGGCCTGACAGCTACGTAGCGCTCGCCGACCCGGGCGCTGACCCGAAAGTCATCGAGCGCTACTTTCACGCTCATGGGATCAAGCCGTTCATGAGCTGAGCGCGCGCCCGTAGCGGGTCAGATTCCGCTAAGCGCCAGGTCCATGGCGAAGTAGGTGAAGATCAGGTCCGCACCGGCGCGCTTGATCGCACCCAGGCTCTCGCGCACCACCCGCTCTTCGTCGATCGCCCCGGCGGCCGCGCCGAACTTGATCATCGCGTACTCGCCACTGACCTGATACGCCGCCAGCGGCAACCGCGAGGCTTCGCGGATATCGCGGATGATGTCCAGATAGGCGCCGGCGGGCTTGACCATCAGCGCATCGGCACCCTCCTGCTCATCCAGCAGCGATTCGCGCACGGCTTCGCGGCGATTCATCGGGTTCATCTGGTAGCTCTTGCGATCGCCCTTGAGCGCACTGCCACCGGCCTCGCGGAACGGGCCGTAGAGGGCCGAGGCAAACTTGGTCGAATAGGCCATGATCGACGTCTGGTGGAAGCCAGCAGCGTCCAGGGCGCGGCGAATGGCCTGCACCTGCCCGTCCATGGCCGCCGAGGGTGCAATCACATCCGCCCCGGCACGCGCGGCGGCGACGGCTTGCTGGCCAAGGTTGAACAGCGTCAGGTCGTTGTCGACTTCGGCGCCATGCATCACCCCGCAGTGGCCATGATCGGTGTACTCGCAGAAGCAGGTGTCGGACATGACGATCATTTCCGGCACCGCGTCCTTGCAGATCCGCGCCATGCGCGACACCAGACCGTTTTCCCGCCAGGTGTCGCTGCCATTGCCATCCAGGTGGTGCGACACCCCAAAGGTCATCACCGACTGGATACCGGCCCGGGCGTAACGCTCGATTTCACCGGCCAGTTTCGACTCGGGAATCCGCCGCACACCCGGCATGCTGGTGATCGGTACGAAATCGTCGATTTCTTCCTCGACAAAGATCGGCAACACCAGGTCATTGAGGCTGAACTCGGTTTCCTGGAACAGCTTGCGCAGTTGCGGGGTGCGCCGCAAACGGCGTGGACGGGCTTCGGGGAACTGGCTGGACATGAAATTTCCTGGCAGGAGGCCAAAGGCCTGAACAAGACAAAAAGTGCTGGAGGCGCGAGCTTATGCCCCTCGCCCCTGCTGGCACAAATGCCGGTGAGGCAAGAGTTTATTGCGAAAACAGTAACAATAGAACCCGAGGGGCCCCATCCCCTGACAGTGACTCACAGTTCAACTAATCTGCCTAACGCACCCACGGTGGGTGACAAACCCCGAAGGATACGGAGTGAGCCCAGATGTTTGAGATACACAACTACGGCAGTTTCATCGCGGCGATCGTGATTTTCCAACTGATCCCCGGCCCTGGCACCTTTGCCATCCTCAATGCCACCGCCCGCAACGGCATCGGCGCCGGTTTTGGCGCGGTGCTGGGGACCCTGCTGGGGGATGCGACCTACATGATTGCCGCTGCGGCCGGCCTGGCAGCGCTGATGAGCGCCAACCCGCTGCTGTTCCAGGGGCTGCAGTGGTTCGGTGCAGCGTACCTGTGCTGGATGGGCATACAAATGTTGCGCACCCCGGTGGCGCAACATGACGCGGCCCTGGAACCGCGACGCTCGGCGCGCACCTATTTGCGCAACGCCCTGGTCATCAGCCTGACCAACCCGAAGGTCATGCTGTTTTTCGTGGCGTTCTTCCCGCTGTTCATCAGCCCGGGGTCGTCGACGGTGACCCTGGTGGCGATGATGGTCCACGTGACCCTGATCAGCCTGCTGTACCAGGGCGCCCTGGTGCTGATCGGCAACGCCGCGGCGATCCGCTTGAAGG
Organism: Pseudomonas kielensis; assembly: GCF_014236655.1. Classification (GTDB taxonomy): domain Bacteria; phylum Pseudomonadota; class Gammaproteobacteria; order Pseudomonadales; family Pseudomonadaceae; genus Aquipseudomonas; species Aquipseudomonas kielensis. The sequence continues at coordinate 4,968 of NZ_JACMYG010000017.1, forward strand.
CCCTGCCCCTGGCCCGGACCATTGCCACCCGGGTGGCAGCCATCGCGCTGATCGGCTTTGGCCTCAAGCTGGCGGCCAGCAACCGCTAACCCAGCGCCCAGGTACGCCACTGCACCCGGCAGTGGCGGACCGGTTCAAGGCTTGGGAATTTCCAACCCGCGCACTACCGCCGGGCGCGCCAGGAAGCGCTCCAGTACCCGCAGCACATTGGGGAAGTTATTGATCCCCACCAAGTCGCCGGCCTCATAAAATCCGATCAGGTTGCGTACCCACGGGAAGATCGCGATGTCGGCAATGGTGTAGCGCTCACCCATGATCCAGTCACGCCCTTGCAGGCGTTCGTCGAGTACCTTCAGCAAGCGGGTGCTCTCGGCGACATAACGGTCCCGCGGACGTTTGTCCTCGTACTCCTTGCCGGCGAATTTATTGAAAAAGCCCAACTGGCCGAACATCGGGCCGATACCGCCCATCTGGAACATCAGCCACTGAATCGTCTCGTAACGTGCCGCCGACTCCTGGGCCAGCAGTTGCCCGCTCTTGTCGGCGAGGTAAATCAGGATCGCTCCGGACTCGAACAGCGCCATCGGCTTGTCGTCGGGGCCGTGAGGGTCGAGGATCGCCGGAATCTTGTTGTTGGGATTGAGCGACAGGAACGCCGGGGACATCTGGTCGTTGGTCTCGAAACTCACGCGATGGGCCTCGTACGGCAAGCCGATCTCTTCGAGCATGATCGAGACTTTGACCCCGTTTGGCGTAGGCAACGAGTAGAGTTGAAGCCACTCGGGGAACTGGGCAGGCCATTTTTCAGTAATCGGGAACGCTGACAAATCGGTCATAGTGAACATCCAGTGACAATTCAACGGCTGAGTTTTGGCCTAACACGCGGCACACGGCCGGCCTGTACGCGGGCTAGCTTATAGCGAGCCTGCCGGCGCCGGCATCTTAAATCGGAAACATTATGTCGCTAACCTTCCCCCATTCTCAGCGTTACCCCGGATAAAGTGCGCGCCCGCAGATTCCAATCGAACCAATGGCCCTCAGCGGACTCTGAAGGCAGCGCGCGCGCAAGATGACTCGCCCAACGACATGGAAAACCATCCGAAGCCGGGAGCTTGCGGTGGAAAGGTTTGTCAGCCTTAACCTGAATGTGCTGAAGAACTAATACTTGATGAGAAACCCACTGCAGATCACCCAACGCCTGAAACAGCGCGCCTTCGTGTTCCTCCCTGCACTGCTGACTACCTGCGCCCTGCTGCTGTCGCTGGAGTCGAGCGAAAGCCGCGCCCAGCCGGTTGATGGCACCCAGACCCTGGTGTTTTTGCGGCATGCGGAAAAACCGGCCGGCGGTCTCGGACAACTCAATTGCCAGGGCCTGAACCGCGCCATCGATCTGGCACAGCTGCTGCCCGAAAAATTCGGCAAAGCCGATTTCGTGTTTGCCGCCAACCCGACCCGCAATGTCGAGGAAGGCGAGCTCGACAACTCCTACAGCTACATCCGTCCCCTGATGACCATCAGCCCGAGCGCGATCAAGCTGGGCCTGCCGGTGAACATCGAGTTTTCCGCCAACGACACCAGTGAACTGGCGGACGAACTGCTCCACGACAAGTACCACAACTCGATCATCTACACCGCCTGGTCCCATGGCTACTTGCCAGAGCTGATCAACAAGGTGGCGCGCGAAGCGGTGGGCAGCAAGCTGTCGATCACCGAGGACTGGGAGTCCGGCGACTTCGACTCGATGTACGTCCTGACCCTGACCTGGCACAACGGCAAGGCCACCTTGCAGAGCCAGCATTACAAACAGGGCCTGGACAATGGCCAGGAGAGCTGCCCGACCTGACAGGGCGGCCGCACCAGCGCAGGGCCCGGGGTGAGGTATGATGCGCGACCTGTCCCCCTGTACCCGGAACCCCTGTATGTCCAACTTCTTAACCACCCCCAACCGGGGCTGGTCGTTCTGGTGCAAGCCGGCCCTGTTCCTGTTGGTGGCCTGCATTGGCCTCTACTACGTCAAGTGGTCCCCGTACTACTTCAAGGCCTTTACCGCTGCCGACAGCCACAGCATTGGCGCCTCGATTCTCAACGACGCGCAAACCGCCCCCCTGGCCGCCGCATTGACGTACGCCAAGGTGTACTTCCTGGCAATCTGGAAGGCCGCCGTCCTGGCGGTAATCCTCGGTTCCCTGCTGCAAGTCCTGATCCCGCGGGACTGGCTGCTGCGGCTGTTCGGCCGCGCGGGCTTCGCCTCCACCCTGCGCGGGGGCCTGTTCGCCCTGCCCGGCATGATGTGCAGCTGTTGTGCAGCGCCGGTAGCCGCCGGCATGCGCCGGCAAAACGTATCCGTGGGTGCGGCGCTGGCATTCTGGATCGGCAACCCGGTGCTGAACCCGGCCACCCTGGTATTCATGGGTTTTGTCCTGGGGTGGGGCTTTACCGCCCTGCGACTGGTCGCCGGCATCGTGTTGGTGCTGGGGGTTTCGCTGGTGGCCCAGCGCATTTCGCGACCCGAGCAAGTGCCACAAGCCGCCCTGCAAGCCGTGGAAAACGTCAGCACCACGGATTCGCAACCCTTCCTCGGCCGCTGGATCCGCACCCTGTGGCAATTGTTCTGGAGCACCATTCCGGTCTACATCCTGGCCGTATTGGTGCTGGGTGCCGCGCGGGTCTGGCTGTTTCCCCACGTTGACGGGGCGATGGCAGACAGCTTGTGGTGGCTGGTACCGCTGGCCATCGTCGGCACCCTGTTCGTGATCCCCACCGCGGCGGAAATCCCGATCGTGCAGACCATGATGGCCCTGGGCATGGGCACCGGCCCGGCGGTTGCGCTGTTGATGACCCTGCCCAGCATCAGCCTGCCGTCGCTGCTGATGCTGCGCAAAGACTTCGACACCCGGGTGCTGGTGACCGTGGCCCTGCTGACCATGCTGGTCGGCGGGCTGTGCGGGCTGATCGGCGCGCTGATACTGTAAGGCACGTGGCAAGGCGCTGAACGGTCGGCGCCTTGTTCTCAAGCTTGCCGGCGGCTGCGTTCGCGCAGGTATTCAAGCACCGCGGCCTGCTCACCCGCGAACTCGATTCGATCGCCCTTCTTCTCGCGCTGAAAGGCGTACATCGGGTCGTAGTACTCGTTCAACAACCCTTCGATCCAATCGCGATGCAGGTCCACCGCACCGCTGCGTGCCTGTTCAGCCAACGCCGCTTCCATCAAGCCGAACAGCCGTTGGTGGCGCTCGCCCCCCAGACGTTTGCGAATGTTGTTCAGGCTGTCCAGCAAGCGCTCGGAAAACTGTACAAAGCCCTGATCGCCATACACCGCGACAAACTCGGCGCACAGGTCCACCACATAATCACGCAGGATGCGCTCTACCCGCCCCTGCACGCTGTCCTCCAGCCAGACCATCGCAAAACGCTGCATGCCCTGATACAGCGGCAACGGCAAGGCGCAACTGCCCACCATGCGGCTTTCGTCCTCGAGCACAAACTGCTCGATGCCCCTGGCGCGCTTTTTCAGTACGTCGACTGCCAGGCGGTTCTCGAAGTCGATATTGGACGGTTGCCCGCTCGCCCGCTTGCCGAAGCTGGAGCCACGGTGATTGGCATGCCCTTCCAGGTCCAGGCCATTGTTCAATCGCGTGAGGACATCGGTCTTGCCGGTACCGGTCATGCCACCGAGCAAAACGAAATCGCACTGGCCGACAGCCTGGTCGAGCGTATCCAGCAGGAAGGTACGCATTGCCTTGTAGCCACCGCCGACCCGAGGATAGTCGATGCCTGCTTCGTCCTTGAGCCATTGCTGGACGATCTGCGAGCGCAGGCCTCCACGAAAGCAATACAGATAACCCTCGGGATGGGCCTGCGCGAAATCGGCCCAGGCCTGGATCCGCTCGGCCTTGATAGCCCCCGAGACCAACTGGTGCCCCAGGACAATGGCCGCCTGCTGGCCTTGCTGCTTATAACAGGTGCCGACACGCTGACGTTCGTTGTCAGTCATCAGCGGCAGGTTGACCACCCCGGGAAACGCACCCTTGGTGAATTCGATCGGCGCACGGGTGTCCATCATCGGGCGATCGTTGAGAAAGATGTCGCGGTAATCGGTGATATCGACAGGCATCAAATCACCTCGACCGCGTTGCTCTGTCGCTCGACCAGTTCACCGATAGGCGCCAGGTCCAACCCCAACTCGGCGGCCACCGCCAGGAATTGCGCGTTGCCCTGCGGTGTCACGGCAACCAGCAAGCCGCCACTGGTCTGCGGGTCGCACAACACACGCTTGTGCAACTCCTGGACACGCCCCAGCTTACTGGCGTAGCTGTCGAAATTGCGCAGGGTGCCACCCGGCACACACCCTTGGTCCAGGTAGTACTCGACACCCGGCAGGCGCGGCACGCGGTCGTAGTAGACCCGAGCCGTCAGCGCACTGCCGTCGGCCATTTCCACCAGATGCCCGAGCAAGCCAAAACCGGTGACATCAGTCATGGCGGTCACGCCGTCGAGCTTGCCGAATCGGCTCCCAGGCTTGTTCAAGGTGCACATCCAGTCCCGAGCCAGGCCCACGTCGCTGTCACGCAGCTTGCCCTTCTTCTCGGCGGTGGTGAGGATGCCGATCCCCAACGGTTTGGTCAGGTACAACAGGCAACCAACGGTCGCCGTGTCATTGCGCTTCATATGACGTTTTTGCACCAGCCCTGTGACCGCCAGGCCGAAAATCGGCTCCGGGGCATCAATCGAGTGCCCACCGGCCAAGGGGATTCCCGCCTCATCGCAGATCGACCGACCGCCGCGAATCACTTCCCGGGCAATCTCCGGCGCCAGCACATTGACCGGCCAGCCGAGAATGGCAATCGCCATCAACGGATCGCCCCCCATGGCGTAGATATCGCTGATGGCATTGGTCGCGGCGATGCGCCCGAAGTCGTAGGGATCATCGACAATCGGCATGAAAAAGTCGGTGGTCGAGACCACGCCGCGCTCGTCATCAATGGCATACACCGCCGCATCATCACGCGAAGCGTTGCCCACCCAGAGTTTCGGGTCGAGGTTCTGGGCGCCGCTGCCAGCCAGGATCACTTCCAGCACCTGGGGCGAAATCTTGCAACCACAGCCTGCACCGTGACTGTATTGAGTCAGGCGAATGGGCTCGCTCATGGGGGGCACCTCGGCAAAAAAGATCGCCCAGTCTAACAGAGCCCATTGGCCGCCCCCCAGAAGCCAGTCGATTGAGGCCCGCCGAGCAATTGGAATGAATTTTTTCAGCGACGGGGGATCACTCTAGTACGACAGGGAGGAATAGCGGCACATGATCAACGCAAAATTGTTCGTCATCGAATACACCCTTCACGGTGTGCCCAAGTCTTTCATCATCCGTCAGGAAAAGATGGACAACGCCGAGGCCTGGCACTGGGCCAGTTGCGACGCCGGGGTTGGGCGCATCGGCCGCTTTGGCCGAGAGAAAGTGAAGAAGACCAGCAAGCCGGCAGCGGAGAAATTCGGCATCGAAAACGTCACGTGGCGGCCCACCAGCTGAAGCGTGCATGACCTTGCCGTGGGCGCCATCTCGGCGTCAACGGCAAGGTCATACCCACTAGCCATGAGTCCCTTTGGCGCACTGGCAGCCCGCCGTCGTGCAGGCTTCGCCGTGCTCGTGATGCTTGGCACACCCCTCGCAGCAGTAGTGCTTGCCATGCCGGACTATCGAATGCTCGCCCAGTTTGCACGAGCAGTTGGGACAAGCGCAGGTGTCTGCTTTCATCAGTCTGACTCCATTGGTGTGGTCGTCCAGAGGCGACGCCAATGTCACCTCTCAAGCAGTGACCGCACCCACCGACATACCCTCGCGGCCCCTCGCTCCTGATACAGGTTAGTCGATAAACCTCAGGCCACTTGCCGGCGACTGCTGCGGTACATCAACACCAGCGCCAGCCCCAGGCAGACCATGGCCAGAATGCGATGGCTGGACAACTCGATGGACGGATTGCCCAGCCAGCCGAAATGGTCGATCAGCATGCCCATGCCCAACTGGCCGAGGATCACCGCCACCGTCGCCACCGCCGTGCCAACCCGGGGCACGGCACCGACCATCACCAGCATGTAAACCACGCCAAACAGGGCTCCGCTGAGCTGCCACTTCGGCACCTCCAGCAGGCTGACGGCATGGGCTGGTTCGAAGAACAGAATCAGCAAGGCGGTCGTGATGGCCCCCACCACAAAGGTCAACAGGCTACTGCGCAACACACCGACCGCCTGGCCCAAACGGCCGTTGATCGCCGCCTGCACACTCAACACCGCACCGGCCGCGACAACCACCAGCAACAACACCAACAGATACATGTTCAACCCCGCGCAATCAGGACAAGAGCAGCGACGATCAGCAGCAAGGCCAGCCAACGCTCCCGGTTGACCGGCTTGCGCGCCGCGCCGAACCAGCCGAAATGGTCGATCAGCACACTCTTGCCGACCTGACCGGAGAGGATCGCAATCATCGTCATGGCAATCCCGATGACCGGTGTCGCCAGGGTCAACACCACCACGTACATCGGCCCGAGCAAACCGCCAATCAATTGCCAGCGCGGCAAAGTGCTGAATGCCGGCCCCGGTTGCGGCCCGCTGAACAGCAACAGCAGAAACAGGATCGCCGAGCCGACACCGAAAATGCTCAGGGTCGCCCACAGATGCCCCACCTGGGCGCCCAAAGGCCCCAGCAAACCCGCCTCCACCGACAGGCCCATGCCCGCCAGGATCACCAGCGGTAGCAACAACAAGCGGGTGAGCGGGTTGGGCCGGGGCGTGACAGCGGCCCCGAGGGCCTCACGGGTAGAAACTGAAGACATGACAACTCCTGCACAAAGGTGAAAAGAATGACGGGCATTATCAATTGCCCAACCTTTGCGATAAATGCGATTCTGTCGACAACACTTTTGCGTAACTCGCACAGCAGGCTGTTTCATGCAGGGTCTCAATGAACTCAGTTTCAAGGCGCTACGGTTGTTCGTAGCGGTTCTCGATCACGGCAGCTTTTCCGAGGTCGCCCGCCGCGAAGGCCTGGCGCCTTCATCGATCTCGCGGCAGATCCAATTGATGGAACAGGCCCTCAGCCAGCAATTGCTCTACCGCCACACGCGGGCTGTGACGCCGACCGAGGCCGGGCGCCTGCTCGGCCAGCATGCCCGGGTGATGCTGGTGCAACTGGAAGAAGCCGAACAGGCCTTGCAGGAACAGGCCAGCGAACCCAGTGGCCTGGTGCGCATCAACGCGCCGGTGGTGTTCGGCCAGTTGCACCTGTCGCCCTGGATCGCCGAGCTGTGCCAGCGTTATCCCAGGCTGCAGCTGGACATCCAGCAAACCGATCGTTACGTCGACCCACTGCAGGAAGGCTGCGACCTGCTGTTTCGTATCGGCGCCCTGCACGACTCCAGCATGCAGGGCCGCGTGGTCGCGCCGCAGCGCTATCACGTCGCCGCCAGCCCGGCGTACCTGGCACACCATGGCACCCCGCAGCATCCCGTGGAGCTGGCGCGGCACCAGTGCCTCGCCTACAAGGGCGACTCCGGTCTGCAACGCTGGTTCTTCCGCCAGGACCCGGGCGAGTGGACCCCCTACTCGGTCAGGGGGCCGCTCACCGGCAACCACGCCGACACCCTGACCCAGGCTGCCGAACAGGGCATGGGCCTGGTGATGTTTCCTTCCTGGCTGATCGGCGAGGCCCTGAGCCGGGGCAAGCTGGTGCAGGTGCTCGGTGATTTCCAGGCCTCCAACAGCCTCGAACCCCAGCAGATCGCCATTCTCTGGCCAGGCAGTCGACGCTTGTCAGTGAAAGTGCGCGCAGTGATCGACTTTTTCGTCGAACGTTTTGGCGCAGTGCCCTACTGGGATCAGTAAGCCGGCTGGGGGTACAACCCAGCCATCGCACGATCAGCCACCTGTTCGCCGCGCGGATCATCACACACAGCCCCAGACCGATCGACGACGCAGCCCTCTTGAAGTGACGGGGATGTTGCAACCAGAGGGTTCAGGCGCCACGGCGAAGCCTTGTATGCTGTGTGCCCCGCCATCGAACAAGGAACGCTCCGTGCTGCTGTTGAAACTCGTGCTGATCCCCGGTTTTCTCCTGTTGATTTCCCTGGCCGGCAAACGCTGGGGACCGAGCGTCGCAGGATGGCTATCGGGGTTGCCGGTGGTGGTCGGGCCGATCCTGTTTTTCCTCGCGGTCGAACAAGGCCCGGCATTTGCGACCCAGTCGGCGATCGCGGCGCTGTCGGCCATGTCGGCGATGATCACCTTCTGCGTGGTCTACGCCCAGGCCGCGCAACGCTGCAACTGGCCGGCGGCGCTGCTGATCGCCCTGTTAAGTTGGAGCCTGGTGGCCTGGGTGCTGTCAGTGATGCCCGCGTCGCTGCTGTTGTCGGTGATCGCCGCGGCGACCGCCCTGCTCGCGGCTCCCTACCTGTTCCCCGCCGCACAACCCTTGCTCGCAGGCCCCGCGCCAAAGTCCGACAGACTGTTGCTGCGCATGCTGGCCGGGGCGTTGCTGACGCTGGCGGTGACCTGGTTCGCCAGCACCCTGGGTGAGCGCTGGAGCGGTTTGCTTGCGGTCTTCCCGGTGCTTGGCAGCGTGATGGCAGTGTTCTCCCAGCAAACCCGGGGGCCAGCATTCACCGCCGCGTTGCTGCGCGCCACCGCGACCGGCATGTACGCCTTCGCAGCCTTTTGCCTGACCCTGGCCTTGACCTTGCCGCGTTGGGACGGCTGGGCCTTTGTGCTCGGGGTGGCGGTGTCGCTGGTGATGCTGCTGATGACCAAGCGGCGGGCCGCACCCTCGCCCCTGCGCACCGGGACAGCGCCGCCGGTCAAGCTTGAAGACTGACCCACCGGCAAGTTCGTGCTGGAGTGAGTGAGGGGCCCCGTGGGATGATCGCCACCCCGCGCGATCACACCCGGAGACTCGCATGTCGCTGCTGAAAAAAATCATCGCCAGTAAACACGCCGCTGTTCTGTTGCTGACAGCGCTCACCACCTTCGGCGCCGCCAGCGTCTACGCCGCCAGCCAGCCGACGACCAAGACCGCCGCGGCAGAAAAAGTCGCGGTGCTGGGCAACAAGTTCACCTTCAGCCTGCCCAAGGGTTTCATTGCCAACCCATTGCCCGGCGGTGACGCGGCCAACGGCACGTCCGGCGCCAAGGGCACCATGTACACCAATCAGCAAAGCAAAACCGTGCTGATCATCGCCGAAAACACCTTGCCCGAAGGCCTCAGCGTCAAGGACAACGACGCGGTATTCCTCGACGAGTCCATCTCCGGTTTCGCCAGCCAGCAACGCGAAGCCCTGGCCGACTTCAACAAACAAAGCGAAAAAAGCCTGACCCTCAAAGGCCTGGGACTGCGCCAGATCGACTTCACCGCCACCCAGGGCGGCGGCCCGACCCTCAACACCAGCCTGCTGGCCGGCTCGGGCACTCGGATGATGCTGATCCAGATCATCTCCCGCGCCGACGACAAGGCCGGGCACGCGGCCCTGGTGAAAAACATCCTTGGCGAAAAGTAAACCGGCGAGCTACTGATTGATCCGTAACAACCAGGCATCGAGGTCCTTGATCTCCGACTCGCTGATACTGTGACCGAGCCCCGGATAGGCATGAAACTGCGGCACCAGGCCCAGCCCCGACAACAGGCTGTTGGCGTCAGTGCCATCGCTGAAGGGCAAGCGCTGGTCGTCCGTGCCATGGCCGATGAAAATCGCCAGGGAACCCAGCGCCGGGTCCGCCTTGAGCTGACCACGCAACACCGGCAGCACCTTGCCACTCAACGCCGCTATCCCACGCACCGCCGTGGGATGGCGTAGCGCGACTTCATACGACATGATCGCCCCCTGGCTGAAGCCCACCAGGAACACCCGATCGGCCGTGGTGTGATACTTGCTCGCCGCCTTCGCGACAAAATCCATCAGCAACGCGGCACTGCGCTGCAAGTCATCACTGTCCCCGTCGTACGCCCCGTCCCCCTTCTTGTTAAACCACTGATAACTGCCCTGCTCCAGCACCTGCGGCGCACGTACCGCCAAATAGGTATACGACGCCGGCAACCCCTCCTTGAGATTAAACAGATCCGCCTCGTTGCTGCCGTAGCCATGAAGAAAAATCACCAGCGGCTGATTGGCCGGGCCGGGGATCGATTGTTCGAGGTACTGCAGCGGCAAATCGTCATGCAACACCGATTGGGCCTGCACGACCGGGGATGCCAGCAACAGGCATACGGCAAACAACTTGAGCATGGACCTTCCTTCAATGGGGCGGATTCGCGGGGCAGCGTAGCATGCGAGGGAAAACGGGGAATGAAACAGGCCGGGCACGCCGACCTTGATCAAGGGCTGCGAGGATTGGGGTATTGCCGAAACATACGGTGCGGCGGATCTGCCCCCCCAAAAACTCAGCGCCTACCCAAATGAACACGAACGGACTCCCCCTCCAGGCATAAAAAAAGTGGCCACCGCGTCAACGGTGGCCACTTTTTCCAACGGTGAAATTACTCGCCGTAAACGTCGAAATTGAAGTACTTGTCCTGCACTTGCTTGTACTTGCCATTGGCGCGGATTTCAGTGATGGCAGTGTTGAACTTGTCCGCCAGCTCCTTATCGCCCTTGCGCACGGCAATGCCTGCACCGCCACCGAAGTACTTGGCGTCTTCATAGGTCGGGCCAACAAACGCAAAACCTTTACCGGCGTCGGTTTTCAGGAAGCCGTCGTCCAGGGTGACCGAGTCGGCCAGCATCGCGTCGAGGCGGCCAGAGACCATGTCCAGGTTGACTTCCTGCTGGGAGCCGTAGCGCACCAGCACGATACCGGCCGGCTGCAGCACTTCGGTGGCGAAACGGTCGTGGGTACTGGCACGCAGAACCCCGACTTTCTTGCCCTTGAGCTCGGTCAGCGGATCCTTGATGTCGGAACCGGCCTTCATCACGAAACGTGCCGGGGTGTGGTAGTACTTGATGCTGAAGTCGACGTTCTTCTTGCGGTCGTCAGTGATGGTCATGGACGACAGGATCGCGTCGATTTTCTTGACCTTGAGCGCGGGAATCAGGCCATCGAACTCCTGCTCGACCCAGGTGCACTTGACTTGCATCTGCGCGCACAGCGCGTCGCCGATGTCCACGTCGAAACCGGTCAGCTTGCCGTCTGGGGTTTTCATCGAGAACGGCGGGTAACCGGCTTCGATACCGATACGGATCGGCTTGGCGTCTGCGGCCACGGCCGAGAGGGACAACACGGACAGTGCCAGAGCACCGAACATCACTAGCTTCTTCATTTATAACTCCTGTGTGCGGAGACTCTTGTTGGCGACCTCGACGGTAGCTTGTGGCTAGTATTTATCGAAGTGGCCGGCAGTCTAGAGCTGCACCCAGCGAGCAAATTGTGCATATGCGACAAATAGTTATAGAAAAGTGGCAAAGGTGTGAGCACAGATGACCCCTTGCCTCGACCTACCGAAATGGCCTACAGAAGCATCACGCTTTGCGTCATGATGCCCGCGCAGTCCGACATTCACCTGCGACGGTTCCCGCCCATGCTCGCACCTTCAAATTCAGTGCAGTTGATTCAGCACCACCCTGCCGAAGGCCCCGGCGCCATTGCCACCTGGGCGCAATCCAGGGGCCTGACCCTGGCGGTATTCCGCGCTGACCTCGGGCACTTGCCAGCGGTGAGTGCCGCTCCGGTGATTATTCTGGGAGGGCCATACGAATCCAACGCCGGCCCCGCGTGGCTGGCGCAAGAACGCCAGTGGCTGGCCGCCAGCCTGGCGCAGGGGGCACCGGTGTTCGCCATCTGCCTGGGCGCACAATTGCTGGCCCTGAGCCTGGGCGGCCAAGTGCGCCGCATGGCCACGACTGAAACCGGCTGGACCACCGTCAACTTTGCCGACGGCTCGGCATTGAAGGTACTTGAATGGCACGAAGACGCGATTGACCTGCCGCCTGGCGCGCAGTTGCTGGCCAGCAGTGCGCTGTGCGAGCAACAGATGTATGCCGTCGGCTCGACCCGTATCGGCTTGCAATTCCACCCGGAATGGAACGCCGAGTCGGTTGCCCAACTCAACGCCCATTTCGCCGATGAATCGCCCCTGCCCCGCCACCAGGACCACAGCGCCGCTTACCGCCAGGTGTACGACTGGCTGCAGGTGACACTGGATCAATGGCACCTGGCCGCAACCGCCGCCTCGCGGTAACGGACGCTCAGCACTCGCAGCCAATTGCCACATCGGCCCGCGCTGCACCTGCGGCACTTAATACAAATCCCTCATCCAGCCACCCGGTCACTCCACCGATCATTTCCTTGACCGAGTACTCCAGCGCCGCCAGTTTCACCGCGGCCTTGTTGGCGCCATTGCAATGGGGGCCGGCGCAATACACCACGAACAAGGTGTCCTTGGGGTAACCCGCCAACAACCCGGCCGTGATCAGGCGCCCGGGAATGTTGATCGCCCCCGGCAGATGACCGCGCTGGTAAGCCAAAGGCCCACGCACATCCACCAGGACAAAATCCACTGCACCGGCCTCCTGGCTGCTGAAGACGTCGGAACAATCGGTTTCAAAGGTCAGGCGGTTGCTGAAATGCATCAAGGCAACGGCGCTAGGGGCTGCAGGAATCGCGCGAACCAGGCTGGTCATGGGTGTTCTCCAAAGCATGTGTGGGCTTGCCAGCACTGTATCGAACCGACCTGAAGCGCTACAGTGGCGCACAAGACACTCACTGGGAACTTTCCGCCAAATGCACAGCACACCCGGTTCTGTAGCGATCCTGGCCTACGACGGCCTCTGTACCTTTGAGTTTGGCATTGCGGTGGAGATCTTCGGCCTGGCACGGCCCGAGTTCGACTTCCCTTGGTACCAGCACCGGATCGTCGCCGTCGATCAGGGCCCGATGCGGGCTACCGGCGGCATTCAGGTGTTGGCCGATGGCGGCATGGAACTGCTGGAGACCGCCCGCACCATCATCATTCCCGGCTGGCGCAGCCGCAGCGATCCGGTGCCCGCCACTCTGTTGGCGGCATTGCGCCGGGCCCACGGGCGCGGAGCACGCCTGGTGTCGATCTGTTCCGGGGTGTTTGTGCTGGCGGCCAGTGGCCTGCTCGACGGCTTGCGCGCCACCACCCACTGGCGCTACACCGACGAACTGAGCGCACGCTACCCCAACATCCTGGTGGACCCGGACGTGCTGTACGTGGACGCGGGCCAGTTGCTCACCTCGGCTGGCAGCGCCGCCGGCATCGATGCCTGCCTGCACCTGGTGGCGCGGGACTTTGGCACCCAGGTGGCCAATTCGGTGGCGCGCCGGCTGGTGATGTCACCGCAACGCACCGGCGGCCAGGCGCAGTTCATCCCCGCCCCGGTCAGCCGCACACCCCGCAGCGACCTGTCACGGGTAATGCAATGGGCTCGCGAGCGCTTGCACGAACCACTGGAAGTACGCGACCTGGCCAGCCAGGCGGCAATGAGCGAGCGCACCTTCCTGCGCCGTTTCAGCGAAGCCACCGGGGCTTCGCCCAAGTCCTGGCTGCAACAGCAACGCCTGGCCCGCGCCCGTGAACTGCTGGAAAGCAGCCGGCACACGACCGAGCAGATTGCGCAGCAGTGCGGCTATCGCAGTGTGGAGAGTTTTCGCGTGGCCTTTCGCACGGTGGTCGGGTTGGCACCGTCGGTGTATCGCGAGCGGTTTGGTCGCGGCGAGCAGGCGCTGCCGGCCTAGGACCGAAACGTCAGCACCCGCCAACGCCAAAGGCGCGGGCGGGTGTCAGGTGAGGCGCGGTTTAATGGCCGCTACGGAGCATTTCCTTGGGCACATACTTGCCGATTTCGAACTTGCCGATCGCCGCACGGTGCACCTCGTCCGGGCCATCGGCCAGGCGCAAGGTGCGTTGCATGGCGTACATGTAGGCCAGCGGGAAATCGTTGGAAACCCCGGCACCGCCATGGATCTGGATCGCCCGGTCAATGACCCGCAAGGCCACGTTCGGGGCGACCACCTTGATCTGGGCGATCTCGCTTTTCGCCACTTTGTTACCCACGGTGTCCATCATGTAGGCAGCCTTGAGGGTCAGCAGGCGCGCCATGTCGATTTCCATCCGCGAGTCGGCAATCTTGTCGATGTTACCGCCCAGGCGTGCCAGCGGTTTGCCGAAGGCCGTGCGATTGACCGAGCGCTTGCACATCAATTCCAGCGCGCGCTCGGCCATACCGACCGAACGCATGCAGTGGTGAATGCGGCCCGGGCCGAGGCGACCCTGGGCGATCTCGAAACCACGTCCCTCGCCCAACAGTACGTTTTCGTAGGGCACACGGACGTTTTCGAACAGCACTTCGGCGTGACCGTGGGGCGCGTCGTCGTAGCCGAATACCGGCAGCGGACGCAGAATTTTTACCCCAGGAGTGTCCACCGGCACCAGGATCATCGAGTGCTGCGCATGGCGTGGCGCATCCGGGTTGCTCAGGCCCATGAAGATCAGAATCTTGCAGCGCGGGTCGCAGGCCCCGGAGGTCCACCATTTCTTGCCATTGATCACCCACTGATCGCCATCGCGCTCGGCACGGGCCGCCATGTTGGTGGCATCGGATGAGGCCACATCCGGCTCGGTCATGGCGAACGCCGAACGGATCTCGCCGCGCAGCAGGGGTTCAAGCCAGCGCTGTTTCTGCTCTTCGTTGGCGTAGCGCACCAGCACTTCCATGTTGCCGGTGTCCGGCGCCGAGCAGTTGAAGGGTTCCGGCCCCAGCAAGGAGCGCCCCATGATCTCCGCCAGCGGTGCGTATTCGAGGTTGGTCAGGCCGGCACCGAGTTCCGATTCCGGCAGGAACAGGTTCCACAGGCCTTCGGCCTTGGCCTTGCTTTTGAGTTCTTCCATGATCGCGGTGGGCTGCCAGCGATCACCTTCGGCGACCTGGCGCTCAAACACGGCTTCGGCTGGATAGACGTAAGCATCCATGAACGCAGTCACGCGTTCACGCAGTTCCTGAACCTTGGGCGAATAAGCGAAATCCATGGGCGGCTACCTTTTTTGACGAGGTGATGAAGTCGTTATTGAGGGCATGAATTGATGCTAGATCAGCGTTGATAATTTACCTAGCCTATTCTCGGCGTGTATTAACATTCATCACCGATATATGATCGACTGATCGAGCCCACCTACAACAAGAGCGTAGTGACATGAATCTGAGCAAGGTCGACCTCAACCTTTTCATCGTCTTCGATGCCATCTATACCGAAGCCAACCTGACCCGCGCCGGGCAGATCGTCGGCATTACCCAGCCCGCAGTGTCCAACGCTCTGGCCCGCCTGCGCGAGACCTTCAACGACCCGCTGTTCGTGCGCACCGCCCAGGGCATGGTGCCGACACCGATGGCGCAGAACATCATCGGCCCGGTGCGCAATGCGCTCTCGCTGTTGCGGGTCTCGGTCCAGGAAAGCCGCATCTTCAACCCGTTGCAGGCGGTCAAGACTTACCGCATCAGCATGACCGACCTCACGGAAGCGGTGATCCTGCCGCCGTTGTTCCAGCGCCTGCGCCGCCTGGCCCCGGGCGTGGTCATCGAAAGCTTCCTGTCCAAGCGCCGCGAGACCACCAAGGAACTGGCCGCCGGACGCCTGGACTTCGCCGTCGATGCGCCGCTCAACACCGACCCGCAAGTGCGCCACGTCAAGCTGATGGAAGACCGGTACGTCTGCGCCATGCGCAAGGGGCACCCCATGGCCGGCAAGGAAAAGTTCAGCCTCGACGATTACCTGTCCCTGACCCACATCCATATTTCCAGCCGTCGCAGCGGCCTGGGCCATGTCGACCTGGCACTGGGCAAGATGGGCATCCAGCGCAAGATCGCCCTGCGGTCGCAGCATTACCTGATGGCCTCTCAGGTCCTGCAGCAAACCGACATGGTGATGACCGTGCCGGAACGTTTTGCCCGCCGCCATGAACTGCAATCATTCCTGCTGCCGGTCAACGATGTGCCCCCGGTGGCAACCCACCTGTACTGGCACGAAAGCACCGACCAGGACCCGGCCAACCGCTGGATGCGCGAGCAGATGATCGAGTTGTGCCAGCAGGTCACGGCGCACGAGAAGAAGCTGGATAAGCAGCAGGCTTGAGGGCGGGTATCGGACAATGGGGTCTGGTGCAGCGCTTGCTGCTTGACGTTTACGTCAACCTGACATTAGCTTAGCGCCAAGCCCCTTTTTCGAGCGTGCCATGAGCAGCCAGACCTACAGCATTTCCGACCTCGCCCGCGAGCTCGACATCACCACCCGCGCCATCCGTTTTTATGAAGAGCAAGGACTGCTCAGCCCCGAGCGGCGCGGGCAGGAGCGGATCTACTCGCCTCGGGACAAGGTCAGCCTGAAGCTGATCCTGCGGGGCAAGCGCATTGGCTTTTCCCTGGCCGAATGCCGCGAGCTGATCGAACTCTACGACCCCACCAGCGGTAACACCAAGCAGTTGAACAGCATGCTGGCGAAAATCAGCGAACGCCGGGAACAGCTGGAACAGCAACTGCTGGACATCGAACAGATGAAGCTGGAGCTCGACACCGCCGAAGAGCGCTGTGTCCAGGCGCTGGAACAGACCCTCAAGAGCCAGCAGGCCGCGCCTTCACACTCCTAACCACAGGTGAACCTGATATGTCCCTCCCCTCCCATGTACGCCTGATCGAAGTCGGCCCACGCGATGGCCTGCAAAACGAAGCCCAACCCATCAGCGTCGCCGACAAGGTGCGGCTGGTCGACGCGTTGACGGCCGCCGGCCTGGGTTACATCGAAGTCGGCAGCTTCGTTTCGCCCAAGTGGGTACCGCAAATGGCCGGCTCCGCCGAAGTGTTCGCGCAGATCCAGCGCAAGCCCGGGGTTACCTACGGTGCGCTGGCGCCGAACCTGCGTGGGTTCGAAGACGCCATGGCCGCCGGGGTCAAGGAAGTCGCGGTGTTTGCCGCCGCCTCCGAAGCCTTCTCGCAACGCAACATCAATTGCTCGATCAGCGAAAGCCTGGAGCGATTTGTGCCGATCATGGACGCCGCCCGCCAGCACGGTGTCAGTGTGCGCGGTTACGTGTCCTGTGTGCTGGGCTGCCCGTACGAAGGTGACGTGGCCCCGGAGCAAGTGGCCCTGGTTGCTCGCGAGCTGTATGCCATGGGCTGTTATGAGGTGTCCCTGGGGGACACCATCGGCACCGGCACCGCCGGCGCTACCCGGCGGATGTTCGAGGTGGTGGGCGCCCAGGTGCCACGGGACAAACTCGCCGGCCACTTCCATGACACCTACGGCCAGGCCATGGCCAACGTCTACGCCAGCCTGCTCGAAGGCATCGCGGTGTTCGACAGCTCCATCGCCGGCCTGGGCGGCTGCCCGTATGCCAAGGGTGCCAGCGGTAACGTGGCCACCGAGGACGTGCTGTACCTGCTCAACGGCCTGGGGATCGAGACGGGGGTGGATATGCCGCAATTGCTGGTGGCCGGCCAGCAGATCTGCGACGTCTTGGGGCGAGTAACGGGTTCGCGCGTGGCCAAGGCCCGCAGCGCCCAGTAAATGTGTGCCGGGGTGTTACCGCCCCGCACCAAAACGAGTAACACGGAAACAACCTGAGGGAATTTTTAGCCTGGGCTTGTTCAACAAAATATTAAGTCATTGATTTTAAAGGACTTTTAAAAGTTGGCACGGGTTCTGCTATCTCTATGGCATAACAAGAACAAAAAAAGCGGCAAACCTAATAAAAATAAGACGTAACGACTCTGACATAACAAAAACAACACGGCAGAGACGCAGCTAACAGATTTTTTTGGAGAAGGTGTGCTTTCAGGGTGCTGCTTGCAGTGACCCGCAACCGGGCAGAGAACAATAAAACTACCTTCAGGTAGCTCCCGAACTGGTTGGATCGCTTGGCGAAAAAGCAGATCAGCGCTCAAAAAAATACGTTTGCTCTTGACCCCGCATGGGGGTCGCACAAAACAGCGGTAAAGGGCCACGGTTGCCAAAAACAACAACAGACCGCCCCTTAATAATAAAAATAGAGCACGCAACGACAAATTAAAGGGGAGCCTCGGCTCCCCTTTGTGCTGTCTGGGGTTTAAGGTCCCCGCCACCCCCATTTGCAGAAGCAGCGGATCAACCCATCACCCACGGTGGGAGCGAGCGTGCTCGCGATAGCGGTGGCTCATCCGACATCCATGCTGGACATACCATCGCCATCGCGAGCAAGCCGCGTGCGGCTTGCTCGCCCCTGCAGTCAGCCCTTGACCTCCCGCAGCTCCTCGATGGAGATCTCGCGCATCTTGAACTTCTGGATCTTGCCAGTCACGGTCATCGGGAACTCCTCGACGAACTTGAAGTGACGTGGCGTCTTGAAGTGGGCGATGCGCTCCTTGCACCAGGCTTGCAGCTCCAGTTCGTTGGCGCTGTGACCGGGGTGGAATTTGATCCAGGCGACAATCTCCTCGCCATATTTCTCGCAGGGAATGCCGATTACCTGTACATCCGCCACCGCCGGGTGGGTGAAGAAAAATTCTTCCAGCTCGCGCGGATAAATATTCTCGCCGCCACGAATGATCATGTCCTTGTTACGCCCGGCGATGCAGACGTAGCCCTCTTCGTTCATGGTCGCCAGGTCGCCGGTGTGCATCCACCCGGCCTGATCGATGGCTTCGGCGGTGCCCTCAGGGTTGTTCCAGTAGCCGAGCATCACGCTGTAGCCGCGGGTGCACAGTTCACCAATGGTGCCGCGGGGCACGAGGTTGCCGGCTTCATCGATAATCTTGCTTTCCAGTTGCGGCTGGGTGCGGCCGACGGTCGTCACCCGCAGCTCCAGATTGTCCGCAGGACCGGTCTGCAACGACACCGGGCTGGTTTCCGTCATGCCGTAGGCAATCTGCACTTCGTTCATGTGCATTTCGCTGATGACCCGGCGCATCACCTCAATCGGGCAGGTCGCCCCGGCCATGATGCCGGTGCGCAGGGACGACAGGCCAAACTCCTTGCGCCGCGGGTGATCGAGCATGGCGATGAACATGGTCGGCACGCCATACAAGCCGGTGGCCTTTTCCTGGGCCACGGTTTCCAGGGTCAACAGGGGATCGAAGGCGTCGTTGGGGTAAATCATGGTGGTGCCATGGGTGATACACCCCAGGTTGCCCATCACCATGCCGAAGCAGTGGTACAGCGGCACCGGGATCACCAGGCGATCGTCGGCCGTCAGCCCGAGGCTTTCGCCCACCATGTAGCCATTGTTGAGGATGTTGTAGTGACTGAGGGTGGCTCCCTTGGGGAAACCGGTGGTGCCGGAGGTGTACTGAATGTTCACGGCCTGGTCGAAATGCAGGCTGTTCTGCCGCGCCTTGAGCTGCTCGGGCGGCACCCCTGCCCCCAGCTCTGTCAGTTGCGACCAGGGCAGGAAGCCTGCGGGCGGCTGCGGGTCGAGGCTGATGACGCCGCGCAGTTGCGGCAGGCGCTCGCACTGCAATTGGCCGACCGGGTGTTGCGCCAACTCCGGCGCCAGGCCCTGCAGCATGGCGTGGTAATCGGAGGTCTTGAAGGAGCCGGCACATACCAGCCACTGGCAACCGGACTGCTTGAGCACGTACTCCAGCTCCGAGCTGCGATAGGCCGGGTTGATGTTGACCAGAATCACCCCGATCTTCGCGCTGGCGAACTGGCTGATGCACCACTGGGCACAATTGGGCGCCCAGACGCCGAGGCGATCCCCGGCCTGCAGGCCCAGCGCCAGCAGCGCCCTGGCGTGCAACTCCACCGCCTCGGCCAGTTGCGTCCAGCTGTAGCGCAACTGCTGGTGGCGGACCACCAACGCTTCGCCCTGCGGGTAACGGGCGACCGTGTTGTCGAATGCCTGGCCAATGGTCATCGCCAGCAAGGCTTTGTCCTGCGAGCCACGGGTGTAGCTGTGCTGTGGGTGAGCACTGTGTTGATCCATGACGACCCCTATTGTCTTTATTAGCGGGTGTGTGGAAGCCCGGCATCATGCCGCCGGACCCGACCTGAACTGCCTCTACTCTCGCTCAAGTTGACGTTAACGTAAAGGGCGATTGACAGCCATTCGTCTCAGGTTTACGTTAACGTAAAGGTGACAGTCGACTCGGCGCGCATCGCAGGCCGATTCTCCATTGATAAAAACAAGTTTGAAGGTGCCCCATGAGCTATCCGTCTCTGAACTTTGCCCTCGGCGAAACCATCGACATGCTGCGTGACCAGGTCCGCGCATTCGTCAGCAAAGAGATCGCGCCCCGCGCCGCCCAGATCGACATCGACAACCTGTTCCCCGCGGACCTGTGGCGCAAGTTCGGCGACATGGGGCTGTTGGGCATCACCGTCGCGGAAGAGTACGGCGGTGCCGGCCTGGGCTACCTGGCCCACGTGGTCGCGATGGAAGAAATCAGCCGCGGCTCGGCCTCGGTCGCCCTGTCCTACGGCGCTCATTCCAATCTGTGCGTCAATCAGATCAACCGTAACGGCAACCACGAGCAGAAAACCAAGTACCTGCCCAAGCTGATCAGCGGCGAGCACATCGGCGCGCTGGCCATGAGCGAGCCGAATGCCGGTTCCGACGTGGTCTCGATGAAGCTGCGCGCCGATAAACGTGGCGACCACTATGTGCTTAACGGCAGCAAGACCTGGATCACCAACGGTCCGGACGCCAATACCTACGTGATCTACGCCAAGACCGACCTGGAAAAGGGTCCGCACGGGATCACCGCGTTCATCGTCGAGCGTGACTGGAAAGGCTTCAGCCGCAGCAACAAGTTCGACAAGCTGGGCATGCGTGGCTCCAACACTTGCGAGCTGTTCTTTGACGACGTCGAAGTCCCGCAAGAGAACATCCTCGGCGTGCTCAACGGCGGCGTCAAAGTCCTGATGAGCGGCCTGGACTATGAACGCGTGGTCCTGTCCGGCGGTCCTACCGGGATCATGCAAGCCTGCATGGACCTGATCGTGCCTTACATCCACGACCGCAAGCAGTTCGGCCAGAGCATCGGCGAATTCCAGCTGATCCAGGGCAAGGTCGCCGACATGTACACCCAGCTCAACGCCAGCCGCGCCTACCTGTATGCGGTGGCCCAGGCCTGCGAGCGTGGCGAAACCACCCGCAAGGACGCCGCCGGGGTGATCCTCTACAGCGCCGAACGCGCCACCCAGATGGCCCTCGACGCGATCCAGATCCTGGGGGGCAACGGCTACATCAACGAATTCCCGGCCGGTCGCCTGCTGCGCGACGCCAAGCTGTACGAAATCGGTGCCGGCACCAGTGAGATCCGTCGCATGCTGATCGGTCGCGAACTGTTTAACGAAACCCGCTAACGGAGCTGTCCATGGCCATCCTGCACACCCAGCTCAACCCCCGTTCGGCGGAGTTCGCCAGTAACAGCGCGGCGATGCTCGCTCAGGTCGACGCACTGCACACCCTGCTCGCCCAGGTCCAGCAAGGCGGCGGCGCCAAAGCCCAGGAGCGGCATACCTCGCGGGGTAAACTGCTGCCCCGCGAGCGGATCAACCGCTTGCTCGATCCTGGCTCGCCCTTCCTGGAAATCAGCCAGTTGGCGGCGTACCAAGTCTATGGCGAAGACGTCCCGGCAGCGGGTGTGATTGCCGGCATCGGCCGGGTCGAAGGCGTTGAATGCATGATCGTCGCCAACGATGCCACGGTCAAAGGCGGCTCCTACTACCCACTGACGGTGAAAAAACACCTGCGGGCCCAGACCATTGCCCAGCAGAATCGCCTGCCGTGCATCTACCTGGTGGACTCCGGCGGTGCCAACCTGCCACGCCAGGATGAGGTGTTCCCGGACCGTGAGCACTTCGGCCGGATCTTCTTCAACCAGGCCAACATGAGTGCCATGGGCATTCCCCAGATCGCCGTGGTCATGGGCTCCTGCACCGCCGGTGGGGCCTATGTGCCGGCCATGGCCGACGAAGCCATCATGGTGCGTGAGCAGGCGACGATCTTCCTCGCCGGCCCCCCCCTGGTGAAAGCCGCGACCGGCGAAGTGGTGAGTGCCGAAGACCTTGGCGGGGCCGATGTGCACTGCAAGATTTCCGGGGTCGCCGACCACTACGCCGACAGCGACGAACATGCCCTGGCCCTGGCCCGACGCAGCGTCGCCAACCTCAACTGGCGCAAGCTGGGCGAGCTGCAACAGCGCACGCCGATTGCTCCGCTGTTTGCCAGCGACGAGCTGTATGGCGTGGTTCCGGCTGACGCCAAGCAACCGTTTGATGTCCGCGAAGTGATCGCGCGCCTGGTCGACGGCTCGGTGTTCGATGAGTTCAAGGCGCTGTTCGGCACCACCCTGGTGTGCGGTTTTGCCCACCTGCACGGTTACCCGATCGCGATCCTCGCCAACAACGGGATCCTCTTCGCCGAAGCCGCACAGAAAGGCGCGCACTTCATCGAACTGGCCTGCCAGCGCGGGATTCCCCTGCTGTTCCTGCAAAACATCACCGGCTTCATGGTCGGCCAGAAGTACGAAGCCGGCGGCATCGCCAAGCACGGCGCCAAGCTGGTGACCGCGGTGGCCTGTGCCAAGGTGCCGAAGTTCACCGTGATCATTGGCGGCAGTTTCGGCGCCGGCAACTACGGCATGTGCGGGCGCGCCTACGATCCGCGGTTCCTGTGGATGTGGCCCAACGCGCGCATCGGCGTGATGGGGGCCGAGCAGGCCGCTGGCGTGCTGGTGCAGGTCAAGCGCGAGCAGGCCGAACGCAGCGGCCAGGACTTCAGCGCCGCCCAGGAAGCCGAGATCAAGCAGCCGATCCTCGATCAGTACGAAGAACAGGGCCACCCCTACTACTCCAGTGCGCGGTTGTGGGACGACGGGGTCATTGACCCGGCGCAAACCCGTGACGTGCTGGCACTGGCGTTGTCCGCTTCGCTGAACGCAGCGGTCGAACCGACTCGCTTTGGCGTGTTCCGGATGTGATCCCGCAGGCGTCAGGCTGCCCGCGAAAAGAGCGCTTGAGACAGGCGCAATGACGTTCGCCGGCAAGTCCGAGGCCTGCATCGAAGAGTTGTGCAGAGGTTAGACATGAGCGACTTCAATACCCTGGAACTGCTGACCGATCCCCGTGGTTTCGCCACGCTGTGGCTCAGCCGCGAAGCCAAGAACAACGCGTTCAACGCCGAAATGATTCGTGAGCTGATCCTGGCGCTGGACAAGGTCCAGGCCGATCCGAGCCTGCGTTTTCTGCTGGTGCGCGGGCGTGGCAAACATTTCAGTGCCGGCGCCGACCTGGCCTGGATGCAGCAATCGGCCGAGCTCGACTATCACACCAACCTGGACGATGCCCGCGAGCTCGCCGAGTTGATGTACAACCTGGCCAAGCTGAAGCTCCCGACCCTGGCCGTGGTGCAAGGCGCGGCCTTTGGCGGCGCGGTGGGCCTGGTCAGTTGCTGCGACCTGGCGATCGGCACCGATGACGCGCAGTTCTGTCTGTCGGAAGTGCGCATCGGCCTGGCGCCCGCGGTGATCAGCCCCTTCGTCGTGCAAGCCATCGGCGAGCGTGCGGCCCGTCGTTATGCCCTGACAGCCGAGCGCTTCAGTGGCCAGCGGGCCCGGGAGCTGGGCCTGCTCAGCGAAAGCTATCCGGCCAGCGAGCTGGAGTCACAGGTCGAAAGCTGGATCAGCAACCTGCTGCTCAACAGCCCGCAAGCCATGCGCTCGAGCAAAGAGTTGCTGCGTGAAGTCGGCAGCGGTGCGCTGAACCCAGCCCTGCGCCGCTACTGCGAAAACGCCATTGCCCGGATCCGGGTCAGCCCCGAAGGCCAGGAAGGCTTGCGGGCCTTCCTGCACAAACGTCCGCCGAGCTGGCAGGCACCCTCCACCCCCCAGGAGCCACGTTGATGAGCGCACCTGTACTCACCACCCTGCTGGTGGCCAACCGCGGCGAAATCGCTTGCCGCGTCATGCGCACCGCCAAGGCCCTGGGCCTGACGACCGTGGCCGTGCACAGCGCCACTGACCGCGACGCCCGCCACAGCCGCGAAGCGGATATCCGCGTGGACCTGGGCGGCAGCAAAGCGGCCGACAGTTACCTGCAGATCGACAAATTGCTGGCCGCGGCCAAGGCCAGTGGCGCCCAGGCGATTCACCCCGGCTACGGCTTCCTTTCGGAAAACGCCGGCTTTGCCCGCGCCATCGAAAACGCCGGGCTGATTTTCCTCGGCCCACCGGCCTCGGCCATTGACGCCATGGGCAGCAAGTCTGCCGCCAAGGCCTTGATGGAAACCGCCGGCGTACCGCTGGTCCCGGGGTATCACGGGCAAGCCCAGGACCTGGAGACCTTCCGCATCGCCGCCGAGCGCATCGGCTACCCGGTGCTGCTCAAGGCCACGGCCGGGGGCGGCGGCAAGGGCATGAAAGTGGTCGAGGACACCAGCCAGTTGGCCGAGGCCCTGGCCTCGGCACAACGTGAAGCCCTGTCATCGTTCGGCGACTCGCGGATGCTGGTGGAAAAATACCTGCTCAAGCCACGCCACGTGGAAATCCAGGTGTTTGCCGACCAGCACGGCAACTGCCTGTACCTCAACGAACGGGATTGCTCGATTCAACGTCGCCACCAGAAAGTGGTGGAAGAAGCCCCGGCCCCCGGCCTCAGCGCCGAGCTGCGCAAAGCCATGGGCGAGGCGGCGGTACGCGCTGCCCAGGCCATCGGTTATGTCGGTGCCGGCACCGTGGAGTTCTTGCTGGATTCGCGTGGCGAGTTCTTCTTCATGGAAATGAACACCCGCCTGCAGGTCGAACACCCTGTCACCGAAGCCATCACCGGCCTGGACCTGGTGGCCTGGCAGATTCGCGTCGCCCAGGGCGAGCCACTGCCGATGACCCAGGCTCAGGTGCCGCTGATCGGCCATGCGATTGAAGTGCGTCTGTACGCCGAAGACCCGAGCAATGACTTCCTGCCGGCCACCGGGCACCTGGCGCTGTACCGCGAATCCACCCCGGGCCCGGGACGTCGAGTGGACAGTGGCGTCGAGGAAGGCGACGTTGTTTCGCCATACTATGACCCGATGCTCGGCAAGCTGATTGCCTGGGGCGAGGACCGCGAACAGGCCCGCCTGCGCTTGCTGAGCATGCTCGATGAGTTTGCCATTGGCGGTTTGAAGACCAACATCAGCTTCTTGCGCAGAATCGTCGCCCACCCGGCATTCGCCGCAGCCGAACTGGATACCGGATTTATCCCACGCTACCAGGAGCAATTGCTGCCGGCACCCCAGGCACTCAGCGATGAGTTCTGGCACGTTGCCGCCCAGGCCTTCGCCCAAAGCCGACGCCCCAGCGTGCGCGGCGACGACCCGAGCTCACCGTGGGCCAACGGCAACGGTTTGCGCGCAGGCTTGCCGGCTGAAACCACCCTGCACCTGAGCTGTGAAGGCCAGGACCGGGCCATTACCCTGGCACCGGCCAACGCCCACACTGCTGAGCTCAAGGGCGAGCAGCTGCAGGTCGAGCATCAGGGACTGCGCCGCCAGTTGCGGGCGATTCGCCAGGACCGGCAGCTGTACCTGCAATGGGCAGGCGAGTTGCGCTGCATCAGCGAGTACGACCCGATTGCCGCCGTGGAAGCCAGCCACAGCCATCAAGGCGGCCTGACTGCTCCAATGAACGGCAGCATTGTCCGGGTGTTGGTCGAAATCGGGCAGACGGTGGAAGCCGGTGCGCCACTGGTGGTGCTCGAAGCGATGAAAATGGAGCACAGCATTCGGGCGCCCCAGGATGGCGTGATCAAGGCTTTGTATTGCCAGGAAGGCGAGATGGTCACCGAAGGCAGCGCGCTGGTCGAGCTGGAGTAACCGGGAGTCACCGGCAGGTCCTGTGAGCCAGGACCTGCCGGGTTAAAACCGCGCGGTGGCCTGCACCACCACGCCGATGATCCGACACTGGTCGGTAAACAGGGCCTTGGGGTAGGTCGGATTCAAGGGCACCAGATACCGTTGCCCGCCCTCCTCGATCAACTTGCGAAAGGTCGCTTCGGCGCTGTCGGCCCATTGCGCGATCACCAGCTTGCCCGGCACCGCTTCCACCGCCGGGTCGACCAGGATCAGCATGTCCTGGGCAATGCTGATGCCCGTGGGGGCGGTCATCGCGTCCCCCACCACCACCAACCAGAAGGCTGCACCCTGGGCACGGTAATCCGACATCTCGGAGCGCCCGTTGCCGTAGGCCGGCACCTGGGCTTCGCGCACTTGCGACACTAGCCGCCAGTCGCTCACCGGGTAACGAAAGTACGGGTTGTACTTTTGCGCCAGCGACCCCGACTGCTCATCGCCAGCGTCCTGCGCCTGCTCGACCTCCCTGAGCACCATGGCCACTTCGAGAAAACCCAATCCGAGTTCCTGCAGCACCCGGTTCATGTCATCGAGGCTGGGCTGCCGGCGTTTGTTCAGCCAATGCCCGACACCGCCCTGTGACATGGCGAGACGCTCTGCGAGTTTTTCCTGAGTGATCCGCAGTTCACTCATCTTGGCCTTGACCAATTCAATCCATTTATCCATGGGCGGAACAATACTTCGCGTTGGCTGACCCTCAACACACACATTGTAGTATTTAATTTTTGGTCATGAATACAGTTGGTACTATTCTCTAGCAACACCAACGGCACCACCCACGGAGTAAGTACTCACCATGGATAACACCGACAACACGTTGCCCGCGCCGCAAACCACCGGCGACTTCACCACGCTCAACAACTGCGCCGCCGCCCAGCGCGCATTGGACTATTACTTGAAACCCGCTGTTTCAGAGCCTCAGGTCATCGAACAACTCTTCGATGTCAGCCGCCACGTCAGCCGCGAGGAGGCCCTGGTGCATGCCTCGGACCTGCTGCGCTGTGCAGCCGCCTGCGCCCATGAATCGGCGGACAGCCTGCAGGGCGCAAGCCGCGACCTGGCGTTTTCGGTGGTGCACATGATCGACATGGCAAAAGCCATGGTGGACAGGTCACTGGACGCAGAACAGGTCTATTGAGAAAAGCCGGTTGAAACCGAGGAAAACGTGCGGATCAGGATCAG
Source organism: Pseudomonas kielensis (assembly GCF_014236655.1). Classification (GTDB taxonomy): domain Bacteria; phylum Pseudomonadota; class Gammaproteobacteria; order Pseudomonadales; family Pseudomonadaceae; genus Aquipseudomonas; species Aquipseudomonas kielensis. Next base: position 32,008 of record NZ_JACMYG010000017.1, read on the forward strand.
ATCGGCAGCGTCTGGCAAAGCGACGGGAAAGATTTTTCCCAGGTGAGGGGTAAAAATAGTTGACTTGCAAATGATAATGATTATTATTGCACGCAACTGGTCGCGAGATCAGTCGATAGACCAAGGGACCTTAGGTCGGACTCTTGGAATATCTCCTCATCAGGCTAATCACGGTTTTTGACCCGGCTTTTTGCCGGGTCTTTTTTTTGCCAGTTATTCTGGCTTTGGCTTCAGGCTAATGAAGATGGGTACTGCTGAATTCGATGGCGCGAATGATATCAAAAGACCATCTTTTTGCAACACGACTCACAAAAACCCGAATTAAACACTGATAAATAGCACTTGAGAATCAATCGCATAGCCACTAAGCTGCTGCAGCGTCAAGGACGACGCCCCCCCGCCTTTCCCGGTAAATTGCCCTCGGCTTTGCCCCCCGCACGTGTAAAGTAACGCCATAAAAATCATATCCAGGATGAGATTATGACCGTGGCTCAACGCTCCTTTGATATCACTGCCAACTTCGACAGCGGCAACATCGAAGTGCTGGACCTCAGCAACCCGCTACAGGCCCTGCTGGCCATCAGACCCGACACCCACAGCCCACATTTCCAGTGGTTCCACTTCAAGGCCAGCGGCCTGCATGTGGGCGAAGAACACTGGTTTCGCCTGAGCAACGCCAGTAAGTCTTCCTACAATAAGGCCTGGGACGGTTACCAGGCCGTGGCCTCCTACGACCACGTCAACTGGTTCCGGGTGCCGACCATTTTTGAAGGCGACTGCCTGCGCTTCAGCCTGGAAGCCAGCGAGACTCACGCCTGGTTCGCCTACTTCGAGCCCTACAGCCGCGGCCGCCATGACTGGCTGATCGAGCAGGCGCTGGGCAAGGCGGGTACCGAGCTGTTGGCGACCGGCAAGAGCGTCGAAGGCCGTGACATTCAACTGTTGCGCAAGGGCAGTGGTGCCGAAGGCCAGCGCAAGGTCTGGATCATCGCCCAGCAGCACCCTGGTGAACACATGGCCGAATGGTTCATGGAGGGGGTGATCGAACGCCTGCAGCAGCACAATGATCCAGAGCTCAACAGCCTGCTGGCCAGTGCCGACCTGTACCTGGTGCCTAACATGAACCCGGACGGGGCTTTCCACGGCCACCTGCGCACCAACGCCATGGGCCAGGACCTCAACCGTGCCTGGCAGAGCGCAAGCCAGGAGATCAGCCCGGAAGTGTTGTTCGTGCAGCAGCACATGGACCAATACGGGGTTGACCTGTTCCTGGATATCCATGGCGACGAAGAAATCCCCTACGTGTTCACGGCTGGCTGCGAAGGCAACCCTGGCTACACGCCACGCCTGGCCGCGCTGGAGGAGCACTTCCGCAGCCATCTGAAACACAAGACCCGCGACTTCCAGACCACCCACGGCTACACCCGCGACCTGCCGGGCCAAGCCAACATGACCCTGGCCTGCAACAGCGTCGGGCAGAAGTTCGACTGCCTGTCTCTGACCCTGGAGATGCCGTTCAAGGACCACAACGACGCCCCGAACGCCCTCACCGGCTGGTCCGGCAAGCGCTCGATGCAATTGGGCAAAGATGTGTTGTCGACCGTCGCCGAACTGGTGAAAACCCTGCGCTGATCGCTCAACTGGCCGCATGCCTTAGCGCATGCGGCCCTCAGGCCTCGCCGGCAGGCAGCCGCCGGCAATCTTCTGGCCCCAGCAAGCGGCCGTCCTCGGCGCGCAGTTCCAGTGGCCTGATTGGCTGCCCCGTCTGGCGATCCACCAGCCGCGAATGGGCCTCGCCCTGGGTAAAGAAAAACGCCTCGCCCCACTGGCGCAAGCCAATGATCAACGGAAACAGCCCGCGGCCTTTCTCGGTCAATCGGTATTGCTGGTAGGCGCTGCCATCGGCTGCCGGCAGCAGTTCGAAAATCCCATGTTCGACCAGCGCTCGCAGGCGCGCCGAGAGGATGTTCCTGGCCATGCCCAGGTTGCGCTGGAACTCACCGAAACGGCAGATGCCATCGAAGGCATCCCGCACGATCAGCAACGACCAGACATCACCGATGGCGTCCAGTGAACGGGCGACGGGGCATTCGGCGTCGGCAAAGGCAGTGCGTTTGACCATGGGTAAGCTCACAGGCAGGCCATCGAAAATGTAGTTGCAATATAAATCCACATACGAGATCGACTATGAAGCCTAGTGTGCCCCTGACCGGGTTGCTCGCGGTGGTGACCCAGGTATTGGTGGCCTATGCCGCCACGCTGGCCATGCCGCAGCAACGGGGTCGGGTGGTCGGCGTGGTCACCAGCGGCATCGTCGTCGGCATCCTGCTGGCCCGTACCGTGTCCGGGGCCATGGCCGACCTGGCCGGGTGGCGCTCGATCTATTGGCTGTCGGCCGCGCTGACCTTGCTGATGGCCCTGCTGCTGCTTTACGTGCTGCCCAAACAGGAGGCCGCGCAGCCCCAGCAACGCTACTGGCGCTTGATCGGCTCGGTGTTTGTGCTGTTCAAGGAAGAACCCGTGCTACGCCAGCGGGCGGTGTTGGCCTCGCTCTCGTTCGCCAGCGCCATGGTGCTGTGGACGCCCATGGTGTTGCCGCTGAGCGCGCCGCCCTTGTCGCTGTCCCATAGTGAGATCGGCCTGTTCGGGCTGGCGGGTGCCGCCGGGGCCCTGGCCGCTGCCCGCGCCGGGCATCTGGCCGACCGTGGCCTGGGCCACTGGGTCAGCGGCCTGTCCCTGCTGTTGATGCTCGCCTCGTGGGTGCCGATCGGCCTGGCCCAGTCGTCGCTCTGGGCCTTGCTCCTGGGGGTGATCACCTTCGACCTCGGCCTGCAGGCCATGCACGTGACCAGCCAGAGCCTGATTTACGGCGTACGGCCCGAGGCGCAAAGCCGGCTTACCGCCGGGTACATGCTGTTCTACTCGATTGGCAGTGCCCTGGGTTCACTCGCCTCGACCGCCGTCTACGCCTGGGCCGACTGGTTCGGCGTGTGCCTGCTGGGTGCCGGGATCAATGCCCTGGCGCTGGTCTACTGGCTGTCGACCCGAAGAAGCGCTGCCCACCAACGCGGCAGCGCCCTGCCCGATCAGCGATCCTTGCCGGACAGCATGCTCTGCAACACGCCGTCACGCCGGACCCAGCCGTGGAACAGCGCCGCGGCCAGGTGCAGCAATACCGTGAGGAACAGCAGGTAGGCCAGGTAACCATGAGCTTTGCGCAAAAAGGCAAACAGCGTGGCATTGGCCGGTACGATTGCCGGCAGTTGCACGCCAATCCCCAGCGTCACCGGATCGCCCGCGGCCGAAATCATCGCCCAGCCGAGCACTGGCAAGATCAGCATCAGGGCGTACAGCAACCCATGGGACGCCTTGGCCGCGAGCACCTGCCAGCCGGGCAAGTCCGCCGGCAAGGGCGGCTGGCGCGTCGAGAAACGCACAAACAGGCGCACGATCACCAGCAACAGGATCGCCACGCCCAACGGCTGGTGCAGGTGGATCAGCCATTCATGGCGCTCGGACACCGAGGCGACCATGCCGGCACCGATGAACAGCATGGCGATCACCAGCAACGCCATCAGCCAGTGCAGCAGCCGCGCCAGGGGCGCGAAGTGATTCGGTTGCGCGCTCATTGGGCGGCCTCCTGTTTAGCGCCAGGCAACTGGCCGACTTCGCTGGTCCGGCGCAGGTAAGAGCTGGCGTAGGCGGCCGAGCGCGCCGCCAGCAAAGGGTCGTTCGAGGGCTCGATGCCACTGGGCAGAATCAGCGGGTCGTAGTTGATATCCCGGCACTCGCCGCTGTTTTGCGCCTGGCTGCTTTGCAGCACCAGCGTCCCGGCGTTCAACACCTTGCGTGCGGCCGGCCAGGCTTGACTGGCGTCATCCGTGGGGTCCGTCGGCTCGGCCAGGGTAATCAGCAACTGCCAGCGCAGCGGCCCGGCCTGCAGGCGCTCGCGCAAGTCCTGTTCGAGAAAATCAGCGCCTTGCGTGGCGCCGGTGGATGCATCGTCCTGGGCCAGGGGGACTACTCCCCAACGCACGGCCTGGCGTTGACCCGCCGAATTCACCAGATAAAACGCATTGATGCCGTTATAAGTCTCGGTGGCGTAGCTGGCCGAGGGTTTGGCGCTCTTGACCCAGCGCAGGAACGGCGCGGTTTCCGGGTGTGCGGCAAAAAATGCCGGGGCCGCCGCCGGATCCGGCTTGCCCGTTGCAGGGTCCGGGCTCTGCGCCTGCTGCAACTGATAGAACGCCTGCGGCGTACCGACCGGGAACACCGGCATGCTGTTCATCCCGGTGCGCCATTGCTGTCCGTTAGCCTGGGTGAAACGCAACGCCAGGCTACGGATCGGCACGCTGCTATCCGGCGCGTAGGGATTGCCGCTGGGCAAGGCAAACCGCCCCACCACCGGGGTTCGTGCCGCATTGAACACCTGCGCGGTGGAATAGGCACGCACCTCGTTACTGCTCTCGAAATAGCCGATCACACACACGCCCTTGGCATGATTGCGGCGAAATCCTGGATGAACACCGTTGTTGGTTTCGAGCACGTTGACCAGTGCCTTGGGGGTCAGGCGCTGTGGGTCGAGAGACCCGTTGACGTAGGCAAAGGCCACAGCCATAGCGCCAACCACCAGGCCAATCGCGGCCAGGCGCAGGGCCAGGCTGACGGGACTCAAAGGGGGCCTATCGGGGGTCGGGGAACGATCTACCATGTAACACTCCAGGGCCGGGAACGGCTTGTGGCAAGGATCAGGCAGACGTTGCCCGCCGAGGTTTATTCCATGGCCCGGTGTTTATTTCTGCGCCACGGGAATAACCTCCACTGCCAAGCGTCTCTCTGGTCCCAAGCGTAGTGACTGGCCCGCCCACCATGAATAATCTCGACGAACAGTTACGTGACCTGATCCCCAGGCTGCGCCGCTTTGCCGTCTCGCTGACCCGCAATGGCAGCAGCGCCGACGATCTGGTGCAGTCCTGCCTGGAGCGCGCGCTGTCGAGTTGGGGCAGCAAACACCCGGAGGGCGATCTGCGGGCCTGGCTGTTTGCGATTCTGTACCGGCAGTTTCTCGACGCCCATCGCCGCTCCCGGCGTTATGCGCGGATGCTCGAGTTTTTCACTGGCCGCGACGAGCCGCAGCCTTCGCTGGAGCGTACGGTGATCGCGCAGACCACCCTGCAAGCCTTCGACCGGTTGCCCACTGAGCAACGGGCGCTGTTGCTCTGGGTGTCGGTGGAGGGCTTGAGTTATAAAGAGGTCGCCGAGATCCTCGGTGTCCCTACCGGCACCGTGATGTCTCGTCTGTCCCGGGCGCGCCAGGCCTTGCGCCAACTGAGCGACGGTGAAATCAGCAGCCCTTCCCTGCGGAGACTCAAATGATCAGCATGCCTCCCAGCGTCAATGACCTGCACGCCTACGTCGACCATCAGCTCAACGATGCCGACCGGCGCCTGGTGGAGACGTACCTGGCGGCCAACCCGCAGATGGCCGAGCAGGTCCGCGCCTGGCAGCAGGATGCCCAGCAACTGCGGGCAGCCCTGGGCGGCGCCTTGCAACAGCCGGACAACCCGGACCTCGACCCGAGCCTGATTCGCCAACGCCGCAAGCGCCAGTCCCGGCGTCACCTGGCCAATGCCGCCCTGCTGCTGATCGCGGTGAGCGTCGGCGGCCTGGGCGGCTGGCAGGCACGGCAAATGACCTTCGGCAGTGGCACCCTGCCGATGACGGACGCGATGCAGGCGTACCGGATGTTCGCCCAGCAAGGCCTGCTGCCGGCCGACTATCGGGTCCGTGACGACGGCGACATGCAGGGCTGGCTCGACCAGTATTTTGCCCACGCCAACCGCCTACCGGACCTCGCCAACTCGGGTTTCCAACCGGTCAGCGCACGGTTGCTGAGCACCGACCAGGGCCCGGCGGCCATGGTGATGTATGAAGATCAAGGCGGGCGCAAGATCAGCTTCTACATCCGTCCGCCCGGCCCGCGGAACTACCTGCTACCCAAAGGCAGTCGCAGCGACGGTGAATTGCAGGCGCAATACTGGTCGGGGGCCGGCTACAACTATGCGATGGTCAGCGAAGCCCGCGATCCGGCCACCCAGATCATCCGGCAGACCCTGAAGTTCTAGCCGCCCACCCCGGACGTTTACCGCTATCATTCCCACGTTTGCAGGCTCGACGCCGCCCCCTCTTCCCTTGACTGGATGTGTTCATGCATACCCTTGCACAACTGCGATCCGGCGAGTTGGCCGGGATCAAACGACTGGACCTGTCGTGCGGCCTGGAGGAATTTCCCGAGGAAATTTTCAGCCTGGCGGACTCGCTCGAGGTGCTCAACCTCAGCGGCAACGCCTTGCGCCAATTGCCGGACGACCTGCACCGACTGCGCCACTTGCGGGTGCTGTTCTGCTCGAACAATCGCTTGCGCGAACTACCGGCCGGCCTGGGCCAGTGCCAACAATTGAGCATGATCGGTTTCAAGAGCAATCGCCTGCAGCGGGTCCCGGGCGAGGCGCTGCCGCCACAGTTGCGCTGGTTGATCCTGACCGACAATGAACTGGAGGAGTTGCCCAGCGAACTGGGGCAGCGCCCCCTGCTGCAAAAACTCATGCTCGCCGGCAACCGCCTGCGCAGCCTGCCCGCCAGCCTGAGCCAGTGCCATCGGCTGGAGCTGATCCGCATTGCCGAAAATCGCCTCAGCGAACTGCCCCAGTGGTTACTGAATCTGCCGGCCCTGGCCTGGCTGGCGTATGCCGGCAACCCGCTGGAAACCGAGGCCGATGCCAGCGCGCTGGCCGCCACCGCGCACATTCCCTGGGCGCAACTGCAGCTGCAGCAGCGCCTGGGCGAAGGGGCTTCGGGGGTGATTCATCAGGCGCTGTGGCAGCCGCCATCAGCGCCGGCGCGCGAGGTCGCGGTGAAACTCTACAAAGGGCCGATGACCAGCGACGGCTCGCCCCTGCATGAAATGAACGCCTGCCTCAGCGCCGGCAGTCATGCGCAACTGATCAGTGTGCTGGGGCGCATCGTCGACCATCCGCAGCAGCAGGCCGGCCTGGTGATGGGGCTGATCGACCGCAGTTATCGCAACCTGGCCGATTTACCCAGCCTGGATTCCTGCAGCCGCGACGTGTATCAGCCTGACACGCGCTTTACCGCCGAAGTGGCGTTGAACATCGCCCGCGGCATCGCCTCGGCCGCTGCGCACCTGCATCAACAGGGCATCACCCACGGCGACCTCTATGGCCACAACACCTTGTATAACGATCAGGGCGACTGCCTGCTGGGGGACTTCGGCGCGGCGTCCTTCCATACCCGCGCCGAAACCCTGGAAACCTGCGCGCTGCAACGCATCGAAGTGCGAGCCTTCGGGATTCTGCTGGGGGAGTTGCTGGCGCGGATCGACTCCGGCCTGAGCGCGACACGGCGCGAGGTATGGGAGGAGTTGCAGCGGCAATGCTGTCAGCCCCAGGTGCTGGCACGTCCCGGGTTCAACCAGATCCTGGCCGCTTTGCACCAGGCCTGAATGGCACGCGGGCAAGCCTTGCTCCTACACAGTGCTCGGTATGCCCGTGATTTGTCGGGACCAGAGAGGTAGGAGCCGGCTTGCCGGCGATGGTGCGCTGTTCGCCTGGCTTAGCCGGCCAACCCGACAAACATGTCCTGCACGTCGTCGTGGTTGTCCAGGCCCTCGAGGAACGCTTCGACTTCTTCCATTTGCGCGTCAGTCAAGCCGCTGACAGGGTTCTTCGGCTTGTAGCCCAGTTTCGCCGACAACACGGTGAAGCCCTGCTCCGGCAAAGCTTTCTGTACCGAGTCGAGGTCGGTGGCTTCGGTGATGAACAGGGTCGCGCCGTCTTCGGCTGGTTCGAAATCCTGGGCACCGGCTTCGATCGCCGCCATTTCCGGGTCAGCGTCCGGGGTGTCCGGCGATGCCTCGATCATGCCCACGTGGTCGAAGTCCCAGGCCACGGAGCCGGAAGCCCCCAATTGCCCCTTACGGAACGCCACGCGGATTTCCGCCACGGTGCGGTTGATGTTGTCGGTCACGCACTCAACGATCAGCGGCACCTGGTGCGGGGCAAAACCTTCGTAGGTCACACGGTGGTACTGCACGGTCTCGCCCAGTTGACCCGAACCTTTCTTGATCGCACGTTCCAGGGTTTCACGGGGCATCGAAGCCTTCTTGGCCTGTTCCACCACCAGGCGCAAATGTGCGTTGGTTGCGGTATCGGCACCGTTACGCGCAGCAATGGTGATTTCCTTCACCAGCTTGCCGAAGATTTTCCCCTTGGCGTTGGCTGCCGCTTCTTTGTGTTTAACCTTCCACTGTGCGCCCATAACTCACTCTCTTGATCTGTGGCGCCGAGACATCTATTGGCCGACGCGTTGCGCAAGTTTATACGGCAAAAAGTTGGCAATCGACCAAAAAGTGCAGCGGATGAGCGACATCATCACAAGCACTTGTAGGGTCTTTCTGAAATGCGCTGATGGGCTGACTATTGACCCTCAGTGTTTCGTACCCTCGATGCCCCGAACTTCATGGCAGAAGAGTGTGTGATGCACAACGACATGGAAAGCCCCCTGGGCCTGAACCCAACCCTGACCCTCCCTGAGCTCGCCTTGAGTTTTGCGGTGCGTCAGTTCAAGGGGCACGAAGCCCTCAACCAACTCTACCAACTGGACATCGAACTGCTCGGCCCGGCACCGGCGATTCGGCTTGAGCAGTGGCTGCACCAGCCGGCCTACCTTTGCCTGGGGCCGGGTATCGGCCGCCACGGGATCGTCCAGCGCGCCGGGCTGATCGATGCCAACGCCCAGCAGATCACGTACCGCCTGACCCTCGCCCCCCGCCTGCTCGCCCTGGAGCAACCGCCACGGCGGCGTATACGGCGGGAGTTGAGCGTGCCGCAACTGCTGCACCAGTTGCTCGAGGAACACGGCCTGCCCGCCGACAGTTACCGCTTCGAACTGCACCATGGCGAGTACCCACCGCGGGCGCTGTGCATCCAGTACGACGAAACCGACCTGCACCTGCTGCATCGGCTGTGCGAAGAGGAAGGCATCCACTTTCATTTTGAACACCACGACGACCGACACGTACTGGTGTTCGCCGAGGACAGTGCCAGCTTCACCCAGCACCCGCTCGAGACCGCCTTTGCGCCCGGTGCCGACCACGCGGTGATCAGCCAGTTGTTTCAATGTCACAACCCGCCCTGCTCCGCGCCGCGCCACAGCGTTCAGCCACGGGGCGAACCACAGGAGTCGGGCCCCGCGCCGGCAGACGCCGCCAATCAAGTCGCCCAGGCCACCGCCCGGGCAACCCCGACCCAGCAGCACCAGCGCCAGTTGAGCCGGCGCGAGCTCGAACGCCTGCGGTGCCTGCACCGGCAAGTCCAGGGCCACAGCACGCAGCCCGGTCTACGCAGCGGGGGCATCCTGCAAGTCAGTGGCCATCCTGTCGCGGCATTCAATGACCAGTGGTTGCTCTGCGAGGTGGAGCATGAAGGCACCGCGAGCCACTACCGCAATCAATTCACCGCCATCCCCTGGTCCAGCGAGTTCCGCCCAGCGCACACGCACCTCAAGCCGCGCATCCCTGGCCAGCACATCGGGCGGGTGGCAGAGCCGCCGGTGCTCGACGCTCAAGGCCGGGTACAGGTCTGGTTGTGGCCTGCGCAAGCCACCGATGACGCGCCCTCGGGGCTCTGGTTGCCAAGGGTCCAGGTGGCCACGGACGCCGGGCAGTTGCCCGCAGGCGGCAGCGAAGTCCCGGTCAGTTTCCTGGATGGTGATCCCGATCGACCGGTGCTCTATGCCTGCGACCTTGGCGCCGCGCGCAATGACCAAGCCTGGCAGGATAAAGAACAGCCCATCAGCCTCTCGGCCAATGGCAACGTGCTGCACCTGACGGCAGACAGCATCACCTTGTCCGGCCCGCTGTTCAGCCCCACCCCTGCCCCTGACGTGGCCCCGCTCGAACATCCCGGACGGCCTCAGCCCCAGCACAGCGGCTGGAGCGGTGAGATCTATCTGTTCGAACATCCGCCCGCCACCACCGACCGATTGGCCCACGCCAACTGGTACATCGTGCGTATGCCGCAGCCCGGGCTCATGGAGCTGACCGGCCTGGATCGCAGCGACGTGGTCATGCAGGGCACCAGCCTGGCGTCGGGTAACCTGGCGCTTTCGCCCGCGCAGAAAAAACAGCTGGCCTGCGAGTTCGCCCGCACCCCGGAACAACTGTGCTTGCTGTATCCGGGGCAATGCGTGGCGCTGGCCGAATACTTCCAGCAACACTGGAACAGCGCGCAACGCCTGAGCTTCATTGAGAGCGCCCGGCCCGCCAGCCCGCCTGCGCACACGGGGCACAACCAACTGTTATTCGACTGGCTGCTGCCCCACGCCGGCAAGGCGCCTTGAACCGCCGCTAGCCTTTATCGGCCTTGCCGGCCGCCGCCGCAAATTTCGCCAGGCGCACGTCCAGATGCCGTGGACGCCGGCCGTGATCCTCGGCGCGCTCCTTGCGCCGGATCGCGTTACGCACCAGCAGCGAGCCCAGGTAGCGAATCGGCTCCGGCGGGAAATACCCCAGCGGGCCGTTGACCAGGGGTGAGCGGGTCCAGGGGTTGTCCAGCCCCAGCACCAGCGACGAGAGGATCTGCCCACCCATGTGACAGGGGCCGACGCCACTGCCGGAATAGCCAAACCCATAAAACACATTGCCACTGGCGCTCATCTGGCCAAAAAACGGCAGGCCGGTCACCGAGCGATCCGACGGCCCGTTCCAGGTCGCCGCCACCGGCACCTGGGCAAAGGCCGGGAAAAACTGCGCCAGGCTTTTTTGCAGCAGGCCCGCATAGGGCGATGGCTGATCGAACACCGGCAGCATGCGTCCGCCATAGGCGAAAGTATTGCCGCCCTTGCCGAGCATGATTCGACCGTCGGGGGTGTTGTGGTAGTAATGCACGAAGATCCGCGAGTCGAGCACGGTCACACCGGTGGTCAGGCCGATGGTCTTGAGCAACTCCGGGCGCGGCTCGGTGATCAGCATGTCGCTGGAAACAATCGCCACGCTGCGCTCGAACTGGGGAAAGGCACGGGCCATCCAGGCATTCATCGCCAGCACCACCCGCTTGGCACGGATGCGTCCATGGGGCGTGCGGATCACCGCCGGCCGGCCTTCCTCCAGGCCAGTCATCGCGGTGTTTTCATGCATTCGCACGCCCAATTGCAAGGCCACTCGCCGCAGGCCGCGCACCAGCTTGCCCGGTTGCACGCTGGCGGCGGCCGGCGAGAACCAGCCTTCCAGGTGTTTGCTGGAGCCCGCCATGCGCTGCACGTCGGCCACCGGACGCTTGCTGAACGAGTTGATGCCATTGCGCTCCAGCGCGGCGATCACGCTGTCGGTGGCGCCGCACTGGGCACGGTTGGTCGCGGTGTACAGCGTGCCATCAAGGCGGTAGTCGGCGTCCACCCCGTACTGCTCGCAAAACGCGCCGATGGCCTGGATGCTGTGCTCCGACTCCTTGACCAGGCGCACCGCCTCCTCGACACCGAACAGGCGCTCCAGGGTGAAGTACTTGGCCGACCAGGACAGCGCACACCCACCATTGCGCCCACTGGCGCCGGCGCCGCAGACATCGGCTTCGATCAGCAGCACATCCAGCCCGGGGTCCTGCTGCTTGAGCATGACGGCGGTCCACAGCCCGGTGTAGCCGCCACCGACAATACACACATCGGCATCGGTGTCCTGCGCCAGGGGCACACAAGGAGCGCTGGTGTCGGCTTCCAGTGCCTGGGCCAGCCAAAAGGGTCTCATGGGCAAATCTCCATATCGAGGGGGCACGGCCCCGCCGCCGATCAGGCCATGAGCGTCGGCGAGGTCGCGGGGGTAGAGTTATCAGCTGCGCAGTGGCTTGATCGCCATGGGCACATTGGGCACAAACGCACGCTCAGGTTGCAGGCTTGCCGGGCGGCTGTTCCAGTGGGGGACCAGCACCAGGGCCGAAAACAACGCGCAACCGGCAAACACGATGAACACCGTGACCGTGTCGAAGTAGCCCGGCAACAGGCCGCCGAGGATGGCGCCGACCGAGCCGCAGCCGTTGACGAAACCGGCGGCGGTGGCGCCGGCCTTGGCGGTGCCGAAGTCAATCGCGGCCGCACCGCTGATCATCGAGTCAGGTCCGTACAGGGTCAGGCCCATGACAAACAACAAGGCCACCACCAGCAACACGCTGCCGGTGTGCAAGGCGCCCATGAACAGCGCCAGCGAGACCGTCAGGGCCAGCAGGCTCAAGACACAGGCCGGCAAGCGCCGCGCTCCGAACAGTTTGTCCGAGGCCAGGCCAATCATGATCGGCCCCAGCAACCCCGCCAGCTCGAACGCGGTGGGGATGATCGCGGCGCCCACCTTGCCCACCGAGGGCATTTGCTCGAAGACGATCACCGGGCCCCACAACAGAATTGCGTAACGCGCCGGCTTGAGCATGAAGTACGCCAGGCCCAGGGTCAGCACCGTGCGATTGCGCAGGATTTCACGCAACGGCGCCCACATGCTGATCCGGCTTTGCGCATCCGCCTCGGCGGCGGTCAGTTGCGGCGCAGGCTCCACCGCCGGCAAGCCGACGTCTTCAGGCTTGTTGCGCTGAAAGATAAAAAACAGCAGCGCCACCACCGCCACCACCGCGGCACTTGAAATGAACGCCGCATGCCAGCTGCCCACCAGGGTGTAGGCCCACCAACCGGCAAAAGGCGAGGCCACCAGGCCGCCAAAGGCGTAGCACGAACTCCACAGGCCCAGTACCCGACCGCGTTGTTCGGCAGGGTAGAAACTGCCCAGGTTCTTGCACAGGCCCGACCACCCCGTGGACTGCGCCAGGCCCTGGATCACCATGCAGGTGGCAAAGATCGGCAAGGTGGCAAAGGTACCCATCACCAGCGCCGCCAGGGCTGAGATCAACAACCCACCGAACACCACCACCCGCGGTCCGTAGCGGTCGGCGAGGATGCCCCAGGTGAACTGGCCAATGGCATAGGCGGCCAGGTAGAGCCCGTCGAGGTTGGCCATGGCCATTTTGTCGAGGTGGAAGGTAGGGTCTTCGCCGATCCCCAGTTTGGCCACGGAGAACGCTTTGCGAGTGAAGTAGAAGGCCGCGTAGGCGAGCCAGGTGATGGCGAAGATTTGCACGCGCCAACGCTTGATAGTGCCGATGTGCTTATTCATGGTGGATCTGACCTCAGGGTGTGAGTGTGCCGGCAGATTCAGAAAACTAAACGCCTGTGTTTTTTATTGTTGAGCACTGCGGCAAGGCCCCTAGGAGGGCGGGCGTTACCGGTCAGATGAGTCCTGTTCCATCCCTGTCTCGAGATTTTCCATGCGCGCCAGGATCATGGCCACCGCCGCGGGTCGACTGACCAGTCAGCGGGGCTAGGGGCGATAAAAACAATTACTGATTAATAAGTGAAATCGATTTATCGTATTTCAAATATAAGCTCAGCTTGTAAGAGGTCATGCGATGTCGGTATCCCACGCCCAGCTCAAGGCTTTCCATGCCGTGGCCCAGCACGGCAGCTTTACCAAAGCGGCCGAACGCCTGTTCCTGACCCAGCCAGCCATCTCCGACCAGGTGCGCAAACTCGAAGAACGGTTTGGGGTGTTGTTGTTTCATCGCAACAAGCGCTCTGTGCGCCTGACCGACCTGGGCGAACGCCTGTTGAGCATCACCCAGCGCCTGTTCGTGATCGAAGCCCAGGCCCAGGAACTGCTGCAGGACTCCCAGGCCCTGCAGACCGGCAGCCTGATCCTGGCGGTGGATGCCCCGGTCCACGTGCTGCCGCAAATCGCCCGGTTCTGCGAGCGTTATCCGGGCATCAGTGTGAAGATCGAAACCGGCAACACCGACGAATCGCTGTTTCGCCTGTTCAACTATCAGGCCGACCTGGCCTTGCTCGGACGGGACGTCAACGATGCGCGCCTGCTGACACTGCCGTTGCGCAACGACCCGATGGTGGCCTTCGTTTCCCGCAACCACCCCTGGGCCGACCGCGAGTCGATCCGCCTGGCGGACCTGGACGACACCCCGCTGGTATTGCGTGAAGTCGGGTCGGTGACCCGCCAGACCCTGGAAGAAGAAATGGCCCGGGCCGGCTTGCGCATTCGACCGGCGATCCAGGTGGAAGGCCGCGAGGCCGCACGGGAAGCCGTGGTGGTCGGGATTGGCGTGGGCGTGGTCTCGGCCGCCGAGTTTGGCGCCGATTCACGGGTTTGCGCACTGCCGATTATCGATTGCACCCGGCGCCTGACCGAAACCCTGGTGTGTCTGCGCGAGCAGAGTTCACGGCGCGTGGTGGCGACATTTCTGCAGATGGTGCGTGAGAGCCTGGAGTAAGCAGGTCCGGCCCTATCGCGGGTAGGCCGCAAGCGGACACAGCTCCCACAGTTCCACAACCCTACACCAGCCAAGTGGAAGCGAGCCTGCTAGCGATAGCCGCGCCACACGTCATCAGACAGGCGCCAGGGCGAAAAACGCCTGGATCAGGCGCAGGTCCCGGCGCCGCTCCATGCAGCCAATCAGGTGTCGATTGACCAACCCCTTACCGATGATCGGCACCGCCCGCACCCGCGGATCGTGACTGACCTCGACTGACGACACCACCCCGACCCCCAGTTCCGCCGCCACCGCCTCGGTCACCGCCTCGCGGCTGTCCAGCTCCAGCAGCACCCGCGGGGTGATGCGCGCCTGGCTGCAGGCCTCATCGAACGTGCGCCGGGTGATGGAGCTCGGCTCACGCAGGACCATGATCACCTGGTCCAGCGCCTCGAGGCTGATGCCCTGGTCCAGGCTCGACCAGGGGTGACCGGCGGGCACCAACGCGCAGATCCGCGACTCGCTCAGGGCTTGCAGGTGCAGGCCCTTGCGCGGCTCGACTTCGGTCAGGACCGCCACATCGGCGTGTTCGGACAGCAGCGCCGCGAGGGTTTCCTGGGCATTGCCCAAGCGCAGGTTGACCGTGATGCCCGGGTAGCGCGCCCGCAGGCTGGCGAGCATCGGCATGACCATGTGCGGCCCGTCCGCCGCCACTTCCAGGCGCCCGGTCAGTAACTGCCGGTTGGCCTCGAGCATGACCTGGGCTTCTTCGGCCAGGCCAAACATCGCCCGGGTGATCGCCGCCAGCTTGATGCCCTCCTCCGTCAGTTCGACCCGCCGTGCGGTGCGCCGCAACAGCGTGATCTGGTAGTGCTCCTCCAGCGCCTTGATGTGCCCGGTCACTGCCGGCTGGCTGATGAACAGACGGGCAGCGGCCCGGGTAAAGCTGCCCTCACGGGCCACCGCATCGAATGCGCGCAACTGGAACAGGTTCATGAATAAGCCTTACTGATGATTGGCATAACAACAAACAATTTGATTGATGGCGCGGCAAATTGCAATTTATCTCCCGTAGCTTCATCCCATCGATAACGAGGACACGCGAATGAGCACTGCCGAACCCATCCTGCTCACCCCCGGCCCATTGACGACTTCGGCCCGCACCCGCCAGGCGATGATGGTCGACTGGGGTTCATGGGATGACCGCTTCAATCAACTGACGGCCAGCCTCTGTGAACAACTGCTGAGCATCGTCAACGGCGCCGACAGCCACCACTGCGTCCCCCTGCAAGGCAGCGGGACCTTCGCCGTCGAAGCGGCGATCGGCACCCTGGTGCCCCGCGACGGTAAAGTGCTGGTGCTGATCAACGGCGCATATGGCAAGCGCCTGGCGAAAATCTGTGAGTACCTGGGCCGTTCGTTCAGCACCTTTGAAACCGCTGAAGACGAGCCGACCACTGCCGCCGATGTCGACCGCCTGCTGCGGGCCGACGCCAGCATCACCCACGTTGCGCTGATCCACTGCGAAACCAGCACCGGGATTCTCAACCCACTGGCGGACATCGCCCAGGTCATTGCCCAGCACGGCAAACGCCTGATCATTGACGCCATGAGTTCCTTTGGCGCGCTACCGATCGATGCCCGGCAAGTCCCCTTCGACGCGCTGATCGCCGCCAGCGGCAAGTGCCTGGAAGGTGTGCCCGGCATGGGTTTTGTCTTCGCCAACAAGCAGGCCCTGGCCACTGCGGCCGGCAACTCCCATTCGCTGGCCATGGACTTGTTCGACCAGCACAGCTACATGGCCAAGACCGGCCAGTGGCGCTTCACCCCGCCGACCCACGTGGTCGCGGCGCTGCACGAGGCCCTGCTGCAATACAACGAAGAAGGCGGCTTGCCGGTACGCCACCAGCGCTACGCCGACAACTGCCAGGTGCTGCTCGAGGAAATGGCCAGGCTTGGCTTGCGCAGCTTCCTGCCGGCGGCCATCCAGGCGCCGATCATCGTCACCTTTCACGCCCCCCGGGACCCGCGCTATCAATTCAAAGCGTTCTACGAACGGGTAAAGGCCAAGGGTTTCATCCTCTACCCAGGCAAGTTGACCCAGGTCGAAACCTTCCGCGTCGGCTGCATCGGCCACGTCAACCAGGCCGAGATGCGTGCAGCGGTGGCCGCTGTGGCCGAGGTCTTGCGCGAGATGGAAGTACTCGAGATCTGACTTTTCAGCGATCAGCCGGCCGCTGGGTACGCCAGCGGCTACAGGGTTCATCATTCTCCAAATACAGGATTCGCACACTATGAACTACACCAACCCAACAAAGCTGCAAGCCGCCATCCTCGACTGGGCCGGCACCGTGGTCGACTTCGGCTCGTTCGCGCCGACCCAGATCTTTGTCGAGGCCTTCGCCGAATTCGACGTGCAGGTGTCCATCGAGGAAGCCCGGGGCCCGATGGGGATGGGCAAGTGGGACCACATCCGCACCCTGTGTGACCAGCCACAAGTGGCTGAGCGCTATCGCCAGGTGTTTGGCCGCACCCCGACCGACGATGACGTGACCGCCATCTACCAACGTTTCATGCCGCTGCAGATCGAAAAGATCGCCGAGCACTCGGCGTTGATCCCCGGTGCCCTGGAGACCATTGCCAACCTGCGCCAGCAAGGCATCAAGATCGGTTCGTGCTCTGGGTATCCGAAGCAGGTGATGGACAAGGTGGTCGAACTGGCCGCCACCAACGGCTACATCGCCGATCACGTGGTCGCCACCGACGAAGTGCCCAACGGCCGCCCATGGCCGGCCCAGGCCCTGGCCAATGTCATCGCCCTGGGCATCGACGACGTCGCCGCCTGCGTGAAGATCGACGACACCGTGCCCGGCATCCTCGAAGGCCGGCGCGCCGGGATGTGGACCGTGGCCCTGATCTGCTCCGGCAACGCGCTGGGCCTGACGTACGAGGGCTATCGCGCCCTGGGCAGCGACACCCTGGCCAACGAGCGCCAACGCATTCATGGCCTGTTCGAAGGTTCGCGCCCGCATTACATGATCGACACCATCACCGACCTGCCCCAGGTGATCGCCGACATCAACAAACGCCTGGCCCAGGGTGAGATGCCACAAAGCAGCTGATAGCTCACGCGCCCGACAAAGCGCCAGCCCTTGACCGGGGCTGGCGCTTTTTTTTGCACAAAAGCCTGTGGCAGAGCGCTGGACGTAGGACAAGAGCCTGACTTGGCTCAGGCAATTTCCCCCTAACAGGATTACAGTTAGCGCACTCCGTCGCACAAGAATGGAGATTTATGACCTGAATACTGAGGAATGGACCCTATGCCCTGGAAGAACTCTGTCTCACGCTACAGCACCGTATCGATCGCGCTGCACTGGTTGATGCTGGTGCTGCTGGCCGTGGTGTATGCCACCATCGAACTGCGTGGGATCTTTCCCAAAGGCAGTGGCGGTCGGACCCTGATCAAGGAAGCGCACTTCATGCTCGGCCTGACCGTGTTCGTCCTGGTCTGGCTCCGCCTGTTCGCCCGCAGCCTGGGAGTGGCACCGAAAATCGTACCGACTCCACCCCGCTGGCAAAGCCTGCTGGCGACCCTGATGCACGTCGCGCTGTATGTGTTCATGATCGGCATGCCGATCCTCGGCTGGCTGATCACCAGCGCCGCCGGCCATCAAGTGATGTTCTATGGCATCGACCTGCCGCTGTTGATCGGCGAAGACAAGGAGCTGGCCAAGCAGATCGAAGGCTGGCATGTGCTGGGCGGCACCATCGGTTACTGGCTGATCGGCCTGCACGCCGTGGCCGGACTGGCGCACCATTATTACTACCGCGACAACACCCTGCTGCGGATGATGCCCAAACGCGGTTAAACCTGCGCCTGGGTGGCAAAACCCCGGCGGCCCTGCAAGCCGCCGGTGTGCACAAAGATCCAGCGCGTACCGGACGCCACCTGCCCCGCCTCGACCTGCTGCTTGAGCGCCAGCAAGGCCTTGCCGGTGTACAGCGGTTCCAGCGGCAGGCCACTGGCCTGCTCGGTGGCCTCGATGAACGCCAGCAGCACCGGGTCGACCTTGGCAAAACCGCCGCGGCTGCCATCGATGAGCCCATAGTCGCCCACTGAGCACCCGCCCTGCGCCAGGATCGCTGCGACCTGCTCTGCCACGCCATGGTCGTGCGGTACCGCCAACACCCCCTGCACCGGATGCCTGCCCGCCTCGGCCAGCACCAGACCCGCCAGCGTGGTACCCGTCCCGCAGGCCAGCCACCAACCGTGATGATCGGTCCAGCCCAGGCCAGGCAGCTGTTCAGCGACCAGGCCCAGCAGTTGCCCGCAACCACGCGCCCCCGCCAAGCCGCCACCGCCCTCGGGAATGGGCTCAAACCCCGGGTACTGCGCCAGCCACGGCTGCCAGAACCCAGGCTCATGCCGGGCTCGATAGCCGCCGTAACCCAGCCAGTGCAGGTGCATGCCGAACGCCTGCAGGTCCTGCACCGTGGCGTTGGACTGGGGATGCCCACGCAACAGGCCGACGGTGGCAAAACCAAAGCGCTTGCCGGCCGCCGCCAGGGCGTGCAGGTGATTGGACCAGGCACCGCCCAGGCTGATGACACCCTGCGCCCCCGCCTCGCCGGCAAGCCGCAGGTGATCCATCAGTTTGAACCACTTGTTGCCACAGATCAGCGGGTCGATCAGGTCCAGACGCAGCACCGCGACCTCGACACCGGCACGGTCGAGCCAGTCCAGGTGCAGGGGTTCGAGGGGGGCGTGGGGAGACCAATCGGCAGGTAGGCAAAGCATCGGCAACATCGTTCACAAGACGTGGAAGGCCAGTCTACCAGCCATGCACCTCATAGCAGCTGCCGAGCCTGCGACGCTGCGTTCGCCTGCGAAGCGGGCGCCAAGGACCCACGCCAACCCGGCGAGGACTGCGTCCTCGAACACAGCCTCGCGCGCTCGGCAGCTGCTACCAATACTGATCGAAGTGAAAGCACCGCGATTGCTTTGCACAATCGCGGTGTCGGGTGACGGCTGTTCCGGCCGGACCCAGGTTGACTTAGAGCTCAGCCGCCAGGCGCGATCCCTGATTGATCGCGCGCTTGGCATCCAGCTCCGCCGCCACGTCCGCACCACCGATCAGGTGCACGTTCTGCCCAGCGGCCAGCAGGCCGTCGTACAGTTCGCGCAGCGGATCCTGGCCGGCGCAGATCACAATGTTGTCCACCGGCAACAGTTGCGGCTCGCCCGTCTCGCCGATGCGGATGTGCAAGCCGGCGTCGTCGATCTTCAGGTACTCGACGCTGTTGAGCATCTGCACCTGCTTGTTCTTAAGACCGGTGCGGTGAATCCAGCCGGTGGTCTTGCCCAAGCCGTCCCCGACCTTGGATTTCTTGCGTTGCAGCAGGAACACTTCACGGGCCGGGGCATGGGGCTCGGCCTTGATGCCCGCCACGCCACCGCGCGCTTGCAGGTGAGTGTCGATGCCCCACTCCTTCCAGAAGGCTTCACGGTCCTGGCTGGTGGCCACGCCCTGATGCACGAGGAATTCCGACACGTCGAAACCGATACCGCCGGCGCCAATCACCGCGACTTTTTTACCCACCGGCTTGCGCTGCAGAATCACGTCCAGGTAGCTCAGCACCTTGGCATGGTCGATACCGGGGATCGCTGGCAGCCGTGGTGCGATGCCGGTGGCCAGGATCACTTCGTCGTAGCCGCCGGCGACCAGTTGTGGCACATCGACCCGAGTGTTCAGGCACAGCTCGACATGGCTGGTCTGCAACTTGCGATTGAAGTAGCGCAGGGTTTCGAAGAACTCTTCCTTGCCCGGCACACGTTTGGCGACGTTGAACTGACCGCCGATTTCGCTGGCCGAATCGAACAGCGTCACTTGATGGCCGCGCTCGGCGGCAACGGTGGCGGCCGCCAGCCCCGCAGGCCCGGCACCGACCACCGCGATCTTCTTGATCTGCTGCACCGGCAGGTAGTTGAGTTCGGTTTCGTGGCAGGCACGCGGGTTGACCAGGCAGGAGGTCAACTTGCCGCCAAAGGTGTGGTCCAGGCAGGCCTGGTTGCAGCCGATGCAGGTGTTGATTTCATCACCCCGCCCGGCAGCGGCCTTGTTGACGAACTCCGGATCGGCGAGGAACGGCCGGGCCATCGAGACCATGTCGGCATCGCCTTCGGCGAGGATCTGCTCGGCGACTTCCGGGGTGTTGATACGGTTGGTGGTGATCAGCGGAATACCCACCGAACCGCGCAATTTGGCGGTGACCTTGCTGAATGCCGCACGCGGCACCTTGGTGGCGATGGTTGGAATCCGCGCTTCGTGCCAGCCGATCCCGGTGTTGATGATCGTTGCACCGGCCTGCTCGATGGCCTTGGCCAACTGCACGATTTCTTCCCAACTGCTGCCGCCTTCCACCAGGTCGAGCATCGACAGGCGGAAGATGATGATGAAATTCGGGCCCACCGCTTCGCGCACGCGACGCACGATTTCCACCGGCAGGCGCATGCGGTTTTCGTAGGCACCGCCCCAGCGGTCGGTGCGATGGTTGGTGTGGGCGGCGAGGAACTGGTTAATGAAATAACCTTCCGAGCCCATGATCTCGACGCCGTCGTACTCGGCGGTTTGCGCCAGGGTGGAGCAGGTGACGAAATCGCTGATCTGTTTCTCGATCCCTTCCTCGTCCAGCTCTTTGGGCTTGAACGGGTTGATCGGCGCCTGGATAGCGCTCGGTGCCACCTGTTTCGGGCTGTAGGCATAACGCCCGGCGTGGAGGATCTGCATGCAGATCTTGCCACCGGCTTCATGCACCGCACGGGTGACAATCTGGTGTTTCAGCGCTTCTTCAAGGGTGGTCAACTTGGCCGCGCCAGCGTACACGCCGCCCTCTTCGTTCGGGCCGATACCGCCGGTGACCATCAGGCCAACGCCGCCACGGGCACGCTCGGCAAAGTAGGCCGCCATGCGTTCGAAACCGCCCGGCTTCTCTTCCAGCCCGGTGTGCATCGAGCCCATCAGGGTGCGGTTGCGCAACGTGGTAAAGCCCAGGTCCAGCGGGGCCAGCAGGTGCGGGTAGTGAGCGGCGGCCATCGGTAACTCCACAACGAGTAATCACGGAAAAAGTGCGGACGCTCTTGGGCGTCCATCGGTTATGGGTCACAGACTAAGAGCAGGCCCGCCCGCACTCAATGACCGTAACTGACAAGTTATTGATCCAAATGTGCAGCACCCCTTGGCATTCGCCGGCATGGCGCCTACCCTAGTCGGCGAACCCTGCACACGGCTGATCCTTAGTTTTCTCATGCGCAAACTTCTTTACCTGACATTCGCCATGGCCTTGCTCGCTGCCCTCACCACCTACGCCATGTGGACCGCCGAACGCCCGGTGGGGCATTACCTGTCCGACCTGCGCATCCAGCTCGCGGTGGATCAGGGCGTACCCGGTGACCGGGGCAACCTGCTGGGGATCCAGCCAGAACTGTTCCCCACCGACTACCAAAGTCCCGAACGCCTGCATCGCAAACTCGCGGCCTACTTGCAGCAAGCCCGCGACCAGGGCCTGCTCAACGCCAAGACCATCGTCGTGCTGCCTGAACATATCGGCACCTGGTTGATGGTCAGCGGCGAGAAGGACGAGCTGTACCAGGCCAGCACGTTCGACGAAGCCATGAACTGGCTGGCGGTGAGCAATCCCCTGCCTTTCCTGCGGGCGCTGATCGGCGCCCAGGGTGACAGCCGCCTGGAGGATGCCCACCTGCGCATGAAGGCCAAGAGCATGGCCGGCCAGTACCAGGCGCTGTTCGGCGGCCTGGCCCGGGAATTCGACATCACCCTGGTGGCGGGCAGCATCGTGCTGCCGGAGCCGAGCGTCAAAGACGGCGCCCTGAGTATTGGCAAGGGTCCGTTGTACAACACCAGCCTGGTGTTTGGCCGGGACGGTGCGCCCATCGGCCAGCCGCAACGGCAGTTGAGCCCGAGCCTCGCCGAGCAAGGGTTTATCCGGCCCAGTGGCGACCGGGCGATCAACGTGATCCAGACCCCCGCCGGGCGCCTTGGGGTGCTGATCGGCAACGACAGCTGGTACCCGGACAACTACCGCAAGCTCAACGACCAGGGTGCCGAATTGATCGCCGTGCCGGCCTTCGTCACCGGCCGCAGTACCTGGGATCAACCCTGGCGCGGTTACCAGGGGCCCTCCACCCCAAGTGAGATCAGCCTCAAGCCGGGTGAGCTCAGCGAAGGCCAGGCCTGGCATCGCCTGACCCTGACCGCACAGCCACCCAGCAGCCTGGCCAATGCCGGGGTCAGCGTGTTCCTGCGTGGCCAGTTCTGGAACCAGGGCAGCGCCGGTCAGAGTTTCCTCAGCAGCAATGGGCAGCACTTCGCCGATGGCGAAGCCCGCGGCGCCCGTTTGTTGAATATCTGGTTGTAACCCATGAAACCGCTGCCGATGCGCCTGGGGGACCTGTCCGTCGGCTTTGTCCATAGTCTGGCGGATGCCGTGCGCAGCCACGGCTGTGACCCGCAACCCCTGCTGGAGCAATACGGCCTGGACGTCGCGCGTCTGGCCGAGGCCGGTGCCCGGCTGTCGATTCCGCGCTACATGCGCCTGGGCCACGCCGCCATCCAACTGACCGGGGACCCGGCCCTGGGCTTGCGCATGGGCCAGCTCAGTCGGCTGGGTCAGGTCGGGCTGGCCGGGGTGACGGCTGCCCAGGCGCCGACGGTGCGCGAAGCGGCGCGTTGCCTGATTCGCTTCGAGGCCTTGTACGGCTCCAACTATCGCGGCCAGTCGAGCTTCCATGAGGACACCCAAGGGGCCTGGCTGCGGTTCTACTCCATCAGTCCATACAACGCCTATAACCGCTTTGTGGTGGACTCGATCATCGCCGGCTGGTTACAGCAGCTGTCAAGCCTCTGCCCCGAGCCACTGCGGGCCGAGCGCATCGAGATTGAATTCCAGGCACCCGACTACTCAGAACGCTATGCCGTGCTGGGGGACTGCGCCCTGCAGTTTGGCGCCGAGCACAATCAGTTGCGCCTGAGCCAGGCCAGCCTGGCGCAACGCAACCCCGAGCACTGCCCCAGCACCTGGCGCCTGCTGCTCAAACTGTGTGAACGGGAACTGGAGCAGTTGACCCGCACCCGTAGCCTGCGCGAACGCATCACGCAGCTATTGGGGCCGTTGCTCAATGGCGGTCGTGAACCCGACCTGGAAGAAGTGGCGGCACGCTTGAAGCTGCCAACCTGGACCTTGCGCCGCAAGCTCGCTGAAGAGGGTACGCAGTTTCGCGCGATTCTCAACGACACCCGCCGCGACCTGGCCATGACCTACATCCGCGACACGGAACTGGCCTTTGGCGAAATCGCCTACCTGTTGGGATTTGCCTCGGCCGAAGCCTTTCAACGCGCCTTCAAACGCTGGAACGGCCAGACGCCCGGCGAGTTTCGCCGCAGCCATCGGCAATCGGCGTGAAGCCAACGTAACTGGTAGCAGCGCCACTACAACTCTGTAGCGTCGTCCGCCGGCTCCAGCGGGTCGAGTTCGAATGCCTGATATTCCAGCAGCTCTTCTTGATAATCGTCCATTGCCAATTCCTTTTTTAGTCGTGTCGAAAACCGTTGCCCAAATGACCTGCGCCATCAGCATAAAGTGCCCGCATGAAAGAAAAATGACGCGGGTACACGGTGGCTCCTGCTCATAAAACGTAGCAGACACTTCAAAATTTATCATGGGCGCCGGTGAGCGCAGCTTGATGCAGGTCAAGCGCCCGGCTGCGTTACCCCAAGAGGGGCCGCAGCACTGGCGGACGGGTTACTGGCCGGAGGACGGCATGGGCGTGATCGGCTCGCTCGGGGCAGGCAGCGAATCAGGGTTGGCCGGGGGTGGGGTCACTGTAGGCGCGGTTTCTGGCACAGGTTCCGGTACCGGCTGCGGCGAAGGTTGCGGGGCGGCCTGAGGGGCGGCTTCGATGGCCTTCTCGGGCGTGATCGGTGCGGCTTCGGGCGGCGGTGCTACCGGCTCGGAGGCGGCCTGTGCAGCCGGTGCCGGCTCAGGCATGGCGGGGACCACAGGTTCGGCGGCAGGCATTGGCGCAGGTTCTGCGGCAGGCGTCGGCGCGACCGGCGCGAGCTTGGCTTCCGGCACACCGAGGTCAGTCTTGGGCTTCTCGGTGATATGGGCGGCTTTCTTCACATCCGGTGGCAGGAACAATTCCACCAGGGCAAAAAAGCGCTCATAGAACTTGCCCGAGGTGACCGTCTCGCTCGCAACCTTGACCATCGAATCATCGGAGGAGCCGATCGGCATCGACACCGACCCCAACACGCCGACGCCGAGGCTGGCGGAGTTGTTGGTCTTCTTCAACGCATAGCGGTCCTGCAAGGCGTTGGCAAACATGGTCGCGTGATGGCTGCTGTCTTCGGCGCACACCACGCTGAAGCTGATCTCCATGTGGGTGTCGCCGGTCTGCTGGAAGCTTTTGTGGCCGCTGATCAGTTTCGGGTCGGAACTGGTGATGATATAGCCCTGGCTCAGCAACGCCCGGCGGGCGGCTTCACAGGACGCGGTGTCGGTCACCGGGTATTTGCGCGAGAAGGTTCCGGAGTCGTCGAAGTTCTCATGCTCATAAATGGCTTGGTCCTTCGCGCAACCGGCTGCGGCAGCCAGCACCAGCGCCAGTCCCGCGGTACGCATAGGGAATGATGTGAACATTGAACATCCTGAGGAAATCGGTACGGGGCGTATTGTGCAACAGTTCACCCTGTGACGGCGCATGGATTAGTGACTTGTACACCTGACCCCTCTACTGACCATCGTTTGCCGGAAAAGTCGCGCACTCAGGTGACCGATGAACAGATGAACAATAAAAAACCCCGGCCTGGTGGCCGGGGTTTTTGTTTGCAGCTGTACGCGTCAGTCAGCTATCAGTAACGCTTGACGTCGGCCTCGCTTTCCAACTGCTTGCGGTAGGCAGCAAAGTCTTGCTGGCCGACACGCGAAGCGAGGAAGCGGCGGTACTCGGCCTTCTCCTCGTCAGTTGGCGCTGCAGCTTCGTTCACCCCATTGAGGCGCACGATCACCAGGCTGCCGTCAGGCAGGGTCACGCTATCGAAGCTCGGCTTGTCCTTGGCAGCAGGCTTGGGCATGCGGAACAAGGCTTGCAGCACGGCAGGTTCGACACCTTCCTGACCACGGGTGGCCGCTTCGGTGACTTTCCAGCCCAGGCTGTCGATCGCCGTCTTGCCGTCGCGAAGGCTGGTTACCAGCTCCTCGGCCTTGGTCTTGGCCGCAGCACTGGCGTGCTCCTTGACCAGTTGCGCACGAATCGCTGTTTCAACGCTCGCCAGAGGCAGTTGCTCAGGTTTGCGATGCTCTTTGGCGCGCAGCACGATCACGGTTTCCGGATCCAGTTCGATGGCGGTGCTGTTGGCACCCTCATCCAGCACTTCCGGACTGAACGCTGCAGTGATCACGGCACGGTTGGCCGCAACACCTTCGCCACCTTCACGGCCGAACGGCGCGGAAGTGTGTACGGTCAACTTCAGATCGGCCGCTGGCTGGGCCAGGTCGGAGGATTCGAACGAGGAGTCTTCCAGTTGCTTGGTCGCCTCGACGAACAGCTGTTCCACTTGCTGGGTTTTCAGGTCGCGGGTCAGCTTGTCCTTGAGGCTGGCAAAGCTCGGCACTTCTGGCGCTTCGACGCCCAGCAACTTGATCAGGTGGTAACCAAAGCTGGAGCGAACCGGCGCCGAGACCTGGTCTTTGTCAAGCGCGTACAGCGCTGTTTCAAAGTCCGGGTCATAGACGCCTGGGCCTGCGTAACCCAGGTCACCGCCATTGGCAGCCGAACCTGGATCCTGGGAGAACTCCTTGGCCAAGGCCTCGAAGCTTTCACCCTTGGCCAGGCGCGCTTGCAGCTCTTCGATCTTGGCCTTGGCTTGCGCCTCGGTCACCTTGTCGTTGACTTCGATCAGAATGTGCGCAGCCCGGCGTTGTTCGGCCAGGTTGGCGATTTCTTTCTGATAGGCGTCCTGCAGCGCTTCGTCTTTCACGGTGACCTGGTCGAAGAAGGAGGACTTCTTCAGTTCCAGATAGTCGATGACTACCTGATCAGGGGTCATGAATTCCTTGGCGTGCTCGTCGTAGTAAGCCTTGACCTCGGCATCGGTCAGCTTGACCGAGGCAGGATCAGCCTTGACGGTCAGGGTCGCGAAATCACGGGTCTGTTTTTCCAGACGGGCGAAGGCCAGTACCTGGGCATCGGTGACAAAACCGCTGCCTGCCAGGCCGGCACGCAATTGGCCGATCAGCATTTCCTGAGCCAGCATCTCGCGGAACTGCAGGCGGCTGTAGCCCAACTGACGAACTACCTGGTCAAAACGCTCGGCACTGAACTTGCCGTCGACCTGGAATTCAGGTGTCAGCAGGATCACCTGGTCCAGAGCCGCTTCGGAGAAAGCGAACTTCGAATCATGGGCGCCTTGCAGCAGCAGTTTGCGATCGATCAGGCCCTTGAGGGCCGATTCGCGCAGCATTTTTTCATCCAGCAAGGAGGCGTCGAAGTCCTTGCCCAGCTGTTGCATGAGTTGGCGGCGTTGCATATCAACCGCCTGGCTCAGCTCGTTCTGGCTGATTTCTTCACCATTGACCTTGGCCACTTCGTTCTTCGAAGAGGAGGCCTGGAAAATGGCATCGACACCGGTCAAGGCCATCAGTGCAACGATGACCCCGATAATAGTCTTGGCAATCCAGCCTTGTGAATTGTCCCTGATATTTTGCAGCATGCGTCCCCCAGAAACGGTTGAACTTCAAAATTAGGCAACCGTGGAGCGTGGGTAGAATCCGGATAGAAGAAAGGCGCATCCGAGGATGCGCCTTCTCGTAACTGGCGGAGCGGTCGGGGCTCGAACCCGCGATCCCCGGCGTGCCAGGCAATATTCCCATCGCCCGTACTACCGCCCCGCTGCCATGTCAGGCATGACCCCGACCCGGATAGGCAAAAAACCGAGTGAGGCTTAGTTGACAGCTTCTTTCAGTGCTTTACCGGCTTTGAAGCCTGGCTTTTTGGCAGCAGCGATTTCCAGAGTCTTACCGGTCTGTGGGTTGCGACCGATACGAGCTGGACGGTCAGTCACGGAGAAAGTACCGAAACCTACCAGAACTACAGAGTCGCCGGCCTTGAGGGCACCAGTGACGGATTCGATTACAGCGTCCAGCGCACGGCCAGCAGCAGCTTTCGGGATATCAGCGGATGCAGCGATAGCATCAATCAGTTCCGACTTGTTCACTCTAAGTCCCCTTATATCTATTTGAGATGATTCTAAGTTTTTTGGTGAAAGCAAAAACGAGTGCTGAATGGCCTACAGACACTTAAGAGCCGCTTTATAACAAGGGCTCTAAAAAGCTGTCAAGGAAGCCCCCCAGGCTAATACGTACTAATGCGTGCTAATTCTTTCCTTAGAGTCAGACTCGCGTTTTTCATCCTTTGCAACTATCTCGGGAGCCACATCGGGCAAGGGCTCCGGCGCGTATTGCAGCGCAATTTGCAGGACCTCGTCAATCCATTTAACCGGTTTAATCTGAAGATCTTGCTTGATGTTGTCGGGAATTTCCTTCAAATCGCGTACGTTCTCTTCAGGAATGATCACCGTCTTGATCCCGCCGCGATGTGCCGCCAGCAGTTTTTCCTTCAGGCCGCCGATGGCCAGGACTTGACCGCGCAGGGTGATTTCGCCGGTCATGGCGACATCCGCCCGCACCGGGATCCCGGTCAGTGCCGACACCAACGCCGTGCACATGCCTACACCCGCACTAGGACCGTCTTTGGGCGTAGCCCCTTCCGGCATGTGGATGTGGGTGTCGCGCTTCTCATGGAAGTCCAGGGGAATCCCCAGGCTCTTGGCCCGACTACGTACGACCGTCAGCGCAGCGGTGATCGATTCGACCATCACATCGCCCAGCGAACCGGTCTTGATCAGTTGACCCTTGCCCGGCACCACGGCCGCTTCGATAGTCAGCAATTCACCGCCCACCTGGGTCCACGCCAGGCCCGTCACTTGGCCCACCTGATCCTGCTGCTCGGCCAGGCCGTAGCGGAATTTGCGCACGCCCAGGAAGTGCTCGAGCATGTCGGCCGTGACCTTCACCGAGAAGCGTTTTTCCAACGCGTGCTCTTTGACAGTCTTGCGGCAGACCTTGGCAATCTGGCGCTCCAGCCCACGCACACCGGCTTCGCGGGTGTAGTAACGGATGATGTCGCGGATCGCTTCAGCTTCGAATTCCAGCTCGCCCTTTTTCAGGCCGTTGGCCTGGATCTGTTTCGGCGAGAGGTATTTGACCGCGATGTTGATCTTCTCGTCTTCGGTGTAACCCGGCAGGCGGATCACTTCCATACGGTCGAGCAGCGCCGCGGGAATGTTCATCGAGTTCGAGGTGCACAGGAACATCACATCCGAGAGGTCGTAATCGACTTCCAGGTAGTGATCGTTGAAATTGTGGTTCTGCTCGGGGTCGAGCACTTCCAGCAAAGCCGATGCCGGATCGCCTCGCATGTCGCTGCCCATCTTGTCGATTTCATCGAGCAGGAACAGCGGGTTGCGCACGCCCACTTTGGTCATCTTTTGAATCAATCTTCCTGGCATCGAACCGATGTAAGTACGGCGATGACCACGAATTTCCGCTTCGTCACGCACGCCACCCAGGGCCATACGAACAAATTTACGGTTGGTGGCGTGGGCAATCGACTCCGCCAGGGAAGTTTTACCTACCCCAGGAGGACCGACCAGGCACAGTACCGGACCACGAATTTTCTTCACGCGCTTTTGCACGGCGAGGTATTCGAGGATCCGTTCTTTGACTTCTTCCAGACCATAGTGGTCGGCGTCGAGAATGTCTTCGGCACGGGCCAGGTCCAGGCGGACTTTGCTCTGCGCTTTCCACGGCACCTGGACCAGCCAGTCGATGTAGGTGCGCACCACGGTCGCTTCTGCCGACATTGGCGACATTTGCTTGAGCTTGTTCAGCTCAGCCAAGGCCTTGGCCAGAGCATCTTTTGGCAGGCCGGCGGCATCAATGCGTTTTTTCAGCTCTTCGACTTCGTTGTGGCCCTCTTCGCTGTCGCCGAGCTCTTTCTGAATGGCCTTCATCTGCTCATTCAGGTAGTACTCGCGCTGACTGCGCTCCATTTGTTTCTTGACCCGGCCACGAATACGTTTTTCGACCTGCAGCAGGTCGATTTCCGCATCCAGCAACGCCAGCACGTGTTCGACACGGGCCGACAGGTCGAGGATCTCGAGGATTTCCTGCTTCTGCTCGATTTTCAGCGCCATGTGCGCGGCCATCGTATCGACCAGGCGGCCTGGCTCGTCGATGCTGTTGAGCGACGACAGGACTTCGGCAGGGACTTTCTTGCCCAGTTGAACGTATTGTTCGAACTGCGACAGCAAACTGCGAACGAACACTTCCGACTCGCGCTCTGGCGCGTCGACTTCGTCGATCAGGGAAACTTCGGCACGGCAGTGGCCGTCCACTTCAATGAAACGCTCGACAGCACCACGTTGCTCACCCTCGACCAGCACCTTGACGGTGCCATCAGGCAGCTTGAGCAGTTGCAGCACGGTGGCGATGGTCCCGACGCGGTACAGCGCGTCTTCTCCGGGATCGTCGTCGGCAGGGTTTCTCTGGGCCAGCAGCAGAATCTGCTTGTCGCCCGTCATCGCGGCCTCGAGGGCTTCGATAGATTTCTCGCGCCCCACGAACAGCGGGATAACCATGTGCGGATAAACCACGACATCACGCAATGGCAGGAGAG
Source organism: Pseudomonas kielensis (assembly GCF_014236655.1). Classification (GTDB taxonomy): domain Bacteria; phylum Pseudomonadota; class Gammaproteobacteria; order Pseudomonadales; family Pseudomonadaceae; genus Aquipseudomonas; species Aquipseudomonas kielensis. The sequence goes on from NZ_JACMYG010000017.1 coordinate 62,194, forward strand.
GCAATTCGATGGTTGTCTTCATGATTTCGCCTCTACGGCGGCCATAAGGCCGTAAACAGATGGAAGTAAGCTTGAAACCAAGATGGGGGCTGCCTTGCAAAAAAACAAGCTGATTAGCAGAGCTCGATAAAGATCGCAGCCGGCAACAGCCCGTACAAAAGCAAAGGGGCCCGAAGGCCCCTTCTTTATCCAGCAGTGCGACGCTTACGCGTCTGGCGCTGCCTTGGCAGCCGGCTCACTGTTTTCGTAGATATACAGTGGCTTGGACTTGCCTTCTATAACGCTTTCATCGATCACTACTTTACTCACCTCGGACTGCGAGGGGATTTCGTACATAGTGTCGAGCAGCACACCTTCGAGGATCGAACGCAATCCACGGGCACCGGTCTTGCGTTCCAGTGCGCGTTTGGCGACCGACTTTAGGGCGTCGGAGCGGAACTCCAGATCAACGCCTTCCATCTCGAACAGCTTGGCATACTGTTTGGTCAGAGCATTTTTTGGCTCGGTGAGGATCTGCATCAGCGCAGCCTCGTCGAGCTCGTCCAGCGTCGCCAGCACCGGCAGACGGCCAACGAATTCCGGGATCAGACCGAACTTGACCAGATCGTCAGGTTCGACTTCACGCAGGGATTCACCGACTTTCTTGCCTTCTTCCTTGCTGCGAACTTCTGCGTTGAAACCGATGCCGCCCTTGGTGGAACGGTTTTGAATAACCTTTTCCAGACCGGAGAATGCACCACCGCAGATGAACAGGATGTTACGGGTGTCGACCTGCAGGAATTCCTGCTGCGGATGCTTGCGACCACCTTGAGGTGGAACGGAAGCGACCGTGCCTTCGATCAACTTGAGCAAGGCTTGCTGCACGCCCTCACCGGAAACATCCCGGGTGATGGACGGGTTGTCAGACTTGCGCGAAATCTTGTCGATTTCATCGATGTAGACGATGCCCATTTGAGCTTTCTCTACGTCGTAATCGCACTTCTGCAACAGCTTCTGAATGATGTTCTCGACATCTTCGCCCACGTAACCCGCCTCGGTGAGGGTGGTCGCGTCAGCGATGGTGAACGGCACATTCAGCAGACGAGCCAGGGTTTCGGCAAGCAGGGTTTTACCCGAGCCTGTCGGGCCGATCAGCAAGATGTTGCTCTTGCCGAGTTCGACGTCGTCATTCTTCTTGTCACGCTGGTTCAGGCGCTTGTAGTGGTTGTATACCGCTACGGCCAGAACCTTTTTCGCACGTTCTTGACCAATCACATATTGATCAAGGATGCCGCTGATTTCTTTAGGCGAAGGCAATTTATGCGCGCTGCTCTCGGCCTGGGCTTCCTGCACCTCCTCACGGATGATGTCATTGCACAGGTCGACGCACTCGTCGCAGATAAAGACCGAGGGGCCGGCAATCAATTTGCGCACTTCATGCTGGCTTTTGCCACAGAAGGAGCAATAGAGCAGCTTGCCGTTGTCCTCGCCGTTGCGGGTGTCAGTCATTCGTTCGATCCAAATCCGATAGGCTTGCAACACAAGATGAAGGCTATTGCGGGCTTTTTCAAGCCCGCCGGTGATCAGACCAGCCCACCAAGCCTATTTTGAGCTGCTTATTTTTAAGCTGGGCGCTGGGCAATCACTTCGTCGATCAGGCCGTACTCACGTGCGGCTTCTGCACTCATGAAGTTATCGCGGTTGGTGTCACGCTCGATTTCTTCCAGCGTGTGCCCGCTATGCTTGGCCATCAGCGTATTGAGACGCTCACGGATGAAGAGGATTTCCTTGGCATGGATTTCGATATCCGAGGCCTGGCCCTGGAAACCACCCAGTGGCTGGTGAATCATCACACGCGAGTTCGGCAGGCAATAACGCTTGCCGGCAGCACCGGCCGTCAGCAGGAATGCACCCATGCTGCACGCTTGACCGATACAGGTAGTCGACACGTTTGGCTTGATGAACTGCATGGTGTCGTAGATCGACATGCCCGCTGTCACCGAACCGCCCGGGGAGTTGATATAGAGATGGATGTCCTTGTCCGGGTTTTCCGCTTCAAGGAACAGCAGCTGCGCACAGATCAGGTTGGCCATGTAGTCCTCTACCGGACCAACCAGAAAGATCACCCGCTCCTTGAGGAGGCGCGAGTAGATGTCATAGGCGCGTTCGCCACGAGCAGACTGCTCGACAACCATCGGGACCAGGCCGCCTGCGGCCTGGATATCAGAGTTCTGCTGAATATACGAATTACGGAACATGCTCTGCAGTCACTCCCAAATAGTTATGTCTTGAATACGCATAAGCCAGCTCGAAGGCTGGCTTATGTGTGTGCTTCTAACGCAAAAACAATCAGTCGGCTTTTGGAGCTTCTACCGGCTTGACCGCTTCTTCGTAAGAGACCGATTTGTCGGTCACGCTAGCTTTCTGCAGAACAGTATCCACAACTTGCTCTTCCAGCACAACCGAACGAACTTCGTTCAGCTGCTCGTCGTTTTTGTAGTACCAGGACACTACTGCTTCTGGCTCCTGGTAGGCCGAAGCCATTTCCTGGATCAGTTCACGTACGCGGTTTTCGTCAGGCTTGAGGTCGAATTGCTTGACCACTTCAGCCACGACCAGACCCAGCACAACGCGACGCTTGGCTTGTTCTTCGAACAGCTCGGCAGGCAGTTGATCAGGCTTGATGTTGCCACCGAACTGCTGAACAGCCTGCACGCGCAGACGGTTCACTTCGTTCTCCAGCAGGGCCTTTGGCACTTCGATCGGGTTGGCGGCCAGCAGACCGTCCATTACCTGATTCTTGACCTTGGATTTGATCGCCTGACGCAGCTCGCGCTCCATGTTCTTACGAACTTCGGCGCGGAAACCGTCGATGCCAGACTCTTTGATACCGAACTGGGCGAAGAATTCTTCGGTCAGTTCAGGCAGTTTCGGCTCGGAAACGGTGTTCACGGTCACGGTGAACTCGGCTGCTTTGTTAGCCAGGTCCAGGTTCTGGTAGTTTTCCGGGAAGGTCAGGTTCAGAACGCGCTCTTCGCCTGCCTTGGCGCCGACCAGGCCTTCTTCGAAGCCCGGGATCATGCGGCCGGAACCCAGCACCAGCTGAGTACCCTTGGCGGAACCACCGGCGAACACTTCACCGTCAACCTTGCCAACGAAATCGATGTTCAGTTGGTCGTCGTTCTGCGCAGCGCGATCGACTGCTTCGTAACGCACGTTCTGCTTGCGCAGGATGTCCAGCATCTTGTCCAGATCGGCGTCTGCCACGTCAGCGCTCAGGCGCTCGACTGCGATGGACTCGAAACCGGCAACGGTGAACTCAGGGAACACTTCGAACACAGCAACGTATTCCAGGTCTTTGCCAGCTTCGAGCGATTTTGGCTCGATCGATGGCGAACCTGCCGGGTTCAGCTTCTGCTCAACCACAGCTTCGTAGAAGGAGGACTGGATCACGTCGCCTACAGCTTCCTGGCGAGCATCAGCACCGAAACGGCGCTTGATTTCGCTCATTGGCACTTTGCCTGGACGGAAGCCAGCAATCTTGGCCTTTTGGGCAGTCTGCTGCAGACGCTTGTTGACCTGAGTCTCGATGCGCTCAGCCGGCACGGTGACGCTCATGCGGCGCTCAAGAGCAGAAGTATTTTCAACAGAAACTTGCATGGATATTCCTCGTTGCACAGACGTTAGCCGGCCGTTTCCGACCCCAGAATCAAGGGCATGCATTCTAGTGGGTCAAACTCAAGAAGTCACCCTACTGAGAACGGGTAAAAAAGCAGCAGGCAATTTATAAGGGCGGATACACCAAAGCAACTCGCCCCAATGGCAAATACAGCCAATCACGCCAGGGCTCTGCGCCACCCCCTCCTTATATAGAAGAGGCGACGGGCCACAACCCCGACAGCCAATCCCGCGAGCAGGACCGGCGGGCAGCGCAGCATCATCGAGAAACATAAATACGACAAAACGCCCTGCCCCAGCAGCCCAAAACCCGCAGCCGCTGAACTTTCTAGCCAGCAAAAACAAAAAAGGCGCCAGACTGTTAAATCTGGCGCCTTTCGAAATATGGGGTGGACGATGGGGATCGAACCCACGACAACGGGAGTCACAATCCCGTGCTCTACCAACTGAGCTACGCCCACCATATTGCGTAACAAAGAAGCCAAATCACTTCTTCGTTGAGCCCCGCCCATGCCAACCGGCATGAATGAAGCTTTATTTGGTGCGGATGAAGAGACTCGAACTCTTACGCCTCGCGGCGCTGGAACCTAAATCCAGTGTGTCTACCAATTCCACCACATCCGCGAGTTGAAGCCTTTAAAGCAAAGGCGCCAGACTGTTAATCTGGCGCCTTTCGAAATATGGGGTGGACGATGGGGATCGAACCCACGACAACGGGAGTCACAATCCCGTGCTCTACCAACTGAGCTACGCCCACCATATCGCGTTACTTGTGCCAAAGCTGCCTAATGGCGCACCCGGCAGGACTCGAACCTGCGACCATCCGCTTAGAAGGCGGATGCTCTATCCAGCTGAGCTACGGGCGCCTTATTAATCTGTACTCTTGGAGGACTACAAACTAAGTGCTTTCCAGTCTTGCAGAATGTTGATTCCGCTTGACCTTCTTAACCAGTGCTAGGCTGTGCCCGACAAGTGCGACGAATAGTATAGAGCCACCTACAGGTCGTCAAATGATTTTTGAGAAAAATTCATTTAATTAAAGGGCTTAGGGGAATTTGCAGACCAAGCGCCTTTGCCCTCACGTCCTGGCATGCGAGAATGCGCTCTCTTTTCTTCCCCCTCTCGATGGTTAATCACGCGCAATGACTGCACAACTAATCGACGGCAAATCGATCGCCGCCAGCCTGCGCCAGCAGATCGCCAAACGTGTTGCCGAGCGTCGCCAGCAAGGTCTGCGCACGCCAGGCCTCGCGGTGATCCTGGTCGGCAGCGATCCCGCCTCTCAGGTTTATGTCTCGCACAAGCGTAAAGACTGTGAAGAGGTCGGCTTCCTCTCCCAAGCCTACGACCTGCCCGCTGACACCACCCAGCAAGCCCTGACCGACCTGATCGACCGTCTCAATGAAGACCCGAACATCGACGGCGTGCTACTGCAACTGCCTCTGCCCGAACACCTGGACGCCTCCAAACTGCTGGAGCGCATTCGTCCGGACAAAGACGTCGACGGTTTCCACCCTTATAACGTCGGTCGCCTGGCCCAGCGCATCCCCCTGCTGCGCCCGTGCACCCCTAAAGGCATCATGACCCTGCTGGAAAGCACCGGGGCCGATCTCTACGGGATGGACGCAGTGATTGTCGGCGCATCCAACATTGTCGGTCGCCCGATGGCGATGGAACTGTTGCTGGCCGGCTGCACCGTGACCGTGACCCACCGCTTCACCAAGGACCTGGCCGGCCACGTCGGCCGCGCCGACCTGGTGGTAGTGGCCGCCGGCAAGCCGGGCCTGGTCAAGGGCGAATGGATCAAGGAAGGCGCGATCGTGATCGACGTCGGCATCAACCGCCAGGACGACGGCAAACTGGTCGGCGACGTGATCTACGAAACCGCCCTGCCCCGCGCTGGCTGGATCACCCCAGTACCAGGCGGCGTCGGCCCGATGACCCGTGCCTGCCTGCTGGAAAACACCCTGTATGCCGCGGAAACCCTGCACGGCTGAGTCAGGGCTCAAACGAGTGCCTTAAAACGCAAACCCCGCCCTTTGGCGGGGTTTGTCGTTTCCGGCCCCGCCAGCGGCTACTCGTCGAATAACCCTGTTTTTTGCTCCAAAACAAGGGCTTTGCGCTGCCCAGCGAAGAACATTCGACAGTTCCTCAGCTACGCTCATAAAATGTAACGCTTTTCTGAAAAAAGCCCGTTGCACAACGGCATCCCCACATTTATCGAGTCCACTCGCGTGAAAATCCGTCTTTCTATCCTGAGTCTCTTCTTGGCATTTTCAGGCACTGTCATGACGCCAAGCGTCAGCGCGGCAGAAACCACAGCGGTACCTCGCGACACCTCGAAACTGCATATCGCCTCCGGCAGCGCCATGCTGATCGACCTGCAGACCAACAAGCTGATCTACGCCAGCAACCCGGACGTGGTGGTGCCCATCGCCTCGGTTACCAAATTGATGACCGGCATGGTGGTGCTGGAAGCCAAACAGAACATGGAGGAATACATTTCCGTGTCGATCAGCGACACCCCGGAAATGAAAGGCGTGTTCTCGCGGGTCAAGATTGGTAGCGAGCTGCCACGCCGGGAAATGCTACTGATCACCCTGATGTCCTCGGAAAACCGTGCCGCCGCGAGCCTGGCCCACCACTACCCGGGCGGCTATGCGGCCTTTATCGCGGCCATGAACGCCAAGGCCAAGGCGCTGGGCATGACCAGCACCCACTATGTCGAACCCACCGGTCTGTCGACCAGCAACGTCTCCACCGCCCGCGACCTGAGCAAACTGGTGCAAGCGGCACGCAAGTACCCACTGCTGAGCGAACTGAGCACCACCAAGGAAAAGACCGTGGCGTTCCGCAAGCCCAACTACACCCTGGGCTTTCACAACACCGATCACCTGGTGCGCAAAGATAATTGGGACATCAAGTTGACCAAGACCGGGTTTACCAACCAAGCGGGCCATTGCCTGGTGCTGATTACCCAGATGGGGGGGCGCCCGGTATCGCTGGTGATCCTCGATGCCTTCGGCAAATACACGCACTTCGCCGACGCCAGCCGGATCCGCCAATGGGTCGAAACCGGCAAGAGCAGCACGGTGCCTGCGGTGGCCTTGCAGTACAAGGCCGACAAGAACCTCAAGAGCCGCCAGAGCGGCGTGGCACAAACGGCGGATTGATCCGCCCCACAGCAAAACGGCGCCAAGGGCGCCGTTTTTCATTTCTGGCTATTCAATGCCTGGATCGCCTGGGCTGCCGCCTCTTCCCGTCCTGCCTGGCTCAGCTCATTGGCCGCCTGCAACCAGCGCTGGCGATCGACCTTGGCCGGTATCTGCGTCGGCGCCTGTACCAGCACGGCCCACCCCCCTGCGCTTTGAAAAGCCGACTCAAAGGACCTGAAGTCCATCAACAGGCGCTTTTCCAAGCCCGAGCGCAACAGTACCGTTTGCTTCTGCCGGTTGTAGCCGGCCAGCAAGGCATACCTCGGCGCCTTCCAGAATGCCGAACCCTCGGTGTAGCGCAGCCACACCGGGTAACCAGCGGCCACCTGGGTCAACAGTGCTGGCAGATTGCTGTCCAGCGGATAGACCACCATCCCGTATTCGCGGGCCAGTTTCTGCATGTTGTGTTGCAACTGCGCCTCGGCGCCGGGCAAATGCAGGGGTTTTTCCAGCAATCCCGGGGTAATCGTCACGCCTTGCTGCGACAGCAGGCTGGCCAACGTCTGCGGGCCACCCTGGTAGGCGTCGCCCCGGTAGAAGCGGCCGCTGAGCTCGACACGCTCGGGCAGACGCTTGATTTCCGGTTGCACAGTGCCGGCACACCCGGCCAGGCTCAAGACGCAGGCCGTAGCCAGCAAGGCAAAGCGAAATCGAGGAAGTACCGGCAACATCATCACTCACTTGTTCAGGTGCCGGGCGGTCAGCGTCCCGGCTTCGCCGCTGATCATAGCAGCGGTATAGCCTTAAACGGCAGTCGGCTGCGGCTGATAGAGCAAACTGGTTGGAGACTCACGACCATTGGTCAATAGCCTGCAACATCACAGCAGCTAGACTGACACCTGCGACAAGCATGTGCCCGATGCAGGGCAACAAGGAGGCACTGATGAGCCTGACCACCACCGTTGTGCTGCTGATCATTGGCTGGCTGGCCGTAGCGGCGGCCATGCTGTGGGGCGTATTGCGCATAACCCGCCGGCATCACCACGCCTACCGTACGCCACAAGCCCCGGCGCCAGAGCACAAACCCGAGCAACCCCACGCCTCTGCCCACTGAACGGTACTTCCCCCCACAAAACAAAACGGCCGCCTGCACCCTGGGTGCAGACGACCGTTGATCACTGCCTTCAGACGTTACGCCTGTTCGGCCGCCTTCTTCTGCCGGGCCCGACGCGACAGCATGTTCAGCACCTCGATTGCCGCCGAGAACGCCATCGCCGCATAGACGTAACCTTTTGGTACGTGGGCGCCAAAACCTTCGGCGATCAGGGTCATGCCGATCATGATCAAGAAGCCCAGGGCCAGCATTACCACGGTCGGGTTTTCATTGATGAACTTGGCCAGAGGCTCAGCCGCCAACAACATCACCAACACCGACACCAGCACCGCGATGATCATGATCGGCAAATGCTCGGTCATGCCGACGGCGGTGATGATGCTGTCGATGGAGAACACCAGGTCGAGCATCAGGATCTGGCCGATAGCCGCGGCAAAACCCAAGGTCACGCCAGAGGTTTTCGACATCGGATCATCCGGCGCCGGGTCCATACTGTGGTGGATTTCCGTGGTGGCCTTCCACAACAGGAACAGACCACCGGCGATCAGGATCATGTCTTTCCAGGAGAACGCGTGGCCTAGCACCTCGATCACCGGCGTCGTCAACTGCACGATGAAGGCGATGGTGCTCAACAGGCCCAGGCGCAGCACCAGGGCCATGCTGATACCGATCCGGCGCGCCTTGGCCCGATGCTGCTCCGGCAGTTTGTTGGTCAGGATCGAAATGAAGATCAGGTTATCGATGCCGAGCACGATTTCCATGACGATCAGGGTAGCCAGGGCGACCCAGGCGGTGGGGCTTGCAGCGAGTTGTAAAAGGTATTCCATGGGTCAGTCCTGACTCGGTGTTAGACGGATTAGATTTCCTGCGACGAACTTTCTTCTTTATCGCTATCGGCCGGGCTGTCTTTTTTGCCAATAATATTACCGGTGGCATCGCTCAGTGCCTGTTCCGCCGCCTTGTGGGTCTCATCAATCGCCAGCTTGGCCGATTCGGCCGCCTTGCCCATCAATTGCTGGGCACTTTTCTCGGCCTGGTCACAGCCCGTCAACAGCAGTGCGGAAACGGCCAGCACGGACGCTGCCGTCAGGGTCTTGAATGTCATCATGGTTTTCCTCGTTAGAACAGAGACGGCCGTATCAGCGGCCCGTCGATAGCGAGGCATTCTAAGCAGACTAACACTTCAGGAAAATTCGTATTTTTAGCGGCTATACTTCGGTTTTTACGAATCGGCACCCTCCATGCTCAACTATCGTCAATTGCACTACTTCTGGGTCGTGGCCAAGACCGGCAGCATCGTGCGCGCATGCGAACAACTGAACCTGACACCACAGACCATCAGCGGTCAGATCAGCCTGCTCGAACAGACCTACGGCATCGAGCTGTTTCGTCGGGTCGGGCGTCAACTGGAGTTGACCGAGGCCGGACGCCAGGCCCTGCCCTACGCCGAGCAGATGTTTCAGTTGGGGGGTGAACTGGAAGCCCTGCTGCGAGCCCAGCCCAATGAGCAGCAGATCGTGTTTCGGGTCGGGGTCGCGGACGTGGTGCCCAAATCCATCGTCTATCGCCTGATCGCGCCCACCATGGAATTGACCGAGCCGCTGCGCATCACTTGTCGCGAGGACAAGCTGGAGCGGTTGCTGGCCGACCTGGCGATCCAGCGCCTGGACCTGGTGATTTCCGACAGCCCCATGCCCTCGCACCTGGACATCAAGGGCTACAGCCAGAAGCTCGGCGAATGTGGCATCAGCTTTTTTGCCACCCAGGAACTCGCGCAACGCTACGGCAGCGACTTCCCCCACTGCCTGCACGGCGCCCCACTGCTGATTCCCGGCCAGGAAACCGTGGTGCGCAGCCGTTTGCAACGCTGGTTCGCCGAGCAGAAAATCCAGCCGCGGATTGTCGGCGAGTTCGATGACAGCGCCCTGATGCAGGCATTTGGCCAATCCGGCAGCGGGATTTTCATCGGCCCCAGCGTGATCGCCGATGAAGTCCGACGTCAGTACGGCGTGCAACTGATCGGCCAGACCGACGCGGTGACAGAGTCGTTTTACGCCATTTCAGTGGAGCGCAAGGTCAAGCACCCGGGCATCGTCGCCATTACCGAAGGGGGGCGCGAGCTGTTCACCAGCCTCTAAGGCTTCAGGCGCAGGCCACTGGGGCCTTGAACTTCATCAGCAGCAGGGCCAGCACGATCGACAGCAGGATGAACCCGGCCGCGGCAAAACCCAGGCTACCCAGCCCCAGGGTGTCGATCACCCGTCCGCCCACCAGGGCACCCAGGCCAATCCCCAGGTTGGCCCCGGCGATGTTCAATGACGCGGCAAAGGCCGGCGCCTGAGGTGCGGCCTTCATCAGGCGCACATGGCTGACCAGGAACAGCGCCGCCTGGGTCACGCCCCAGACGCCCATCGCCGCCGCCAGCCCGAGTGTCGAATGGATACTCGGCACCAGCGCCACCATGCCGCCGATCATGAAGCCACAAAACACCATCGAGGCGATCAGCGGATGACGGTCGACCATGCGTCCGCCCAGCGAATTGCCGATCAGGCCGACTGCGCCAAAGCCCATCAGGCACCACCCCACCAGCGTGCCGTTGAAACCGGCCAGGCGCTCAAGGATGTCGGCCAGGTAGGTGTAGGCAGTGAACATGCCGCTGAACACCAGGATCGACAACAGCACATGGCCTTGCATCAGCGGACTGCGCAGGATCTTGAACTGGGCGCGCAAGCTCACCTGTTGCAGGTGCAGATCGGTGCGGGGCAAGTAGATAAACAGCAGCAAGGCCTTGGCGAAGGCAATCACCGCGAGGATGGCGAACGCACTGCGCCAGCCAAATGCATCCGAGATCAGCGTGCCCACGGGGATGCCGAACACCGTGGCGCAGACAATCCCGAAGCCGATCTTGGCAATCGCCCGGCCGGCGTACTGCGGCCCGACAATGTCCACTGCCGTTTCGCTGGCCAGTGCCCAGAACACCGGCAACCCCAGGGCGGGTATCAGCCGAGCCAGGGCCATCACCCCGATATTGGGTGCCAGCGCCGCCAGGGTATTGGCCAGGCCGAACAGAATCAGCACGCTGATAAACAGCCGGCGACGTTCGAACCGCGCACAGTACGCGGTCAGGAACGGACCAAAGGCGGCGACGGTAAACGCGAACAGGGTCACCAACAGCCCCGCCTGGGAAACACTGACCTCAAGATCGCGGGCAATCGAGGGCAACAGCCCGACAATGACAAATTCCGTGGTCAGCACGGTAAATCCGGCGGCTGACAACAGCAGGATGGGCAACAGCATGGAAAACTCCAGAAAACGACAACGCCAGCGACAGCCCGGGGGCTCACTGCACAGAGATGAAAAAAAGGATGGCGAATCTTAACAGAATGCGTCCCCGTACCGCAGCAACACGCACCGAACCGCGGAACCTGCTGGCGTCAGATCGTCACACGCCTGCAGGATACGGCCTACGCTGTGCTAAAGTCCGCGCCCGCGAAAGACTGGACAGTTCGCGTTGCCTGCCGGTTCCGCCAGCCTGCCCCCGTGTTGCTGGCGGCCCCCATGGATTCACGGCACCCTAAAAAAATCAGAGATACCGTTATGACTGCTGCCCCGCCTACTCTCTTGCAAAGACTCAAACGCACCAGCCTGGTCACCCAGATCGTCATCGGCCTGATCGCCGGGATTGCCCTGGCCCTGCTTGCGCCTGACGCGGCGAAGTCCACCGCGCTCATCGGCAAGCTCTTTGTCTCGGCACTCAAGGCCGTCGCACCGATCCTGGTGTTCGTGCTGGTCATGGCTTCGATCGCCAACCACAAGCACGGTCAGGAAACCCACATCCGCCCGATCCTGTTCCTGTATCTGCTGGGCACCTTTGCCGCGGCAGCAGTCGCGGTGGTGGCCAGTACCCTGTTCCCATCGAACCTGGTGCTGGCGACCCACGAGGCGACGATCAGCGCACCGGGCGGGATCAGCGAAGTCCTGCAGAGCCTGCTGCTGAGCGTGGTCGACAACCCGGTCAGCGCGCTGATGAACGCCAACTTCATCGGCATCCTGGCCTGGGCCATCGGCATGGGCGTGGCCATCCGCCATGCCGGCGAAACCACCCGCACCGTACTGGGCGACCTGTCCAACGGGGTGACCCTGATCGTGCGCCTGGTGATCCGTTTTGCGCCGCTGGGTATCTTTGGCCTGGTGGCCTCGACCCTGGCCACCTCGGGCTTTGGTGCGCTGGTCGGCTACCTGCACCTGCTGGCCGTGCTGCTGGGCTGCATGCTGTTCGTGGCACTGGTGATGAACCCGGCCATCGTCTACTGGAAACTGCGCCGCAACCCCTACCCGCTGGTGCTGACCTGCCTGCGCGAAAGCGGGATCACCGCCTTCTTTACCCGCAGCTCGGCAGCCAACATCCCGGTCAACCTGGAGTTGAGCAAGCGCCTGGGCCTGCATGAAGACACCTACTCGGTTTCCATCCCGCTGGGCGCCACCATCAACATGGCCGGCGCGGCGATCACCATCACCGTGCTGACCCTGGCGGCCGTGCACACCCTGGGTATTGCCGTGGACATCCCCACCGCCATCCTGCTGAGCATTGTCGCGGCCATCTGCGCCTGTGGCGCCTCGGGTGTCGCCGGCGGCTCGCTGCTGCTGATTCCCCTGGCCTGCAGCCTGTTCGGCATCCCCAGCGATATCGCCATGCAAGTGGTGGCCGTCGGTTTCATCATCGGCGTGTTGCAGGACTCGGCGGAAACTGCCCTGAACTCCTCCACCGATGTGCTCTTCACCGCCGCAGCCTGCATGGCCGAAGAACCCAACCGCGAACAAACCGCCTAAAACCCGCCGCAACAAAAAGCCCGCCCCGGTTCTCACCAGGGCGGGCTTTTTTGTCGCGCGGGGGTTTAGAACGCGCCCATGTAATCGCGCTTGCCGACTTCCACACCGTTGTGACGCAGGATCGCGTACGTGGTGGTGACGTGGAAGAAGAACTGCGGCAGGCCGTAGGTCAGCAGGTACGACTGGCCACTGAAGCGCTTTTCCTTCGGCGTGCCCGGACGGGTAACGATCTCGATACCTTCCTTGCCATCGATCTGCGCAGGCTGGATGCCGTCGATGAACGCCAGGACCTTGGCGATCAGCGCTTGCAGCTCGGCGAAAGTCACTTCGCTGTCGTCGTACTTCGGCAACTCGACTTCAGCCAGGCGGGCCGAAACGCCCTTGGCAAAATCCACGGCGATCTGCACCTGACGCACCAGCGGGAACATGTCCGGGAACAGGCGCGCCTGCAGCAGGGCATTTGGGTCGATGTTTTTGGCCGTGGCATGGGCCTCGGCCTTGTTCAGCACATCGCTCAGGGCATTGAGCATTTGCTTGAAGACCGGAACGGATGCAGCGTACAGAGAAATAGTCATGGCAGTCTCGCTGGAGAGTGGGGCTGTGAAGGATGGCGCGATTATAGCCATGCCTGAGGCGCGGTGCGGCTTGTCTTTTACTGTGCAAGGATTAGGCTAGACGGCTTCGACTGCATAGGGAAAGCGCGATGAGCACAGAACCAGAGACGTCCACCGAAGATTTGCGCCTGAGCAGCACCGAGCTGCGCATCCTCGGCTCCTTGATCGAGAAACAGGCCACCAGCCCGGAAACCTACCCGCTGACCCTCAATGCGCTGGTCATCGCCTGCAACCAGAAAACCAGCCGCGAACCGGTGATGAACCTGAGCCAGGGCCAGGTCGGCCAGAGCCTGCGCGCCCTCGAAGGGCGCGGCTTCACCCGACTGGTGATGGGCAGCCGCGCCGATCGCTGGGAACATCGCCTGGACAAGGCGCTGGAGCTGGTGCCGGCCCAGGTGATTCTCAGTGGCTTGTTGTTCCTGCGCGGACCGCAGACGGTCAACGAACTGCTGACCCGTAGCGGGCGCATGCACGACTTCGAAGATGCCGAGCAAGTCGTGCATCAACTTGAACGCCTGATCGCCCGGGGTCTGGCGATGCTCATCCCGCGCCAGGCGGGCCAGCGCGAAGACCGCTACATGCACGCCTTGGGCGACCCGGCGGACATCGAAGCGATCCTCGAAGCGCGCCAGAACCCGGCGGAACGTGGCAGTGCCAGCGGCGTGTCGCTGGAGCGCCTTGAAGAACTGGAAGCGCGAATAGCCGCGTTAGAGGAGCGCCTGGCCCGGCTCGAGTAGCCCCGCCAGGCCTGTCTAGCCTGCCCCGCTGCCTGGTCAGGCGCGGGCAAACGCTACCGCTTGCTGGAATTGCGCTTCGCTGGGGCGAACGCCGGTGTACAGCACAAACTGCTCCAGCGCCTGGATGGCGATGACTTCAAGGCCGGTGATTACCTGCTTGCCAGCCGCCCGAGCCTGCACGATCAGCGGCGTTTCCGACGGGATCGCCACCACATCGAACACGGTCTGCGCCCCCTCGATCACCTCGGCCGGGAACGCCAGCTGCTCGGCCTCGCTGCCACCGGCCATGCCGATGGGCGTGACATTGATCAGCATCTGCGGGCGCTCCTCGCCCAGTTCCGCTTGCCAGCGATACCCCAGCGAGTCGGCCAGGGCGCGCCCGGCGTGTTCGTTGCGGGCCAGGATCAGGCCGTTGCGATAGCCACCATCGCGCAGGGCACTGGCAACGGCCTTGGCCATGCCACCGCTGCCGCGCAAGGCAAAGCTCGATGCCTGGGGCACCGCGTGGCTCTTGAGCAGTTGTGCGATCGCGATGTAGTCGGTGTTGTAGGCCTTGAGATGACCGTTGGTGTTGACGATGGTGTTGATCGAGGCGATGGCCGCCGCCGACGCATCCAGCTCATCGACCAGGGCAATGCAGGCTTCCTTGAACGGCATCGACACCCCACAGCCGCGAATACCCAAGGCCCGAATCCCGGCCACCGCCCCCGGCAGGTCCTGGCTGCTGAACGCTTTGTAGTAGAAGTTCAGGCCCAGTTGCTCGTACAGATGGTTGTGGAAACGCAGGCCGAAATTTCCGGGGCGCCCCGACAATGACATGCACAGTTGGGTGTCTTTGTTCGGGTTCATCAGCATGTGGAACTCCTTCGCTAAACACTTTCAGACCAACGGGATTAGCCAGCCCGCAAGCGTTGATCAATCATGACGAGGTACCCGGCCCTGTTGGCGTAGCCGGGTCCGGACGGCGCTACAGACCTTACACAAAATTTACCCAGGCGCCTCGTGAATTCGCCAAAAAACGTTGTCTGAGAGGTATCCCCGCGACACTTGCTGGCTCTATCGCAGAACCAGGCGCCGGGGAGACACAACGAGGAACCATCATGCTCCGTAAACTCCCTGCAATTGCCATGCTGATCGGAGCCTTCGCTGTCGCAGGACAGGCTCAGGCCCACGGTGGTGGTTACCACGGATGGGGCGCGCCGGCGGCAGTCGGCGCGGTAGTGGGTGCCGTGGTCGCAGGCTCGGTGATCGCCAACTCGCAACGCCCGGTGTATGTCCAGCAACCGGTCTACGTCCAGCCGCAACCGGTGTACATCCAGCAACCGCCGCCGGTCTACTACCAGCCGCAGCCGGTGTATGTGCAACAACCGATCTACTACCGCCCGGCGCCGGTGTACTACGGACCACCCCATGGTTATTACGGCCCACCCCGGTACTACGGTCCGCGCTGGTAATCGCTGGCGGATAAAACCCACAGGCCTCGCATCGCAACGGGGCCTGTTGTCGTTTTGCAGCCGATTCCATGTCTGAGTAAATCTCGCCAAGGTCGCTGCCGGGACAATGCCTGCGGCAAGATGGCGCATGATGGATCCGACGAATACCCTGGCTTGCGTCGCCCAGGTGTCATATTTATGTCATGGCAGAACCGCAAGCTCTGTTCTGTCCGTCACAAACGGTTAATAAAAACAAGGACGACCCTCTATGCCCACGCAAAACCCGCACCGCGTTGTCGGACTCTGCACCTCCAGCAAGGTCTATAGCGCGCTGACCGAACTCAAGCACCTTGAGGGCCATCGCAGTGCCAAGTTTCTCTCCCTACTGGCCGAGAACCTGGTGCGCAAAGGCCTGCTCAATGAACACGAAGTGATGAACATGCTCGACCAGGTCGTCGACTGACCGCCCCAACGCCGTCAATGTCCACTATCGAGCGCGTTGATTGTCCGCAGAATCAGCGCACCGGTAAGGTACCTCCATCGATTGATGGAGGTACTTATGCCCAAGGTTCAGATCATGTCCGTAATTGGTAGCGCCGTGCCCGCGCCCCTCAGGGAGCAGGGATTGCTCGCCTGTTGGTACCTGGTGCAGGACGGCGAGGCCATCAGTGGTCCACTGACCTCGCTGCCCGCCGCCCAGGCCCTGTCGCAACGCATCACCCTGAGTGCTTAAGGCAACTGCACCCGCGGCTTGGTTTCGACGTACAGCGCCCAGCTGGAGATAAACAGCGCGGCGATCAACGGACCAATGACAAAACCATTGAGCCCGAAAACCGCCAGGCCGCCCAGGGTCGAGATCAGGATCAGGTAATCCGGCATCTTGGTGTCCTTGCCCACCAGAATCGGGCGCAGCACGTTATCCACCAGGCCAATCACGAACACCCCGAACAACCCCAGGACCACCCCCTGCCAGACCGCACCGCTGAGCAGGAACCAGGCCGCCACGGGCGCCCAGACAATCCCCGCCCCCACCGCTGGCAACAGCGACAGAAACGCCATCAACACTGCCCAGAGCAACGCACTGGGAATGTCCAGGAACCAGAAGATCAGCCCACCCAGCGCGCCCTGCGTGACGGCCACCAGCAGGTTGCCCTTCACCGTGGCCCGCACCACGCGGTTGAACTTGAGTTGCAGGCGGCGTTTCTGATGCTCCTCAAGGGGCACCGCCGTGCGCAGCTTGCGCGCCAGCTCCGGGCCGTCGCGTAAAAAGAAGAACAGCAGGTACAGCATGATGAAAAAACTCACCACGAACTCAAACGTGCCCTGACCGAAGCTGAACGCCTGGGTGGCAAAGAACTCGCTGCCCTGCATCGCACCCTTGACGATTTTTTCCCGCAGGCCACTCAGGTCGCCCATGCCGAACCGATCCAACAGGTGCTGGAAGTACGGCGGCAGGCTGTGCTTGAACTGCGCCAGATAGCCGGCAATGTCCAATTCGCCGCTCTCGATATTCTTGTAGAGCGTGGACCCCTCCTGCACCAGCAAGGCGCTGATGATGATCACCGGCAAGATCGCAATCACCAGGCACACGCTGAGGGTAAACAGCGAGACCAGGTTGCGTTGCCAGCCAAATTTCAACTGCAGCCGATGCTGCAACGGGGCAAACACAATGCCCAGGATTACCGCCCAGAACACCGCGCCGTAGAACGGCAGGAGAATCCAGATAAACGCCAGGGTGACCAGGACCAACAGGACCATCAGGGATTTGTTCTGTATCGAGGAGTGGTTCATGTCCGATCCATGTCTGATAGACGCCGACTGCGCCTTACAGGTTAGTCAGCCACGAAACGCCCGAGTGCCGTGATTTCTTCAGCGAACATAGATCCAGATCAATAAACGCCCCGCGCACCTGCCCTACCCTCGCGCCCTTTTGCGATCGACGCCACCATGACTCTCGCCACACCCGAACTGCTCGCCCCCGCCGGCACCCTGAAAAACATGCGTTACGCCTTCGCCTATGGCGCCGATGCGGTGTATGCCGGTCAGCCGCGCTACAGCCTGCGGGTGCGCAACAACGAGTTCGATCACGCCAACCTGGCCCTCGGGATCAGCGAAGCCCAGGCCCAGGGCAAGCGCTTCTACGTGGTGGTCAACATCGCCCCGCACAACGCCAAGCTCAAGACCTTTCTCAAGGACCTCGAACCGGTGATTGCCATGGCCCCGGACGCGCTGATCATGTCCGACCCGGGCTTGATCATGCTGGTGCGCCGGCATTTCCCGCAGATGCCGATCCACCTTTCGGTGCAAGCCAATACCGTGAACTGGGCCAGTGTCGAGTTCTGGCAGCAACAGGGGCTGAGCCGGATCATCCTCTCGCGTGAGTTGTCCCTGGAGGAAATCGCCGAGATCCGTCAGCAGGTACCGGCCATGGAGCTGGAAGTGTTTGTCCACGGCGCGCTGTGCATGGCCTATTCCGGGCGCTGCCTGCTGTCGGGCTACCTGAACAAGCGCGATGCCAACCAGGGCACCTGCACCAATGCCTGCCGCTGGAAGTATTCAGCCCAGCCGGCGACGGAAAACAACGTGGGCGAGATCGTCCAGCAGTTTGCGCCGGAACCGACCCTGGGCCTCGGCACACCGACCGACCAGGTGTTCCTGTTGCAGGAAGCCAATCGCCCGGACGAACTGCTGCCGGCCTTCGAAGATGAACACGGCACCTACATCATGAACGCCAAGGACCTGCGCGCCGTGCAGCACGTGGAGCGCCTGACGCACATGGGCGTGCATTCGCTGAAGATCGAAGGCCGGACCAAGTCGCACTTCTATTGCGCACGTACCACCCAGGTCTACCGACGCGCGATCGACGACGCCGTGGCCGGCCGCCCGTTCGACCGCAGCCTGATGACGGACCTGGAGTCCCTGGCCCAGCGCGGCTACACCGAAGGTTTCCTGCGCCGCCACGTCCACGACGAGTACCAGAACTACCAGAACGGCAGCTCGGTCTGCGACCGCCAGCAGTTCGTCGGCGAACTGACCGGCGAGCGCCGTGAGCGCCTGGCCGAGGTCAAGGTGAAAAACCGCTTTGCCCTGGGCGACCACATGGAACTGATGACCCCCAAGGGCAACTTCCACTTCGACCTGCAGCAGTTGCAGAACGCCAAGGGCGAGCCGCTGGAAGTGGCGCCGGGGGACGGCCACATCGTCTACCTGCCGATTCCGGATGCGGTGGACTTGCAATATGGGCTGTTGATGCGGGATGTGAACAAAGACTGACGGTGGCCCTCGCGCCTACACAATCCCTCTAGGCACACACCCAAGACCTTGTAGGAGCGAGCCCTGCTCGCGATGGACGTCAACGATGACGCGGGTTTCCTGAATAAATGCGGCGCGCTCAGGTTTTTCGCGAGCACGCCGCAAGCGCCTCCAGAAGGTGTGTTCGAAGGTTTACAGCACCATCGCTGCCACCCAGCCAAACGCCAGCAACGGCAGGTTGTAGTGCAGGAAAGTCGGGACCACGGTGTCCCAGATATGGTGATGCTGGCCGTCGATGTTCAGGCCCGACGTCGGGCCCAGGGTCGAGTCCGAGGCCGGTGAACCGGCGTCGCCCAGGGCCCCGGCGGTGCCGACGATGCAGACGATGGCCAATGGACTGAAGCCCAACTGCACGCACAGCGGCACAAAGATCGCCGCCAGGATCGGCACCGTGGAAAAGGACGAGCCGATGCCCATGGTCACCAGCAGCCCAACCAGTAGCATCAACAACGCGCCGACGCCCTTGCTGTGGCCGATCCACGCCGCCGACGTCTCAACCAGGGTCTGCACTTCGCCGGTGGCCTTCATGACCTCGGCGAACCCGGAGGCGGCGATCATGATGAAACCAATCATCGCCATCATCTTCATGCCTTCGGTGAACAGGTCGTCGGTCTCGCGCCAGCGCACCACCCCCGATACCGAGAAGATCAGGAACCCGGCCAACGCGCCGATAATCATCGAGTCCAGCAGCAACTGGATGATGAAGGCGGCGGCAATCGCCAGCCCTGCCACCATCAACGTCAGCGGGTTGTACTGGACAGCCACCTGCTCGACCCGCTCGATCTTCTCCAGGTCATACACGCGCTTCTTGCGGTAGCTGACAAACGCCAGCAACAACCCGAAGACCATGCCCAACGCCGGAATACCCATGGCGTGGGTGACGTTGACGCCACTGATGTCGACGCCACTCTTGGCCACGTTGGCCAGCAGAATCTCATTGAGGAAGATATTGCCGAAACCCACCGGCAGGAACATGTATGGCGTGATCAAGCCGAAGGTCATGACGCAGGCGATCAAGCGGCGATCCAGTTGCAGCTTGGTCAGCACGTACAGCAGCGGCGGCACCAGCAGGGGAATAAAAGCAATGTGAATCGGCAGGATGTTCTGCGAGGCGATCGCCACCGCCCAGAGCAAACCGATCAGCACCCATTTGATCTGGCCACCGCCGTTGGCGTCCTGGCGATCCACCAGGGCCAGGGCTTTGTCCGCCAGGGCGTGGGCCAGGCCGGACTTGGCAATTGCCACCGCAAAGGCGCCGAGCAAGGCGTAGGACAACGCCACGGTCGCCCCGCCGCCCAGGCCACTGTTGAAGGCCTTGAGCGTCGCTTCCATACCCAGGCCACCGGTCAGGCCACCCACCAGCGCGCCAACGATCAGCGCGATCACCACATGCACGCGGGACAGGCTGAGCACCAGCATGACGCCAACCGCGGCAATTACTGCATTAATCATCGTTACCTCAAGGCACAGTCGCCGCTGAACGCGGCGCAAACGGGATGAGTCCGGCCTGCCAGCTGCAAGGGCCGACACCGGGTGGAATAGAGGTTTTATTAGAGGGCGCGCACTGTGCCGCAGCCCGCCGCGCTTGTCAAAAGCTACGCGGCCTCAAGAAAGCGCTGATGAGGCCGTTACAGGTCCAGGTCTTGGATATTTATCGATTAAGGGCGCCTCCATGTCACTCAGACAGCTGTCGATTCAATGGAAAATCACCCTGCTGGCCGGGCTGTGCCTGGCCGGCATCGTGACCTTGCTGGTGGGTCTGTCGTTGTATCGCATGGAGCACAGTTCCGAACTGGTCAAGGCATCGAGCATGAGCATGCTCAATGAAGCGGCTCAATCGCGCATCGAAGCCCAGGGCGAAGTCCAGGCGCTGGGGATTCGCCAGCAGTTCATGGACGCCTATCAATATGGCCATGGCTTCTCGCGCCAGGTGCTGTTTCTGCGCGAACAGGCCGAGAAACGGTTCCTCGACGCCTTCGACCTGCGCGAAGACCTGACCCGCCAGGTCAAGTCGGCGCTGCTGGCCAACCCGCAACTGCTCGGGCTGTCGCTGGTGTTCGAAGCCAACGCCCTGGATGGCAAGGATGAGCTGTTTGCCGGCCAGGAGGAACTGGGCAGCAATGACAAGGGCCGCTTTGCCCTGTACTGGTCGCAGCCGACCGCCGGCAAGCTGAACTCGATGGCGCTGCCCGAAAGCGACATGGCCGACACCCGCACCGGCCCCAGCGGCGAACCGGCCAATGCCTGGTTCACTTGCCCGCGCGCAACCCTCAAGCCCTGCGTGATCGAACCCTATTTCTATGTGATCGACGGCCAGAACGTGCTGATGACCAGCATCGTCTTCCCCTTGCTGGCGGATGGCAAAGTCATCGCCTCGCTGTCGGTGGACATCAACCTCAACAGCCTGCAGGCCGTCAGCCAGCAGGCGAGCCGCGAGCTCTACGACGGCCAGACAAGCGTCAGCATCCTCAGCCCGGTCGGCCTGCTCGCCGGCTATAGCCCGGACGCCAGCAAACTCAGCCAGCGCCTGGACGCGGTGGACCCGGACGGCGCCGAACTGCTGCGCATGCTGGGCGCCGCCCACCAGACCCAGAGCCTGCGCAGCCAGCAGCAACTCAAGGTGCTGTCGCCATTCGAACCGATTCCCGGCGGCAAGGCCTGGGGGGTGTTGCTCGACGTGCCGCAACAGGTCGTGGTCGGCCCGGCGCAGGCCCTGCAGGCCGAACTCGACGCCACCAACACCACCGGCACCCTGATCGAGTTGGCCCTGGGCCTGATCGCCGCGGTCATCGGCCTGCTGCTGGTGTGGCTGATGGCCCGCAGCGTGACCCGGCCGATTCTCGGCGTGGCCCGGATGCTCGAAGACATCGCCAGCGGCGAAGGCGACCTGACGCGGCGCCTGGCCTACGACAAGCAGGACGAACTCGGGCAACTGGCCGGCTGGTTCAACCGCTTCCTCGACAAGCTGCAACCGATCATTGCCGAGGTCAAACGTTCGGTGCAGGACGCCCGCAGTACCGCCGACCAGTCCTCGGCCATCGCCACCCAGACCAGCGCCGGGATGGAGCAGCAGTACCGCCAGGTCGATCAAGTGGCCACTGCCTCCCACGAAATGAGCGCCACCGCCCAGGACGTCGCCCGCAGCGCGGCGCAGGCGGCACAAGCGGCGCGCGACGCGGACCAGGCCACCCGCCAGGGCCTGACCGTGATCGACCGCACCACCGCCAGCATCGACAGCCTGGCCGCCGACATGAGCACCGCCATGGGCCAGGTCGAAGGCCTGGCGGCCAACAGCGAGAAAATCGGTTCGGTGCTGGAAGTGATCCGCGCCATCGCCGAGCAGACCAACCTGCTGGCGCTCAACGCCGCCATTGAAGCGGCGCGCGCCGGGGAAGCCGGGCGCGGCTTTGCGGTGGTGGCCGACGAGGTGCGCAACCTCGCCCGCCGCACACAAGAGTCGGTGGAGGAAACCCGCCAGGTGATCGAGCAACTGCAAAGCGGCACCCAGCAAGTGGTCGGCGCCATGGGCAACAGCCACCGCCAGGCCCAGGGTAGCGTCGAGCAGGTTGGCCAGGCCGTGACCGCGCTGCGCCAGATCGGCGACGCGGTGACGGTGATTACCGACATGAACCTGCAGATCGCCAGTGCCGCCGAAGAACAGAGCGCGGTGGCCGAAGAGATCAACAACAACGTGGCCACCATCCGCGACGTGACCGAGTCGCTGTCGGGCCAGGCCAATGAATCGGCGCGAGTCAGCCAGTCGCTCAACAGCCTGGCCAACCAGCAGCAGAGCCTGATGGATCAGTTCCGGGTGTAAACCACCGCCGGTGGGGCGACCAGATGCGCCCCACCGGCCTGATCGGCCATCAGATCCTGGGTAACTCGATCACTACCCGCAACCCGCCCCACTGGCTTTCTTCCAAACGCAATTGCCCACCCCACGCCTCGACGATATCGCGCACGATGCCCAACCCCAGGCCATGCCCGTCGGTCTGTTCATCCAGGCGCGTACCCCGGCTCAATACCTGGTCGCGCTGGGTTTCGGGAATCCCCGGGCCATCGTCTTCGACCGCCAGCACAAACCCCTCGGGCGTCTGCGCCACGCTCAGGCGCACCTCGGCATCAGCCCATTTGCAGGCGTTGTCCAGCAGGTTGCCGAGCAATTCCAGCAGGTCCTCGCGATCCCACGGCAGGTGCAGGCCGGCCGGCGCGACGTAACTGAGGTCCAGGTGCTCGCCGTGAATCATGTTCAGGGTTGCCAGCAGCCCCGGCAGCTCGGCATCACAATCAAACAACGCGCCGGGCAAGGCGTCACCGGCCAGTCGCGCGCGGTTCAGTTCACGGTTCAGGCGCTGCTGCACCTGCTCCAGTTGCGCCTGCAGGACTTTGCGCAGCTCGGGATGGGCATCGAGCTTGTCGCTGGAAGCCAGGCTCAGCAACACCGCCAACGGGGTCTTCAGTGCATGGCCGAGGTTGCCCAGGGCGTTGCGCGAGCGCTTGAGGCTGTCTTCGGTGTGCGCCAGCAGGTGGTTGATCTGCGCCACCAGGGGTTCCAGTTCTTCGGGGACCTGGGCGTCCAGTTGCGAGCGCTGCCCCTGTTGCAATTGAGCGATCTGCTCACGGGCGTTTTCCAGCGGCCGCAGGGCGCGGCGTACAGTGACCCGCTGCAACAACAGAATCAGGAGCAGGCCGGCCAGGCCCAGGCCCAGGCCGATCTGGCGCATACGCCGAAAGCTCTCCTGCACCGGGGTGTAGTCCTGGGCCACGCTGATGGAGATCGACTGGCCCAGGCGCCGGTAGTCCGAGCGCAGCACCAGCAGATGTTGACCCTCCGGCCCTAATTGCGGGTTGCTGTGCAGGCCGGGCTGCTCGAGCAACGGCAGCTCCTTGTCCCACAACGAACGCGAACGCCAGTGGGTGTCGGCAAAGTCGATGCGGAAATAATGCCCGGAGAACGGCCGCTGATAGGCCGGCGACAGGCGGCGCTCATCCAGTTGGATCCCCTGTGGGCCACGCACCAGGGCCACCAGCAGATTTTCACTGTCGTTGCGCAGGCCCGCTTCAAGGTAACGTTGCAGCCCCTGTTCGAACAGCCACAGGCTGGTCTGCACCAGCACCAGGCCGACAATCAGCAGCACACTGACCAGGCCCAGGCTCAAACGCCGCTGGATCGACCTCACTGCGCCTGCCCGCCGAACAGGTAGCCCTGGCCTCGACGGGTTTCGATCACGCTGCGCCCCAGCTTGCGCCGCAGGTGGTTGACGTGGACTTCGAGGACATTGGAGTCGCGCTCGGTTTCGCCGTCGTAGAGGTGCTCGGCCAGGTGGCTCTTGGAGAGGATCTGCTGCGGGTGCAGCATGAAGTAGCGCAACAGGCGGAACTCGGCGGAGGTCAGCTGGATATCGGCACCATCGCGCACCACGCACTGCCGGCCTTCGTCCAGATGCAGGCCGGCGGACTTGAGCGTCGGCTGATTGGCCTGGCCGTGGGAACGGCGCAGCAGTGCTTGAATCCGCAGGTGCAGCTCTTCGGGGTGAAAGGGTTTGGTCAGGTAGTCGTCGGCGCCCGCCTTGAGCCCCTCGATGCGTTCGGCCCAGGAGTCGCGCGCGGTCAGCACCAGCACCGGCGTGGCCAGGCCACCCGCACGCCATTGGCTGAGCACTTCCAGGCCCGGCATCCCCGGCAGGCCGAGGTCAAGGACGATCAGGTCATAGGGTTCGCTGCTGCCCTGGTACACGGCATCGCGTCCATCGGCCAGCCAGTCCACCGCGTAACCCTGGCGATTGAGTCCGGCCAGCAACTCGTCGGCCAGCGGCACGTGGTCTTCCACCAGAAGCAAACGCATCGATCAATCTTCCTTGTCTTTGAGTAAACGGCCGGTCCTGGCGTCCAGGTCCAGCTCACGCACCACGCCCTGGGGGGTCAGCAGTTCGACTTCATAAATGTAGACGTCATGTTTCTCTTCCAGCTCCGCCTCCAGGAGCTTGGCGCCGGGGTAGCGGTCCAGCGCCTGCTGCAGCAGTTGCTCCAGCGGCAGGATCACGCCTTGCTGGCGCAGGCGCAGGGCTTCGTCCTGATCGAGATCGCGGGCCACTGCCAGTGAACAGACCGCCAGTAGCGCCAGGGCAGCCAGCCCATAAGCGCGCAGATTTACCTTCATTACGTATCCTGATGATCCTTGAGTAGCTGCCCGGTGACAGCGTCCAATTCCAGGTCCCACTCAATGCCTTGTTGGTCACGCAACTCGATCTGATAGATGTACTTGCCGTACTCTTCTTCCAGTTCGGTTTCGGTAATGGTCGCGCCGGGGTGTTTGGCCAGTGCGCTGGCATTGAGCTTCTCGAAAGACACAATGGTACCAGCGTCACGCAATCTCAGGGCTTCATCCGGGCCCAGGTCGCGGGCGTGGGCCAGGTTGGCCGTCAGGGCGACAAGGCTGGCGGTGAACAGGGTGATCAGGGTTTTCATCGGCGGTCTCCAGATCCGTAGGGACCCAGACTACCGGCAACAACTTAATTGAAACTGAATCGTCATCATCGATGGACGGCGTACACCCACCCCGCAAGCCAGGCTTGCACAACGCGAGAGCTGCATGAGCGCTATCCACATCAAATTCCCGGCCCTGACCCTCAAGGCCGGACCGCGGGCTTTCACGCGGATTCGTCAACAGGGCCTGAACGCGATGCAGGTGGGCACGCTGCCCGGTGCCGCCGGCGGCCCGAAAGCCCTGGGTATCCAGGGCCTGGACCTGGCGCTGTTCGGTGAGTGGCTGCCGACCGCACCCCGTGAGCGCTCGCTGATTGGCGCTTCGGTGGGTTCCTGGCGCTTCGCCAGTGCTTGCTTGCCGGACGCCGCCGAAGGCATCCGGCGCCTGGGCCAGCTCTACACCGAACAGCACTTCAGCAAGGGCGTGAGCATGGCGCAGATCAGCCAGAGCTCGCGGCGCATGCTCGATGAACTGCTCGACGGCCGCGATGCGCGGATCCTCGACAACCCCCATTACCGCTTGAACATCATGGTGGTCAAAAGCCACGGCCTGCTGGCGGATGATCACCGCGGCCGCCTGGGCCTGGGGCTGTCGTCGGTGATCGCCGACAACCTGCGGGGACGCGCGCGCTTGTCGCGGCATTTCGAACGGCTGATCATCCACGACCCGCGCCTGGCGCCTCCGCTCAATGCCCTGCATGACTTCCCCTCGCGCTATGTCGCGCTGAATGCCGGCAACCTGCGCCAGGCCTTGCTCGCGTCGGGCTCGATCCCGATGGTCATGGAAGGCGTGCGCGATCTGCCAGGGGCCGGGCCCGGTACCTTCCGCGACGGTGGCCTGCTGGACTATCACCTCGACCTGCCCTACAGCGGCGACGACATCGTGCTCTACCCGCACTTCACCGACCGGGTGATCCCCGGCTGGTTCGACAAGACCCTGCCCTGGCGTCGCGCCTGCCCCCAACGCCTGCAGGATGTGCTGTTGCTGGCGCCGTCCAAGGACTACCTGGCCCGCCTGCCCTACGGCAAACTCCCGGACCGCAACGACTTCAAGCGTTTCATGGACGATGCAGCAGGCCGCCAGAAGTACTGGCGCACCACCATGCAGGAAAGCCAGCGCCTGGGCGACGAGTTCCTCGAACTGGCCACCAACGGCCGCCTGGGCGAGCACTTGCTGACCCTTTAGTCAGTGTTTTCCCGCAAGCGTTATTTCAAGCTGTTAAACTCGCCCCCTGCCCCCATCGCCGCGGGCGATAGCCACCTGACAGAGCTCAAACCACTGTGGAAATTTTCAAAGAATTCACCTTCGAGTCCGCCCACCGCCTGCCCCACGTTCCGGACGGCCACAAGTGTGGGCGCCTGCACGGCCACTCGTTCAAAGTGGCGATTCACCTGAGCGGTGACCTCGACCCGCACACGGGCTGGATCCGTGACTTCTCGGAAATCAAGGCGATCTTCAAGCCACTGTACGAGCGCCTGGACCATAACTACCTGAACGACATCCCAGGCCTGGAAAACCCGACCAGTGAAGTGCTGGCCAAGTTCATCTGGAATGAACTCAAGCCGCTGCTGCCGGAACTCAGTGCAATCCGCATCCACGAGACCTGCACCAGCGGTTGCATCTACCGCGGCGAATAAGCCAGGCCGTCAAAAAAACCACCGTCCCCCCGGTGGTTTTTTTGTGCCTGTGCCTTGGGGGTTCTCATGACCTTGCAGACTCGCCCCCACTTGGGTCTCGTGTTTCCTCAGACGCACTGCTTTCGTGCCCGCCTTGGGCCAAATACCCGCGCTCGACTATAAGTAACAGGGCCAATCGCTGCTTTGGCACGCGCACTGCTACATCCCCGTGTCCTCCTCTCCCGCAAGGAACGCCACATGACGCAGAACGATCCGGGCAATGACTACCCCTTGAGTGAAGTGCCGATGCATGCCCGCAAGGGCCTGATGTCGACAGCCATGGTGCTGCTGGGCTTCACCTTTTTTACCGCGACCATGTTTGCCGGGGGCAAGCTCGGGGTGGCGTTCAGTTTTAGCGAGATGCTCGCGGTGATTGCCCTCGGCAACCTGCTGCTGGGCATGTATGCCGCGGGCCTGGGTTACATCGCCTTCAAGAGCGGCCTCAATTCGGTGCTGATGGGGCGTTTCTGCTTTGGTGAGCTGGGCAGCAAACTCAGCGACCTGATCCTCGGTTTCACCCAGATTGGCTGGTATGCCTGGGGCACGGCCACGGCTGCCGTGGTGCTGGGCAAATACTTGCAGTTGAGCGACGACACGGTGCTGGGGCTGATGGTGCTGTTCGGCCTGATGTTCTGCGCCACGGCCTATGTCGGCTATCGCGGCCTGGAAATCCTCTCCTACATCGCGGTGCCGGCCATGATGCTGTTGTTGATGCTGTCGATGTGGGTCGCCACGCTCAAGATCGGTGGCCTCGACGCGCTGCTGGCAGTGGTGCCAAGCACCCACCTGGACTGGTCGACCGCCATCACCCTGGTGTTCGGCACCTTCGTCAGCGGCGCGACCCAGGCCACCAACTGGACCCGCTTCTCGCGCTCCGCCAAGGTCGCGGTGCTGGCGAGCCTGATCGGGTTTTTCCTTGGCAACGGCCTGATGGTCCTGATCGGCGCCTACGGGGCCATCGTCTATCAGCAGCCGGACGTGGTCGAGGTCCTGCTGTTGCAAGGGTTCGCCATGGCCGCGATGGCCATGCTGTTGCTCAACATCTGGAGCACCCAGGACAACACCATCTACAACTTCGCCGTCGCCGGCTGCAACCTGCTGCGCACCCGGCGTCGCAAAACCGTGACCCTGGCCGGCGCCGTGATCGGCACCCTGCTGGCGCTGCTGGGCATGTACGACATGCTGGTGCCTTACCTGATCCTGTTGGGCACGGTGATTCCGCCGATTGGCGGGGTGATCATGGCGGACTTCTTCTACCGTTATCGTGGTCACTATCCGCGCCTGGCCGATACCCGGCTGCCAGCCTTCAACTGGGCCGGACTCGCCGCCTATGGGGTGGGCACCGTCGCCGCGTTCGGCTCGCCGTGGGTCGCGCCGCTGGTCGGCATAGGCGCTGCCGCGCTAACGTATGTGGCATTGACCTGCGTCCTGGGGACCCGTACCTCCAGCGCAGCACTACCCGATCTATAAAGGGATTCGCCTGATGCACATCATCAACGCCCGCCTGCGCAACCGTGAAGGTTTGCACGAACTGCACCTGGAAAACGGCATTATTTCCGGGATCGCCCGCCAGACCGAAGCGCCGACCCTGGGCCCCGAAGACCTCGACGCGGGTGGCAACCTGGTGGTGCCGCCCTTCGTCGAGCCGCACATTCACCTCGACGCCACGCTGACCGCCGGTGAGCCGCGCTGGAACATGAGCGGCACGCTGTTCGAAGGCATCGAATGCTGGGGCGAGCGCAAGGCGACCATTACCCAGGAAGACACCAAGACCCGGGCGAAAAAGACCATCGACGCCCTCGCCGCCCATGGTATCCAGCATGTGCGCACCCACGTCGATGTCACCGACCCGCAACTGACCGCGCTCAAGGCCATGCTCGAAGTGCGCGAAGAGAGTCGGCACCTGATCGACCTGCAGATCGTCGCCTTTCCCCAGGAGGGCATCGAGTCCTACCGCAACGGCCGCGAGCTCATGGAGGAAGCGATTCGCCTGGGGGCCGACGTGGTGGGCGGGATCCCGCACTTTGAATACACCCGCGACCAGGGCGTCAGTTCGGTGAAGTTCCTGATGGACCTGGCCGAGCGCACCGGCTGCCTGGTGGACGTGCATTGCGACGAAACCGACGACCCGCACTCGCGCTTTCTTGAAGTGCTGGCCGAAGAAGCCCGCAGCCGCGACATGGGGGCGCGGGTGACCGCCAGCCACACCACGGCCATGGGTTCGTACGACAACGCTTACTGCGCCAAGTTATTTCGCCTGCTGGGGCACTCGGGGATCAGTTTTGTCTCCTGCCCGACCGAGAGCATTCACTTGCAAGGGCGCTTCGACAATTTCCCGAAACGCCGGGGCGTGACCCGGGTCAACGAATTGCTCGAAGCCGGCATGAACGTGTGTTTTGGCCAGGACTCGATCGTCGACCCCTGGTACCCGCTGGGCAACGGCAACATCCTGCGGGTCCTGGAAGCCGGCCTGCACATCTGCCACATGCTCGGCTACCGCAACCTGCAAAGCTCGCTGGACCTGGTGACGGACAACAGCGCCAAGGCCATGGCCCTGGGTGACCGCTACGGGCTGGAACCGGGACGGCCGGCCAACCTGCTGATCCTCTCGGCCGACAGCGACTACGAAGTGATCCGCAGCCAGGGCCTGCCGTTGTACTCGATCCGCGGTGGCAAGGTGTTGATGAAACGGCAGATGCCGGTGATCGAGATGTTTGGCTCGGCTTTGTAGGGGGTATTGAGCAGGCTCGCACAGGGGGCTACGCATCGCGCAAATCTGCGTCGCGGTTGTCGAGACTGGGTTTGTGGGCATAGCCGTTGCTGCGGTGATGGTGGATGTGAATTCAACGCATCAAGCGCGCCGTCCCGAACAAGCTGACCCGGCTCAACTCACCGCCCTGCTCTTCGAGCAACACCGGGGCCGTGCCGCCGGGCATCACCACCGCCACCGTGCCTGCGCTCACCCAGCCGACACTCCACGCCGCACAGGCCACCGCGCTGGCACTGGTGCCCGAGGACGCGGTCGGGCCTTCGCCGCGCTCGAACACCCGGGCGCTGAGGCGATTGGCCGATTCGCGCATTGCCCATTGCAGATTGACCCCGGCGGCACACGGCTGGCCCCCGCCGCTGGGCGGGGCAAAAGCGATGCGGGTCAGGTCGTCAGCCAGGCCGGGAGCGGCCATCTGCGGGTTGCTCGGCAGCTCGTGCGCCTGGGCCACCAGCGTCACGCAATGGGGGTTGCCGATGCGCACGAATTGACTGTGTGACCACTGCCGATTGACCCGGGCCAGTTGCGGCACATGGCTCAGCGGTCGTTGATTGAGCTGCGCCGCTGACACCCCCTGAGCCGTCACCGCTGGCGGGCCGAACGCAGGCTTGCCCAGGTCCAGCCAGAACCCTTGCACACCCTCGACCTCGGCCGCCTGCACCGAGGTGTGCACGGGCGACCGGGCGTTGCCCTGGTCATGATGGACCTTGAGCAAACAGCCGCCCTCGGCCGGCATCAAGCCCTGCTCGGTCAGTGCCTGGGCGAAGATGGTCAAGCCGTTGCCGCTGCGCTCGGCCAGGGTTCCGTCGGTGTTGACGATCAACAGGTCAAACGGCGCGGTCTGCTGAAACGGGCCGACCAGCAAACCATCGCTGCGATGTGCCTTGGCCCCAGCGGGTCGCGTGCCCGGCGCCCAACTGCAGCAGGCCTGGATCGCCCGTGTTGTCCAGGCCATTGCTTGTTGCGCCGCCTCGGCGGCGGCGTCGGGCAGGTCGATCCCCAGTTCGCGCAATTGCACGGGGCTGACCACGGCATAGATATTCCCGCGTGCATCAAACAACGACGTCATGAACAGGTCCTGGGTTGAGTCTGGAATGATTGCCTACTGTAGGCGATTTCCTCGGATCAACGAACCGCCTGGTGACGAACCCCGAGGTCGTCTGACGGTCGTTGATGTGCAAGGATGTGCCCCTGTTTGCCGCTTCCATTGAAAGACCAAGGATGTTCCATGACCGCCATCACATCACCCGCCCAGGTAGTCCCTGGGCGCCTCGAGCAGATGTCGACCCGCATCGCGTTCTTCATCGCCGGTTTTGGCATTGCCGCGTGGGCGCCGCTGGTGCCCTACGCCAAGGCACGGGCCGGGCTGGATGAAGGGACCCTCGGCTTGCTGCTGTTGAGCCTGGGGGTGGGCTCGATCCTGGCGATGCCGCTGGCCGGCGTGCTGGCGACGCGCTTCGGCTGTCGGCGGGTGCTGAGCGGCGGCACGCTGCTGATCTGCCTGGCGCTGCCGTTGCTGGCCACGGTGTCCACGGTGCCCTTGCTGATCGCCGCGCTGTTCCTGTTCGGTGCCGGCCTGGGCACGGTGGACTCGACGACCAACCTGCAGGCGGTGATTGTCGAGCGCGCCAGCGGCAAGACCATGATGTCGGGGTTTCATGGCATGTTCAGCCTCGGCGGGATTGTCGGCGCGGGCGGGGTCAGCGCCCTGCTGGGCCTGGGGATTTCCCCGCTGGGGGCGATGGCCGTGGTGATCGTCATGCTGCTGGCTGCGCTGTTCAAGGCCGCGCCCCACCTGCTGACCTACGGCAGCGAAAGCACCGGGCCGGCGTTCGCGGTGCCCCACGGGATCGTGCTGTTCATCGGCGGCATGTGCTTCATCGTGTTCCTCGCCGAAGGCGCGGCACTGGACTGGAGCGCGGTGTTCCTGGCCCAGGAGCGCGGGATCGACACGGCCTATGCGGGATTGGGGTATGCGGCGTTCGCCCTGACCATGACCATCGGACGCCTGACCGGCGACCGGATTGTCCGCCGGCTGGGCGCTACCCGGGTCATCGTGTTCGGTGGTTTGACCGCCGCTACGGGCTTGTTCCTGGCGACCTTCGCCCCGAGCTGGGAAGCGGCCCTGGTGGGCTATGCCCTGCTGGGCGTGGGCTGCTCGAACATCGTGCCGGTGCTGTACACCGCGGTGGGCAAACAGACGGTGATGCCCGAAAGCATCGCCGTCCCGGCCATCACCACCCTGGGTTATGCCGGCATTCTCGCCGGGCCGGCAGTGATCGGATTTGTCGCCCACGCCAGCAGCCTGAGTTTCGCCTTCGGCTTGATGGCGGTGTTGCTGGTGGCGGTGGCCATTGGCGGGAAAGTGTTAAAGGTGTGATCGCCTTGCAAGCACTGCGCGCGGTCAGAAACCGACGCTGGCCTGGACGAAAAAGGTCCGTGGCGCACCGACGTACATGCCCGCATTGTTGTCGCTGGAGCGGGTGAAGTACTGCTTGTCGAAGAGGTTTTTCACCCCGGCGCCAAGCTTCAGGTTCGACAGTTGCGCGCCAAAGTCATAGCCGCCACGCACGTTCCAGGTCACGTAACCCGGAATGTCGCCGTACTGTCCGTCGGCAGTGCCTTCGGTGATGTAGTCGCCACTGAAACTGCCATCGGCATTCACCGCAGTGCCCGGTGAGTGCTGCTTGGACTGGGCGAACGCGTCGACGTTGTAGGTCCAGCGGTTGACGTCGTAACGCAAGCCGACGGTGGCCACCTGCCGGGAATAAAACGGCAGGTCACGGCCCTTGAAGCCCGGGATCTCGCCTTCATACACGGCACGGGTGTAGGTAACGCCGGCATTGGCGGTCAGGCCATCGAGCCGAGGGTCGAGCGCGGCCATGTCGTAGTGCACCGAAGCTTCAATGCCCTGGTGGGTGGTGGCGCCGAGGTTGGTCCAGCCGGCATCGTTGCTGATGTATTGCAGTTCTTCATCGAAGTCGATGTAGAACAGCGTCACTTCACCGCCCCACACATCATCGTTGTAGCGCGTACCGATTTCGTAGGTCTTGGCCTTTTCCGGATTCAGGCCGCTGGCGGTCTCGTCACCCGAACCGCCCTGGCCGAGCTGGAAATACTGCAGGGCGCCGAACGAAGTTTCGTAGTTGGCGAACAGCTTCCAGGCATCGGACAGGTGATACATCACGCTCAAGGCCGGCAGCGGTTCATGGCTGTCGATGCTGCGGCGTTTCTCCTGCACCGGCTTGCCCGACGTATCGAGCACCGGGCGGTCGTGCCACTCGGTGCGGATGTCTTCAAAACGAATGCCCGGGGTCACGGTCCAGTTGCCGACATCGATTTTGTTGTCGACGTAGACAGCGTTGGCTTCGGTGCCGCCGGTGCGGTCCTGGTACACGTGGCCGTCGGCGGTCGGGGTCTGCACCGGCTGGTTGTTCACCAGCGCCAGGCGGCTGGCCTGTTCGTGCATGCCCTCCTTGAGGTAGCGATAACCCACGCTGACTTCCTGGGACGTCGGGCCGACATCGAACACATGGGACACCCGTGGCTCGATGCCGAAGGTGTAGTAGGTGCGCGGGTAGGCGCTCAGGGTCTTCTGGTCACGGGCGGCGATGGTGCTGCCGCGAAAACTGTCGGAGTAGTAGGTCAGCACTTCGGCCTGGGTGCGGTCGTCGATCATCCGCACCCACTTGAAGGACACGTCCTTGCGTCGACCGCTGAAGCTGTCGTAGTCCCGCACCGACTGGTAGGGATTTTCGTCGTACTGCTGCTGGGTCAGCCCGCCGGGCATGTCGGCCTTGGCGTCGTAGTAGTGGAAGTTCAGCGAGAAATCGTCGACATCGGTGGGCGCCCAGTGCGTCTTGAGGATCACGTCGTCAATGTCGTTGCCGTTGTTGCTCGCCCGGTAGCCGTTGCCGTTGACCCCGGAGTACAACAGCGCCACGCCCATGCCATTGTCCGCGGTGCCGCCGAGAAACGCCGTGTCGATGTGCTTCCAGCCACCGCGCTGGGAGGTCTCCAGGGTGCTGCCGATTTCCCCGGTGGCTTTCTCCGGGATAGCCCGGGTAACGAAGTTGATCACCCCGCCGACGTTCTGTGGGCCATAACGAACCGAACCGGCGCCTCGCACCACGTCGATGCTGTCGAGGTTGCCGGAGGAAATCGGCGCCATCGACAGCTGCGGCTGGCCGTAGGGGGCGAAGGCAGCCGGGACACCATCGATCAACACCGTGGAGCGCGGTGACAGGCGCGAGGTCAGGCCTCGCACGCCGACGTTCAGGGAGATGTCACTGCCGCCCGTGCCGTTGGCGTCCTGGACCTGCACCCCGGGTACGCGCTTGAGCACGTCGCCGACGGTCATCGCGCCCTGCTCGACCATGGCTTCGCGACGGATCACCGTGCGCGCACCGGGGTGGTTCTGCACCACGGCTGCATTGGCGTCAGCCAGCCAGTCGCCGACCACGGTGATGGCGGTCACCCCCAGTTCCAGCGGGCCCGATCCAGACGCCGACGTGGCGGCCGGGCTCAAAGTGACCGAGCCCTGGTCAATCGAATACTCCAGGCCGCTGCCCTGCAACAACTGGCCCAAGGCTTGCTCCGGCGACAGGTTGCCGTCCACCGCCGGCGCCTGCTTGCCGGCCACCAGTTGCGGATCGAAAAAAACCTGCAGGGAGGTTTGCTGGCCCAGTTGGCTCAGGGCCGCCCCCAGGGGTTGTGCTTGAATGTGAATATTGCCGCCAGCCGCCTCGGCAGACGCCAGCGGTATGCCCGCGTTGACGGCCAGTGCCAGCACCAGGGGCAGCCAACGGGAAGAAAGCATGGCGGGATTGTTGTTTTTCGGGCGGGAGTTTTTCACGTCGAACCTTGTCCTGTTGATCGCAAATAGATGCGGCCGTTAATGCAAACCAGTTGCAGTTGGACAAGAAGACGAAGAACTCGAAAAAAACCTGAATCTATCGCGCAATTATTTCCTGGCTGCCGTCTTCGCGGGTACGGATCGCCACCGGCAGGATGCTCGGCAAGGCCTTGAGCAAGGCCTCGGTGTCGTCGGACTTGAACACGCTGGTCAGACGCAGATTGCCCACCGCTGCGCTGCCCACGGTCAACGGCCGCTCCCGATAACGCGAGACCTCGGCCGCCACTTCACTGAGGCTGGCATCGTTGAACACCAGCTTGCCGCTGCGCCAGGCGGTCAGCGCCTGGGCATCGACCGCCTGGGCCCGGGCAACCCGCCCCTGAGCGTCAATCCGGGTCGCCAGCCCTGCCGTGAGGCTGACCCACTCACTGTCGCGCCCCTGCACCTTGACCCTGCCCTGCTCCACCACGACCCGCGTTTGCTGAGCGTCGCGGCGTACATCAAAGCGAGTGCCGGTCACCGTCACCTTGCCCACGCCCGCCACCACCACGAACGGCCGATGGCTGTCGTGCGCGACGTTGAACATCGCTTCGCCCTGGGTCAGCTCGATGCCCCGGTGGTCGCCCTGGAAATTCACCCGGACCTGACTGCGACTGTTGAGCTCGATCAGCGAGCCGTCCGGCAAGTTCACCTGGCGGCGCTCGCCCAACACGGTGGAAAACTGCGCCTGGTAGCTGGGCGAGCCAGCCAGGCCATTGAACAGGCCGACACCCACCGCCACCGCCAGCACACTGGCCGCCACCGCATACTGCAGCAGAGGCCGGCGCTTGATCCGCGTGGACGGGGTGGCGCACAGGGCTTGCAGGCGCGCCTTGGGCACCAGCTCGGTGGCACTCCACAGGCCTTGCAGCAGTTGATACTCATCGCGGTGCTGAGGGTGTTGCGCCAGCCAGGCGCTAAACCGTTGCTGGTCGCCAGGGTTCAGCGGTGCGTCCTGCACACGGGTAAACCACAGCGCCGCCTCGTCGCGAACCGTGGCCTGTCCGCACGCGCAATCACGGTTATCCATCATGGAAGGTCCTGTCGGGCGGTGGCTTGGAATGGCGGGTGATTCATGGCGCAGCCCCGTCTAGGCGCTCACGTAGATGCCGCAGGGTGCGGATCATATACTTTTCCACCATGTTTTTAGACAGTCCCAGGCGTTCGGCGATTTCCGCCTGGGTCAGCCCTTCGAGCTTCTGCCAGATGAACACCGTGCGACAGTTGACGGGCAACTCGGACAGCGCCCGCTCGATGCAGTCAGCCAGTTGGATCGCGTGCATGTAGTGCTCCGGGTCATCGCTCGACGATCCACAAAGATCCAGCGCCTCGGACTCCATGACCCCCCGACGGTCCTCACGCCGGTAACCATCCACCGCGATATTGCGCGCCGTCTGGTGCAAATAGGCCCGTGGTTGCTGCACCTGGCTCGAGTCGGATTCCAGCACCCGCACGAAGGTGTCGTGGGCCAGGTCCTCGGCTGACGCCCGGTTGCGTAACCGGCGTGTCCAGGTACCGACCAACTCTTCGTAGTGCTCGAAAAATCCGGGTCTGCGGGGCAGCTTGGGGGTCATTGCGGTGCGCTGTGTTGGCGAGGGCGTGAATAGTAATGCTTCCTATTAATGCCGGCAATGCAGCGCCTGGCCACCCGTCCTCTCAACCCTCGCCTGCGTTCGCTGTGCCCGTTCTCACGGCATGATCAGGGTGATCAGGTAATTGCCCGAGCGGACCGGCTTGCCCGTTTCGTCCAGCAACTGATACTGCCGATCGAAATACCGACTGTCCCGGCCCGTCTCGGCCAGCAACTTGACCTTGACCTTGACCGTCGAAGCGTCGAGGGCCGTGACCTGGCTGACCGGAACCAGGCGATGCGCCTCGATAGTCGTCCCGCGGCTCTGTGCCGAGCACCCCGTCAGCGCCACGACGGCACCCTCGCCCGCACTCGAGGTGCAGGCGGGTTCGACAATCGCGCCCTGAAAGTGGATAGCGCCCTGGGAGGGCGCGCTGGCCGCCACACACAGGCCATTGAATGCAGCGTACAAACTGATTCCGAGCAACAGTTGCTTGCGGTTCATGATCAACGCTCCTTGGGGGGTCAAGGACTGCATCGGCAAGTCTGGCTGAAATCTTGAGTTTTTAAAGCGACGGCGGTTTTGGGGGATGCCAGAAGGGATATTTCACGGTGCTTGCCAGCCAGGCCAACGGCAAATATGATAATCATTATCATTTGTAACTTTCCCGCCTCTCACGCCGTGCGAATCCCCATGCCCTCGACCTCTCCCGCCAGCCATCACGGACTCGCCACCCTGTACCGCGAGCAGCACTCCTGGCTGCAACGCTGGTTACGCTGTCGGCTCGGCTGCTCCCACAGTGCCGCGGATCTGGCGCAGGACGTGTTCGTGCGCTTGCTGGCCAAGACCGAACTGATCGAGGTCCAGGCCCCACGCAGTTTCCTGGCGACGGTGGCGCAGAGTGTGCTGTCCAACCACTACCGCCGGCAGAAGCTCGAAAAGGCTTACCTGCAAGCCCTGGCCACCCTGCCTGAGGCAGTGATACCTGACCTCGAAACCCAAGCCATTCTCCTGGAGACCCTGCTCGAACTGAATGCCGTGCTGGAACGCCTGGAGATGCCCGTGCGCAAGGCCTTCCTCTGGTCGCAACTGGACGGCTTGAGCCATGGCGAGATTGCCGAGCGCCTGCAGGTGTCGATTGCCACGGTCAAACGCTACATCATCAAGGCCGGTGCCCAGTGCATCCTGCTGGATGGGGGCTGGAGCTGATGGAGTCGCGGGTCGCGTCATCCACCCAAGCGCCGATTCCCCTGCCCGTCGCCGAGCAGGCCATGCACTGGCTGCTGGAGTTGCAGGCCCCCCACGTCAGCGAACAAACCCGCGCACACTGGCTGCAGTGGCGCCAGGCCGACGCCCTGCATGAAATGGCCTGGCAACGGGCCCAGGCGTTTTCTTCGCGCATGAGCAGCCTGCGATCACCGGGCCAGCGCCCACTCGCCAACGCCGCGCTGGCGCCCATGCTGTCGCGGCGCAGCGCCTTGAAAAACCTTGCCCTGTTGCTGGCCGCCGGCGGTACCGCGTGGAGCGCCCGCGACAGCGCGCTGGTACAGGACTGGCGCAGCGACTTCAGCAGTGCGGTCGGTGAGCACCATACCGTTCAACTGGCTGACCAGATACAGGTGCAACTCAACACCGACAGCGCCATCGAAATGCGCTTCGATCCGCAGCAGCGGGTGATACGTCTGTTGCGCGGCGAAATGCTGCTCAACTCGGCCACGGCCCTTCCCTTATGGGTAGAAACCACCGAAGGTCGAGTGCAGATGTTCGGTCAGCAACTGGCCGTGCGCCAACGCCAGGGGTTCACCCAGGCCAGCAGCCAGAGCGGCGGCCTGGGTATTTACCCGCAGGCGCGAGGCAATCCGTCGATCAGCGTGGCCCCCGGGCAAGTGGTCAGCTTCGATCGGCACAGCCTGCTCGCCCAACGCCCCCTGCGTGCGGGCGAGTTGGCCTGGAGCCACGGCATGATCGTCGCCCAGGGCCAGCGCCTGGCCGACTTCCTCGCGGAGCTGGCACGCTACCGGCGAGGCCATCTGGGCTGCGATCCGAGCCTGGGCGACTTACGGGTCTCGGGGACGTTTCCGCTGCACGACACCGACCAGGTGCTGCTCGCCCTGAGTGAAACCTTCAACCTCGACGTGCAGCACCTGACCCGCTACTGGGTCACCCTCAAAGCCAGGCCTAACCTGGCCTGAAGTTTTTTTGCACACGGGTGAGCCGTTTCCGTTTCTGGCGAGACTCGTATCCCCAAAGATCACTTTTATTGGGGAATCACCTATGCAGCACGCGCATCCAACACGCCACGGGCGGCCACACTTGATCAAGCAACAGCTGGCCGCCGCCGTGCTGCAAGGCCTGGCCTGCATGAGCCTCGCCAGCCCGTTACTGCTGGCCGCGAGCGCAGTGCAGGCAACGCAGCAGCAACTGGACTTTGCCATTCCCGCAGGTGCCCTGGGCAACGCCCTGGCACAGTTTGGCGAAACCGCGCACTTGCTGCTCAGCTATCCCGCCGAGCTTACCGAGGGCCGCACCACCCAGGGCCTGAACGGTCGCTTCGAGGTCGATAACGGCCTCGCCACCCTGTTGGCCGGCACCGACCTGGAGGCCCTGCGCAGCACTAACGGTGGATACCAGATCGCCCGGCGGCAGCACACCGATGCGTTGCAGCTAGACGTCCTGAGCATTTCCGGCAAGGCGCCCGGCTCGACCACCGAAGGCAGCGGTTCCTACACCACGCTGTCGTCCAGCAGTTCGACACGGCTGAACCTGACCCCCAAGGAGACCCCGCAATCGCTGACCGTGATGACCCGCCAGCGCCTGGATGACCAGCGCCTGACCACCCTCAGCGACACCATGGACGCGACCCCGGGGATCATCGTGCTGCGCGACGGCCTGGGCGCAGAAAGCGACAGTTTCTGGTCCCGGGGTTTCGAGATCCAGAACTTCGAGATCGACGGCGTGCCGACCGTCACGCGCATGGACAACTACGCCCAGAGCATGGCCCAGTACGACCGCGTGGAAGTGGTGCGAGGCGCCACCGGCCTGATCAGTGGCATGGGCAACCCGTCCGCCACCATCAACCTGATCCGCAAGCGCCCGACCGCCGAGGCCCAGGCCAGCGTGACGGGCGAAGCCGGTAACTGGGATCGTTACGGTAGCGGTTTTGACGTGTCCGGCCCGCTGACCGAGAGCGGCAACGTGCGCGGTCGAGTGGTGGCGGACTACAAGACCGGCGGTGCCTGGGTCGACCGCTTCAAGCAGGACTCACAACTGCTGTATGGCATCAGCGAATTCGACCTCACTGAGGAAACCTTGTTGACCCTGGGCTTCAGCTACCTGCGCACCGATGTCGATTCGCCACTGCGCTCCGGCCTGCCGACACGTTTCCCCAATGGCCAGCGCACCGATCTCAGCCGCTCGACCAACGCCTCGCCGGACTGGTCGCACAATGACCACGAGCAGACCAGTTACTTCACCTCCATCGAGCAGCAACTGGGCAACGGCTGGAGCGGCAAGGTCGAGTTCACCCACACCGAGAATAAATTCGACGAGGTCTTCACCTACCTCAACGGTACCCTGCAGACCGATGGCAGCGGCACCAGCCTGTTGCCGGTCAAGTTTGCCGGCACACCGCGCCAGGACAACCTCGACCTTTACCTGACCGGCCCCTTGAGCCTGCTGGGTCGCGAACACGAAATCATCGGTGGCCTGACCCTGTCCAAGTACAACGAGAACGTCCCCAGCTACGGTGGCTGGCGCTATGACTATTCCGGCTCACCGGCGGGCGCCATCGACAACCTGTTCGACTACCACGGCAACAACCCCAAGCCGGACTTCCCGGTCACCGGCAAGTCGTCCATCGACGAGACCCAGTATGCCGCCTACCTCACCGGACGCTTCCACGTCAGCGACGACCTGAGCCTGATCCTCGGCGGGCGCCTGGTGGACTGGAAACGCGACACCGAAGATCGCCCTTATGGCGCGGATGCCAGCGAAACCCAGTCCCGCGAGACCGGGGTGTTCATTCCCTACACCGGGGTGGTCTACGACCTGAACGAGGTCTGGTCGCTGTATGCCAGCTATACCAAAATCTTCAACCCGCAAGCCTCCTGGGTTCGGGATGAAAACAACAAGCCGCTGGACCCGATGGAGGGCACCGGGTATGAAGTCGGGATCAAAGGCAGCCATTACGATGGCCAGTTAAACTCCAGCCTGGCGCTGTTCAAGCTGGAACAGGACAACCTCGCGGTGTGGCAAGCCGAGTACCCCGGCAGCAACGTCTACAAGTCCGAGCAGGACACCACTTCCCAAGGCATGGAGATGCAACTGGACGGGCAAGTGCTCGACGGCTGGCAGGTCGGCGCGGGCTACGCCTACACCGTCACCACCGATGCCGACGACCAGCGTATCAACACCACCCTGCCCCGCCATAGCCTCAAGACCTTCAGCACCTACCGCCTGGGCGGCGACCTCGACAAGCTGACCGTCGGCGGTGGTGTCAATTGGCAGAGCAAGGTCGGCAGCGACCTGCATACCTTCACTCAGGGCAGCTACGCGATCACCAACCTGCTGGCGCGCTACGACATCAGCAAGAACCTCAGTGCCTCGGTCAATCTCAACAACCTCTTCGACCGCGAGTACTACAGCTACGCCGGCTATTACGGCAACTACGGCGCACCGCGCAACCTGATGACCAGCTTCAAGTACAACTTCTGAAGCCGGACGCTGGCCTGCCAGGTCGCAGGCCAGCGTTGTCTCGTGCTAGATTCGCCCGCCAACCGGCACAACAAGGAGTGTCCACCGATGAAGTTCGGCTACCTGATCATCTACGTCCCCGACGTTCGCGCGTCCCTCGAATTCTTCTCCTCGGCCTTCGGCCTGGCCACCCGTTTCCTCCATGAATCGGGCACCTACGGCGAACTGGAAACCGGCGAAACCGCCCTGGCCTTTGCCGCCGATGAGCTGGCCGGGATGAATTTCAGCACGGGCCACGTCTCGGCCCATGCCTCGGCCAAGCCACTGGGCATGGAAGTGGCCCTGGTCACCGACGACGTGGTGGCGGCCCACGCTCGCGCATTGCAGGCTGGCGCCCGGGAAATCGCCGCCCCCACCCACAAACCCTGGGGGCAGACCGTGTCCTACGTGCGCTGCCCGGACGGCACGCTGGTGGAACTCTGCTCGCCGATTGCCTGACATCCCTCTGATTGACCGAGCGCTAGGGCCGACGACGCAACCACTGTAGAAAGCCTTTTTTCGCCAGCACTTTCGGCACTTCCTGGCTCAGGGCCTGGGCGCTGTGCAGGCGATAGTCGAGCAAGGCGTGGATGGCTTCGCTGATGTCATGGCGGGCGTCGAGGCAGGGTTTGAGGTAGGCCTTTTCGATGCGGTACAGGCTGCAGAAGGTCTTGGCCGAGAAGTCCGCCGGCAGCGAAGCATCGGAGAGGATGCCGGCTTCACCGATCACCTCCCCCGGCCCCATGCGCCCGGCTTCCAACGGGCTACCGTCGCGGCTGAGGGTCACCGAGACCACCCCCGACTCGATGATGAACAGGTAATCGCTGACGTCGCCCGCCGCCAGGATCGTCTCGCCGGCACGCAAGGTTACGAGTTGCATGTTCTGGCTGAAGGTGTCTTTTTCGTCCGGGCGCAGGGTGGAGAAAATACTCGAGCTTTCCAGCAGTGCCCGCGGCCGCGAGAAGCCTTCTGGTGCCTGGTTTTCCGCGCTGGACAACAGGCTCACACCCGAGGCCTGCAAGTGCCGGAAGGCCAGGTCGAACAGGGCATTGCGCGCTTCGCGCTTGTGCAGCATGGCGCTGACAAAGGCGCTGATCTCGTATTCCACGCCACTGCTGCTGGCACTTTTCAATGCCACGCTGGGGGCCGGTTTCGCGAGCAATTGCCGGCAACCTTGCATCGCCCGCTCCAGTGCTTCGATCACCGTTTGCGGGCGCGCATGGGGGCTGACCTGCACGCTGACCGCGATGCCGAAAATGTCGCTGGGGCGGCTGAAGTTGATGATTTTGGCCTTGGCCGCCAGCGAGTTGGGAATCACTGCCATGCTGCCCTGGGCGGTCTGCAGGCGGGTGGCACGCCAGTCGATGTCGATGACCCGGCCCTCCATGCCGTCGATGGAGATCCAGTCGTCGAGTTGATAGGGTTTGGTGGTGTTGAGCACGATCCCCGAAAACACGTCACTGAGGGTACTTTGCAACGCCAGGCCGACAATGATCGCCACTGCCCCGGAGGTGGCCAGCACGCCCTTGACCGGCAGGTCGAGGACATAGGCCAGCGCGGCAATCACCGCAATCAGGAAAATCACCGCGCCCAGCAGGTCCTGCAACAACCGCCCGGTATGCCCGACGCGCTGCATCATCAGCGCGCCGATCAGCACCGTCAGGGTTCTCGCAGCGAACAGCCACCAGCCGATCTGCAGGCCGGTCGCCGCCAGGTGCAACGGCACATTGTCCGGCCAGGGCGCAGTCTGCAGCGGGTTCAGGCCTTCGTTGAACAGCACCACGCTGAACAACGCGAAAATCAGTACCCGCACCAGCAGCTTCCAGTAGCTGCTAATGGCGCTGAGCAACCGCCACAACAGCATGTCGAGGAGAATCAGGGCCAAGGCGCAGATCAGCGGGTGATCAGTGAAAAAAGACAGCATCGAACCACTCCAGCCATGCCAATGCCGTGACGATTGCACTGACTGCGACACAGTGTAGGAGCAATTGATGGCAGGCAAAGAAGGGACCACAGAAAAACCTGCAGGAGCACAACTTTGCTCCTGCAGGGGATGAGGGATGGCGTACCGAATCGGCGTACGCCATCCGGGCAAGTATTACTTGCTGTTGGTCAGGGTGTTGTAGCTGGTCATCAGGTTGCGGTAGTCCGGGATGTGGTTGGAGAACAAGGTGCCCAGCCCTTCCACATCGTTGCGCCAGTCGCGGTGCAGCTCGCAGGCCAGGCCGAACCAGGTCATCAATTGGGCGCCCGAGGACGACATGCGGTCCCAGGCCGATTGGCGGGTCAGTTCGTTGAAGGTGCCGGACGCGTCGGTCACCACAAACACTTCAAAACCTTCGGCCAGGGCCGAGAGGGCCGGGAATGCCACGCAGACCTCGGTCACGACACCGGCGATGATCAGTTGCTTCTTGCCGGTGGCCTTGATTGCCTTGACGAAGTCTTCGTTGTCCCAGGCGTTGATCTGGCCAGGCCGGGCAATGTAAGGCGCATCCGGGAACATCGCCTTGAGCTCGGGCACCAGCGGACCGTTGGGGCCGGTTTCAAAACTGGTGGTCAGGATGGTCGGCAATTTGAAGTACTTGGCCAGGTCGGCCAGGGCCAGCACGTTGTTCTTGAAACGGTCGGGGTCGATGTCGCGCACCAGCGACAGCAGGCCTGCCTGGTGATCCACCAACAGAACGGCGGCATTATCCTTGTCCAGACGCTTGTAAGAAGTAGTCATTGCAGTAGTCCTCGCGTGTTATCGATGCCGAGTGAACGTCGGCGTTGGGGGTACCCGGCCGATGCTGGACGTCCAGCACC
This sequence comes from Pseudomonas kielensis, assembly GCF_014236655.1. GTDB lineage: Bacteria > Pseudomonadota > Gammaproteobacteria > Pseudomonadales > Pseudomonadaceae > Aquipseudomonas > Aquipseudomonas kielensis. The sequence continues at coordinate 105,977 of NZ_JACMYG010000017.1, forward strand.
GGCTGTTCGTTCGCCACCTGTGAGCCCTTACAGCTCAAGGAGCGTAGTCATGATTTGAAGCGGCAGGGGTCAACCCTGCATCTGGCCGAAGCGCCCGGACTGGAAGTCGGCGAACGCCTGGTGAATCTCTTGCTCGCTGTTCATCACAAACGGGCCGTGGCCGACGATGGGTTCGTCAATCGGTTCGCCGCTGAGCAGCAACACCACGGCATCGCCATTGGCTTCCAGGCTCAGTTGATCGCCCTTGCGCTCCAACAGGGCCAACTGCCCTTGACGCACCAGCTCCACGCCGTTGACCTGCACCGTGCCGCGCAATACCACCAGCGCCGTGTTGCGGCCATCGTGCAGGTCGAGGTTGAGCAACTTGTCGCCTTTGAGGCGCAGGTCCCAGACGTCGATCGGGGTGAAGGTACGTGCCGGCCCCCGCTGGCCGGCGAACTCACCGGCGATCAGGCGCAGGCTGCCGGCCTGGTCCGGCAAGGCGATGTTCGGGATGTCGGCGTCGAGCAGCGTCTGGTAGCCGGGGTCGGCCATTTTGTCCTTGGCCGGCAGGTTGACCCACAACTGCACCATTTCCAGGGTGCCGCCGCGCTTGGCGAATGCCTGGGAGTGGAACTCCTCATGGAGAATGCCGGAGGCCGCGGTCATCCATTGCACATCGCCAGGGCCAATCTTGCCGCCGCTGCCGGTGGAGTCACGGTGCTCCACTTCGCCGTCGTAGACGATGGTCACGGTTTCGAAACCGCGGTGCGGGTGCTGGCCAACGCCCCGCCGGGCATTGGTGGGGGTAAATTCAGCAGGACCGGCATGGTCGAGCAGCAGGAACGGGCTGATGTGTTTGCCCAGGTTGTCGTAGGAAAACAGCGTGCGAACCGGGAAACCATCGCCCACCCAGTGCATTTTTGGGCTGGTGTAGATACCGATGATGTTTTTCATGGTGCCTCCGAATGGGCTGAGTCAGAACATGGACAAAGCTTAAATCCGCCACCATTGATGGGATAGACTGCAAAAATCGCTCTTAGCGTTCTATTTGAGGAACGATAGTGGAAGACCTGAACACCCTGTATTACTTCACCGAGGTGGTCGAACACGGCGGATTTGCCGCGGCCGGGCGTGCCCTGGACATGCCGAAATCCAAGCTCAGCCGGCGTATTGCCCAGCTCGAGGAACGCCTGGGCGTGCGCCTGATCCACCGCACCAGCCGGCATTGCTCGCTCACCGAAATCGGCCAGGCCTATTACCAACGCTGCCTGGCAATGCGCGTGGAAGCGGAAAGCGCCGCCGAACTGATCGAGCGCAATCGCTCCGAACCCCAGGGCCTGGTGCGCATCAGCTGCCCGACCGCGCTGCTCAATTCCTGGGTCGGGCCGATGCTGACGCGCTACATGCTCAAGTACCCTCTGGTGGAGTTGTTCATCGAGAGCACCAACCGCCGCGTCGACTTGATCCACGAGGGGTTTGATATCGCCCTGCGGGTACGGTTCCCGCCCCTGGAAAACACCGACCTGGTGATGAAAGTGCTAGGCAACAGCACCCAGGTGCTGGTGGGCAGCCCGGCGTTCGCCCAGCGCTTGTCGACGCCCGCCCTGCCCGCCGACCTGAGCGGCCTGCCCAGCCTGCACTGGGGGGCGGCGCAACGGGAATACCAGTGGGAACTGTTCGGCCCGCAGGGCGCCACGGCGCTGATCCGCCATCATCCACGCCTGGTCACCGACGACTTGATCGCCCTGCGCACCGCCGTGCTGCAAGGCCTGGGAATCGCCCACTTGCCGGCCGTGGTGGTGCGCGACGACCTGGCCGCCGGGCGCCTGATCGAACTGGTGCCGGGCTGGGCGCCCAAGTGCGGGATTGTCCATGCGATCTTCCCGTCACGCCGCGGCTTGCTGCCGTCGGTGCGCACGCTGATCGACTTCCTGGGAGAAGAGTTCAGCCACAGCGATATTGCCTAGGGGCAAGCGTGGAGCTTCCAGCGGCTGGTCCCATTCGTGATTTTCAGTAAACAATGCTTTGCCGGGACAGCGGTTTTTCTAAAGGCAGGGGCACGGGATACTCAGGGTCATTCCCGTCATCACCTCCTGGAGTCACCCATGTCTGTTCCCGCCTTCGGCCTCGGTACGTTTCGCCTGCAGGGCCAGGTGCTCATCGATTCGGTCAGCACGGCCCTGGAGCTGGGTTATAGGGCCATCGACACCGCACAGATCTACGACAACGAAGCCGATGTCGGCGAAGCCATCGCCGCCAGCGGTATCAACCGGCAAGCGTTGTTCATCACCAGCAAGATCTGGATCGCCAACTTCGCCAGGGACAACCTGATCGCCAGCCTCAAGGACAGCCTGCGCAAGCTCAAGACCGATTACCTGGACCTGACCTTGATCCATTGGCCGTCCCCGGAAAACCAGGTACCGGTGGAGGAATTCATGGCGGCCCTGCAACAAGCCCGGGAGCTGGGCCTGACCCGGCAGATCGGGGTTTCCAACTTCACCGTCGAGCTGATGCAGCAAGCCATCGACGCAGTGGGTGCGCAGAACATCGCGACCAACCAGATCGAGCTGCACCCCTATCTGCAGAACCGCAAGGTGGTGGAATTTGCCCAACGCCACGGTATTCAGATCACCTCCTACATGACCCTGGCCTATGGCGAAATCCTCAACGACCCCGTCATCAAGCAGATTGCCCAGCAGCATCAGGCGACGGCCGCGCAAGTGACCCTGGCCTGGGCCATGCAGCTGGGTTACGCAGTGATTCCGTCATCGACCCGGAGGGCCAACCTGCAAAGTAACCTGGGTGCGGTCGGGCTGACCCTCAGTGACGCCGAGATGGCACTGATCGCCGGACTGGAGCGCGGTCAGCGCCTGACCAGCCCCAAGGGCATCGCACCGAACTGGGATTGACCCACGCGGCTCAGCCTTTGAGGTACTGATCCAGCTCTCGCATGGCTGACCCCAGGCCTTGCACCGCCTGCTCCAGGGCCGCACTGTCGGCGGACTCCTGGCAGGCGGCCTCAAGCAACTCGCAACCGTGAATCAGCTGCCGGGCCCTGACCATTTTCGCCCCACCCTTGATGCGGTGAGCCAGCTCAAGCAAGCCCGGCACATGGCCTTCTGCATGCAGCGCCTGCAGCCGTGCCATGTCCTCGGCATTGCTGGCCGCCAGTTGCACCAGCAGATCATCGATCATCGCTGGATCATCCCCACTCATCTGCCGCAGCCCACTAAGGTCGATGGCCGCATCGACCACGGACGCAGGGGGCGGCGGCTCATGGGTGTTCAGTGTGCCCCGCGTAACGGCGGTACTGAGGTCGTGCAGGCCAATGGGCTTGAACAGGCAATCATCCATCCCCGCCTCCAGGCAGCGGATATTCTCCTCGGGCTGGGCATTGGCGGTAAAGCCCAGGATCAGGCAGGAAGACAAGCCCTGGCGGCGTTCTTCGTCGCGGATCGCGACCGCCAACTCATACCCGTTGAGCGCGGGCATGTTGACGTCGCTGATGACCACGTCAAACACCTGCTCGCGCCAGAATTGAAACCCCTCTATTCCGTCTTTGGCCAACTGCACCCGATGCCCCAGATGGCTCAATTGCTGGGCGAGCAACTGGCGATTGGCCGGGTAGTCATCCACCACCAGCACATTCAACGAACGCCCTGGCTTCGTCGTCGGGGGTTCGCTGGCGGGTGGCGACTCGCTCAAGGGGGGCAGTGTTGGCAGATCGAGGGAAATTTCAATCTGGGTCCCGCGGCCCAGCACACTGTTCAGTTGCAGACGTCCTGCCATCATCTCGCACAAGGTGCGGCTGATCACCAGGCCCAGGCCCGAGCCACTGCGCCCATCCTGTGAACCCTGGCCCGCCTGCACAAAGGGGCTGAACAGGCGCTGCTGGTCGGCGTGGCTGATGCCAATCCCGCTGTCCTCGATCACCACCTTGACCGCCACATGCCCGGCCATGGTGCCAGGCACCACCCGCAGCATCAGGCGAATGTGCCCGGTGTGGGTGAACTTGATGGCGTTGCTCAACAGGTTGGACAGGACCTGTTTGAAGCGCATCGGGTCGATCAACACATCGCGCTGGCAGCGCACGTCCAGCTCCACCTGCCACGCCAGTTTTTTCTGCCGCGCCAGGCCTTCGAATACCGCACTCACCGATGTCACCAACAGCGGCAGGCTGGTCCGCTCCGGCACCAGGGCCAAATGCCCGGACTCGATCCGCGAGATGTCGAGGATGTCGCCAATCAGCTCCAGTAGGTGCTGCGCGGCATTGGATGCGACTTCAATCGCGACGCGGTCGGTCACCCCCTGCTCGGCACGTTTGCTCGCCAGCTCCAACATGCCGATCAGC
>NZ_JACMYG010000018.1 GCF_014236655.1 Pseudomonas kielensis
ATCTATAAACTTACGTCTGACCAGCAGCCGCGACGCCGGCTGCGATTTACTGCGTGCCCTGCATCCACAGGCTGAAGTACTTAAGGCCGACTGGTACGACCCCGGTAGTCTGCCCGCCGCCTTTACCGACGTAGACAAGGTGTTTATTGTCTCGCCGGATTTTTACACCGACGAAAATATTGTCACCCCCAACCTGATTAACGCCATTCAGGAAGCCGGCTGTGTTGCCCAGGTACTGCGCTTGATCTCCCTCCCGCCAGGGCTGACGGCTGATCAATTGGAGCCGGACATTCTGGCCACCCGATGTGGGGCCAACCTCTCGGTTGTCGCCAAACCACTGTTTGATGCCAGTGGCTTACCCATGACCTACCTCAATGTTGCCAGTTGGCTGATGTTCAATGTGCCCTGGTTCCTGGCTGCCGAGATTAAACAACACCGGCGCCTGGCCATGCCGCAGGCCACCCATGCATCACGCCTGTGGTTGTCTGAGTGCGACGTTGCCGCAGCCGCCGCCAGGATCCTCGCAAGCGATGCCGCTCTCCATGTGGGTCACGAGTATCTGCTTACCGGCACTGAGCGCATCGACTTTACCCAGCTCGCCGAGCTACTGGGCGAAGTGATCGGTGAGCCGGTCACGCTGGTGGACGATGACCAGCCCCTGCGCACCGCCACCGGAGAGGCCTTCGATTTGCTCATGACCTACTTCCGGCATGAAACCCGCGATTACCTCGACATTCCTGTCACCGACAGCTTTGCGCAGTTGACCGGTCGACCTCCCATGGCCTTGCGCGACTATCTGATAGCCAATCGAACCCTGTTTATCTGATTCACTGGCGCCGCTGGAAAGCTGTGCGAACGCCGCCCAGCCCTGCGCTCCGACCTCTAACAATAATAGGAGACACCTCGTGAATAGCATGTTCAAACGGACTTTGCTGTTTAGCGCCCTGCTTGCATGCTGGGGCCTGAGCACGGCACAGGCGGCCACTTCAGCTGAACTGGAACAACTCGGCAAAAAACTCACCCCCTTCGGCGCGGAGCGGGCTGGCACCGTGGATGGCAGCATCCCGGCCTGGGAGGGAGGCCTGGCCCGTGCCCCGGCTGGCTGGGAGCCCGGCCATGGTGACCCCTATGGGGCTGACAAGGTGCTTTTCAGCGTCAATGCACAGAATCTCGCTCAACATCAGGCAAAGTTGCCCGCCGGACAGATTGAACTGATCAAGGCCTATCCCGGCTACCGCGTGGACGTTTATCCGACCCATCGCAGTTGCACCTTCCCGGACGCCGTGGCGCAGCGCACCAAACAATTCGCCGCACAGAGCAAGGTTGGCGCTGACGGTTGGCAGTTGGAAGCCGCGGCCGGCGAAGCGATTCCGTTTCCGCTACCGGCCAGCGGTGTCGAGGCGATGTGGAACTACAAATTGCGCTACATCGCCAAGGGTCGGCAATTCGATGCCGCGTTTCTGATGCGGGACAAAGGGGGGACGCTGACACAAGTCGAGCAAAAATCCTACGAGTTCTACCCCTATAACGACCCGGCCGTAAAAGCCCCGGCAGATACCGGCAATATCGAAGCCAAGCTGATGTATGACCTGCTTTCACCCTCGTCCCGGGCGGGCGAGATGTACCTTGTGCATGCACAATTGGATAAGCCGCAGGATGCCTGGATCTACTTCCCTGGCCAACGCCGCGTGCGGCGTGCCCCCTCCTTTGCCTACGACAACCCGATTGCTGGCTCCGACAGCCTCTACTACGTTGACCAGATCAATATGTACACCGGTGCGCTCGATCGCTACGACTACAAGCTGGTCGGCAAAAAGGAAATGATTGTTGCGTACAACTCTTACAAATTGGTCGATAAGTCGAACCGCTATGAGCAGTTGATCGGTCAGGACTACCTCAATCGTGACGTGCAGCGTTACGAGCAGCACCGGGTCTGGGTGGTGGAGGCAACGGTGAAAGCTGACAAGCGTCACTCCCTGGCCAAGCGGGTGTTCTACTTCGACGAGGACAGCTGGGCATTGCTGCATGTCGATATGTTCGACGCCAAGGGCAACCTTTGGCGTGCCCAGGAAGGCAGCGTCTGGGCCAATCCACAGATCCAGGCATGCACCTCCATCGAGTACGTCAGCTATGACCTGATTGCCCGTCGCTACATCGCCGACGGCTTTACCCAGGAAGGCAAGGTGCTCGACCTGACCGCAGGCCTCGAAGGACGGGTCAACGACAAGATGTTCAACTCCGACGAACTGCGTCGCCGCGGCGAACGTTAAGTCCGACCTGAGGAAAAGCTCATGCATAACAAAAATAAAGGCGCGGCCCTTGCCGCGCCGGGCTTCCCGCGTGTCAAAAACAACCTGACCCTGCTGATGATGGCGGCCTGCAGCCTGGTCTGGAGCGCGCCGAGCCATGCGTTTCGCTTCGGCTCGGACGCGGGGATATCCGGCAGCCTGGATTCGAGTCTGTCCTATGGCTTCGCTCAGCGCCTGGAGCCGCAGGACTGCCATATCCTCGGCGGCGACAGCGGTGGCTGTAACAACGGCACCCAGACTCAGACCGGGCGCTTCTACAATCTGAGCAAAGGGAATGGCTACGCCAACGCCGATATCAGCTACAGCAATGCTGACGATGGCAACCTCAACTACAACAAGCACGATGTCTTCTCGCACGTGATCAAGGGCAACCATGAGTTGAGCCTGAAACTCGGTGAGGGTTGGAGCGCACTCGGCCGGGTCGCCTGGGCGAAAGACTTCAAGATGGATGACACCCGAAATACCGAACTGGATGACGACGCCAAGCGGGAAGCCACCGAGCGCCTGGAGCTGCTCGACCTCTGGGTGGCGAAGAGTTTCGACCTGGGTGAGATGCCAGCCAAGGTCAAGGTCGGCAACCAGGTGATCAGCTGGGGCGAGGAAATCTTCGTGACCGGTGGCATCAACCAGATCAACGCCATCAACCTTGCGAACTACCACACCCCCGGCACCCAATTGAAGGAGGTGTTCATCCCGGCACCTATGGCTTCGTTCAACCTCGGGCTGAGCGAGACCCTCAGCGTTGAGGCCTACTACCAGTTCAAGTGGAACGCCTATGGCATCGACCCGGTGGGCACCTACTACTCGGGGAGCGATGTGGTGGGTGAAGGCAATCTGCCGATCTACCTCTCGACCAGCTTCGTCAACAATATCTTCAGCCCCTTGCTTGGCCTGACCTGCGCCGACCTGACGCCCACTGGACGCTGTGGCGCGCCAAACATCAGCGGCCTGAGCGACGAGCAGATGTTCGCCACGGGACTGGCGATTCCCTACGCCGGCAAGCGTGAAGCGAAAAACAGTGGTCAGTACGGCATCGCCCTGCGTTGGACGGCGGAAGAGATCGAGACCGAGTTCGGCGTGTTCTACCAGCGTTACCATGACAAGTTGCCCTTCGTCGGCTACACGGCCACCCGCTCCCCCGATACCCTGCTGGTCGACAACTACTTCATCAACTATGGCGAAGACAAGAATCTGTTCGGCCTGTCGATGAACACCATGGTCGGACCGGTGGCGGTCGGCGCGGAGCTGTCCTACCGGCCCAACGACAGCGTCAGCATCGACCCCCTAGTGCCCTTTGGCGCGGCCTTCACCGGCCGGTTCAATGAATTCAGCGTGTACGACAACGGCGTCAGCAAGGGCTATGTCGAAGAGAAGAAATGGCAGGCACATGTGAATGCCGTCTACAGCTTCTCGGCCAGCGACCCGCTGGGCTTCATTCCCAGGAGCCTGGGCGCCTCCGATGGCTTCCTACTGACCGAGGCGGTCGTCACCCACTACCCGGATCTGGATACCTCGGGCGAGACGCCGTACCTCCTCCCGGACTATTCGCTGCCGGACAAAACCTCCTGGGGATACGTCGCCGAGATGGGCATCAACTACCCGAATGCGTTCGGTAGCGGTATCACCCTCACGCCGCAGCTGGACTTCTACCACGACGTCAATGGCACCACGCCGAACGCATCGCCGTTCGTCGAGGGCCGTAAGTCGCTGACCAGCGCCTTGCTGTTCAACTACCGCGACCGTTGGAAGGGTGGCCTGCAGTGGGTGCAGTACTGGGGCGGCGGCGACAACAACCTGATGACTGACCGCGATTTCATCAGCGGCAACATTTCCTACTCGTTCTGACCGCCGGCGCAAGGCGGGCCAGTCCCGCCCTGCTCCGTTCGCTTGGTAATTTCAGGAAGGCGTAACCATGCTGACTTCCCTGGTGCTCGGCCTCGAGCGCTTCTTCTTCCGTCATCGTCTTGCCACCCTCGGCGTGCTGGCCCTGGTTACCCTGGTGATGGCTGGCTTCGCCGCGCAACTGCGCATGTCTGCCGGCTTCGACAAGCAGCTGCCGCAGCAACACGAGTTCATCAAGACCTTCAACCAGTACCGCGACGTGCTGTTCGGCGCCAATCGCATCATCGTGGTGCTGCACGCCAAGCACGGCGATATCTGGAACAAGGAGGCACTGACCAAGCTCAACGACCTGACCCAGACCCTGTTCTTCATGCCCGGCATCGACCGCCGCACGGTGACCTCGCTGTGGACCCCGAACACCCGCGCGGTACAGATTACCGAAGAGGGCATGAAGGCCGAGGATGTGGTGGGGGGCGACGTCACCGTTGCCACCCTGAACGACCAGGCCATAGCCGGCATTCGTGAGCGCACCCTGATCGGCGGCTTCGTCGGTAGCCTGGTGGCCAACGACTACTCCGGGGCCATGGTGTTGGCCGAGCTGGCCGATCCTGACCCACAGACCGGCCAACGCCTGAACTACCTTGAGTTCAGCCAGCGCCTGGAGGACGAAGTGCGGGCCAAGTACGGCGACGACCAATACGAGGTGCAGATCATCGGTTTCGCCAAGCAGATGGGCGACATCGGCGCTGGCGCCACGTCGGTGATGGGTTTCTTCGCCCTGGCGTTCCTGCTCACCGTACTGGCGGTCTATTGGTACACCCGCTCCTGGGCGTTGACCTTCCTGCCGCTGTGCTGTTCGCTGGTGTCAGTGGTCTGGCAGTTCGGCACCATCACGCTGCTCGGCTTCGGCCTCGACCCGCTGGCGATCCTGGTGCCTTTCCTGGTGTTCGCCATCGGCGTGTCCCATGGCGTGCAGCAGGTCAACTTCATTTCCAAGGAAGTCTGCGCCGGCGCCGATGGCATGACCGCCGCGCGCCGCAGCTTCTCCGGATTGCTGATTCCCGGCACGCTGGCGCTGATCACCGCGTTCGTCGGCTTCGCTACGCTGGTGCTGGTGCCAATCCCAATGATTCGCGAGCTGGCGATCACCGCCTCGGTTGGGGTGGCCTACAAGATAGTCACCAACCTGATCATGCTGCCGGTGCTGGCCAGCTATTTCCGCTTCGATCAGGCCTATGTGACACGCGTCGATCGACTTCGCCGCGGGCGTGACGGCGCCATGCTCAAGCTCGGGCGCATAGCCGAGACGCGTAATGCGGCAATCGGAGCGGTGCTGTGTCTGGTGCTGCTGGTCGCCGCCGTGTGGCAGAGTCAGGGTCGGCATGTTGGCCATGTCCTGCCGGGCGCGCCGGAGCTGCATATCGACTCGCGCTACAACAAAGACGTGGAAAGCGTCGTCAGCCATTTCGGTCTCGGCCTGGATCTCTTCACCGTCGCGGTGGAAACGCCGCAGAACAGCTGCTATCAGCACGAGGTGATGGCCTACATCGACCGCCTGACCTGGTACCTGGCCAATGTGCCGGGTGTGCTCTCGGCGCAGTCGTTGCCTGTACTGACCAAGCTCACGGCCTCCGGAGTCAACGAGGGCAATCCGAAATGGGTGGCGCTACCGGCGGATGAGCTGTCACTCGGTGAGGCGGTGCGCCAGGTACCCGAGGGACTGCGGCTGTACAACGCAGACTGCAGCTTGCTGCCGATCAACCTGTATCTGGCCGACCACAAGGCCAGCACCCTGAAAACCGTGGTGGAGGCCGTGCAGCAATACCGCGCCGAGCACCCAATGGTGGGGGTGAACGTGCGCCTCGCCAGTGGCAATGCCGGGGTGCAGGCGGCCACCAACGAGATCGTCGAAAGCTCCGAGCTGCCGATGATGCTCTACGTCTACCTGACCATCGTGCTGCTGGTCTTTCTGGTTTACCGCGACTGGCGAGCGATGGTCGCCTGCTGCCTGCCGCTGACCTTGGCCACCTTTCTCGGTTACTGCTTCATGAAGGCGCTGGATATTGGCCTGACTGTCGCCACTTTGCCGGTGATGGTGCTCGCGGTCGGCATCGGCGTGGATTACGCCTTCTACATCTATAACCGTCTGCAGTTGCACCTGGCCGAGGGGCTGGACATCGCCAGCGCCTTCAAGCTGGCGCTGCGCGAGGTCGGCGTGGCGACCATCTTCACGGCCATCACCCTGTCCATCGGTGTGGCTACCTGGTCGTTCTCGGCGCTGAAGTTCCAGGCTGACATGGGGCTACTGCTGACCTTCATGTTCATGGTCAACATGCTGATGGCGATCACCCTGTTACCGGCCATCGCAGTGATGCTGGATGTGCTGATTCCGCGTCGGGGGCCAGTTTGCGCGCCTCTGGTTGCGCACTGATTGGAGGACACGAAATGCCCAAGAGAGACTTCACTCCCGTGCGTTTGCTGCTGGTTTGCGCCTTGCTGGCAGGCGCCAACATGGTCCTCTACAGCCATGCATCTGAACGGACTCCCTCCATGCGCCAGACCCAAGCACAACACGCCCCGCTGGTGGCGGTGAGCCAGGCCGGTGAGCGCCTGGTCGCGGTGGGCGATTATGGCGTCGTGGCGCTCTCCGAGGGGGGGCAGGACTGGCGGCAAGCCAGGGCGGTTCCTGTCGATACGCTGTTGACTGCGGTTAGTTTCGCCGACGCGCAAAATGGTTGGGCGGTCGGTCATGGCGGCGTGCTGTTGCACACCCGCGATGCTGGCGAGAGCTGGACTCTGCAGCAGCGCCTGGAAGGCAACCCCGTACTGCTTTCCGTCTGGTTCGAGAACACCCGCCACGGCATAGTCACCGGTGCCTATGGCTACGCCAGCGAAACCCAGGACGGTGGCCAGAGCTGGCAACGCCTGAGCCTGGGAGCGAACGATGATGACTATCACCTCAATCACATCTTCTGCGCACCGGATGGCAGCCTGTTCATCGCCGCGGAGGGCGGCAACGCCTACCGCTCGCGCGACAACGGTGTGACATGGGAGGCGTTGGATACCGGCGTCAGTGGCTCGTTATGGAGCGGCATCACATTGCGCGACGGCCGCGTACTACTGGCTGGCATGAGCGGGCGGGTGCTGCTCAGCGAAGACCGCGGCGATTCCTGGCGCGAGCTGGACAGCGGCAGCCAGGAGGCGATCACCGCCGTGACCCAGTTGGCCGATGGCCGCGTGGTGGTGGTTGGCAATGGTGGGCTGGTCAGCGTCGCAGATGCTGACCTGAAGCATTTCAGTACCGCGATTCGTGAAGACCGCTTGAACCTTTCTGCGCTGCTGGCTGTGGATGACGATCAATTGACATTGTTCAGTCAACAGGGTGTGTTGCATCAGCGGCTGTCATCGCGGCAATGAGTTGCTCAGGCCGACCCAGTAAGGACAGCAGTCGACTCAAAGCAGCCCTTCGAGAAGGGCTGCTTTCGACCGATTCTGTTGAAAAATTCGATCTGCCCAAACGGCCTGATCATTGACTGGTGAAAACGCCTTTTTGTACGACTCCAACAACCGCGTCCTCCTGCTGACTGGCGCCAACGGTGGTATTGGCCGTGAAGTGGCGAAACTGTTCTATCAGTACGGCGCCTCGCTGGTTCTCACCGACCTGGACGGCGACGGGCTGGTGGCATTCGCCCAGCAACTTGATCCCAGCGGCGAGCGCATCGCCACCTTGCGAATGAACGCGGCCGACCCCGATGACTCGAGCACGGCCGTGCAGCTGGCCGTCGAGCGCTTCAGTGGCATTGACTTCCTGGTGCCGTCGGCCGGCCTGTACCAGTCACAGCCGATTCGCGAAATGACCGATGAACAATGGCGCCAGACCCTGGGCATCAACCTCGACGGCGTATTTTACCTGTGTCGCCGGGCGATCCCGGCATTGCGCAGCAACAGCGCAATCGTCAACCTGACCTCAGTGGCCGCACACCGCGGCGCGTTTTCCAACGCCCACTATGGCACCTCCAAGGGCGGACTGCTGAGCCTGACCCGCGCCCTGGCTCGGGAGTTGGGGCCGCAGACCCGGGTAAACGCGGTGTCTCCCGGGATCATCGAAACCCCGATGACCCAGCACCTGATCCCGACTCGCGGCAACGATTCGCTGGAGCAGACGCCGCTCAAACGCCTGGGTCACCCGAGCGAAATCGCCTCGGTGATCGCCTTTCTGTGCAGCAATGGCTCAAGCTTCATGACCGGCGAAGTACTGCACGTGAACGGGGGGCTGTACATCGCCGGATGAACCATACGCTCCTCGTTTTTTGAACGTTGAGCGTTCAAGGGAGTCGAGCACGCGACTGCGAAGTGAGCGCGCCCTTCAGGGGCGCAGCTTCATGGGGCCAGAGGCAGCACTTAGGCGCTCGCTACCTGCAAAGCGCTACGCACCTTGCCTGGATTGCTGCCGGTGATGCGCCGAAACCAATGACCAAAAGAATCCCCCGAAACAAATCCCAGGTGCTGCGCCAGGGTCTCGTTGGAGTGCTAAACGCATACCTAAATCGTGGGGCTGTGCAGGAAAATACGGGGATATTCAGACACAAAAAACCGGCTATAGAGCCGGTTTCTCTAGGCCTCAGCTGTTTACGGGAACATCTGAAACCATACTATTGGTGCCCCGAGCCGGAATCGAACCGGCACGCCCTGCGGCGGCAGATTTTAAGTCTGATGTGTCTACCAATTTCACCATCGGGGCATGGGAAATGCTAAAGCAGGCGCTGATTTAACCCTAAAACAAAACCAGAATCAATCACTTAGGAAACCAGGCAGACCTTACTACCATGAAAGTCAATGTTACCAAGTCCCCGTTGGGCGATATGACGTGATCAGGCGGAACTGCAACTGAGTTACACCCTACAGAGAGATCGGCGGGATGTAACCTGGGAGTTAGCCGCAACGAAGGCCGCTACCTCAGCCCACCGCCCGCAACCAATCAAGTAAATCCATTTCCAAGCTGCCTGGCTTGGGTGCGGTGGGAGATAGCAGGCAGTAGCGTGAGCCATCTTCAACAAATCCCAATGGCGCGACCAATACACCGCTCTGGATATCGTCGCGCACTAAGTGCCATGGACCAATGGCCACTCCGAGGCCTGCAACAGCCGCTTGGATGCTGAAGTAAAAGTGTTCAAAAGTTTGCACTTCCATGGAAGGCGTGGGCAGCCCTTTTGCACAAGCCCACTCCTGCCAAGCCATAGGTCGGCTGGTCGTCTGAAGCAGTGGGGCCGTGGAACGCAGACATTTCCTGTTTTTGCTGAACCATTGATCGGCCATATCTGGCCGGCATACAGGGCCGACCTTTTCTGGGAACAGGCTCTGCGCATGATAGCCAGGGGGACGAGGAAAATCGTCCCGCCGAATGGCCAAATCGATGCCATGGTCGAACGAAAAGCTGCCGCCGCCGGCCACTAAATGAATGCCTGGCCCTCGATGAAGTGTTTGGAAGTCGCTCCAACGAGGGATCAACCACCGCATCAACAGCGTTGGCTCGCAGGATAGGACAAGCTGACGAGCACGACGGGCATCGCTGCGTATCTCGCGCACTGCCTGGCTCATCACTCCAAGCCCTTCACTCACGGCTTTGGCCAGGCGTCTTCCGGCGTCCGTTAAAAAGACCCTTCGGCTGCGCCGCTCGAACAGGTCAACCCCCAGATCCTCTTCAAGCAAGCGCACTGCCCGGCTTATGGCGCCGGGTGTCAGATGCAGTTCTTCAGCCGCACGGGCGAAATTTTCGAACCTTCCTGCCGATTCGAAGCAACGCAACGCGAGCAGTGAAGGTGTCCGAGCTTCAGAGATTGGTGAGTTGTAGTCACTATTTCCTTCAGAAATCATCGTTATTACCAGAGCACAGGATCTGTAAAAATTGGCTTTTAACAGCACCAATGTGAAGGGTACCCCATGAGCGAATGGATAGCAGTAATCACCATTACACTACTTGCCTGCATCAGTCCCGGGCCGGATTTCGCCATGGTGTCTCGCAACGGATTACTGCTGTCTCGACGGGCGGGCGTCCTCACCGCGGTGGGAATTGGATTTGGGGTACTTGTCCACGTCTGCTATACGCTGCTCGGACTGGGGCTGGTGCTTCAACAATCGCCTTGGTTGTTCAATGCGCTCAAGCTGGCCGGCGCTGCATACCTCGTCTACCTAGGCATCAAAATGCTTCGTTCCAAGCCAGCGATTGAACAGCTAGACGCGCCGTCACCTGCCTTGTCGGACCTGGCGGCTCTACGTACGGGATTTCTCACAAACGCGCTGAACCCGAAAACGTCGATCTTCATCGTTAGCTTGTTCATGGGCGTGGTACGACCGGACACCGCCGTGACAGTGCAAGTCGCGTATGGACTGTTCATCGCGGGCGCCCACGCGGCGTGGTTCAGCCTCATCGCCCTGTGTTTCTCGGCCGGGACGGTGCGCGAGAAATTAGTGGCTTCACGACAATGGATTGATCGAATTTTTGGCGGCCTACTCGTGAGCTTCGGGGTTCTGCTGACAATCGCTCAGCGTTCAGCCTGAGTTGAGCGCAGGGGGGGCAAGCACACCGTATGTCAGCTAATCCGAGTACGATCATGCAGATACAACGGGGTAGCCTTGGCTTGCTCAAGCAGCCAGTCAATCAGTAGCACTATCTCGGGCACTCCACGACTTTCTTCGTTACAAACACAGTAGTAATCCATCCCAGCAGGCACTTTCATGGCGAAGGGTTGTACCAATCGACCCTCCTCCAGGTCCCGGGATGAGTTGATCTCATCGCTCAGTGCTACTCCGTAACCGTCTCTCGCTGCCTGCAGTGCGATTCCCAGGTCTTCGATATGAACATCCGCGTCTCCCGGATATGGCAAACCTGCCTCGAGAAGCCAGCGGCGCCATTGAGAACCATCATCTTCGTGCAACAGTCTATGGTGCCCCAAGTCCGACGGCTGGCGTAAAGCATGCTGGCCCCGCAACAACTGCGGACAACAGACTGGAAACATGTGTAGGGGTTGCAAGGGGCGCCACCAGAAACCCTCCCAGATCGGCGCATCATAGAGCACAGCGATGTCAGCTCTGCGCCAGTCCACTAAGTCCAAGCCGTCGGCGCTGATCACTCTGAGCTTGATATGAGGATGTTTCGCACGAAAAGCGAATAGCCTCGGCATCAGCCAAGATGCGCCAAAAATGGGCTCAGTAGAGATCGTCAGCACTTTGGCTGGAGGCACTTTAAAGTGATCCTGCGATATCAGACGCACGCCTTCAGTGATCTCTTGAATACCTCGACTAACTGAGCGTTGTAACGCTAACCCGCTTTGGGTCAGGACTAAATGACGACCCTGCTTGCAAAACAGATCAATCCCCAAGGTGCTTTGCAGCATCCTTATCTGCTGACTGACTGCGCCAGGGGTCACGTGCAACTCGGCGGCAGCGGCACCAACATGACCGAGGCGTGCAACACATTCAAATACTCGAAAGGCATGTAACGGAGGCAAGGGCATGGGGGTCAACCGTTTAGTTTTACTGCTCTGCGAAATGGCAATTTATATAGATTGATTGCCGTTGAAACAATATCAACAATCGCAGGGTGGTCAAGCCAAAACAACAACCCTAAGGGCCCCTCCTATGACAGTCGCTCAGATATATCGAAAACAAGGAGGCAAGCGAGCAGATGCGCACGGCTTGCTCCGTCACTCGTTGCGGGAGCGTGAATCATGAAAGCCATCTCTGTGCTGATGTTGGCGGTTCTGGCCTTACCTGTCAGCGCAGCTGAACGGATCGTGCAGTTCTACGGGTGGGCCGAGTATGTAGGGGCATCAACTCTCAAAGCCTTTGAGGCCGAGACGGGTATCAAGGTCCAGTACGACACCTTTGATAGCGCTGACGTGCTTGAGACCAAACTACTCACTGGACGCAGCGGTTATGACGTAGTGGTTCCCAGCATCGCCATGCTGGATCGACTGCTACAGGCCAAAGCACTCCAGCCGAGCCACATTCAGCAGACTGAACGGTTTGCTGAAATGGACCCCGTACTGTTGTCGCAACTGGCCACGGTCGACAAAGGTAACCTCTACGCGGTGCCTTACACTTGGGGTACCACTGGCATGGCAATTAATCGTCAGGAAATCGATAAGCGAATCCCTGACGCGCCAATAAGCAGCCTTGATTTGTTGTTTAAGCCCGAATATGCGAGCAAGTTAAAAGACTGCGGAGTTTCGGTGATTGATGCGCCCCAGGAGGTCATCAGCATGGCACTGAACTATTTGGGTAAATCGCCGTACAGCAAAAATCGGTCAGACCTCGTAGCAGCTCAGAAGTTACTGACGCTACTGCACCCCTCGCTGCGCTACATCGGCACAGGCACGCAAAGTAGCGACCTTGCCAATGGAGACTTGTGTCTTGCACTGACATACAGCGGCGACGCAGTCCTCGCCAGGATGATGGCTGAAAACGCAAAAAAACCGTTTGAAGTCGACTACATGATTCCCCAGGAAGGCACCCTCAACTGGATCGATACGTTAGCCATTCCTGCCGACGCGCCTCACCCAGAGGAGGCCAGGGCTTTTATTGAGTTCTTAACGCGACCGGAGTCTCTCGCGGAGCTTACTAACAATTTCTATTACGCAAACTCCAACACTTCAGCAACCAAATTGATCGATAAGCCTATTACTGAAAACGGCGGTATCTATCCCTCCGACGCTGTACGTAACAGTTTGTTCGGTGAAGAACCCATGACTCTGTCACTGATGCGCGAACGCACCAGGATCTGGTCCACCTTTCGTAGTCAACGCTGAGTACCCTCATGGAAAACAACAACCCAACCGATCAGGCAATCACCCGCACGAGTCTTTATGGCACTGAGGCTGAATCTACGTATGGCGGGATCACCAGCTTCATGCGCCGGCGTTACAGCCGAGACCTTCAAGGTGTAGATCTTGTGATCAGCGGGATCCCCTTCGATACTGCAACCAGCAACCGCCCTGGTAGCCGATTCGGTCCACGCGCCATACGTGAAGCCTCGGTCCAGTCGGCCTGGGCCCGACACTGGCCCTGGGAATTTGACCCCTTTGACTTGCTGGCTTGTGTCGATTACGGCGACTGCCACTTCGATTATGGTTCACCTCAGGACACCCCTGCTGCAATCAAAGCGCACGCGGATAAAATCTTGGGAACCGGTGCAGCCATGTTGACGCTGGGTGGCGATCACTTCATCAGCTATCCGCTGTTGCAATCCCACGCCGAGAAACATGGTGCGTTGTCCATGATTCATTTCGATGCACATCACGACACGGAGTCTGATGGAGATGAAAAACGCATAGATCACGGTTCAATGTTTTATCACGCGGTCAGGGAAGGATTGATCGATCCAAGCCGATCAATTCAGATCGGTCAGCGCATGACCAACGATGACCTGATGGGATTCCAAGTAGTAGATGCACGGCAAGCCAACACAAACTCTGCAGAACATATCGCACGCATTATCCGTGAGCGGGTTGGCGACCATCCGGTGTACCTAACATTTGATATCGACTGCCTAGATCCGGCGTTTGCACCTGGCACTGGTACTCCGGTATGCGGAGGTTTATCTACTTTTCATGCCTTTGAGATTTTGCGTGGGCTGCGCGGGATTAATGTCATAGGTATGGATGTGGTAGAGGTTGCACCTGCCTATGACCACGCAGAGATAACCGCGCTGGCGGCCTCCGCGCTGGCTATGGAAATGATCTGCCTTTATGCAGCTCGACATAAATTCTAATGAGGCAAATGCGTCTTGCAGCTGCAATAAATAGCCTGAGTGACACTTCGGCTCTTTTTTGCAAAAAACGTAGTCTGACGACAGCATCATCCTATTGAGGGTGATGCTGTCGCCAAGTGCGAATCAATCAGAAGCGCGAGTGGGCCCACAGCCTAAGCAGCCCTTGGCTTATGCCCGCCTTCTTTGCGACGATTACCGCCAGCCATCACCCCGGCCATACATCCCCTCAACGTTCGCAGTTGCGGAACACCCCCCAAACTGCGGAACACTTCACTTTCCTGCAAGCAAAAAAAACCCGTAACTCATTGAGTTACGGGTTTTTTAAGAGTGGAGGCCGAGGTCGGAATCGAACCGGCGTAGGTGGATTTGCAATCCACTGCATAACCATTTTGCTACTCGGCCTCAAACGTCGGATGCCTGAAAAACAACACCAAACGCAAACAAACTGGAGAGGGAAACTAGATTTTCGTCTACTTCCAACCCTTTGAAATCTAAAGGGTTTTTCTCGTCCCCTAAGCGGGAATGGACGCAATTCTGGACTGCTTCCGATGTCCTGTCAAGGACGCAAAGTAAAAAAATCTCAAGGTTTTCAATTCCCTGGCCCAGGGTGAGCCGGGCCAAGGGGAGATTATAGATACCAGCGGTATTCCCGTGCGCTTATTTCCTGTTGGAAGGCCAAGTGGTCCTGGCGTTTGTTTTCGCAGTAGACGTCGACGAACTCGGCGCCCAGCCCTTCGCGCAGTTGTGGCTGGTGTTGCATCTGGCGTACTGCCTCGAGCATGTCCAGGGGGAAGTCGGTGCCGCTGTTGCGGTCTTCGTTGAGGGGCGGGATGGGTTCGCGGCCGGCATCCAGGCCCTGCTCCAGGCCGACCAGGATCGCGGCCAGGACCAGGTACGGGTTGGCGTCGGCGCCAGCCAGGCGGTGTTCGATGCGCAGGTTTTTTGCGTCGGATTCGGGGATCCGTACACAGGCGTCGCGATCTTCGAAACCCCAGCTGGCGCGGGTGGCGGCGTTGACGGTGCCGCCCAGGCGGCGGTAGGCGTTCTGGTTGGGGGCGAAGATCGGCATGCAGTGCGGCAGCAGTTCCAGGCAGCCGGCGACGGCGTGGCGCAGGGCCTGTTGCTGGTTGGCCGCCAGCAGGTTCTGGCCGGCGCCGTCGTACAGGCTGACGTGCACATGCATGCCGCTGCCGGGGTGCTGCAGGTACGGCTTGGCCATGAAGCTGGCGCGATAGCCGTGCTTGAGGGCCACGCCCCGGGTGCTGCGACAGAACAGAGCGGCCCAGTCGGCGGCTTGCAGGCCGTCGTTGAGGTGGCCGAAGTTGATTTCGAACTGGCCCGGGCCCAGTTCGGCGGTGATCACGGTGGTGTCGATGCCCTGGATGCGAGCCGCTTCGACCATTTCGTCGAGCACCGGGGAAAACCGCGACAGGCGCTCGATGTGCATGTTCGGTTGATCGTCGGTGTCGTCGGTCAGGCCATCGCGGGGGAACTGCGGCAGACCGTCACGCAGTTGCTTGTCGAACAGGTAGAACTCCAGCTCGAAGGCCACCACCGGGTGAATGCCTTTGCCGCGCAGGCGCTGCAGCACTTGGGCCAGGACTTCCCGGGGTTCGAATTCGATGGGCTTGGCGGTGCCGTCGGAGGTAATCAGCATCTGCCCCAGGGGCTGGGACTCCCAGGTCACCGGCTTGAGTGTGCCCGGCACCAGGCGCCGCACAGCATCCGGGTCGCCGTCGTGGAAGCAGTAGTCGCCGATCTTGAACAAGCCACCCTGCACACCCAGCAGCACGCAGTTCTGCGGCAACTTTAAGGCCGTGCCGGCGGCGACTTTTTCCAGCATGTCGATCGGATAGCGCTTCCCGTAGAAGTGCCCCGGAATGTCCAGGGAGATGAGGTCGACATACCGCACCTCAGGGTAGCGTTGGCGAAAAGCCCGTACTTCGGCCAACAGATCAGAGCAGGCAGCGTCCATCTTCAAAGTTCCCGTTGTAGTGATCAGGTGTAAACCCACAGCACACGCGTGAGTTGGTCAGTGAGGTTGCCGTAGCGGCAGCGGGTGTGGCTGTCGAGCTGGAAACTGTCGCCGGCCAGCAGGGTGACGGGCTCGTCGTCCTCGTCCAGCCACAGGGTCAGCTCGCCTTCGAGCACGTAGCCGCCCTGCTCCGAGCTGTCGCTCAAATGCCGCTCGCCGCTGTTGGCCCCGGCCTCCAGGCGGCTTTCAAGCATCGAGAAGCTGGCGCGCATTTTCGGCGAGACCAGGATGTCGGTGATGCCGTTGGCGTAGTACAGGGTGCGGCGCTCATCCGGCCGGGTGACCCACGGCAGGACCTTGGGTTTGGGCAGGCTGTAGAAATAGGTGGTCGGCACCCCCAGGGTCTCGCTGATCGCCGTCAGGTCGGCCACGGTCGGGCGGGACAGGCCGCGCTCGACTTGCGAAAGGAAGCCCACGGAGCGCTCGATCTTGTCTGCCAGTTCCTTGAGGGTGAATTTCTTGTGCTTGCGCAGGTCGTGGATCAGGATCGCCAGCGCGGCAATTTCTTCTTGCTTGTTCATGCCTGAAATTCCGGAAGAGGATTGATCAAATGCTGTCGCGCAGTCGGTACCAGGCCTTGCCGATGGCTTCCAGCGGCGCGGCCAGGTATTTGCCGCCGGGAAAGCGCTCGTTTTGCAGGCCCTGGTACAGGGCCAACTCGTCGGTCTGGCCGAGGATGGCCGCCGATACCGCGCGCGCGGCGGCCAGGGTCGGCAACACACCGTGTCCCGAGTAGCCCTGCAGCCAGTAGAGATCGCCGCGGCGGCCGATGTCTGGGGTGCGCTTGAGCGTCAGGTCGATGTGCCCGCCCCAGGCGTACTCCAGCTCGACGCCTTGCAGTTGCGGGAACACCCGTTCGAGGAACGGCCGGGTTGCCGCGCCAATGTCCCGGGGCATGCCACCCAGGTAGGTGCAGCCGCCACCGAACAGCAGGCGGTGGTCCGGGGTACGGCGGAAGTAATCGAGTACGAATTGGTTGTCGGTGACGCACACATTGCTGGGCAGCAATGCTTTGGCCAGGGCGGGCGCCAGCGGCGCGGTGGCGACCTGGTAGGTGCCCACCGGTAACACACAACTGGCCAACTGCGGGTCGAGTTGATCGAGGTAGGCATTGCAGGCCAGCACCAGCACATCCGCGCGCAGGCGGCCCTGCTCGGTCTCGACCACGTACCGGTCACCCACTGGGTGGTAGCTCAGGGCCTTGGATTGCTCGTAGATACGCCCGCCTGCGCTTTCGATGGCGGCGGCCAGGCCCAGGGCCAGTTTCAATGGGTTGAGGTGCCCGCCTTCGGGATCGAACAGCCCGGCCTGGTAACGCTCGCTGGCGACCCATTCCGGCAACTGTTCGCGGGGGATGAATTGCAGGCCATCGTGGCCCCATTTGTGGCTGGCCTCATGCTGCCACTCGGTCAACAGACTGACCCGCCGCGGCATGACGGAAGTCCACAAATGCCCGGGGCGATAATCGCAATCAAAGCCGTGGCGCGCCGGCAGTTCACGTAACTCCCGGGCGGCCCAGCGCATGCTGTCCCACAGGCGGCGTGCGCGCTCATGGCCGAGCGCCGCCTCCAGGGGTGGCATGTCACAGGACCAGCCGAGAATCGCCTGGCCGCCGTTGCGTCCGGACGCAGCCCAGGCCACCCGACTGGCTTCCAGCACCGTTACGCGCTTGCCGGCCAGAGCCAGGCGCAACGCGGTGTGCAGGCCGCTGAAACCGGCACCGATGATCACCACCTCGGTGTCCTGCTCGCCCGAAAACACCGGACGTTCCAGCAATCGATCGGCGCAACTGTGGGCGTAGTAGCTGTCGACGTGTTGCTTGGATTGCTGAAACATTCGAACACCATGAAATTATGTTTTTATAATTTCATGAAAAACTACAGCATAATTTTCATCAACGCAATCGCTGCCCCCACCTCAAAAGGCAAAGCACGAACAACCGAAGGCCCCCCAGAATCCCTGGAAGTCGCTCACCGGGACGTTCGACAGACGCGCGCGCTGGTGACCGTGGCCATGCACGCCACAGGGCCCGCTGCACTGGTGCACCTGGGTCTGCAACGGCGCAGCGGGCCGCCAATGCCCCGGAACCTTGACCACCGGCGACCAGTCCGGGGTCACCGGCAAAGTCGGCGGCGCCAGCCGCTGAAAATCCCCCGCCGCGTGTACCACCTTGCCGCCAACCACCGTCAGCAGCGACTCGATCCACTTGATCGCCTCATCCTCGACACTGAAATAGTCCGCTGACAGCGCCACCAGGTCCGCCAGTTGCCCGACCTTGATCTGCCCTTTCTTACCCTGCTCCGAGGAGAACCAGGCGCTGCCGTGGGTGAACAGCTGCAACGCGGTGTCCCGGGGCAGCCCTTGCGGATACAGCGCCAGCCCGCCCACGGTGCGCCCACTGACCATCCAGTACAGCGAGGTCCAGGGGTTGTAGCTCGACACCCGCGTGGCATCGGTGCCAGCCCCCACCGGCACGCCCTCGGCGAGCATGCGCTGGATCGGTGGGGTCAGCTCGGCCGCCTTGGCGCCGTAGCGTTCGACGAAGTACTCGCCCTGGAACGCCATTCGATCCTGGATCGCGATACCTCCGCCAAGCGCCCTCACCCGCTCGATGTTGTTCGGGCTGATGGTTTCGGCGTGATCGAAGAACCACGGCAAGCCATTGAACGGGATATCCCGGTCGACCTTCTCGAACACGTCGAGCATGCGCGATATCGATTCGTCATAAGTGGCGTGCAGGCGAAACGGCCAGCGCTGCTCCACCAGGTGTCGCACCACTGGCTCCAGTTCCTGTTCCATGGTCAAGGGCAGGTCCGGGCGCGGTTCGAGGAAGTCTTCGAAATCCGCCGCTGAGAACACCAGCATTTCCCCGGCGCCGTTGTGGCGCAGGTAATCATCGCCCTGGTGCAGGGCAACGCTGCCGGTCCAGTGCTTGAAGTCGTTGAGCTCTTCCTTGGGTTTCTGGGTGAACAGGTTGTAGGCGATGCGGATCGTCAGTTGGTCCTTGGCCGCCAACGCGTTGATCACCGCGTAGTCGTCCGGGTAGTTCTGGAAACCACCGCCGGCATCGATCGCGCTGGTGACCCCGAGGCGATTGAGTTCACGCATGAATTGGCGGGTCGAGTTGAGCTGGTACTCCAGCGGCAGCTTCGGTCCCTTGGCCAGGGTCGAATAGAGGATCATCGCATTGGGCCGTGCCACCAGCATCCCCGTCGGCTCGCCATTGGCGTCACGTACGATCTCGCCACCGGGCGGGTTCGGCGTATGACGGTCGTAGCCCACCACCCGCAGGGCCGCGCGGTTGAGCAAGGCGCGGTCATAGAGGTGCAGGACAAACACCGGCGTATCGGGGGCGGCCTTGTTCAGTTCGTCGAGGGTCGGCAGGCGTTTTTCGGCGAACTGGAATTCGTTCCAGCCGCCCACCACCCGCACCCACTGCGGGGCCGGTGTGCGTTCGGCCTGGTCCTTGAGCAGGCGCAAGGCATCCACCAGCGACGGCACCCCTTCCCACCGTAATTCCAGGTTGTAGTTCAGGCCGCCGCGGATCAAGTGCAAGTGCGAGTCGTTGAGCCCGGGGATCACCGTGCGTCCCAGCAGGTCGATCACCTGGGTGCCCGCGCCGCGCAGGGCCATGGCCTGGGCGTCGTTACCCACCACCACAAAGCGCCCGTCCTTGATCGCCACCGCGCTGGCCCGGGGCTTTGCCCGATCCACTGTGTGCAGGCGACCGTTGTGCAGAATCAGATCGGCAATCACGTTATTCATCACAGGCTTCCTGGGTCGATGGAATAGGCAAACAACCGCCGCGTGTCAGGCGCTGGGGGCTTGCAGCCATTTGCTGAACAGCCGCGTCACCCGCGGCATGAAGACGTAGACCACCAGCAACACGATGCTTGCGGTGATCAGCACGTTGGCCTGCACATGACCGCCCAACCACGGCACACGATTGAACAGCGGCTTGAACAGCATCGGCACCAGGAAACTCAGCGGCAGGATCACCAGAAAGGTCACGCACGCCTGCTTCCAGCGCGGTGGTGCCGGCGCGCCGGCCTCGACCGGAGTGAACCAGAACTCGCGATCGGCGTTGATTTCGGTCTGGTCGCCATCGGCAAGCATCGGCTGTGCTTCGGCGACCAGGCTGCGACGGTCCGTGGAGTCGAGCCAGTGCTGCAGTTGCTCGGTGCTGGCAAAGCGCAGGACGCTGGTGAACTGCGCCAGGCCCTGGCGGTGGCCGCGCATCACGTCGATCCCCAGGTGCCCGGGGTAACTGCGCGCCATGGCGATGGTGCGGCGCAACCAGTGCTCGTAGGCCTGGTCCTGGCCCTTCTTGATGGTGTGGCGCACTAGCAGGGTGACCACCCCGTCGGACAGTTCGACATTCATCACTGGCACTCCCCGGTATCGGCGACTTTCAACGATAGTTGAACAACACCCCGGGCATGCTGGATTACTCAGCCCAGACGATCACCGGTCGTGCCCATCCACCGTCGGCAACGCCTGCGCGCCCTGGAACCGTGCCCGATAACGCCCCGGGCTTTCCCCCGTCCACTTCTTGAACGCGCGGTGAAAGGCGCTGGGCTCCTGGAAGCCGATCTGCTCGGCAATCGTGGTGACGCTGGCCTGGGTGCGGCGCAATTGCTCAATCGCCACCGCGCGGCGCACTTCGTCCTTGATCTCCTGGAACGCACAGCCTTCGCGCTCGAGCTTGCGCCGCACGGTGCTGGGGCTCAGGTGCTGCTCGCGAGCAAAGGCTTCCAGGGTCGGCCACTGGCTGTAATCACTGTTGCGCAGCCGCTGGTGAACCTGCGCCGCCAAGCCGTGCTGATTGCGAAAGCGGATCACCAGCCATTGCGGGGCACTGCGCAAAAAGGCCTTGAGCGACGCCAGGTCCTGGGTCACCGGCAGTTGCAGGAAGCGGCTGTCGAACTCGATTTGCGTGCGTGCCGCGCCAAAGGTCAGGTTGGCGCCCCAGAGCAAGGCATCGTCCGCCAGGGACAGACGCGGGTGCTGGAAGTCGGCGCGGTCGATGGCAATCCGTCGTCCGCCCAGCCAGCACAGCAGGCTGATCATCAGCACCAGAAAGGTCTCTTCCCCAAAACGCGCCAGCTCAACGCTTTGCGCCTGGGTCTGCAGGCTGATCACCGCGCGTTTGCCGCGCACGGTCAGGGTGCCGCGAAAGTCCCGCAGAAACAGGGCAAAGTTGGCCAGGCACTGGCGCATGGCTTTTTCCAGGGTCGGCTCCTGGATCAGCGCCCGGCAGATCAGGGCGAAGCTGCCAGGTGGCATGCCGTGGGAATCGAGGCCAAAGAATTCGTCCTGCAACTCACCGATCTGCGCCAGCCACAACGCGGCAAACGCCGAGGCCGGAACCCGTGCCGCCGGCTGCTCCAGCAGTTGCGGATCGATCCCCACTTGCCGCAACACCGCGTGCAAACGCTGTGGGTCCGCGCGCAAGGCCTGGATCATCGGGTACACGAAGTACACCGCTACCGAATCCGTCTCCCGCATGTATTTCCCTGGCTCCCGATCATCTGAACATGGCAAAAAACGCCACCACCCTTGCGCAGTTTTGGCATAGGCGCCGTGGCGCGGCTGACTCTAGACTCAGCGCCATAAACCAGCCTCCCCCAGCGCGCCCATACTACGTGAGCCGCGCGCTGCCCACGATACCCAGGGAATATTCATGAAGCATTCCGATATTTTTGTCCTCAGCGCCGTTCGCTCCGCCATTGGTGGTTTTGGTGGTTCCCTCAAGGACGTCTCGCCGATCGACCTGGGCACCGCCGTGTGCCGCGCCGCCATCGAGCGTTCGGGCCTGGCCCCCGAGCACATCGGCCACACCGTGATGGGCCATGTGATCCCGACTGAAGCCCGTGATGCCTATATCTCCCGGGTGATCTCGATGAACGCCGGCCTGCCCAAGGAAACCCCGGCCTTCAACGTCAACCGCCTGTGCGGTTCCGGCCTGCAGGCGATCGTCAGCGCCGCCCAGAGCCTGATGCTCGGTGACGCCGGCGCGGCAATGGCCGGTGGCGTGGAATCCATGAGCCGTGGCGCCTACCTGCTGCCACAGGCACGCTGGGGCGCGCGCATGGGCGACATCCAGGGCATCGACTACATGCTCGGCGCCCTGCACGACCCGTTCGCCGGGATCCACATGGGCATCACCGCGGAGAACATCGCTGAGCATTTCGGTATCAGCCGCCAGGCCCAGGACCAACTGGCCCTGCTCAGCCAGCAGCGCGCTGCCCGGGCCATCGCCGAAGGGCGTTTCGAGGGGCAGATCGTGCCGATCGAAATCGCCACCCGCAAAGGCACCGTGACCTTTGCCACCGATGAACACGTGCGCGGCGACGTCAGCAGCGAACAGCTGGAACGCATGAAGCCGGCATTCAAGAAAGACGGCAGCGTCACCGCCGGCAACGCCTCGGGCCTCAACGACGGTGCCGGTGCACTGATCATGGCCACCGGCAAAGTGGTGCAGGAGCAAGGTCTCAAGCCGATGGCACGCCTGGTGGGTTACGCCCACGCCGGTGTCGAGCCGTCGATGATGGGCCTGGGTCCGATTCCCGCCACCCGCCTGGTGCTTGAGCGCGCCGGCCTGACCGTGGCTGACCTGGATGTGATCGAGTCCAACGAAGCGTTCGCCGCCCAGGCCTGCGCCGTGGCCCAGGAGCTGGGCTTCGATCCCGCCAAGGTCAACCCTAACGGTTCCGGGATTTCCCTCGGTCACCCGGTGGGCGCTACCGGCGCGATCATCGCCACCAAGGCCATTCACGAACTGCATCGCGTGCAGGGCCGTTACGCCCTGGCAACCATGTGCATCGGTGGCGGCCAAGGCATCGCCGTGCTGTTCGAACGCGTATGAGCAAGGATACCCACATGACTCTGCAACACATCGGCGTGATTGGCGCCGGCACCATGGGCAACGGCATCGCGCAGGTCTGCGCGGTGGCCGGCTTCCAGGTGACCCTGATCGACATCGCCCAGAGCGCCTTGCAAAAGGCCCTGGCCACCGTCGGCAAGAACCTTGATCGCCAGGTGGCCAAGGGCAGCCTGAGCCAGGAGCAGAAACTCGCGGCCCTGGACAAGATCAACACCAGCACCGACTACGCCAGCCTGCACGGCGTGCAACTGGTGATCGAGGCCGCGACCGAGAACCTCGAGCTGAAACTGCGCCTGCTGCAACAAGCCGCAGCCCAGGTCAGTGCCGAGTGCGTGATTGCCTCCAACACCTCGTCGTTGTCGATCACCCAGTTGGCGGCGAGCGTCAGTCACCCAGAACGGTTCATCGGCCTGCATTTCTTCAACCCGGTGCCGGTGATGGCGTTGATCGAAGTGATTCGTGGCCTGCAGACCAGCGACGCGACCCACGCCCTGGCCCTGGACATGGCCCAGCGCCTGGGCAAGACCGCGATCACCGCGGGCAACCGCCCGGGGTTTGTGGTCAACCGGATCCTGGTGCCGATGATCAACGAAGCGGTGCTGGTACTGCAGGAAGGCCTGGCCAGTGCCGAAGACATCGACGCCGGCATGCGCCTGGGCTGCAACCAGCCGATCGGCCCGCTGGCCCTGGCCGACCTGATTGGCCTGGATACCTTGCTGGCGATCATGCAAGCCTTCTACGACGGCTTCAACGACAGCAAGTACCGCCCGGCCCCGCTGCTCAAGGAAATGGTCGCGGCCGGCTACCTGGGTCGCAAGACCGGACGCGGCTTTCATGTCTACGACTGAGCGCTGCTCGCGCTTTGCCCAAAGCCGGGACAAGGCCCTGGAGCTGTTCGCCAGCAAGGGCTTTGGCCAGGTCGGGATGCGTGAACTGGCGGCGTACCTGGGGCTTACCCCAGGTTCGCTGTATCACCACTACCCGAGCAAACAGCACCTGCTGCTGGATTTGATCGAAGAATTCTACGAAGAACTGCTGGCCACCCTCACCCGCATCGAACGACGCTCGCGCACCTCCCAGGGCAGCCTGTTGCCGCTGATCCAGGCGCACCTGAAACTGCATCAGGACATGCCCTGGCACTTTCGCCTGGTGGAACGCGACAGCAGTTGCCTGAACGACGACCAGCAAGTGCGCGTCCGTCAGCTACAGCAACGCTACGAGCAACAGCTGATGCGCATGCTCTGCCCGGCCATCCGACTCGGTGACCAAGCCCTGCTGGCCGCCGGACACACCATCGCCTCCCTGCTCAACAGCGCCCCCGGCTGGCTGAGCCAACACCCCCTGCCCCCGCGGGAACGCGACCGCCTGCTGCACAGCTTGCTGGTCGGCGCCATCGAACGCATCCTGGCCGACAACGCGCCGCTGCAAGCCAACGTCGCCTGACGGCTCCACAGGTTTGGCGGGTGTACGGACAATCTGCGAACAACCTGGATTAATGTGGGAGCGGGCGCCCGCTTGCGGCGCCCGCTTGCGGCTTGCTCGCGATGGGCGTCAACAATGACGCGTATTGCCTGGATATATGCGGTGCCTGGAAGACCATCGCGGGCAAGCCCGCTCCCACAAAGACATCCCACAGAAATATTCCAGTCAGGGAAAGCAGGCCGGCCGGTAAGCCCCATCGGCAGGCTGAGCGAAGGTATTCATCCGGGGGGAGGCGCGTAGCGCCGTGCGGCGAAGCCGCATGCATCGAGAGCAGGTGCAGCGAAGCAAACCGGAGGCGATGCCCCCGGATGGATACCGTAGCGAGGGGCCGTACGTCAGGGTGGAACCCTAACCCGCCACTACCGCAGCAACGGATCCACCCACAAATCCAAGCATGAACCTCCTACAGGGCCAAATGTACGCAAGGCCCTGCAGGCACAGCTAGCCTCTGCTACCAAAGCGCCAAGGTATAGCTGACGATCAAACGGTTCTCATCGATGTCGCTGGCGAAGCTGGACCGGTAGGTCGCATTACGCCATTTGAGCCCGACGTTCTTCAGTGCGCCACTCTGGATCACATAACCGATGTCGGTGTTGCGCTCCCACTCCTTGCCTTGTCCTGGGGCGGCGCCCAGGTTGATTTCATCACCCTTGACGTAACGGGTCATGAAAGTCAGCCCGGGAATGCCAAGGCCGGCGAAGTTGAAGTCATAACGCGCCTGCCACGACTGTTCGTCCTGGTTGGCGAAGTCGTTGATCTGCAGCAGGTTGACCAGGTAAGGGTCGGTGCCGTTGACGTTGGCAAAGCCGGTGTCGCCACTCATGTCCTGATAGGAGATGCCAAACGCATGGGCCCCCAGCGAGTAGGTGAACATGGCCCCCAGCATGCGGTTGTCGACGTTGCTGTTGCCGTCATCGGTGGCGCTGGACCAGCGCAGGTCGGACTTCAACGACTGTCCTTCGGTCACCGGCAAGGTGTGGGTCAGCGTCAGGTAGTGCTGTTTGTACAGATCGTCCAGGTGCGCATAGTGGTACCCGGTGGTCAGCGCGCTGTTCCATTTGTAGTCGCCGCCGATGAAGTCGAACTGGTCAGTCAAGGGGTTGGCACTGGTGACGATGTTGCGCCGCGGCCCCTTCATCAACGTCATGTCTTCACGGTTGCTGGAGTTGCGCTGGCTGACCTGGGTCAGGCGGCCGGCGTTGAACGACAGGTTCTCCAGATCCAGCGAGTTCAACTGCCCGCCCTGGAAGGTCTGGGGCAACAAGCGCGATTCGTTGGGTACCAGCACCGGCAACTTGGGCATCAGGGTGCCGAGCTTGAGGGTGGTTTGCGAGACTTTGAGTTTGCCAGTCAGGCCCAGCTCGCTGTAGTCATCCGGGGCCCGTTTGGAGACCGGCCCCTGGGGCAGCAGCCCGGTGACACCAGCGCGATCCGGGCTGGAATCAAGCTTGATCCCCAACTGCCCGAGGGCATCGATCCCGACCCCCACCGGCCCCTCGGTGTACCCCGACTCCATACGCAGGATGAACCCCTGGGCCCACTCCTCGCCTTTGCTTTGCGCAGCGCCGGATTGGCGGAAATCCCGGTTCATGTAGAAGTTGCGGGTTTCCACACTGGCCTTGCTGTCGTCGACAAAGGCCGCCGACGCCGGCGCGCACACCCCGATGACCCCGGCGATACCAGACAACTGAACAATACGGACAGAACGTTTGACGTACATAAGGCTCTCTTTTTTATTGTTGTTGTGAAGCGCACCCGCGCAACCCTGCGCGGGCTCCAGACAGCAATCGCAGCGAATCGACGATTAGAAGTTGCGGCGGCTGAGCTTGAGTACCCAGCCGACAATGCCGACCCGGAACAACAGCACGCAGATGACAAAAATCAGCCCCAGGATCACGTGTACCCATTCCCCCAGCGGGCCGTTGGACAGATAGCTTTGCAGGGTCACCACCACCGTGGCGCCCACCAACGGTCCGAGTACCGTGCCGACACCCCCCAGCAAAGTCATCAGGATCACCTCGCCGGACATGTGCCAGTGGGCATCGGTCAACGACGCCAACTGGAACACCACGGTCTTGGTCGAGCCCGCCAGGCCGGTCAACGCCGCCGAGATGACGAACGCCAATAGCTTGTGGGCATCGACGTTGTAGCCCAGGGAAATCGCCCGTGGCTCGTTCTCGCGGATCGCCTTGAGCACCTGGCCGTAGGGCGAGTGAATGGTGCGCTGGATCACCGCGTAGCCGAACACGAACACCGCCAGCACGAAGTAGTACAGGGTCAGGTTGTTGTTCAGGTCAAACAGCCCGAACAACTGGCCGCGCGGCACCCCGTGCAGGCCATTCTCACCGCCGGTGAACGGCGCCTGGACGTAGATGAAGAACACCAGCTGGGCCAACGCCAGGGTGATCATTGCGAAGTAGATCCCCTGTCGGCGGATCGCCAGCAGACCGAACAGCAGCCCCAGCACCGCCGAGGTCAGGGTGCCGGCGAGAATCCCCAGTTCGGTGCCCAGGCCACTGTAGTGGCTGAGCAAAAAGCCGGTGACATACCCCCCCGTGGCGAGAAACGCCGCATGCCCGAAGGACAGCAGGCCGGCATAGCCCAGCAGCAGGTTGAAGGCACAGGCGAACAGGGCAAAACACAGCAGCTTCATCAGGAACACCGGGTAGATCGCCATCGGCGCCACCAGTGCCACGGCGAACAGGGCCAGGTAGAACCAGCGCTTGCGGCGCGTGGCCGCCTGCTGTCGTTCCAGCACTGCCTGGGGTTGCAGGCGCGCAGCGCCCGTCTTGATCTGCAGACTCGTCATCTTCACGCCTCCTTACCGAACAGTCCTGCCGGACGCACCAGCAGTACCAGTACCATCACCAGGAATACCACGGTGTTGGCCGCCTCGGGATAAAACACCTTGGTCAGCCCTTCGATCAGGCCCATGGCCAGGCCCGTGACGATGGCACCCATGATCGAGCCCATCCCGCCGATCACCACCACGGCAAACACCACGATCAACAGGTTGGCGCCCATGGTCGGGGTCACCGAGTAGATCGGCGCCGCCAGCACCCCGGCAAACGCCGCCAGGGCCGCGCCGTAGCCATAGGTCAGGGTGATCAGCAGCGGCACGTTGATCCCGAACGCCTGCATCAGCTTGGGGTTCTCGGTGCCGGCGCGCAGGTAGGAACCCAAACGCGTGCGCTCGATCATGAACCAGGTCACCAGGCACACCGCCAGCGCCGCGACGATCACCCAGGCGCGGTAGGTCGGCAGGAACATGAAGCCCAGGTTGTAGCCGCCCTTGAGTTGCTCCGGCATCGGGTAGGACGAACCGGACACCCCGAACAGCTTGACGAAAGAACCTTCGAAGATCAGCGCCAGGCCGAAGGTCAGGAGCAGGCCGTAGAGGTGGTCCTCACCGGCGATGCGCCGCAGCAGAAAGCGCTCGATGAGCACCCCGACCACACCTACCAGCAGCGGCGCCAGCACCAGCGCCATCCAGTAGTTGACGCCCAGGTAGTTGAGCCCCATCACCGCGGCGAAAGCGCCGAGCATGTATTGCGCGCCGTGGGCGAAGTTGATGATGCGCAGCAGACCAAAAATGATCGCCAGGCCAAGGCTGAGCAAGGCGTAGAACGCACCGTTGATCAGGCCCAGGAGCAACTGCCCGGACATGACGCTCAGGGGGATACCAAAAATCAAAGTCATGATTCACCACTCGCAGGAAATCCGTGACACCCGGCTGCCAGCAGCCGGGCAACAAGCGTTTGCAGCGCCGCGATCAGCCTTTGGTCAGCAGCTTGCACTTGCTTTCGGATTCCGGGCGGTAGGCCTCGGCGCCAGGAATAGTGCGCACGATTTTGTACAGGTCCCACTCACCCTTGGACTCGGCCGGGGTCTTGACCTGGGCCAGGTACATGTCGTGGACCATGCGGCCATCGGCGCGGACCTTGCCGTTCTTGGCGAACATGTCGTTGACCGGCGTCGCCATCATCTGCGCACGCACGGCCTGGGCTTCGTCGCTGCCGGTGGCCTTGATCGCGTTGAGGTAGTTGGTGGTTGCCGAATAGATGCCCGCCGGCACCATGCCCGGCATTTTGCCGAAGCGTTTGTGGTAGCGCTGGGCCCAGGCACGGCTCTCGTCGTTCATGTCCCAATACCAGCCGGTGGTCAGCATCAGGCCCTTGGTGACATCCAGCCCCATGGCATGGATATCGTTGAGAAACACCACCATGCCGGCCAGTTTCTGCCCGGACTGGGCCACGCCGAACTGGCTGGCGGTCATCAGCGAGTTGACGGTGTCGGAGCCGGCGTTGGCGAAGGCGATCACGTCCGCACCGGAGCCCTGGGCCTGGAGGATGTAGGAAGAAAAGTCGCTGCTGGGGAACGGGTGGCGCACTTTGCCGACCACCTGGCCGCCATCGGCTTCGACCACCTTGGTGATGTCCGCTTCCATTGCATGGCCGAAGGCATAGTCGGCGGTGAGGATGAACCACTTCTTGCCGCCTTCGGCCAGCACCGACTTGGCCGTACCGTTGGCCAGCGCGTAGGAGTCATAGGTCCAGTGGATGTGGTTCGGCGAACAGTACTCGTTGGTCAGGCTCGACGCCGCGGCGCCGGAAATCAGCGCCAGCTTGCCGGACTGCTCGACCACCTTGCTGGCGGCCAGTACCACCGAGGACGCCACCATGCCGGTGACCATGTCGACGTTGCGCTCATCGACCCACTGGCGCACGGTGTTGGCGCCGACGTCCGGCTTGTTCAGGTCATCGGCGCTGAACACCACGATCTTCTTGCCGTTGACCTGCCCACCGAAATCCTCGATGGCCATGTTCAGGGCTTCCAGGCCACCGGGGCCGGACAGGTCGCGATAGGTGCCCGACATGTCCGCCAGGTAGCCGATGCGAATTTCGTCGTCACTGATCTGCGCCTGCGCCGCACCGGCAATCAGGCTGGAAATCAGGATGGCGCTTGCTGTGTGCTGAAAAACCTTCATGTAGTTCACCCACTGTCCGAAGTTATTTTTATTGTTCCAGGCAAAGCGGCCCCGTGCCGTCGAGCCTCAAGACTCGGCGACCTGCGTGATGCGCGGGGTAAAACGGGTTCAGACGCCCAGGCAGCGGTGCAGCAGTTCCTGTTTGGCGTCCAGTTCAGCGGCACTGATCTGCTCGACGATCTGACCGTGCTCCATCAAGTAATGGCGGTCAGCCAACGGCGCAGCAAAACGGAAATTCTGTTCCACCAGGACAATGGTCAGGCCCTTGTGCTTGAGCTTGATCAACACCTCGGCGAGCTTCTGCACGATCACCGGGGCCAGGCCTTCGGTGATCTCGTCCAACAGCAACAGGTTGGCGCCGGTGCGCAGGATGCGCGCCATGGCCAGCATCTGCTGTTCGCCGCCAGACAGGCGCGTGCCCTGGCTGAATCGGCGCTCATACAGGTTGGGGAACATCTCGTAGATTTCATCGAGGCTCATGCCGTCGCTGCGCACGGTCGGCGGCAACAGCAGGTTTTCCTCGACATTGAGACTGGCGAAAATGCCCCGCTCCTCCGGGCAGAAGCCGACGCCCAGGCGCGGGATCAGGTGGGCCGGCAGGCCGATGGTCTCGGTGCCGTTGACCACGATGGAGCCGGTACGGCGACCGACCATGTTCATGATCGCCCGCAGCGTGGTCGAGCGGCCGGAGCCGTTGCGCCCCAGCAGCGTGACCAACTCGCCACGGCGCACTTGCAGGTCGATACCGTGCAGGATGTGCGACTCGCCGTAGAAGGCATGCAGGTCATTGACCCGCAGTTGTTCGAATTCAGGGCTGTGCAGCGCGTTCATGCTTGCGCTCCCTCAACCACCGCTTCACTGCCCAGGTATGCCTCGCGCACCTGCGGGTTGGCGGAGACACTGGCGTAGTCGCCCTCGGCCAGAATCGCGCCACGGGCCAGCACGGTAATGCGGTCGGACAGCTCACTGACCACGCTCAGGTTGTGCTCGACCATCAACACTGTGCGCCCCACCGCTGCGCGCCGCACCAGCTCAATCACCATGTTCACATCCTCGTGCCCCATGCCCTGGGTCGGTTCGTCGAGCAACAGCACACTGGGGTCCAGCGCCAGGGTGGTCGCCAGTTCCAGCGCGCGTTTACGGCCGTAAGGCAGTTCGATGGTCTGGGTGTGGGCGTAGTCGAGCAGGCCCACCTCGTCGAGCATCTGCATGGCCCGCTCATTGAGGGAATCGAGGCTGCTTTCTGGCTTCCAGAAATGGTAGGAATCGCCACGCTTGCGCTGCAGGGCCACGCGCACGTTTTCCACCACACTCATGTGGCCGAACACGGCGGATATCTGGAACGAGCGCACCAGGCCCAAGCGCGCAATCTCGTTGGGCTTGAGGCGGGTGATGGGTTGGCCCAGGTAGAGGATCTCGCCGCGGGTCGGCGGGAGAAACTTGGTGAGCAGATTAAACACGGTGGTTTTACCGGCCCCGTTGGGACCGATCAAGGCGTGGATGTGGCCCTTCTGCACACGCAGATCAACCGAGTCTACGGCGGTAAAACCGCGAAACTCCTTGGTCAGGCCGCGTGTTTCCAAGACAAACTCTGGTGACATGTGGAGCCCTCTAACCTTGATTGTTTTTATTGGTTATGGCGCTGCTGGCACACTGTACTTCCTGTTTACGCTTACGTAAACGTTATGGAATATACAAAAGTCCTACAGGGACTACAGAAACAACTTGTGAGCAAATGTATCAGAGCTGCAACAAATACTGGCCAGTGGCTCAAGCACGGGCATCGGCGGGCTGATCGAGGCCGTATAAACGCGTTTATAAAGGCCTTGCACGCCGTTCATTTCGCAGCTCTTGGCACACGGCCCATCAGGTAGAACTCCGGGTTGGGCGGCGTGCCGGCCAAGGACACCAGGCGGTTGGAGAGACTGAAAAAGGCCGTCACCGCGCCGATGTCCCAAATGTCCTCGTCACTGAAGCCCACCGCCTGCAGGCGCTCGCGCCAGGCATCGTCGAGCGCGCCGCCAGCGGCGCCCAGGTGGAAGGCAAAATCGAGCATCAACCGCTGGCGCTCGCCAATCGGCGCAGTGCGGTGGTTGATCGCCAGTTGATCGGCCAACAGCGGGTCCTTGCTGTAGATGCGCAGGATCGCGCCATGGGCCACCACGCAATACAGGCAACCGTGGCGCGCGCTGGTGGCGACCACGATCATCTCCTTCTCTGCCGCCGTCAGGCTCTCGGACTCACGGTCCATCAAGGCATCGTGGTAGGCAAAAAACGCGCGAAACTCCGCCGGCCGGTGGGCCAGCATCAGGAACACGTTAGGGACAAAACCGGCCTTGTCCTGCACCGCGAGGATACGCTCGCGCAGGTCGGCGGGGAGTTGCTCGAGGGTATGGGGAACCGGGAAATGACTGATGCCAGAAGACATGGGACGTCCTTGATCGATGACCACGGTGAGCGAAAGACTCAGGCGCACAACAAACATCAGGACCCGAGCCGGGTGTTACGCAGACCTTACGTTAACGTAAAGGTAATTCTGCGACAACCGGCTTTTTCTTCGGCGCAGGTGTAACGTTTAGGCCTCCAGGCTCAGCGCTGGCTGAGTTTGTCGGCGGGTTTGTTGTCCCGACGCGCTTCGAGCAGCGTCCTGGGCAAGGCGAACCCTTCGAAGCTGCGCTGGGTGATCGGGTTGTTGGCCTTCTGGGCCCCGATGCGGTAGCGCATCAGTCCATCGGCAATGGCGAAGGTCAGGTCCACGCTGGTGTCGGTGCGTGCGTTGAGGTGGCCCCGACTGAGCAGGCGAAACAGCGACCAGGGGCCGCGATAGCTCAGGCTGGCGGTATTGCCGGTGCTGTGGACGAGGGTCAGTTGGCTGCCGCTGACGCTGCCCAGGTTGTTCGGCCAGACCAGGCCAGTACGCTGGGGAGCGCCGTGCTGATAGGGGATCAGTTGGCCGTCGACGCTGAGTAGGCTGCTCAGGCGCGTGGCACTCAAGGCCAGGGGCTCGACGGTCAGTTGCACCGCGAGATGGCCGCGATGGTTGAAGAAGGTGTCGCGGATACGCTCGGATTTTTGCAGTTGCTCCAGCACGTCGCGCCGCACCAGGTAGCCGCCGTGGCTGTCAGAGTAGAGGGCGTCCAGATTGTCCTTGAGGAACACCTTCAAGTACTGATCGTGGAACTGTTGCAGTCTTCCTTGCGGACCGAAGAAGGCTTCGAAGTCTTCCAGTGAAGCATCTTCACCACTGGCCTTGAACGGGTAGCGACCGGCCAGGCGCTCTTGGTAGAAGCTGTAGATGTCGCTGTCCCAGCGTTTCTCCAACTCCCGCAGGGCGGCAATCACCAGCACTTGGGAAGTTTGATCAGCGAGTTTTCTGACCTGCTGATTCAACGGTTCAGGCAGGCCTACCGCGACGCGCTGCAAGTTGGCGATCGGGTCGGCACCTTCCAGGGCAAAGCGGCTGAGCACGGTTTTCAGGGCCGCCTTGCCAGGGTCCGGATTATCGTGGACCGCCTTGGCATAGTCATACACCGCGGTGACGGAGCGCAGGGCTTCTTCGTAGTAGGACGGCCGCTCGCCCTGGGGGGTGATCAGCTCCGCCAGGCTGACGAAAGCCCGGCGAATACCGGCGGCCTGTTGCTGCGCATCCGACACCGGCTCCAGGCTGGTGGCTGGCTGCCCGTCCACCAACGGCAAGGCAGGATAGATCACGGTGTTGTCACGCAGGGTTTCCAGCAGTCGCCGCAGCGGCGCGGCCGGGCCGGTGACTTGTTCCAGCACCGCCACGCCATGGCTGAGGTCCTGGAAGTCGGTGACCGCAAACTGGTTCAACGCCCGCCGCCAGCTGTCCACGTAATCGGCGCTGTACAGGGCGCGCAGGCGCTGAGTCAGTACCTTGCGGTCTTCTTCCGAGTAGTCCAGGCGCTGGCGCTCGCCGAGCACCCACTGGTCAATCATTGCCAGGTCGATGATGTTCTGCGTACCCGGCTCGAAGTAGTCCTTGAAGCCCTTGGCGGTGAGCAGCGGCGCCAGTTGCAGGCCACTGCCCTCGCCCTCCTGGGTCTCGAGCAGCGGGCGATACACGATGTCGAAGGCCGGCCCGACCTCGGTGCGCAAGTCCAGGCACGGATCGCACTGCACCGCGGCCTCGTGCTGACGCTCTTGTTGCAAGCGCCGGTAACGGCCACGTACCGCCCATGCCCAGAACAGCAACGGAATGACCACCACCACGACACTGGCCGATATCCGCCTGTACTTCCATACTCTCCCAATCACGTAGACGAGATCTATCTTGAACTGCCGCGAGCAACATTCAGAATGAGGGGCGTTAGTGTGTGGGGCGCGGTTGTTTTTTTTATTGCTTCTGTTCTGGCCCTAATGATTATGATTGTTGCAGCATTAGCAGGACGGGGCATATCCACGCCAACTATTAACTTGGTCGGTTTAATCGCATTTATCGTTCCTTTATGGTTAGGAGTATATTACTGGCGAATGGACACCGAGGCCCCACGCGACGAACCCATCCGTTTCAACCGTCTACGTCGCAAAGTCTACGTCTATCGCTTCCACCACGACGGACTTCATCCTTTCAGCCGCACTACCTGGGGTGTACGGGCCGAAGTCTATGATTGGGACGACCTGCGGGCCGAAGCCTGCAGCATCTATGGCCCCATGGGCACTGGCGGCCTGATCGAAACCGTCACCCTGGCCGTGGTGAAACCCGGTACCAACAAAGTGATTGAGCGGTTTCATTTCGCCCATGGCATCCAGCAGGGCGAGACCTACTGGGCCATGGCTCAACTGTTTATGCAGCAAGGCCCACACGCCCTGCCGACCTTTCCCAACCCACCCCGCGATTGGAACAACGAGAACGTCCAATTTAACCTCGCTCGACGCCTGGCGCCCAAGGTGCAATGGCCTGCGGAGATGGACCTAGAATCACGGACGGCGCCTTGATGCTATTCACAGAACCGCTACTCGACGAACCAGCTCCATGCTGGAAACATGATCTGCCAGGACCCAATCAGGCACCGGACACGGAACCCTATCCACCGGCACTGACAAACGCACCTAACTACATTAACGATGTGTACCTCGACCTAGCCTGCTCCACTATGAGAGTTCGTGGCGTTTGTGTTTGGTTCGCAATATGCTTTTTCCTACTGTCCCTCGTCGCGCCAATTTTTTTCTTCACCTTCATAGTGAACGTTAAAGCTTTTCCTCCTATTGTTCCAAGCGCGGGCTTGCTCTTAGCGTTTATTGCTGCTCTATGGGGAGGAGTCTACTTCTGGCGAATGGACACCGAAGCCCCACGCGATGAACCTATCCGCTTCAACCGTCTACGTCGCAAAGTCTACGTCTATCGCTTCCACCACGACGGACTTCATCCCTTCAGCCGCACCGCCTGGTTTGTACGCGCCGAAGTCTATGATTGGGACGACCTACGAGCTGAAGCCTGCAGTATCTATGGCCCCATGGGCACTGGCGGCCTGATCGAAACCGTCACCCTAGCCGTGGTGAAGCCCGGTACCAACAAGGTGATCGAGCGCTTTCATTTCGCCCATGGCATCCAGCAGGGCGAGACCTACTGGGCCATGGCCCAACTGTTTATGCAGCAAGGCCCACACGCCCTGCCGACCTTTCCCAACCCACCCCGCGATTGGAACAACGAGAACGTCCAATTTAACCTCGCTCGACGCCTGGCGCCCAAGGTGCAATGGCCTGCGGAGATGGACCTGGAATCACGGACGGCGCCTTGATGAATACACCTCGGACTTGCTCGGCAATCTGGCTTCAAGTTGAAGTTAGGGCCTGCGCAGAACCAACCAAGAACCGAATGTGAGCAGTCATCATCCATGCCTGCGCCCACTGGGTGTCGTTGCTGCTGTGTTATGAGCCGAAGTTTCCACGGTCCATCGAGAAGGCCGGGCGGGGCGGGAGAACCCGCGCACCGGCAGGTACAGGTATTCCCCCCGAATGAAAACCCTGGTTCATGCCCGCCCGTGCGCCTTATCCGGCGGTTTGAATCACGTTCAAAACCGCCGGACGCTCATTCACACGTTGCTGAAAATCCCGGTGACCGGCTCGATATTGCCACCATAGGGCACAGTGGTTCCGGCGGCTTTGGCGAGGGTTGCCCAGATCCGCTGCATATCGACGAAGTTTTTCCCAATGACCGGGTTTCCCGAATGATGCTGTCGATCAGCCTGTGCGGTGATGTTGAAATAGCGTCCGGCGCCCTCTCCACTTTTGAGCAGCCCACTCGCGCCCCCCATGAGTACCAGGGGCATGTCGATCATATGTTCAGGTGCACCGTCGGCCATCTCGCTGGTCAGCACCACCAAGGTATGGTCGAGCAGGCTGTCACCGGGTACATGGGGGTCCTGATAGCGGGCCAGTTCATCCATGAACAGTTTGACCTGGCGGGCATACCATTGCCGTGTGCCCTTCCAGAAGGCCTCCCCGGAGTACCGATGGGCACAATCATGGGGATTGCTGGAGGTACTGACGTCGATGATGTTCAGCGACTCCGCCGAACGCCCGATCTGAATCGTCGCGACCCGGGTGATCCCGCAGCTCAAGGCGGTGGCGACCACCTGGTGATGGTTGGCCTGGACACGCGTGCGGTCCCGCGCGGACCGGAAGTCCAGCGGCTCCAGGGTCACTGGCTTGCATTCACCCACTGGCGGTTGGGTCATATCCAGGTCCTTGATCACCTGTTCCACGGAGTCCAGATGAGTATCGAGCTTCTGTCGCTCGGCACCGGACAGCTTGCCCTTGATTTCCTGGATATCCGCCAGGGCCGTTTCCAGTAGCGCACGGCTCTTGGGCTGCGGACCTTCGGCAAGCCGCACAGGCTCCTTGAATAACGCCTCAGCCATCAACACCGGGTCGCGGTGAGGGGTGCGAATGACCCCGCCCTGGAAGGAGACGAACCAAGGCGTGCCATCCACACCGGCATGCGGCCCGGCAAACAGACTGCGATGGGAGGGCTCGGTGCCCGGCAAGGCCTGACCCAACAGGATATCGATCGAGGACTGGCTCGAACCGCTGTCGCGCAAGACCCAGTTCCAACCGCTATGACCCACGTTTCCCGGCCCCAGGATTATCCCGCGCAAGTACAGCGATTGGTTGCGATAGGCCTCAAGCTCTGCACTGATTTCGTTCAAGGTAAAGGTCGTGGTGTCCATGCCCTGTGCCGTGGGATGCCACAACCCGCGCCCATCACCAAAGCCGCCCCCGGTGTAGGAGTCCACCGCCAGGCCATCGGGCACCACCACCAACACCACCTTCAACTTGGATTGTTCGGCTTGCCCGGCCAACGCCATGCGCGCCAGGCCGAATTGGCTCAGCGGACCATAGACACTCGCCGCCGCCAGACCCTGCAGAAAACGCCGCCGACTTTTCAGAATATCCATGATCAATTCCTCTCGGTCTTGTAGATGAACGCCTTGGACGTCCCCAATGCCTTGAGCATCTCGGCCAGCGAGCCCGTCGATTTCAAACCATCGGCGATCGCCTTGACCGTGCCCGATGTCGAGGCGTCGGACTTGTTGCCAAAGACAAACCGGAAGTAACTGTCAGCCATGCAGAACTGCGAAGCCGGGTTGCGCGGAACGATGTTGGCGATGTCGCGAACATCGTTGATCGGTTCGGTTCCGGTAGCCATGAGGAACGGACCGGACGCCTTGATCGGCAGCATCTGCGGGTACTGAGCGTAGTTGTGGGCTTGCTCCTCGAGTCGATAGCGTCCAGCCGCGTCGTAGTGCTCCATCGAGGACCCGGTGTCGTTCATGTATTGGTGGCACTGCCAGCAACGTCCGCCGGAAGCCTGCTCACCGTTGACCGAGTCCCAGTACTCGCGGGTCGTGATGGCGCGTGGCGGATACGTTGGATCGGTAGGGTCGGCCTCCACTGGCGCGCCGAACTCACGGCAGAACATCTGTTCGCGAATCATGATGCCGCGCTTGACCAGCGACGTGGCCTGGTAGTCCGAGGTGGCAGCCTGGGTCATTCCCAGGTGCAGCAGCCCGCCGCGCTTGTCATCGACCGCGACCTTGCGCATCTCGCTGCCCGACACGCCGCCGATCCCGTAGTGCGCGGCCAGGGCCTGGTTGAGGTAGGTGTAGCGTGGGGTGAACATCTCCTCGAAAGTGCCGTTGTTCAACATCAGGTTGCGACTCAACAGGTACTGTTCCTGGGCCATGAGCTGAATCATCGGCCCACTCAGCCCGGGTTTTTCCTGCACGCCACGGTTGGTCTTGACGTAGTAGCTGACAAACCGGTTGAACTGCTCGATGCCCCGCTCCGTGCGCATCATGCGCTCGATCTCGGCACCGAGCTGTTGCTCGGTCTGCAGTTCGTTACGCTGCGCCTTGGCCAGCAGTTCGGCATCCGGTGTGGTGCCGAGGAAGCCATAAGAGAGTGCGGTGGCGACTTCGAACGGGGTCAGTTGATAGACGTTACCGCCCTCGGCGGGGGGCGACCCCAGTTCGAAGCGATAGAGGAAGTTCGGCGACAGCAGCAACGCGGCGATCAGCCCCGGCGCGCCCTCCTCGTCGAACAGCGCTTGATAGCGCACACGCTCGGCATCACTGACCGGACGCCGGAACAACTGGTAGCCCAACGACGTCACCAGGTCCGATCCCGCCTTGGAAGAGGTCAGGGTCAGCAAGCGCGCCGGCGTCACACGCTCGGCTACCCACAAGGCCATGTCGTAGAACGCCTTGACGTCTTCGACCTGCAGAATGCCCAGGCTCGCCTCGCCCGGGTACTTGAAGTCTTTCTCCGACTTGTCCGCCGGCAGCTTCTCGGGGTTGATCTCGACCGCCAGGACATCCTTGACGCTGGCAGCGTACTCATCGGGCGTCAGCAGGCGCACCTGCCGTACCCCGTGAGACTCGCCCGGGTCCAGATACGGTTTCCAGACCACGTTGTACAGATGCTTGCTGATTTCCGTGGCGCAGGTGGTATCACAATGCCCGGACACCGGCATGCTCTTGATCTGCCGGACCAACGCATCCTGCCCCGCGACACTCCAGGCCAGGGCCATGCGCAAGCTGTCGAAGTACTCGACCGCGTGACATTTGGTGCAGGCCTGGGCCATGACCGTTTCGCCCAGGTTGTCCACGGCACGGTACACCACCGCCGGCAACTGGCTGTTCTCGCTGGACTCATCAATTTCCAGCAACTGCAGTTCAGGTTCAGGCTTGGCCTTGGCGTAGAACGGGTAGACCACCTTGTACTTGCCATAGTTGAAAATCTGCGTGGTGCTCGCGCCCCACGGCACCTGGATCACCCGCGCTTCGCCATCAGGCCGGGCCTCGTCGACCAGGCTGACGTGCCATTGCGCATCCGTCACAGAAGCCGGCTTGGCCGGGGCCTTGATTGTCACCTCGACCTCGAGCTGGACCGGCCGCTCGCGGTAATTAAGGACTATCTCCTGGCTCTTGTGGCTCGCCGACAGGGTAAAGACGGTGTTTCGCACTTGCGGAATCCAATCCCTCACATCATTGAGGCGCAATTGATATTCACCATAGGGCAGACCGTCGAGGACCAGGCTGGCCGCGCTGTTCGCCGGGTTCCATGACACATGGACCAGGCGGCGATTGCCATCCGCAGCGGTCAGGTAACCACTGATCATCTCTTGCTCGTAGCCTGCTGGCGGCAACGACGGGCGCAACGTCAATTGGGTGGGCGGCAAACCGCTGGCGTCATAGCGCACGCGATAAATCACCCCGGCCACATCGTCACTGATCAACAGGCTGCCGTCGGCCAGGCCCAGAAACTCGGCGGGCCGGCCAATGCAGGAATTGTCCAGGCAATACACGTCGAAGCGGTCGGGATCCTGGACAAAGCCATTGATCAGCGGGATCTGATTG
The DNA here is from genome assembly GCF_014236655.1 of Pseudomonas kielensis. Taxonomy (GTDB): domain Bacteria; phylum Pseudomonadota; class Gammaproteobacteria; order Pseudomonadales; family Pseudomonadaceae; genus Aquipseudomonas; species Aquipseudomonas kielensis. Next base: position 39,192 of record NZ_JACMYG010000018.1, read on the forward strand.
ACCACCTGCTTGGCGTCCTGAATCGTCAGCATCTGCACATTCATGCCGGGGTTTGCACTTGAGCCGGCACCGTGCACGGCCACCAACAGGCGTCGGGTATTACTGGCGCCGGGATAGCCGCTCCAGAACTTGACCCCCAGTGGCGCGGTGTTGGTCCCCAACTCGAAAGCCGCTGGCACGTAGTCGGCCGGGTTGACCTGGGCTGGCGCCTTGTCCGAGACAATCGCGCCCGGCACCAGCGGTGGCTGGATCACGCCGGGGTTCTGGTACTCCTGCTCCGTGAACCCGGGCGTGGCCTTGCCGAACAGATAGGGCACGCCGAAGTGCAAGTCGGGGTCGCTGATCACGTTGACTTCATCGGGGTTGGGAAAACCCTGGCGATTGTTGTCACTGAACCACAGCTTGCCGTTATCGGGGTTGAAGTCAAAACCCACCGAATTACGCACGCCCCTGGCGAGGATTTGCGATTCACCGGTCTCCAGCGAGTAACGTAACAGCGTGCCGTAGCGTTGATCGGCGGGGATCATGCACAGGTTGCAGGGAATGCCGACGGCGGTGTACAGCCACTTGTCCGTAGTCACCGGGCTGAAGCGCAACGGGTGTTTCATGTGCCAGATACGGGTGTTGGAACCGCTGGCCAGGGGCGGCAGGGGAAACAGTTTGTCATCGGCGGGGAAGTCGAGCACTCGCTCAGGCCTGGGGTCCTTGTAGTGGTTATCGGCATCGCGCAGGCGATACAGTCCGCCCGTGGTCGAGTAATACAGATCACCGTCGCGCCAGGCCACGCCATGGGGTTCTTCCAGGCCACTGGCGATCACATGGATCGCGGTCGGCCGGCCGGCGGCATCCAGTGGCAAGGCGTAGATCATGTCGGCAATCTTGCCGTCATAGACATACGACGGAATTGCGCTGGAGCCGACATAGAGCACGTTCTTGCCCATGGCCATCTGCCGAGGCTGAATCAGGCCCTGGGCAAACAATTCGATCTTGATTCCGGGCAAGCCGTTGAGCTTGGCGACGTCCACCGGCGGCCGGTACTTGACCTCCACGACCTGTTCTTCGCCCGCGTCCTGCTTGAACGAAACGATGCGCGGCGTGTTCAGCGGGACGAAACCGTCGGCGACATTCATCACCAGTTGATAGTCACACGCCTTGAGCTGGTCCAGGCGCAGGGTTTCATTGGCCTTGACACTGATGGGGATGTCCTCGGCCTTGCAGCGCAGCACCCCGGTCAACACTTGATCGGCCCGCGCCACACCAGGCACCGCCGGTTTCAGAGGCGCCTTGCCGCTCAGGGTGGCGAAGCTCAGCGTCAGTTGATTGCCTTCAAAGCCACCGCACGCGCCCAGGTCTTTCCAGGCATGAGACCAGTGATCATTGGGTTTTCCCGGTTCATAAGACGGCTGTTTACACCAGGCCCAACTGCCAACCCCCAAAGGGGCCTCGGCATCTTTCCAGCATTCGTACGCATGCTCGTGGTGAGTCACCTGCTGGCCCTGCTGGTACTCGGTGTTGGCGACATAGGCCGGCGCCGAACAGGACTCACGGGGAACAGGCGCGGACTCAGCCGACAGGGGAAAAAACACCACACCGATGATCACGCCCAACGCGACCAGTCCCAAATTCAGCAGCACGCGACACACACCGACGGACTTTTCCATGACTCAGGCCTCATGCGTCAGCCAAGCGCTTCGTCGCCCCGCAAGAACTGCTGATCGAGCGTTGCGAACCACCTGACCCTGGGCTGCCGCCGTATGGCGAGCCTAGCCCGGTGTAGTTATTGGAATGTCTTCCAATGCGGTTCCACTGCATGACCACAACATGGCTGGACAGCCATAGAGACAGGAACTGACAGACACTCGTCCTTGCACAACCACCCGTGGGTACGGGTGCTGCAATCAATTGTTGGAGCACGTGCTACAAACGCTTTTATGAAAGCGCCAATTGACAGGACGCGTCTACTGTCAGAGTTGACAGGTACTGGCTTGTGAAGCCGCCCGCAGACTTGCACGCCCCGGACGGCCCCCAAGCAGAGAATCAGCGATTGCGCCTAGAAATACTTGAGCCAGGCAAGGTCACGGCGGCGGCTCTTGAGCCGAGAGAACCAGCGCACCGGCAGGTACAAGGCCAACGCCAACAGCCCCGCCGCCAACCACACCGCCCACACTGAATCAAACCCGTAGTAGCTGCCCTGATTCAGGCCAAAGCACACCACTGCCAACAGGTAGGCGAACTTCAGAACGTACAGGTGCAGCAGATAGAAAAACATCGGTGCCGAGCCGAACACGCTCAATGCCAGAATCCAGCGACTGCCCTGGCGCCATTCGAAGCCGCGCAACAGCAGCAGGCCGAGGCTCAGGGTCAGGGTGATGAACAGCAGGGACGGCGGGTACTTGGTGATGTTGAAAAAGCTCATCAGCGTCTGCAGGGCACTGTCACCCTGGACCCAGGGTCTGTCGCCGTAGCCGTTGAGCAAGCGCAACCCGACGAAGCCCACCAGCCCGGCGATACCGCCGATCAAGAGTGCACGTTGGCGCCAGGCGGCGTCGCTGGCCTGGGCGAACCAGGGGCCGATGGCATATCCCAGGCCGATCACGCCGATCCACGGCAGCACCGGGTAGGAGGTGCGCAGGCGCAGGCCGTCGGAGAACTCGATCCAGCCGCGGTCATGCAACACCGCCCAAGGCACATGCAGCGCCGACTCCAGCGCGAAATGCAGGCCGTCCAGCAGGTTGTGCCCGGCAATGATCAGCACACTCAAACCCAGCAACAGCGGGCGTGGCAGCCAGACCAGCGCCGACAGGGCCAGCATGCTCAGGCCGATGGCCCAGATCACCTGCAGGTAGATCACTGTCGGTGGGATCTGGAAGGTCCAGGCGAAATTCACCAGGGTGATTTCCAGCAGTACCAGGAACAACCCGCGCTTGAACAGGAAGCTGCAGACATCGGCCTTGCCCGCGTATTTTTCGCCATACAGGTAGGCGGACAGGCCCGTGAGCAGCACAAAGATCGGTGCACACAGATGGGCCAGGGTGCGGCTCAGGAACAGCGCGGGTTCGGTGGTGGCAATGTCCATGGGGTCGCTGACCTGGCGGTGCAGCAGAAACGTTTCACGCACGTGGTCGAGCAACATAAACAGAATCACCAAGCCCCGCAGGGCATCGATGGAAAGCAACCGGCCAGCGCCGGAGGGTCGGAGAACAGCATTTGTCATGGGGGGGGTTCGCAACGCAGAGGGTGGGAGGAAACGGCCTGTCTCAAGCCATTGGGCTTGATATTTAATGTAATAGTATTACATTGCACAGCCCATTCAAAACCCCGTTGCACAGGCAGGCGTTGTCAGCCTGCCCAAGGTGTATGCAAGGACCCCATACATGATCAGATTCAAGCGCCTCGCCCTGCCCTTCGCCCTGCCCTTCGCCCTGGCCGCGCAGTCCACCACGCTGCTGGCCGGCTCGGCCCAGGAACAGTCTCGCGGGCTGGTCGAGGACAGCCGCTGGAGCCTGCTCAACCGCAGTGTCCTGGATCACCGCGAGTACCAGCACGGCGCGCGCAATAACGCTGCACGCAATGCCTACAAGCCGCGCAACGAACGCAGCGGCAACGCCCAGGAGTGGGGATACGGGTTGATGGGCAGCCTGCAGTCCGGGTTTACCCAGGGTCTGGTTGGGGTGGGCGTCGATGCCCATGCCTATGCCGCCTGGCAGCTGGACAGCGGCGGCGGTCGGGCCGGCAAGGCGCGGTTGCTCGGGCTCGACAACGACGGTCATCCCAAGGATCAGTTCGGCCGCGGCGGCGCGGCGCTCAAGCTACGCGCCTCCTCGACCACCCTCAGTTACGGTGAGCAACGGGTCAAGACCCCGGTCTTCAGTTCATCCGACAGTCGCCTGCTGCCGGAAACCGCCACCGGCTTCTATCTCAACAGCCAGGAGTTCGCCGGGTTCAAAATACTCGGCGGCCACTTCAACGAAAGCACCGACCGCAATGCCAGCAGCCACGACCAGGGGTTTGTGGTGAATTACTCCAACGCCAGGCAAGGCAACAACTTCGACCTCGCCGGCCTGGTCTTCGACGGCATTGAAGGGCTCTCCACCAGCCTGTACAGCGCGCGCTACGAAGACAACTGGCGCCAGCATTACCTGGGCAGCACCTACAGCCATGACCTGGGGCTCGACCAGACGCTGACGCTGAACCTCAACCTGTACCGCACCCTCGACACCGGCCAGGCCTGGTCGGGCACGATCGACAACACCACCTGGAGCCTGCTCTCCAGTTACCGCAATGGCGCCCACACCTTCAGCCTGGGTTACCAGAAGGTCGATGGCGACACCCCCTTCGACTACGTGACCCGGGGCGCGATCTACCTGACCAACGCCATGCAACTGTCGGATTTCAACGCCCCCCACGAACAATCCTGGCAGGCTCGTTACGACCTGGGCATGCAGGCGTTCGGCTGGCCCGGCCTGGTGCTCAGCGCCGCCTATGTGCGCGGTAGCAACATTGATGGGCGCCACGTCGACCCGGCAGGTGGTTATGCCTACCTGGGTTACGGCGCGGGCGGCAAGCATTGGGAGCGCGACCTGGAAGCCCGCTATGTGGTGCAAAGCGGCCCGGCCAAGGACCTGGCCCTGTCACTGCGGCACAACCTGCACCGCGGCAATACCGCCCAGGCAGAGCTCGACACCGAGCAGATTCGCCTGGCCGTCGAGTACCCCCTCAACGGACGCTTCTGAGTCTGCCAGCCAACCACAGCCATTGGCCCATACAGGTCAGTGCTCGTTGGCCACGCCCACTTGCACTTGCCCATCGTTAAGGCGCACCGGCCAGACGCGCAGACGCTGCTGCGGATACTCCAGGCAGCACCCGTCTTCGAGTCGAAAGTGCTGCTTGTACAGGGGCGACGCCACCACCAGTTGACCCTTGAGACTGCCCACCAGCCCGCGACCGATGACATTGGCCCCCGATTGCGGATCGTGGTTATCGATGGCGTAGAGCGTCTTGCCCTCGGCCTGCGGCAGGTAGAACAGGGCCACTTGTGCGCCGTCCAGCCACACCACCACCCCCGAGTTGCAGACCAGATCGTGCTCGCTGCACACCGACTGCCAGCGGGGGGAATGGGCGTCGGCGCGCTGGGAATTGGACAGGTTCATCAGGCAAGCTCCTCGGTGACGGGAATAAGGTTGAGTTCGGCGGCCATGATCGGCCGGCGTTGCCCACGCTCCTCGACAAAATGAATGCTCGGGTCGGGACGTTCGTCGTTGACGAAGGTGCGGAAACGCTTGAGTTTGTCCGGGTCCTTGAGGGCGTTGGCCCACTCGCACTCATAACGATCGACCACCAGTTGCATCTGCGACTCCAGCTCCTCGCCCAGCCCCAGGCTGTCGTCAATGATCACCTGTTTGAGGTAATCCAGACCGCCTTCCAGACTCTCGCGCCAGACCGAGGTACGCTGCAATTTGTCGGCGGTGCGGATGTAGAACATCAGGAAGCGATCGATGTAGCGGATCAGGGTCGCGTCATCCAGGTCAGTGGCAAACAGCTCGGCGTGCCGCGGGCGCATGCCGCCGTTGCCACACAGGTACAGGTTCCAGCCCTTCTCGGTGGCAATCACCCCGACGTCCTTGCTCTGGGCCTCGGCGCACTCACGGGTGCAGCCGGAGACCGCGAACTTGAGTTTGTGCGGCGCGCGCAGGCCCTTGTAGCGGTCCTCGATCACCAAGGCCATGGCCACGCTGTCCTGCACCCCGTAGCGGCACCAGGTACTGCCGACGCAGGACTTCACCGTGCGGGTCGACTTGCCGTAGGCATGCCCGGTTTCAAATCCGGCTTCAATCAGCTCGCCCCAGATCTGCGGCAACTGGTGCAACTGGGCGCCGAACAGGTCGATGCGCTGGCCACCGGTGATCTTGGTGTACAACTCGTACTTCTTCGCCACCTGGCCGATCACGATCAGTTTCTCGGCGCTGATCTCGCCCCCGGCGATACGTGGCACCACCGAATAGGTGCCGTTTTTCTGCATGTTGGCCATGAAGGTGTCGTTGGTGTCCTGCAACGGCACCAGCGAGGCATCCATGATCGGCTGGTTCCAGCACGAGGCGAGGATCGAGCCCACGGCCGGCTTGCACACATCACAGCCGGTGTGCCCACGGCCATGACGGGCCAATAGTTCTTCGAAGCTGTGCAGCCCTTCAACCCGCACCAGGGCGTATAGCTCCTGCCGGGTGAAGGCGAAGTGCTCGCACAGGCTCTTGTCGACACTGACGCCACGGGCGATCAACTCGTGCTCGAACACCTGCTTGAGCAGGCCGGCACAACCGCCACAGCCGGTGCAGGCCTTGGTTTGCGTCTTGAGCTGGGCCAGATCGCTGCAACCTCCGTCGATGGCCGAACAGATCGCGCCCTTGCTGACGTTGTGGCACGAGCAGACCATGGCCGACTCGGGCAAGGCGCCCGGGCCCAGAGTGGGCGCGCCGGTCGAGGATGGCAGGATCAGGCTGGCCGGTTCGGCCGGCAGGGCAATGCCGTTCTGGGCGTATTGCAGCAAGGTGTCGTAGTAGCTGTTATCGCCCACCAGCACCGCCCCCAGCACCTGCTTGCCGGTGGCGTCGACCACCAGCCGGCGGTAGCTGGCGCTGGCTTCGTCGATGAACTGGAAGCTGCGCGCACCCGGGGTGTGGGCATGGGCATCGCCGATGGAACCGACGTCGACGCCCAGCAGCTTGAGCTTGGTCGACATGTCCGCGCCGATAAAGGGCTCAGCGTCCTGATTGCACAGCTGCGCCGCGACACTGCGGGCCATCTGGTAGCCCGGCGCGACCAGGCCGAACAGGCTGCCATTCCACGAGGCACACTCGCCAATGGCATAAATGTGCGGGTCGCTGCTCAGGCACCGGTCGTCAATCACCACCCCACCGCGCGGGCCGATGTGCAGCGCGCATTGGCGAGCCAGGGCATCCTGGGCACGGATCCCGGCGGAGAACACGATCAGGTCGGTCTCCAGGCTTTCTTCGTTGGCAAAGTTCATCCGGTAGCGGTACTGCTCCCCGGCACTGATCGATTGCGTGGCGCGGGACAGGTGCACGCCGACGCCCAGCCGTTCGATTTGCGACTTCAGCGCCAGGCCACCCAGTTCGTCCAGTTGCACCGGCATCAGGCGCGGGGCAAATTCCACCACATGGGCTTCCAGGCCGAGGCTTTTCAGGGCATTGGCCGCCTCCAGGCCCAGCAGCCCCCCGCCCACCACCACACCGCGCCGCGCATTGCTGGCGGCGCGCCGGATGGCATCGAGGTCCTCGAGGGTGCGGTAGACCAGGCGTGAGTCGCCTTCGGCGCCGTCGATGTCCGGTACAAAGGGATAGGAACCCGTGGCCAGGACCAGGGTGTCGTAGGCGACGCTGCCCTGGGCGGTGATCACCTGGCGCCGGGCACGGTCGATTTCCAGCACCGGCACTCCCAGGTGCAGGGTGACACCCGGCGTCTGGTACAGCGCCGCGTCGGACAACGCCAGTGACTCGGCATCACGTCCCGTGAAGTACTCGGACAGGTGTACCCGGTCATAGGCCCGTACCGGCTCCTCGCTGAAGACATGCAGCTGATAGCGCCCAAGGGCGCCGCGCTCGATCAACTGTTCCACACAATGATGGCCGACCATGCCGTTTCCGATCACGACCAGGGTTTGCAAGGTGTTCAACGCGGCAACATTGGAGTTCATAAGTAGCACCCGATCACTGTTCTAAAAGCAAAAAAAAACGCCTGAAACCTTACGGTTCCAGGCGTCTTTGCCTGTTCATTTGCGTTGTGCAAACCCGACTGCTGTGCCCGGTTCAACGCTGCTACCCACGACCTGTGCGGCCAATCGATCGTCGTTGACCGAGGGGGCTGCCTGGACGACGGTGTTGCTGCGCGCCAGGCCTGCGGGATGTATTGCAGCCTTTGTGCCAGAACCGCAGCCAGCCCCCCACAGCCCCTATTCCGGGCGCTTGCAGCCCATGTGCGGTGGCACCCGACCGGGAGCTCCCCCTCGCGGCGTGACTTGGCTTAGTGCACGAAAGGTCGCGCGGGCTTTATAACAGTGCATGGCCGAGCGACGCGCCACTTGCCCGCGATGGCGCCAGCACAGCCAACATCGATGGCGCCTGACACATCGCTATCGCGAGCAAGCTCGCGTCCACACAGGCTGGGTGGGCGCATGCAAAATCTGCGGGCAGCAATAATCACCGTGGGAGCGGGCCTGCCCGCGATGCGCTCAAAGCCGCCCTCAGATCGAGCAACTGCTGGCGCCCCGACGCGCCGTCGGTGGTGAGGCAGACGCGGTATCCCGGCAAGGATTGAAGGCCGGGTTCACCCCAGCTGTTTCACCATGGGCACACAGGCCAGTTGCAGGCCCGAGGGCGAATGGTAGATGGACGTTTGCTCACCACGGTAACCGCAGCGCCGGTAGAAGTCGGCAGCGTTCAAGGTCGCGTCGAGTACCACCTGTTCCAGGCCCAACTGCCGCGCCAACTGTTCAAGGAACGCCAGCATCAATACACCAATCCCCTGCTGCATGAACTCGGGCAGGACGAAGATCGCGCCGATTTCCCGCCGCGGCAGATCGAGCATGCCGGTGGCCACGGCCACGCCATCGACATACCCCATGTAGAAGTGTGAATCCATCAGCGCACTGTAGCCGTCCGCCGCCGAACCTGCGGTCCAGGTCAGCATCTGTTGTTCGGTATAGGCGCCGATGCATTGGTGACGGATCGCGCGCAGGCGAATCTCGAAAGCGGCCTGGGCGTCGTCCTGGGTGGCGCGGCGAATTTGCAGCATATCGTTCTCCATTGGCCAGCTTCGGACAGCGCAAAAAAAGCCCCGTCCATTGCTGGCGGGGCCTTGGGTCATAACGTCATATCCTGAACGCGCCTGACCTCATGACCCGCCAGCGGCGGTCATGGAGCAGCACATCATGTTCAGGCGGTGGGTTCTGGTCATGGCTCGATACTGTTGGCCCAGCTCCCCTTCTGTCAATCCCGCGCGCACGACAAAGCTGACAACACCTGTTCCCGGGGCCCCACGGTGTATCAGATGAGCCGAGGGGTGGCTGGCGAGTGCTATGCACTCGGACGCAGCCTGCGGCAGCGGATACGGGGATCTGCGTTTGCCAGGCTCAATCCGCCTGCACCGTCACCTGCAGCTGTTCTCCCAACCCGGCGATGCCCAGGCGCATGGTCTGGCCGGGGCGCAGGTAGACGGGGTCGGGCTTGATGCCCAGGCCGACGCCCGGTGGGGTGCCGGTGGAGATGATGTCGCCGGGTTGCAGGCTCATGCAACGGCTCAGGTAAGCGATCAGTTGCGGCACCGTGAAGATCAGCGTACGGGTGTTGCCATTCTGGTAGCGGTGGCCGTCGACTTCCAGCCACAGGTCCAGCGCATGGGGGTCGGCGACTTCATCGCGGGTGACCAGCCACGGGCCGATCGGGCCAAAGGTGTCGAAGCCCTTGCCCTTGTCCCAGGTACCGCCGCGTTCCAGTTGCCAGGCGCGCTCGGAGACATCGTTGATCACGCAGTAACCTGCCACGTGATCCATGGCATTGGCCTCATCGATGTAGCGCCCGCCCTTGCCGATGACCACGCCCAGTTCGACTTCCCAATCGGTCTTGAGCGAGCCACGGGGGATCTCGATGTTATCGTTGGGGCCGCAGATGGCGCTGGTCCATTTGCTGAAGATGATCGGCTCCTTCGGCACTTCCATGTTCGACTCGGCGGCATGGTCGGCGTAGTTCAGGCCAATGCAGATGAACTTGCCCACCTGGCCGACGCAGGCGCCGATCCGTGGCTGACCGAGCACCGGTGGCAGGCTCGCGGGGTCGATCGCCGCCAGGGCCGCCAGGCCTTGTGGGGTCAGGGTCTGCCCGGCAATGTCCGCAACGTGGCCAGAGAGGTCGCGAAGCTGTTGGTTGGCATCCAGCAGGCCCGGCTTTTCCGAACCCTTGTCGCCATAACGCACTAATTTCATATCTCGCTCCTGCTACTTAAAGGGGTGCCCGGTGGCGCTCAGATACTCATGCCGCCATCGATGACATGCACGCCACCGGTGGTGTAGGCCGAGGCGTCGCTGCCCAGGTACAAGGCCAACTGGGCGATCTCCGTGGCGCTGCCGATGCGGCCCATGGGCTGGCGGTCGAGGAACTGTTGGTACACCTGCGCCTCGGCCACGCCCTGCTGCGCCGCCTGTTCGGCGATCCGCTGGCGCAGCGACGGCGACTCCACGGTGCCCGGGCAAATCGCGTTGCAGCGAATGCCCTGGCCGATGAAGTCGGCGGCGACCGCCTTGGTCAGGCCCACCACCGCCGCCTTGCTCGCAGCGTAGGCAAAACGATTGGGCACGCCTTTGACACTGGAGGCCACCGAGGACATGTTGATGATCGAACCACCGCCACGCTCGAGCATGCCCGGCAGCACCGCGCGGATCATCCGGTACATGGCGGTCACGTTGACGTCCATGGACCGGGCCCAAGCCGCTTCATCGCACTCCAGGATGTTGCCGCTGTGCACATACCCGGCGCAATTGAACAGCACATCCAGGGCACCGATTCGCTGGCACGCCTCGCTGATGGCGCTGGCCGAGGTGACGTCCAGGGTCAGGGCTTCGATGCCCGGGATCCCTTGCAGCCCACGCACATCGATATCGCTGGCGAACACCTGCGCACCCGCCTCGGCAAAGGCAATCGCACTGGCCAACCCGATGCCCTGCCCGGCCGCCGTCACCAGCACCCGCTTGTTCTGCATCTTCATACTCGCTCCAGGTTAGCGCTGCCGGCCGCGGTTTTCGCCGTCCGCCCGAGCATCGCCGCAGGGATCGCCAGGATCAACGCGCCGCTGATGAACAGACACACCGCCAGCACGTAAGTACCGTTGTTGATGTTGCCCGTGAGGTTCTCGGCCACGGCGGTAATCATCGAGCCGGTGAAGCCGGACAGGTTGCCGATGGCGTTGATCATGCCGATCCCGGCCGCAGCCGCCACACCCGACAGCACGGTGCCCGGCAAGGTCCAGAAAATCGGCATCAGGCTGAGGATCCCCGAAGCGGCGACGCTGAGGAACAGCACGGACAGCACCAGGTTGTCGGCAAAAAAAGCACTGAGGATCAGCCCGGCGCCGCCGATGAAGGCCGGAATCGCCGCATGCAGCCGACGCTCGCCGGTACGGTTGGAGTGGCGTGCATTGAGCAGCATCGCCACCGTGGCCACCGCATAGGGAATCGCTGTCAGCAGGCCAATGTGCAGGCTGTTGGTGATGCCGGTGCTCTTGATGATCGACGGCATCCAGAACGCCAGGCCATAGAAACCGGTGTTGAAGGTCAGCAGGATCAGCACCAGCAACCACACACGCGGGTTGAAGAACACCTCGCCCAGGCGCGATACCTTGCCCTGGTTGTCGGTCTGCAGATTGGCCTTGAGCATGGCTTTTTCGGCGGCTGACAGCCACTTGGCCTTGTCGATGTTGTCGGCCAGGCAAGCGATGACCACGAAGGCCATGATGATCGACGGAATACCCTCGATGATCAGCATCCACTGCCAGCCCGAAAGGCCATGCACCCCTTGCATGCTGTTCATCAGCCAGCCGGAGAGGATACCGCCCAGGGTCAGGCTGATCGGCATGGCCATCAGGAACCCGGACATCACCCGGCTCTGGCGATGGGTCGGGAACCAGTAGTTGAGGTACAGGATCACCCCGGGAAAGAAGCCCGCTTCACAGATCCCCAGCAGGAACCGCAGCACATAGAACATGGTGCTCGACTCAATCCCGAAGATCCCCGCCAGCGGCACCGTGTAGGCCACGGCCATGGAGATCACCGCCCAACTGAGCATGATCCGGGCGATCCAGAAGCGCGCGCCGAAGCGATGCAGCAACAGGTTGCTGGGCACCTCGAAGAGGAAGTAGCCCCAGAAGAACATGCTGGCGCCAAGGGCGTAGACGGTGTTGCTGAATTGCAGCTCGTTGAGCATGTCGAGCTTGGCGAAGCCGATGTTGACCCGGTCCAGGTAGGCGGCCATGTAGCACAGCAGCAGCACCGGCAGGATGCGCCAGATCACTTTGCGGTAGGTGCGGTCTTCAAAGTCGAGTTCGCTGGCTTGCGCCTGCGCAGGCAGATGCTCGGATATCGTTTGCATGGAGGTAACCCCTGGGCATGTGGACATGCCTGATTGTTTTTATCGAATGGGTCATGCCGGGCGAGCAATTCACCCGGCGTTGCTGCTTGGACTAGAGTGCCTGGGTGGTTTTTTCTCCGTTGACCAGGCGCGTCAGCCCCAATGGATTGCTGTTGCGCAGCGCTTCGGGAAGCAAGGCATCCGGGAAGTTCTGGTAGCACACCGGACGCAGGAAGCGGTCGATGGCCAGGGTGCCCACCGAGGTACCACGGGCATCGGACGTCGCCGGCCAGGGGCCGCCGTGGACCATGGCGTCACACACCTCGACACCGGTCGGGTAACCGTTGACCAGCACCCGGCCGACTTTTTGCGCCAGCACCGCCACCAGGTCGGCAGCGTGTGCAAGCTCGGCCGGCTCACCCAGCAGGGTGGCGGTCAGTTGTCCGCGCAGCCCCTGCAAGGCCGCCAGCAATTCAGTGCGATCAGCCACTTCGACCACCACCGTGGCCGGCCCGAAGATTTCCTCCTGCAGCAGTTCGTCACCGCCAAGCAGCAACTGGACGTCGGCCAGGAACAGTTGCGCCCGGGCTTGATTGCCCGCCTGCGCCTGCCCGGCCAGGTGTGTGACCTGGGGATGGGCGCGCAAGGTGGCGCAGCCTTCGACATAACTGCGCAGGCCGCCGGCGTTGAGCATGGTCTGCCCGGGCTGTTCGGCGATCAGCGCGCTGAGGGACTGCAGCAAAGCGCTGAACTGCGGTGAACGAATGCCGATCACCAGGCCCGGATTGGTACAGAACTGCCCCGCGCCCATCACCACCGAGGCGGCCAGTTCGCGGGCGATCTGCTCGCCGCGCACCTCTAGTGCCTGCGGCAACACCAGTACCGGATTGATGCTGCTCATCTCGGCGAACACCGGGATCGGCTGCGCCCGGGCAGCGGCCATGTCGCACAGCGCCCGGCCACCCTTGAGCGAACCGGTGAAGCCGACTGCCTGGATCAGCGGATGCTTGACCAGCGCCTCACCGACGCCGGCACCGAAGATCATGTTGAACACCCCGGCCGGCATGCCGGTTTTCTCGGCGGCGCGAATGATAGCCAAGGCCACCTGTTCGGCCGTCGCCATGTGCCCGCTGTGGGCCTTGAATACCACCGGGCAGCCAGCGGCCAGGGCCGCGGCGGTGTCGCCACCGGCGGTGGAAAAGGCCAGGGGAAAGTTGCTGGCCCCAAACACCGCGACCGGGCCGACGCCCAGGCGGCACTGGCGCAGATCCACCCGAGGCAGGGGCTGGCGCTGAGGCAGCGGCAAATCGATCCGCGCGCCGAGGAAGTCACCCCGGCGCAGGGTCTGGGCGAACAGGCGCATCTGCCCGCTGGTACGGGCCCGTTCGCCCTGGATGCGTGCCGCTGGCAACGCGGTTTCGCGGCAGACCAGGGCCACGAACTGCTCGTCCAGGGCGTCCAACTCGCTGGCGATGGCGTCGAGGAATTCGGCCCGGCGCTCGGCCGGCAAGTTGCCGTAGATCGCGCTGGCTTGATGGGCCGCGGTGGCAGCGGCATGCACTTCCTCGGCCGTGGCCTGGATGAAGGCGTTGGGCAGCGGCTGCCCGGTAGTCGCATCAACGCTGTGCAGGACCACGGAGCCGGCGGCGCTACGGCCACCGGCGATGAAGTTGTGACCGGACAGTTCGGGCATGACAGTCTCCTGACCCAGAGGGAAATCTGGTCGGTACTCTACTGCCGCGAATCGATTCTTTCCCAATGGCATTTTTGGATTAACCGATAACCAAGCGTTATCGAATTTGCCCTTCGCCTGCCCCGTTTGCTGCCCCCTGATCCCTGGCCAGGCGCGCGTTTTCAGTGAGGATTTGCGCGAACTCCAGGGCCGCTCCCACCAGTTGCTCGCCCTTGCGGGTGAGGATGCCGTAGTCCTGAGGCGCCAGGTGCAGGGGGGTGTCGAGGGCTTTCAACTGGCCGCTTTCCAGCAGCGGATGGACCATGGCATCCGGCAGCATGCCGATCATCGGCCCGCGCTGCAGGACCTGGAGGAAGGTCTGCATGGAGATGGTGTCCACGGTATTGCGCGGCAGCGCTACCCCGGCGTCGGCGAACGCCAGTTCCATGCGCGCACGAATCGGCGTGCCCACTGGGTACAGAATCCACGGCAGGTCGACCAACTGTTGCAAGGAGATCGGCCCGGCGTCGGCCAGCGGGTGGCGGCTGTTGACCACGATGCAGAACGGTTCCGGGGCCAAGGGCTGGAAGTCGTAGCGTTGTGCCTGGCTGTGCTCGGTGAAGCGGGCTACCGCCAGGTCGAGTTTTTTCTCTTCGAGCATCTCCATCAGGTGGTTGCTGGTCTGCTCCACCACCTCGATCGACAACAGCGGCCAGCGCTGTTTGATCTGCAAGATGGCCTCGGGCAGGGCGATGGCGGTGGCGGCAAAGATCCCGCCGACCTTGAGATGACCATGGCCCCCCTCGCGCAGGCTGCCGATCTGCTCGACGAACGAACGCGCGTCATTCAGGGCGATCTGCGCGTACCGCAAGACATGCTCGCCCAGCGCCGTGGGCGGCATGCTGCGCGGCTGGCGTTCGAACAGGGCAAAGCCGAGCAGGCTTTCGATTTCCTTGAGCATCTTGCTGATGGCCGGCTGGCTGAGGTTCATCTGCTGCGCCGCCAGGTGCATGTTGCGGGTGCGGCCCAGGGTGTCGATCAGCAGCAGGTGGCGGAATTTGAGCCAGCCACAGAAGCTGGAGAATGACAGTTCGGACATGGGTGCGCCTCGTCAAACAATAACCAGGAGTTATCGATTACTGAAAATATCTCATTGGAGTTTATCGAGTGCTGGTCATAGCGTGAAGCCTTTACGGACCAGGAAGATTTGCCATGTCGTTACTGCTTACTCCCGAGAACACCCTGCCGGTCGATGGCGTGGCCGGCACCTTGATTGGCCGCGCCTGGGTTCCAGGGCCGATTGCCGGCCCTTCGCTGATTGTCTTGCGGGCCGATGGCGTGTTCGACCTGTCGCAGCGCTTCGCGACCCTGAGTGATTTGCTGGAGTCGGACAGCCCCCTGGCCGATGTGCGCCAAACCCCCGGCACCTTCCTGACCAGCGTCGACAACCTGCTGGCCAATACCGGCCCTGACGCCGACCCGAGCCAACCCTACCTGCTGCCACCGCTGGACCTGCAAGTGATCAAGGCCGCTGGCGTGACCTTCGCCGCGAGCATGATCGAGCGCGTCATCGAAGAGCAGGCCGGTGGCGATGCCGGCAAGGCCGAGCAGGTGCGGGCGATCGTCCATGGGGTGATTGGCGACAACCTGCGCTCGATCGTCCCCGGCTCCGCACAGGCGACGCAGTTGAAGGCACTGTTGATCGAACAGGGCATGTGGTCGCAGTACCTGGAAGTGGGCATCGGCCCGGACGCGGAAATCTTCACCAAGGCGCCGGTCCTTTCCGCCGTCGGCAGCGGCAGCCAGATCGGCATTCATCCCGGCTCGATCTGGAACAATCCGGAGCCGGAAGTGGTGCTGGCGGTCAACAGCCGTGGGCAGATCCATGGCGCGACCCTGGGCAACGACGTCAACCTGCGAGATTTCGAGGGGCGCAGCGCGCTGTTGCTGAGCAAGGCCAAGGACAATAACGCGTCCTGTGCCATCGGCCCGTTCATTCGCCTGTTCGACGAGCAGTTCAGCCTGGAGGATGTACGCGCCTGCGTGGTCGACCTGCAGGTCGAGGGCACGGACGGCTACCGGATGCACGGCTCCAGTTCCATGAGCCAGATCAGCCGCGACCCCGAGGACCTGGCCCGGCAGACTCTCAACGCCAATCACCAATATCCCGACGGTTTCCTGCTGTTTCTCGGTACCCTGTTCGCCCCGACCGAGGACCGTGATCACGTCGGCAGCGGCTTCACCCATAAACTCGGTGACCAGGTGCGTATCAGCAGCCCGTTGCTCGGCAGCCTGCACAACCAGGTCACCCACAGTTCAGTCGCCACGCCATGGACCTTTGGCGTCGGCGCCTTGTTGCGCAACCTGGCGTCCCGAGGCCTGCCCGCCCTTTGAGCCCGACGGCGGTTGTCGAATCATCCAATTATAAGAGAGCCATGAATCATGACTGACACCCCGAAGCGCCCGCTGCGTAGCGAGCAATGGTTCAACGACCCGGCCCACGCCGACATGACGGCGCTGTATGTCGAGCGCTACATGAACTACGGCATGACCCGCGAAGAGCTGCAATCGGGCCGCCCGATCATCGGCATCGCCCAGACCGGCAGCGACCTGACGCCCTGCAACCGGCACCACCTGGAGCTGGCGCAACGGGTCAAGGCCGGGATCCGCGATGCCGGCGGCATTCCCATGGAATTCCCGGTGCACCCGATTGCCGAGCAGACTCGCCGTCCCACCGCCGCGCTGGACCGCAACCTGGCCTACCTGGGGTTGGTGGAAATCCTGCACGGCTATCCACTCGATGGCGTGGTGCTCACCACCGGGTGCGACAAGACCACGCCAGCCTGCCTGATGGCGGCCGCAACCACCGACCTGCCGGCGATTGTGCTGTCGGGCGGACCGATGCTCGACGGTCACCACAAGGGTGAACTGATCGGCTCCGGCACCGTGCTCTGGCATGCGCGCAACCTGCTCGCCGCCGGCGATATCGATTACGAAGGCTTTATGGAAATGACCACCGCAGCCTCGCCTTCGGTGGGTCACTGCAACACCATGGGCACCGCCTTGTCGATGAACGCCCTGGCCGAAGCGCTGGGCATGTCCCTGCCCGGCTGCGCGAGCATCCCGGCGCCCTATCGCGAGCGCGGCCAGATGGCCTATGCCACCGGCAAGCGCATCTGCGAACTGGTGCGCCAGGACGTGCGACCGTCGCAGATCATGACCCGCGAAGCCTTCGAGAACGCCATTGCCGTGGCCTCGGCCCTGGGCGCCTCGAGCAATTGCCCGCCGCACCTGATCGCCATCGCCCGGCACATGGGTGTCGAGTTGAGCCTGGATGATTGGCAACGGATTGGCGAAGACGTGCCGCTGCTGGTCAACTGCATGCCGGCCGGCAAGTACCTGGGCGAAGGTTTCCACCGCGCTGGCGGCGTACCGGCGGTGATGCACGAACTGCAAAAGGCCGGGCGCCTGCACGAGGACTGTGCCTCGGTCAGCGGCCAGACCATCGGCGAGATCGTGCGCAGCACCCTGACCAGCAACACCGATGTGATCCACCCCTTCGACACTCCGCTCAAGCACCGCGCCGGCTTCATCGTGCTCAGCGGCAACTTCTTCGACAGCGCGATCATGAAGATGTCGGTGGTCGGCGAAGCGTTCCGCAAGACTTACCTGTCCGAGCCCGGCGCGGAGAACAGCTTCGAAGCGCGGGCCATTGTGTTCGAGGGGCCGGAGGACTACCACGCGCGGATCAACGACCCGGCGCTGGAGATCGACGAGCGCTGCATCCTGGTGATCCGTGGCGTCGGCACCGTGGGTTACCCGGGCAGCGCCGAGGTGGTGAACATGGCCCCGCCCGCGGCGCTGATCAAGCAAGGCATCGACTCTCTGCCCTGCCTGGGCGACGGCCGCCAGAGCGGCACTTCGGCGAGCCCGTCGATCCTCAACATGTCCCCGGAAGCCGCCGTGGGCGGTGGCCTGGCCCTGCTCAAGACCAATGACCGGCTGAGCGTCGACCTCAATGCGCGGACGGTCAACCTGCTGGTGGACGAAGCCGAAATGGCCCGACGCCGGGCAGCCTGGGAGCCGAACATTCCGGCCTCGCAAACCCCGTGGCAGGAACTTTACCGGCAACTGGTCGGGCAGCTGTCCACCGGCGGCTGCCTGGAACCGGCCACCCTGCACCTGCGCATCATCGCCCGCAGCGGCGAGCCACGACACTCTCACTGAGGGGAAGACTGGACCGCTCTCATCGCGAGCAAGCTCGCTCCTACCGTGGGTTTTGGGGGTTCGCAAGTGTTGCGTACACCTACCAAACCTGTGGGACCGGGCGCCCGCTTGCGGCTTGCTCGCGAGGGCGGTGGGTCAGGTATCGGCGATGTTGGCGGTGCCTGGCCGGTCTTTTTTCCAGGTAGTATTTTTGTTCATACCAGCCATTAGCATTACTCGTTAGTTTCATGCCCTGGATTTCTCTACTGTCGCGAAAAAAGAAAAATCCGCCGGTGAGGAACCTATGAGTATCGAATCGAGCATCTGGAACCAGTGGTATCCACTGGCCGTCGTGGAAGACCTGGTCGACGGCAGGATCTACCGTACCTCGCTGTTGGGGCACGAGATCCGCTTTGGCCGTGATGCCGAGGGTCACTTCAGCGCCACACGCGACGACGACGGCGGCTCGCCTTGCCGCACCACCACCCTGTATCACACCCATTGGGTCTGCCTGGGCGAACCCGACGCGGGATTTTTCCAGATAGCGGAATTCGATGAACCCGATCGCCGGGTGCTGGGAGCCGGCTCGATGAAGGTGCATGCCTCGGGCCTGCGCGTGGTGGAAAACTTTCTCGACATGGCGCACTTCCCCTACGTCCATGCCGGCTTTCTCGGGGCCGAACCCTACACCGACATCAGCACTTATAGGGTGGAGGTCGACCAGGAGCGGGACGAGATCCTGGCCACCGACTGCCGCATATTCCAACCCATGGCAGCCGCCGGGTCGAAACAGGCCATCGAGGCGCACTACGTCTACCGCGTGACCCGCCCCTTCGTCGCCATTCTGTACAAGACCAGCCCCGAGCAGCCAGAGCGACGCGACGCCATCTGCCTGTTTGTCCAGCCGCTGGATGAAGAGTGGTGCATCGCCCATGTGGTCCTGGCTTATGTCGACGCCACCAGCAGCGACCGCGATCTGCGCCTGTTCCAGCAGACCATTTTCAGCCAGGACCTGATGATCCTCTCCAATCACCTGCCCCGGACCCTGCCCCTGGACCCGAAATTCGAGATCCCGACCCGGGCCGACGCGATGTCCAGTGCCTATCGCCGCTGGTTGCGCGACAAGGGCATTCGCTACGGCACTTACCAGCCGGTACAGGCCGCGGGAGGCCAGCCATGACGCAGCCCGACAATCGTTGGTACCCGGTGGCCCAGAGCAGCGACCTTGCCCTGCGCCATGTGTTTCACGGTCAGTTGCTCGGCGTGGAGCTGGCGCTCTGGCGCGATGACGCGCAACAGGTCAACGCCTGGGAAAACCGCTGCCCGCACCGCAGCGTGCGTTTCACCCTGGGCGTCAACCTCGGCTCCCGGCTGCGCTGCCAATACCACGGCTGGCAGTACCAGGGCGGCGATGGCCGCTGCACGCTGATTCCGGCATCCTCGCAAAGCACGCCACCGGCCAGCGTGTGCGCGCGGACCTTTGCGGTGAGCGAAGCGCACGGGATGATTTGGGTCAACCTGCAGCCACAACAGGCTCAAGCACTGCCGGCACCGGCCTTTCCACCCCTGGCTTTGCACCTGCGCAGCCTGCCCTTCCGGGCCGCCCTCGACGACGTGCGCCAGGCCCTGGCCGGCTATGCCCAGCTGGACCCGGACTGCCAGCTCGACTCGGTACACCTGCAACAGACCGACAACCAACTGCAACTGTCCTGGCGCAGCGGCGAGCAGCCCTGCCAGGTGCAATTCTGGCTGCAACCGGCGAGTGCCGAGCGCACCATCGTGCACAGCAGCACCCTCGCGGGGCACCCCGGCATCGACCCACTGCGCTGGCATAACCGGATCCTCAACGTGCTGCGCCAGCGCCTGGAAAACCAGGCCGGACTGATCGCCACCCGCCGACCTCCCGACAGCTTGCGCATCGCGCCTGCCACAACGGCACGCCGTCCGGCGCAGACCCTGGAGGTCGAGGTGCTGCAGCACTGGACCACCGCCAGCGAGATCGTCGCCCTTAAGCTGGCCCTGCCCGCCGATGGCGGCTTCAGCTTCGAGGCGGGTGCTCATATCGATGTGCACACACCCGGCGGGCTGGTGCGCCAGTACTCGCTGGTCAACGCCCCCGACGAGCGCGAGCACCTGGTGATCGGAGTCAAGCTGGAGGCGCAGTCGCGTGGTGGTTCCCGCTCGCTGCACCACGACCTGAAGGCCGGTGAGCGTCTGCGCATCTCGGCGCCGAAGAATAATTTCCGTCTGGTCCCGGGCACCGCCGGGATTCTGATTGCCGGCGGGATCGGCATCACCCCGCTGCTGGCCATGGGCGCTGCCTTGCAGGCTGCCGATCGGCCCTACGAGTTGCATTATTTTGTGCGCAGCGAGTCCCACGTGGCGTTCCCCGAACGCCTGCATCAGCTGCGGCACAACTGCATCCACACCGGCCTGGACCCGCAGCAGACCCGCGAACGCCTGCGTATCGTGCTGCAACAGGCGAACGCCGGCACCCACCTGTATGTCTGTGGCCCCAAGGCCCTGATCGACCTGGTCAGCACCCTGGCCAGCGAAGCCGGCTGGAGCGACAGCCAGGTGCACTTCGAACTCTTCGCCAACACTGTCAGCCATGACCAGGACCAACCCTTCCGGGTACGCCTGCAACACAGCGGCGAGGAATTTACCGTGCCGGCCGGCGTCAGCCTGGCGGACAGCCTCAAGGCCCGCGGGATCACGCTCGACACTTCGTGCGAACAAGGCGTGTGCGGGACCTGTCGCACCGCGGTGGTGTACGGCGAGCCGGAGCACCGTGACGTCTACCTGACCCGCGAAGAGCGGCAAGGCAACCGCTGCCTGATGCCTTGTGTATCGCGCAGCAAATCCGAGCTGTTGGTGCTCGATCTTTAAGGGAGCAGGCAGGTGATCACACTCTACAACTACGAGCTGTCCGGGAACTGCTACAAGCTGCGCCTGTTCATGAACCTGCTGGGCGTTGACTTCAGCACGGTGGATCTGGAGTTTTACCCAGGCAAGGAGCACAAGGGCGAGGCCTTCCTGGCCATCAACCCCCTCGGCCAGTTGCCGGTGCTCGACGACGACGGTTACGTCCTGCGCGACGCCCAGGCGATCCTCACCTACCTGGCCGCCCGCTACGATGCCAGCGGCACCTGGTACCCGGTGCAGGACCCGCGCCGCCTGGGTGAGGTCAACATGTGGCTGGCGTTTGCCGACGGCATCACCTCCACAGCCTCGGCCGCGCGCCTGGCGGATGTTTTCAACTATGATCTTGACGCCGAAAAAGCCCGAAGCGGCGCCCATGCTTTGTTCCGCATCCTCGACGAACACCTGTGGTTCAGCGAGCGGCAACACCAGGGATGGGTCTGCAGCGGACCTTTGCCGACCGTGGCCGACATCGCCTGTTTTCCCTATGTGATGTTGTCCGACGAGGCCGGTATCAGCCTGATCGACTACCCCGCGATAAGGCGCTGGACCGACCGGATCAAACGCTTGCCCGGTTTCACCGTGATGTCGGGCATTTTCGCCACGTCATCCGCCTGACCCATGTTCGACTCGAATCAAACCCAAAAAATATAACAACAACAAACAACCGAGCCTTGCCGCTTTGAGGAGATCAACATGAACCAACCGGTCAGTTTGCGTGGTGCGCCCATCGGGCTTATCGCAAGGCTCAGGTTATGGCTGGAAAACTACTTCGGCATCCACCGTGAAGGTTCGACCCTGAGGCGCGAGATCATCGCCGGGGCTACCACCTTCCTCGCGGCGGCCTACGTGATTGTGGTCAACCCGGACATCAACGCGGCGGCCGGCATCCCCTTCTCCGCCGGGGTCACCGCCACTGTGCTGGTGAGCTTTCTCGGCACCCTGGCGATGGCCCTCTACGCGCGCAACCCGATCCTCATCGCCCCCGGCATGGGGATCAACATCCTGTTCGCCTACACCATGGTGGTGGGCGCCAAGATCCCGCTGCAGATCGCCCTGGGCTGCGTACTCTGGGCCAGTGTGATCTTCACCGTGCTGGCCTTCTTCAACGTGCGCCAGGCGGTGATCGACGGCATCCCGGCAAGCCTGCGCAATGCGATTTCCTGTGGCATGGGCCTGTTCATCGCGCTGATTGGCCTGGTGAACGCCAAGTTCATCAGCGCCGACCCGTTCACCGTGGTGCACGCGGCACCGTTCAATCCGATCATCCTGACCTTCCTCGCCGGCCTGGTGATCACCATTGCCCTGGTGGCGCGCAAGGTGCCGGGGGCGCTGATCCTGGGGATCATCTGCACCACCTTGCTGGCGATCCCGATCGGTCGCCTGTGGGGCGATGCCACGGCCTATTGGCCCGAAGGCGCCAGCACGGTCACGCTGGTCAACTGGAGCGGGCTGTTCGCCGCGCCGGACTTCAGCTTCCTCGGCCAGGTCGACTTGCTGGGCTCGCTGCACATCGAATACCTGCCGTACATCTTCGTGCTGGTGTTCACCAACTTCTTCGAGTCGCTGTCGACCTTTCTCGGCATCTCCGAAGCGGGCGACCTCAAGGACGCCGACGGCAACCCGCGCAACATCAAGCAGTCAATGCATGTCGACGCCCTCGCCGCCCTGGCCTCGGCGCCCCTGGGCACCAGCCCGGCGACGGCCTACATCGAATCGGCCGCCGGCATTTCCCAGGGCGGGCGCACCGGCATGGTCGCCCTGGTCGCCGCCGTGCTGTTCCTGCCATTCCTGTTCCTCTCCCCCCTGCTGTCCCTGGTTCCGGCAATCGCCACGGCACCGGTGCTGATCATGATCGGCGTGTTCATGATGGACACCATCAGCAAAATCGACTGGAAGTCCTATGAAGAAGCGATTCCGGCATTCCTGGTGATCCTGCTGATTCCCCTGACCTACTCCATCACCCTGGGCATCGCCCTGGGCTTCATCGTCTTCGTCCTGCTCAAACTGCTGATCGGCAAGGCACACACGGTCAAGCCCATCATGTGGTGGGTGGCGGCGCTGTCGGTGTTCTTGGTGATGCGGGTGCAGTATTAGGTGATGTACGAGGTATTGAGGGGCGGCGAGGACTGCGTCCTCGAACGCAGCCTCGCGGGCTCGACAGCTGCTACGGGGGAGATTCGAACACCAGTACAAGCAGGCCGACTGTCAGGTCGCCGTGCTCTGGCCTTTGATCTTGATCCACCTGCCCCTTCGGCAGGCTGAGCGAAGGTGTCCATCAGGGGGAAGGCGCGTAGCGCCGTGCGGCGAAGCCGCATACATCGAGAGGAGGTGCAGCGAAGCAAACCGTAGGCGATGCCCCCGGATGGATACCGTAGCGAAGGAACCCCGAGCCTTAGCGAGGGGCCGAACGCCGGGGCAAGCGTTTTTTTGGTTACTTTTTTTAGGCGTTTGTAAAAAAAGTGACCCGCCGTAAGGGCGGAACCCTAAGCCGCCATCACCGCAGCAACGGATCTGCCCCCCCAACCACAAAAAAAACAAGGACCCAGCCATGAGCTACACCGTGATCCGCAACGCAATCATCTTCACCGTCAATCCCCAGGACCAGGTCCTCGCCAACGGCCATGTGGTCATCCGCGACGGCATCATCGAAGCCATCGGTCAGGGCGATCACATGCCCTTGCCCGCCGACGCCAAAGTCATCGACTGTCAAGGCCAGATGGCCCTGTTACCAGGCCTGGTCGATGCCCACTCGCACTCCAGCCTGATGCGCGGCATCACCGAAAACCTGCCGCTGATGCAATGGCTGCCCTACTACCAGCTCGAACACCGGGCCATGAACGCCGAGGACGCCTACCACGCCGCGCGCCTGTGTTACCTGGAGGCCCTGAAGAGCGGCACCACCTGCGTCATGGACATGTACCGCTTCATGCATCGCTGCGCCGACGCCGCCGGTGAAATCGGCATTCGTGTGCACCTGGCGCCCTATGCCGCCGACCTGCCCGGCAAAGACTTCTTTGAGAGCCCGCACGCCAATCGCCAACTGATCGAGACCCACCACATGGCCCACGACGGTCGCGTGCGGGTGTGGATGGGCCTGGAACACCTGTTCTATTGCTCACCCAAGGCCTACGCCCATGCCCGCGACTGCGCGCTCGACTACGGGATCGGCATCCACACCCACGCGTGCGAGCAGAAGGAAGAAGAACAGGCAGTGCTCCAGCACTTCGGCAAACGCTCGATCCCGATGCTGGACCAGATGGGCATCCTTGGCGAAAAGACCCTGATCGCCCACTGCGTGTGGCTCAACGATGAAGAGATCAAGCGCCTGGCCGATACCGGCACCGCAGTCGCCCACTGCCCCAGCAGCAACGCCAAGCTGGCCAGTGGGATCGCCCGGGTCCCGGAAATGCTCGCCGCCGGCATCCGCGTCGGCCTGGGCACCGACGGCAACGTGTGCAACAACAGCCTCGATCTGTTCGAAGAAATGAAATTTGCCTCACTGCTGCAGAAGGCCCATCGCCTGGATGCCGCCGCCCTGCCGGCGAATGTCGCCTTGCGCATGGCGACCATCGAGGGTGCCCGGGTACTGGGCATGGACCGGGAGATCGGTTCGATCGAAGTCGGCAAGCGCGCCGACCTGCTGTTGCTCGACCTGGCTCAGCCGAACATGTGCCCGATCGTCTGGGAAGGGACCCAGACCAACGTGCTGTGGAACCTGGTGTACTCGGCGCGCGGCTCGAATGTGAAAACCGTGCTGGTGGACGGCAAGGTGATCCTGGAAAACGGCCGCAGTACCCTGGTCGACGAGACCGCCTTGCTCCAGGGCGCGCAGGCCCAGACCCTGCAACTGATGGAGCGGCGCAAGGACTTTGCCCATACGCTGGTGCCGATGGTCTGAAGCCTTGACCAGCTTTCGTGGGCAAACCTCGGTAAAGTGGCGGCCGGTATTGTCCATCCTTCACCGCGAGGCCAGCGCCCGGCACATGCAAAACGTCGATATGAAATCCTTGCACGTGTTCTTTTGCCTGCTCAACGAGTGCAATGTCACTCGCACCGCCGAGCAACTGAACATGACCCAGTCGGCGGTGAGCCATACCCTGGCTCGCCTGCGCCTGCTGTTCAACGATCCGCTGTTCGTGTCCATGGGCCGTGGCATGCTGCCGACCAGCCGCGCCCTGGAGTTGGTGGAGCCCTTGCAGCAGAGCCTGGCCGCGCTGAACAAGCTGATCGAACCGGTCAAGGCCTTCGACCCCGGTCAATTCCAGGGCAGCTTTGAAATCGCCACCAGCGACTACATCGGGTTTATCCTCCTGCCGCGCCTGATGGTGCGCCTGGCCGACGTCGCGCCCGGGGTCGAGCTGAACATCCAGCCGCTGCGCCCCAAAGAGGATCTGCCGCTGCTCAAGGACGGCAAGCTGGACCTGATCATCTGGAACGAAAAAAGCGCCCCGGCCACTTTCCATGAGCGCAAACTGTTTTCCGACCGGCTCAAGTCAGTGGTGCGTGTCGGCCATCCCGAGATCAACGGCAGCCTCTCCCTGGAGCAGTTTCGCAACGGCAAGCACCTGCGCATCAGCAGTAACCATGGGGCGGTCAAGGAGGCCATCGACAGCCTCTACGAACAACACGACATCCGCTGCAAGACCTCCCTGACGGTGCCGCACTTTCTGCTGGCGCACATCCTGATTTCGCAAACCGACATGATCGGCATGATCGCCGAGCTGACGGCCTTGCGCATCGCCAGGGAAATCCCCCTGCAACTGTTCGAACCGCCCGTAGAGGTGGAGGGTTTCACCGTCTCCCAGGTCTGGCACGAACGCCTGCACGCAGCGCCCGCGCACAAATGGCTGCGCGGGGAAATCAATCAGGTGGCCAAGGAAATCACCCTGGAGCTTGCCCAGTTCAAGCGCTCGCAGCCGGGGCCGTCGGTGTGACTCAGCGTAAGCCGGTGCCGCACGGTGAACCGCCAGTCACCTTTCAAACCTGACACTGGACGAACCGGCGTTGGCGACCTATACCTTTGAGTTCGGCGGCAGACGCTCCACCCCAAGGTTTGAACCATGCGGCTCTACGATTACACCGCTTATCCAAAAGACCACGCCCAGCACGCGGTCTACGGCGAAGTAATGGCCGACACCGACAGCGCGGCCAAGGCCAAGATCAAAGCCTTGTGCCCGCACTGCGAACGCATTGAACTGTCGATTCTCAGCACCTCCGAGCCATTCGGCCGACACAGCGTTCGTCGGGTGCCAGGTAGCCGGTCAGCGCACAAGATTACCGGTGATTGAGCGTTGCCACGGCTAACCGGCGACCTTTGCCCAGCATGACCGCCCCTGGCCACCCGGACATCACAGCAAGCAGACTCTTGCTCTTTAAAAGCATGAGGTGCTTTCGATGAAGGTTGATACCCCATGGGGGGCTACGGCCGGGTGCGTTAATCAAAAGCTCCCGTGAGCACCTCATAAATCAGCCCGGTGGCCAAGGCCACCAGAATCAGATCGGTACCGGCCTGCTGCCATTCATAGCCATCATAATGAGGCAAGTGGCCAAGCAATCGACCATCGAGCTTCTTGGCAATGCCGGGCGGCAGCGGCTTGCCCCGTGCGAGGTTCTTCTGGATCCCGGGGGGCAAGGCCGGTCCGGGGCTCCAGTAGTCCCGGTAGCCACCGACAACCCCCAGCACACTGGTGCGATTGACGCTCGGACCGTTACTCCAATCGCCGCCTGCGGGGTTTTTACCCGGGTTGCCATGGCCACCCTGATTGCCATGCATCTGGCTACTGGGTGGGTTTCCCTTGCCGTTCCCCTGCCCCTTGCCGTTACCTGGATCGGCCCATGCCAGCGCCGAACCGCAAACCAGCGTCAGGGAGGTAACAACTGCAACTGACGCACGAGATTTGGACATGGGGCGATCCTTGAGTTTTTGACGGCCGTTGATATTTAGAGGCTGACCGAAAGGTTAGTTCCATCTCGGCGCGCTGACATTTCTGTGGGACAGATCCCACTTCAGGGGCTGCCCTTTCGTACGGTTGTGGTGTTAATTTGGAAATGATTTGTTTCATCTCCCCCTACCCACCTGCAAAGGAATGCCCACCATCATGGATTTTTCCCTCAAGCACCTGGCCGCAACCACCCTGATGCTCGCCAGCCTGGCGTCGTTCACCACGCCAGCCCACGCCAATATCACCCCGCAACAGAGCGCGGCGATCCTCAAGACCTTCAACGACAGCTCAGTCACGGACTTCCGGCAGTTCCTCACGCGGCTGAGCAAAAGCGAGCTGGCCAAGAACGACGACCTCGCGCCGGCCATCAATGCCTTCCTCGCCAACCAGAGCCTGAGCGCCGAGCAGCAAAATGAAATCCATCGCCTGCTGGGTCTCTACGCGCGCGTCAAATATGGCAGCGCTGCCACCGAGACCCTGCGCGAACTGGTGGCGATCCCCACCTTCGAGGTCGAAGGCGTGCCGCAGCACGAGAACCCGCAGTTCCTCAAGATTGCCGACAAGATCAAGGGCCTGGCCGAGGCCTTCAATCTGAAATTTCGCAACATCGACAACCGGGTCTATGAAATCAGCCTGGACGGCGCTGGCGATGAAGTCGTTGGCATCCACGCCCACGCCGATGTGGTGCCCGTGACGCCGGAGAACTGGGTGCTGGAAGACGGCACCCGACTGGACCCGTTCAAGGTCACCCTGATCGGCGACCGCCTGTATGGCCGCGGCACTGAGGATGACAAGAACGGCATCGTGGTGACCCTCTATGCGATGAAGATCATCAAGGACGAGAAGCTGCCACTGGCACGCAATTTCAAGTTGTTGGTGGACACCACCGAGGAAACCAGCGGCGACGCCATTCCTTATTACTTCGAGCGCAATCCGACCCCCAACTACAACCTGGCCCTGGATGGCGGCTACCCGGTGGTGATCGCCGAGAAAGGCTACGGCACGGTCATGGCCAGTTTTCCCCGGCGCGCCGCCGAGGGTAAAGGCGCCGAAATCAGCGCCATGACCGGTGGGCTGGCGACCAACCAGATTCCGTCGACGTCGGTCGCCACCCTGCTCACCGAGCAACCCGCCGAACTGGCTGCCCGCCTGCAACAAGCCGGCGCCGACTACGCCAAGCGCAACGGCGGCAATTTCACGGTGACCGCCAAGGTGGTCGGCAAGGACGTGCAACTGACCGTCACCGGCGTCTCCGCCCACTCCTCCGAGCCTGAGTCCGGGGTCAACCCGGTGGCCCGGATGCTTGATTTCATCAACGGCCTCGACGGCAAGGTCGCGCTCAAGCACAACCAGATCACCGACGCCGCCCGCTACGCCGCCGACAACTGGGGCCTGGACTACCTGGGCAGCAAGCTGGGGGTTGGCTTTGCCGATGCCTTCATGGGACCGCTGACCGCCTCCCTGACCTACGTCGGCATGGACGACAAAACCTTCAAGCTGGCGGTCAACCTGCGGGTGCCGAAGGGCAAGTCTCCCGAGGTACTCAAAAGCGAAATTGCCGACAAACTCAGTGCCTGGAGCAGCAAGTCCGGGATCGCGCCAGCTTTCGACTACTCAATCGCCGAGCCGATGTACCGCAACCCCGAAGGTGAATGGGTCAAGGCCCTGCTGGCCGTGGCCAGCGAAAACCTGGGCATGAAACACCAGTTCGGCACCTCCGCCGGCGCCACCTCGGTGCATGAACTGCCCAACGGCGTGCAATTCGGCCTGGCCATGCCCGACGTCAAGTACACCGGGCACAACGACAACGAGTTCAAGACCGTCGAACAGTTCATGCTGGACCTGCAGATCGTCACGGAAATGATGGGGCGCATCGGGCAATTGCCGAAGCTCTGACCTAGCGCTGCCGCACCTGCTGCCCCAGGGAATCACGCAGCAGCGTGCGGGGCGGTTCGCAGGACTTGAGTGGCTGTCGGGAGACCGGGAGCCGAGGTGATGCATCCGCTTTTGGACTATCAAGGTCTATTGCCTCAATCGATGAAAACACGTTCGATACCACACCGGCTGGAGGATGATGCCTATGCCCCACGACAGTTACTTTCGCATCGCGGTAGCGTCTTCTGCTGAAGAAGCGCTGAAACTGACACGGGTCACAACCTGCCCCGTCAGCCTATTAGTTATAGAAGAAGGCCTGCACTGGTGTAGTTGCGCAAACAACTTCCCTGCCGATCAACCGTGGCAGCCGCCCGCTTGCGTCGTGAGATATCGCAGCCATGCGCGCTCAGTCTCATTCGTTGCCTGGGAAAGTCTCTATAGCGGGATGCCGGACATGTACCTGCTCAGTAACGTGCTATCTGCATGCACACCCCTCCACTGCTCACCAGAACCTGTAGAGCCGGTAAATTAACCTCACCGAATAAGAAGTCCGCCCTAATCAGCGGTTTTTGCAGGCGGTGTAAAAGAGGGATGGGCTTACGCTGGCGTCAGCGTTGCCTAAAACACAGGCCAATGGCTGATCTGTGTGGAGTGTAAAAGCACACCGCCCGGTGATCGTGGGCACCGGGCGGTGCCTTGCCTCCATGGCAAGGGTCAAGGGATGCGCCCTGATGAGACTCATCACTGCTCCCGCTTCCTTGCAGCGGAACGCCTGCGCTCACACGCTCACGACGACGTGAGATTCAAGCGACGTGTAAAGCGCTAAAACTTGTATCCCAATCCCACCGTCAACATATGCAGTTCGCCTCCGGCCTCTGAGCCCGCACTTGCGCCCTTCCCTTTGGTGATGTGCCGCAAGTCATACATGTAGGCGCCTGTGACTTCCATTTGCTCGGAGACGTTGTAGGTGAACCCCAGGTGCGCGCTTTTCGGTTGATTGCACGGGGCAATGGCGATCAGGGTGGCCTCTCGGTCCGGAACCTGGTGGTTGGCAAGGGACACCCCTGTGCGCAATTGCAGTTTGTCGCTGTATTGATAGTTCACGCCAAAGCGAAACACATGCTGGTCCCGCCAGCCAAAGCCCGGTCCATTCCCGGCGCCAGGCGCTCCGCCTTGGGTCAGGGAGTTGGCCAGAGCCTTTTCACGGCTCCAATCAATCCAGAGGTAATCGAAGGCAACCGTCCAGGGGCCCGTGTCATAGGCCAACCCCAAGCCTGCCTGCTGCGGCATGTTTATACGTCCTTTGGGGATGATGTCTTCGTGGGCATCCAGTTTCTGGAAGCGCACCGGTGTCGAGTAGGTGACCCCCAGTCGCAGTCCCGGTGCGAGGGTGCCCAGATAGCCGATGCCCAAGCCGGCACCCAATGCATGATCCTTGTCGTTGGTCGCACCAAAGTTCTCTAACCCGTGCAGCATCAGGCTCTCATAACCGAGCTTGACCGACAGCCCAAGGTAGTGACCGGGTTGAAACTGGTAGGTAGCCGTAGGGGCGATCAGCATTTGCACCAGTTCGGATTTCACATTGGATGTTCCGAATGCCGGAATCGGCTTGCCATAGTCGATGCCGGCACCGTACCCAGACACCGCAACACCGAGGGTTACATCGGGTTGATACTGATAGTTGGCGCCGAATCCCGGTACGAAGAGCAGCACATCGTCACTACTCTCGCTGCCCTGCACATTGGAACGAAGCTGACCGGCGGTGGCGGTCAGACTGCCATCGATCCGTGTGCCGACAGCGCCCATGCCCGCCGGGTTGTTGACCGCGGCGAGCGCATCGGTGGGGTTGGCGATAGAGGCCCCACCCATTCCCATCGCCTGGGTGCCGTAACCGGCATACTGCGGCCCGTTGGAGGCCTCAGCCTTGGCTGCCAGCAGTCCCAGACACGCAAGCGTGAAGCAAACACATCTTTTCATGGCCCTGATCCCTTGTATTTGTTGTAGTCAGGTCAATTTTTTATGGCGCTGCGCTCGACAGACACTCTCATTAAAAGCACGCAAGTCAGCTCAAGGACGCGGTGAGGACACCACGCCCGTTCAACAGTTGAACTAAGGCCGACCCAGGCCCCTGCCAATCTCGACACGGGTGGTGAAGATCGTCGTTTCGGTGCGCAGGTTGACCATGGCTTCGAAGATGTTGTCGCCATCGACCTTGGTCGAGACCATGAACAGCGTCTTGCCATCCTCACCACCGAGGGTGCAGGCCACACACTCATAGCCGGGCATGGGGATGCGGTCTGTGATCTGGCCTTGGGCATTGATGCGCATGAACTGTTCTGCACGTAGCATGCTCAACCAGATACCGCCCTCGGCGTCGATGCAGATACCATCAATGCAGCCACGCTTGCGGGCACGATCTTCGGGTGAGGGGAAAACCTGCGTCAGATCCAGCAGAACCCGGCGGTTTTCAAGCTTGCCGTCGACGATATCAACGGCACTGAGGCGTTCGGCAAACGTCTCGACGAACACCAGGGTCTTCTGATCCGGGGTGATGACAATACCGTTAGGGAAGTTGCAGTCCTCGACACCGACCGACACCTCGCCATTGGGTTCGACAATCACGATACGGCCAGGCTTCAACCCCTCCCCTTCGAACACCCGTGCGCCGACATCATCGACATAGATCCTGCCGTTGTGGTCGATCACCATGTCACCGACGTAGCCGGTATAAACGTCGCAGAGGTCTGCGTACAACTCCAGACCGCTCGGGGTGTAGCGATACAGGCGGGTCTCGTGCATTGAGCTGAGGATCAGGTCGCCATTGGGCAGGAATCCCATGCCGTTGGGCTTGTGGGGCATCTGGGCGATGACCGTCTTGGTCCCGCTGGCGTCTATCGTGTACACCTTCTTGCCGAGCATGTCCGAGATGTAAAGCTTGCCATCGCGCCAACGCGGGCCTTCACCAAAGAACAGGCCGCTGGTCAGTACATTCAATTCGTATTGTTCTTGTTTTATCGACATGTTGGATACCACCCTGGATTGTGTTGTGGGGATCAAACCAACCCTCACGCCAACGCGTGCGGGCGTGAGGGTTCTTACACTCAAGTCACCTCGAACAGCCCGGCGGCGCCCATGCCACCGCCGACGCACATAGACACCACCACATAGCGGGCTTTGCGGCGCTTGCCCTCCAGTAACACGTGGCCAACCTGGCGCGCCCCGGTCATTCCATAGGGATGGCCGATCGAAATGGCGCCGCCATTGACATTGCACCGTTCAGGATCAATGCCCAGGTGACGCTGGCAGTACAGGGCCTGGCAGGCAAACGCCTCATTGAGTTCCCAAAGGTCGATGTCCTGCACGCGCAGTCCGTGCAACTTGAGCAGCTTGGGGATGGCCAATATCGGCCCCACCCCCATTTCCTCTGGCGCCAGTCCTGCCACCGCCATCCCGCGGTACAGACCCAAGGGCGTCAGGTTTTGCTGTTCGGCAAACTGTCGATCGACCAGCACACAGGCGCTGGCGCCATCGGACATTTGGCTCGCATTCCCGGCGGTTACACTGCCGCCTTCAATGACTGGCTTGAGCCGCGAGAGACCGGCCAGGGTGGTATCCGGTCGGTTACCTTCGTCCTGTGCCAGGGTCACGATCTGCATGCGCGAGACGCCCGAGTCCTTGTCGACAATGCGTTGCTCGGCCGTAATCGGCACGATCTCGTCATTGAAGCGGCCCAGCGCCTGGGCACGTGCGGTGCGCATCTGCGAAGCAAACGCGAACTCATCCTGGTCCTCGCGGGAAATCCCGAACTTGCGTGCAACAAACTCGGCCGTCTCCAACATCGGCATATAGGCACTGGGAACCGCTTGGATCACCGCGCTATCCTGCTCTTGCGCGACCCATTGGAAGTACGCCTGCTGTATGCCGGAAATGTTTTCCTGGCCGCCGGCGGCAACCACATCCATGCCATCGACCATGATTTGCTTGGCCGCCGTGGCAATCGCCATCAGCCCGGATGAGCACTGGCGGTCCAGTGTCTGGGCACTGACCGAGAGCGGTAGCCCGGCGGCAAACACGGCATTGCGGGCCAGGTTGGAGCCGGCCGTACCGGCCGTCAGCACCGAGCCAATGACCACGTCTTCAATGCACCCATGCTCCACACCAGAGCGCTCGACCGCATGGCGCAATGCGTGCCCCATCAGACTTGGCGATTTGATGTTGTTCAGGGCGCCACGCGCCGCTTTGGCGATTGGGGTACGCGCGGTTGAAACAATCAGCGCCTCACGCATGACCGTTCTCCCGCTGTGCAGGGTATCGTCCGGACAGCAACGCGCCGGCCCCCGGCACCACCGGGTCCAATCCCAGGTGATCGAGCATTCGGCGCACCGTACACACCGCCGTCGACGTCACCGGGATACCCAATGCCTGCTCGGCCGCCTGGATCGAGGGCAACGACTGCATTTGTACGCAAGCCGAGAGCACCACGACATCGACCCCCGTGGTGTTGAGCTTTTTCACATCCTCAAGCAGCAGGGCCGGATCGCGTCGGCCCACATCAAGGTTGTCAGGGATCTCGAAGGCAATCGAATCGACCACCTCAATCCCTTCGCTTTCGATGTACTCAACCACGCGGTCACACAAAGGCCGCATGTACGGGGCAAGCAGGGAAATTCGCCGTGCCCCCATGATTTTCAAACCCTCGACCAAGGCACCTGCCGACGTCATGACCGGCGCGTCGCACTGGTTGGCGCGAGCAATTGCTGTCAGCTCCTCCTGGACCTGACGATGGTAGCCATTGCCCATAGCCATAATCGCCACCAGGCACGCGGTACTCATCACATCCACTCGGGCGTCTGCCAGTTCGGCGGCGCAACGCAGGGCTTCGCGATTCATCGCCAGCAGCTCTTCGCGGGTGACCTTGTGCATGCGCATCCGGCTGGAGTGGAACGTGAAGCGCTCGGGACGCAGTTGCAGGCGCGCATTGAGCATCAATGGGATCTCTGTCTCCATCGTGGTATTGGAGCTGGGCACAATCTGGCCAATTCGATAGATAGCGGTCATCAGCGCTCCCCTTAATCGCAAACATGGTGTGGTTGCAAAGCCTGCTTGAGTGCGTGCGGAATCGGCACACTCTTGCGCTCCAGCGGCTCGATGCAAATCGGTGAGAAGACCCCTTCGAATGCCAATTGCCCATCCGGCAAGTACGCGTGGGCAACCAGGTCGAAGCTGCGCTCGCGCAGGGCACCGACCCGCAGGGTGATGTCGACGGCGGTGTCTGGCGGCAAGCTGACGTGGAATGTCAGCGCTATGTGCTTGCAAGGCAGCCCGACCTTGACCTCGCTGTCGGCACCGGGGCCCCATCCGATGTGCCGATAAAAATGCATCACGGCGCTGATCAGGTACTCGGTGAACCGGCCGGTGAACGCGACCCCGGCGGGGTCGCAATCCATCCAGCGCACCGTGCGACGTACCGTAAACGGCAGGTGCGCGACGACGTACTCGGAACTCTGGTTCATACCGGGCTCCCGACATTCCCCAGACGGCCCATCAGTTCCGGATACTCACGGCGCAGGCGGTCGTCATCGACTCGACCGGTGCGAGTCATGAACTGATAGACAAACTCCTCGGCGCTGTAAGTGTCCATCCACTGCGCCATCTGCTCGTACCACAGGTAGGAGCGTTCGGAGGCACGAATGAGCTTCTGTTTGCTGGGCTTGTGATTGCGCTCGTAAGCAGCCAGTCCACGCAGTGCGTCACCCTCGCAACCGAGCAAGGCTTTGGCCAGGGCAATGGAGTCATTCATCGCGATACGCGTGCCGGAGCCGATGGAAAAGTGCGCACTCGCCAGGGCATCGCCCACCAGGACGTAGCGGCCATGGGTCCAATGGGCATTGCGAATGGCCGGAAACTGGCGCCAGACAACACGGGCGTTACCGTCCATCAACGGCGCACCCTCCAGTTCCGGGGCGAAGATCTTCTCCATCAGTGCCTGGCGTTGCGCATTGCTCATGTCGCCCAGTTTCAGACGCTGCCAGGTGGCATCGTCGCACTCGGCGACAAAGGTGCTCATCTCTTCACTGTATGCGTAGTAATGAGCAACGAAATGCCCACCCGCGTACTTGCGGAACACCAGCGCCG
Organism: Pseudomonas kielensis; assembly: GCF_014236655.1. Lineage (GTDB taxonomy): Bacteria > Pseudomonadota > Gammaproteobacteria > Pseudomonadales > Pseudomonadaceae > Aquipseudomonas > Aquipseudomonas kielensis. Next base: position 74,078 of record NZ_JACMYG010000018.1, read on the forward strand.
AGGCTTCGAAAACCTTGGGCGTGCCATACCAGGCAAAATGATTGCCCAAGGTGTTGGTGGTGGTGCCGAAGTCGGCCTCGAAGCTGCGGCGAACCAACGAGTTGATACCATCGGCCCCCACCACCACGTCAGCGTCGTGCAGACCTAGCCTGGCCAGATCGTCCAGGCTTTCGATCCGTTGCTTGTAATGCACCACGACACCGGCCGCTTCGGCTTGCTTCTCCAGTATCTGCAACAGGGTGAGCCGGGGAATCGCCCCGCCTTTTACCGGAAGGCGGATATTGATCGCGGTTTCTGCCTGCACGATGACCTGGTGCTCATGCTGCGTGGTCGCCGCGCAGAGTGCTTCGTACGATTGCGGGTCCGCATCGCGCAACTGCAGCAGACCGGTGTCAGCCAGAACAACACCAAAACCGAAGGTCGAGTCCGCCGCGTTCTGCTCGATGATTTCCACCTGCCAATCCGGCGCGCCGCGCTTTAGCAGCAAACCCAGATACAGACCCGACGGGCCACCGCCGAGGATTGCGACTTTCATTATTTTTCTCCTCGGCTGATTTGCAGCCGATAGCGATCGAACTCGCTGACCTCTCCGGCGAAACCACCGGTCAATGCGGCATTCCACAAGGCCGGGACAAAGCCCAGTCGTTTGCGCTCGAACACCAATGCTGCTTCGGCGGTGATTTTCCAGTAGCCGTTGCCCAGGTCTTCAAGTTCAACGCCGGGTTCCTGTCTGGCAGCCTCGACCAGCGGCATGAACTCCGGGGCGTCGAGGACATACAGCACAGGCTCATCCAAGGCATCCGGGTCGATGCCCTTGGCCTTGGCTTTCCAGACCTGATCGATACTGGTGAATGCGGTGCTCCCGGCGCCCAAACCGTCCTCGAGGGCCATGGCGGCTTCAAGTGTGCGGGTCGCATCCTCGGCATCCAGTGCATTCATCGGCCGCTCCTGGATGGTGATTTCCAGGTAGTAGCCATTGGGGTCGTTGAAGTAGATCGACTCGATCAGCTCGTGGCGGATCTGGAAGATCAACGGGATGCCTTGGCTTTCGAGACGATCACGCCACTGCAGCAGTTCTTCACGGGTATCGACACGCCAGGCCGTATGGTTGGCCTCGTAGCGATAGTCCGCTACCGGCCGTGTGTAATCCGGCTGCTCGGTGTTGATGTAGTAGAAGAAGGCAATGGTGCTGTGATTCCCACTGTCGAAGAAAAAGTGCAGAAAGTCCGGGTGGTTGGACGGTCCCCAGCCCCGCGCCGAGATTGCATGAACTAGCGGCAGCCCAAGTTTGTCGCGATAGAACGCCACAGTTTCGCGCAGTTTCCACGTAGGTCGGGCGCTGTGATGGACACCCTTGAGAACGGGTTGATTGTTTACCATCTGACGTACTCCTTTTAACTGCCGATTAATTCGTTTGTTTTGCCAGCTCTTGCTCGACGTTCGTCTTGACCAGCTCGCGCAGCTTTTCCTTGCTGAGCTTGCCGGAAGCGGTCAGGGGGAACACATCAAGCACTTCGATACGCTCTGGCCACTTGAACTTGGCCAGTCCGTAATCCTCCAGATAGGCCCCCAGTTCAGCCACGCTGGGCGCGGCAAAGCCATCACGCAGCACGAGTGCGGCACACAGCCGTTCGTCAAACACCGCGCAGGGATAACCGACAGCGGCCACGGCGGCCACGGCTGGGTGACCCGCCACCGCGAGCTCGACTTCTTCGCAGTTGATTTTTTCACCGCCGCGGCTGACCAGATCCTTCAGGCGGCCACAGAAGACGTAGTAAGTCTTGCCATCGATGACCTTGGTGTACATGAGGTCGCCCGAGCGGTAGTAGCCGTCGCTGGTGAACGTTTCACGATTACGTTCCTCGGCCCGGAAGTACCCGTGGATGGTGTACGGCCCTTTGAATGCCGGCTCACCGATCTCTCCTGGCTTGGCATCCTGCTCGGTACCCGGCACCAGGATGCGAACGCGGTCCCATGCGGATACGGGCCGGCCGTTGGTGGTGTCATGGGCCTCGGCTACATCCTCCTTGTGACCGAACATAATCACGCCCTCGGTGATACCGAAAACGTTGTACGTGCGAACACCCAGCAGCATCTGCAGTTTGGCGGCACTGTTGGCGACCAGCACACCCCGGGCCCCCGCCAGATCGATTCGGCCGCTTTGAATGGCGGACTCGAGTCGAGCGATGATCGGGCCGCCAAGCATCAGCCATGTCGGGTTGGTCGAAGCAATCAGCGAAATCAGGGTTTCCGGTTGCAAATCAGGCGTCACGGTGACGGTGCCACCGGTCATCAAGAACGGCCCAAAGCAGCAACCCATGTTGAGGTTGTGAACCATAGGCTGGGGCATGAACAGCACGTCGTCGGGCTTATAGCCCAGCCACTGGGCAACGGCCCGCATGTTGTAGAGGTACTCGTTGTGAAAGCGCGGAATGATCTTCGGCACCCCTGTGGTCCCGCCAGAGAGCTGATAGACCGCGACCTGGAACGGATCCAGTTGCACGCGTTGCAACTGCGCCTGGGCCTGCTGCAGGCTGATGCCGTCGATCAGCGCGTCTTGATGCAGGACACCCTCCTGCGAGGCGCCGCGCACCTGCATGATGAACTTCAGGGACGGAGCGGCCTCTTGCATCTTGCGGGCGAACCCGATGCTGTCGAACTTGGGGTCATCGCCCTGGACGATGTGCAACTTGGCCTCAGCCAGGTTGGCCAGGTAACCGATTTCGCGCTCGCGGTGAGCCGCCAGGGTGCAGATCGGAATGAGCCCGGCTTTCAGGCAAGCAAAGAAGGCAATAATCAGTTGCTCGCTGTCGCGCAACTGGAACACCACCGGGTCCAGCGGTTGCAGCCCCTGCTGAAGGAAAGCGCCGGCCAGGCGGGTGGAGAGCTCGTCCAGCTCACGATAGGTGATGCGCAGGTTCGGGCCGAGCAGAGCCACGTTGTCGGGGTACTGCTCGACAACCGAGCGCAAACCGTCCGGTAGCGTTTCATATCCCAATGCGCCCTCGGACAAGTACCGATCCAGTTCACTTTGTTTGGGATACACCACGCCAGGAATGGGCGACGTGACGTGACGCAGTGCGCCAGCACTGAAAGAAGGAGAGGTGGAAGATGCTGGAGTTTTTATAGTTGTCATGACTGCACGCTCTTGTTTCGTTTAGAAGTTGTCTTGGAGCCAGCGTCCCAGCTGTGCCCCCGCAATGGTCTGCCCGCTGACCTCGCCCTCATCCAGGGCCTGTCCGTGATGGTTGCCGCGTACTCGATGGCGCTCTTTGCTGCTGGCCGGGATGGCGCTGTAGATCGCGTTGACGTCACTGGGGAATACACAGTTGTCACCGGTGTATTCGATGAGCAGCGTGGGTTGCTCAATGGCATCTGCGCACTTGGCCAACGAGGCATTCGAGGAAAGGCCCGACCATGTCGATAACCACGACTCCGGGGTGACTGTCCGCCCAAAACCGACGCTGCCCAGGTTGGACACAAAGGGGTCGCTCCCCCAGAGGGAGCCGACAAAACGGTCCGAGGGATCAAGCGAGGTGTCCCAGCAACGCAGATCAGCATCGGTACGCCAGACCTGGAAAATCGGACCATGGCTGGCCAGGGCCTTGTCGGCGCGCGAGCCGCCGGATTTGACGCGTTCACGCGCGCTCTGACGCTGTTCGACCCGTTGCCGGGCAATTGCGTCGATGCGGGCGACCCGTTGGCGCTGCGCCGCGCGGTAGCGCTCGATGAAGTCGGGGCAATAGCTGGACGAGTCCGGTGGCATGCGAAAGCCATTGGCCTCGCTGAATGGATCCAGTGCAGGGTCGACCGAGAACGGGTCGGATTCGTCGCTGAGCGATGGATCCAGCGCATTCATCAACAAGATGCCTTGCCCCGGGTGCGGCGAGACAAAGGCCATACCGTCGGCCGGCGGAAGCTGCGCCGTGGCAAATCGGGTGGCTCGACCTGCGGGAGTCTTGGCGATGCGTTTTTCCGGCGCGCACAGGGATTGCTGGTTATAGAAGGCAAACAACCCTGCCCCGCCCGAGTTGCCGAGCAGCACGATGGTCTCAAAACCCATGGCCCGTAAATGGCGCATCCCGGCGGCGACGTCGTACAGCGCAAACTCATGCTCCAGACGCAAGTCGTTGCCAACGGAGCGAGCGCCCTGGACCCAGCAGGCCCAACCTGCATCCAGTACATCCGGCACCAGATAATGGGTCACCACCAATTCCCGGGGATGCATGATGAAGACGACCTTACGCTCACGTGCGCGAGAGAAAAGCACGCCCATGGCACCCTGGCCATCTTCGGTAGGCAATGGAAACGGGGTCGAACTGAACGGTGTAACCATGCGTTCCGCACGCCAGGATGCGCCACGCAACCCTGCAGTGACCGCTACTTTCTTGTTGTTGGGATTAGCCACGTGGGGCCCTCCTGCCAGACTCCAAAGAGTCGTTTCGACACATCAATTGAGACACGCTCAATTAATCTCAAAATCAGACTAGACCATCAATTGAGACCATGTCAATTGATAAGAAAAAAATATTTGTCCCGTTGAAAGTGCCCACCTCGCAGCCTACGGATACGCCTGTTGACGCTGTCCCAAGGACGCTGATCTGCCGATCGGGCACGGTTTCACGCGCTCAACATTTGTGCAGGTCACAACACAACGATAAGCCGCAAAAGGATGGAAAGCTGCGCCCCGGACAAGGCGTTCCATGTTGACGTGGAGCGAAGAAGGTGGCGCATCACGGGAGGTCGCCAGAGACCTTCCTGCACCCGGTGCCAGGGGTGGGCCTGGCTGTTTTTTTCGAATGGGGCAGCCCGCAGGGCTGCCCCAGGTCAACCCCGTGATTTAAGGCTGACCACTCCCCACAGCAACGCGTGCGGTGAAGATCGTGGTTTCGATGTTCCGAGAAACCAAGGCATCGAAGATGTGCGTGTGATCGCCCTTGATCCGGCTGACGGACATGAACAGGGTTTTACCGTCCTCTCCTCCCAGGGTACAGGCCACCATTTTGTCGTAGCCCGGCACATGAATGCGGTCAGTGACATTCCCTTCACTGTCGATACGCACGAACTGCCCGGCGTACAGGACACTCAGCCAAATCCCCCCTTCTGCGTCGATGGCAATGCCGTCCAGGCAACCGTTTTTGTGAGCACGGTCCTGTTCGCTGGCAAAGATTTTGGTCATGTCCAGGAGGACACGCCGGTTCACCAACTGGCCATCGACAATGTCTACCGTCGAGAGTTGCTCAAGGAAGGTCTCGGCAAACACCAGTCGCTTCTTGTCCGGCGTAATCACGATGCCGTTCGGGAAGTGACAGTCCTCAAGCCCTACCGAGATGGAGCGATCGGGCTCGACGATCACGATACGGCCGGGTTTCAGCGCCTCGCCTTCAAAGACCCTGGCGCCAACGTCGTCGACATAGATGCGACCGTTGTCATCGACCACCATGTCACCGATGTAACCGGTAAACAGGCTAGAGAGGTCTGCATACAACTCAAGGTTATTGCCCACGGGCGCGTCGGGCAGATAGCGGTACAGTTTGTTCTCGTGCATCGAGCTGAGAATGAGGTCGCCGTTGGGCAGGAAACCCATGCCATTGGGCTTGTGCGGCTGCTCGGCAATGACCGTCTTGTTGCCCGCCGCATCGATGCTGTAGACCTTCTGCCCGATCATGTCGGAGATGTACAACTTACCCGCGCGCCAGCGCGTGCCTTCCCCGTAGAACAGACCACCGGTCAACTCTTGTAATGCGTATTCTTTTTGTTGTGAGGACATTGTGCATACCACCTTTGTTGTTAGAGATTGTTTTCAGGTTCACCGTGCAGGCACACGGCGTATTTGATGCACGCAACGTTGTGCGCTGAAACGAGCCGACGCTCATCAGGTGTCCGACCTGATGCACGCCGGTATCCATGCGACCAATGCGCAAGACTGCCGCCGGGCCCCACAGAAACTCAGGGACGCGCGTCGCCACGCCCGACTGCAACGCGAGTCGTGAAAATCGTGGCTTCGATGTCCCGAGCAACCAAGGCCTCGAAGAGGTTCTTGTGAGTGCCCTTGATCTGGCTGGCGGAGATGAACAGGGTTTTACCGTCCTCCCCACCCAGGGTGCAGGCCACCACTTTGTGGCCCGGAATATGAACGCGGTCAGTGACATTGCCTTCAGTGTCGACACGCACGCACTGTTCGGCGTGCAGGACACACAACCAAAGCCCGCCCTCGGCATCGACCGTCAGGCCTTCCACGCAACCCCGCTTGAAAGCACGATCTTCTTCACTGGCAAAGACGGTGGTCATGTCCAGGAAGATGCGACGGTTGACCAACTGGCCATCGACGATGTCCACCGTTGAGAGTTGCTCAAGGAAGGTCTCGGCAAACACCAGTCGTTTTTTGTCCGGCGTGATCGCGATGCCGTTCGGGAAGTGGCAGTTTTCGAGCCCCACCTTGCAGGTACCGTCGGGTTCAACAACCCCAATACGACCCGGTTTCAGGCCCTCGCCTTCAAAGATTCGGGCGCCGACGTCGTTGACGTAGATGCGTCCGTTGTCATCGATCAGCATGTCACCGATGTAACCGCTAAACAGGCCGCAAAGGTCTGCGTACAACTCAAGGTTATCGCCCACCGGCGCGTGCGGTCGGTAGCGGTAGAGCTTGTTTTCGAGCATCGAACTGAGAATAAGATCGCCGTTGGGCAGGAACCCCAAGCCGTTGGGCTTGTTCGGCTGCAGGGCAATGACCGTCTTGTGACCCGCCGCATCAATGCTGTAGACCTTCTCCCCGATCATGTCAGAGACGTACAACTTACCCGCCTGCCAGCGGGTACTTTTACCGTGGCACAAGCCACTGGCCAGCTTCTGCACTGTGTATTCTTTTTGTTGTGAGAACATTGCGCACACCACCTTTGCATAACGGCTAAGCATTGCGATGCCTTTTTGAGAGGCACTCAATTAGTTCAAGGCAAAGGTAGATTACAATTTGAGACCATGTCAATTGCTGACGAAAAATTCTTTTCTTCGTCAAAACGGACCTGCTTTCCGACGCTCTGTGAGGGAGCGCAACCGCCCCAGGTCCGGGCCTAGGGCAATGAAAGCGGCGTGGACGACTACTCACAGGCCGTTGATAGCCGCGTTTGAGGTTCAGAAACCGTCAGCAGGTGATATTCTGAGGCGGTATCAATTACGTGCAAGGAAGTTCGGATGTCAGATGAAACCAAACCGGCTGTGGCAGAAAAGACCGCGCCGACAAAGAAAGTCGGTCGCCGCCCCAAGAGCAGCCAAGACGTATCTCGGGCCGCCATGGTGGAGTGTGCAGTCAATATTGCCCGCACCGAATCCCTCGCCGAAGTGAGCATGGTCAGAATCGGTAAGGAACTGGGGGTGGCCGCAGGCATGGTCCACTACCACCTGGGGAGCCGCGACGAGTTGATAAGCTCCGTCATCAATGCGGCTTTCAAAGAGCGCCTGGAACGGCTGCCCACACCCACCGGCCGGTGGCGCACGGACCTTGAACAGTTCGCGCAATCTTCCCTCGACACACTGGAACGCTGGCCGGGGCTGGCGACCTACATCCTCACCGAAAACAAGTTCCGGCTCTTCCAGCGCATACAGCCTGGGGAAGTTGATTATGGCCTGGCTTATTTCGACCACATAGGCCGGATCCTCAAGGCAACGGGCCATTCAGGTCCCATTGGCGCAATGATTTATCATCTCTTGCTGTTGTTTGTGACGGTCATTGCTGCTGAAAAAGAAAACCGCCAGGCACCACACACTCACCGCGACTTCATCAGTGGTTACTTCAAGAAGTTCGACCAGGACAGCTTTCCAGGTGCCGCTTATCTCGCAGCACCCTTCTCCGCGCTTGACAGCGCAACGGCTTACGACGCGGGCATCGAGATCCTGCTGGATGGTTTTGAAAAATGGATAGGACTCGCGACCAAGGCCGACAGCTAGCTTCGTCAACATGAGCACGATCAATCACCGCTCGACCCTATTTGGTCACCACCTGGAAAAGGTCGTAGACCACGCGCGCTTTCGGGCAGCCGTGGTGGATTTCCAGATCAAACACGGTGTTCATATCCATCGCCACCGTTTTGATTTGAGCGCTCCTTCTGGTCCCAGCTCTTTAAAGAACGGCCTGACAGCCGCCCTGCTGCGGCCTTCGCCGATCAACAACACTCGTCGGGTGTCGGCGTCCAGCATGACGCTGGCGTAGCGATGACCTTCAAACAAGGCAAACTCGTCCATGACCAAGCGGCGCGGTTGCGCCTTTCAGACTCGTGAGATAGTAAGGATTGGACGCACTATTTCAAGCGCCTGGACCGAGAGCGGCACGATGTTGGGCGCTATATTTACGATCTGCGTACCTGGCTTCCGCATAGCTAATTGGAGTGCTTCACGACCTGCGCTGGCATGATCCATAACCGCTGCTGCAGATCCAACGGGTCGTGGGTCGCCAAGCGTAGCTCACCCGTGCTGACCCCGGTCAGCAGCAATCGAATGCCAAGGCGTGTTTGGTTCGCTCCACCATAGTTTCGCAGAGCTGTCATTAACGCAGGGAGTGCGACAACATCGAGATCTGAAGCCGGATTTTGTTCCAACCCCTCGGTCTTCACCAGCGCATAGCGGAACAATTGATTGAACTACGTCCGCACTTTTCAGCTGTCAGTAATGCCTTGCGTTGTTCGATTCTACTTAACAAATCCAGCAGACCTGCGGAACTCCAGCCACTGATCGAACACGACCTCGAAGGTATGCTCCGTCGCCAAACGAACAGCACGGCACTGCTGTTTCCGACGCTCATGGGGATTGATGCCTTGGGCAACGAAGGCACGCGCTTCATCACGACGGGTATGCGCTTCTTTAAGGCTAATTGGCGGGTAACAACCAAAGGACATGCGCTTCTGCTTGCCCGTCCAGTAGTAACGGAATAGCCAGATCTTTCCACCGCGGGCCGTCACATTGAGCGTGAGGCCGTCACTGTCACCAAGCGTGTAGTCAATACCAGTGATTCGGGCGTGCCGAATTGCCATTTCTCAGAGTGCCATGGCGAGCTCCTGAACGGAGTCAGGGCCATATCCTCATCTCGCTATACAATCTGCTCCAGCAATAAACCGATTCAGTGCGCATCAGAATCCTGGACTCAATCCTGGACTTAAACTCACCGGATAGTGCTGGATTTTATTGATTCCCGCAGGAACGAAAAAAGGACCCGAAGGTCCTGATTTCAATCACTTGCAGAATTAAACATAACCCTTAAGTGCAATATTTGGAGCGGGAAACGAGACTCGAACTCGCGACCCCGACCTTGGCAAGGTCGTGCTCTACCAACTGAGCTATTCCCGCGTCTTGGTGTGGCGTATTCTATAGCAATTCGATTACGCGTCAACCCTTTGATTCAAAAAGTTTTATTTTTTCTGCACGTCGGTTTTCAGGTGCGGCCAGGCGGCGCGCAGGTATTGCACCATGGACCACAGGGTCAGGCCCGCCGAGACCAGCAGCAAGGCATAGCCCACCAGCACCCAGAAGCTGAAGTCCGACGGGTTGGCCAGCAGGATCACCAACGCGAGCATTTGCGCGGCGGTTTTCCATTTGCCCAGGTTCGACACGGCTACCTGAGCCCGTGCGCCCAGTTCGGCCATCCACTCCCTGAGGGCAGAGATGACAATCTCGCGGCCGATGATCACGGCTGCCGGCAAGGTCAGCCACAGGTTGGCGTGTTCCTGGACCAGCAGCACCAGGGCCACGGCGACCATCAGCTTGTCTGCCACCGGATCGAGAAACGCCCCGAACGGGGTGCTCTGCTCCAGCCGGCGGGCCAGGTAACCGTCCAGCCAGTCCGTCGCCGCAGCGAACGCAAAGACCGAACTGGCAGCCATGTAGCTCCAGTGATACGGCATGTAGAACAGCAGAATAAAGATCGGGATAAGCAGAACGCGTAGTACGGTGATCAGATTAGGGATATTCATCGGCACAACTGGCTACGAGGTGAGGGGGCATTCTACTCGCTGTGCAGGTTTGCATAAATCAACTCTGCGAGCTTTTTACTGATCCCCGGTGCTTTGGCGATCTCTTCGATGCTTGCACGAGACAGCTCCTGCAATCCACCAAAATGTTTCAACAGGTCCCGACGCCGGGTCGGCCCTACCCCGGCAACCCCTTCCAGGGTTGAGGTGCGGCGGGTTTTACCACGTCGCGCACGGTGCCCGGTAATCGCAAAACGGTGGGCCTCGTCACGGATCTGCTGGATCAGGTGCAACGCCGGGGAGTCGCCGCGCAGGGTGAACTCATGGGCTGCATCATTCAGGTAAAGGGTTTCGAAGCCGGCCTTGCGGGTCGCGCCCTTGGCCACGCCCAGCAGAATCAGGTCGGGGACCGCCAGTTCATTGAGCACGTCACGGGCCATCGACAACTGACCCTTGCCGCCGTCCACCAGCAGGATGTCCGGCAATTTGCCCTCGCCGTCCTTGAGTTTGCTGAAGCGCCGGGTCAGCGCCTGGTGCATCGCCGCGTAGTCATCGCCGGGGGTGACCCCTTCGATGTTGTAGCGCCGGTAGTCGGACTTCAACGGCCCTTCCGGGCCAAACACCACGCAGGACGCCACGGTCGCTTCGCCGCTGGAGTGGCTGATGTCATAGCACTCCAGGCGCTGGGGCGGTTCATCCAGATTCAGGACTTCAGCCAGGGCGTCAAAACGCGCGGCAACGTGCTGACGGTTGGCCAGGCGCGCGCCCAGCGCCTGCTCGGCGTTAGTCACCGCCAATTGTTGCCAGCGCGCGCGGGTGCCACGGACCCTGTGACTGATGGTCAGCTCGCGACCGCGCAGCTCATGAATGGCTTCGATAAGCGCGGGGAAGTCCTCGTGGACCACATTGACGATCAGCTCGCTCGGCAAGTCGCGCTCAGGACTGCTGATGAAATACTGTCCGAGAAACGCCGCCATGACCTCGGCAACGTCCTCTTCAATACCCACCTGCGGGAAAAAGTTCTTGCTGCCCAGCACTCGCCCGCCACGCACACTGATCAAGTGCACACAGGCACCACCCGGGTTGATGAACGCCGCGACCACATCGACGTCGCCCGTACCGCCCTCCATGCTCTGCTGGTCCTGGACCCGGCGCAGCAGGGATATCTGATCGCGCAGTTCGGCGGCGCGTTCGAAATCGAGGGTGCTGGCGGCCTGCTCCATGCCCGCCGACAGCTCGTCGGTCAGGGCATTGCTGCGCCCCTCGAGGAACATCACCGAGTGCCGCACATCCTCGGCGTACACCTCAGGCTCCACCAGGCCGACACAGGGTGCCTTGCAGCGCTTGATCTGGTATTGCAGGCACGGCCGGGTGCGGTTCTTGTAGTAACTGTCTTCACACTGGCGAACGAAAAAGGTCTTTTGCAGCAGGCTGAGGCTTTCGCGAATCGCCCCGGCGCTGGGATAAGGACCAAAATACTTGCCCTTGGCCTTTTTTGCCCCGCGATGAATGCTCAGGCGCGGAAACTGGCCGTCGGAAAGAAACACGTAGGGGTAGGACTTATCGTCGCGCAGCAGGATGTTGTAGGGCGGGCGCCACTCCTTGATCAGCGTCTGCTCCAGCAGCAGCGCCTCGGTCTCGTTGGCGGTGATAGTGGTCTCGACCTGGGCGATACGGCCCACCAGCGCCGCCGTCTTGGGCGCCAGGCCGGTCTTGCGAAAGTAACTGGCCAGGCGTTTTTTCAGGTTCTTGGCTTTGCCCACGTAGAGCAGGCGCGCATCGCTGTCGAACATCCGATACACACCGGGGCGCCCACTGCAGGTGGCGAGAAAGGCACTTGGATCAAAGGCTTGAGTCATTGTCAGAGGCTGGCATCGACCATGCCGTGACGCACCGCCAACAGGGTCAACTCGACGTCACTGCTGATCGAAAGCTTCTCGAAAATCCGATAGCGATAGGTGTTCACGGTCTTGGGTGACAGGCAGAGCTTGTCGGAAATGATCTGCACCTTCTGGCAGCCGACAATCATCAGGGCGATCTGGATCTCGCGCTCCGAAAGGGCATCGAACGGCGAATCGTTGCTCGGCTGGAACGACTTGATTGCCAGTTGCTGGGCAATTTGCGGGCTGATGTAGCGCTGGCCGGCAAACACCAGGCGAATCGCCTGGACCATTTCGTTGAGGCCGGCGCCCTTGGTCAGGTAGCCCGCCGCGCCCGCTTGGAGCAGCCGCGTCGGGAATGGGTCTTCCTCGCACACGGTGACGGCTACGACCTTGATGTCCGGATGGCTGCGCAACAACTTGCGCGTGGCTTCCAGGCCGCCGATGCCGGGCATCTTGACGTCCATCAGCACCACATCGGGTTTCAGTTCGCGCGCCTTGAGCAGGGATTCCTCTCCCGACTCGGCCTGGCCGACCACTTGCAGGCCATCGATGTCAGCCAGCATTCGTGTAATACCTGTACGAACGAGATCATGGTCATCGACTACTAGCACCCTAATCAAGCAGACACCCCGCGATATGGTCTTGTTGGTTGCCCGCCACCTTAGCAAAAAGCATCCGGCAGACCTAGCAGAACCCAAGATTTAAAATGGTTTCAATACATCTTGCAGCGCTTGTACTACGCGCCTTACAGACCTTTCAGCGCGGACACGGGCGCTGCATTCGCAAGAAGCAATCATCCTGCCCGACAATCTGCAATCCCATGCGCAGGTACAGGGCTTGCGCCGGGTTGTCGGTGAACACCGTCAGGCGCAGGGCCGGACGCCGCTCCTGGCAGGCCAGGGCAAAAACCTGATCGATCGTCCAACTGCCGATGCCCTGCCCCCGTGCGGCCTCGCTCACGTGCAGTTCGCGAATGTACAGGGCATTGGCGTCGCGACTCAGGCTGATGAAGCCGAGTACCGCCGCGTCCCGGCAAATCAACCAGTTTTCCCGCCCGGCCCAGGCCACATCGAATGCCTCGTCGAGCCATAACAAGTCGTGGCGCAGGTAATAGGTGAGCATGCCGCGTCGGGTCAGTGTCCGGGCGAACGGCAAATCCTGCGCGGTGGCCAGGCGCAGTGCCAATCCGGGCTCAGACATGCTTCACCGGCACCACGTCACCGCGCCAGTGCGCCGCCTGGCGACGGGCGATCACCAGCGCATCGCCCACCCCGGGGGCGGCGGCGAGCAGCCTGCCGTCCGCCGCCCAGATCGCACTGCGTCCCGCCGACTCCCAGCCGCCGGTCGCGCCACCATGGTTGGCCATCAGCACCAGCATCCCGTGTTCGCGCGCGTAACCTTGCAGCAAGGCGCTGTCGGCGGCATAGCCGCCTTCGGTGATCAACACCCCGGCAGCATAGATACCCGCCCCCACTTCAGCCGCCGCAGCGGCATGGCTGGCGTGGCAAAAATCGGCACAGACCGCCAGCGCGAGGGTGTCGTCACCCAGGGTCAAGGGAGCGCCCCCTGCCCCAGGAGCGAACGCCACTTCTTCGCCGGGGTGCAGGTGCTGCTTGCTGTATACGGCCAGTGATCCATCGGCCGCCAGTACCAGCGCGCCGATCAACACCGGGGAATCGTCCGACAGGCGAATTGGCATACCAACGACAGCCGTCACGCCGACTTCCCGCGTCAGGTCCCGCAATGGCTGCAACAGCGCGGCATCCGGGGCAATCGCCAGTTGCGCCGCCAGGCCACGCTCATAACCGCTCAGGGATAGCTCGGGAAACACCAGCACCTGCACGCCCTGCTCCGCCGCAGCCATGATGAAACGCTGGTGACGGGCGATATTGGCGTGCACATCGCCGGCAGTAGAGATCGATTGAGCCGCTGCAACAGTCAGTGTGGTCATCCCGGCTTTCCTTGATGAGGGTGCGGACGCAGTCGCCGAGTCTGGCATAAAGCGCGTCACGACTTAAGCCATAGCGAGCAACCTTCACCCCGATAGCATTTTCTGATTGAAACTGCGTCCCGGCCTCTAGTAAGCTCGGCGCATTCATCGGAGACAGAACAGCATGTTGCCTACCCCTTCCCAGCCTTGCACCCCTAGCGCCCTGCGCTCGGTCGCGGCTGCGCGGGCGAACGACACCTGTGCTCCGGCAAACTTTTATTTTGGGTATTGGTTTAGCCACTGGCGCGCCTGATACCTACACGGCGGCCACTACTCAAGGGGTCGCCTGCCAGAGAATTCTCAACCCCCGGTCGGCTCCCCGACCGGGGGTTTTGTTTTTTCAGGCCCCACACTTTTTAGCCACATCACTGACTTCAAGGAATTACGACATGAACTACGCCACTTATTACCGTCACGACAGTTTTACCGCCTGGCGATTTACCAGCCTCCGCTCGGGACAGCCTGCCGCCTCCGATCGGTCACCCACAGGTGGCAAGCGCACACACTCAGCCAACACGGCCAACTGTCGAACACCCCAGTAGGGCCGAGCGCGCGGGCACGAACCCGCCGCCAGCCCAAGGAAGCCTGAATATGAACTCCCGCGTATCCGCTCTGCCGCTGTCTACCCACACCTCTGCCAATGAAGCACTGACCCAGCGTCTGCCCAGCTCATTGCAGCTCAAGCAACAACTGCCCCTGAGCCTCGCCCTGAGCCAACAGGTCGCCGCCCATCGCCAAGCCATCCGCGCCATCCTCGAAGGTGAAGACTCGCGCCTGCTGGTCGTCGTCGGCCCCTGCTCGATCCACGACCCGCAATCGGCTCTCGAGTACGCCGGCAAACTCGCCCGACTGGCCCACGAAGTCAGCGACAAGATGCTCCTGGTGATGCGTGCCTACGTCGAAAAACCGCGCACCACAGTGGGCTGGAAAGGCCTGGCCTACGACCCGCACCTGGACGGCAGCGACGACATGGTCGGCGGTCTGAACCTGTCCCGGGACTTGATGCGCGAGATGCTGCGCCTCGGCCTGCCGGTTGCCACCGAGTTGCTGCAACCCATGGCCACCAGCTACTTCGACGACCTGCTCAGTTGGGTGGCCATCGGTGCACGTACCACCGAATCGCAGATCCACCGGGAAATGGCCAGCGGCCTGGGCATGCCGGTCGGTTTCAAGAACGGCACCGACGGCGGCGTGGGCGTGGCCACCGACGCCATGCGCTCGGCCGCCCACCCGCACCGCCACTTTGGCGTCGACAGCCAGGGCCATCCGGCGATCATCCAGACCCAGGGCAACCCGGACACCCACCTGGTGTTGCGCGGCGGCCATCGCGGCCCCAACTACGACCAGCACCACGTGGCCCGGATCGAGGACGACCTGCAGCGGCTGAACATCGCGTCGCGGATCATGGTCGATTGCAGCCATGCCAACAGCGGCAAGGACCCATTGCGCCAGCCGGCGGTGTTCAACGACGTGCTGGAACAACGCCTGAATGGCAATCGCGCGCTGATCGGCATGATGCTTGAGAGCCACCTGTTCGAAGGGTGCCAGGCGCTGGGGCCGACCCTGCGCTACGGGGTGTCGGTGACTGACGGTTGCCTGGGCTGGGAGGCAACCGAACAACTGCTGCGCCAGGCCAGCCGCAAACTGCGCAACACCTGAAGCCCCCTGGCGTTTGACTGAATACGCCGTTGCGCCGGTCTGGCGCGCAACGGCCAGGTTCACCACCGATTCCTCCTGCCACTTCTATTCCGCCTTCAACAACGGACAGCGGCTTTTTCGCACATCGCCCCGGCGTGGCCTGCATTAGAGTGAGAACGCGACACAATTCCCGACCTCACGGAATACAGGCACGCTTATGCAAAGGAATGCAAGCACCCAATACCCGATCATGCTGGTCCACGGCCTCTTCGGTTTCGACAGTATCGGCAATCTCGATCTCTTCCACGGCGTCAAGCAGGCCCTGCGCAACGCCGGCGCCCACGTGTTCATCCCCTACCTCTCCGCCACCCACAGCAACGAACTGCGTGGCCAGCAATTGCTGGCTCAGGTCGAACTGGTCCGGGCGGGAACCGGCGCCGCCAAGGTCAACCTGATCGGCCATAGCCAAGGCGCCCTGGCGGCGCGTTATGCCGCGGCAGTGGCCCCCCAGCATGTGGCCTCGGTGAGCTCGGTCAGCGGGCCGAACCATGGCTCCGAGCTGGCTGACTGCCTGCGCCAGGCCCTGACTCCCGGGCACCTGCCGGAACAGGTCGCGGCGGCGGTCTCGACGCTGTTTGTCGAGTTCCTCAGGTTCATCAGCGGCAGTCCAAAAATCCCCCAGAACGCCATCGCCGCCCTCAATGCCCTGACCACCGAGGGCGTCGCCGCCTTCAATCACAAATACCCGCAAGGCTTGCCCGACACCTGGGGCGGCAACGGCGAAGAACAGGTCAACGGCGTTCGTTACTACTCCTGGAGTGGCACCCTGCAAGGTCGACTGCTGGACGAGGGCCCTAATGCCCTCGATCCACTGCACCTGTTCTGCCGCAACTTCTCGCGCTTTTTCATCCGTGAGGCCAAGCAGAACGATGGCATGGTCGGGCGCTTCAGTTCGCACCTGGGCACGGTCCTGCGCTCCGACTATCCGCTGGATCACATGGACAGCATCAACCAGACCACGGGCCTGGTACGCCCGGGCATCGATCCTGTGGCCCTGTACCTGGAGCACGCCGAGCGCCTGAAGCAGGCCGGCATCTGAATCGTGGGGCGGTGCCGAATTTTCGACCGACGGCGCTTTGACGCAGGACCAGGCAGCAGAATGACGAGAAATAGCCCTCTGAATCCGGTAGGCTCAGCACTTTATTGAACATTGAATGGAGATTCTTCCCATGGCCAAAGCCACTGCCCGTCACATCCTGGTTGCCAGCGAAGCCAAGTGCAACGAACTGAAAGCCCAGATCGAAGGCGGCGCTGATTTCGCCGAAGTTGCCAAAGCCAACTCCACCTGCCCGTCCAGCCGTCAAGGCGGCGACCTGGGTTCGTTCGGTCCTGGTCAGATGGTCAAGGAATTCGACACCGTGGTCTTTAGCGCGCCAGTCAACACCGTACAAGGCCCGGTCAAGACCCAGTTCGGCTACCACCTGCTGGAAGTGACCAGCCGTCAGGACTGATCCACCGCCAATTGCCTGAACAACGGCCCGCCTTCTGGTGGGCCGTTGTGTTTGTGCCGAACGTTTTTGGCTGGCCAGGCCTGCGCCGCTAGCGTACAAATCGAACCATCGATCACCCGGCTCTTAAGGCTGACAATGCGACTGGCTTTCTCCTTATTGATCTCCACGGTCCTGGCCCTGCTGCTGAGCGCGACCACCGTGAACGCAGCCCCCCAGCACGCCCTCACCGTCTACGGCGAACCGGCCAAGTACCCTGCCGGCTTCAGCCACTTTGCCTATGCCAACCCGCAAGCCCCCAAGGGCGGCAGCATGCGTCGTTCGGCCATTGAAATCGGGCGCTTTGACCACGTCTCGCCCTACATCGACAAAGGCATTGGCGTCAGCCAGCTCGATGGCATGGTGTATTCGCCCCTGGCCCAACGCTCGCTGGACGAGCCCTACACGGTCTACGGGCTGGTGGCGGAAAAAATGGAGCGCGCCGAGGACGGTCTGTGGTTGCGCTTCTACCTCAATCCCAAAGCCCGCTTTGCCGACGGCAGCGCCATCACCGCCGAGGACGTGCACTACACCTTCGACCTGCTGATGACCCAGGGCAGCCTGCGCTATCGCACCCAGTTCGCCGACGTCAAAGGGGTCGAGGTCGAGTCGCCCCGGACCATTCGCTTCGACTTCAAGAACAACCAGAATCGCACCCTGGCCTTGGATATCGCGACCTTGCCGGTGTTCCCCGAGCACTGGTGGAAAACCCGCGACTTCGCCAACGGTGGCGGCTACGAGGCGCCCCTGGGCAGCGGGCCGTACCGGGTCAGCAAGGTCGACTCCGGGCGCAGCATCACCTTCGAGCGCAACCCCGACTGGTGGGGCAAGGACTTGCCCGTCAGCCGCGGCCTGTACAACTTCGACCGCTTCAGCATCGAGTACTTTGGCGACACCGACGTGGCGCGCCAGGTCCTGCGTGGCGGTGCCTACGACTACAACCGCGAGTTCTCCGCCACCGGTTTTTCCATCGGCTACGACGGCCCGGCCCTGAACGACGGCCGCCTGCAGAAAGCCCATCTGGCCAAGCAGGCTCCACAACCGTCCCAGGGGTTTGTGTTCAACCTGCAGAACCCGATCTTCAAGGACCGCCGCGTGCGCCAGGCCCTGGCCATGCTCTGGGATTTCGAGTGGAGCAACCGGCAGATGATGCGTGACCTGTACATCCGCCAACAGAGCTTCTTCTCCAACACCGAACTGGCCGCGCGCCAACTGCCGGATGCCGCTGAACTGGCGATTCTCGAGCCCCTGCGCGGGCAGATTCCCGACGAGGTCTTCACCCAGGTCTTCGAAGCGCCGAAAACCGATGGCAGCGGCTTGATTCGCGACAAGCAACTGCAAGCCCTGGACCTGCTGGAACAGGCCGGCTGGAAACCCGACGGCGACCAACTGGTCAATGCCCAGGGGGAGCCGCTGGCGTTCACGTTCCTGATCAGCCAGAACGGCATGGATCGCCTGTTACTCCCCTATAAACGCACCCTGGCGCAGATCGGCATCCGCCTCAATATCCGCCTGATCGACTCCTCGCAGTACGTCAATCGGCTGATGAGCCGCGACTACGACATGATCGTCACCGGCTACCCGGTCAGCACCTCGCCGGGCGGTGAGCTGTTCAACTATTTCGGCTCGGCCGCGGCCAACGATCCCGGCGCCAACAACTACATGGCCTTGCAGAACCCCGCCGTCGACCGCCTGCTCGACGGTCTGGTCAAGGCCACCACCCAGGCCGACATGCTGCGCCATGCCCACGCCCTGGACCGGGTCCTGCAATGGAACTACTACTGGATTCCCAACTACTACCCGCCGGGCAGCTCCACGGTGTGGTGGAACCGCTTTGGCATGCCGGCGGTACCGGCCAGCAATGACGAAGCCATCGAGAGCTGGTGGCAAGTGAGCACCACGCCCCTGACCAATGAACAGATGGCCGCCGAACGCATCAAGCGTGGCCAGCCCGGAGGACCGCGCTGATGCTGGCTTATGTCTTGCGCCGCTTGTTGCTGATCATCCCGACCCTGGTGATCATCCTGCTGGTCAATTTCGTGATCGTCCAGGCCGCGCCCGGGGGCCCGGTGGAACAGGCCATCGCGCATTTGCAGGGGATTGGCGGGGGTGGCAGCCTCGGCGCGTCCGGCGACGGCCTGAGCCACGGCTCGCGCGCCAGTCGCGGCCTCGATCCACAGCTGATCAAGGACATCGAAAAGCAGTACGGTTTCGACAAGCCGGCCCATGAGCGCCTGTGGCTGATGCTCAAGAGCTACGCCCAACTGGATTTCGGCAAGAGCTTCTTTCGCGGGGCCACGGTCACCGAGCTGATCCTGGAAAAAATGCCGGTGACCATTTCCCTCGGGCTCTGGGCCACCCTGATCACCTACCTGGTATCGATCCCGCTGGGCATCCGCAAGGCCGTGCACCACGGCAGCCAGTTCGACATCTGGAGCAGCACCGCGATCATCGTCGGCTATGCCATGCCGGCCTTTCTGTTCGCCATGTTCCTGATCGTGATCTTCGCCGGCGGCACCTCGCTCAACTGGTTTCCGGTGCGCGGCCTGGTCTCGGAAAACTTCGAACAGTTGTCGACCCCGGGTAAAATCGCCGACTACTTCTGGCACCTGGTGCTGCCGGTGACAGCGCTGGTGGTCGGCGGTTTCGCGACCCTGACCATCCTCACCAAAAACTCCTTCCTCAACGAAATCACCCGCCAGTACGTGGTCACCGCCCGTGCCAAGGGCCTGAGCGAGCGCCGGGTGCTGTACGGCCACGTGTTCCGCAACGCCATGCTGCTGGTGGTGTCGGGGATTCCCCAGGCGTTCATCAGCGTGTTCTTCGCCGGCTCACTGCTGATCGAGGTGATCTTCTCCCTCGATGGCCTGGGGCGCATGAGCTATGAAGCGGCGGTGTCACGGGACTATCCGTTGGTGTTCGGCTCGTTGTTCATCTTCACCCTGTTCGGCCTGCTGATAAAACTGATTGGCGACCTGTGCTACACCCTGGTCGACCCGCGCATCGACTTTGCCGCGAGGAACGCCTGATGCTCAATCTGTCGCCCCTGGCGCGCCGACGCTTCGAGCGCTTCAAGAAAAACCGCCGTGGCTGGTGGTCACTGTGGCTGTTCATCGGTCTGTTCCTGCTGACCCTGGGCGGTGAGCTGATCGCCAACGACAAACCGCTGGTCCTCAGCTACCAGAACAGCCTGTATTTCCCGGCGTTCAAGCGGTACACCGAGCAGGAATTCGGCGGTCAACTGCCATTCCAGGCCGACTACCGCAGCGACTATGTGCAGAAGCTGATCCACAAGGACGGCGGCTGGATGCTGTTCCCGCCGATTCCGTTCAGCGATGACACGCCCAACTATGACCTCAACCAACCCGCACCGAGCCCACCCTCGAAGGTCAATTGGTTGGGCACCGACGACCAGGCCCGGGATGTGCTGGCGCGGGTGATCTTCGGCGCCCGGGTGTCGATCCTGTTCGCCCTGGCGCTGACCGTCATCAGCGCGTTGATCGGCATCGCCGCCGGCGCCCTGCAGGGTTACTACGGTGGCTGGGTCGACCTGCTGGGCCAGCGCTTGCTGGAAGTCTGGTCGGGGTTGCCGGTGCTGTACCTGCTGATCATCCTGTCTGGCTTCGTCGAACCGAATTTCTGGTGGCTGCTGGGGATCATGGCGCTGTTTTCCTGGCTGGCCCTGGTGGACGTGGTGCGCGCCGAATTCCTGCGCGGACGCAACCTGGAATACGTCAAGGCCGCCCGGGCCCTGGGCCTGAACGACCGCAAGGTGATCGTGCGGCACATCCTGCCCAACGCCATGAACGCAACCCTGAGCTACCTGCCGTTCATTCTCACCGGCGCCATCTCGACCCTGACCGCCCTGGACTTCCTCGGTTTTGGCATGCCGGCCGGTAGTGCGTCGCTGGGCGAACTGATCGGCCAGGGCAAACAGAACCTGCAAGCGCCGTGGCTCGGGCTGACGGCGTTTTTCACCCTGGCACTGATTCTGTCGCTGCTGGTATTTATCGGCGAAGCCTTGCGCGACGCGTTTGATCCACGATCTTGATCCACGATCTTGATCCGCGATCTTGATCCAAGGTCTTGAGGGCACTATTGCCATGAGCGACAACCTGATCGAAATCCGTAACCTCAACGTGGCCTTCAACGGCCAGGTGGCGGTGCGCGACCTGTGCCTGGACATCCGTGCCGGCGAGTGCCTGGCGCTGGTCGGTGAATCCGGCTCGGGCAAGTCAGTGACCGCCCACTCGATCCTGCAACTGCTGCCCGAGTGTGGCACTCAGTCCTCGGGCAGCATTCGCTACCGTGGCCAGCAGTTGCTCGGTGCCGAGGCCAGCACCTTGCGCGCCCTGCGCGGCAACCGCATCGCGATGATCTTCCAGGAGCCGATGACCTCCCTCAACCCCCTGCACAGCATCGAAAAACAGATCGGCGAAACCCTGCTGGTGCACAAAGGCCTGGGCGGCAAGGCCGCGCAACTGCGGATCCTGGAACTGCTCGAACTGGTGGGCATTGCCAACCCCAGGGAGCGTCTCAAGGCCTACCCGCACCAACTCTCCGGCGGCCAGCGGCAACGGGTGATGATTGCCATGGCACTGGCCTGCGAGCCGGAACTGCTGATCGCCGACGAACCCACCACCGCCCTGGACGTGACGGTGCAGCGCAAGATCCTGCTGCTGCTCAAGTCCCTGCAACAACGCCTGGGCATGTCGCTGCTGCTGATCAGCCACGACCTCAACCTGGTGCGCAGCATCGCCCAGCGCGTCTGCGTGATGCGCGGCGGCGAGATCGTCGAACAGGCCGCCTGTGAAACCCTGTTCACCGCACCGCAGCACCCTTATAGCTGCGAGCTGCTCAACGCCGAGCCAGAAGGTGAAGCCCTGCCCCGGGATGAACGCGAAGCCGTGCTGGAAGTCACCGACCTGAGCGTGCGTTTCCCCCTCGGCGGTGGGTTGTTCCAGCGCAAGACCTGGCTGCACGCCGTGGACGGCATCAGCCTGAGCATTCAACGGGGCAAGACCCTGGGCATCGTCGGTGAGTCCGGCTCGGGCAAGTCGACCCTCGGCCAGGCGATCCTGCGCCTGCTGGACTCCGCGGGCAGCATCCGCTTCCAGGGCGAGGCGCTGGACGGTCTCAACCAGAAGCAACTGCGGCCCTGGCGCAAACAGATGCAGGTGGTGTTCCAGGACCCCTTTGGCAGCCTGAGTCCGCGGATGTCCGTGGCGCAAATCATCAGCGAGGGCCTGGAGGTCCACAGCCAGTGCACCGCCCAGGAGTGCGAAGCCCAGGTGATCCAGGTGCTCAAGGAAGTCGGCCTGGACCCACAGAGCCGCCATCGTTACCCCCACGAGTTTTCCGGTGGCCAGCGCCAACGCATCGCCATCGCCCGCGCCCTGGTGCTCAAGCCGGCGCTGATCCTGCTCGACGAACCGACCTCGGCGCTGGACCGCACCGTGCAAAAACAGGTGGTCGCCCTGCTCCGCCAGCTCCAGGAGAAACACGGCCTGACCTACCTGTTCATCAGCCACGACCTGTCGGTGGTCCGCGCCCTGGCCCACGACATGATCGTGATCAAGGACGGCAAGGTGGTCGAACGCGGCGCCAGCCATGATGTGTTCGACGCACCGCAACATCCTTACACCAGAGAACTGTTGGCCGCCGCCCATCCGGGGTGGGCATGATTGCGCGCCTGCCGCCGGACCGTATTGCCCTCATCGCGAGCAAGCTCGCTCCCACATGGAATATGTGGGAGCGAGCTTGCTCGTGATGAGGCCATCACCCACCACACACCCTTCGGAAATGAACCGATGAACACCGGCGAAAACCTCAAGGACTACCAACGCGTACGCACGCTGGCGATCCGCTCCTTGTTCGAGATCATCGAGCAATCGAGCGAAGGCACGGTGATTGTCGACCGCGATGCCAATATCGTCTGGATGAACGAGCGTTATGCCCGGCGCTTTGGCCTGGAGTCGGCCGCCGTGGCCATCGGCAAGGCCTGCGAAAGCGTGATCCCCGGCAGCCTGTTGCGCGAGGTGGTGCGCAGCGGCCGGCCGATCCTGCTGGACATGCAGGACACCTCCAAGGAACCGCTGGTGGTGATGCGCCTGCCGATCCACGACGATGCCGGGGCCGTGATCGGCGCCATCGGCTTTGCCCTGTTCGATGAACTGCGCAGCCTGTCGCCGATGCTCAAGCGCTACCTGAGCATGCAGGAGGAACTGGCCTCCACCCGCTCCTTGCTGCGGGCCCGCCAGGCCAAGTACACCTTTGCTCACTTCATCGGCACCAGCACCGCCAGCCTGGAGGTCAAACGCCGTGCCCGACGCAGCGCCAGCACCGACTCGCCGGTGTTGCTGCTGGGGGAAACCGGTACCGGCAAGGAACTGTTGGCCCAGGCCATTCACAGCGCCTCGCCCCGGGCACACAAAGCCTTTGTCAGCATCAACAGCGCGGCGATCCCCGAAGCGCTGCTGGAAGCCGAGTTCTTCGGCACCGCCCCCGGCGCCTTCACCGGTGCCGATCGCAAGGGGCGCGCCGGCAAGCTGCAAATCGCCCAGGGCGGCACCCTGTTTCTCGATGAGATCGGCGACATGCCCCTGCCGCTGCAAAGCAAGTTGCTGCGGGTCCTGCAGGAAAAGGAATTCGAGCCAGTGGGCTCCAATGAAATGATCCAGAGTGACGTGCGCGTCATCGCCGCGACCTCCACCGACCTTGAGGCGGCGATCAAGCGCGGCGAGTTTCGCGCCGACCTGTATTACCGCCTCAACGTCCTGCCGATCCAGGTGCCACCCCTGCGCGAGCGCCTCGACGACCTGCCCGCCTTGAGCGAAGCGATTCTCGAAGAACTGCGCAGCCAGCACGAACTCGACCCGCCAGCCCTGGAACTGCTGGGCCAGCACGCCTGGCCGGGCAACATCCGCGAACTGCGCAACGTGCTGGAGCGGGCCGCCTTGCTCAGCGACGACCTGATCCTCGACGCCGGCGAAATTCGCGCAGCCATCGGCAGCCTGGTGCCCGTGCAACGCGCGGCAGCAGTGCCGACAGAGCCGCTGGCGAACGAAACCTTCAGCGCCGCCCGTGAGCGTTTCGACCGGCAGTTGATCCAGAGCACCCTGGCCCAGTGCGCCGGCAAAGTGCCGGAAGCCGCGGTCAGGCTGGGGTTGGGCCGCTCAACCTTATACAAGAAAATGGCGGCGCTGGGGATTGCCGAGTCTCCTTATTGAGACATCGGTCTTTATAGAGAGACAGGGTCGTCATGGGTCGCTGACGAGCCAGCGCCTACAGGGAAATACCCATCCCTTGTAGGAATTGGCTTGCCAGCGAACGCGCCCTTTCCATCATCACAGCTCTCAAAACCGAGACAAAACATTAAAAAATATTACCAATAATAGAATTTATTGTTTTATATCAACCACTTACAAACCTGGCACAAAACCCGCTATAGCCCCTCTCACACCCGCTTCACCCCTAAAAAAATAACAATCGAAGGAGACACACCATGAGTGTGATCATTGCCTTGGCAGCCCTCGCGCTGCTGATGCTCGCAGCCTACCGTGGCTATAGCGTTATCCTCTTTGCCCCGATTGCCGCCCTTGGCGCCGTCCTGCTGACCGACCCCTCCGCCGTTGCTCCCGCCTTTACCGGGGTGTTCATGGAGAAAATGGTCGGCTTCATCAAACTGTATTTCCCGGTCTTCCTGCTCGGTGCGGTGTTCGGCAAGCTGATCGAGCTGTCGGGTTTCTCGCGCTCGATCGTGGCCGCCGCGATCCGCCTGCTGGGCACTCGCCAGGCAATGCTGGTGATCGTGCTGGTCTGCGCCCTGCTCACCTACGGCGGCGTCTCGCTGTTCGTGGTGGTGTTCGCCGTGTACCCCTTTGCGGCCGAGATGTTCAAGCAAAGCAACATTCCCAAGCGACTGATCCCGGCCACCATCGCCCTTGGCGCGTTCTCGTTCACCATGGATGCCCTGCCAGGTACCCCGCAAATCCAGAACATCATCCCCAGCACCTTCTTCAACACCACCGCCTGGGCTGCGCCGTGGCTGGGGGTGATCGGCACGATATTCGTGTTCTGCGCCGGCATGCTGTTTCTCCAGCGCCAGCGCAACAAGGCCCAGCGCAGCGGTGAAGGTTATGGCAGCGAGCTGCGCAACGAGCCGGAAACCGCCGAGGACCTCAAGCTGCCCAACCCCTGGCTGGCTCTGTCGCCGCTGCTGGCGGTGGGCATCATGAACCTGCTGTTCACCCACTGGATTCCCCAGTGGTACGGCAAGACCCACAGCCTCAGCCTGCCCGGCATGACCGCGCCGGTGACCACCGAAATCGCCAAGCTCACCGCCATCTGGGCCGTGCAGGCAGCCTTGCTGGTGGGCATCCTGATGGTGCTGGTATTCGGCTTCCAGGCCATTCGCAGCAAGCTTGCCGAAGGCAGCAAAAGTGCGGTCAGCGGCGCCCTGCTGGCGGCCATGAACACGGCCTCGGAATACGGCTTCGGTGCGGTCATCGCCTCCCTGCCGGGTTTCCTGGTGCTGGCCGACTGGCTCAAAACCATCCCCAATCCGCTGGTCAATGAAGCGATCACCGTGACCCTGCTGGCCGGTATCACCGGTTCCGCCTCGGGCGGCATGAGCATCGCGCTGGCGGCCATGGCCAACGACTTCATCGCCGCCGCCCACGCTGCCAACATCCCCCTGGAAGTGCTGCACCGGGTGGCGGCCATGGCCAGTGGCGGCATGGACACCCTGCCCCACAACGGCGCGGTGATTACCCTGCTGGCGGTCACGGGCCTGACCCACCGCGAAGCCTACAAAGACATTTTCTGTATTACGCTGATCAAGACCCTGGCGGTCTTCGTCGTCATCGCTACCTTCTACGCCACCGGCATTGTGTGAGGCATTCATGACATCTCTTTCGGGCAAGACCGCACTGGTCACCGGTTCCACCAGCGGCATCGGCCTGGGCATCGCCCTGAGCCTGGCCAAGGCCGGCGCCAACCTGATCCTCAATGGGTTTGGCGACGCCTCGCAGGTCATCGCCGACGTCGCGCAATTGGGCGGCAAGGTCGGCCATCACCCGGCCGACGTCAGCGACCCGGCGCAAATCGCCGAGATGCTGGCCTACGCCGAGCGCGAGTTCGGTGGCGTCGACATCCTGGTCAACAACGCCGGGATCCAGCACGTATCGGACGTGGAAGACTTCCCGGTGGAGCGCTGGGACGCGATCATCGCGATCAACCTGTCGTCGGTGTTCCACAGCACCCGCCTGAGCCTGCCGGGCATGCGCGCCAAGGGCTGGGGGCGGATCATCAACATCGCCTCGGTGCACGGCCAGGTCGGTTCGGTGGGCAAGGCCGCGTACGTCGCCGCCAAGCATGGGGTGATCGGCCTGACCAAGGTGGTCGGCCTGGAAACCGCCACCAGCAACGTCACCTGCAACGCCATTTGCCCCGGCTGGGTGCTGACGCCGCTGGTGCAGAAGCAGATCGATGACCGCGCCGCCGCTGGCGTCGAGCCGCAGCAGGCCCAGCATGACCTGCTGGCCGAGAAACAACCGTCGCTGGAATTCGTCACCCCGCCGCAACTGGGCGAACTGGTGCTGTTCCTGTGCAGCGATGCGGGCAGCCAGGTACGTGGCGCGGCCTGGAATATCGATGGCGGGTGGCTGGCGCAGTAACGCACTGCCTTGGTGGGTGTGTCGGTGGGATTGTGGGCTCGCCCCACACCCACCCCCCAAACAATAAAAATTACACCCAGCACCACCTGCCCCAACCTAAAAACAAGAGGCAAGTCATGTCCGAAATCCTCTGGCAACCCAGCCCCGAACGCATCGCCCAGACCCGCATGGAGGCCTTCCGGCACCTGTGCAACCAGCGCCACGCCCTGGCAATCACCGACTACCCGGCCCTGCACCAGTGGAGCATCGACCAGCGCGAAGACTTCTGGCAGGCCATCGTCGACTACTTCGGCATCACCTTCCACCAGCCCCCCGAGACGGTGCTGCGTGAAGGCCGGCAGATGCCCAGCGCCCAGTGGTTTCCCGGGGCCACCCTGAATTTTGCCGAACACCTGTTGCGCCGGCGCGATGACGCGGTGGCGGTGATCGCCATCGGCGAGGATGGCCAGCGCGAACAACTGAGTTTTGCCGAACTGGCCAGCCACGTAGCCGGCCTGCAAAAGAGCCTGCAAGCAGCCGGCGTCGGCCTTGGCGACCGGGTCGCGGCGTGCATGCCCAACACCTGGCAAACCCTGGTCGGCATGCTCGCCACCACCAGCCTGGGGGCGGTCTGGTCCTGTTCTTCGCCGGACTTCGGCACCCAGGGCGTGATCGACCGGTTCGGCCAGATCGAACCCAAAGTGCTGATAACCTGTGCCGGCTATCACTATGCCGGCAAGGCCATCGACCAAACCCTCAAACTCAACGAAATCCTCCAGCGCCTGCCATCCCTGGAACACTTGATCATCGTGCCGTACGCCCGTCCCCAGGCACGTACCGAGGACTACGCCAGCCAGGCCCGCATCAGCCTGTGGCAGGACTTTTATCAGGCCGGCGGCGAGCCTGAATTTGTCGCCGTGCCCTTTGCCCACCCGCTGTACATCCTCTATTCCAGCGGCACCACCGGCGTGCCCAAATGCATCATCCACAGCACCGGTGGCGTGCTCCTGCAACACGTCAAGGAACACGGCCTACACGTCGACCTCGGGCCCGCCGACCGATTGTTCTACTACACCACCTGCGGCTGGATGATGTGGAACTGGCTCGTCTCGGCACTGGCCGTGGGCAGCAGCATCGTGTTGTACGACGGCTCGCCCTTCCATCCGGGGCCGCAACGCCTGCTCGACTTGATCGAGCACGAACGCATCACCGTCTTCGGCACCAGCCCCAAGTACCTGGCCACCCTGGAAAGCAACGGCCTGCAACCGCGCCTGAGCCATGACCTGAGCAGCCTCAAGACCCTGCTCTCGACCGGCTCGGCGCTGTCGCCCCACAGCTACGACTACGTTTACCGGCAGATCAAGCCCGACCTGTGCCTGGCCTCGATGTCCGGCGGTACCGACATCATCTCCTGCTTTGTCGCCGGCAACCCGTTGCTGCCCGTGCGTCGCAGCGAGATGCAAGGCAAGGGCCTGGGCATGGCCATCGAAGTGTGGAACGACGCGGGCCAGCGGGTGATTGGCGAGAAAGGCGAACTGGTCTGCACCCGCCACTTCCCGGCCATGCCCATCGGCCTGTGGAACGACCCCCAGCAGGAAAAACTCCACGACTCCTACTTCAGCCAGTTCCCCGGCGTCTGGGCCCAGGGCGACTACGCCGAAGAACTGACGCATGGCAGCTGGATGATCCATGGCCGCTCCGACGCCGTGCTCAACCCGGGCGGCGTGCGCATTGGCACGGCGGAAATCTATCGCCAGGTGGAAAAGGTTGCCCAGGTACAGGATTGCGTCGCCATCGGCCAACAGTGGCAGGACGACGTGCGCGTGGTGCTGTTCGTGCGCCTGGCCGACGGCGCAGTGCTGGACGAGGCCCTGGAGCAACAGATTCGCCACGTGATCCGCGCCAACACCACACCGCGTCACGTGCCGGCGAAAATCCTCGCGGTCAGCGACATCCCGCGCACCATCAGCGGTAAGGTGGTCGAGCTGGCAGTGCGCAATGTGGTGCACGGCCGGCCGGTGAAAAACACCGACGCCCTGGCCAATCCCGAGGCCCTGGAGCAGTTTCGCCAGCGCCCGGAACTGCAGGAGTAACGCAGGCTGGGCGATGAAATCGGGCAGCGGCGAGACTTTTCCGGCCGCCAGGCGTCTACATCCTCGACATGCCCGATGACAGGACGCAGGAACCCGCGATGAATCACTCCCCCAACGGCGGCGACGCCCAGGCCCTGATTGCCCGCCTCGACTGGACACAAAGCCCGCTGGGGCCTGCCAGTCAGTGGCCGCAGAGCCTGCGCACCGCGGTGGACATCGTGATTCACTCGCCGATGCCCATGCTCCTGCTCTGGGGCCCGCAACTGGCGCAGATCTACAACGACGGCTTCGCCCTGCTGGCCGGCAACAAACACCCCAAGGCGTTCGGCCAGCCCACGCACCTGACGTGGCCGGAGCTCGAGGATTTCACCACGCCGATCTACCGCGCGGTGCTGCAGGGCCAGGTGCGCTCCTACAGCGAGCAACGGTTCAGCCTGCAACGCGAAGGCCAGGAACAGGAGTTCTGGCTGGACCTGACCTACAGCCCGATACGCGACGAGCATGGGCAAGTCGCCGGGATCCTGGTCACCGCCATCGAAACCAACGAACGCCGGCGCATCGCCCTGGAGCTCAAGCAACGCTCGGACGCCAGCCTCAAGGCCCAGCAAGACAGCGAGCAGCGCCTGCAACTGGCCCTGGCCGCCACCGAGTCGGTCGGCACCTGGGACTGGGATATCGGCAACGACCGGTTTCTCGCCGACGCCCATTTCGCCCAGTTGCACGGCGTCGACCCGAGCCGCGCCGGCCAGTTGCCCATCAGCGAGTACCTGCACGGCGTGCACCCGCAAGACCGGGCCATGGTCACGCGCAGCATCAAGCACTGCATCACCCACGCCGACGAATACGCCGAGGAATACCGCCTGCTGCAAGCCAATGGCGAGGTGCGCTGGGTGTTTGCCCGGGGCCGCTGCTACAAGGATCACCACGGCCGGCCGATCCGCTTTCTTGGCGCTGCCCTCGACCTGACCGAACGCAAACAGACCGAGCAAGCCCTGCGCAATCTCAATGAAACCCTGGAGGAACGGGTGGCCGCGCGCACCCAAGCCCTGGCGGAGGTCAACCAGCGCCTGCAGAACGAAATGTTCGAGCGTGAACGGGCCGAGGATGCGTTGCGCCATGCGCAGAAAATGGAAGCCGTGGGACAGCTCACCGGCGGCATCGCCCATGACTTCAACAACATGCTGACCGGCATCATCGGCAGCCTGGACCTGATCCAGCGCTACATCGGCGAGGGCCGTACCGAGGACATCGGGCGCTTTGCCGAGGCGGCCGTGGCCTCGGCCAATCGCGCAGCCGCCCTGACCCACCGCCTGCTGGCCTTCTCCCGCCGGCAATCGCTGGATCGCCAACCGCTGGACCCCAACAACCTGGTGCGTTCGCTCGAAGAGTTGATCCGCCGCACCAAGGGCGAACACATCGAACTGAAATTCGATCTGGCCCCCGGCGTGTGGCCGGTCAACACCGATGCCGGGCAGTTGGAAAATGCCCTGCTCAACCTGGTGATCAACGCCCGCGATGCCATGCCCGACGGCGGCGAATTGCTGATCGAAACCGCCAACAGCTACCTGGACGGCAACGACATCAGCACCCTGGAGCCGGTCAAGGCCGGCGACTACGTCATGCTCGGCGTACGCGACAACGGTTCGGGCATGAGCCCACGCGTGCTGGCCAAGGCCTTCGACCCCTTCTTCACCACCAAGCCCATTGGCCAGGGCACTGGCCTGGGCTTGTCGATGATCTACGGTTTTGCCCAGCAATCCGGCGGCCACGCCACGCTCAGCAGCGAGGCCGGCCAGGGCACCTGCGTGCGTCTGTACCTGCCGCGCCTGCACAGCCCGGCGCAGGCGGCGGCCCCCACGCCGAACCTGGGCAGTACCTTCGCGGTCGCCGGTGAGTCGGTGCTGCTGGTGGAAGATGACCCGGCGGTGCGCCTGTTGGTGCAAAACGTGCTCACGGAACTGGGCTACAGCACCCACGCCGCCGAAGACGCCAACACCGCGCTGCGCTTGCTGGAATCGGAGTTGCGCATCGATCTGCTGGTGACCGACGTCGGCCTGCCCGGGATGAATGGCCGGCAACTGGCGGAGATCGCCCGCCAGCATCGCCCCGAGCTGAAAGTGCTGTTCATGACCGGCTACGCGCAACAGGCCGCCGAACGCCAAGGCTTTCTCGACGAGGGCATGGACCTGCTGGCCAAGCCGTTTACCCTCGAACAACTGGCCGGCAAGATTCGCCAGATGATCCGCCCCGCAGGCGGATATCAGGCATAATCGCGCCCCGCCGCCACCACCGTTCCAGGGTAACTGTCCGAATGAAAGCTCAAGCCCGCCATATTCTGGTGAAAACTGCCGATGAGGCCGAACAGCTCAAGCAACGTATCGCCAAGGGCGAGGCGTTCGATGTGCTGGCCAAGAAGTACTCCACCTGCCCGTCCGGCAAGCGCGGCGGCGACCTCGGCGAAGTCCGGCCCGGGCAAATGGTCGGCGCCATCGATGCGGTGATTTTCAAAAAGCCGTTGCGCGTGGTCCACGGGCCGATCAAGAGCAAGTTCGGTTATCACCTGGTGCAGGTGTTCTACCGCGACTGAGCCCTGGCTTCAGCTCCTGGGAATCAATGCGCTCGGCACCTGGGGGATTGGGGCCACGCGTATTCATCAGCATAGATTCCCGGGTGGTTCGCCTGTGGGAGCGGCCTAGAAACAGGTCGGCATGCTTTCAATCACCTGCAACTGCTCATCCACCAACAAGCCGTTGCGCCATTTATCGAACGTCAGGCACGGGTGGGAGGTGCCGAACGAAATGATGTCGCCTACCCGCAGCTCGATGCCCGGTGCCACTGTCATGAAGGCATGCTGGTCCATCACCGCCGTGACCTTGCACGCCGCCACGTCATCGCCCACCGCCGGGACTACACCGGCCGGGTAGCGGCGCAACGGCACCGGCAATCCGGCGTCGTAGGCCACGTCGCGCTTGCCCAGGGCAATCACCGCAAAGCCCGGTTCCGGCAACGACTGCACATGGGCCCAGACTTCCAGCGCCGGGCGCAGGCCTTCGTGCAGGTCGCTACGGCGACCCAGCACGCAGCATTGCGCCTCCTTGTAGATGCCATGGTCGTGGGCCACATAACTGCCCGGGCGCAACACGCTGAGAAAACGCCCCGCCGCGTTCTGCGCCGCAAAGGATTCGGCGATCAGGTCGTACCAGGCCGACCCCGATGCCGTGACGATCGGCCGCTCCAGGGCGAACGCGCCGCTGTCTTGCAACTGCACGGCCAGACGCACCAGGGAGGCGGCAAACTCACGGATGCCACTGACCGCCTGCTCACCGTGGATCACCCCTTCGTAGCCTTCGATACCGGTCAAGGCCAGGCTCGGATGGGCCTCGATCGCCGCCGCCAGCACCAGGACTTCGGCTTCGCTGCGGCAACCACAACGACCACCGACCACGCCGTACTCGATCATCACGTTCAAGCGCTGCCCGCGCGCGGCAAAAAACGCACCGAGGTCGGCGACGTTGTCCGGGTGATCGACCATGCAGTGGAAATCAAAGTCCGGGTCGACCAACAGGTCGGCAATCAGCGCCATGTTCGGTGCGCCGACCAACTGGTTGGCCATCAATACCCGACGCACGCCGTGGGCGTAGGCGGCTCGGGTCTGCACGGCGGTGGCCAGGGTAATGCCCCAGGCACCGGCCGCCAGTTGCCGGCGAAACAGGGCCGGGGTCATGCTGGTTTTGCCGTGGGGCGCCAGTTGCGCGCCGCTGGCAGAAACGAACTGCTGCATCCAGCTGATGTTGTGCTCAAGCGCTGCGCGGTGCAGCACCAACGCCGGCAGGCTGACGTCCCGCACCAGGTGCGCGCCCACCGGCGCAGCGCCTTTTTCCACGGCAGCGATGTTCAACGTAAAAGACATGCTTTCACTCCTTGCACGGCCGGCAGCGGCCAGGGTTATTCGTTGAGGCGCCGGGCCATGCGGTTGGCGCTGTCGATCAGCACCCGGCGGTAGGCGTCGTAGTGGTCCCTGGCATCGGCCCTTGGAGCGACGATGCACAAGGTGGCAATGGCCACGCCGTCCGGGTCTTTGACCGGGGCGGCGAAACAATGGGTGAAGGTGTCGGCCACGCTGTCGAAGGAGAAGAACCCATCGATCCCGGCCTGGCGGATCTCGGCCAGGAAACGTGGCACCGGCAGCGCCTGGCCGTCAGGCAGGATGAAGTCCTCGGCGGCAATCAGCTCGACAATCTGCTGGTCACTCAGGTGCGCCAGCAGCAGGCGCCCGGACGCGGTCCAGGGGATCGGCGCGTTCTCGCCGATGTCCGAGGAAATACGGAAATGCCGCTGGCCCTCCTGCATCAGCGCCACCGTGTATTTGCGCCCGTTGAGCAGGCACATCTGCGCGGTTTCGCCAGTCTGGCTGACGATCTCCTGCAGGGCCTGCCCGGCTTCGCGGGTGAGGTCGAAATGACGCAAGTGCGCCTGCCCCAGAAAGTACAGCTGGCGCCCCAGGTACACATGCCCGTCCTTGCCCACCGGCTGCAGGATCCGCCGCTCCAGTAGGGCCGCCACCAGCTCGTAGACCGTGGACTTCGGGCTGCCGATGCCGTTGGCGATATCGTTGGGACGCAGCGGCTCGCCGATTTCCTTGAGGAAGTCGAGGATATCGAACGCCCGGTCCAGCCCTCGGGCCCGACGCTTGATAGGGTCGTCGCTCATGGTTGCGGCCTCCCCGGCTTCAGGCTTTTTTCTTGTAGGCGACGCAATCGATCTCGACCTTGCAGTCGACCATCATGTTCGCTTGCACACAGGCCCGGGCCGGCGCATGTTCAGGACTGAAGTACTCGGAGAAGACTTTGTTGAAGCTCCAGAAATCCCGTGGGTCCGCCAGCCAGACGCCGGTGCGCACCACGTCTTCGAGGCCGTAACCGGCTTCTTCGAGGATCGCCACCAGGTTGCGCAGGGTCTGGTGGGTCTGCTCGACGATCCCGCCGACAATGATTTCGCCATCCACCGCCGGCACCTGCCCCGACACATGCAGCCAGCCGTCGGCTTCAACAGCCCGGGCGAAAGGACGCGGCTGACCGCCGCCGGCGGTGCTGCCGGTGCCATAACGAGTGATGCTCATGGTGGATCTCCTGTGTGAGAAGTAACGGCTAATTCCGCTATAGCGGAACAAGATATGCAATAGCGGAACCAACGGCGAAAAGTGTGCCACAGCGCGCCGGGAGAATCCCAGGGTATTTGTTCACCCGCCGCGACCAAGGCAACACTCGCATCCGCCTCACGCCGTTGGACAACACCGCGCCGGCCTGCTTCTATTCAAGCTTCAGCCGACATCCATGTGCGTCCGGGTATTCCAGGGAAAACAAGGCGAACGATGTTCAAGACCATTGAAAATGAAGTGCTGAAAAAAGCTGCCCCGGCAGCCTTGCAACGGGAATTTGCGCAGTATCACTTCGAGCGGCAACAGCGTTTCTGCCTGTTGATCTACATCGCCAGCATCGTGATCTGGCTGGTCTTCGACCTGATCGTCAGCTTCATGGGCGGGCTGCGCTTTACCTACCTCTCGCCACTGTTCCTGGGGGCCCTTTCGATCATTGCGACCCTCCTGGCGTTCACCCGCAAAGCCCTGCACTTTCACCGCCTCAATGTGCTGTTCGTGCTACTGATGACCCTGAGTATCCGCATGGTCATCGACGCCTTGCCCGCGAACTTGCAACCGGCCTGGCTGGTACTGGCCGCCTCCAGCATTCTCTACAGCGCCTCGGTGCTGCCGCTGAGCCACGGCTCGTTCTACGGCGCGCTGCTGATCACCTGGCTGGTGCTCAACCCCTTCTACGGCACCGATATAGAACTGCTGGACCTCAAGGGCACGATAACCGCCTGCTACTCGGTATTCCTCAGCGCCCTGACCCTCTACAGCTTTGTGAAACTGCGCCAAGCCAGGCTCTACGCCTACATCATGTCGAAGCTGCTGCTGGACCAGGCCTACCTCGACACGCTGACCGAAATCCCCAATCGCCGCGCGTTCATGACCACTGCCACCCGGCAGCTGCAAGCGCACCCGCGTGAGCACGAGCATTACCTGGCGATGGTCGATATCGACAATTTCAAGAAGGTCAATGACACCTACGGGCACGACATTGGCGACCTGGTGCTCAAACGCATCGCGGCCAACATCAAGGCGGTCATGGCCGAATACGCGTACGCACGACTGGGGGGTGAGGAATTTGCGATCTACTTGTCCGGGGTCCACCGTGACGACGTCGAAGACCTGGCCGCACGCCTGTGCCAGACAGTGCGCGAGGATCCCAGCGAATACCCGGTGACCATCAGCATCGGCCTGACCCAGGTGGCCGCCAGCGACTCATTGAGCCAGGCATTGAGAAAAGCCGACGAAGCGCTGTACCAGGCCAAACACAGCGGCAAGGACCGTTACACCTTTGCTGCGTGAAATCACGAGCGTGTTCACGATGCCAGTCAAGAAACCTGTGGGAGCCGGCTTGAACTCCCATAGGGTCTGCGGCGTACCCGAGGCTGGTGTTGGCCTGGGTGGTGTACGCAGGATTTGTAGGAGCGAGCCTGCTCGCGATGGCCTGGAGAACACCGCACACACCCTGAATGCACGCGATATCGTTAACGTCCATCGCCGGCAGGCGCCTTATTGGTGAGGAGAGGCGCTCGAAATGCTTTTCCCAAGCGACTAGCAGCACTCGTTACCTCCTACAAATCCCATCTGGAGGATCTCAAGCGCTTCTTGAAACCGGCCCTCGTTTTTAAAGTCGATACCCAAAGCAATAGCTGCCTTGCCATGAGCCTACTCAGCCGCCTTGCGCATATATCGCAACGACATGGCCGTGTCCTGCTTTAGCCCAGCTGTTCCGCTTTTCAGGAGGAGACCGATAAAGTAGTGCCCGTCGCTACGTTCGCATCGATCAGTTGCTGACTCAGGCGCAGGTGGTCCCCGCCCCCAAGCATGAAATGGCCGCGCATGCT
>NZ_JACMYG010000019.1 GCF_014236655.1 Pseudomonas kielensis
GAAACCCCAATTGCGAAAGCAGTTGGGGTTTTGTTTTTCCGCGCGAAAAAACCAGCCCCCTCACTCCCGCGCGATCTTTGTTCAGATAAACCCGAGAAACTTCACCGATCCCTTCAAGGGATCGCCCTATCCGGCCGATAACCCGATGGACGGTAGTCTCGTGCGATGCCAAACCGGGTAGCGAAGTCGAGCGCGCCCCAGTGGTTCATCTTTTTAATTGCCTGGAATCTTCGATGCTGGCGTACCACCAAAAGAGCTTTTTGATCGTCGATGATTTTTCGGATTTCCGTAGTTCGGTCCGGTCGATGTTGCGCGAGTTGGGTGTGAAAGAAGTCGATACGGCCGACACGGGCGAGGTCGCGCTGCGCATGTGCTCGCAGAAGCGCTACGACTTCATCCTGCAGGACTACCACCTGGGCGACGGCAAGAAGAACGGCCAACAGGTACTCGAAGACCTGATGATCGAAAAGCTGATCAGCCACGAAAGTATCTTCGTCATGGTCACTGCCGAGAGCAGCCAGGCCATGGTGCTAAGTGCCCTGGAACATGAGCCGGATGCCTATCTGACCAAACCGTTCAACCGCGCCGGCCTGGCCCAGCGCCTGGAGCGGTTGCAGCAGCGCAAGACCTTGCTCAAGCCAATCATGCAGGCGCTGGATCGCGGCAAACCGGTGGAGGTCCTCAACGCCTGCATCGCCCTGTGCAGGCAGGACCCGCGTTACTCGCCGCTGTGCCTGCGCTACCGCGCCGACGCCCTGCGCGACATGAATCAGAACGAAGTGCTCGAACGGTTGTACAACAGCATCCTCGCCGACCGTCCGCTGCCTTGGGCCTATGTGGGGCTGGGGCGCCTGCTGTTCAAGCGCGGCCAGGTCGCCCAGGCCAAGGCGCTGTACGAAAAGGCACTGAAGGTCTTCCCGATGATGCCGGGCCTGTACGACGGGCTGGCTGACGTGCTGGTGGCGCAAGGCAATAGCAAGTCGGCACAACGGGTGCTTGAAGAGGCGGTGCGTCTTTCCCCCCTGGCGGTCCGTCGACAATCGTTGCTGGGCAAGTTGGCCATGAGCAACGAAGACTTCGACACCGCTGCCAAAGCTTATCGCCAGGCTGTCTCGCAAGGTGCGCAGTCGCGCTTCAAGGATCCGGAGAGCAACCTCGGCCTGGCCCATGCGCTGATCAGCAAGGGCAGCGAAAGAGGCCTGGACACCCGTGCCCGCCTGGAGATCAACCAGACCTTGAGCGCGGTCGCCAAGGAAAACCCCAGCGACCCCGGTCTGCAGATTCGCGCGCGGCTGATGAAAGCCACCAGTTTGCTGATCAACGATGCGGAAACGGCTGACAAACTCACCGAGCAGGCCCTGACTCGCCTCGACGGCATGGAGCAGTTCATGAGCGCCGATGCGGCCTTGCTGGTGGCCAAGCAGTTGAAGATGCTGGGGCAGGCCCAGGCCAGCGACTCGATGCTCAAGAACTGTGCGGAAATCTACGGCGATGACCCGGCGGTAATGCGCGGGATCGCCAAGCAGACCGATGATCCGGCGATTCTCAATTCGGGTACGGCCGCCGCAGACCTCAACCGCCAAGGCGTGCGCAGCTACAAGGCCGGCGCCCTGACTGAAGCCCGCGAGCTGTTCCGCGGTGCCCTGTTACTGCAACCGAAAAACATCAGCATCGCCCTGAACATGGCGCAGGCGCTGTTGCACGGGGCCACGGCCGACCTCGATCCGGGATTGCTCGAGGAGTGTCGCAAGTGTTTGAAGATGGTCGGCTTGATGCCAGAGAGCGACTCGCGGTATCCGCGTTATCAGAAGCTGCAGAACAAGGCGTTTGAGCAATGAGTGAGATTGATCAGGGGCTGGATTTCTCCACGGTGATTGCCTCCACCGTACACGACATGAAGAATTCCCTGACGGTGCTGATGCAAGCGCACGGCCAGTGGCTTGCCCGGCTGCCCAGCGCCCAACAGCAAACCGACGAGCAGGGCGTGATCGACTTCGAATTCGCCCACCTGAACGGCATGCTGGTCCAGTTACTGGGACTGTACAAACTCGGCGTCAACCAGTTGCCGGTACGCCCGGACTACCATGAACTGGACGATTTCATCGAGGCCCAGTTGGCCGCGCATCAAGAGGTGTTCAAGAGCCGGGGGATTCTCGTCACCTACGAAGTCGATCCCTTGAGCCCGCTGGGCTTTTTCGACCGAGAGTTGATCGGCACGGTGCTGGCCAATGCCATCAACAACGCGATCCGTTATGCCCGTCAGTCGCTGCTGATCAGTGTCGGTGAAGAAACCGGGCAGTTGGTGCTGACCATCAATGACGACGGCGAAGGCTACCCGGCCCAGATGATCGAGCGCCAGGAGCAGTATGTGCAGGGCATCAACCCGGCCAGCGGCAGTACCGGCCTGGGTCTGTACTTTGCCGCGCGCATCGCCCAGTTGCACCAGCGCAACGGCGTGCCCGGGCGGACCGAAATCAGTAATGGCGGGCCCTTGGGTGGCGGCTTGTTCCGTCTTTATCTGCCGTGAGGCCTGTCAGAGCCAGCGTGCACAACGTCTGACAGAGCTTTTCAGCGGTTGTGCTTGATATTCCGAACGGCTGATGCCTATTTTGTGCGGACCGCCGTTAACGGCCCTCACACTACCAAGGATAGCGTCATGATGACCGATGGCCTGGGTTCTCTCGCACAGCGATTGACCGGCATTGATGAAGTTGAATGTGTCACCCCGGACATCAATGGGGTGCCGCGCGGCAAGGTGATGACTGCCGAAGGATTTCTCGAGGGGCGACGGCTGCAAATGGCTCGGGGGGTGTTGCTGCAATGCATCATGGGCGGTTATCCACCGGCGCGTTTTTACGGCAGCGACGACGGTGACCTCGCGCTCAACGCCGATCCGCAACAGATCCATCGTTTGCCCTGGAGTGCCCAACCTCGCGCGTTGGCGATCTGTGATGCCGACGAATTGAGCGGCGAAAATTCCCGGCTGTCCACCCGCGGCCAGCTCAAGGCCGTGATCGCCCGTTATGCTGCGCAGGGCCTGGCGCCCGTGGTGGCGACCGAGATGGAGTTTTTTGTCTTCGCCCCCAATACCGACCCGACCCAACCCTTCCTGCCGCCCATTGGCCTGGACGGGCGCCGCGAAGACGGCCTTTCGGCGTTCAGTATCAGTTCCAACAATGGCTTGCGCCCGTTCTTCAATGAGGTCTACGCCTCTATGGCGGCGTTGGGGTTGCCGCGGGACACCTTCATGCACGAAATGGGCGTCAGCCAGTTCGAGATCAACCTGCTGCACGGCGATCCCCTGTTGCTGGCTGACCAGACCTTCCTGTTCAAGCACCTGCTCAAGGAAGTGGCACTCAAGCACGGCTTGACCGTGGTCTGCATGGCCAAGCCTCTGGCCCACACGGCTGGCAGCTCGATGCACATTCACCAGAGCGTGGTCGAGCTCGGTACCGGTCGCAACGTGTTCAGTGACGAGTCTGGCGAGCCTACGGCGACGTTCCGTCACTTCATCGGCGGCCAGCAGGCCGGCATGGCCGACTTCACCGCGCTGTTCGCGCCGAACGTCAATTCCTACCAGCGCCTGTGCCATCCCTACGCATCCCCCAACAATGCCTGCTGGTCCCATGACAACCGCGCCGCCGGATTGCGTATTCCCGCCAGTTCGCCAGCGGCGCGCCGGGTCGAAAATCGTCTGCCGGGCGCCGACGCCAACCCCTACCTGGCGATCGCCGCCAGCCTGGCCGCGGGGCTGCACGGCATCGAGCAGCAACTGGAGCCGACACCGGCCATCCAGGGCGAATTCAGCGTGCCGGAAAGTTTGTCTTTGCCATGTACCTTGCATGCGGCTCTGGAACGTCTGAAACGTAGCCAATTGGCGAAGGAACTGTTCGGCATGGAATTCATCGAAGGCTACATCGCTTCGAAGTCCATGGAGTTGACCAGCTTCTTAGATGAAATCACTCCCTGGGAACGGCGCGTTTTAGCTGCCCAGGCCTAACCGACCCGCCGCTGTCGGGCTATCGTTGAAGGTAGCCCGATCCTCACCGCAAGGAGCCGCTCGGAACGCCGATGCGCCAAATCTGGAAATCCTTTCGAGCGCTGTATTTTGCCTCGCTGATGATGTTGATCGGCTCGGGCTTGCTCAGCACCTACCTGGCCCTGCGCCTGGCCGCCGACCAGGTCGACGGCCTGTGGGTCGGTGCGTTGATGGCAGCCAACTATTTCGGCCTGGTCCTGGGC
This sequence comes from Pseudomonas kielensis, assembly GCF_014236655.1. Classification (GTDB taxonomy): domain Bacteria; phylum Pseudomonadota; class Gammaproteobacteria; order Pseudomonadales; family Pseudomonadaceae; genus Aquipseudomonas; species Aquipseudomonas kielensis. Next base: position 4,243 of record NZ_JACMYG010000019.1, read on the forward strand.
GGCAAGATCGGCCACCGGTTGATTGCCCGGGTCGGGCATATCCGGGCCTATTCCGCCTGTGCCGGGATAGTCGGGGCCGCCGTGCTCGGGCATGGACTGGTGGACTGGCTGCCCGCCTGGCTGATTCTGCGGATGGTGGTGGGCCTGGGCATGATGTGCCAGTACATGGTCATCGAGAGCTGGCTCAACGAACAGGCCGACGCCAAGCAGCGGGGCCTGGTGTTCAGCGGCTACATGATCGCCTCCTACCTGGGCCTGGTGCTCGGCCAGTTGATTCTGGTCATGCACCCGTCCCTGGGGCCTGAATTGCTGATGCTGGTGGCCTTGTGCTTTGCCCTGTGCCTGGTGCCCGTGACCCTGACCCGGCGCATTCACCCGGCCCCCTTGCATCCGGCCCCGATGGAGCCACGCTTCTTCATGAAGCGGGTGCCACAGTCCCTCAGCACGGTGCTGGGGGCGGGGCTGATCGTCGGCTCGTTCTATGGCCTGGCGCCGCTGTATGCCTCCCAGCAAGGGCTGTCCACCGAGCAGGTCGGTCTGTTCATGGGTAGCTGCATCTTTGCCGGCCTGGTGGTGCAGTGGCCGTTGGGCTGGCTATCGGACCGCTATGACCGGGCAGTGCTGATCCGCAGCTTCGCCATTTGCCTGGCGTTGGCCGCGTTGCCTCTGGCGATCATGCCCAAGGTGCCGTTGGAAGTATTGTTCATCGCCGGATTTGCCTGTTCGCTGGTGCAGTTCTGCCTGTACCCGCTGGCGGTAGCGTTCTCCAACGACCACGTCGAGAGCGATCGGCGGGTGTCACTGACCGCGATGTTGCTGGTGACGTACGGAGTCGGGGCAAGCATCGGGCCGTTGGTGGCGGGTGTGCTGATGAAGTTTTTCGGCAGCCAGATGCTCTACGCGTTTTTCAGCTTCTTTGCCCTGGTCCTGGTCTGGCGCATCCGGCCCAAAGCGGTGACCAACCTGCATCAGGTCGATGACGCGCCGCTGCACCACGTGGCAATGCCGGACAGCATGTCCAGTTCGCCACTGGTGGCGGCGCTCGATCCACGGGTCGACGAGCAGGTGGTGCAGGACCAGATGCAGAACGGTGCCAGCCCGGAACCCGAGCCAGAGGAGACCGCAGCGGATACCGAGGCCGAACAGACCCCTACCGACCCGCCGCCGGACGATGAGCATCCCCACACCTTCACTGGGGCCAGGCCTTGATCTGAAGGCAAAAAAAAACGGGCAGTCACCGCAAGGGGCTGCCCGTTTTTTTGCCTGGCGAATCAGAAATCGTCTTTGTCGAAACGCCGGGCTTCACGCTGCAGTTGGTAGACAAAGCGCTCGACCTGACGTTGTACCAGGCCGCTCATGTTGTGAAACCGCACGCCGGCGAAGGTGGTGTCGATCCGCTCTTCGTGATGCAGGTAACGCAGCTCCACCGAGGTGGTCATGCTGCCGAAGGGCAGGGCGGCCAGGAAGCGGTCGTAGACCTGGCCCAATTGCAGCCCGCTGGTGATGTCGCCGTCAAAGCGCAGTTTGCAGCCGGTGGCGGAGATGTCCAGCAGCTTGCCGCTCAGGGGCACCTTGAGCTTCTCGCCCGCCAGTTCGATATTGACCAGCTGCGCCAGCTTCAGGGCCGCGCGAAAGGCATTGCGACGCTGGTGGTAGACCACCTCGTCGGGCAGCGTGCCGCGGTAGCAGCGGCCACCGTTGGATTCGTCGATGGCCAGGGTGCCGTTGCTCTCCCAGGCGATGCGCACGCCTTCGTGAAAGCCTTCGATCCGGAACGGTTCGCCGGCCAGCAGGAAACGCTCGCCATCGCGCGGGATCATCTCGTCGAGGGCAATCATGTTGCTTTCCCGATCGATGTCCACCAGGTAGCTCTGGAAACGCTGGCTGCGCTCATGGAACGTGATGATCAGGGGATCATGGCTCTCTTGCAGCATGCGCAGGGTGCTGACGATTTCCAGAGGTGTCGTGAGCACTTTCGGTGGCTGCGGAGCATCTTCCGCGCTTGAGGCATTGAACACGGTTTATCACTCTCCAGACAGAATACGGTCACACGCAAGAGCCGGCATTCTGCCAGCATGTTTCGCGCCTTGATAGAGCGCGCTGAGGGTCGAGGTCAAGCCTGGCTGAGTGGGCGCGGCTTCACGAGCATCGCGGTTGAGCCGCGTGCGTCATAAAGGGTGGGAGACTCGCCGCCATTGAGGATTCTCAATTGATGGGCAGTGGAGGCTTGTTGCACCTGAATCGAACGGCCGTTGTGCGCGTTGGCGCTCTGGCACTCGTTCAGCAACTGATTCAGCGCCTCGCTCTGGGCCAGCAGTTGCTCGCCCAGGCTGGACTGCGCGGCGAGCTGTTGCAGGCCGCTGCTATCGGTGGGCAGATTGAGGCTGGCGAGTATTTCGCTGCGCCGGCGACCATGCTGATCCAGCAGGACGATCAGGCCTTGCTTGCTGGCCAGGATCTGCTCCAGCCGTTGCATGTCGCGACCGTGCAATGCCAGGGATTCTTGCCCCAGCAAATCGAGCAACTGTTGAGCTGGCTCAAGGTCGTCGGTAATCAGTTGCAGTAAATTGTTATCGTGCATGGCTGGCCTTGGGTTTTAAGCGTCCAAAAGCCTGGCGCAAGCCTGGGGCTAGCGCTGGGCTTCGAAGTTGAGCAGTTTGCTGGCGACGCGGTTGCTGTCGACTTTATAGCTGCCATCGGCAATCGCGGCTTTCAACTCGGCCACACGGGCCTTGTCGACTGCGGGCTGATCGCGCAGCGTGTCGCTGATCTTCTGCAACTGCTGAGCCTCGTTGCTGAAGTGAACCGATTCCCCGCTCTGGCTGGCCGCGACCTGTTGGGTCTCGGTCGACAGCGGCGCGTTTTGCGCGGCGTCAGCAGATTCCTGGCTGGCACTGGTGCGCGTGCTGGTGAGCGTGGGGGCGCTGTTCAAACGGCTGAAATCGATAACCATGATGCAAAAAACCTCTGGGAATTTGGACGCTTGCCATGTTTTCGGCCAAATGGCGAAAAACTTTAGGCTCATTTCTCGATGAGCACGGGCGCGTCGGCATTTGCCCTGCGTGAGGCACAGTTTAGGGAATGGCTGGCAGCTGCGCCAGTTATCTACATGGCCACTTCAACCTGACCGGGGGCCATCACCTGGGCCTTGATCACCCGTTGGGAGTTGAGGTTCTTGACCCGGATCTGTTGATTGAGACCGCCATTGGCCAGGGCTTCCCCGGGCATCCGCACGCTGAGCGTGCCGCTGCGGGCAGTGATCACCACCTGGTCGCCCTTGCGCACCACTTCGGCCTGCTCCAGGTGCACCAGGGTAATGACCTGGTCGTTGACCATTGGTCGGACAATTTTTTGCCCGATCGCCTGGTCGACACTGGTCAGGTAACCCTGGTTGATCAAGCTGATGTCGCGCTCACGCAGGATCACGTCAGCCGGCTCAATGATTCCGGCACGCTTGAGCGGGCGGGTGCTGGTCACGACTTCGCGGAACAGCCGGACTTGCGCGGGCACGAACACGGTCCAGGGCGAGGTGCCGTCGCAACGGACCTTCACCGTCACCCGGCCCACCGGCCTGGCCGGGCTCTCGAGGGACGCTGTCAATTCCTTGTCGCACGTCGGCAGGCGCAGGCGGGGATCGAGCTGCTTGACCTCGATCTCATAACGGCCTTCGGTTTGGCTGGAGGCCAAATAGTCTTCAACAGTGAATTCAAGAAAGCCCTGAGTGACGCCGATAAGTAGATCAGGCAAGGTAAGCGGATCTGCAAGGGCAGGGCTGCCAGCGTTGAAAAGGCACGCCGCCGCAGCCGCGCCGAGCAATCGGCGGCAGGTTGAGGTCAGGCGTCGGAAAAATGTCGTGTTCGCGTTCATAGCGGTTAAAAAGCAAGCGCCGTGCCGTTTAGTGATGAATGTGCGTCGCAACACACTTAGCGTTGGTGTAGGGGGCTGGGCATGGCTGGTGTAATGGATTCGGTAAACCAGCGCACACAACTGGTAGGGCAGAATCGCCTGGAGCTGTTGTTGTTCCGTCTAGACGGTCCGCAGCTCTATGGCATCAATGTGTTCAAGGTTCGGGAGGTGCTGCAATGCCCGAAACTGACGCTGATGCCCAAATCCAATCCTGTCGTGTGCGGTGTGGCAAGTATTCGGGGCGCAACCATTCCGATCATGGACCTGGCAATGGCCACGGGGTCGGGCGGGTTGCAGGACCAGAGCAATCCCTTTGTGATCATCACCGAGTACAACACCAAGACCCAAGGGTTCCTGGTGCGCTCGGTCGAGCGGATCGTCAACATGAACTGGGAGGAGATCCATCCGCCACCCAAGGGCACCGGCCACGATCACTACCTGACGGCGGTGACGCGGGTCGACAATCAGTTGGTGGAAATCATCGACGTCGAGAAGGTCCTGGCCGAAGTGGCACCGGCACCGGAAGCGATTTCCGCCGGGGTGGTGGATGACGAGACGCAGCACAAGGCGCTGTCGTTGCGGGTGCTGACGGTCGATGACTCGTCGGTGGCGCGCAAGCAGGTTTCTCGTTGCCTGCAGACGGTGGGGGTCGAGGTCGTGGCGTTGAACGACGGCCGGCAAGCGCTGGACTACCTGCGCAAGCTGGTGGACGAGGGCAAGAAGCCGGAAGAGGAATTCCTGATGATGATTTCCGACATCGAGATGCCGGAAATGGACGGCTACACCCTCACGGCCGAGATCCGCAACGACCCGCGCATGCAAAAGCTGCACATCATCCTGCATACTTCGTTGTCAGGCGTGTTCAATCAGGCGATGGTCAAGAAAGTCGGTGCCGATGACTTCCTGGCCAAGTTCCGTCCTGATGACCTGGCATCCCGGGTAGTCGACCGGATCAAAGCAGCAGATATCAGCTAGGTGGCCTTTGCCCCTGGCGATCAACACGATTTAAGAGGCGGCATCTTTGTCTACGGGTAATTTGGATTTCGAACAGTTCCGGGTCTTCCTGGAAAAAGCCTGTGGCATTTTGCTCGGTGAAAACAAACAGTATCTGGTCTCGAGCCGTCTCAACAAACTGATGGAACAGCAAGGCATCAAGTCGTTGGGTGAACTGGTCCAGCGCATCCAGGTCCAGCCGCGCGGTGGGTTGCGCGAGATGGTTGTGGATGCGATGACCACCAACGAAACCCTCTGGTTTCGTGACACCTACCCGTTTGAAGTGCTGAAGAACAAGGTCTTGCCCGAGGCGATCAAGGCCAGTCCCGGCCAGCGCCTGCGCATCTGGTCGGCGGCCTGTTCGTCGGGGCAGGAACCCTATTCGCTGTCGATGTCGATTGACGAGTTCGAGCGGAGCAACATGGGCCAGTTGCGGATGGGGGTGCAGATTGTTGCCACCGACCTTTCCGGGACCATGCTGACCAACTGCAAGTCCGGCGAGTACGACAGCCTGGCGATCGGTCGCGGTCTTTCGCCCGAGCGCCTGCAGCGTTACTTCGACCCGAAAGGGCCGGGGCGCTGGGCGGTCAAGGCGCCGATCAAGAGCCGGGTGGAGTTCCGCTCGTTCAACCTGCTGGACAGCTATGCCAGCCTGGGCAAATTCGACATCGTGTTCTGCCGCAACGTGCTGATCTACTTCTCTGCCGAAGTGAAGAAGGACATCCTGTTGCGCATTCACAGTACGCTCAAGCCGGGTGGTTACTTGTTCCTCGGTGCATCCGAAGCCCTCAACGGCCTGCCGGATCACTACCAGATGGTCCAGTGCAGTCCGGGGATCATCTACCAGGCCAAGTGATGGTCAGGTGGTAAAAAAAGCGGGAGTCCTCAGGGGCTCCCGTTTTTTATCGTGCTGCATAATCCTTGTTGCAAGCCTGTCGAGCCGCCCAGGGCGGCAGAAAAGCGGCAGGTGCCGGAAGACGCTTGCCGCTTTTCTGGCATTGCCGCCTTGCCGCTTCCGGCCAGGGCCCCTGTTTGCGGGGGCTGGCAAGCTGGCACGGGGCTTGCTTTGAGCCTGTTACGAAAAATCAGGTCACCCAAAGGTTTCCGACATGAGCATCAGCTTCGATAAAGCGCTCGGTATCCACCAACAAGCCCTCAGCTTCCGCGCCCAGCGCGCCGAAGTGCTGGCCAACAACATCACCAACGCCGACACCCCGAACTACAAGGCGCGGGACCTGGATTTCTCGGCGGTCCTGGCCGCCCAGGCCGACAAGAGCAAGAACGGCAGCTTCGCCTTGAACAAGACCAATAGCCGTCATATCGAAGCCCAGGGCCTGAGCAGTGCTGACGAGTCGTTGCTGTACCGCACGCCGATGCAGCCCTCGATCGACCAGAACACCGTGGACGCCCAGCTGGAACAGGCCAGCTACGCCGAGAACTCGGTGAACTTCCAGGCCAGCTTCACCTTGCTCAATAGCAAATTCAAAGGGCTGGTAGCAGCCCTGCGCGGAGAATAATCCATGTCCCTGTCGAGTGTTTTTAATATTGCCGGTAGTGGCATGAGTGCCCAGACCACGCGCCTGAATACCGTGGCCAGTAACATCGCCAACGCCGAGACCGTCTCCTCGAGCATCGACCAGACCTACCGTGCCCGGCACCCGGTGTTTGCCACCATGTTCCAGGGCGGCCAGGCGGGCGGCGGCGACTCGCTGTTCCAGAATCAGGATGCGGCCGGCCAGGGCGTGCAAGTGCTGGGCGTGGTCGAGGACCAGAGCAATCTGGAAGCCCGCTACTTGCCCAACCACCCGGCAGCTGACGCCAAGGGGTACGTCTACTACCCCAACGTCAACGTGGTTGAAGAGATGGCCGACATGATTTCCGCCAGCCGTTCGTTCCAGACCAACGCGGAAATGATGAACACCGCCAAGACCATGATGCAGAAGGTCCTGACCCTCGGTCAGTGATAAGGGGCAGCTTCGATGAGTGTTACCGATTCCACCAGTGGCCCGAGTCTCAACGACATTCTTGCGAACTCCAAGACCACCGTCACCAAGACCAGCAATGATGGCCTGGCGGCCGCTGCTGGCAGCAAGACTGGCAAGAACGAGCTGGGCAAGGACGCGTTCCTGCAACTGCTGGTGACTCAACTGAAGAACCAGAACCCCCTCGACCCGCAGGACAACAGCGAGTTCGTTGCCCAGTTGGCGCAGTTCAGCAGCCTGGAAGGCATCACCACCCTGAACTCCTCGGTGAACAACATATCGAGCTCGTTCAAATCGTCCCAGGCCCTGCAGGCGTCCTCGCTGGTGGGCCGTTCGGTGGTGGTCCAGACCGGCTCGGCCTATGTCGACAGCACCAAGAGCATGACCGGCTCGGTGGTCATTCCGGCCTCGGTGGCCGGCACCACGGTGACCATCAGCGACAAGGACGGCAAGGCGGTGAAAACCATCGAGCTGGGCAGCCAGGGCCAGGGCAATGCCAGTTTCGTCTGGGACGGCACCAACACCGCGGGCGAGAAAGTCGACCCGGGTACCTACACCTTCAAGGCCAGTGCGCAGATCGACGGCAAGGCCACTGACCTGATCACCTACCTGCCGGCGACCGTCAACAGCGTGACCCTGAGCCAGACCGGCGGCGAGATGATGTTGAACCTCGCCAACATGGGCTCCATCGCCCTGTCCAAAGTACAGACCATCGGTCTATAGAGCCGGCTAGCGCGGCAACAAGGAGTGGAATATGTCTTTTAATATCGGCCTTAGCGGTCTCTATGCGGCCAACAAACAACTCGACGTTACCGGCAACAACATTGCCAACGTCGCCACCACCGGCTTCAAATCCTCCCGGGTGGAGTTCGAAGACGTGTACGCGGCAAGCAAGCTGGGTAACGGCAACAAGTCCATCGGCAGCGGCGTGAGCCTGGCCAACGTCTCCCAGCAATTTCGCCAGGGTGATGTGACCAACACCGGCAACGTGCTGGACATGGCCATCCGCGGTTCGGGCTTCTTCGTGCTCAATGACGGCGGCTCGCTGACCTACACCCGCGCCGGTACCTTCAATGTCGACAAGGACGGCTTCATCACCAACAGTGCCGGCACCGCGCGCTTGCAGGGTTATGCGGTCGATGAGAACGGCAAAATCCTCAAGGATGTGATCGGCGACCTGAAAATCGACCAGTCGAACCTGCAGCCGAAAACCACCGGCAACATTTCCTCGAGCATCAACCTGAACTCCAGCAAGCCGATCATCGATCCGGCGGTCACCCCGTTCGACCCGACCAAGATCGACACCTACACCGACATGTTCACCACCCCGATCTACGACAGCCAGGGCAACCAGCACAACCTGGACCAGTACGTGGTCAAGACCGGCGCCAACACCTGGCAGACCTACACCCTGGTAGGGGGACGCAACCCGGACGGCTCGGCCTTCGTCCCGGCCAGCCTCGGTTCGCCGGCAACGCCGAGCAACCAGGCGGCCATGACCATGAACTTCGGTTCCGACGGCAAGCTGCTGGACATCGACGCACCGGCCAGCGGCAGCCCGTACACCGTCAGCGGCAACTCGATTGTCATGGGGGCGGGCGTCTGGACCCCGGGTACGGTCAAGGATGGCGTGTGGACGGCCAACGGTGCGGTGGGCAATGCCACGGGGGTCACCAACGACCTGGCCCTGACCACCCAGTACAACTCGGCGACCATCCGCAACCTGCCAACCCAGGACGGCTACGCCACCGGCCAGATCACCAACCTGACCATCGACGGTACCGGTACGCTGTTCGCCAACTTCAGCAACAGCAAGTCCAAGGCGATCGGCCAGGTCACCCTGGCCAGCTTCAACAACGAGCAGGGCTTGCAGGCCGCCGGCGGCACGAGCTGGAAGGAGACCTACCTGTCCGGTTTCGCCGCATACGACGCCGGCCAGACGGGCACCCTGGGCTCGGTGGTGTCCAACTCCCTGGAAGACTCCAACGTCAACCTGACCAATGAGCTGGTGGACCTGATCAAGGGCCAGAGCAACTACCAGGCCAACGCCAAGACCATCTCCACCCAGAGCACCATCATGCAGACCATCATTCAGATGGCCTGATGCCGGTGGGTTAAACCTGCGGTACAAAAAAGCCCCTCATCGAGGGGCTTTTTCGTGGGGGCGGGAAGGGTCAGCCCATCATGTCCTTGATCATCCGCTCCTGTTCCATGAGCTCGCGTTGCCGCGCATCGATCCGCGACGACAGCGGGAAATTGCTGCCGGCGCGCCGCTTGGCGAAGTCCAGTTGCTGAATGGCCTGGCGGTAGTCGCCGACCAGCGCGAAATACTCGGCGCGTGCCTGGTGCAGGCCAATGATGTTGCCGGACAGGCCGCGGGTTTCGGCAACCATGTACCAGACATCCGGGTCGTCCGGCCGCGTCTTGAGCAGGGCTTCCAGGGCCTTTTCGGCATCGGCTGGGCGATTCTGCTTGAGCAGCAGGTCAACCCGCACCTGGTTGAGCGGGTAGTTGCGCGGGAACTGGCTGAGCATCCGGTCGACCCGGCTTTGCGCGTCGGGCAGGCGATTGCTGGCCATGTCCAGGTCGACCTGGGCCAGGTTGTAGATGATTTCGTTCGGTGCCTTGGCCAGGAGCGGTTTCAGGCTCTCGCGGGCATCGCTGAGCTGGCCGGCCTTGATCTGGGCAATGGCCAGGCCGTAACGCGCCACGTCGTTTTTCGGGTTTTCGTCCAGCTGCGCGCGAAAACGCTTGGCGGCCAGGCCCGGGGTTTCTTCGTAGTGCAACTGTACGCGGGCGCGAATCAGCTGATAGGTCTGGGTGTCTTCCTTGCCACCGATGGGAGCCTGTTCAGCGCGGTTGCGGGTGTCGGCGATCCGCGATTCGGTCACCGGGTGCGTCAGGAGGAATTCCGGCGGCTTGGCATCGAAGCGGTACTGGCGCCCCAGCCGTTCGAACATGCTCGGCATCGAGCGCGGGTCGTAGCCTGCTTTCTCCAGGTTGACGATGCCGATGCGGTCGGCCTCCTGCTCGTTCTGCCGGGAGAAGCGCCGTTGCTCCTGGATCGCGGCAGCCTGGGTCCCGGCAATTGCCGCGATCCCGGCGTCACCGGCGCCAGCCGCGGCCACGATGATCCCGGCGAGCAGGGCGGCCATCATCGGCACTTGCATGCGTTGCTGGGCTTCTACGCCGCGGGCGAAGTGGCGTTGCGACAAGTGCGCCAATTCGTGGGCCAGTACCGAGGCGTACTCGCCTTCGGTCTGGGCGTTGAGAAACAGGCCACCGTTGACCCCGACAATCCCGCCTGGCGCAGCGAAGGCGTTGAGCTGCGGGCTGTTGATCAGGATGAACTCAAGACGCCGGTCGTTCAACTGACTGGTTTCCACCAGGCGATAGACACTGGTTTCCACGTAGTTTTTCAGTTGGGGGTCATTGAGTTGTGACACCTGGCTGCGCAGCATGGCCAGCCAGGCGCGCCCCAGGTCATGCTCCTGCTGGGGCGAGACGATGGCAGAACTGGCGTCGCCAAGTGACGGCAAGTCGTCGGCGAAGCCTGGTGAGGCAAGCAGGCAAGCGAGCGTCAGCAGCGTGGGGCGCAGAAAATTCATGCACAAAGCCTTAGTCGACAAAGAGCTTACTGTAGCCGGACACTTGCCTCGGGACCAGATATTCTAGGCGGCTCAATCACCTGTGCGGAGTGAAGTCATGACCGACGCTGTAGCCCATGATGCCGAACTGGACGCCAGTGGGCTCAATTGCCCGTTGCCGCTGCTCAAGGCCAAGATGGCGCTCAATGGCCTGCCCAGTGGCGCCGTGCTCAAGGTGATCGCCACCGATGCCGGCTCGCAGCGCGACTTTCGCACCTTTGCCCGTTTGGCCGGTCATACCCTGCTGCGCGAAGAAGACCAAGCCGGTGTCTATCGCTACTGGCTGAAAAAAGCCTGACTGGCTGCCTACCCTTAAGGATCATTGATGTTCAAAGTGCTACGCGACTGGATTCAGCGCTACTTCTCCGACGAAGAAGCGGTGGTACTGGCCGTCCTCCTGATCCTGGCCTTCACCGCCGTGCTGACTCTGGGCGGCATGCTTGCGCCCGTGTTGGCGGGCATGGTCCTGGCGTACCTGATGCAGGGCCTGGTCAGCACCCTGGAGCGCCTGCGCCTGCCTGGCGGGGTCGCGGTGGGGCTGGTGTTCGCGCTGTTCATGGGGGTGTTGCTGGTGTTCATCGTGGTGGTGGTGCCCTTGCTCTGGCATCAGCTCATCACCCTGTTCAACGAACTGCCCGGGATGCTCGCCAAATGGCAGTCGTTGCTGCTGTTGCTGCCTGAGCGATATCCGCACCTGGTGTCGGACGAGCAGGTGCTGCGGGCCATCGAAGTGGCGCGCAGCGAAATCGGCAAGTTCGGCCAGTGGGCGTTGACCTTCTCGCTGTCGAGCCTGCCCCTGCTGGTCAACATCATGATCTACCTGGTGCTGGTGCCGATCCTGGTGTTCTTCTTCCTCAAGGACCGGGCCATGATCGGCCGCTGGGTACTCGGCTACCTGCCGCGTGAGCGGGCGCTGATGACTCGGGTCGGTCAGGAAATGAACCGGCAGATCGCCAACTACATTCGCGGCAAGGTCATGGAAATGGCCATCTGCGGCGGGGTGACCTACATCGGTTTTGTCGCCATGGGCCTCAACTACTCGGCGCTGCTGGCGCTGTTGGTCGGGGTGTCCGTGGTGGTGCCCTATGTCGGCGCGGTGGTGGTGACCGTGCCGGTGATGCTGATTGCCTTGTTCCAGTGGGGCTGGAGCGATCAGTTCATCTACCTGATGGCGGTCTACGGGATCATCCAGATCCTGGATGGCAACGTGCTGGTGCCGTTGCTGTTCTCCGAAGCGGTCAACCTGCACCCGGTGGCGATTATCTGCGCGGTGCTGCTGTTCGGTGGGCTGTGGGGGTTCTGGGGCGTGTTCTTCGCGATTCCCCTGGCGACGCTGTTCAAGGCCGTGCTGGATGCCTGGCCGCGCAAGGAACCGGTGGTTTCGCCGCTGTTGTAGCGTCGGGCCCATCGCGAGCAGGGTTTACACCGATCCTGCTCGCAGTGGCGTCATCCCAGGCGCCGAACAAATCAGCCCTTGGCCAGCGCCTGGGCCGCCGCCAATACGGCATCCACATGCCCCGGCACTTTCACCCCGCGCCATTCCTGACGCAGCACGCCGTGCTGGTCGATCAGGAAGGTGCTGCGATCAACCCCCATGTACTCCTTGCCATACAGCTTCTTCAACTTGATCACGTCGAACAGCTGGCACAGGGCTTCGTCCTTGTCGCTGATCAGCTCGAAGGGGAACTGCTGCTTGCACTTGAAGTTCTCGTGGGACTTCAGGCTGTCGCGGGAAACGCCGAACACTTCGGTGTTGGCCGCGACAAACTGCGGGTACTGGTCACGAAAACCCTGGCCCTCGGTGGTGCAGCCCGGCGTGCTGTCCTTGGGGTAGAAGTAGATCACCACCTGCTTGCCCTTGAGGGCGGCCAGGCTGACGGTCTGCCCGCTGGTAGCGGGGACTTCGAAGTCGGCGACCGGTTGGTCGATAGCGACGGCCATGAAAGCTTCCTTACATTGGGTTCTGTGGGCGCCACGGTTCGATCAGCGCGTCCAGGTTCAGCGCGTCGGCGAAATCGAGGAACTGATCGCGCAACCAACTGATCTGCACACCGGCCGGCAGGGTCACGGTGAAGGTGGCGTTGAGCATGGTGCCGCCAGTCTGGGGGGCCTGATAGGTGTCGCAGGTCAGGTTTTCCAGCTCGACGTTATGGTCGATGAAGAACTGGCACAGCTCATTGACGATGTCCGAGCGGTAGGCGGAACTGACGTAGGCCACATACGGCAGGGCCTGCGGGCGGTTTTCCAGCGCTGCGCTGCGCACCACGTTGACGGTGAAGGCGTGTTTCTTGGCCAGGCTCGGAAGACCGGCTTCCAGGCGCGCCAGGGCGTCCCAGGAACCGGAAATCTCCAGAATGAGTGCACTGCACTCGCCATGGCGAGTCAGGCGGGAGGTGACCACGGCGCAGCGATTTTCATGGCTGGCGCGGCACAGGACGTTAGTCAGCTCCATGGGGTTGGCGCCGAGGGCACTGATGACAAGGAATTGTTCGCGAACTGTGGGGGTGGACATGCAGCATTCCTAAAGCGATGAGCGGTCGGTACGTTTATAGGCTGATTCGTCGGGTGTGGGTCCGGATGCGCTATCAACAAAGCCTGAGCCAGAGGGTTGCTTCGAGCTCAAACAAGGTGAGTTCGGGTAGATGGCAACGCAGGGGCGGGGCTTGTGGAGCCGAAAATGGAGGCTTGAACCCGGCGCACGAGCCTGTCGGTACTGATCAAAGTCTGAAGGGTAGCGAAAAGCGGCGCCAAGGGGAATGGCATGAGCGCAGTACTTCGCTTGTGCAAGCATCTTGGCGCCAGTACCATTACCGCTCTCTTTTTCCGGCAGGAGCGGTTGCATGATTGCGGGCAGTATGGTGGCACTGGTCACACCCATGGATGCACAGGGTCGTCTGGACTGGGACAGCCTCAGCAAACTGGTAGACTTTCACCTGCAAAACGGCACCCACGCCATCGTGGCCGTCGGTACCACGGGTGAGTCGGCAACCCTCGACGTAAACGAACATATCGAAGTGATTCGTTATGTGGTCAAGCAGGTAGCCGGGCGTATCCCGGTGATCGCCGGTACCGGCGCCAACTCGACGCGTGAAGCGATCGAGCTGACCTCCAATGCCAAGACCGCCGGCGCCGATGCCTGCCTGCTGGTGACGCCGTACTACAACAAGCCGACGCAAGAAGGCCTGTACCAGCACTTCAAGGCCATCGCCGAAGCCGTCGACATCCCGCAGATCCTCTACAACGTACCGGGCCGCACGGCGTGCGACATGCAGGCCGAGACCGTGATCCGCCTGTCGACCGTGAACAACATCATCGGGATCAAGGAAGCCACAGGCGACCTGTCCCGCGCCAAGGCCATCCTCGATGGCGTGAGCGAGGACTTCCTGGTGTTCTCCGGTGACGACGCCACTGCCGTGGAACTGATCCTGCTGGGCGGCAAAGGCAACATCTCGGTGACCGCCAACGTTGCCCCGCGCGACATGGCCGACCTGTGCAACGCCGCCCTCAAGGGTGACGCCGTGACCGCACGGGCGATCCACGAAAAACTGATGCCACTCAATAAAACCCTGTTTATCGAGTCCAACCCTATCCCCGTGAAATGGGCGCTGCATGAGATGGGCCTGATGCCGGACGGTATCCGTCTGCCGCTCACCTGGCTCAGCGAAGCCTGTCACGAACCGCTGCGACAGGCCCTGCGCCAGTCCGGCGTATTGGTTTAATTGAGGAAGTAATACGCATGAAGCGACTGGCCGGACTTTCCGCACTTGCCTTGATTATCTCCAGCACCAGTGGCTGTGGATGGGTCTGGGGCCCGGAAGGTTATTTCCGTGACCGTGGTAGCGATTACCTCGAAGCGCAACAGACTGCCCCGATGCAACTGCCGCCGGATGTCCAGACCGCCAAGCGCCTGGACCCACTGCTGCCGATCCCGCGCAACGTGGCCGACGACACCGTCAAGGGCGAGTACGTGGTGCCACGTCCGCAGCCGTTGACGGCAATTGCCGAGGCCAGCGACTACAGCCTGCAGAAAAGCGGCGACTCGCGCTGGGTGATGGCGCAGCGTCCACCGGCCGAAGTCTGGCCAGTGGCGGTGCAGTTCTTCCAGGACAACGGTTTCCGCCTGGACCAGCAGCGTCCGCAAACCGGCGAATTCACCACCACCTGGCAGCGTTCCGACGAACTGTCGGCAACCATGACCAAACGCCTGGCCAGCGCCGGCGTGGCCTCCGATGCCGAAACCCGCGTACGGGTGCGCATCGAGCCAGGCGTGCAGCGCAACACCAGTGAAGTCTACGTGGTCAGCGCCGAGCGTCCTGCCGGCAGCAGCGACGACGTGGCCTTCACCAACCGTTCGGTCAACACTGGCCTGGACGCTGCGCTGGTCGACGACATGCTGGTCAGCATGAGCCGCATCTCCGAGAAGGGCGGTTCGGTGTCGATGCTCGCTTCCCGTGATTTCGATACCCCAAGCCGTGTCAGCCTGATCGAAGACGGCAGCGGCAACCCGGTGCTCAACGTCGGCAACGATCTGGACCGTGCCTGGTCGAGCGTGGGTCGCGCGCTGGAGCAAGGCGAATGGCGCGTCGAAGACATCAACCGCAGCCTGGGCCTGTACTACATCAACCTGGCCGAAAAAGCCGAGCGCAAAGACGAGAAGCCTGGCTTCTTCGCCAGCCTGTTCGGCAGCTCTCCGGTCAAGGAAGAAGTCGAGGCCCGCGCCGAGCGTTACCAGGTGCGCCTGAGCAAGGTCGGCGAGAACGTCCAGGTGACCGTCGAGAAAGACATCAACACCGTTGCGCCGGCTGAAGTGGCGCGCAAAGTGTTGGGCGTGATTCAGGACAACCTGGGCTGATCTGATGCGTTTTGCCGTTCTCGGCAGCGGTAGCCAAGGGAACGGCACGCTGATAGCCAGTGACGACACCGTCGTGCTGGTCGATTGTGGTTTCTCCCTGCGAGAAACCGAAAAACGCCTGCTGCGCCTGGGGATAAACCCGGCGCAACTGAGCGCGATACTGGTGACCCACGAACATGCCGACCACGTGCATGGCGTGGGTTTGCTGTCTCGGCGCTACAATATTCCGGTTTACCTCAGTCGTGGCACCTTGCGCGGGATGCGCAAGCCGGTTGATCCGGCAGGGTTCGTGGCCGGGGGAGACCATCTGCAGATCGGCGGGCTGGACATTGGCGTGATCGCCGTGGCCCACGACGCGCAGGAGCCGACGCAGTACGTCTTCAGTGACGGCACCCGGCGTTTTGGTCTGCTGACCGACCTGGGTTCGTACTGCGCCACCGTGCTGGACGGCTACAAGGACCTCGATGCGTTGATGATCGAGTCCAACCACTGCCGCGACCGTTTGGCTCGTGGTCACTACCCGACCTTTCTCAAGCAGCGGGTGGGGGGTGAGCTGGGACATTTGAACAACCACCAGGCGGCATTCCTGGTGTCCGAGTTGGGCTGGAAAGACCTGCAACACCTGGTACTGGCCCATCTGAGCAGCAAGAACAACCTGCCGCAGCTGGCCCGGCAATGTTTTGTCGACACCCTCGGGTGCGACCCGGACTGGCTGCAACTGGCCGATCAAGATTCAGGGCTCGACTGGCGACATATCGCCTAGCCCATCTACTTAGCAAGCGGAGCCCATCATGGAAAAACGTGAAGAACTCTACCGCGGCAAAGCCAAGTCGGTTTACCAGACCGACGACGCTAACCGTTTGATCCTGCTGTTTCGCAACGACACCTCGGCGTTCGACGGCAAGCGCATCGAACAGCTTGACCGCAAAGGCATGGTGAACAACAAGTTCAACGCCTTCATCATGCAGAAACTCGAAGCCGCCGGCGTGCCGACCCAATTCGACAAACTGCTGGGCGACAACGAGTGCCTGGTGAAGAAGCTGGACATGATCCCGGTTGAATGCGTCGTGCGTAACTACGCCGCCGGCAGCCTGGTCAAGCGCCTGGGTGTGGAGGAGGGCATGAAGCTCAACCCTTACACCTTCGAACTGTTCCTCAAGGACGACGCCAAGGGCGACCCGTTCATCAACGAATCCCACGTCGTGGCGTTCGGTTGGGGCACTGCCGAGCAACTGGTTCGCATGAAAGAACTGTCGCTCAAGGTCAACGAAGTGCTGAGCAAACTGTTCGACGACGCCGGCCTGCTGCTGGTCGACTTCAAGCTCGAATTCGGCGTATTCCATGACGGCAGCATCGTCCTGGGCGACGAATTCAGCCCGGACGGCTGCCGCCTGTGGGACAAAGCCACCGGCAAGAAAATGGACAAGGACCGCTTCCGCCAGGGTCTGGGCGACGTCATCGAAGCCTACGAAGAAGTCGCCAACCGCCTTGGCGTACCGCTGTAATCGACGCAAGCATCTGATAGCACGGAAAAAAATTCACTTTAGGGTTTGCATTCGGTGAAGCTGCTGTTATGATGCGCGCCGTTGGAGAGATGCCAGAGTGGCCGAATGGGACGGATTCGAAATCCGTTGTACCTTCACCGGTACCTAGGGTTCGAATCCCTATCTCTCCGCCATTACATAGAAAAAGCCCCCGTCGCTGAAAAGCACGGGGGCTTTTTCGTTCTGTGTTTTTTATCTTCGGGACGCTGCCAGCGTAGTTAAGGACTACTCATCACTGAATGAGCGAGCTTGCTCGCGATGGTCCCAAGAGCGCCACGTTTCACCGGTGAGCAGGGGGTTATGCTCGCGGCCATAGCAAGCAGACGGCTCTCACATAAGACTCGAGGTGACTCAGTGCTTTCTTGGCATACCGATCACGCCGAAACCACCACCCCACCCGCCAACGGCACCGCTCCCGCCACCTTGCACAACTCCACTCCCGCCGCGGCAAAGCGGATGGCGCTGCGCATGTACATCACCCCACTCGTGGTGCTGCACACCACCTGGGTCGTGCCGCTGATGGGGTCAATGATGTGGACCAACGGTTGATCGCGCTCGATCCAGGCGCCCGGGCTGTGCAGGAACACCACCAGCCCGGCGCACGGGGCGCGCAGGGTCAGGGAGCCGTCGAAGGGGGTGATGGGCTGGAGCAGGGCGGGTAGTGGCGGCGGGGTGCCGGCGAGCAGGCCCCGGTGTTGAAGGAAGGCGTAGAGCGCGGCGGCGTCCTGGCGGGCCAGTGGGTGTTCGACTTGTGCTTCGCCGCGCAACTCGACGGTGGCGGCGACGCAGCCGGAGGGGATCGGGAAGCGGCCGGCGAACTGTTGTGCCAGACGCCACCAGGGTTGACCGCAGGCTTCGTCGAACGAGCCGGCACCGGTGCCGCTGGCCAGCAGGGTGGCCTGGGCGCCGATGTAGCGGGCCAGCGGTTCGAGTTGGGCCTGATAGGGGGTTTCGCCGTACAGGTGGACCACCGCCTGGGCGTCGCAATGCAGGTCGAGGACGAAATCGGCGTCGTGGGCCAGCAGCAGTTGGGCCTGGCGCAGGGAGTCGAGCTCGCTGCCCGGCAACATTCGCTTCAAGGCTGCGGCCATGGCGCGGCGAATGAGCTGCTGGTTGTGTTGCGGGTCGTCGTTCAGCTCAGCGCCAAGCTGCGCCTGGATCATCTGCGCCAGGTCCGGGTAACGCCGGTTGAAGTTCTCGCCGCTGTTGAAGTCAAAACGACCCATGGCATCGTGCATCAGGGTCTGTTCCAGGCCGATCGGGTTGGCGATCGGCACCAGCACGATTTCCCCGAGGACCTCGCCACGGGCCTCAGCCTCGTCCAGCAGCAAACGCAAATGATGCAGCGCCAGCATGCCGGGCAACTCGTCGGCGTGCAGGCTGGCTTGCAGGTACACCTTGCCGGCGCCCCCGGGCTGACCGTAATGCAGGCTGATCAGCTGGCGCTGGGTGCAGGGATTGCGGGTCAAGAGGGGGTGGTGCCGGACGTGCATGGGGTCTTCCTTATGGGGGCCGTCGCAGCATCTTTATGAAAAACACCGACCCCCACAATCGAATAATTTGCCCGCCACTGGTGAGCAATATGATCCTTTCGCCCCGTCATCGACGGCCGCTCTGTTCAATTAAATTGGACAAAGACGCAAATTTATTTCGATTGATGTAATTGTTTTGTCACCAATACTAGAGCCCTCGAATCAGGCCGCGCATGCCTGACATAACCATAACAATACAGAGGTGCTCGCATGACCAGTTGTGCCCAGGCGCTCGTCCAGTTACTCGAAGGCTACGGCGTGGAGTCGGTGTTCGGCATTCCCGGCGTGCACACGGTCGAGCTGTATCGCGGATTGCACGGCAGTTCGCTGCGCCACATCAGCCCACGGCACGAGCAGGGTGCCGGGTTCATGGCCGACGGTTATGCCCGCGCCAGCGGCAAGCCGGGAGTGTGCTTCATCATTACCGGCCCCGGCATGACCAATATCCTCACCGCCATGGGCCAGGCCTACGCCGACTCGGTGCCGATGCTGGTGATCTCCACCACCAGCCGCCGCGAGCACCAGCGCCTGGGCCACGGCTACCTGCATGAAATGCCCGACCAGCGTGCCGTCGTCTCCGGGGTCTGCGCCTTCAGCCATACCCTGCAGCGCCCACAGGAATTGCCCGAACTGCTGGCCCGCGCCTTTGCGCTGTTCAGTTGTGCGCGGCCGCGGCCGGTGCACATCGAAATCCCCCTCGACGTGCTGGAGATGCCAGCTGATGGCCTCGACCTGCGCCCGCGCACCTTGCCGCAAGCCCCGGCTCCGGCCGCGGTGAATATCGACGCGGCGGTGCAACTGCTGGCCGCCGCGCGCAAGCCATTGATCCTCGCAGGTGGCGGCGCCCGACGTGCCGGCCCGGTGCTGCAAGCGCTGGCCGAGCGGCTGCAGGCCCCCGTCGCCCTGACCACCAATGCCCGTGGCCTGCTGGCGCCGGAGCATCCGTTGCTGCTCGATGGCGTGCAGTCGTCGGCCCATGGCCGGGCGTTGTTTGCCGAGGCCGATGTGGTCCTGGCGGTCGGCACCGAGCTGGGCGAAACCGACTACGACTTCTTTGGCCTCGGGCCGCTGGTCTTGAATGCGCCGCTGATTCGCCTGGACATCGACCCGCTGCAGATTCTCGGCGCGGCCCGTGCCGATGTCGGTTTGCTGGGCGACGCCGGGCAAGGTCTGCAGGCGCTCCTCAATGCCGTGCCTGAACGCTCCGCCTGCGACTGGGCCGGCCTCAGCGTGGCGCGGGTCAATGCCGCCGAGCGGGCGAGCTGGAGCCCCAAGCAAAACGTTATGCAGCACATGCTCGACACCCTGCGCGACAGCCTGCCGGCACCGATTGTGGTCGGCGACTCGACCCAGCCGGTGTACCAGGGCGCGCTCGGCTACCGGGCGCCGCAAGCCAACAGCTGGTTCAACGCCGGCACCGGTTTCGGCACCCTGGGCTACGGCTTGCCGGCGGCGATCGGCGCCAAGCTGGCGATGCCCGAGCGCCCGGTGCTGGCGGTGGTGGGGGACGGCGGGGTGCAGTTCTCCAGCGCCGAGCTGATCGCTGCGCGTGAGGCCGAGGCGGGGGTGATCGTGGTGCTGTGGAACAACCATTGCTACGCCGAGATCCGCGACTACATGACCGCCCGCGAAATCCCGCCGCTGGGTGTCGACATCCTGCCGCCGGACTTCGCCGCGCTGGCCAAGTCCTGCCACGTCCAGCACCAGTCGGTGAGCAGCCGCGAGCAGTTGCGCGAAGCACTGATCCGCCTGGCCGACACCCGCCAGCCGGTCCTGCTGGAACTGGACGCCGCAGCCTTCCTGTCTGCCTGAGCACCCCTTTGCCGAATCCCTTGGGAGAGAGCCGCATGGAATTGCAGAAACGATTTGCCCGTAAATGGATCGACCAGCACCGCCAGCAGTTGTCCGATTGGCACCAGATCATCTGGCACTACGCGGAACCGGCGTTTCGCGAGTACAAGTCCTGCGCCTGGTATGTAGAGCTGCTGCGCAAGGAAGGCTTCACCGTGGAAGAGGGCAGTGGCGGCATGCCGACCGCCTTCTGCGCCACCTTCAGCAACGGCAATGGCCCGGTGTTGGCGACCTACGCCGAGTACGACGCGGTCCCCGGCAATTGCCAGGCGGCGACCACCCGCAAGATGCCGCGTGAGGGTCTGTCGCGGTTTGCCCCCGGGCACACCGATCCGCATTCGGCGCTGGGCATCAGTGCCCTGGGTGGGGTGCTGGCGGCCAAGGCGGCGATGCTCGAGTTCGGCATCCAGGGCACCATCCGCTTCTTCGGCGAGCCGGCCGAAAAGCTGCGCGCCTCCAAGCCGGTGCACGCCGCCAAGGGGTACTACGACAACCTGGATGCGGCCATCAGCTTTCACCCCACCTATATGTTGCCGCTGAACAACACCACCACCTGGGATACCCATTGCGGGATCGCCTACGCCTACATCTACAGCTTCACCTGCGAAGATCCCGAGAACTGGATCGCCGCCGACCGCTACAGCCCCATCCCGCAGAACCACCTGGCCGCCCGCGCGCCCGGGGCCAACGATGCGCTGATGCACTTCTACAACCTCAACGAAAGCCTGCGTCGTTCGACCCTGCCGTTCACCGGCCTGTGGAGCTACAACGAAGCCATCCTCACCGCCGGCCAGGCCACCGCCGATAACCTGCCGCCGCATCTGTCGCAGATCCAGTACCTGCTGCGCTGCGATTCGATCGAGCAGGCCGAAACCATCTCCTCGGTGATGGACAACAATGCCGCCGCCGCTGCGATGGCCACCGGTTGCCAGTGGAAAAAGACCTGGGTGTGCAAGTCCCGTGGTGGCCTGGCCAACCATGTACTGGCCCAGGCCACCTACGACAACCTGGCCGCCATCGGCGCGCCGCAATGGGGCCTGGAAGCCTGCGAGATCGCCCGGGAAATCCAGCGCAACCTGGGCCTGGAACCGATGGCCGAACCCTTCCTGCCGGCCATCGAACAATTGATCGAGCCGCAGGAATGCGAACGTCAGATGCGCCTGCAAATGCCGGCCTGGCAGAAGTACCTGACCTCCGACGACTACCCCGAATACACCTGGCATTGCCCGACCGTGCGCCTGCTCGTCGCGCGGCCGATGCTCGCCGCGCCCGCCGGCCATGTCTACCCGGACTGGGTCTCGAACGCCCTGGGCGGCATTCCGCAGACCATCGACCCGATGATCGACGTGGCGGCCAAAACCATCGCCAGCACTTTGCTCGACCTGTTCTGCAACGACGACCTGCTGGCGGCGGCCAAGGCCGAGTTCGACCAGCGCACCGGCGGTGGCATCGGTGGCGAACACTGGCAGGCGCCCCTGCTGCCCGCCGACTTCCAGGCGCCGCACCGTTTCCGCTGGCCGGAGTACATCACCACCGTGCGCGGCGAGGAGTGGTGGATCCCGGCGCGCGAGGACGAGTAATGCCCCGCCGCCCTGCGTACCGCAACCCCCAGTCTTCGAGGAGCCAGACGTGCAAGCACTCACCAACGTGAACATCCCGCAGCCGGCAGCAGACACCTCGGTCGTCGCCATTGACGACCTGCATAAAAGCTACGCCGACCACCACGTGCTCAAGGGCATTTCGATGCGCGCCAAGGAGGGCGAGGTGGTCTCGCTGATCGGCTCCAGCGGCTCGGGCAAGAGCACGCTGCTGCGCTGCATCAACCTGCTGGAAATCCCCTGCAGTGGCAGCCTGCGCATCAATGGCGAGGAAGTGCGCCTCAAGACCGGGCGCCACGGGGTCGCGCAGGTCGCCGATCCGCGTCAGGTCGAGCGCCTGCGCACCCGCCTGAGCATGGTGTTCCAGAGCTTCAACCTGTGGCCCCACCGCACGGTGCTGGAGAACGTCATCGAAGCCCCGGTCTATGTGCTCGGCGAGGACCGCAAGGAAGCCACCGCCCACGCCGAGCAACTGCTGGAAAAGGTCGGCCTGATCGACAAACGCAATGTCTACCCGGCGTTTTTGTCCGGTGGCCAGCAACAGCGCGTGGCCATCGCCCGGGCCCTGGCCATGCGCCCGCAAGTGATGCTGTTCGATGAACCAACCTCGGCCCTCGACCCGGAACTGGTGGGCGAAGTGTTGCGGGTGATCCAGGGCATCGCCGAGGAAGGCCGCACGATGATTCTGGTGACCCACGAAATGGCCTTTGCCCGTGATGTGTCGAGCAAGGTGATTTACCTGCACCAGGGCCGGGTCGAGGAAGAAGGCCCGCCGCAACAGGTACTGCTGGATCCGCGCAGCGAACGCTGCCGGCAATTTGTCATGGCCCAGGACAACCGCGGGTAATCACCTCGGTTTTTTCAACCTCGATAACAACAACCTGAAAGAGGCACCCTGCATGAAAAAAACTCTGTTGGTTACCCTGCAAGCCTGCTTGCTGGCCGGCATCGCGAGCAGCGCGATGGCCGCGGACAAACTGGTGTTCGGCATCGCCCTGGAACCCTATCCGCCGTTCTCGTTCAAGAGCGGCAAGGGCGACTGGAGCGGCTTCGAGCCGGAGATGATCACCGCCGTCTGCGCCCGTATGCAGGCCGAATGCACCCTCAATGAAATGTCCTGGGACGGTCTGATCCCGGCGCTCAAGTCGCAGCAGGTCGACGTGGTGCTCAACTCCCTGTCGATCACCCCCGAGCGCCAGCAGGTGATCGACTTCACCCAGCCGTACTTCTTCACCCGCGCCCTGTGGATCGGCGAGCGCAACCTGGAACTGGACCCAACCCCGGCCGGCCTCAAGGGCAAGATCATCGGCGTGCAGGGTTCCACCACCCACGCCGCCTTCGTCAAGAAGTACTACGCCGAGGACTCGACCATCCGTTACTACAACGACCAGGACGACCTGCTCGCCGACCTGCGCAGCGGGCGTGTCGATATCATGCTGGCCGACCAGTTGGTGGTCGAGCCGCTGCTCGAACTGCCGGACAACGCCATGCTCGCGAGCAAAGGCGTGGCTCCGCTCGACCCCTTGTTCGGTGACGGCGTGGGGGCGGGTGTGCGCAAGGGCAACGATGCGCTGCGTGAGCGCCTGAACGTCGCCCTGCAAGCGCTGCGTACCGACGGCAGCTACGAAAAAATTCGTGAGCGCTACTTCAAGACCGACATCTCGGCCCTCGAGTAAGCCGGTACTTCAAGCAAACCCAGCGAAGGTGTGCTCATGACTGTTTCTGAAATTTCCCGGCTGTTTTTTACCGACGGCTGGCTCCAGGCCCTGGCGCAGGGCATGGTGAAAACCCTGGGTATTTCCCTGGGCGCCTTTGTCCTGGGCCTGTCGATCGGCTTGATCGTGGCCATGGTCAAACTCAAGGGACCACGCTGGATGGTGGTCTGCGCCAATTGCTACACCACCTTGTACCGCGCGGTGCCGGAGCTGTTGCTGATCCTGCTGCTGTATTACGCCGGTGCCGACCTGATCAACCTGACGATGGCGGCGCTCGGTCAACCGAGTGTCGAAATCAACGGCTTCATGGCCGCCGTGGTGGTGCTGGGCATTGTGCAGGGCGCGTACTCGGGGGAGATCATCCGCGGGGCGATCGAGTCGATTCCCCACGGCCAGATCGAAGCCGCGCGCTCCTATGGCATCAACCGCTTGATGCTGGTACGCCGGGTGATCCTGCCGAGCATGCTGCCGTTCGCCATCGCCGGGCTGTCCAATCTGTGGCTGGTGCTGGTCAAGGAAAGCGCGCTGATCAGCGTGGTCGGCTACAGCGAACTGCTGACCGCCGGGCGCCAGGCCGCGGCCTCGACCAAACACTACTTGCTGTTCTACCTCGCGGTCGCGGCGTTCTATTACCTGATCACGCTGGTTTCCAGTTCGGTGTTCCGGCAGGTCGAAGTTCGCTTCGAACGCTGGATGCCACGGCACTCATAGGGAAGGGCAGGCATGGACTTTCAGTGGTTGAGCAGTTTTTACAACGAGTTGGTCAAGGGGGCAGGGCTGACCCTGCAACTGTTGCTGATCTCGGGTTTTTTCGGGTTCCTGATGGCGGTGGGCGTGGCCCTGGGGCGCTTGTCGAAGAACCGCTTCCTGGCCAACGGCCTGCGGTTCTACACCAGCGTCCTGCGGGGCACGCCCTTGCTGGTGCAGATCTACGTGCTTTACTACGGCGTGGGTAGCCTGTTCGCCACCTTCCCGTTGATTCGCGGCAGCATGTTCTGGCCGTACTTGCGTGAAGGTTTCTGGTACGTTGCGTTCGCCCTGACCCTGAGCGTTTCGGCCTATGTCGGCGAAGTGCTGCGCGGTGGCTTGCGCGCGGTTCCGCGTGGCGAGCTGGAAGCGGGGCGGGCCTATGGCATGCGGCCCTGGCTGGTACTGCGGCGAGTGTGGATGCCGCGTGCCTTGCAGATGCTGCGCCCGACCCTGGCGGGGGAGAGCGTGATGCTGCTCAAGGCCACGGCGCTGGCCTCCACCGTCGCGGTCACCGACTTGCTCGGTGCAGCCAACCTGGTGCGTGCGCAAACGTTGCGGGTTTATGAGCCGCTGCTGGTGGTAGCGGTGATTTACATCATTCTGGCGATCTTGATCGAACAAGGCTTTGCCCGTATCGGCAAAACGCCCCAACGACAGGCCTGACTTCACACTGTGTTGATACGTCGGCCCGAGGGCTCACAAGGAGTTATTCATGAAATATTCGTCCATGGTCCAGCGCATCAGCGGTGAGACGGTCAGTGCCTGGGACATTCACTACGCCGCGTGTGATGCGCAGGCCCGGGGTGAAGATGCCATCGTCCTGAGTATCGGCGATCCGGACTTCGCCACCGCCGACGAGATCTGCGCGGCGGCGATCCAGGCCTTGAACGAAGGCGACACCCACTACTGCCACGTGATCGGCCGCCCGGCCCTGCGCGAGGCGATTGCCGCCAAGCAGACGGCCTTGCTCGGCCAGCCGGTGTCCGCCGCCAACGTGGCCCTGGTGGCCGGTGCGCAGAATGGTTTGTACGCCACCGCCATGTGCCTGTTCGAAACCGGCGATGAAGTGCTGGTGCCGGCGCCGATGTACCTGACCTACGAGGCCAGCATCCAGGCCAGCGGTGCCCGCCTGGTGCCGATTGCCCAGCCGGCGGAAAACGATTTCCGCTTGACCCTGGCCGCCATCGAGGCGGTGGTGACCGACAAGACCCGCGGCATCGCCCTGGCCACGCCCAACAACCCCACCGGCAACGTCTACACCCGCGAGGAACTGGAGGCGGTGGCCCTGGTCGCCCAGCGGCACAACCTGTGGGTGATCAGTGATGAGGTCTACGGCCAGCTCACCTACGATCGAGAACACCAGAGCGTGGCGACCCTGGAAGGCATGGGCGAGCGCACCGTGGTGCTCAACAGCCTGTCCAAATCCCATGCCATGACCGGTTGGCGGGTCGGCTGGGTGGTGGGGCCACAGGAACTGATCGGCCACCTGGATAACCTGCTGCTGTGCATGCTCTATGGCTTGCCGGGCTTCATCCAGGCCGCCGCGTTGAAGGCGCTGGAACTGGATGAGCAGGTGGTCGGCCAGGCACGTGAGTTGTATCGCCGTCGGCGTGACCTGGTGGTCGCCGAGTTGCGCAACGTGCCGCTGCTCAAGTGCAAGGTGCCCGAGGCTGGCATGTTCATGCTGGTGGATGTGCGGGATACCGGCCTGTCGAGCACCGATTTCGCCTGGCAGCTGTTCCGCGCCACCGGTGTCTCGGTCCTCGATGCCAGCGCCTTCGGGGCCAGCACCGCCGGCTTCGTGCGCATTTCCTTCACTGTCTCAGATGCCGCGTTGAGCGACGCCTGTGGGCGAATCGCCGGCTTTATCGAAGGGCTTCAAGCCCGCAACTGACGGTGGCTCATGGCA
Organism: Pseudomonas kielensis; assembly: GCF_014236655.1. GTDB lineage: Bacteria > Pseudomonadota > Gammaproteobacteria > Pseudomonadales > Pseudomonadaceae > Aquipseudomonas > Aquipseudomonas kielensis. The sequence continues at coordinate 30,522 of NZ_JACMYG010000019.1, forward strand.
CCCGGCGCCCCGAGTGAAGGGGCCGCCGGGCGTCATTCGTCTCAAGCCTGTTTGTAGCCCAACTGCTTGTCGATCAGGTCATACACCTGCTGGTGGGTGGCGTTGTTCAGCAGCTTGGTGCGGCAAGCCCGTTCCAGGAAATCTTTGACTTCTTTCTTCGCGGTCGCGGGGTAAAGCCCTGCCACATACTCGGCTTCATGGTCCTGGGTGCAGTTGAAGTACAGGTCGTCTTTAGCTTTGTCTCTGGCCACGGGTAGCTCCTTGATGGATGACGGTTTCGCGCAGAGGCGGCGAAACTCCCTTGAGGGTAACCAGGTTTTTTCTGTGGACCAGCCCTGCTGGCGAAAAAGGAAAAGGCTGTACGACGTGGGTGGACTCGCGCGATTTATTAAACGCGGGTGTGCAATCAATCGTCGATGCCGATGGACGGCGCTCCCCACGGCTTCATAAACTGTCGCCAGGCTTGGGGACTGGGGGCGGTAGATGAATCGCAATGAACTGCGCAAGGCCGACATCAACCTGATGGTGGTGTTTGAAACGCTGATGCTCGAACGCAACGTGACACGCGCGGCGGAAAAGCTGTTTCTCGGCCAGCCCACAATCAGCTCGGCCCTCAACCGCCTGCGAACCATGCTCAACGACCCGCTGTTTATCCGGGTCGGTCACCGCATGGAACCCACGGCGCGGGCCGAAGAGCTGATCCAGCACCTGTCTCCGGCGCTCGACGCCTTGTCGTCGGCCCTGAGCCTGACCCGCGAGTTCGATCCCGCCAGCAGCACCATGACCTTTCGCATCGGCCTGTCCGATGACGTCGAGTTTGGCCTGCTGCCCCCGCTGTTGCGCGCCTTGCGCCAGGAAGCGCCGCAGGTGGTGTTCGTGGTCCAGCATGTCGACTACTGGCGGATTCCCGACTTGCTCGCCTCAGGCGATATCACCGTGGGCATCAGCCAGACCCGTGGCCTGCCGGCCAACGCCAAGCGCAAATTACTGCGCCACATCCAGCCCAGCATCCTGCGCGCCGACGCCTCGGACACGCCGTTGACCCTCGACGAATACTGCGCCCGGCCCCACGTGCTGGTCTCGCACACAGCCAACGTCAGCGGCTTTGCCGATGAGTGGCTGGCCGAGATTGGCCGGACCCGCCAGGTGGTGTTGTCGGTGCCGCAATACAGTGCCTTGCCGGCCTTGCTGGCGGGCACCGACCTGATCGCCAGCCTGCCGGACTACACCGCCGCAGCCATGGCCGCCTCGGGGCAATTGTTCAAGGAGCCGTTCCCGTTCCACACCCCGACCCTGGACCTGTCCATGGTCTGGCTCAGCCACGTCGACACCGACCCGGCCGAACGCTGGCTGCGCGCGCGCCTGGAAACCTTCATGAGTGACCGCAGCGCACCGCAGATCTAGGCTTATGTCGCAGAGGGTGGCAGGAGCGGTCTGTGCTATATGTAGGCACTTTGATCGACACCCCAAGGAGCACAGTAATGCCTCACCTGCACATGGAATACACCGACAACCTGCCAGGGCTCAACGCGGACGTGGCGCTGCTGCGTTTCAACCACGCGCTGGCCGGTTCCGGGCAGTTTGCCGACGAGTTCGACATCAAGAGTCGGGCCGTGCAGGTGGGCGCATTCCGCGTGGGGACCGGCATGGGTGAGCGGGGCTTTGTGGCGGTGCGGCTGGCGATACTCAGCGGCCGTTCACCGGCGATCAAGAAGCAATTGTCCGATAGCCTGCTGGCGGTCCTGCAGGACGTGTGCGAATGGCCGGCCGGGGTCGAGGTGCAGCTGTGCGTCGAGGTCCTGGACATCGACCGCGAGTCCTACACCAAGACCGCCATCGGTCGCTGAGACCCGCCGCACACGTCAATCCAGCGCTTGCGCGGCGCAGGCCTTGGTCACCTGCTCGCGCAGCCAGGTATTGGCGCTGTCCAAATCGCTGGCCTCGCTCCACAGCATATCCAGGCTGAACCCCGGCAACCCCTGGGGCGCCTCGTAATGGCTGAAGCCGGGTTCGTTGGCCAGCAACTGCTGGATACGCCGTGGCATGGCCAGCAGGTAATCAGTGCCGACAATCAACTTCAGCGCCGCACTGTAGCTATTGGCCCGCGCGACAACCTGCCGTTTATGGGCCTGTTGCGCGAGCCAGCCATCGACCATGTTGGTACTGGACGTCCAGGGCGTGGGAAAGACATGCCGGCGCTGGGCGAAATCCTGCAGGCTGAAGCGCGGCGTCGGGTGGGGCGCGTGGTGGTCGACCACGCACACCAGGTCATCGGTGAGCAGCACCTGGGACTTGAAGTCACGGTGGTTCTGATGAAAGTTCGGGCCGAAGCCGATCACCAGGTCGATGCGCCCGGCGCGCAGGTCCTCGGCGGGAATGTCACTTTCGAGTTTGTGCACATTGATGGTCACCGGCAGGTCGACCTGGGCGAAGCGTTGCAGCAGGCGCGGCAGGATCAACTGTTCGAAATACTCCGGGGCGCAGAGGTTGAAGGTCACGGCCCGGCGAGTCGGGTCGAACGCCTGGACCCCGGCATGGCACAGGTTAATGCTCTCGATGATCTGCAGCACATGGGGGTACATGCTGCTGGCCCTGTCGGTCGCCCGCATGCCGGTCCGGGTGTTGATGAACAGCTCGTCCTCGAAGCTGGTGCGCAGTTTCTTCAGGCAGTAACTCACGGTGGATTGGCTGACGCACAGGGCGTCGGACACGCCGCTGACATTGCACTGTTCATACACCGCGATGAACACCATGAGGTCCTGCATATCGAGCTTGCGCAGCAAGTTACTGTTGAGCATCCATCGCATCCGTTCAGCGGCGTGCGCAGGTTGCGCACACGCCTGAACCGGGAATGCTAACGGAAGGCGCCGCTCAGGACCATGCGCCGCGGATCCGCTTGCTCAGTCGATGTGCCTGGCGTAGTGGCGCGGGTCAAAGCGCAGGACCATCACCATCATGACCAGCACCACCGCCGTCAGCGCCCACCAGGCCCATTCGAAACTGCCCAGTTGGTCGCGGATCATCCCGGCAATCAGCGGCGAAACACCGGCAATCAGGTAGCCGATACCTTGCACGAAGGCCGTCAGGCCGCCGGCGCGCTGGGGATGGTCGAGGTGGTCCAGCGAGACGATCAGGCTCATTGGAAACAGCCCGCCGATGCCCAGTCCCAACAGGCACGGCCAGAGCAGGCTCAGGGACTCGGGGCTGAGGATCAACCCGCAGAAACCGGCGACGATCAGGCCCAGCAACACCATCAGCACCAGGCGTTTGTCGCGGCTGCGGTTGGCCAGGGCCGGGGCCAGCAGGCCGGAGATCACTTCCATAGCCGTCAGGAACCCCAGCAGCAGGCCGGCGTTCTGTTCGCTCCAGCCTTTCTCCACGTAATACGGTGCCAGCCATGCCAGCACGCAGGTGTAGGAGGCCGTGCCCAGGCCGAAGAAAATGGCCAGCAACCAGGCGCGGGGATTGCCGGCAAAAGCTGGGTTGTTGACGGTTGGGCGGGCCTGGGGGGCGATGGCTGAACGTTGCGCGTACCAGAACAGCAAGGCGACTACCGCCAGTGCCGCCCAGATCGCCAGGCCGATGCGCCAATTGCCGGTGCGCACCATCACCAGGGGCGCGAATGACGCGGCAATGGCTGCACCGGCCATGATCGAGGTGACGTACAGGCCCATGAACAGCGAGACGTTATCGCTGAAGCGGGACTTGATCAGTGCCGGCAGCAGTGCCTGGATCAGGGCGATGCCGATGCCGGCCAGGACGGCGCTCAAGATCAGTTCGGCGGCCGAGTCGAGGAACAGCCTCGAGGCGGTGGCCAGGCCGATGATGATCAGCGACAGGACCACGGTGCGATGTTCACCCAGGTGGTGGCTGATGCGCATGCCGAAGAACATTGCCAGCCCCATGGCCATGACGGGCAGCATGGTGAGCAGGGCGGCGAGGCTGAAGCTCAGGGGGATGTCGCTGCGGATGCCGGTCAGCAGCGGGCCGATGGCGGCCATGGACGGGCGCAGGTTCAGGGCGACCAGGACGACGGCGAGTATCAGCCAGATGGCGGGGCGGGCGGTGGCGCGTACGGTTTGCATAATCGGACCTTTGAGGGGGCGTGGGTTGGATTAGGCGGGTAGGGGGTGGGCGGCGGCAAATCAGAAAGTCTGGGGGGGGATTTAGAAATTAAATGTGTTGGGGGGGCAGTTCGTTGCTTCGCTGCGCCTCCCCCCCCAGATGCATATCTTCGCTCAGCCTGCCGTACCTGGAAGAATGCGCCGCCCGCAAGATTATCGCTGGCAGGCTGCAAGCGGGCGCCAGCTCCCACAGGTTCGGCGTGCCCCTGCACAAATTCTGTGGGAGCGGGCTTGCCCGCGATGGCGATCTGCGCCACACCACAGATCTCAGCAATACCCCAATCTCCCGTAGCAGCTGTCGAGCCTGCGAGGCTGCGTTCGAGGACGCAGTCCTCGCAGGATTGCAGTGAGGGAATGTTTAGCCAGTCTGCAACCAAGGTTCTTCAAGTGTGGATTTAACGACTTATTGCCCCGTGTGACGCTGTTCGCCCTCTGTGTTCTGCGGTTTACCTTATGGACGGTTGCTCGATCGACACTCACCCCGCGGCTGTGCCTGGCGCTAGTGCGTCATGCCGTCAGCCTCGGCGTCGATTCTTGCCCGCCAGCGCATTGAACCTGTCTGCCCTGCCTTCGGAATTGGCCTTTTGGGCGCTATGGCACTGCCGCCATGCGCGCCCACCGGATGTGCGTATTTCCCGTTGAAGCATTTCAACGGCCCTGGTGTTGCGCCGGGGCCTGACTGGTGGTGCCTGCGCGCCGCCTGACCCGGACATACGAGCGTTCCCATGAGTGTTGCCACGAGCCCCTTTGCCTCTCTGCAAGAAGCCAGCGATTTTCTGCAAGGCAACCCGGATATCGAGATGTTCGAGCTGTTCATTGTCGACAACAACGGCGTGCCCCGGGGCAAGTTGTTGCACCGCGATGAGTTGCTGGCGGTCTACCAGAGCGGGCGGCCGCTGCCGAGCACCATTTTGGGCCTGACCATCAATGGCGACGACGTGGAAAACTCCGGGCTGGTCTGGGAAGTCGGCGACATCGACTGCCGCGCTTACCCGGTCAGTGGCAGTTTGCAGCGCATGCCATGGCGCCAGATTCCGACGGCGGCGGTGCAGGTCAGCATGCATCCGCAAGAAGGCATGCCGGCGACCGTGGCCGATCCCCGGCATTTGCTCGCCAACGTGATCGACGGACTCAAGGCCGATGGTTATTACCCGGTGATGGCCGCGGAGCTGGAGTTCTACTTGCTCGACCAGCAGCGTGACAGCCAGGGTCGCCCGCAACCGGCGCGGGACGTCGACGGCGGGCGTCCACGTTCGACCCAGGTCTACGGTTTGCGCGAGCTGGAGCAGATCGAGCCATTTCTCGCCGACCTCTACGCCGCCTGCAAGCTGCAGGGGATTCCGGCGCGCACGGCGATTTCCGAATACGCGCCGGGCCAGGTCGAGATCACCCTGGAGCATCGCGCAGATGCCCTGCAGGCCATGGACGAGGCGGTGCGCTACAAGCGCCTGGTCAAGGGCGTGGCCCACAAGCATGGGATGAGTGCGTGTTTCATGGCCAAGCCATTCGATGACCTGGCCGGCACGGGCATGCACATGCACGTCAGCATCGCCGACAAGGACGGCAACAACCTGTTTGCCAGTGAGGCCCCCGATGGCACGCCGCTGCTGCGCCAGGCGGTCGGTGGCATGCTCAGCACCTTGCTCGACTCCCTGCTGTTGTTCTGCCCCAACGCCAACTCCTATCGCCGCTTCCAGACCAACAGCTACGCGCCGCTGGCCGCCACCTGGGGCGTCGACAACCGCACCGTGAGCCTGCGGGTGCCCGGTGGGCCGGCGTTCTCGCGGCATATCGAGCACCGCATCTGCGGCGCCGATGCCAACCCCTATCTCGCCGCTGCGGCGATCCTGGCGGGCATTCATCGCGGCATTCGCGAGCAGCGCGACCCGGGAGCGCCGGTCGAGGGCAACGGTTACGCCCAGGCCAAGGAATTGCTGCCCACCGACTGGCTGACCACCCTGCGTGCACTGGAAAGTTCGGCCTGGGCCCGGGATGCCTTTGGCGCGCCGTTCCTCGGGGTCTACCTGGCAGTCAAGCGCGCCGAGTACCGCCAGTTCATGGGCGAAGTTGGCGAGCAGGACTGGCGCTGGTATTTGCATCAGGCGTGAGATAGGAATAATTAACAAACAGGACGCCAACAAATAGTGGTTAATCCACTATTTGTTGGCGTCTTTTTCACGAAACATTGATGCCGGGCTGCTTAGAGTTTGTGCTGTGTTCAGGAAAGAATAGTTCGTTCTTTGCTGGCGGCACTGACTTCAGGAACAAGCAGACCTCCCATGTTTAAAATTAAAGCCGTGCGCCCGGAATGGGTGACGTTGATTGCCAGTGTATTGCTGTTGGCGGGCTACAACGCTGTCCTCTGGCAACACCTGTTCGACATTACCGCCAGCGATGCCCGGGGTATCGGCATGCGGGTGGCGTTCGGCGTAATGATTGCCTGTGCTTTCAACTTGATCCTGACCCTGCTGGCCTTCCGTCCTTTGTTCAAACCCTTGCTGACCCTGATCTTCATGATCAGTGCCGGTGTCGCGTATTTCATGAGTCAGTATGGTGTGCTGATCGATGCCGCCATGTTACGCAACTTCGCCGAGACCAATGCCACCGAAGTGCGCGATCTATTGTCGCTGAAGTTACTGGCGTACAACTTGTTATTGGGTGTACTGCCGTCGTTTATTCTGTGGAAAACCCCAATTAGTTATCGTCGCTGGCACCGTGAGTTGTTCAGCAAAGTGTTGGTTGTTGGCGCCTCTGCCGTGGTGATCGGTGGCGTGGCACTGCTTAACTATCAAGGCCTGTCTTCGTTGTTTCGCAATCACCACGAATTGCGCTTGATGGTGGTGCCGAGCAATTACATCGGCGCCTCCTTCGGTTATGTGCGCGAACAAGTGAAGTCGGCGCAGCAACCGTTCGCCAAACTCGGCGAAGATGCCCAGCGTAATCCGAGCTGGCAAACCCACGGGCGCAAATCCCTGACAGTACTGGTGGTGGGCGAAAGTGCCCGCGCCGAGAACTTCGGCATTCTTGGCTATGGGCGTGACACCACGCCAAAACTGGACAAGGAAGCGGGGCTGATCGCCTTCACCGACGTGCATTCCTGCGGCACGGAAACCGCGGTCTCGGTGCCTTGCATGTTCTCCAACATGGGCCGCAAGGACTACGACGCCAGCAAGGCGAAGAATGAAGAAGGCCTGCTGGATGTGCTCAAGCATGCCGGGCTGGACGTGATCTGGCGGGACAACCAGTCGGGCTGCAAGGGCACCTGCGACCGGGTGACCCTGGAAGATGTCAGCAACTTCAAGGACCCGGTGCTCTGCGCCAACAGTGAGTGCCGCGATGAAATCCTCCTGCAGGGCCTGCAGCACTTCATCGACACCCTGGACAAGGACACGGTGCTGGTCCTGCACCAGATGGGCAGCCACGGTCCCGAGTACTTCAAGCGTTATCCCAAGGAATACGAGCGCTTCACCCCGGTGTGCGAGAGCAACGCGCTGAACACGTGCAGCCGGGAAAGCATCGTCAATGGCTACGACAACACCCTGGTCTACACCGACCATGTGCTGTCGACCCTGATCGACCTGTTGCGCAACAACCAGGACAAAGTCGACACGGCCATGCTGTACCTGTCGGACCACGGCGAATCCCTGGGCGAGTACAACCTGTTCCTGCATGGCACGCCCTACATGCTTGCCCCCGATCAGCAAAAGCATGTGGCGATGCTCGCCTGGTTCTCCGACAGCTATCAGAAGGCCTTCTCGGTCGACACCCACTGCTTGCAACTGAGTCGGGAAAAACCCTTGAGCCAGGACAACCTGTTTCATTCGATGCTGGGGTTGCTGGAGGTCAACAGCAAGGTCTACAACCCTGACCTGGACTTGTTCACCGGCTGCCGAGGGGCCGTGGTCGACGGCGTTCTGGCCAAGGATTGAACGCCAGCCACCTGATCACTACGCCAGCCCCCAGGCTGGCCCCAGCTGACACCTTATAAGAGTCGCCCCCATGTCCGCCCACCCCCCATCTTCCATCGAGCGCGAATCCGCTGAGCGCCATGGCCAGCAGTACGCCTGTGCCTGTGTCGAGCCCCAGCCACCGGGCTGGCGCCAGCGCCTGGCGCAGTGGCGCCGCGAGCAGTTGCTGCGCAACGCGCTCAACAAGGCCGGGGAGCCTGGCCTGGTGTTGGATGTGGCCTGTGGCGTCGGGCGTTACTGGCCGGTACTGGGGGAACACAGCAACCGGGTGATCCTGGCGGCCGACCCGTCCCCGGACACGCTCAAGCATGGCCGTACGCACCAGTCGGCGAGCCTGCTGGCGCGTATCCGGACCTTCCAGAGTTCGGCCTTCTCCATCGGCCTGTCGGCCAACGCGGTGGATTGCATCGTCTGTTCGACGCTGTTCCAGCAGCTGCCGAGCGCCGAGCACCGCATGGCGCTGCTCCAGGAGTTCCAGCGGGTGAGCCGGGACACCCTGATTGTGGTCGTGCGCCTGGCGGGTCGCGGCAACTGGACGGCCGCCCTGACGGCGCAAGTGGAACCCGGGGTAGGCAAAAGCCAGCTGGAGACCGAGTTCAAGGCGGCCGGCTTCGAGGTCCTCATGCACCAGGATGTGTTGCCGGGCATTGCGGCAACCCGGGTGTACGTGCTGCGCAAACTCAACCAGGACTGATCCGGCGAGCGCCTGGCCGCGTGCCGTAGATCATTTCGCCTACGCTCTTGCTCAGTGGATGCGCGGAAATCGCCGGGGGCGATATATACTGCGCGCCATTCTTCAAGGGAGAGCCGTGTGGCCATCGATATTCACTGGATTCGCGACAACGATAGCCTCGGTCAGTTTTGCGCCCAATGGCAGCAGTTGCCGTTCGTCGCCCTCGACACAGAATTCATGCGGGTCGACACCTTCTATCCGATTGCAGGCTTGCTGCAGATCGGTGATGGCGTGCGCGCTTACCTGATTGACCCTTTGACCATCGACAACTGGCAGCCCCTGGCCGCATTGCTGGAAAACCCGGCCGTGCTCAAGGTGCTGCATGCCTGCAGCGAAGACCTCGAAGTCCTGTTGCGCCTGACCGGCAGCCTGCCGGCGCCGCTGTTCGATACCCAACTGGCCGCCGCCTACCTGAACCTGGGCTTCTCCATGGGGTACTCGCGCCTGGTCTCGCAAGTGCTGGACATCGACCTGCCCAAGGGGGAAACCCGCTCGGACTGGCTGCAGCGTCCGCTGTCGGAGACCCAGATCAGCTACGCCGCCGAAGACGCCCTGCACCTGGCAGAAGTGTTCGTGCGCCTGCGGCCCAAGTTGTCGGACGACAAGTTCGCCTGGGTCCTGGAGGATGGCGCCGAACTGGTGGCCAACCTGCGCCGCGAAACCGACCCATACGAGGTCTACCGCGAGGCCAAGCTGGCCTGGAAACTGTCCCGCGCCCAACTGGCCGTGCTGCGCGAGCTGTGTGCCTGGCGTGAGCTTGAAGCCCGGGCCCGTGACCTGCCGCGCAACCGTATCGTGCGTGAGCATTCGTTGTGGCCGTTGGCCCGGACCCAGCCGGACAATCTCGCCGCGCTGGCGAAAATCGAAGACATGCACCCGCGCACCGTGCGCCAGGACGGCGAGTTCCTGCTGGACCTGATCAAACGGGCCGCCAGCGTACCGCCGGAGCAATGGCCAGCGGCGGTGCCCGAGCCGTTGCCGATCGAAGCCGCCGCCCTGGTCAAGCGCCTGCGCGCACTGGGCCAGGCCGAAGCGGAGCGCTTGAACATCGCCCCCGAACTGATGTTGCGCAAGAAGACCCTGGAGGCCTTGCTCAAGAGCGGCTTCCCGGACGGTCCCTACCAATTGCCTGAATCGCTGCGTGGCTGGCGCCGCGAATTGATGGGCCAGGCCCTGCTCGACAGCCTGGCCACTGCCGGAGAACAGCCTTGAAACGTATCTGCTCGATCTACCGAAGCCTGAAGAAAAACGAAATGTACCTCTACGTGCTCAAGAGCGATGCTCTGGAGCGCGTACCGGAAAGCCTGTTGCTGGCCTTCGGCAAACCCCATCACGCCTTCGACCTGGTGCTGACCCCGGAGCGCAAGCTCTCGCGCGAAGACATTACCCAGGTCCTGGAAAACCTCGACAAGCAGGGCTACCACCTGCAAATGCCGCCAGCCGAAGACGAGTACATCGAGCACTTGCCCGAAGAGTTGCTGCGACGTAACGATCCGATCTGACGGCGACCGGTTCAGGCTCGGTCCCGGGCCTGCCGGCCCACCACGATGGATTTTCTGGCGGTGGCCGCAAACGGGGGAGCGCACTCCCTCGGCGGCCTTGTGCACTGTTTTTTAAGGTTTGAACCATGCGCGTTCTGATTGCCGAACACGACCACGCTGTGTATGCACAACTCCTGGGTCAGCTGGCGCCCGAGCTGCAGGTCATGACCAGCGGCGACTCCGCCGAGCTGGCCAGCCTGGCGGCCGATTGCCCGGTGTGGCTGGGGCAGCCCGACCTGCTGGCGACCCTGTTGCGCCAAGGCCATAAGCCCCAGTGGCTGCAGTCGACCTGGGCCGGCATCACGCCGCTGCTGGTCGAAGGACTGCCACGGCATTATCGCCTGACGCGCGCCGTGGGGATTTTTGGCCAGGTGATGGCCGAGTACGTCCTGACCTACATGCTCGGGCATGAGCGCGAAGTGTTGCCGCGCCTGGTCAGCCAGGTCGAGCGCAAGTGGGACAGCCGCCAGGGCCAGAGCCTGGTAGGGCGCAAGGTGCTGATCGTCGGCACCGGGGACATCGGCCAGAGCGTTGCCGAGTTCCTCAAGCCCTTTGGTGTGCAGTTGTACGGCATTGCCAGCACGCCCCGTGAGCAGGCGCCGTTCATCGAAGTGGCCGGGTTGCAGGACCTCGGGCGCCTGGTGGGTGAAGTCGACTACGTGGTCAACCTGCTGCCCAACACCCCGAGCACCCATGATCTGTACGACGCCGCGCTGTTCAAGCAGTTCAAGCCAACGGGCCTGCTGATCAACGCCGGGCGCGGTGTGGCGGTGGTCGATGCCGACCTGGTGGAGGCCTTGAAAGAAGGGCACCTGGCCGGCGCGGTCATCGATGTCTGCCGCCAGGAACCGCTCCCCCAGCGCCACCCATTCTGGACCGCCTGGGGCCTGCTCTTGACCGGCCACAGCTCGGCACCGACTTCACCGGTGCTGATGGCACAACTGTTTCTCGACAACATGCGCGCCTTTCAGACCGGCCAAGCGCTGCGCGGCGAAGTGGATTTCAACCGCGGCTATTGAGACAACCCCAGTAACCCCAACCCCCACTGTGGGTGTGCGCAGCACCAGGCGAACACCCAGAATCACTGTAGGCGCTCGCTCCCACACGGGTTTTGTGGGTATGTGGGGGATTAGCAACCCCCCGGAATGACTGTGCTTACAGGGTGAAATCACCCTCGGCTGCCAGTTCGCTCAACGGCCGGCGTGGGCTTGGGACTTCCCGGGCTTGCAGGTATTCGGCCAGGGTGGCCTTGTCGCCCAGCTTGCCGATCGCCACGGCAGCATGCAGTGCGTAGCCTTCTGGAATATTCAGTTCCTTGCGAGTCAGCTCCTGATCGAAGCCGGCCATGCCGTGGGTGTGCCAGCCGCTGATGGACGCTTGCAAGGCCAGGTGGCCCCAGGCCGAGCCGGTGTCGAAGGTGTGCCACAAGGCCGGGGTTTCGGCATCGGCACCTGGCGCGGTAAAGGTGGTTTTCGAGATCACGATGACCAGCGCCGAAGCGTGCTGGGCCCAACCCCGGTTGAACTCATTCAGCAGGCCAAGGAAACGCTCCCAGTTCGGCGTGTCCCGGCGGGCGTATAGAAACCGCCAGGGTTGCGAGTTGTAGGCCGAGGGCGCCCAGCGTGCCGCTTCAAAGAAACTCAGCAGGGTGGATTCCGGGATGGCTTCACCGGTAAACGCCCGTGGCGACCAGCGCTCGGTGAACTGTGGGTGGATGGCATATTCGGCAACGCGGGGGTTGGCGCTCATGAAAGAGATTCCTGGCAAGGTTGATGAGGGAGCACAGCAACAAAAACCGGGGGCGCACAGTTGGCTGGGCAGTGGAGTTTTTGCGACCTGCAAAACTACTGCGCCCCGGGAAAACTGACAAGCACTGGCGTACCGGCAGTCGCCAGCGCTTGGCCCGCGGGGGCTGGGGCACTAGACTGGCGGCCTTTTCTACCGCTGATGCAGATGCTCGAACCATGGCCGCCAAAGTTGAACCGTTCTGGATACGCAAGACCCTCGCCCAACTCGACCAGCAGGAGTGGGAGTCGTTGTGCGATGGCTGTGGCCTGTGCTGCCTGCAAAAGCTTGAGGATGAAGACGACAACAGCGTCTATTACACGCGGATCGCCTGCAAATTGCTGGACCTCAAGACCTGCCAGTGCACCGACTACCCGAACCGCCGCGAATCGGTGCCAGACTGCATCCAGCTGACGCCGGGAAAGGCCGATGAGTTCAAGTGGTTGCCGCCTACCTGCGGTTATCGCCTGGTCAGTGAAGGCAAGGACTTGCCGCTCTGGCATCACCTGGTGTGCGGCGATCGCGACGCGGTGCACCATGAGCGAATCTCCCAATCCGGGCGCATGCTCGCCGAGGGCAGTGTGGCCGAGGATGATTGGGAAGATCATCTGATTTTCCGCGCAGGTTAAGCGCCGCGCGTTGTCCAAGTGAATCACGAAGGAGTGTGTATGGCTGTGCGCTTGCCATTGGCATTGTCGCTGCTGGTGCTGAGTTCATCGGTGTGGGCGGCCAAGAAGGTCGATCTGGACTACCACGTGCGCCTGCTGCCGCAAAGCGACCAGGCCGAAGTGCGCCTGACCCTGGCCCAGGGCTCGGCGGTGCGCAGCCTGGATTTCGATCTGGCGGACGGCAGCCGATACAGCGATTTCAAGGCCGACGGCCAGTGGCAATTGACCCCGGGCAAAGCTGTGCGCGGGGTCTGGCGACCCGCTGCCGACAAAGCCAGCCTGACCTACCGAGTGCGAATCAGCCAGGCGCGCAAGAACACCACCTTCGAGACTCGCATGACGCCGAGCTGGGCCTTGATGCGCGGTGATGACCTGGTGCCGGCAGCGCGCCTGGATCAACAGGATGGCATCGAGCTGGTGTCGCGCCTGGCGTTCGAATTGCCGGCGGGCTGGAAAAGCATCGAGACGGCCTGGCCGCGCATCGGCAAGAACCGCTTTCGCATCGACAACGTTTCCCGACTGTTTGACCGGCCCACCGGCTGGATGCTCGCCGGCAACCTGGGAACGCGCCGGACCCGCCTGGGCGAGACCCAAGTCACGGTTGCCTCGCCACGCGGGCAGGGCATGCGCCGCATGGACGTGCTGACCCTGCTGACGTTCGTCTGGCCGCAGGTACAGGCGCTGTACCCTCGGCACCCGGGCAAGCTGCTGATCGTCGGCGCCACCGACCCGATGTGGCGCGGCAGCACCGCCGGGCACGAGTCAATCTACCTGCACAGCCGTCTGCCGTTGATCAGCGAAAGCGGCAACAGTCCGTTGCTGCGTGAGCTGGCGCAGATGTTTGCGCGGATCAGCGACGAAGAGCGCAGTGACTGGATCAGCGAAGGATTTGCCGAGTACTACGCCATCGAACTGCTGCGCCGGGCTGGCGGCATGAGTGATGAGCGCTATCAGATGCTGGGAAACAACCTGGCCAAGGCCGGCCATGGGGTCAGCAGCCTGCGGGGCGAACAGGCCAACCCGGCCCAGGTGGCCAGGGCGGTATTGCTGATGCAGGAGTTGGATCGCGAGATTCGCCTGAAAACCCGCAACAAGCGCTCACTCGACGACATGCTCCGCGGCGCCATGCACCTGGAGCGGGTCAGCACCCAGGAGTTCGTGGCACTGGCCGAAAGCATCATCGGCGAGCCCTCGAAGGTCCTGGGGAGCGAGTTGTTGCACTAGCGCATGGGTCGCGGGGTTCTACGCCCCGGCCTTGGGTGACTTCAACGAGTCGTTAGCGGTCGCGGTGTGGGTCGCGGCCTCGGCATTGGCCTTGAGGGTTTTCAGGTCTTCACCGGCCCGTTCGATTTTCGCGCGGACGTTGTCCAGGTCCTGGCGGCTTTTTTCCAGGAAGCTTTTTGCCGAGCTATGGCCGGTGATGCCCCGCGCCAGGGCGACGCCACCGAGCGCCACCTGGATCAGGCCGAACACGCCGCCACGGCGCAGGCCCTTGCCCACCATTACCACGCCACCCGCCAGCGAGCCGATACGCTCCCAGCCTTGCACATTTTGGGTCGGCTGGGTCTGGAAGGGAGTGGAGTTGATACGTTCTACGCGTTTGAGTTCGTTCATCATCTGTCTCCTCAAGGGGCAATGGATACAAAACTGACTGCGCCAGGGCTCGAGTCGTTCCGTCGGGCGTGGGGCCGATCAGCGGAATTTTGGTCCGGAGCGGGTATTCAGGCCCTTGGCCATGCGGTCGTACAGCACCACGTTGACGGTGGCAGCCAGGTTCATGCAGCCGGTGGTGGGAATGTAGACCACGTCTTCGCACCAGTCGCGGATCTCTTTGTCCAGCGACCCGTCTTCGGGGCCGAAGATGTACAGCGCGCGGTCCGGGTGGGTGTACTCGGGCAGCGAGCGGGCGCCTTCCACCAGTTCGACCGCAACCGGGACGCAGCCCAGCGGGAGGATTTTTTTCAGGTCGTCGATGCCGATCAGCGGAATGTCGTAGTGCACGCGCTTGGTGTCGGTGACGAAGTCGGCGGCGCGTTCATAGCGCTTGCCGGTGTAGAACACCGACGCCACGCCATAACAGCCAGCGGCGCGCATCACCGAGCCAACGTTCTCCGGTGATTTGGGGTTATACAAACCAATGCAGCTGTACCGTTTGTCTGCCACGAGCGGGGTGCCTTCGGGAAAAAGAGGGCGATTATACGGGGAATGGGGGAGGGTGTCTGATTTGCGGATTGCTGGTGTTTGCGGCATCACCATCGCGAGCAGACGGAGCGCTGCTCGCGATGAAGCAACCTTTTCAATCGTCTTTTTTCATCAACCCAGCCAGCGCGGCAAACGGGTTGTGGGTCGCCTTGGCGATTTTCGGGGTGCTCAGGGAGCCTTCGCTGAAGTACTGCTGGTCGGTGTAGCGCGAGTGTTCGTTGTCGTGGCAATACAGGCACAACAGCTCCCAGTTGGAACCGTCCTGCGGGTTGTTGTCGTGGTTGTGGTCGCGGTGGTGCACGGTCAGCTCGCTCAGGCGCTTGCCAGAGAACTCGCGGGTGCAGCGCCCGCAGACGTGCGGATACATCTTGAGGGCCTTGTCGCGGTAACCCATTTCCTTGTCGCGCTGGTTGTCAGCGAGGATTCGGTCCAGTTTCGAGGTGTTGGTTGGGGTGGACGAACTCATGGGTTCACCTTTGTAGAAGACGAATGACGGTTATCAGCAGAGTTTAGCTCAGCCCTTGAGCTTCTCGGCAATCCAGATGGTGTGGCGTGTGCCCTTGTTGCCATGGGCGAACACCTGCACCTCTTCGGCCTTGAAGCCGGCTTTTTTCAGTTTGTCGGAAAACTGCCGGTCGGCACTGGCCGACCACACGGCCAGCACGCCCTTGGGGCGCAGGGCCTTGGCGCAGGCGGCCAGGCCACCGGCGGAGTACAGCCAGCTGTTGGCTTTCTGGGTCAGGCCTTCGGGGCCGTTGTCGACGTCGAGCATGATCGCGTCGAAGCCCTGGGGTTCGGCCTGCAGGACCTTGGCCACGTCTTCCATGCGGATCACTGTGCGCGGGTCCAGTAGCGGCTTGCCGGCTTTCTCGCCCAGCGGGCCACGGTTCCACTCCACCACCCCCGGCACCAGCTCGGCGACCACCACTTGCGCACTCTTGCCCAGGTGCTTGAGCGCCGAGGCGAGGGTGAAGCCCATGCCCAGGCCGCCGATCAGCACACGTGAGTTCGGTCGACCGGCGACTTTGCGGCAGGGAATCTCTGCCAGGGCATCTTCAGAGCCGTGCATGCGGGTGTTCATCAGTTGCCCGCCATCGCCGCCCTGGATCTTGATGACGAAATCTTCGCCGTACTCGAACAGGCACAGGGCTCCGCCGTTTTCGGGGATTGGGGTGGTGTCGAGCAGAACGAAACGTTTCATGGGAATCTCATTGGGAAAACTGGCATTGATCAGGGCATTCTTGCGCGGTTGGGAGTAGCCTTGAAGCATCAAGCAAGGGCAATGGAGCCATTGATGAAGCGCACCATTCTAACGGTCATTGTGCTGGCCGCGCTCTCGATTAGTGCGGGTCACGCGCAAGAGTTGCAGGCAATCCCGGTCACACCTTCGGCGGCTCCCGGCTCACCCGGCACCGCAACCCCCACGCCCTACCCACAGATCACCCCCACGCCAGTGCCCAAGGCCGGCAGTGGCAGCAGCCGTGAGCTACTGCTGCCGCCTATCGAAAAGCCCAATCCACCCAAGGACCAGACCTTGCCGGGGCTGGAACCAACCCCGGCAAAGAGCAAGACCCCGGGCGGTTGAAACGCCGATAGGGCGTCTCAGGCGATCCCCAATACCTTGAACACAAAGGCGTATTCCAGGGCCACGTCGCGCAGGCCCTGGTAGCGCCCGCTCATGCCGCCGTGCCCGGCACCCAGTTCGGTCTTGAGCAGCAACAGGTTGTCGTCGGTCTTGGTCACCCGCAGTTTCGCCACCCACTTGGCCGCTTCCCAGTACTGCACGCGGCTGTCGTTGTAGCCGGCGATCACCAGGGTTGCCGGGTAAGCTTGCGCGCGGACGTTTTCGTAAGGGGCGTAGGCCTTGATCCGTGCATGGACCTCGGGCTCCTGCGGGTTGCCCCACTCGTCGTATTCGGTGACGGTCAGCGGCAGGTCCGGGTCGAGCATGGTGTTGAGCACGTCGACAAAGGGCACTTCGGCAATGGCCGCGGCGAACAGCTCCGGGCGCTGGTTGAGCACCGCGCCGATCAGCAGGCCGCCGGCGCTGCCACCGCTGATCGCCAGTTGCGCCGCGCTGGTGAAGCCGTGGGCGATCAGGTGTTCGGCGCAGGCGATGAAGTCATCGAAGCTGTTCTGCTTGTGTTCCTGCTTGCCGGCGCGGTACCAGGCCTCGCCCAGCTCACCGCCGCCGCGCACATGGGCGATGGCAAAGGCCACGCCACGGTCGAGCAGGCTCAGGCGCGCATGGGAGAACCACGGGTCGAGGCTTTCACCGTAGGCACCGTAGCCATAGAGGTAGAGCGGGGTCGGCTGACCGAGCATCTCCCGCTTGACCACCAGGCTGATCGGCACCTGGGTGCCATCCGGGGCCGTCGCCCACAGGCGCTGGCTGACGTAGGCGTCGGCATCGAATGGGCCGAGCACCGGGGTTTCCTTGAGGACTTGCTGCGCGCCGCTGGCCAGTTCCAGCTGCCGGACCTGGGCCGGACGATTCAGCGCTTCATAACGCAGGCGGATTCTGTCGCTGACAAACTCCAGGCTGTTCTGCACATACAGGCTGTAGGCCGCGTCCGGCAGTTGCACGCGATACGTCGGCAGGCCCTGTGGGTGCACCTCGATTATCGGCAAGCCGCCGATCCGCAGGCTCAGGGTCATGGCGCTGGCGTTCAGGCTCAGGCCTTCGAACATCACCTCGTCACTGTGGGGGATCAGGTTCTGCCACTGGGACTCGCTCGGCACTCGCCCGGTGTCCGGGGCCTGGTACAGGGCGAAGTTGATGCCATCGCGGTTGGTGCGGATCAGCCAGCTCCATTGGCCGTCGAGCAGGCCATGGTCGACGTCGTATTCATGGTCTTCGACCCGCGGCGCCAGGCAGCTGAAGGCTTGCTGCGGCTGCGATGCGTCGAGAGCCCAGACTTCACTGGTGGTCTTGCTGCCCAGCGACAGCAGCAATTGGCGCTCGGAGCTGGCGCGGTAGCAGTGCAGGAAAAAACGCCCGTCCGGCTCATGGAACACTTCTTCGGCGGCGGTGCCGTCCAGGCGGTAGCGGTACAGCTTGTGCGGGCGATGGGTGTCGTCGAGCTCGGCGAAAAACAGCGTCAGGCTGTCGTTGGCCCAGGTCATGCTGCCGTCGCAGTCCTCGAACGCAAGCTCGCTGACCTTGCCGCTGGCCAGTTCCTTGACGAACAGGGTGTAAACCTCCTCGCCCGTGGTGTCCAGGCTGTAGGCCAGGCGCTGGTGGTCGGGGCTGATGCTGAAGGCACCCAGGGAGAAAAAGCCGCCATTGGCCAGCACGTTGGGGTCCAGCAGCAACTCTTCGGCGCTTTCATCGACCTGCAGGCCGTCATCGGCCGGGCGCGGGCAGCGGTAATGCCGGGCGTACTCGTCACCGGCGGTGGTGCGGGTGTAGTACAGGTACGGACCCCAAGGGGAGGGCAGCGACAGGTCGGTTTCCAGAATCCGTCCCTTGATTTCGTTGAACAGGTTTTCCCGCAGCTCAGCCTGGTCGGCCAGCATGGCCTCCTGGTAGGCGTTTTCGGCCTTGAGGTAGTCGAGCACGGGCGCCGTGTCCCGTTCCTGCAGCCAGGCGTACGGGTCATTCCCGTCGGCCTTGTGGGCAATCGGGGCGCTGCTGGCGTGGGCGGAGTGGGGCATGGGCGGTTCTCGACGAGTGTGCAAAAAGGGCTTCACGGACAGCGTTGCAGCCTGATCAGTGAAAAGCCGTTATCATAAGCGCCTCTTTGCCTGCCATGCCATGGACACCATGACCGAGAACGACTATCTGATCGCTTGGGGCCTTTACGCCTTTGCCGCTTTGGGCTGCCTGTTGGTGTGGATGCGCATGACCCGCTGGATGTGGCGCTACCTGCGTGAGCCGCTGCGCCTGATCGTGGCGGTGCTGCTGTTCAGCCCGACCATCATCGACCCGGTAAAGGAAAAATTCGCCCCGGCCATCGCCATTACCGCCCTGGACCTGCTGTTCAAGGTCGGCAACAACGCCTGGCGCGCGATCTCCGACCTGTTCATGTACGGCATCATCGCCCTCGGGTTGTACCTGGTGTTCGTGCTGATCCGCCTGCCGATCGAACGTGCCGCCAAGGCGCGCAAGCAGCAGTCCGCTGCCGCCCAGGCCGCGGCCCAGGCGGCTGATCCCGATGACGACCAACCCTTCGGCGGGGCGGGTGATGATCGTTATGGTCGCCCCCCTGTGCCGAGCAATCCCCAGCGTTCGCGAGTCGAACCCCGTCTCTGACAGCCCTGCATTGAAGCGAGAGTCCCGGCATGTGTGAGTTATTGGGCATGAGCGCCAATGTCCCGACCGATATCGTGTTCAGCTTCACCGGGCTGATGCAGCGCGGCGGGCGCACCGGTCCGCACCGCGATGGCTGGGGCATCGCCTTTTACGAAGGCCGTGGCCTGCGTCTGTTCCAGGACCCGGCGGCGAGTTGTGATTCGCAGGTCGCGCAACTGGTGCAGCGTTATCCGATCAAGAGCGAAGTGGTGATCGGCCATATCCGCCAGGCCAACGTCGGCAAGGTCTGCCTGTCCAACACCCACCCGTTCGTGCGTGAGTTGTGGGGGCGCAACTGGTGTTTTGCCCATAACGGCCAGCTCGCCGAGTTCCAGCCGACGGCCAGTTTTTATCGGCCGGTGGGCGATACCGACAGCGAAGCGGCGTTCTGCGATTTGCTCAACCGCGTGCGCGAGGCCTTCCCCGAGCCGGTGGAGGTCGAGCAGTTGCTGCCCAGCCTGGTGGCCGCTTGCGCCGAGTACCGCAGCAAGGGCGTGTTCAACTGCCTGCTGAGCGACGGTGACTGGCTGTTCTGCTATTGCTCCACCAAGCTGGCACAGATCACCCGCCGCGCCCCTTTTGGCCCGGCGCGCCTGAAGGACGTGGACGTGATCGTCGACTTCCAGGCCGAGACCACCCCCAATGATGTGGTGACCGTGATCGCCACCGAACCGTTGACCGAAAACGAAACCTGGACCCGCTACGAACCGGGCCAATGGAGCCTGTGGCGGCGCGGCGAATGCGTCAGCCACGGCCAGACCGAATAGGGATCCGCCGCTATGTTGCTCAGTTATGTGCGTCTGGTGTTGTTTGCCATCGGCCTGTTGGTGGGCGTCCAGGTGCCAGGTTTCATCAATGACTACGCCAAGCGGGTCGAAGCCCACCTGATCGAGTCGCAGACCGGCCTGCAGGGGTTCCAGAACACTGCCGAGCAGTTCTTCAAGGGCGACCTGCAAGCGCTGGTGGCCCACTACCGCGCCAGCGAAGACCCGATCTTTCGCAGCGACGCCGACAGCCTGAACACCTTGCTCACCCGCCAGGTGGCGTTGGACAAGCAATTCCAGGCCATGCAAGGCCCGTGGTACATCCGCGTCCTGCAAGTGGCGCTGGCGGCCGACCCGGACATTCGCAAGGAGACCTGGAACGGCTACAGCTACCAGATCCTGCTGACCCCCGAAGCCATGGCCTGGGGCCTGGGCGGGGCGATGTTGCTGTCGTTCGGCCTGGAATGCCTGTTCCGCCTGATCGACTGGGTGGTGCTGGGCGGCAAGCGCCTGCGCCAGAGCCGGCCGATCGAAGAGCGGGATTTGCGCGGGCTGTAATGCCGAAGTCAAACCGATCGCCCGCGCAGGAAACCGTTCCTGTGCGGGCGAAGGTTTACCAGTCGAGCGAGTAGCTCATGCTGAACGTACGGCCTTCGGCGTTGGCATAGGGGGCCTTGGCGTTGGACTGGGCGAACAGGTTCTGGTAGTTACGATCGGTCAGGTTGAACACCCCACCTTCAAGCCGGCCGACCGGCAGTTCCACGGAGCCGAGCAGGTCCACCAGGGTGTAGCCATTGATGTCGCGTCCGTTGTCATCCTTGAGGGCTGCGTCGTAGCTGGCCAACTGCATGCCTTGCAGGCGTAGTGTGTAATCGTCCTCGGTATAACCGACGAACAGGGTGGTTTTTGCTGGTGAGATACGCGTGGCTGGCAGGTCGATCCATTTGCCGTTCTGCTGAGTCTCGCCCTTGGCCCAGGCATAAGTGCCCCCCACCGACCAGCGATCGGTTGCGCGATAGGTCAGGCTGTTTTCGATGCCGCGAACCCGTTCCTTCTGATCGATCAGGCGCAACACGCGCTCATTGGCATCGTAGAACTGGGTCACGTCCGAGGTGTTTTCATACACAGTGACATCGGCTTGCCATTGGTCCCAGTCGCCACGCCAGCCCAGCTCGTAGCTGTCGACCTTGATGGCTTGGGCGTCGAGGGTCTGGATGTTAAAGGAGCTGTTCACATCACGCAGGAAGCGCTGGATGTCCGGCAGTGAAAACCCCTGGCTGTAGTTGACGAAAACATCCTGGTTCTCGCTCAGGTGATAGACCGCCCCCAGGTTGTACAGGGTGGCGTCGTATTTAAGGGTTTCGCCGGGCAGGGTCGCATAATTGCCGGTCTGGACGATCTCCCCATAAGCGATGCTGTCGGAGACGTCGCTTTCGATCCATTCACGGCGAATACCGCCGCGCACTGTCCAGTCGGCGATGTCCCAGGACATTTGCCCGTAGATGGCCTTGGTGGTGGTCTCGGTATCCGGGCCCAGTTCGAAGGTGGTGCCGGTCTTGGTGTAGTCCAGGCCCTTGACGCTGTACTGGTCGCCTCGTTGAGTGGAGCGCTCGTTATCGTAGTCGGCCCCCCAGACCAGGTTGCCCGTGGCACTGCCGATGGCTGGTAGCGGTGTGTCGATGGCCGCGCGCAGGCCATAGACATTCTGCACGCTATTGTTGTCGGAGATGCCCGCGAAGCCTCGCGACACGTCAGGGAAAAACAGCGCGTCGGCGCGGCGCCAGTAGCTTTCCAGTTGCAGGCCCTGACCGTGGAAGTCCTTGTCGGTGTAATTGAGGTTGACCGCCTGGTTATGGGTATAGGGTTGATCGTCGAGGCGCAGCCCTTTGATTGCGACGGCTTCTTGCTTGTTTTTCGGGTCCTTGGTGTAGCCGGTGTCCTGTTCGTCCTTGTAGTCCTGCAGCGACAGGCTGACTTTCTTGTTCTCGTCCAGCTCGTAACCGAAACGACCTTGCAGGTCATAGGTCTCGGTGTCCATGCTGCTGCCCTGGGAGGTGTCCTGAGGGATACGGTGACCGTTGCCGTCAAACTGATCGTTGCGTTGCGTCAGGTCGGCGGACACATACCAGTCCAGGGCATCCTTGCGCCCGGTGGCACTCTGGAAGGCCTCGTAGGCGAAGCCTTTGCGGTTGAAGTTGTTGCCTGTGGTCATGCCCAGTTTGCTGCTGTAGGCCGCTTCCTGGCCCTGGTTACGCTTGGTGATGATGTTGATGATGCCGCCTGAAGCGCCGGCACCGTAGACACTGCTGGCACCGGAGACCACTTCGATGCGTTCGATGCTGGCTGGGGAGATGCTGTTGAGCTGGCGGAAATTGTCGCGCGTGGCGTTCTGCGACACACCGTCGATCAATACCAGCACGCTGCGCCCGCGCAGGGTCTGGCCGTAGTTGCTCATCCCGCCGGTAGACGGTGCAAGGCCGGGAACCAATTGCCCAAGAATGTCGGAGACCCGACGACCCGCGCCGCTCTGCTCACGGATTTGCTGTTCGTCGATCACCTGGACCGAGCCCGGGATCGAGGCAATGCTCGCTTCACTGCGGGTCGCGGAAACGACCGTGGCCTGGATGTTCAGGGCGTCGGACTGCTGTTCGGTGTCATCGGCCCAGCTGTAGGCACTGAAGCCACCGAGCAATGGAATCAACAGGGAGAGTTTGGTTCGGGTCATGAGGTCGTCTTTTTCTAGTTTTGATTAGCGTGGGTAGATAAAGGTGTGGGAGCGGGTGTCACGGTGAATGCCCGCACCCAACGGATTCCGAGGGCCGCCAGTGCGTAGGTCAGGGCCACCAGCCAGAAGCTGTGGGCCAGGCCGATCACACCCATGCCGACTCCGCCGAGCACAGTGCCGAGCAAGGCACCGGCCTTGGCCGCGCTGTTGCCCAGGCCGAGGGCAAAACCCTGCTGGCTGGCGCACACGGTATTGGCGATCAATGCATAGGCAACGGGAAGCAGGGCGCCTTGCCAGATGCCCCAGACCAGCCGGCTGGCGAGAAACCCCAGCCATTCGTTGGCCAGTGCCGTGGCGGCCAGCGTCAGGGCACACAGCCAGGCGACACCCTCGATGACGCGCAAGGTGTAGGCCGGTTGCCAGCGGTCGAACAAACGTCCCCACAGCGGTGCGGAAATCGCCAGGGTCGCGGCACTCGCGGCGTAGGTGGCGCCGATCAGCCAGCCCGGAGCGTGCAGGATGTTGGCGACGTACAGGGCGTAGAACGGCTGCGGGATCATCTTCGCGGCCTGGATCAACACGATCACCAACAAGATTGCATTCAGCCAGCCTTTGGGCAGGGCCACTGGCGCGGCGTTTTTTTTCGGTGAGGCCCGCGCCCTGTCGGCCGGCAGGAAAAAACTGCCCAGCGCGCATAACAGGCAAATCGCCGTTGCGCCGTAACAGAGCAAGGCGAAGCCCGAGATGTCCATCAGCCAGCCGCCCAGTACCGGGCCGATCAGCGAGCCGACGGCGGTCGCCGATTGCAGGCGGGCCAGGGTATGGCCCCGCCGGGAACTGTCGCAGCAGGCCAGGGCATAGGCTTGGGCCGCTGCGAGGAAACCGGCCAGCGCGCCTTGCATCACGCGAATGGCCACCAGCAGCCAGGGATCATTGGTGATCGCCGCGAGCCCTTGGCAGAGCGCCAGCGCCAGCAGCGCACGAATGATCATCGGCTTGTGTCCGGTGCGGTCGCCCAGGCGACCCCACACAGGCGTCAGGAGCATGGCCGCGAGCATCGGGCCGGCATAGACCAGTGCCGATAGCATCGCGGTGTAGCCGGCACCCTCTGGCCCAAGCAGATGCTGGATCTGCAAGGGCCAGAACGGGCCGCTCATTTCCATGGCGCCCATGGAGACAAACTGGATGACGATCAGCAGTCGCAATGCGCGCCCGTCAGCGAGCATCGGCGCTGGCTCGCAGTGGGTTGCCGAGGCGTCCGACAATGTCGGCATGACTGTCGAGCAAGCGCATGCGCATGAACGACTTTGCCGGCCAGTCTTGCTCCAGCAAGGCCTGGCGTTCGCTTTCCCAGCGTGCCGGCTCGACGCGCTCGCGCACGCTGTCAAAACACTGTGCAACCTGCGTTGCCAGGCGATCCCAAAGGATGTCTTGCGGCACACTCCAGTGGCGGGCACAGAGCAATGTCAGCTCGCCCAAGTGGCACATGAACGTGGTGTGCAGGAGTTTGTCGCGGACAAAACCCGTGTCGTCGTACAGGGTCATTTTCGGATCGTGCAACTGGATATCCAGGCCCTGTGCATGCAGGGTTTTACGGTCGATGCGAATGTCACCAAAGTCACGCAGCAACAGGCGATTCAACTGACCGTCAGCACCCATGACCATGAAGCTGTTTTGCTGGTGCGCTTCGAACGCCACGCCATACATCAGGTAGATGCCCAGCAGCGCCGGCACGGCAATCGACAGGTAATCATCGAAGAACGCCAGCATGGCCTCGCTGTCATCACGACCCTGAGCCAGTTGGACCCAATCGCGCAGTAGCGGTTGTTCGAATTCGTTGACGGCGAACAGGCTGCCGACCGGTACCGCCAACTCGCCTGCTTGCAGCAACGTCAGAGGGTTGTCGCGGTACAACACGCCGGCATGCCGGGAGCGATCCTCGTCTACCGGTTGTGCGGCGTAGTGCACGCCGATGCGCTCCGGCACGATGTTCAGCAGGCGCTGAATCTGTGGCTCCTGGTCGAGAATCTGCAGCATCAACTGGCTGATGCGCGGGCCCATCCGGGCCGAGCGTGGTGACACCGTGCGTTGCACGCTGGTCAGGCGCAATGCCACGGGCAGCTTGACCATCGGCGCAACACGGCTGGCCTGGGGTAAAACCGTGCGCAAGGACATGGTTGGGTGACCGGTGAAGGCGACGATGTCAGTGATGATCAGCAGGTTGTCCGCGATCTCGTTGGCGAACGAATGTGGCAGTTCCTCATGGGCTTGCCAGGGGTGCGATGGCAGCGGTAGGTAGTCCGCTGCGTCCAGGCCCCGCTGGTGCAAGTGGCGCTGCAATTGTTCGGCGGCCTGGGGGAAGTGGCCCTGCCACCAGTCCCAGTAATCTGCGGTGCCGGCCAGTGCTTCGACGTGGGCGTACTGGCGGTGCAGGGCACACAACACGATCGGAAAACTCGCTTCGAACTCGGGCGAGAACGCGATGACCTGAGCGGCACTCAAGCCCAGCTTGGTCTTGTAGTTCGGGTGCCATGGATGGCCGAGCGTGCCCCACTGTTCCAGCAGCGATGTCGGGTTCGGGTGCCCGGGACTGGCGTGGAGCCAAGCCAGCAGGTTGTTGTCGTACTCGGCGCCGATTTGCTCCCTCAGGCGCTCGGTCCAGCCATGGTGGAACGCCAGGCACAGTGTGTCGTTGCTGAAGCTGTCATCCAGCTCCAGTGCCAGACGTTCCAGGACCTGTGCAGAAGCCGGTGGGTTGAGCAACGTGCTGAGGTGCTCGAGCAGCTCGCTGGGCAACTGGATCTTGTGCGGTTGGCGGTCGGGGGTGTGCAGGACGATGCTGCCACGTACATCCCAACTGTTCATCCGCGTGCCGCAGAGGTGATCGAAGTGGAGTTGCGCTCCGTCGCCAAGTGTTAGCCAGCAGTGGTTGTTGCCGTCGAACGTGCAAGCGTCGGGGGTAATCAGGCCTTCGCGAAACAGCGCCTGGATCAGGCGCTGGAAACTGCGTTGGGCCGCGGGAGCCAGGGCATTGCATAAATGATCGAGGGTGATGCGGTGGGACTGGAACGCCTCGGTGCTGAGGGCTTCGCTCCAGCGAGAGAGCAACTGCTGTTGTTTTTGCGTATAGGCGCGCATCAGGCCCTGTTCCTTGAGGCTGAGGTTGACTGAAAGCGCGCTGAGAATACCAATTAAAAAGACTAATGCAAATGATATGGATTGCTATTTGAGTGCCTGTTCGTTCAGACCCTGTCCAACGGTTTGCTCAGCACCATGTACTGCTCGCCTACTTGCTGTGCATAGCGCTCCACCACGTGCTGGCACAAGGTCACGATTTCTTCGACCCATTCGGCCCCCACTCGCCACGACACCACCACCTGCAGGTTAGGTGGGCGCTGGTCGATGGCCAGCAGGGTCAACTCGCCGCGCGCCAGTTCTTCGCTCACCAGCACCGGCGGCAGGGCGCCAATGCCGAAGCCGTCACGCAGCAGGCGGGTGATCGCCGACACCGAGTTCACGCAGTTCAGGCGCGGCGCGAGCACACCGTTGGCCTGCATCAGGCTGAGCACTTCCTGGTGCGGGTGGGAGTTTTTCGAGTAGGTGATGATCCGTTCGCGGGCCAGTTCGGCGAGGCTCGCGTACTCGCGGTTGTAGATCGAGTTGCTGGCGACGATCCAGCCGATCGGGTGGCTGGCCAGCTCCAGGCTGCGCACGCTTTCCTGGCGCAGCAGGTCGGTTTGCAGGATCAGATCGAGAAAGCCTTTTTGCAGTTGATCGCAGAGGTTGAGCGAGGTATCGGCGACCAGCTCTATTTCCAGCAACGGATAGTGATCGGTGATCTGCGCCACCAACGGGCTGAGCCAGGTGTGGATCACCGTGTCCATCACCCCGATGCGCACCCGTCCGGCCTTGCTCGAACGGGTTTCCAGGGACTGCTTGAGCGCCTGCATGGTGTCGATCATCTGCTCGGCATAGTCGAGCACTTTCAAGCCCTCGGGCGTCAGCTTCACACCCCGTGAATCGCGCAGGAACAGCTTCACCCCCAGCTCGCCTTCGAGCACGGCGATGCGGCTGGAAATCGAGGCCTGGGTGGTGAACAGCTTGTCGGCGGTGAGGCGAAAACTTTTCAGCCGGGCGACCCAGACGAAGGTTTCGAGGAACTTGAGGTTCATGAGATCAACTTTTTCTTATGTCTTGGCAGGGGTTTTATTAGTTGGACGGGCAGGGCGCCGTCGTCGAAAAATGCGCCAGAGCCCACGATATGCGTCGTAGCGGCTCAGAACAATACCAATAAAAATTACGCGGAGATTCGCCATGAGTGCGCCCGACACGACCGACGCCGTCCAGACCCCGGTCGGCAGCCGCCCCGGTCCCTTTGACTGGTATCGCAACATCAACCAGCAAGAGCGCCGGACCTTCTGGAGCTGCAAGATTGGTTATGGCCTGGATGGCATGGACACCCAGATGCTCAGCTTCGTGGTGCCGACGCTCATCGCGATGTGGGGCATCACCACGGGCGAAGCGGGCTTGATCCACACCAGCACCCTGATCGCCTCGGCCATCGGTGGCTGGGTCGCGGGGATCCTCTCCGACCGCATCGGTCGGGTGCGCACCCTGCAACTCACCGTACTGTGGTTCGCCTTCTTCACTTTCCTCTGCGGCTTCGCGCAAAACTACGAACAACTGCTGATCGCCCGGACCCTGATGGGCTTTGGTTTCGGTGGTGAATGGACCGCTGGCGCGGTGCTGATCGGCGAAGTGATTCGCGCCAAGGACCGTGGCAAGGCAGTGGGCATGGTGCAATCCGGCTGGGCCCTGGGTTGGGGCCTGACGGCGATCCTCTACGCGATTCTGTTTTCCCTGCTGCCGCCTGAAGACGCCTGGCGCGCACTGTTCCTGCTGGGCATCGTGCCCGCCGTGTTCGTGATCTTCGTCCGTCGTCTGGTCAAGGACCCGGAAATCTACCGTGAAGCCAAGGCCCGCCAGGAGCCGAGCAACCCGTCGAAGTTCTACGAGATCTTCGCCCCCGGCATGCTCAGCACCACGATTCGCGCCTCGTTGCTGACCACCGGAGCCCTCGGCGGGTACTACGCAATCACGTCCTGGTTGCCGACCTTCCTGAAGAACGAACGTGGCTTGAGCGTGCTCGGCACCGGCGGGTACCTGGCCATGGTGATTGTCGGCTCCTACGTCGGCTACGTGATCAGCGCCTACCTGACCGATATTCTGGGGCGCAAGAAAAACTTCATTCTGTTCGCGGTCGGTTCGTTCACCATTGTCCTGCTCTACACCCAGTTGCCGGTCAGCAATGGCGTGATGTTGTGGCTGGGCTTTCCCCTGGGGTTCTTTGCCTCGGGCATCTTCAGTGGCATGGGGGCCTTTCTCACCGAGCTGTTCCCGACCCGCATCCGGGGTTCGGGCCAGGGCTTTTGCTACAACGTGGGCCGTGCGCTGGCGGCGTTGTTCCCGCTGCTGATCGGCCTGCTCAGCCAGACCGTGCCGCTGAGTGTGGGGATCGGTGCGTTCGCGGCCGTGTCCTACGGTGTGGTAATCCTGGCGGCCCTGAGCCTGCCGGAAACCCGTGGCAAGCAACTTGACGCGCAGTAACTGCTAATCTGCGGGGCTGCTCGAAGCCCCGTGGTCAAAACGATAAAAATTCACAGGAGCACTGACCGTGAGCCGCCTGTTACTGAACTGCGATATCGGCGAAAGCTTTGGCAACTGGACCATGGGTCTGGATGCCGAGGTGATGCCGTTCATTGATTGCGCCAACATCGCCTGCGGTTTCCATGCCGGTGACCCCAGCATCATGCGCAAGACCGTCAGCCTGGCCCTGAGCCATGGCGTGCGGATCGGCGCCCATCCGGCCTATCAGGACCTGCAAGGGTTTGGCCGCCGGTCCATGGCCTACAGCGCCCAGGAAATCCAGGACCTGTTGCACTATCAGATCGGCGCGCTGGACGGCATCTGCCGTGCCCAGGGCGGGCGCGTGAGTTACGTCAAACCCCACGGGGCGATGTACAACGACATGATGGCCAACCCGGCGCAGTTACGCGCAGTGATCCAGGCCGTCGCGGCCTACGACCGGCAACTGCCGCTGATGCTGATGGCCACCCGTGACAACCGCGCTGCCCAGGCGTTGGGCGATGAATACGGGGTGACGCTGTGGTTCGAAGCCTTCGCCGACCGTGCCTATGACAGCGCCGGGCACCTGGTGTCGCGGCAGTTGCCGGGGGCGGTGCATCACGATGCCGAAAAAATCATCGAGCAGGCGCTGATCATTGCCCGTGGCGGCGAATTGCTCGCCAGCGACGGCAGCCCTTTGGTGCTGCAGGCCAACACCCTGTGCGTGCACGGTGACAACGCCAGTTCGGTGGCGGCCGTGCAGCGTATCCGCCAGGCCTTGAATCAGCAGAGCCCATCATGAAGCCACGGGTTGAAGTGGTGGCGATCGATTGCCTGATGGTCCGTCTGTTCGATGAGATCGCCGAAAGCAACATGCCGTGGATGCTCGCCGCCTGCGTGCGGCTGCGGGAAAACTTCGGCGGGCACCTGATTGACCTGGTGCCGTCCTACACCACCTTGATGGTGCATTACGACCTGCTCGCCCTGAACCCGGCCCAGGCTCGGGAGCTGATTGCCCAGGCCTTGAACGGTCTGACGCCGGATGCCCAGGCCAGTGGTCAGTGTCATGTGCTGCCGGTCTGGTACCACCCCAGTGTCGGCCCGGAGCTGAGCCTGCTGGCGCAACGCAGTGGCTTGGCAGTGGATGAGGTGATCCGTCGGCACAGTGAGCGCGAGTATCAGGTGTTCGCCCTCGGGTTTGCCCCGGGTTTTGCCTTCATGGGCCTGGTGGAAGAAGTGCTGGCCGCGCCGCGTCTCAATACCCCGCGCAAGCGGGTGGCGGCCGGCAGCGTCGGGATTGCCGAGCGCCAGACGGCGGCCTACCCGGTGGTGTCGCCGGGGGGCTGGAACCTGATTGGCCGCACCCCGGCCAGACTGTTCGACCGTGGGCGCGATGGCTACAGCCTGATGCAGCCGGGCGATACCGTGCGCTTCGCCGCGGTCAGCCACGCCGAGTTCGTCAACCTGGGTGGCGATGACACCCCGCTGGAGGTATCGGCATGAGCCGCTTGAGCATTGAGGCCAGCACCGCGCTGTGCCTGTTGCAGGACGCCGGGCGCTTCGGCGTGCGCCACCTGGGCGTGACCCAGGGCGGGGCGGCGGACTGGTTGTCGATGTCCTGGGCCAACAGCCTGCTGGGCAACCCGCTGGAGGCGGCGGTGATCGAGGTCACCCTCGGCGGCTTGACCCTGCAGGCCCAGGACGATTGTTGCCTGGCGCTGGCGGGTGCCGATCTCGGCGCGTTGCTGGACGGCCAGCCCCTGGCCCCGTGGCGCAGTTTTACCCTGCGCAAGGGCCAGCGCTTGCAGTTCACGCAACCGTTGCTGGGGGCCCGGGCCTATCTGGCGGCGCCCGGCGGCTTCACTGCGCCGCAGGTGTTGGGCAGTTGCGCCACCGTGGTACGCGAGGAACTGGGGGGGCTGGACGGCTTCGGTCAGCCATTGGCCAAAGGTGCGGAACTGAGTTACGCCGGGCCGGCAACGACGTTGCGCGAAGTACCGGGCGAGCAGCGCCCCGACTTCCGTCGCGCGCCTGTGCTGGATCTGGTGCTGGGGGCGCAACATGGCGAGTTCAGTGGGCAAAGCCTGTTCGATGCCTTCAACAGCACCTGGACCCTGGACACCCGCGCCGACCGCATGGGCATGCGCTTGCTGGGCCCGGCCTTGCAGTATCAGGGCCGACCGATGATCTCCGAAGGCATTCCGCTGGGAGCAGTGCAGGTGCCGCCAGACGGGCAGCCGATCGTGTTGCTCAATGACCGGCAGACCATTGGCGGTTATCCACGGTTGGGGGCGCTGACGCCACTGGCCCTGGCCCGCCTGGCGCAGTGCCTGCCGGGGCAGACAGTGCGACTGGCCCCGGTGGTGCAAGAGACCGCGCATCGCCAGCACCGGGAATTGCTGCAGCGGTTCAGGTGATCGCAGGCTTGCCCGCGATGAGGCCAGAACATTCAATATCGCGGGTGCCTGACCCCCCGCCATCGTCGGAACGGCGCCCCGGAGCAGGCTGCGATCTGTCCGGGTGTTAAACGGTCATTTGGAGAGAAACCGCATCCCTTCTTCCAGCCCACGCAAGGTCAGGGGATACATCTGGTCCTCGATCAAGTCGCGCACGATCTTGGTCGAGGAGGTATAGCCCCACGTGTCTTTCGGGTAGGGGTTGATCCAGATGAGCTTCTTGTACTTCTCCATGAAGCGCTGCATCCACACGTAGCCCGGCTCTTCGTTCCAGTGCTCGACACTGCCGCCGGCCTGGGTGATTTCATACGGCGCCATGGCGGCGTCGCCGATGAAGATCACTTTGTAGTCGGCGCCGTACTTGTGCAGCAGGTCCTGGGTCGAGGTGCGCTCGGAGGTGCGGCGCATGTTGTTCTTCCACACCGACTCATAAACGAAGTTGTGGAAGTAGTAGTACTCCAGGTGCTTGAACTCGGTCTTGCAGGCCGAGAACAGCTCCTCGCAAGTCTTCACGTGGGCGTCCATCGAGCCGCCGATGTCGAACAGCAGCAACAGCTTGACCGTGTTGCGTCGCTCCGGCCGCATCTGAATGTTCAGCAGCCCGGCATCGCGGGCGGTGTGGTCGATGGTGCCATCGATGTCCAGCTCTTCCGCGGCACCCTGGCGCGCAAATTTACGCAGCCGGCGCAGGGCGACCTTGATGTTGCGGGTGCCCAGTTCCACCGAGTCGTCGAGGTTCTTGTACTCGCGTTGATCCCAGACTTTTACCGCCTTGCCCTGGCGCTTGCCGGCATCACCGACCCGGATGCCTTCCGGGTTGAAGCCGCCGGAGCCGAACGGGCTGGTGCCACCGGTGCCGATCCATTTGTTGCCGCCGGCGTGGCGTTCCTTCTGCTCTTCAAGGCGCTTCTTGAACTCTTCGATCAGCTTGTCCAGGCCACCCAGGGACTGGATCTGCGCGCGCTCCTCATCGCTGAGGGAACGCTCGAATTCCTTGCGCAACCAGTCTTCGGGAATCAGCGCCTGAAGGTGGTCGTCGAGTTTTTCCAGGCCATTGAAGTAGGCACCGAACGCCCGGTCGAACTTGTCGAAATGCCGTTCATCCTTGACCAGGATGGCCCGCGCCAGGTAGTAGAACTCGTCCATGTCGGCGAAGGTCACGCGCTGTTTCAGCGCGTTGATCAGGTCCAGCAGTTCGCGCACCGAGACCGGAACCTTGGCCGCGCGCATTTCATTGAACAGGTTGAGCAGCATGGCAGCAGCCTCTTAGCGGGTGCCGCGACGGCTCATGAACGCCAGGCGCTCGAGCAACTGCACGTCCTGCTCGTTCTTCACCAGGGCCCCGGCCAGTGGCGGGATGGCCTTGGTCGGATCGCGCTCGCGCAGCACCGCTTCGCCGATGTTGTCGGCCATCAGCAGCTTGAGCCAGTCCACCAGTTCCGAGGTCGACGGCTTTTTCTTCAGCCCTGGCACTTTGCGCACATCGAAGAACACGTCCAGCGCTTCGCTGACCAGGTCTTTCTTGATGTCCGGGTAGTGCACGTCGACGATCTTCTGCAGGGTGGTGCGGTCCGGGAAGGCGATGTAGTGGAAGAAGCAGCGGCGCAGGAAGGCGTCCGGCAGCTCTTTCTCGTTGTTGGAGGTAATGATGATGATCGGACGTTGCTTGGCCTTGATGGTCTCGTCGATTTCGTAGACGTAGAACTCCATCTTGTCGAGTTCTTGCAGCAGGTCGTTGGGGAACTCGATGTCGGCCTTGTCGATTTCGTCGATCAGCAGGATCACCCGTTCCTCCGACTCGAAGGCCTCCCAAAGCTTGCCCTTTTTCAGGTAGTTGCGGATGTCGTGGACCTTGTCCACGCCCAGTTGCGAATCGCGCAGGCGGCTGACCGCGTCGTACTCGTACAGGCCCTGGTGCGCCTTGGTGGTGGACTTGATGTGCCAGGTGATCAGGCGCGCGCCGAAGGATTCGGCCAGTTGCTCGGCAAGCATGGTCTTGCCGGTGCCCGGCTCACCCTTGACCAGCAGTGGCCGCTCCAGGGTGATGGCGGCGTTGACCGCCAGCTTCAGGTCATCGGTGGCGACGTATGCGCGGGTGCCTTCGAACTTCATCGGTAATTCCTCGAACAGTAGCGCCGACCTGCGCCGGGCAGGGCGGGGGAAAGAGATCACATGCCCGACTATAACGCGGCGCCCGGTCGACTGTGAACGCAGACGGCTTATTCAGTCTCTGAATGGGGCGTCACATGGTGACTCAGTCAGCTGACGGCTTGGGCTGCTCGTATCGTGCATTAAAAGCCTGGATGAAGCCGTTGCGCAGAATCTGCAGGAAAGCCTGGAAAGCACTGATGTCCTGTTTATGCACGCTGCCACTGAGTTCGACCCGGGTGGCGAACTGGTTTTTCGGCTGGTTCTTGAGCACGGTTTCAGTGGTGCCCACCAAGGCCTCCCAGACCGAACGCAGGATGCCTTTCTTTTCATTGGCCACATCCTGCTGCCAGTTGAACACATCGACATCGCGCAACAGCGGCTTGATGTAGCCCTTGAGCTGGCCTTTGTTGGCCTGGGCTTCGATGACCACGTCGCCGTGGCCGGCATTGAAGTCGAACTTGCCATAGGCCGCGGCGAAGTCATTCATGCGCTTGAGTTCGATGTCCTTGACCCGCAGGCGGAACTCGAACTCCTCGAAATTGCTCAAGGGGTCGAAGGTGGCACTGGCTTCCAGCGGTGCGTGCCCCAGCAGCAGGGCCTTGCCCTCGAAGCGCGCGTCGCGCCGGCCCTTGACGTCCACCACGTTGGTCAGGTTGAACACACTGGCATCGACCTGGGTGGCTTGCATGTCGACCGGCGGTTTGGAATTGAAGTTGTGAAAGGTGATGCGCCCGTTATCGATGCGCACTTCGTCCAGGGTGATGGGCAGCAGTTTGCCCAGCTGTTCCCGCCAGTCGGTGCCGCGACCGGTCTGGGAGGCCTGCTGGTTGCCGCCGTCGACGAAGTTCAGCTCGGGTTTGACGAACAGCACCTTGGCCACCACGGCGTGGTCGTACCACAGTGAGTGCCAACTGACGGACAGGTCGATCAGTGGCGCCTTGACGAACGGTACCGGGACCTTGCCCTGGACCTTGACGATCTGCAGCCCGTTGATCCGGTAGGCGCCGCGCCACAACGCCAGGTCGACATCGCTGATCTGCCCACGGTAGTCGCCCATCTCCGCCAGCTTGTCGTTCAGGTAGTCGCGCACCAGGTAGGGCAGGGCGACGTGCAGGGCCACCAGCAGCAACGTTATGCTGGCCAGCGACCAGAGGGGCCAACGGTATCGACGTTTCATGGCATCTCGCTCAGGGGGTATAAGACGATGGACTGCGTGGGCGCGCAGACGTTCGTCTCGACTGGACGCCCAAGGGTGCGAGGCATACCCTTGAAGGCTTCTTCAACGCTGTACAAGGACCCAGCCATGAGCCGTATTTTTGCTGACAACGCCCACTCCATCGGCAATACGCCGTTGGTGCAGATCAACCGTATCGCGCCACGTGGTGTCACCATCCTGGCCAAGATCGAAGGGCGAAACCCGGGTTATTCGGTCAAATGCCGGATCGGCGCGAACATGATCTGGGACGCTGAAAGCACCGGCAAGCTCAAGCCGGGCATGACCATCGTCGAGCCGACCTCGGGCAATACCGGCATCGGCCTGGCCTTCGTCGCGGCCGCGCGTGGCTACAAGCTGATGCTGACCATGCCGGCCTCGATGAGCATCGAGCGGCGCAAGGTGCTCAAGGCCCTGGGCGCCGAACTGGTCCTGACCGAGCCGGCCAAGGGCATGAAGGGCGCGATCGAGAAGGCCGCAGAAATCCTTGCCAGCGATCCAACCCAATACTTCATGCCGCAGCAGTTCGATAACCCGGCCAACCCGGCCATTCACGAAAAGACCACCGGTCCGGAAATCTGGAACGACACCGACGGTGCGGTGGATGTGCTGGTGGCCGGCGTAGGCACTGGCGGCACCATTACCGGCATCTCGCGCTATATCAAGCACACCCAGGGCAAGCCGATTCTTTCAGTGGCGGTGGAACCTGTGGTCTCGCCCGTGATCACTCAATTGATGGCCGGTGAAGAAATCAAGCCAAGCCCGCACAAGATCCAGGGCATTGGTGCCGGTTTTGTGCCGAAGAACCTTGATCTGTCGATCGTCGACCGGGTCGAGCTGGTCAGTGACGAGGAGTCCAAGGCCATGGCCCTGCGCTTGATGCAGGAGGAGGGGATTCTCTGCGGGATTTCCTGTGGTGCGGCGATGGCAGTGGCCGTGCGCCTGGCCGAGACCCCGGAAATGCAGGGCAAGACCATCGTGGTGATCCTGCCTGACTCCGGTGAGCGTTATCTGTCGAGCATGCTGTTCAGTGATCTGTTCACCGAGCAGGAGAATCAGCAGTAAGGCATGCGGGTCGGGGCGGGCGCCGCAAGCGGGCACCCGCCCCGACAGCAGAGGAATGAAGGGCGTTGGGTTTGATCCCGGTCAGTCAGGGTTCAGTAACCTTGTGTTACTTAGGTTTGTTGCGCAAACCTCAATACTGAATGTTAGGAAGTGCGGTTTTTTGCAAGGTCGGCAGTGAGTATCATGGCCGCCTGCCACGTCGGGTA
The DNA here is from genome assembly GCF_014236655.1 of Pseudomonas kielensis. GTDB lineage: Bacteria > Pseudomonadota > Gammaproteobacteria > Pseudomonadales > Pseudomonadaceae > Aquipseudomonas > Aquipseudomonas kielensis. The sequence goes on from NZ_JACMYG010000019.1 coordinate 66,042, forward strand.
AATGGCGCTGCGCAGTGACGTTATTCTTCAAGGAGTTGTTGCATGAGTTTTTCTTTCGCCGCCAAGGCTTCGCTGTTGCTGCTATTTGTCGGCAGCACCCTCTATGTGCACTTGCGCGGCAAGGCGCGGTTGCCGGTCCTGCGGCAATTCGTCAACCATTCGGCTTTGTTCGCCCCCTACAACGCCTTGATGTACCTGTTTTCCGCGGTGCCTTCCAAGCCCTACCTGGACCGCAGCAAGTTTGCCGAACTGGATGTGCTCAAGGACAACTGGCAAGTCATTCGCGACGAGGCCATGCACTTGTTCGACGAAGGCTACATTCGCGCCGCCGAGCACAACAACGATGCCGGGTTCGGTTCGTTCTTCAAGAAAGGCTGGAAGCGGTTTTACCTCAAGTGGTACGACAAGGCGCTGCCGTCGGCCGAGGCCCTGTGCCCCAGGACCGTCGCGCTGGTCAATAGCATCCCCAACGTCAAGGGTGCGATGTTCGCCCTGTTGCCCGGTGGCAGCCACCTCAACCCCCACCGCGATCCGTTTGCCGGCTCCCTGCGCTATCACCTGGGGCTGTCCACGCCGAACTCCGACGCCTGCCGCATTTTTGTCGACGGCCAGGCCTACGCCTGGCGCGATGGCGAAGACGTGATGTTCGATGAAACCTACGTGCACTGGGTCAAGAACGAAACCGAGCAGACCCGGGTGATTCTGTTCTGTGACATCGAGCGCCCCTTGAGCAACCGCCTGATGACCCGCCTCAACCGCTGGATCAGTGGCCTGCTGGGCCGCGCTACCGCGCCGCAGAACGTGGATAGCGAGCGAGTGGGCGGGATCAACCAGGTGTATGCCTGGAGCAAGAACTCCAGCGACCGGTTCAGTGCGCACTTCAAGCAATGGAAGCGTCGCAACCCTAAGCTGTACCGCATCCTGCGCCCGGTGTTGGCGGTGCTGGTGTTGACCTTGCTCGGTTACTGGCTGTTCGGTTGATCCGCAACCCGCAAAACCGAGGCACGTCCCACCTGCAACAGGTTGTTGCAAACCATGTCGAGCGCTGGTTATAGTCAGCGCTCGACGGGTTTGAAGCCCGGCGCTTTCCCTCCTGAAAAAGATCAGCCCATGCCTGCATCCCACCTCAACGCGGTAGTCGATTCAGCGGTCAACGCTGGCGTCGTGCCGTGCGGGAATCTGCAGCCTGCGCAGATCAGTCACTACCCCCCTCCTGTCTGTTGCACGCCAGTGTGCGCGGTGGTCTCGCCGCCAGGTGTCGGTTGCTCGGCCTGATCAGCATTCGCTGCTGTGCCCTGCGTCATACCTGAACACAAAAAAACGAATTTCAGTTTTTGGCTGAATTGGCTTATTGCCTGATGACAGGTGGTCCAGATGTTGCTCATTTCAAAAAAAACCGCGCTCGCGGCGGCTTCCACGAGCGTGTTCGTCCTGCTCTGGAGTAGCGGGGCGATTTTCTCCAAGTGGGGGTTGGCCCATGCCTCGCCCTTTGCGTTTCTCCTGATCCGCTTTGCCATTGCCTTGTGCGGGCTGGTGCTGTTGGTGCCGCTGCTCAAGCTCAAGCTGCCCCGAGGGCGCAAGGCGACCTGGTATGCCGCGGCCACCGGGCTGGTGCTGTTGGGGGCCTATCAGATTTTTTATCTGCTGGCCCTGGACCTGAAGGTCACCCCAGGGGTGATGGCAACGATCATGGGGGTGCAGCCGATCCTCACCGTGGTCCTGATGGAACGCCAGCGTAGTAGGCGCCGGATGTTCGGCCTGGCGCTGGGCCTGGCGGGGCTGATCATGGTGGTGTACCAGGGGATTGGCCTGGCCGGGATGTCACTGACCGGGATGTTTTTTGGCCTGCTGGCGCTGGTGAGCATGACGGTCGGCTCCATCATGCAAAAGCACATCACCCAGGACCCGCTCGGCACGCTGCCGGTGCAGTACCTGGCGGGACTGTTGTTGTGTGCGCTGTTCGTGCCCTTCCAACCGTTCCACTTCGAGCACAGCAGCGGGTTCTTTGTGCCGGTGCTGTGGATGGGGCTGGTGGTGTCGGTACTGGCGACCCTGTTGCTGTACCGCCTGATTGCCCGGGGCAACCTGGTCAACGTCACCAGCCTGTTTTACCTGGTACCGGCGGTGACGGCGGTGATGGATTACCTGATTTTTGGTAATCGACTGGCGATGCTGAGCCTGCTGGGCATGGCGTTGATCATCGTGGGCCTGGTGTTTGTGTTTCGCCAGTCGAGGTAATGCCTGAGTGCCAGGTGCGGCGATTCACGGACGAATCGCCCGCCTGGCCGGGCGCAGCACCATCCACAACGCCGCCGTGATCAGCAAGCCGCCATACAGGTGCGCCATCGACAGCGGTTCGTCGAGAAACAGCGCGCCCCAGAGCACGCCGAACGGCGGGATCATGAAGGTCACGGTCATTGATTTGACCGGGCCAATGGACGTCAGCAGGCGGAAGTACAGGATGTAGGCGAAGGCCGTGCAACCCAGGCCCAGGCCCAGCAACGACAACCAGACACTCCAGCCGCCCCAGCTCACGGGCGGCTGACTGATTACGCTGTAGCCAAACAACGGCAGCAGGAACAGGGTGGCGCCGAGCATGCTGCCCAGGGCCGAGAGACGGCTGTCGAGGCCGCCTTGCTGGTCGAGCCAGCGCCGTGCGAGGAACCCGGCAAAGCCATAACAGGTGGTCGCCACCAGGCAGGCGAGGGCGCCCATCAGCAGTTCCAGGTCAAAGGCCACGGGGCCGGCACGGGTCAGGATCGCCACGCCAAACAAGCCCAGGGCCACCCCGGCCATCTTCGACAGGCTCAGGCGTTCGCTGAAAAACAGGCCGCCGATCAGCACCCCCATCAACGGCGTGGTGGCGTTGAAAATCGCCGAGTAGCCGGCAGGCAGCACTTGGGCGGCCACCGAATACATGGTCGCCGGGATGCCTGAGTTGATCACCCCCAGCAGTAATACGGTCTTGAACTTGCCGCGAAAATCCCAGTGGGTGCGCATCAGCGCCAGGATCAGCAGCAAGCCGGCGGCGGCAATCGACACCCGGAAAAAGGCCGTGGGCACAGTGCCGATGACCGGGGCGATGATGCGCATGAACAGAAAGCTCGCACCCCAAATGGCAGCCAGGGCCAACAAACGCAGAATATCGACGGGGTTCACAGCTCGTTCCTTCATTAATCAGCGCGCCAGTGTCGCTGCGCGCCGGGGGCAAGGCAATGGTTGCGTTGCCTGACAATTGGCCTCTAAGCTCAGGCTCCAACGATAAGCACCATCTCGCAGAGGTCTTCACATGCCGCAGCCATGGCCAGCCGCCGATATCGCCCAGATGATCCTCGACGGCTTTGACGATTACCGCGAGCATTTTCGCCAGATCACCGATGGCGCCCGGGCGCGTTTCGAGCAGGCGGCATGGCAGGAGGCGCAGGTCGCTTCGGCGGCACGGATCAACCTCTACGAAGAAAAGGTCAATGAAGTGGTGGGGCGCCTGCACGCGACCTTTGCCGCTGATACCTTGCTCGAAGTCAGTTGCTGGCCGCTGGTCAAGAGCGCCTACATCAGCCTGATCGACTTGCGGTTCGACGATGAACTGTCCGAGACCTGGTACAACTCGACCTTCTGCGGGCTGTTCAGCCACGACCTGATCAGCGACGGCAGCATGTTCATCCACACCACCCGCCCAAGCCTGCGTCGGGCCCGGGCGGCGCAAACCCGCACCTACAAGCCTCAGGGGCAGTTGTCGGGAATGCTGGCGAGCATCTTCAGCGACTACCGCTTCAGCGAAGACTACGCCGACCTCGACGGTGACCTGCGTCGGCTCGAAGCACAATTGCGCGAGAACCTGCCCGACTGGGTGTGCAAGGACCCTAACCTTGCGGTCGAGCTGTTTTCCTCGGTGCTGTACCGCAACAAGGGTGCCTACCTGGTGGGGCGCATCTACACCGCCGATGAGCAATGGCCGCTGGTGATCCCGTTGCTGCACCGCGAGGGCCGGGGGATCCAGATCGATGCCTTGATCACCGACGAAGCCGACGTGTCGATCATCTTCTCCTTTACCCGCTCCTACTTCATGGTCGACGTGCCGGTGCCGGCGGAGTTCATCGGCTTTCTCAAGCGCATCCTGCCGGGCAAGCACATCGCTGAGCTGTACACCTCGATCGGCTTCTACAAACACGGCAAGTCCGAGTTCTACCGGGCGCTGATCAACCACCTGGCCAACACCGATGACCAGTTCATCATGGCTCCCGGGGTGCGCGGGATGGTGATGAGCGTATTCACCCTGCCCGGGTTCAACACCGTGTTCAAGATCATCAAGGACCGCTTCTCGCCGTCAAAAAACGTCGACCGGGCCACGGTGATCGAAAAGTACCGGCTGGTGAAAAGTGTCGACCGGGTCGGGCGCATGGCCGATACCCAGGAATTCGCCGACTTCCGTTTTCCGTTGAGCAAGTTTGATCCGGCGTGCCTGGAAGAGTTGCTCGAGGTCGCGGCCTCGACCGTGGCCGTGGAAGGCGACACGGTACTGATCCGCCACTGCTGGACCGAGCGGCGCATGACGCCATTGAACCTGTACCTGGAAAACGCCAACCCCGCCCAGGTGCGCGAAGCGCTGGAAGACTACGGGCTGGCGATCAAGCAACTGGCGGCGGCGAACATCTTCCCCGGGGACATGCTGCTGAAGAACTTCGGCGTCACTCGCCATGGCCGTGTGGTGTTCTATGACTACGACGAAATCTGCTTCCTGACCGAAGCCAACTTCCGCCATATCCCGCAGCCGCGCACCCCGGAAGACGAAATGGCCTCCGAGCCCTGGTACTCCATCGGCCCGCTGGACGTGTTCCCCGAAGAATTCCCGCCGTTCCTGTTCGCTGACGCGGGGCAACGCAAACTGTTCGACCAACTGCACGGCGAGCTGTACAACGCCGATTACTGGAAAAGCCTGCAAGAGGCGATTCGCGCGGGCAAGGTGATCGATGTGTTTCCGTATCGGCGCAAGGGGCTGGATAACGAGTAGCGCCTACCGACGCCTTCGCGGGCGGCGCTCCGCTTGCCCGCGAAAAGGCCGCACAGGGTGGGGTCATGCACCGCACCATCATTTATCCCGCCAAATCTGCGACAATCGCCCCCCTGCGCCACTAGACGACTTTTGCGTACCTGATGACTGACGAATCGCCTTCCATCGACAAACTGTTGAACAACCTCGATCACGCCATGCTTGCCGACCGCCACCGGCTGCGGCGCCAATTGCTCGAGCTGCGCAAGAAACCCGACGAGGCCAAGTTGGCCCAGTGGGTCACGCGCCTGCAAGCGTCCTGCGACCAGGTGCTGGCGCGGCGTGCCAGCCTGCCGGTGATTCGTTACGACGACAGTTTGCCGATTGCCGCCAAGCGCGACGAAATCAAGGAAGCGCTGCTAAAGCACCAGGTGTTGATCATCGCCGGGGAAACCGGCTCGGGTAAAACCACCCAGTTGCCGAAGATCTGCCTGGAAATCGGCCGCGGCCAGCACGGGCTGATCGGGCACACCCAGCCACGGCGGATTGCCGCGCGCAGCGTCGCCAGCCGGGTCGCCGAGGAACTGGCCACGCCGCTGGGGGCGCTGGTCGGCTATCAGGTGCGGTTCGAGGATCAGAGCGACTCCAATACCCTGATCAAGCTGATGACCGACGGCATCCTGCTGGCGGAAACCCAGAACGACCGCTACCTCGAGCGCTACGACACGATCATCGTCGACGAAGCCCACGAACGCAGCCTGAACATCGATTTCCTGCTCGGTTACCTGAAAACCCTGCTGCCGCGCCGTCCCGACCTCAAAGTCATCATCACCTCGGCGACCATCGACCTGGAGCGCTTCTCCAAGCACTTCGACGACGCGCCGATTGTCGAAGTCTCGGGGCGTACCTTCCCGGTGGACACCTGGTACCGGCCGCTGACGCTTGAGCAGGACGAGGAAGGCAACCGGGTCGAAGACGACCTGACGGTGGACCAGGCGATCCTCGCCACCCTCGATGAAATCGCCGCCCATGAACGCAGCGAGCGCCGCAGCCCAGGTGACGTGCTGGTGTTCCTGCCGGGCGAGCGGGAGATTCGCGACGCCGCCGACATGTTGCGCAAGGCCCAGCTCAAGCACACCGAAATCCTGCCGCTGTATGCTCGCCTGTCACCGGCCGAGCAGCAGCGGATCTTCCAGTCGCACCCGGGGCGGCGCGTGGTCCTGGCGACCAACGTCGCGGAAACCTCGTTGACGGTGCCGGGGATTCGCTACGTGATTGACAGCGGCACCGCGCGCATCAGTCGCTACAGCTACCGGGCCAAGGTCCAGCGCCTGCCGATCGAGGCCATCTCCCAGGCCAGCGCCAACCAGCGTAAAGGGCGCTGCGGCCGGGTCGAGCCGGGCATCTGCATTCGTCTGTACAGTGAAGAAGACTTTATCGGCCGGCCGGAATTTACCGACCCGGAAATCCTGCGCACCAACCTGGCGGCGGTGATCCTGCAGATGCTCCATCTGCGCCTGGGCGAGATCACCGACTTCCCGTTTATCGAACCGCCGGATGGCAAGGCCATCAGCGATGGCTTCAACCTGCTGCAGGAACTCTCGGCAGTAGACCGCAACAGTCAGCTGACGCCGCTGGGCCGGCAACTGGCGCGCCTGCCGGTAGACCCGCGCATGGGCCGCATGCTGCTGGAGGCGGCCCGGTTGGGCAGCCTCCAGGAAGTGTTGATCGTCGCCAGTGCCATGTCGATCCAGGACCCGCGCGAGCGGCCGCCGGAGCGTCAGCAGGCCGCCGATCAGGCCCACGCGCAATGGAAGGACGTCGACTCGGACTTCGCCGGGCTGGTCAATCTGTGGCGCGGCTTTGAAGAGCAGCGCCAGGCGCTGACTGCCAGCCCCTTGCGCAACTGGTGTCGCAAGAATTTCCTGAACTACCTGCGCCTGCGCGAATGGCGTGACTCTCATCGCCAGTTGAGCCTGATCTGCCGCGACATGCAGCTGTCGCTCAACAAGGAACCGGCGGATTACCCCAGGTTGCACAAAGCGGTGTTGTCCGGCTTGCTCAGCCAGATCGGCCAGAAAACCGAGGACGGCGACTACCTCGGTGCCCGCCAGCGGCGGTTCTGGATTCACCCCTCATCGGGCCTGGGCAAGAAGCGCCCGCAATGGCTGATGACCGCCGAACTGGTGGAGACCACCAAGCTCTACGCGCGCATGGTGGCCAAGATCGATGCCGACTGGATCGAACCGCTGGCCGGGCACCTGATCAAGAAGAACCACTTCGAACCCCATTGGGAGAAGAAGCGTGGGCAGGTGGTGGCGTACGAGCAGATCACCTTGTTCGGGCTGATTATCGTCGGTCGCCGTCCGGTGCATTACGGGCCGATCGATCCACTGGTATCGCGCGAGCTGTTCATCCGCGAAGCCCTGGTGCGTGGCGAGATCCAGTCCAAGGCCAAGTGCCTCACCGCTAACGCGCAACTGCTCGAACAGCTCGATGAGCTGGAAGCCAAGGCACGCCGGCGCGACATCCTGGCGGACGAAGAAACCCTGTTCGCCTTCTACGACGCGCGCTTGCCGGCAGAGATTCACCAGACTGCGACCTTCGACAGCTGGTACCGGGTCAACAGCCAGAAAGACCCGCAGCTGTTGATCATGCGCGAGGAAGATGTGCTGGCGCGCGAGGCCAACGAAATCACCGCGGCGCATTACCCGGACACCCTGCGCCTGGGCGACCTGACCCTGCCGTTGAGTTATCACTTCGAACCCAACCATCCGCGTGATGGCGTGACCCTGCGCGTACCGGCCCCGCTGTTGCCGATGTTGCCACCGGAGCGCCTGGAGTGGCTGGTGCCGGGGGTGATCGAGGCCAAGTGCATCGCCCTGGTGCGCAACCTGCCCAAGGCCTTGCGCAAGAACTTTGTACCGGTACCGGACTTCGTCAAGGCAGCCTTGCAACGCATCACCTTTGGCGACGGCTCGTTGCCCCAGGCCCTGGGTCGGGAGTTGTTGCGCATGACCGGTGCCCGGGTCAGCGACGAGGCCTGGGCCGAAGCCGCGCAGCAGGTGGAAAGCCACTTGCGGATGAACCTGGAAATTGTCGACGGCCAGGGCAAGTTCCTCGGCGAAGGCCGCGACCTGGCCGAACTGACGGCCCGGTTTGCCGAAGCCAGCCAGGCGGCCCTGGCGGTGCCACAGACTGCGAAAAGCCAACAGCCGGTGGAGGCCAAGGTTTTCGCCGCCGTGGCACAGCAGACCCAACAGAAGATCGCCGGGCTGTCGATGACGGTCTACCCGGCCTTGGTGGAAGAGGCGGGCACGGTCAAGGAGGGGCGTTTCTCGACCCCGGCCGAGGCCGAGTTCCAGCACCGCCGTGCCTTGCAGCGCTTGCTGATGCAGCAACTGGCGGAGCCGGCGAAGTTCCTGCGGGGCAAATTGCCGGGGCTCACCGAACTGGGCTTGATGTACCGCGAACTGGGGCGGATCGACGCGCTGGTGGAAGACATCCTGCTGGCGAGCCTGGACAGCTGCATTCTCGACGGTGAACCGAGCCTGCCCCGCGACGGTGCCGGGCTGGCGGCGCTGGCCGAACGCAAGCGCGGCGGCTGGACCGAGCATGCCGAACGCCTGGCGAAGCTGACGCTGGAGATTCTCAAGCTCTGGCACGGCCTGCAAAAACGCTTCAAGGGCAAGATCGACCTGGCGCAAGCGGTGGCCTTGAATGACATCAAGCAACAGTTGAGTCACCTGGTGTACCCAGGGTTTGTCCGCGAAACCCCGATGGTGTGGCTCAAGGAGCTGCCGCGCTACCTCAAGGCCGTCGAACAGCGCTTCGAAAAACTCGGCGCCCAGGTCCAGAAGGACCGGGTCTGGAGCGGCGAATTGTCGGCGCTCTGGGCGCAATACCAGGCCCGCGCCAGCAAACATGCCCAGGAAGGCAAGCGCGATCCGCAACTGGAGCTGTACCGCTGGTGGCTGGAAGAGTACCGGGTGTCGTTGTTTGCCCAGCAACTGGGGACCAAGGTGCCGATCTCCGACAAGCGCCTGAACAAGCAGTGGACCCAGGTCGAACCGTAGACCCCAGGCTTGTGCAAAAAACTGTGGGAGCGAGGTTGCTGTGGTGCCTGTTGTAGGGGCGTTATCCAGCAAAAATGGGCCAAAACCCTGGGTTTATGGCAAACTTCGCCGCTATAAACATCGGCCCCGCGGTTTTGAGCCTTCGCGCTGCGGGCAGGTCGAATAAAGCGATGCCAGGTTTGCGTCCCCCGGATGGGAATAGACCCTTTATGTATTGGTACGTCGGTGCCAATGCTTTCTGCCTGAACAGATTAGAGAAACGAGCATGCATAACGTCGTCATCAGCGGCACCGGCCTGTACACCCCGGCCAACAGCATCTCCAACGAAGAGCTGGTGCAGTCTTTCAATACTTACGTCGCCCAGTTCAATGCCGACAACGCCCAGGCCATCGAGCGTGGCGAAGTCGAGGCGCTGACCGAGTCCAGCGCTGCCTTTATCGAAAAAGCTTCCGGGATCAAGAGCCGCTTTGTCATGGACAAGGAAGGCATTCTCGACCCCGCGCGCATGGCACCACGCCTGCCTGAGCGCTCCAACGACGAATGGTCGGTGCTCTGCCAGATGGCCATCGGCGCTGCCGAACAAGCCCTGCAGCGTGCCGGCAAGACCGCCGCGGACATCGACGGGGTGATCGTCGCCTGCTCCAACCTGCAGCGCGCCTACCCGGCCATCGCCATCGAAGTCCAGGAAGCCCTCGGCATCCAGGGGTTCGGTTTTGACATGAACGTGGCCTGCTCCTCGGCCACCTTTGGCATCCAGGCCGCCGCCAACAGTGTGCAACTGGGCCAGGCCCGGGCCATCCTGATGGTCAACCCGGAAGTCTGCACCGGTCACCTGAACTTCCGTGACCGCGACAGCCACTTCATCTTCGGCGATGCCGCGACGGCGGTGATCATCGAGCGTGCTGACCTGGCGACCTCCCCGTACCAGTTCGACGTGGTCAGCACCAAGCTGTTGACCAAGTTCTCCAACAACATCCGCAACAATTTCGGTTTTCTCAACCGCGCCGCGGAAGAGGGCATCGGTGCCCGCGACAAGCTGTTCGTCCAGGAAGGCCGCAAGGTGTTCCGTGACGTGTGCCCGATGGTTGCGGAACTGGTGGGCACTCACCTGCAGGAGAACAGCCTGAACGTCAGCGACGTCAAGCGTTTCTGGCTGCACCAGGCCAACCTCAGCATGAACCACCTGATCGTCAAGAAACTGCTGGGCCGTGAAGCCACGGAAGAAGAGGCACCGGTGATCCTCGACACCTATGCCAACACCAGTTCGGCCGGTTCGGTGATTGCTTTTCACAAGCATCAGGATGATCTGCCTGCCGGCTCCCTGGCGGTGCTCAGCTCCTTCGGCGCCGGTTACTCGATTGGCAGCGTAATCCTGCGCAAACGCTGATCCTGCGTTAGCAAAACACCCCTCACAGCCTGCGGTTGCGCCGCAGGCTGTCGCTTTTCCTCCCTCGTAATCCCTCTATCTCGCGGCTTTCAGCCCGCTCGACGACGCGTAGCAGATTTATTTCGATTCGAAGTAAAAAAGTTCCGTTGTCATCAAATCTTTATCTAATGGCAACTTGCCTGCAATACGCCCTCGCCAAGATTCCCTCCCAACACAAGCGGGCCTGAACCGCGTGTTTCCAGCTTTAGACCACCAATTAGGGGAACTCTTCGATGATCCGTAAGCACTTCGCCGGTTTTGCTGCCAGCGCACTGGCCATGGCAGTGACCGCCCAGGCTTTCGCTGGCACCGTCACCTCTGACGGCGCTGATATCGTAGTCAAGACCAAGGGCGGCCTCGAGGTCGCAACCACCGATAAAGAATTCAGCTTCAAACTGGGTGGCCGCCTGCAAGCGGACTACAGCCAGTTCGACGGCATCTACACCAAAAATGGTGACACGGCGGATGCGGCCTACTTCCGTCGCGCCTTCCTGGAGCTGTCCGGTGTGCTCTACACCGATTGGGCCTACACCATCAGCTACGACTTCTCCCATAACGCCGGCGACTCCGACAACGGTTACTTCGACGAAGCGTCCCTGGCCTACAACGGCTTCAAGCCGGTGTCGATCAAGGTCGGCCGCTTTGACCCGGACTTCGGCCTGGAAAAAGCCACCAGCTCCAAGTGGGTTACCGCGCCAGAGCGCAACATGGCCTATGACATGGTCGACTGGGCCAACGTTCACCAGAATGGCCTGGGCCTGCAAGCCTCCAGCACCTTTGCCGAGTCGTTCTACGCCTCCGCCGGCGTGTTCAGCAAGGACACCGACGACACCGATGGCAACAGCGTCAAGCAGGTCAACGGGCGCTTCGTCTTCGCCCCAATGCACGAAGCCGGCAATGTCCTGCACTTCGGTCTGAACCTGGCATCCCGCGATGTCTCGGATACAGCCTTCGACTCCCGTTATCGCACCCGGATGGGCATGCGTGGCGTGGAAACCCTGGGCGGCAACGATGCGGGCAGCAACGGCAACCGTCCGGTGCTGGGTGGCAGTTCCTCTTCGCCAGCCGGTTCCTTCGACCGTGACGACGCATTGGGCCTGGAAGCCGCGTTCGCCATGGGCCCCGCCTCGATCCAGGGTGAATACATCACCCGCAAGACCAAGGCTGACAGCAGCGCTTATGAAGACATCAAGGGCCACGGCTTCTACGTACAGGGCGCCTACACCCTGACGGGCGAGTCCCGCGGCTATAAAGTCGGCAAGTTCGACGCGATCAAGCCGGCCAACAAGTCGGTGGGTGCCTGGGAAGTGTTCTATCGCTACGACAGCCTGACCGTCGAAGACGACAACATCACCACCGCCACCCTGACCCGTGACGTCGGCGATGCCGAAGCCAAGGTGCACACCCTGGGCGTCAACTGGTACGCCAACGAAGCGGTGAAAATCTCCGCGGCCTACCTCAACGCCAAGACCGAGAAGGTCACCAACGCCACTGCAGCCAGCGGTTCGACCCCGGCACAACGCACTGGCGATGACAGCGGCGACGGTTTTGTAGTGCGCGCGCAATACGTGTTCTAAATCGCAATACCCGCAGCATGAGCTCTTACTTCATCCGTTAAAGCTCCTTTCGTTTCACCCCGCCTCGGCGGGGTTTTTTTTATTCCGGCAAGCCTCGGGGATGGGCGATACTCGGCAGGTCTTGAGGTCGTGCCTGTGGGGAACAGAATGCCGTTACATGTTTTGGACAGTCTGTCCGCCATTGCGCCGCCAGAGTGGGACGCGCTAGTGCCTGACACTCAGCCGTTCCTGCGCCATGCTTTTCTCAGCAGCCTGGAAGACAGTGGCAGCCTCGGCCCGCACTCGGGCTGGCAGCCGGAACACCTGTTGCACATCGAAGACGGTCGCCTGCTGGCGGCGTTGCCCAGTTACCGCAAATGGCATTCCTATGGCGAGTACGTGTTCGACCATGCCTGGGCCGATGCCTGTGAGCGTGCGGGAATCACCTATTACCCCAAACTGTTGAGCGCCGTGCCGTTCAGTCCGGTCAGCGGTCCGCGTTTGCTCGTGGCCGATGGGCAGGACGGTGTTGAGTTGCTCAAGAGCTTGCCGGGCTATCTGGAGATCGAAGAACTCTCCAGCGCCCATATCAATTTCACCGATGCCTTTACCGACGCCGCCCTGGCCCAGCAGCCGGGCTGGTTGCAGCGCGTTGGCTGTCAGTATCACTGGCAGAACCGCGGTTACCGGGACTTCCAGGATTTTCTCGATGTGCTCAGTTCGCGCAAGCGCAAGCAGATGCGCAAGGAGCGCGAGCAGGTGGCGGGGCAGGGCATCGAGTTTGAATGGCTGGAGGGTCAGCAACTGGACCAGGCACAGTGGGATTTTGTCTATGCCTGCTACGCCAATACCTACGCGGTGCGCCGGCAGTCACCCTACCTGACCCGGGCGTTTTTCAGCCTGCTGGCCGAGCGTATGCCGCAAGCGATTCGTGTGGTGTTGGCCAAGCAAGGTTCGCGGCCGGTGGCCATGGCGTTCAGCCTGGTGGGCGGCGATCGTTTTTATGGCCGCTATTGGGGCTGCCTGGCGGAGTTCGACCGTTTGCACTTCGAGACCTGCTTCTATCAGGGCATGGACTATGCGATTGCCAACGGTTTCCAGCGCTTTGATGCCGGTGCCCAGGGCGAACACAAGCTGATTCGTGGTTTTGAACCGGTGATCACCCACTCCTGGCATTACTTGCGTCACCCTGGGCTCAAGTCCGCGGTGCAGGACTTCCTGGCGCGCGAGCGCGTCGGGGTCCTGGGGTATGCCGAGGAAGCGAAGAGCGCCTTGCCTTATCGACAAGGCTGATCTTCGCGCCGCACGCCGCTCAGTTGTCTTCTTTGCCCAGCCAGCGATAGACCACGCCGCCAATCACCGCGCCCAGCAGCGGCGCCAGCCAGAACAGCCACAGTTGCTGGATCGCCCAGCCGCCGACAATCAGCGCCGGTCCGGTGCTGCGTGCCGGGTTGACTGAGGTGTTGGTGACCGGGATCGAGATCAGGTGAATCAGGGTCAGTGCCAGGCCGATGGCGATCGGAGCAAAGCCTGCGGGGGCACGTTTGTCGGTGGCACCGAGGATGATCAGGATGAACATCGCGGTCATCACCAGTTCCGTGACAAACCCTGCGGCCATCGAGTAGCCGCCGGGGGAGTGCTCACCGTAGCCGTTGGAAGCCAGGCCGCTGGCCAGCTCGAAGCCGGGTTTGCCACTGGCGATGAAGTAGAGCAGGGCCGCGGCGATGATGCCGCCGAGCACCTGGGCGATGACGTAGGCCGGCAGCTCCTTGGCCGGGAAGCGCCCGCCGACCACCAGTCCGAGGGATACCGCCGGGTTGAGGTGGCAACCGGAGATGTGGCCGATGGCAAAGGCCATGGTCAGCACCGTCAGGCCAAACGCCAGGGACACCCCCAGCAGGCCGATGCCCACCTCGGGAAAACCCGCCGCCAGCACCGCACTGCCGCAACCACCCAACACCAGCCAGAACGTACCTACCAACTCTGTAGCCGATCGTTTTAACAGAGACATGAGAGTGTGCCCTTTCGAGTTAACGCTGCCGTGTGCCTCTGCAGATGGACTACAGAACCATCTCCAGAACCTTTGCTGAGTGAAGCAGGATTTTTCTGGAATGCCAGTTCGGGGGAGCGTCAGAGGCCCTGAGCGAGGGGCTCTGGGGGCTCGTGGGGGCATATCGAGCAGCCTTTGTGGGAGCGAGCCTGCTCGCGAAAAGCCAGAGAGCACGACGGGGTGTCAGGCCACGGGCGTCATCATTGATGACCATCGCGAGCAGACTCCGCTCGCTACGATTTCAATCGATGCCGACAAAACCACCGGTCTGGTGCTGCCACAGGCGTGCATACAGTCCTCCGTGGGCGAGCAATTGGGCGTGGCTGCCGCTTTCGGCGATCTGGCCGTTTTCCAGGACCACCAGGCGGTCCATGCGGGCGATGGTGGAGAGGCGGTGGGCGATGGCGATCACGGTCTTGCCCTGCATCAGGGTTTCCAGGCTTTCCTGGATCGCGGCTTCGACTTCCGAGTCCAGGGCTGAGGTCGCTTCGTCCATGATCAGGATCGGGGCGTCCTTGAGCAGCACCCGGGCGATGGCGATCCGCTGGCGCTGGCCGCCGGACAGTTTCACCCCGCGTTCACCGACGTGGGCATCGAAGCCGGTGCGCCCTTCGGCGTCGGACAGCAGCGGGATGAATTCATCGGCCCGGGCCTTGTGCGCCGCTTCCCAGAGTTCGGCGTCGGTGGCGTCGGGTTTGCCGTAGAGCAGGTTGTCGCGGATCGAGCGGTGCAGCAGCGAGGTGTCCTGGGTGATCATGCCAATGCGCTCGCGCAGGCTTTCCTGGGCGACGTGGGCGATGTTCTGGCCGTCGATCAGGATCTGTCCGCCCTGCACGTCGTACAGGCGCAGCAGCAGGTTGACCAGGGTCGATTTACCCGCGCCCGAAGGGCCGATCAGGCCGATCTTCTCACCGGGCTTGATGACCAGGTTGAGGTCGCTGATGATTCCGCTTTTTTTGCCGTAGTGGAACGCCACATGCTCGAAGCGCACTTCGCCACGCGTCACTTCCAGGCGGGGCGCCGGTTCGCGGTCGGTCACGCTGATTGGCTGGGCGATGGTCTGCAGGCCGTCCTGGACCATGCCGATGTTTTCGAAAATGCCGTTGACCACCCACATGATCCAGCCCGACATGTTGACGATGCGGATCACCAGGCCGGTGGCCAGGGCAATCGCTCCCACCGAGATCAGCGACTGGGTCCACAGCCACAACGCCAGGCCGGTGGTGCCGACGATCAACAGGCCGTTCATGGTGGTGATGACGACGTCCATGCTGGTGACCACACGGCCGGCCAACTGGGATTTTTCGGTCTGTTCCGCGATGGCCTCGCGGGCGTACTGCTGTTCGAAGTTGGTGTGGGCAAACAGCTTGAGGGTGGTGATGTTGGTGTAGCCGTCGACGATCCGCCCCATGAGTTTGGAGCGGGCATCGGACGACACCACCGAGCGCTCCTTGACCCTGGGGACGAAGTAACAGAGCGCGGCGATGTAGGCGGCGATCCAGGTCAGCAACGGGATCATCAGGCGCCAGTCGGCCTCGGCGAACAGCACCAGCGAGCTGATGGCATAGATCAGCACATGCCACAGCGCATCCACGGCCTGCACTGCAGAGTCGCGCAATGAGTTGCCGGTTTGCATGATGCGCTGGGCGATGCGTCCGGCGAAGTCGTTCTGGAAGAAATTCAGGCTCTGCTTGAGCACGTAGCTGTGGTTCTGCCAGCGGATCATGCTGGTCATGCCGGGGCTCAGGGTCTGGTGCACCAGCAGGTCGTGCAGGCCGACAAACACCGGCCGCAGAATCAGGGCCACCACGGCCATCCAGGCCAGCTCGGCACCGTGCACCTTGAAAAAGTCGGCATTCGGCGTGCCCTGGGCGAGGTCGATGATCCGGCTCAGGTAGCTGAACAGCGCCACCTCGACCAACGCGGCAAACAGGCCCACCACCAGCAACGCGACGAAGCTGGGCCAGACTTGGCGCAGGTAATAGGTATAGAAGGGCAGCACCCGGTCGGGCGGGGCCGCTGTCGGGGCTTCACGGAAGATGTCGATGAGTTTTTCGAAGCGGCGATAGAGCATCAGTCAAACGCCCGCGTGCGGGCTCTCCTGTTTTGATGCGAGCGGCGCGATCAACCATCCGCTGCCGCTCGGGACGCCCTGTACAGCTTAGTCGATGCGCTTGGCCGACTTGATCAGCACCGGGTCGATCGGCACGTTCTGCATGCCTTGTTTGGTGGTGGTTTGCGAGTTGACGATGATGTCGACGACGTCCATGCCCTTGACCACTTTGGCGAAGACCGCGTAGCCGGCATCGCGGCCCGGGTTGAGGAAGTCGTTGTCGGCAACGTTGATGAAGAACTGGCTGGTGGCCGAGTTCGGATTGGACGTGCGGGCCATCGACAGGGTGCCACGTACGTTGTGCAGGCCGTTGCTGGCTTCGTTCTTGATCGGTGCCTTGGTGTCTTTCTGCGCCATCTGTTGGGTGAAACCACCGCCCTGGACCATGAAGCCCGGGATCACCCGGTGGAAAATGGTGTTGTTGTAGAAGCCGCTGTCGACGTACTCAAGGAAGTTCTTGGTACTGATCGGTGCCTTGACCGGGTCCAGTTCGATTTCGATCTGGCCGTTGGTGGTCTCCAGCAGTACGTGGGGAGCCTTGGTCGCTTCGGCGGCCATCAGGTTGGCGGCGAACAGTACGGTGCCGGCCACGAGGGCGATTTTTTTCAGCATGGGTCAGTGATCCTGGATAGTGGTGTCGACTGTGGTTAAAAACTCAAGCAGGGTTTGGTTGAAGCGGTGTGGCTGGTCCAGCGGGGTGGCGTGGCGGGAATCGTCGATCACCACCAGGCGCGCATCGGGCAGCAGTTTGACATAGGCCGCCTTGAGTGCCACCGGGGTGTAGTCGCGGTCGGCGCTGATGACCAGGGTTGGACAGGTCACTCGGGACAGTCGTTCCTCGACCCCCCAGCCAACAATGGCATTGAAGCTGGCGAGATAAGCACGTTTGTCGTTTTTTGCCCAGCGCTCGGCCATCTTTTGCCGCAGCCCGGCCTGGTCCGGCTTGGGGAACAGCTTGGCACCCAGGGCTTTGCCAATGGTGCCCAGGCTCAGCACGTGCATCAGGCTCCAGCGCTTGAACCATTGCCAATAATCATCGGCGCTGCGTAGCTTGACCTGGGGGGCGCTGTTGACGATGCACAGGCTCTTGAGCAGCGCCGGTTGATCCACTGCCAGCTGAAAGCCGATCATCCCGCCCATGGACAACCCCACCAGGTGGGCCGGGCCAAGGTTGAGGTGCTCGATCAAGGCCACCAGGTCGGCGCTGAAGCCGGCAATGCTGTAGCGCTCGCGGGGCTTGTCGGAACGGCCATGGCCGCGCACGTCGGGGACGATCACTCGGTAATGTGCCGCGAGCTGGGGAATCTGCTGCTCCCAGTCCAGGGTGCTCGACCCCAGTCCGTGCACCAGCAGCAACGGTGCACCGTGGCCATACTCCTCGTAGTGCAGGGTGCAACCTTCATGCTCGAAATAGGCCATGGCGCAACTCCTTGTCAGGCTTGTTCTGGGGCGGCGAACGGGGCATCCAGCGGCGCGGTGTCGAAGGTGCGCAGCAGTTCGATGAGGATCTGCGTGGCCGGGCCCAAGGGTTTGTCCTTGTTCGAATAGAGATAGAAGCTAGGGTTGCGGCTGCCACCCTGGTCCAACGGTAGCAGCTTGAGCACGCCTTCCTTGAGTTCACGCTCGATCAGGTGCCGGGGCAGCCAGGCAAAACCCAGGCCGCTGCTGACGAAGGTCGCGGCGGTGGCCAGGCTGCCGACGGTCCAGCGCTGCTCGGCACCCAGCCAGCCGACGTCGCGCGGTTGCTGCCGGCCGGAGTCGCGGATCACCACTTGCAACTGGCTTTCCAGGTCCTGGAAGTTCAACTCGCGGTTGAGCCGGTGCAAGGAGTGCTCGGGGTGGGCCACGGCGACAAATTCGACATCACTGAGCTCCGCCCCAAGGTAGCCGGGAATGCTGAACCCACAGATGGCCAGGTCGGCCACGCCTTCGAGCAGCACCTCCTCGACCCCGGACAGTACTTCTTCGCGCAGGCGCACGCGGCAACCCCGGCTTTGCGGCATGAACGCGGTGAGCGCGCGGACCAGCCGGGCACTGGGGTAGGCGGCGTCGACCACCAACCGCACCTCAGCCTCCCAGCCTTGCTCCATGTGGTGGGCCAGGTCTTCCAGTTGGCTGGCCTGTTTGACCAGTTGCCGCGAGCGCCGCAGCAGCACGCCACCGGCCTCGGTCAGCACGGCCTTGCGCCCGTCGATGCGCAGCAGCGGCACGCCGAGCTGGTCCTGCATGCGCGCCACGGTATAGCTGACGGACGATTGCGAGCGGTGCAGCACTTCGGCCGCCTGGGCGAATCCGCCGTGGTCGACCACGGCCTGCAGCGTGCGCCATTGATCAAGGGTCACGCGGGGCGCTTTCATGATGGGCTCCTCTTGTCCTAAGCTGGCGCCTTCCATTGGAGGCTGCCGAATGAAAAAAATCTGTTGTGTGCTGCTGGCGATGTTGCCGTTGAGTGCGTTTGCCTATCCCATCGATGTCGAGAAACAACTCAATGGCCTGAAGATTGACTACACCACCTACGCCACTGACTACGACATGGGCTCCATCACCCTGAACAACTACGGCGATAAAGCCGCCGACTGCAAGGTGATCTTTCGCAACGGTCCGGAGTCTCCGCGCACCCGCCGGGTCAGTATCGAGCCGGGGCGCAGCGCCGAGCTGTCGGCCAAGTTCAGCCGCAAGATCATCAAGCTCTACCTCACGGTAACTTGCACCCCGAAATGATCGGCTGCGGGACGAGGCGGTTGGGCATGCTTCGCTTATAAACGAATTTATTGATGGGTTGTAGCAGTTATTTGCGCTTTTTCATCGATATGACTCTGTTTACTCTCCACTCCATCGACTTACAGCATTCACCGATGGAGGCTACATCCCATGTCCCGCGTTCTGATCATCGAAAGCAGTGCCCGCCAGCAAGACTCGGTATCCCGTCAACTGACCCAGACCTTTATCGAGCAGTGGCAGGCCGCACATCCGGCCGACTCGATCAGCGTCCGCGACCTGGCGAGCCAGCCGGTCCCGCACCTGGATGGCAATCTGCTGGGTGGCTGGATGAAGCCCGCCGAGCAGCGCACTGACATCGAACAGGCTTCGCTGGAACGTTCCAACCTGCTGACCGACGAACTGCTGGCCGACGATGTCCTGGTGCTGGCCGCGCCGATGTACAACTTCACGATCCCCAGCACCCTCAAGGCCTGGCTCGATCACGTGCTGCGCGCCGGGGTCACCTTCAAGTACACCGCAACCGGCCCGCAAGGCTTGCTCAGCGGCAAGCGCGCCTATGTGCTGACCGCTCGCGGCGGGATCTACGCCGGCAGCAGCAGCGATCACCAGGAACCCTACCTGCGCCAGGTCATGGCGTTCATCGGTATTCACGATGTCACCTTCATCCATGCCGAAGGCATGAACCTGGGTGGCGACTTCCAGGCCAAGGGCCTGGACCAGGCCAACGCCAAACTGGCTAAGGTCGCTTGATATGTTAATCGCCAGATAATCGCTGGGTGGTCTAGTGAGCTGGCGTACCCCTTCAAGGTTGCATGCGTATCGAACCTCCCTTTGCACTTGTTGCTCCTGAGTGCTCCCGCCCGATTGCACGCTTTAGCGAGATCGGGCTTTTTTTTGCCCGCCATTTGCCCGCTGGCCAGTGTGTAGCGGTTGTGAGGGCCTGCTGGTTCCACAAAATTTGTGTTGGTTGGGTGTTCGCGATCAGCCCTAAAAACCGCTATCGTCGCCGCCATTGAAAAATGAGGCGAGCATGGGCTATCTACTTTTTGTCACGCTGATCCAGGCGTTTTCCTTCAGCCTGATCGGCGAATACCTGGCCGGTCATGTCGACAGCTACTTTGCGGTGCTGGTGCGGGTGGTCCTGGCCGGGCTGGTGTTCATTCCGCTGACCCGCTGGCGCTCGGTAGAACCGGCGTTCATGCGCGGGATGCTGGTGATCGGCGCCTTGCAGTTCGGCGTGACCTACGTCTGCCTGTACCTGAGCTTTCGTGTGCTGACGGTGCCGGAAGTGCTGCTGTTCACCGTCCTCACCCCCCTGCACGTGACCTTGATCGAAGACGCGCTGAATCGCCGCTTCAACCCCTGGGCACTGGTGGCAGCGCTGGTGGCGGTGCTGGGTGCCGCCGTGATCCGCTACGACCGCATCAGCCCGGACTTCCTCATGGGCTTCTTGCTGCTGCAACTGGCCAACTTCACCTTCGCCGCGGGGCAGGTGATGTACAAGCACCTGGTGGCGAGGTACCCCAGCGACCTGCCGCACTACCGACGGTTTGGCTACTTCTACCTGGGGGCCTTGCTGGTGGTGTTGCCGGCGTTCCTGTTGTTCGGCAAAAGCAACTTCCTGCCCGAAGCCCCGCTGCAATGGGCGGTGCTGCTGTTTCTTGGCCTGGTGTCCACGGCGCTGGGCCTGTACTGGTGGAACAAGGGTGCCTGCCTGGTCAACGGCGGGACCCTGGCGGTCATGAACAACCTGCACGTGCCGGTGGGCTTGCTGCTCAACCTGCTGATCTGGAACCAGCATGAAGAACTGGGGCGGCTGCTGTTGGGCGGCCTGGTGATCGTGGCGGCGGTGTGGATCAGCCGGTTGGGCATTCGCCCACCGGCCAACGCCACCTGAGGTTGGGCATTACCCCCGCTGTTGTTCCAGCGGCGCGATGTGACTGGCCCCCAGCACCGCCGGCAGGATCCCGGCCCGCAGGTCGTTGCCGCTGGGTTGCTGGTACAGGCTCAGGCCAAAATCCGGCAGCACTGCCAGCAGGTAGTCGAAGATGTCGCCCTGGATGCGCTCGTAATCGGCCCAGGCGGTGGTGCTGGTAAAGCAATAGATTTCCAGCGGCACGCCTTGGGCAGTGGTCTGCATCTGGCGGACCATGCAGGTCATGTTCGGCTGGATATGCGCATGGCTCTTCAGGTAGGCCAGCGCGTAGGCGCGGAAGGTGCCGATGTTGGTCATCCGCCGGCGGTTGGCTGACATCACCGCGACGTTGCCCTGGGCCTCGTTCCAGGCCTTGAGTTCGGCCTGCTTGCGCGTCATGTAGTCGGTGAGCAGGTGGATATTGCTCAAGCGCTGCTCTTCGTCATCGGTGATGAAACGCACGCCGCTGGCATCGATGAACAGGCTGCGCTTGATCCTACGCCCGCCGGCGGCCTGCATGCCGCGCCAGTTCTTGAAAGACTCTGACATCAGGCGCCAGGTCGGGATCGAGACGATGGTCTTGTCGAAGTTCTGCACCTTGACCGTGTGCAGGGT
This sequence comes from Pseudomonas kielensis, assembly GCF_014236655.1. Classification (GTDB taxonomy): domain Bacteria; phylum Pseudomonadota; class Gammaproteobacteria; order Pseudomonadales; family Pseudomonadaceae; genus Aquipseudomonas; species Aquipseudomonas kielensis. Next base: position 87,504 of record NZ_JACMYG010000019.1, read on the forward strand.
GATGTCCACCACATCGCCATCGGCCCCCACCTGAGGCATTTCAATCCAGTCGCCGACCCGCAGCATGTCGTTGCTGGTCAGTTGCACACTGGCGACGAATGACAGCAGGGTGTCCTTGTAGACCAACAAAATCACCGCCGACATGGCGCCCAGGCCCGACAGCAGCAGCAATGGCGAGCGGTCGATCAGGGTCGCGACGATGATGATCGCGCCGAAGATGAACAGCACCATTTTCGCCAGTTGCACATAGCCTTTGATCGAGCGGGTCCGGGCGTGTTCGGTGCGCGCGTAGATGTCCAGCAGGGCATTGAGCAGGGCGCTGATGGCCAGCACGAGGAACAGGATGGTGAACGCCAGGGCCACGTTGTCGAGAAAATTGCGGGTGATCTTGTTCAGTTCAGGGATCAGGTTGAGGCCGAACTGAACCACCAGTGACGGCGTCATCTGGGCCAGGCGGTGGAACACCTTGTTGTTGAGCAAGTCATTGAGCCAATGCATAGCCGGTTGCCGACCGAGCAATTTGACGGCGTGCAGGATTAGGTAGCGCGCCACTCGTCCGACGACCAGCGCTACCGCCAGCAATATCAGCAACGCCAGGGCGGAGTACACGCGTGGGTGTTGCTCCAGCGCGGTCCAGAGTTCTTGGGTATTGAGCCAGAGCTGTGTGAGATCCATAAGCTAAAACGATTCTTCTGTAGGACAGGACGGGGCCGATTAGAGCATTTAAGCGGTGTCGGGTTTGGTTTTGCGACAAAACAGCTAACAAAATACCCACTGTTTGCGACCGTTTGCATAAAGAAACTCGGCCTGAGCGCTCGAAACCGGTACCCTATGCAGCTGTTTTTTTGCATTTCTTCGAGGTAGCACCCGTGTTTTCCCAATTCGCCCTGCACGAACGCCTGCTCAAAGCCGTGGCCGAGCTTAAATTTGTCGAGCCAACGCCTGTGCAGGCAGCGGCTATCCCGCTCGCGCTGCAAGGGCGTGACCTGCGGGTGACGGCGCAAACCGGTAGCGGCAAGACCGCTGCATTTGTCCTGCCGATCCTCAACCGCTTGATCGGCCCGGCGAAAGTCCGTGTCAGCATCAAGACCCTGATCCTGCTGCCGACCCGTGAGCTGGCCCAGCAGACCCTCAAAGAAGTGGAACGCTTTTCGCAGTTCACCTTCATCAAGTCTGGCCTGATCACCGGCGGTGAGGACTTCAAGGTCCAGGCCGCCATGTTGCGCAAGGTGCCGGACATCCTGATCGGTACGCCAGGGCGGATGATCGAGCAACTGAACGCCGGCAACCTCGACTTGAAAGAAGTTGAAGTGCTGGTGCTCGACGAAGCCGACCGCATGCTCGACATGGGCTTTTCCGAAGACGTCCAGCGCCTGGTCGACGAGTGCACCAACCGTCAGCAGACCATGCTGTTCTCGGCCACCACCGGCGGTTCGGGCCTGCGCGAGATGATCGCCAAGGTGCTGAACAACCCTGAGCACCTGCAGCTCAATGCGGTCAGCCAGCTGAACGCCACCACCCGTCAGCAAATCATCACCGCTGACCACAATCAGCACAAAGAGCAGATCGTCAACTGGCTGCTGGCCAACGAGACCTACCAGAAGGCCATCGTCTTCACCAACACCCGGGCCATGGCCGACCGTATCTACGGCCGCCTGGTGGCGCAGGAGTACAAGGCGTTTGTCTTGCACGGTGAGAAAGACCAGAAGGACCGCAAGCTGGCGATCGACCGTCTGAAGCAGGGCGGGGTGAAGATCCTGGTGGCCACCGACGTAGCCGCTCGCGGCCTGGACGTGGACGGCCTGGACCTGGTGATCAACTTCGACATGCCACGCAGCGGCGACGAATACGTGCACCGTATCGGCCGTACCGGGCGTGCCGGTAACGATGGCCTGGCGATCTCGCTGATCTGCCACGGCGACTGGAACCTGATGTCGAGCATCGAGCGCTACCTCAAGCAGAGCTTCGAGCGCCGCACCATCAAGGAAGTCAAAGGCACCTACGGCGGACCGAAAAAGGTCAAGGCTTCGGGCAAGGCCGTTGGCGTGAAGAAGAAAAAGACCGACGCCAAGGGTGACAAGAAGAAGTCAGCCGCCAAGGCACCGACCAAACGCAAGATCGCCAACCGGCCGAAGACCGACGCCCTGTCGCTGGTCAGCAAGGACGGCATGGCCCCGCTCAAGCGCCGCAAGCCGGAAGCGCCAGCGGCGGAATAACGCACTGCGCTGATCGCCAAAACCCGGACCTGGTCCGGGTTTTTTTTGCACTGTCGCAACGGCTTGCGGGATCAACCGTCGACCTTTTTCTCTGCCGTATCCAGCTCCTTGAGCCGCTGGTCAATCAACTGGCACTTGTCCGGCAGGTCCGCGGCGGCGGTGCCCAGGTCCATTTTCTGTAACTCGTCGTTGATCTCCTTGGCCTTGGTCGGGTTCTGCTCGGTGAGCGTGGCCACTCGCTGGGCCAGTTGCTCTCGTTTGGCCGTGGCTTCTTCAGGCGTGCAGGCCCAGGCGGGCAGGGCGCTGCACAGTGTGGCGATCAAGGTCATTTTCAGCAGGCGGTTCATGGCAGTGGCCTCTGGTTGCCGTTATACGGTTACCCGGTTGAGGGCCTGCGCCAGGGAAAAGTTCAGCCTGTTGTCATGAGTGGCAACAGCTGGTGCCAGCTTTCTCCTCATAGCGATCGTGATGGCGCACCCAATCCATGATCGGGTCCTCATTGCGTCCCTTGGGCGTCAGGTCCAGGTAGTTGTAGGCGCCTACCAATAAGTCCAGGCCACGGGCGTAGGTGGAGTAGGTGTGGAAAATCTCGCCGGCTTCATTGCGATAAAACACACTGAGGCCGGGGAGTTCTTCTTCGGCGCCATCGGACTTTTCGTAGTTGTAGGTTGCGGTGCCGGTCGCTAGTTCCTCCGCGCGGGCCGAGACGCCGAAGTCGTAGTTAAAATCGCAACCTTCTGATGACAGCCAGTCGAACTTCCAGCCCATGCGCCGCTTGAAGGCTTGGAACTGTGCCAGCGGCGCGTGGGACACCGCCACCAGGGCCACGTCATGGTGGGCCAGGTGCTGGTTGGCGCCGTCGATGTGGTCCGCAAGGAAGGAGCAGCCCGGGCAACCTTCGTCCCAGCCGTCGCCGAACATGAAGTGATAGATGACCAGTTGGCTGCGACCGCCAAACAGGTTGGCCAGGCTCAGTTCGCCAGTTGCGCCCTGGAAGCGATAACCCTTGTCGATTTTCACCCAGGGCAGGGCGCGTCGCTCGGCGCTGAGCTTGTCCCGTTCGCGGGTGAAGGCCTTTTCGTGGGCCAGGTGCTGGCGGCGGGCGGCCAGCCATTGCTCCCGGTTCACCACCGGTTGATCTTGAATGTGCATGCTGTGTTCTCCTGCCTGCTGGGGCGAAAGTCGATCCGCGCTGCGCGGTTGCACCGTCCTGCATCATCTAGTCGTCTGGTCGCGGGCGATTCGACATACCGTCGGTCGGGAGTGGCAAAAATCTAGGCTGAACGGCTACCGGTCGCACCGGTCACAACCTATGCAGACCCTCTCATTGGCAGTTTTGGAGGTTGAATCAGGATGACGACTTACAACTGGGACTTGATCGAACGGCTGTTGCACGAAGCGCAGAACAGCGCTGGCCACAGCTTTACCCCGCGCCCCTACGCCGAACAGCACGCCGCGGCCAAGGCCGCCGAAGGTGAGTCGACCGGCAATCTGGACGAGCTGAAGGTCACGGCCACCGAGTATGAAAAGCTGCTGCTGGACCGTGGCTTCATCGAATCGCGCCCCGAGGATCAGGGGGGCAATGGTGAGAACTTCATCCTGACGCCCCGCGGTTCGAGCTTGCTGAGCCTGCTCGACAGCAGCATCCCGGGCAACGATCACCCTCGACAGGTGTTGGATGAGCAGGCCGATGCACTGGATCCGGCGACCTTTGATGAGGTGGCCGGTAAAGCGCAGATCGCCTGACGAGCCGTTGGCGCAGGGGCAACCCTACCTCAGGTCCTTAGACACTTCAGGGCCTGGAGGTTGCTGCGCAGCTTGTCGATCTTCTGCACCAGACGCTGACGCTGATTGGCGCTGCTCTGGTCCATCAGGTCGACAAGCAGGCTGCGGGCCTGGGCTTCGGTGTCGCTGAAGGCCTGGCGGTAAGCGGGGGTCCACAGGCTTTCGCGGTCCACCAGCAGGGCTTCGATCCGCGGGGCAAAATCTGTGCTCTGGCGTTGCGCCATGGCAGCGCTGAATTGCGCCTGCCAATGGGCGCGGTTGGCGATCCATTGCTGGTTCTGCTCGCCGAGCGCGGTGGACCAGGCCGTCACGCGTTCTTTCTGTGCTGGATTGAGGGGCCCCAGCCAGTCGCTCAGGCGCTTGTCCATGCGTTCGCCGCGTTGGCGGATCTGCTGGGCCAGTGGTGGTTTGAGGTATTTGTCCCGGTGTTCGCGCAAGTCTTTGGCGAAGACCTGGTTCATCCCCTTGACCTGTTGATCACTCATGCCCTGCAACAGCTCAACGGCCGAGGGGGTGATTTGCCGGGCGGTCTGGGCGATGGCCTGCCTGGCCTCCAGGGTGCGACGTTGCAAGGCATCTTCGCTGACCTCATTACTGGCGATCATCTGCTGCAGCCCACTCAACCAATCGAGGTAACCCGGCAATTGGGTCGAGCAGTGCCAGCTCAGGTGTTGCTTGAGGCGTTCGTCGAGCCAGTCCTTCTGCTGGCTGTTCATGTCCAGGTAGTCGTCGAGCGTCCAGGGAATCAGCATGTCGAGGTTGCGATAGGCCAGGTCTACGCGGTTGCAGGCCGTCAGTGCCAGGCACAGGCTCAGGAGCAGACTCAGGTGGTGCAACCAGCGCGTCATGGGCCAATCCTTGCGAAGGTGTTGTCCTGGTATCTGAACGCACAAACCGGGCGGCAGTTCAGCTCATCAATAGAACGAGCGTTCGGCCTTGAAGGTCAGCAGGCCGTCGCATTGGCTGTTGTGCCCGGAATAGGCGCTGCACGCGCTGCCATTGAGGTTTGAATCACTGTAGATCAGGTTCAGGTCGATGCCCAACCACGGCCGCGACAGCTTGACCGACCAGTCGTTGAAGGTGGAGATGTAAGCGCCATCGGCGATCGACACCGGGCTGTTGAGCCGGTGGCTGGTGTACTTGAGGCTGAGCCCGATGCCGAAGGGTTCGTTACCGCTGAGGTTGGCAAACAGTGTGCTGTTGCGCCGGTCGGGGTCGTTGCTGAAGGCCGCGCCGAAGCGGCTGCCGAGCAGGGTCAGGCCACCGAAAAACTCCTGGCTGTCGAGGGTGTCCAGTTGCGGGTAGCTGTAGTGGATCATGCCCACTTCATAACCCAGGGTCTGGTCGAAGGGTTGCTTGAAGCCCAGGTAGGAGTCGACTTCCAGGTTGCTGCTCGGCGACAGGCCCATGCTCGGTGTCCATTGGCCGACATACCAGCCACTGTCGTGGCTCAGGTCCAGGCCGCCATGGAAGGACCCGCTGCTGGACGGCTTGACCAGGCCCTGGGCCATGCTGCGGCTCGGGCTGGTACCCAGCTTGAGGTCGTAGTCTCCGAGTTCGCGCTGGAATATCTGCGCGTCGGCGTGCATGCAAGCCAGCAGGCTGATCAGGAAAATCGTCGGTTTGAACATAGGGGGGGAGGTTACGGGTACTGCGGGGAGTGTTCCAGTCCTAGCGCTTCGATATCCAAAGCGCTTAGGGACCAGGGTGACGCGCGGGGGTATTACTTTTTGCCCAGGGTGATCTGCTTGGACGGGCCGAATGTCTGGCCGCTGACGCCTTTGGCAATTTGCTGGATCTCGCCACCGGACTTGAGGAAGGCAGCAATCTGGTCGTTGATCGATTCGCTGGTTTCAACGGCTGGAGCTGGCTTTGCTTTGCTGTTGGATGCTTTTACGCGCATGGCGGCCATTAACCTGTAGAAAATTAACTTGGCCAGGCATCGTACAGGAAATACTTGACAATTGCTTGGTAAATATCCTCTGGAATAACCAGGGCGCACGCTCGGTGAATACAAAGTTGCAGTTGTGAATATTCCCCTAAGCCACTGTTTTAAATAACAACCTGAGTGATCAAGAGCGCCCGCCTGACCGTTTGTCGACCGTGACGAAGGCCTAACCGGCCTGACGAGCGGGGCCGAACGGTCCGCTCAACCCCAGGAAAATCGCACCTTGCAGCGGAAATTTCACAGCCGGTCCTGCGGCCACCCAACGGCGACGGCAAAAACGGGTAGAATGCCGCCCACGCAATGAGGGTATTGGAAATGGCTTTAGTCGGGCGCTACAACAGTTTGCAAGTGGTTAAACACACTAACTTCGGTTTATATCTGGACGGCGGCGCGGATGGCGAAATCCTGTTGCCCAATCGTTATATTCCAAAAGATATTCCCAGCGAAGATGAAGACTGGCTCAACGTATTTGTTTATCTGGACAGCGATGACAAACTCATTGCCACCACAGAAAAACCGAAAGTTCAGGTCGGTGAATTTGCCAGTCTGAAAGTGGTTGAGGTCAACAGCATCGGCGTGTTTCTCGACTGGGGCCTGCCCAAGGACCTGTTGCTGCCGTATTCCGAAGAAAAACGCCAGATGACCGCCGGAGAGTACTGCGTGGTGCATGTCTACCTCGACAAGCACACCCGTCGTATCACCGCGACCGCGCGCCTGGATCGCTACCTGGACAAAACCCCGGCCAACTACACGCCCGGCCAGGAAGTTGACCTGTTGGTGGCCGAGGCGACCGACATGGGCTTCAAGGCGATCATCAACAACAAGCACTGGGGCCTGATCCACAAGAACGAAATCTTCAAGTTCATGCGCGCCGGCAAGGAAGAGAAGGGTTTCATCAAGGAAGTGCGGGCCGATGGCAAGATCAGCCTGAGCCTGCAGCCGGTCGGTGAAGAGGCTGCCACCAGCCTGAACTCGAAGATCCTCGCCAAGTTGCGTGACAACAACGGCACCTTGCCGGTCAGCGACAAGAGCGACCCGGCACTGATCAGCAGCCTGTTCGGTGTCAGCAAGGGCAACTTCAAGAAGGCGATCGGCGCGCTCTACAAGAACGGCCAGATTGTCATTCACCCGGACCGTATTGAACTGAGCTGACCCTCAAACCGGGTGATGGCTTGATGATGTAGGAGCGAGCTTGCTCGCGATGAACTCAAATATTGCGCGTAGTTTCAGGAAGTATTGCGTATTCGTTGACGATCATCGCGAGCAGGCTCGCTCCTACATGTGTTCATTGGTTCATCGCACCATTGTTTTCGAGTAACTGCCATGTCCTCGACCCTGTGTGAGGTTGCCTGATGATTGCCACTCGGCGCAGCGTCGATGGCTTTGCCCTGCAAGTGATGTTTGGCCTGTGCCTGGTGTGGGGCATCCAGCAGGTGATGATCAAGTGGGCGGCCGCGGATATCGCGCCAGTGATGCAGGCGGCCGGTCGCTCGGGGATCTCGGCGCTGCTGGTGGGGTTGCTGATCTGCTGGAAAGGCGGCTGGGATCAGGTCAGTGCGACCTGGCGCGGCGGCTTGCTGGCCGGCAGCCTGTTCGGCCTGGAGTTCCTGTTCATTTCCGAAGGCCTGCAGCTGACCACCGCCGCCCACATGTCGGTGTTCCTCTACACCGCACCGATCTTTACCGCGCTGGGCGTGCACTGGCTGTTGCCCAGCGAGCGCCTGCGGGCGGTGCAATGGCTGGGGATCCTGCTGGCCTTCATCGGGATCGGCGTGGCGTTTGCCGGGGGCGTGTCCTGGGACAACCTGGACCGGCGCATGCTGCTGGGCGATGCGCTCGGTGTATTGGCCGGTGCCGCCTGGGGCGCGACCACGGTGGTGGTGCGGGCTTCTCGCCTGTCTGAAGCGCCGGTGACCCTGACCCTGTTCTATCAATTGATCGTCGGTTTCTTCGGCCTGCTGCTGATCGCCGTGCTCAGTGGCCAGGTGACCCACGTCAGCCTGACGGGTGTGGCAATCACCAGCGTGCTGTTCCAGGGGCTGGTGGTGTCTTTCTGCAGTTACCTGATCTGGTTCTGGTTGTTGCGCCGCTACCTGGCGGCCAATCTGGCGGTGTTTTCGTTCATGACGCCGTTGTTCGGCGTCACGTTCGGCGTGCTGTTGCTCGGCGAACAACTGACCCTCAACTTTGTCATCGGCGCGGTGCTGGTGTTGCTGGGCATCACCTTTGTCAGCGCCGAACAGTGGGTTCGTCGGCGTTTGCGCAAAGCCCTTGGGCAAGACTGAGCCGGCGTCCCCCGCAGCCCGACTGCCTGGCTGGCAGATGCAGTGGGGGCTAAGGTGCAAAGGCGGGCGATGGGGTTGATTTGGATCAATTCGGTAACAGATCTTTGCGAACTGAGACGAGCATTGCGTAGGAGTTCGGACTACTATCTGTATGAAGCGTCTACAGAACCCGGTCGCTCGGCATTACCCTGAAGGGGGGCACCATGAAAGAGAAATTGCAAAACTGGCTCCATGACCTCGGTGTCGCGCTAGGTTTGATCGAACCACCTCTGCAACCCGTGCCTATTCGCACTGACGACGAACAACGCCGTCGCCAACCGCGCCGCCGGTAAAGCGCATGTTGTAGCAGCTGCCGCAGGCTGCATTCGCCTGCGCCGCTGGTGCAAGCTGTCCGCCGCAGATCCCGCGTCTGCGGCCCCATCCCCTGCAGGCACGCCGGCAGCTGATTACAAACTCCTCTCCCGATACCCGTTACCCCTCTCGACAACACTTTCCTCCAGACGAAAAAAAACGGATGCAGCGACCGACGCTGCACCCGCCGAAGAAAGGTGTACGGCGTCTGACCTGAGGTCAGATCGCGTTGGCCAGGGTGGCCGGGCGACGGGACGCCAGGCTGACCACCACGAAGCTCACCAGGCCGACCGCCAGGCTGTAGTAGATCGGCGTGTTGGCATCCAGGCCATCCTTGAACATGAACACCAGGGCAGTGACGAAGCCCAGGCCCATGCTGGCGATGGCGCCGGCGGTGGTAGCGCGTTTCCAGAAAATCGCCCCGATCAGCGGAACCAACATGCCGCCCACCAGCAGGTTGTAGGCCAGGGTCAGGGCGCTGATCACGTCATTCACCACCAGGGCGATGCCCAGAACGGCAATCCCGGTCAGCGCCGTGAACAGGCGGTTCATCTTCAGGCTCGACTGTTTGCCACCGCGCAGTTTCGGCAGCAGGTCCTCGGTCAGGGTCGTGGCGGCGGCAAGCAGGCCGGCGCTGGCGGTGGACATCATGGCGGCCAGGGCTGCGGCAATCACCAGGCCACGGATACCGTCAGGCAGCGACAGTTTGACGATGGCGGCGAAGGCGTTGTTGACGTTGTCCAGGTCCGGAATCAGTACGTGTGCCGCCATGCCGATCAGGGCGCAGGCCAGGCCGTAGAGGATGCAGTAGAACCCGGCCAGGGTCCCGGCGTATTGGGCGACTTTGGCGGTGCGCACGGTGAACACGCGCTGCCAGATGTCCTGACCGATCAGGATGCCGAAGAAGTAGATCATGAAGTAGGTGATGATCGTGTCCCAGCCGATGGTCGTGAAGCTGAAGTTCGACGCCGGCAGTTTCATCACCAGTTCGTCCCAGCCGCCGACGCGGTACAGGCAGATCGGCAACAGGATGAACATCAGGCCCACGGTCTTGATGATGAACTGGACGATGTCGGTCAGGGTCAGCGACCACATGCCGCCGATGGCCGAGTAGACCACCACCACACCACCGCCGAGCAGCACCGAAACCCAGAACGGCAGGTCGAACAGCACTTGCAGCACGGTGCCGATCGCCAGGATCGAGGTCACGCCGATCATCAGTGCGTACGCCAGCATGATCACCGCGCTCGCGGTGCGGGCCATCGGGTTGTAGCGTTTTTCCAGGACCTGGGTAACGGTATAGATCTTCAGCTTGAGCAGCGGCTTGGCGAGGAACAGGTTCAGCGCCACGATCCCGCAGCCCAGTGCCGCGCACAGCCAGAAGCCGGAGATGCCGTGCACATAACCCAGGCGCACGGTGCCCACGGTGGACGCGCCGCCCAGGACGGTGGCAGCCATGGTGCCCATGTACAGGCTCGGACCGAGGTTGCGGCCGGCGACCAGGAAGTCCTCGTTGGTCTTGGCTTTGCGCATGCCGTAGTAGCCCAGTATCAGCATCGCGGCGGCGTAGATGAGTACGACGAATAAATCTAAAGCCATGATGGCGTGTCTCCGATTGTCTTTTTTATGGTGAGGCAAAAATCAATGTGTTGGCGCAAGGCTGTGCGTGAGTCAGGCGATTTGCTGCATGACCGGTGTACCCCGCACCGCCATGCCCTTGCGGCATGGCGGATTAATCTTCATGGCAGGCCAGCCAATGGCCTTCTGGTTAACGCGTCGCTCCAGGCGCCCCTGTCCCACCGCAGCTGATAGGCCGCGCGAGCGGTTCAGGCAAAGGCTGCCACCGGGTCGGCGGCAGCCTTGAAAGCCTGATCCCGTGGGGGCTTGGTCCGATCCTCAGCGATGGGCCACGCCCGGCAGTACGCAGAGCATTTCGTACAGCAGGTTGGCGCCCAGCAGCGAGGTATTGCCGGTGGTGTCGTACGGCGGCGAGACTTCTACCAGATCGCAGCCGATCAGGTCGAGGCCCTGGCAGCCGCGGACGATTTCAATCGCCTGGATGGTGGTCAGGCCACCGATTTCCGGGGTGCCGGTACCAGGGGCCCAGGCCGGATCGATGCCGTCGATGTCGAAGCTCAGGTACACCGGACCACCGCCAACCTTTTCCCGGACTTCGGCCATCAGCGGCGCCAGGGACTGGTGCCAGCACTCTTCGGCCTGGACCACACGGAACCCCTGTTTGCGGCTCCAATTGAAGTCTTCCGCGGTATAGCCCTGGGCGCGCAGGCCGATCTGCACCACACGGTCGCAGTCCAGCAGGCCTTCTTCGACGGCGCGACGGAAGGTGGTGCCGTGGGCGATCTTCTCGCCGAACATGTGATCGTTGACATCGGCGTGGGCGTCGATGTGCACCAGGCCGACCTTGCCGTGCTTCTTGTGGATGGCCCGCAGGATCGGCAGGGTGATGGTGTGGTCGCCACCGAGGGTCAGCGGGATCACGTCGTGTTCGAGGATCTCGTCGTAGGACTCTTCGATGATGCGCACGGCATCCAGCAGGTTGAAGGTGTTGATTGCCACGTCGCCGATGTCGGCGACCGACAGCGAGTCGAACGGTGCGGCACCGGTGGCCATGTTGTACGGACGGATCATCACCGATTCGGCGCGGATTTCCCGTGGCCCGAAGCGGGTGCCGGCGCGCAGCGAGGTGCCGATGTCCAGCGGGATGCCAATGAAGGCAGCGTCCAGGCCGGCAGCGGATTGCAAGTGGGGGAGTCGCATCATGGTGGCGATGCCGCCGAAGCGCGGCATTTCGTTGCCGCCCAGTGGTTGGTGAAGAATTTTGTCCACGGGTATGGCCTCATCGTCTTTGTTTTATTTATGGGGTTACCCAGCGCATCGGGAATGCACGGGCACCTGTTGGGCGGATTCTGCGAAATGGAGTGGCGCAGAAGAATCGCTACCGGCAAATACTTAGTTCAGATTTTTCTAAACTAATGCTGACGGGGGCGATAGACTTCGCGCCTAACGCAAACTGAAATATCTCGTAGCAGCTGCCGAGCCCTCGAGGCTGCGTTCGGCTGCGAAGCAGTCGAGCATGGGATATTTCATTCTTCAGGATAAAACGGTCGCCTGGATGGCGGCCGCTTCGCAGCCGAACGCAGGCTGCGCCAGCTGCTACAGGGACTGTGTCGCGACGTCACTCGGAGCTCCCCCATGGCCAACGCTTTACCCGACCTGAAACTACTGCGCATCTTCGTCAGCGTGGTCCGTCACCAGGGGTTCGCCAATGCCCAGCACGAGCTCAACCTGTCGACCTCGGCCATCAGCACTTACATGAGCCAGCTCGAAGCCGGGTTGGGCCTGGTGCTCTGCCATCGCGGCCGGGGCGGGTTCAGCCTGACCAGCAAGGGCGAACTGTTTCACCAGGAGACCCTGCGCCTGCTCGGCGAGCTCGAAGGCTTCGAGCAATACGCCGCCGCGCTCAAGGGCGAGTTGCGCGGTACGCTCAACCTGGGGGTGATCGACTCCACGGTCAGCGACAAGGCCTTGCCGTTCGCCGAAGCCATTGGTGCCTACACGCTGGAGCACCCGGCGGTGCATCTGCACCTGTCGGTAATGAGCCCCTACGAACTGCAACTGGGGGTGCAGGACAACCGCCTGGACCTGGCCATCGGGGCGTTCTCGACGCGCATGAGCGGCCTGGTCTACATGCCGCTCTATCGTGAGCAGCACTGGCTGTATTGCAGCAATCGCCACCCGTTGTTCACCGAGCGGCGTATCCCCGAGCAGTTGATTACCCAGCAACGCATGGTCGGACGTGGCTACTGGAGCCAGGCCGAACTGGCCCGCCACGGCTTCAAGCACAGCGCCGCGACCGTGGACAGTATGGAGGCGCAGTTGATTCTGGTGCTGTCCGGCGCCTACATCGGCTACCTGCCGGAGCACTACGCCCAGGCCTGGGCCGACAAGGGCGATCTGCGGGTGCTGCTGCCGGCCACCTTCGGCTACCAGGCGCCGTTCTCGATGATCGTGCGCCGTGGCCGCAGCCGCGAGCCCTTGATCCAGACCTTCCGTGACTTGCTCAAAGCCCAACTCAACCAGGCCTGATCGGGAGACGTTCATGTCCAGAAGCCAATGCCCGCGCTGCCTGCGTCCGGCCACCCACTGCTTGTGCCCGCTGATCCCCAGCCTCGACAGCCGCACCCGGGTGCTGCTGTTGCAGCATCCCAGCGAGGTCAACCACGCCTTGAATACCGCGCGGTTGGCGGCGTTGGGCTTGAACAACGCGCAGTTGGTGGTCGGCGAAGTGTTCGAGGATTTACCCGAGTTGCTTAATCAGCCGGGCTATTGTGCGCGCCTGTTGTTTCCGGCGGACGACGCACAGCCGCTGCAGGCCTATGCGCCTTTGCAGCAGCCAATGTTGCTGGTGGTGCCGGATGGCACCTGGCGCAAGGCGCGCAAAATGCTCCACCTCAATCCGCTGCTGGCGGCCTTGCCGCGCGTGACCCTGGCCGAGGGTGGGGTGTCCCGTTATCGCCTGCGCAAAGCCCCGGGGCCGGGGGCCTTGTCGACAGTGGAGGCGATTGTCCAGGCGTTGCAGGTGCTGGAGGCCCCGACTTCGTTCGAGCCGCTGCTAAAACCCTTCGACGCGTTGATCGAGGGGCAGATTGCGGCGATGGGGCAGGCCGTTTACCAGAGGAATCATGGTTCGAGGTAGAGGGCGTTTTAAGGGTCGCTTAGGGCTACCGCCATCGCGAGCAGGCTCGCTTCCACAAAGCATTGGCGACCAGCGGCGCATTCAGCGTTCGCGCATCGCCTCGGTGCGGGCTTTGAGCACCGGTTTGAGCAGGTAGTCCAGCACGCTCTTCTCGCCAGTAATGATGTCCACGGTTGCCACCATCCCCGGGATGATCAGCAGCGGCTTGACGTCGCCCCCCAGGTGGTTTTTGTCGGTGCGTACCTGGATCAGGTAGAAGCTGTTGCCCTTGTCGTCGGTGATGGTGTCGGCGCCGATCAGTTCGAGCTTGGCGCTCAGGCCGCCGTAGATGGTGTAGTCATAGGCGCTGAACTTGACCATGGCTTTCTGTCCCGGATGCAGGAAGGCCACGTCTTGCGGACGGACCTTGGCCTCGATCAGCAGGTTGTCTTCCAGGGGCACGATTTCCAGCATGTCGCTGCCGGGCTGGACCACGCCACCGATGGTGTTGACCTTGAGCACCTTGATGATCCCGTGCACCGGCGAGACCACGGTGGTACGGGTGACCCGATCGTCGATGGCGATGCTGGTGGCGGTGATTTTCGACAGCTCGGTGCGCTTCTCGTTGAGCTCCTTGGCCGCGTCCGACCGAAAGCTCTGCACCGATTCGTCGAGCTTGCTCTTGATCTCGTCGATGGCTGACTCGGCGCGGGGAATGGCCAGGGTGGTGGCATTCAGCGAGCCACGAACTTCCACTGCGCTGCGTTTGAGCCGCAGGATCTCCACCGGCGACACCGCGCCGGTGCCCACCAGCGGCGCGGACATATTCATTTCCTGGTTGAGCAGTGCCAGGCTTGAGCTGTATTGCCCCTGTTTCGAGCGAAACTCCGCCAGTTCCTGGGTCTTTTGCCGAAGTTGTTCGCTGAGGGTCCGTTGTTCGCTGGCCAGGCGACGTTGCCGTTGTTCGAACAGCGAGCGTTCGTCTTCGGCGACTTGGGGGGCCTTGGCGATCACCTCGTCGGAAAGTTTGAACGGCCGTCCCTCGGCTTCGGCGGACAGGCGCTCGACCTGGGCGGTCAAGGCATACCGATCGGCTTCGCTTTCGCCCTTGTTCGACAGGAATCGCGTGTCATCGAGGCGCAGCAAGGTGTCGCCCTTGTTCACCATCTGGCCTTCGCGCACGAAGATTTCGGTGACGATCCCGCCTTCGAGGTTCTGGATCACCTGCACTTTGCTTGAGGGAATCGCCTTGCCTTCGCCCATGGTGACTTCCTGCAACACGGCGAACTTGGCCCAGACCACGGCACTGATGATCAGCGCGGCGGCGAGCCACACGGTGACCCGCGACCAGCGCGGCGAATCCTGCAGCGAGGCGCTGGCGGTTTCCGGCATGAACTCGTTTTCGGCGCTTTTACCGAAGCTGCCAAAGTAGCCGCGATCACCTGTAGGCCCGGACATGTGCCTCTCCTAGACGGCCGCAGAGCCGACACGGCCCTTGCGCAGTGCATCGATAACCGCTTCTTTCGGACCGTCGGCGACGATGCGCCCGTTGTCCAGCACCAGCAGCCGGTCCACCAGGCTGAGCATCGAGGTGCGATGGGTGACCAGCAGCAAGGTTTTGCCCAGGACCTGGGCCTGCAGTTTCTGGCGCAGGACGTCTTCGCTGCTGTTGTCCATGGCACTGGTGGGTTCGTCGAGCACCAGGATCGGCGGGTCGAGCAGCAGGGCCCGGGCCAGCAGCACCGCCTGGCGTTGGCCGCCGGACAGCAGTTGGCCGCGTTCACCCACGGGGCGGTCAAAACCCTGGGGGTGCTGGCGGGCCAGCTCGGTGACGCCGGTCAGTTCGGCGACCTCGAGCATGCGCGCATCGCTGATGTAGCGTGCGCCGAGGGTCAGGTTGTCGCGCAGGCTGCCGGCCAGCAGCGGCAGGTCGTGTGCGACATAGCCGATCTGCTGGCGCAGGTCGGCGACATCCAGTTGCCGCAGGTCCAGGCCATCGAGCAGCAACTGGCCTTCGTCCGGGGCATAGAAACCCATCACCAGGCGCGCCAGGGTGCTTTTGCCCGATCCGCTGCGGCCGATGATGCCGATTCGCTCGCCAGGCTTGAGGCTGAAACTGACCGTGGCCAGCGCCGGGGCGCTTTGTCCCTGGTAGTGGAAGGTCACGCCGCTGACGTCCAGCGCCCCTTGCAGTTGCGTACGCTCCAGGGGCCGCTGCCCGGCGTCGCGTTCCTGGGGCAGGGACATCAGGGCATCGGTGCTTTTCATCGTCAGTTGAGCTTGCTGGTAGCGGGTGATCAACCCGGCAATCTGTCCCAGCGGCGCCAGGACCCGGCTGCCGAGCATGTAGGTCGCCACCAGTGCGCCGACGCTGAGGTTGCCGGCGATGATGCTGTAGACCCCGGCGACGATGGTCGCCATGCCGGCGAATTGCTGGATGAACAGGGTGCCGTTGGTGGCCAGCGCCGCGAGGTTGCGCGCGTGGCTGTCGAGGCGGGTCAGGGCGCCGTGGGTGCTTTCCCAGCGGTGCTGGCGCTCGCTCTCGGCGCTGCAGGCCTTGAGGGTTTCCAGGCCGCCGAGGGTTTCGATCAGCAACGCCTGGCGTTCGGCGCCCAAGGCCAGGCTCTTGTGCACGGTGTCGCGCAGGCGGGACTGGATCAGCAGGGCGAAGAGGATGGTGATGGGGAAGGCGAGCATGGGGATCACTACCAGCCAGCCACCGAGCAGGCCGATCACCACCAGCATCAGTACGGCGAACGGCAGGTCGATCAGGCTGGTGAGGGTCACCGCCGTGAGAAATTCACGCAGGCCCTGGAAGTCGTGGATGCTCTGGGCAAAGCCGCCGATGGTCGCCGGCCGGGCTTTCATCGCCATGCCGGTGATGCGCTCGAACAGGGTCGCGGACAGGATCACGTCGGTCTTGCGCCCTGCGGTATCGAGCAGGTGCGCGCGCACCAGCCGCAGCACCAGTTCGAAACCGGTGCCGATCAGCAGGCCGATGGCCAACACCCACAGGGTCGAGGTGGCCTGGTTCGGCACCACCCGGTCGTAGGTCTGCATGACGAACAACGGCACCATCAAGCCCAGCAGGTTGATCAGGAAGCTCGCCAGGATCGCATCGCTGTACAGCCAGCGGGACAGCTTGAGGGTGTCGCGAAACCAGGCGTCGACCCGTGGCACCAGGGGTGAACGCAGCTCTTCGAGTTCATGCCGGGGGCGCGCGAACAGCGCCTGGCCACTGTAGGCTTCGGCCAGTTCTTCGCGGCTGACCCATTGCTCGCCACCTTCGGCCTCGCTGGGCAGGATCAGTGCCTGGCCATCCTCGCCCCAGCGGCGCAGGACCGCGCAGCGGCGGTCCTTGAGAATCAGCAGCACTGGCAGGTTGAGCGCCGACAACGACCCCAGTTCACGGCGCAGCAGGCGCGCTTGCAGGCTGGCCCGGGCGGCGGCGCGAGGCAGCAGGTCGAGGCTCAGGCGTTGCTTGTCCAGCGGCAATCCGGCGCTCAGGCTGGCCCGGCTGACATTGCAGCCGTGCAGCTTGCAGAGGATCAGCAAGCCATCGAGCAGCGGATCATCAAAGCTCAGGCGTGGGTCGGCGCCAGTGTTGCCGGGTTGCATGCTGGTCAATTCGGGTACCCCGGTTCGCTAGCGCATCTCTGGCAGACGGGCCTGGCTTTTCACTTCGCTTTGCGCAATCGCTTCGGCCGGCACCACCACTTTGGCTTTGCTCAACAGTTCGCCCATGTTCGCCAGGATCCGGTACATGGAGAACTCCTCGGTGTAGCGCACTTCGGTGTAGCGGCGATTGGCGTTGTACAACTCGTTTTCGCTGTCCAGCAGGTCGAGCAGGGTGCGCTGGCCGAGGCCGAACTGATCCTGGTAGGCGGCGCGCACGCGCAGGGTGGTGTCGGCGTATTCGCGGGCGGTGGGGGTTTGTTTCTTGGCGTTGACCATGGCGTTCCAGGCCAGGGTGATGTTCTCGTTGAGCATGCGCAGGGCGTTGTTGCGGATGTCCATGGCCTGGTTGATCTTGTGCGCATCCGATTGCAGGCGGGCCTTGTCGCTGCCGCCGCGGAACAGGTTGTAATTCATGATCACGCCCACGCGCCACTCGTTGTCGTGGCCCTGGTCACCCTGGATATTGTTGTTGGCACCCACCGCCGCCTCTGCGTCGAAGCGCGGGTAGAACGGCGACTTGGCGACTTCGTACTGGCTCTCGGCGGAGTTCACGTCGGCCTGGGCGGATTTGAGGTAGGGGTTGTTTTCCATCATTGCCTGACGGGCATCCGGCAGGCTCTGCGGGACCTCGCCACGAATCGAGGGCAGGCTTTCCAGCTCGTCGGGCATGCGGCCCACGGCGCTGAAGAAGTTGGCTTCGGCATCGGCGAGATCGACCTGGGCGGTGTCCAGGTTGTTTTCCGCCAGGGCGCGACGCGCCTTGGATTGATCGAGGTCGGCATTGCTACCGACGCCGCGCTCGGTGCGCAGGCCGATCTGGTCGTTGACCCGCAAGTGCGCCTGCAGGTTATTGGTGGCCAGGGTCACCAGTTCCCGACGCTTGAGCACTTCCAGGTACACCTCGATGGTGCGCAGGGCCAGGCTCTCGGCGGTGCCGCGGGTGTAGTAGGCCCGGGAGTTGACGATGGCCTGGGTGCGTCCGACTTCGTTGGCGGTGTTGAACCCGTCAAACAACATTTGCCGCAGGCGCAGCTCCGACTGGGTGTACCAATCGGTCTCTGTGTTGTGATTGCCCTGGGCGCGGGTGTTGGTGTTGTCGCTGTAGCCCCGGCCATAACCGGCGTTCAGGTCGAGGGAAGGATAAAAACCGCCCTTGGCGACTTTTACGTCCTCATCCGCAGACAGGCGATTGTTCTCACTGGCGTGCAGCTCCGGGTGGTTGTCCAGGGTGCTTTGAATCGCCTCGGTCAGCGACATGGCCTGGGCCTGTTGTGCGCAGGCCATGGCGATGAGAATCGCACTGCAGATCGGGGTAAATACGCGCATGGGGTGCCTCTCCCTGTGACTGATGGTGCTTGGCTGTCGCCAATAATTTGGCGTTTTTTTCGCTGAAAACCGTATCAGGCTTGTAACAACAGAGCTAAGAACATCCTAGGCAGAAGCTAAGAAGGATTTCTCATAATGCCTATGCCGAAAAAAACTTATGCACCTCCAAAAAACCGGCACATTGTTCCCTGCACAGGCCTTGTATTTATGAGCTCTAGGGAGCTTGGCGAGGCTGGGAAAGGTTCCAACACTTTTGCAACATAGGGTGGAGAAGCGCTGGAGGGGATGGAGGCTGAACGGTTTTCGGGCGACAAAATATTGTCACATTGCCTGGAATTCATCGTCAGCCACCCCCGTAGAACGGCTAGGCGGCGCTGAGTGAATGATTTCATTCAGTTTTGTTCCGCAATCACCAGCCCGCCTGCGTAGGCACGCGAGGCGAGATCAACGTCAGGCAAGGGCTTGCACCTTGAAGTGCAAGTGCTGCCGGGCAGAAGGTCCGTCCGTACCCCGGCAAGGCCCTGCATGCTTTCTCTGCACAACCCAGATGCCGATGGACGTCGGCTGCGGAGGAAGTCTCATGGCAACGCTCATCGCAATCGTCAGCAAGGTCGTAGGTCAGGTGTTCGCTGTGGCGGGTGATGGAACCCGACGCGCCCTGGTCGAAGGGGATCGGCTGTTTGCCGGTGAACAACTGGTCACCGGGGCCGAGGGCGCGGTGGCGGCGCACCTGCAGAACGGTCAGGAGCTGACACTGGGACGCGGCAGCAGCTTGCACCTGAGCGCGCAACTGCTGGCCAACCAACCGGCGCATGTCGACTCCACCGAAGCGCTGACGCCCAGCCAGGCGCAATTGAGCGATGTCGAGCAAGTGCAGCAGGCCATTGCTGCCGGTGCCGACCCGACCCAGGTCGCTGAAGCCACCGCCGCCGGGCCGGGCAGCACAGGGGCCCCCGGGACTGCCGGCGGCGGTCACTCGTTTGTCCTGCTCGAAGAAGTGGCGGGGCGGGTCGACCCGGTCATCGGTTTCCCGACAGCCGGTTTCAACGGCATTCCCGAATTTGTCCCGGAACGCCTGGCGGGTTCGCCTGAGGACGGTGGCGATGACACGGGCACGGGTCCGTCGGTCAACCCGCTGGCCCCCGTCACGCCCATCAATCCCGAATTGCCGGTGACCCCGGAACTGCCGGTGAACCACCCGGTCACCTTGTCCGGCCTGTCGGTGGCGGGCGGTGAGTTGACCCTGTATGAGGCCAACCTGGCCAAGGGCTCGGCCAGCAACCCGGGGGCCTTGACCCAGAACGGGACCTTCAGCATTTCCGCGCCGGATGGCTTGCAAAGCCTGAGCATTGGTGGCGTCAGCATCATCAGTGGCGGCGTGGCGGTGAGTTTCCCACAGACGATCACCTCGGCCCTGGGCAATACCCTGACCATCATCGGCTATGACCCGGCAACCGGCGTGGTCAGCTACAGCTACACCCTGGTGGGGAATGAAACCCACTCGGCCGGGGATGGCAGCAACAACCTCAGTGAGCATTTCACCGTGGTCGCCAGCGACGTCAATGGTGATACGGCCAGCAATACCCTGGACATCAACATCACCGACGATGTGCCCCACGCGTTCGACGACGGCAATGGCGTTGCCGCATCCGAAACGCATTCGATCCTGTCCGGCAACGTGCTCGACAACGACGTGCAAGGCGCCGACCGGGTCGTTACCGGGCCGATCACTCCCGGGACCTTCACCGGTATTTACGGCACTCTGGTGCTGGCCGCCGACGGCAGCTACACCTACACCCTGCACAGCAGCGATCCGGCCTTTCTCGCGCTCAAGGGCGACGTCACCGAGACCTTCAACTACACCCTGACCGACGCTGACGGCGACAGCAGCAGCGCCAACCTGGTGCTCAACGTCCACAACAACGACGATCCAGTGCTGATCGACGGCCTCAAGGTCCAGGC
>NZ_JACMYG010000002.1 GCF_014236655.1 Pseudomonas kielensis
CCTGCTGGGATGAAGCGCAACATTGCACTGCCCTGGCGGACGCTTTCGCGGGCAAGCCTTGCTCCTACGATGTACGTGGTGAGCACAACACCCCCGCTATGCGCGCGATAGTAATCTCAAGCCTTGCTAGTGCTGGTTATCACGATACTGGCTGGGCGACAGGCTCGTCAGGGCACGAAACTGGCGGCTGAAGGCGCTGTGGTCGGTGTAGCCACAGCGCAGGGCGATGTCGGTGATGGGCAGGTCTTTGTCCAGCAACAGCCGCGACGCTTCCTCGAGCCGCGCCTTGTGAATCATCTGCCGTGGGGTGAGCTGGAACACCCGCTTGCAGTGGCGCTCCAGTTGCGCCACGGAAAACCCGGCGATCGCGGTCAGTTCGGCGAGGCTGATGGGGCGGGCGAAGTGACTGCGGATATGGGCGTCCACCGCGGCGAGTTTGTGGAATGCCGGATGATTGGCCTGGGGCAGTTGCAGGTCCCGGGAAATACCGGCCAGGCCGACGATTTCGCCCTGCAGGTCGCGCAGGGCCAGTTTGTGGGTCAGGCACCAGACCGGTTGGTTGCCGTAATACAGGTGCAGCTCAAGTTGGTCGGACAGTTCCCGGCCGCTGGCCAGGACCCGTCGATCCTGTTCGGTGTACAGCGGACCGAAGCGCGCCGGGAACACCTTGTCGGCGGTCAGCCCGAGCAGTTCGTGACTGTGTTTTTTTCCGCAGCGCCGGGCCAGGGTCTGGTTGACGAAGGCGTAGCGGGCCTCACGGTCCTTGATGAAAAACACCACGTCCGTCAGGGAGTCGAGCAGCGGCGTTATGGCGTGCAGGCTGCTGAGCAAGGTCGGCAGGTCGCAGGGCTTGAAACTGTTGAGGGTGGGGTACATGGCGCTGAGGGTCTGGTGGCGACCCTCGGGATCATAGTGGCAAGGCTGCCCAACGCAAAGGGCCGGCATGGGATTCAGGGCGCCGGCTGTTCATCCAGGCACAGCAAGGTCTCGATCCGCGCCGGGCTGAAGGGGGGGCGGGGTGCCGCGGCCGGCCAGTCGAACAGGTGCTGCACCGCGCCGCCGCAGACCCGGCCCTGGCAGGCGCCCATGCCGCAGCGAGTGGCCAGCTTGGCCGAACGCCAGTCGTGATGTTCGGTCAGCGCGGCATAGGGCACGTCTTCGCAGCGGCACACCAGGGTGTCCGGTTGGGCCAAAGCCTTGAGTTGCGGGTCGAGGGCGAACGCCGTGTTCAAGGCCTTGGCGAACCCCTGCCAGCGGGCCCGTCGCGGCCAAAGTTGCTGGGCCGCCTGCCGTTCGTCTACCGCCGCATGCCCGGCAATTGCGCCTTCCACCAGCGCCAGTTCACTGCCACCAAAACCGGTGCATTCCCCCGCAGCGTAATGATCGGCACGGCTGCAGGCCTGCCAGGCATCCACGGCGATGGCCTGGCCTTCGATGGCGCAGTCCAGGGCCTGGCCTAGCTGAATATTGGGGATCAGGCCAAAACCGCAGGCCAGGCGTTGGCATGGCAGTTCAACGATTTTGCCCTGTTGTTGCAGGCGGACCCCTTCCAGGCGATCACTGCCCAGCGCGGCCAGCACGTGGCTGGCGGTGCGGTACTGCGGATCGAACAGGCGCAAGGATTGCAGCAGTTTGGCCGGCCAGCGCGGCAGTTGCGCGGTGAACCCGGCCACCGCGCGGCGCGAGGCCTGCTCGGCGATGCGCAGCACCTGGGCACCGTGTTGTTTGGCGCTGGCGGCACTGGCCAGCAACAGTGGGCCGCTGCCGGCGATCACCAGGGTTTCTCCATGCACCGGCAGGCCACCCTTGATCAGTGCCTGCAGACCGCCGGCCCCGGTGACACCGGGCAGGGTCCAGCCGGGGAAGGGCAGCAGCAGCTCGCGGGCGCCGGTGCACAGGATCAGCTTGTCGTAGCTGATCAGCCAGCCATGCTCCGGGTCTTCCACCAGCAGCTGTTTTGGCCCGTTACTGGCGATCACCCGGGTGGCGGAGTGAATGCGGATGTTGCTGCAGGCGTCCAGGCGCTGGCGCAGGTTGCGGGCCTGGCGCGGCAGATGGGCCGCTGGGCCATCGCGCCAGATTTGCCCGCCCGGCAGCGGGTTGTCGTCGAGCAGGACGATGCGCGCACCACTGCGCGCGGCCGCCAGGGCAGCGCTGATGCCCGCGGGGCCGGCGCCAATGATCAGCAGGTCGGCATAGTGCGTCATGGTCGGGTCTCCACCTGCATGCCGTCCCGGCACAGGGTCTGGCAGGCCAGGCGTCGGCGCCCGTCGATGGTCACCCGGCATTCCTGGCAAATGCCCATGCCGCACACCGGCGCGCGGCGTTGGCCGGTGACCGAGGTGCGGCTGCAGCCATCGCCACCCAGGGCCAGTGCGGCGGCCACGCTGGTGCCTTCGCTGACCTGCAGGCGGCGACCGTCGAGCATCAATTCAGGCATACACGGGCTCTCCGAGGAAACGTTGTGGCAGATAGGGTTGGGCGGGCAGGGGCGAGGGTTCGTCGAACAGTTGCGCCACCAGCAAGTCGGCGGTGCCGGGGGCCGTCGTCACCCCCAGGCCTTCGTGCCCGACCGCCAGCCACAAGCCTTGCTGTTGTGGATGCTCGCCCACCAGCGGCAGGCCGTCCGGGCTGGCGGCGCGCAAGCCGGTCCAGGCACGAATGCCATTGAGCTGGGCCAGCCCCGGCATGTAGTCGCAGGCGCGCCGGAGCATTTTGGCGAGCATCCAGCCCTCGACCTGCGGATCGCTGGTGCCGAACTGCCGGGAGGCGCCGATGAACAGTTGCCCGGTCGGCCGTGGCTGAATGTTGCAGGCGGTCGACGGGCCGCTGGCGTTGTGTGCACTGGTGACGTAACCCAGTTCCACCAGGGTGTGGGTGACGGTTCCGGGATAGCGATCGGTAATCAGCAAGTGGCCTTTTTTCGGTTCGATCGGCAGTTCCGGGCACAGCTCGGGGGCCTGCACGCCGTTGGCCAGCACCACCGCTGCGGCGCTCAGCCATTGCCCGTCGTCGAGGCGCACGCGGTTGCCATCGAGCTCGCTGACCCGTGCCCGCCGCTGCTGGATGTTCGGCGTTTGCAGCATCCATTCGGCGGTGGCGGGGGCATACAGGATGCCGTCGCCATTGATCAACAGCCCGCCTTCCAGACCCTGGCGCAACTCCGGTTCGCGCCGGCACAGGTCGCTGGCGCTGATCAGTTGGCAGGCCACGCCCTGGGCGCGCAGGTTGAGGAACTTGCTGTGGGCCACGGCCATTTCCTCGGCATTGGCCGCCAGCCACAGGGTGCCGTTGCTGCGGTAGGCGCAACGGTCGGGCAGGGCCGGTGCCTGGTCGCGCCAGCGTTGCAGGGAGTACTGACTCAGGGCCAGTTCGGCCGGGTTGTCGTCGAGCACCAGCAGGTGGCCCATGCCGGCTGCCGTGGCGCCATGCAGGCCGGCGTCGAGCACCAGCACCCGCAGGCCACGCCGGGCCAGGGCCTGGGCACAGGCGGCGCCGATGATACCGGCACCGATCACGATCACATCGGCGACCTGGCCCTCGCTCACGGGCGAATGCCCCAGGCGAACGGGTCATCCTGCTCGATGATCAGGCTGGCCTCGGCGCTGATAAAGGCCCGCCCGCGAATGGTCGGGATGATGCGTTCGCCCTGCCACTCATAGGACCCTTCGAACTGACTGCCGATCACACTGGCCTGACGCCAGATCTGTCCGGGCGGCAGTTTGTCGTCGGCCGCCAGGCACGCCAGCTTGGCGCTGGTGCCGGTGCCGCACGGGGAGCGGTCGTAGGCTTTGCCGGGGCACAGCACGAAGTTGCGGCTGTCGGCGTGCGGGTCAGCGGCGAACAGTTCGACATGGTCGATCAGGCCGCCGTCTTCACCGCGGATGCCCTGGACTTCCAGCGCCTGCTGCACGGCGTAGGTGTAGGCGGTGAGGGCTTCCAGGTTGTCGCCTGCGATGGCCAGGCCATGTTCGGCAATGAGGAAGAACCAGTTGCCGCCCCAGGCAATATCGCCGACCACCTGGCCGATACCGGGCACCTGCAGCGCCAGCGCCTTGCGGTAGCGATAGGCGGGGACGTTGCGCACGCTCACCGAATGGTCTTCGTGCAGGGTCGCCTGCACCGTGCCCACCGGGGTCTCGATGCTGTGCACGCCGGGGCCGATCTTGCCCAGGTGCGCCAGGGACGCCACCAGGCCGATGGTGCCGTGGCCGCACATGCCCAGGTAGCCGGTGTTGTTGAAAAAAATCACCCCGGCACAGGCGCTCGGGTCCACGGGCTCGCAGAGCAGGGCGCCCACCAGCACATCGCTGCCCCGAGGTTCGAGGACGCAGGCGGCGCGCCACTGATCGTGGTGTTCGGCCAGTAACTGGCGTCGCTCGGCCATGCTGCCACGGCCCAGGTCAGGAAAGCCGGCGGTGACCAGGCGGGTCGGTTCGCCGCCGGTGTGGGAGTCGATCACGGTGATGCGTTTCATGGGGGGCCACGTCCGTTCAGATGAGTGAACAGAAGAGTGGCCTTTGCAGCGGGGTGCCGGCTTGATGGATTTATCCGTTGCCGATGACGAAATCGGCACAGCGAAGCGCAAGATCAGTGGGCGTGGGGCAGGTGCTCGAACAAGGTCTTGCAGACCCCGGCAATGTGTTCGTCGAGCAGTTTTACCGCCAGGTCGACGTCGCCGGCCCGGCAGGCCGCGAGGATTTCCCGGTGTTCGTGGTCGGCGCGTTCCTTGCCGGCCGACAGGCTCATCTGCATGCGCAGGTAGCGTTCCAGCTTGTCGTTGACCGAGCGGATCAGGCTCACCAGGAAGGGCCGTTGCGCCGGCTCGTAGAGGCAGGCGTGCAGTTGCCAGTTGAGCTCGGCCCAGCGCCCGACGTCATCTTCGCCGATGAACTCCTGGCAGATGCTCTCGGCCCGGGCGAAGGTGGCTTCGGTCATGTTGGGAATGGCCAGGCGCAGCACCTTGTCTTCGAGCAGCATGCGCACCTCGAACATTTGCGCCAGTTCGGCATCGGAGATGCGCGTGACCATCGCCCCGCGATTGCGCTGGAACATCACCAGGCCTTCGGCTTCCAGGCGCTTGAGGGCCTCGCGCACGGGGATCTTGCTGACGTTGAACTGGCGCGCGATGTCATCCTGACGAATCGGCTCATCCTCGGCAAAATGCCCGGCGACAATGGCGTCGCGCAGATGGCGGGTGATGATTTCCGAAGTCGAAGGCGTATTGCCTAGGTCGGGGGCGTTGAGTCTGGATTGGGTCACGGCGGCGAATCTTCGGAATGAGGTGCCTATAGGGTATACGAAATTCGGTTTTTCTTCCTTTCCCCCCAAAGGACCTCAGGCCGTCACCCGTTCCTCGTCGCGCAGTTGCAGGCTCAGGTCGTCGCAGCTCTGGGCCCAGGCTCGCAGCCACTCGGGCAGCGGCGGTGACTGCGGGGCCAGGCCCATTTCCTGGACGAACTCGCCCGGCGCAACCGTGCCTTTGCCGGACCGGAACAGCCCGCGCATCACCACCACGCCGACCACCCGGCCGTTGCTGATGAAGCGGTGCTCCATAAAGTTCCATTTGGCGTCCCAGGCCAGTATCCGCGTATGGATCTCGAAGCGTTCGAACAGCTTCAACTCGCGACGGAACTTGCCCCAGACATCACCGACGATCGGCACGGCCTTGTGCCGCAGCGCCACGCGAAATGCCCCGCTGCGCAGGACGTAGTCCATGCGCCCGACATCGGCCAGGTTGAAATAGCGGCCGTTGGTGACGTGGCGGTTGAGGTCCAGGTCCAGCGGCCAGACGCGCATGCGCACGACCGTGGTGACCCGGCCGCTCACCGGTTGGCGCCAGGGTCGACGGAACAGCATGTACAGCAAGCGAAACCAAAGATTCATACGGGGTACCTGTGCAGGAGCTGGCTGGCCAGCGAGAGTGTTTCCTGGAGACCAGGAGAACAATCGCTGCACTGTAAAACCGGGTGATCGGCTAAGCTAGGTGCACAAATGACTTAAACCATGCGAAAAGCGCAAACGAGTCCTCCATGCATATCACCCTGCTCCTGGCCGAACACTGTTCTGCCGCCGCCGCGACCCTTGCCCTGGAAGTGCTGAGTGCGGCCAACCTGTTCAGCGACAGTCCGCCGTTTGAGGTGGTCAGTGCTTCGCTCGACGGCGCTCCTGTTGCCGCGGGGGGCGGGCAGATGTTGCGCGTCGATCATGGGCTGGCCGAGATCCAGCACACTGACCTGGTGTTGATTCCTGGGTTCCTCTTCACCCTCAAGGACGCGTTGCCGACCTTCGCCGTCTATGGGCCCTGGCTGCGGCAGCAACACCAGCAGGGGGCGGTGCTGGCGTCGATTTGCACCGCGTCGTTCCTGCTGGCCGAGAGCGGTTTGCTCGATGGTCGACGCGCCACCACCCATTGGGCGTTTGCCGATTACATGCGCCGACGCTACCGAGAGGTCGATCTCGACGAGGGCCAGATGCTCTGCGAGGACCAGCAGTTGATCACCAGTGGCGGGGCCAGTGCCGCGATTGACCTACTGCTGCACCTGGTCCGGCGTTTTGCCTCACTGGAGCTGGCTCACACCTGTGGCAAGTACCTGCTGATCGATAACGTGCGCCGCGAGCAAACGGTGTATGCGCTGTGGTCCTTGCCCAAGAACCATGGCGATGGCGAGATCCTGCGGGTCCAGGAGTGGCTGGAGGAGCGGTTTGCCCAACCGCTGTTGATCGATGACATCGCCCGGCAATTTGGCTTCGGGGTGCGCAACTTCAAGCGGCGCTTCAAGGAAGCCACGGGCTCTACGCCCATTGCCTACCTGCAGACCCTGCGCCTGGAAAAGGCCAAGCAATTGCTGGAATCCACCCGCATGACCCTGGACAGCATCACCTACGCCGTGGGTTACGCCGATGGCAACTCCTTCCGCCGGCTGTTCCAGCAACGGGTTGGCCTGTTGCCGGCGGCCTACCGCAAGAAATTTCAGCCGAGGCTGGGCTGAGGCCGGCTCGCGTGCTCCAATAGCGCCCGCACCGCTGGTCAGCCACAACCGATGGGATCCACAGGATGAAGAACACCGTAGCACTGACGTTCGCCTGGCTGCTCAGCACCGGCGCCTGGGCCGCGGGCGACGTGCCGGCCGGCGAAAAACTGTTCAACCGCATGTGCGGTGGTTGCCACCAGGTCGGCGAATCGGCGCGCGCCTCGTTCGGCCCGCAGTTGAACTCGATTTTCGGCCGCCCCAGTGCGAGCACCACGGACTACCAGTACTCCGACGCCATGCGTGCGGCGAACCTCGTCTGGAGCCGGCAAACCCTGACGGCATACCTGCAGGCACCGAAAAAAGTCGTGCCGGGCACCCGCATGATTTTCTGGGGCCTGAGCGACCTGGAGAAAATCGACAACCTGCTGGCCTACCTGCAGACCTTCCAGGCGCAGTGACCGCCCATCAGTGCCCCAGGACCAGGCGGTAATCGAGCTTGTGCGGGTCTGCGGCAGGAGGCGGCTCAAGGACAAATCCGCAGCGTTCAAGCACCTTGCTTGAGCCGACATTGCGCGTGTACACATCCGCTACCAGGTACTGCAGCTGCCAGCGCTCCCGTGCCTCGTGGATCAGTTGCTGCAGGGCCAGAGTGGCCAGGCCCTGGCCGCAGAAGCGTCGATCGATCCGATAACCGACTTCCGCACAGCCCCGGGTCGAGTCGATGTCTTTGAGGTTGGCCCGCCCGACGATGCCTTGGGTGGCCTCTTCGAGCACCAGGGGCTGCCAGGTCCCTTCGGCAAAACCGCGCAGATAGTCCTCGACGTGCGCGGTAATGCCCTGCACTGAATAGAAGTCCGCGGCGCGCGGATCGATCTGCGATTCGAACCAGTCACGGTTGGTGATTTCAAATCTGAGCAAGGCTGGAATGTCGGTCATGTGCAGTGGGCGAACGCTGACGGTTGGCATGGGCTTGCCTCTCCTTGCTTGAGCAGTCCTGGTGGTGCGTGGCGGCTTGTGCCGTGCCGGTCTTGCCGCAGTTTGCCACAGCCTGGGTTAACCCTGGTTCACCCCCTGTGTCTCCAGTCCCGCAGCCTCCACCGGCATTCGTGCGCGGCCGCTGAGCTTGAGCCATACGCCAAATTCCTGCATCACCGCCACCACGGGGCGCAGACGGTTGCCGTCTTCGGTCAGTTCATATTCCACTTTGACCGGGACAGTCGGGTAGACCGTGCGCTTGATCAGGCCGACGTCTTCCAGGGCACGCAGGTCCAGGGTCAGCATGCGCTGAGAGATCCCGGGGACGTCACGGCGTAGTTGATTGAAGCGCTTGGGGCCATCAAGCAGGTAGGACACCAGCAGCAACCGCCAGCGGCCACCGAGCAGGCGCATGGCTTCTTCGACGGAGCAGCCGGTCACGTTGTGTTTCATCGAGCCTTCCTCAGGGTGCTGGTAGGTATATTTTATGTACCTAGATGATAAAAAACTGCCTTCTTCCGTTTATATACCTGATCGCCAAGAATGTGGCTTCACCCATTTTTGGAAGTCGCCCATGAAGCTGTATTACATCCCCGGCAGTTGCTCGCTGTCGCCGCACATCGTCATCAATGAACTGGGACTGGACGTCCAGTTGCTCAAGGTCGACCACCGCCAGCACACCGTGGTGGGCGAGGGTGATTACCTGCAGGTCAATCCGCTGGGCTATGTGCCGATCCTGGAGTTGGACGACGGCACGCGGTTGCGTGAGGGGCCGGTGATCGTGCAGTACCTGGCGGATCAGTTGCCCGAATCCGGGCTCGCGCCGGCCCATGGCACGCTGGAGCGTTACCGGTTGCAGGAGTGGTTGAGTTTTCTCTCTTCGGAGATCCACAAAGGTTTTATTCCACTGTTGTATGCCGGGCTGGCCGGCAAGTATGTGGACACCGCCAAACCCAAGCTTGAACAGCGTTTTGCCTGGATCGACCAGCAATTGGCGGACCGTGAGTATTTACTCGGTGAGCGGTTTACGGTCGCCGATGCCTACCTGTTCGCCCTCATCGGCTGGGGACAGGCGCAGTGGTTGCGCTCCTTCTACAAGGCCGATATTCACTTCGATGGATTGAGCCATCTCGAGGCGTGGTACACCCGGGTCTACCAGCGCCCGGCGGTGAGGCAGGCGCTGTTGCAGGAGGGTTTGGAATGAGCGGTGGGGGCAGGCGAAGGCTGGATAACCAGCTTCTTGGCGTCCGCTGCCAGGAGACAGGCCCAGCCTGGCGCTGTGCGGCGTCCTCGGGTTCTTCGCGAGCAGGCTCGCGCCTACAAGCGGTCAGTCAAGCGCCAGTCCGGTCGAGGCTTGCCAGGGTGTGATCGCGGCGCTCGGGCGATTCCTCACTGAGTTCCCACAACAAGGCGGTGATGGTTTGCCCGTCGACCGTGCCCTCGGTCTGTAGCCGTTGCGCCAGCGCGCTGACCGCCGGCCAGTAACGCTGCACCAGGCAGTGGGAGCGGGCGATGGCGCGGGAGTGGGCGTCGAGCAGTTTTCGCGCAGGCAGCAGGCTGATCAACTCTTCGCCCCGCACCCAGTCCCCTCGGCCGCTGCCTTTGAAGAACTGCTCGGGCGGGGCATGCCGGTAGATCGCTTCGGCTATCGGGCCGGCAAAACAGTTGAGTAGGTCACGCTCGATCCACTCCACCATCGACGGCAGGTATTCCGCCACGCCGGGGGCCTCGCCGGACGGGCGCAGGACAAAATAGCTGGCCTCCACCAGCCCCTCGACCTGCTGCAGATTGCCATGCAGATCCAGCATCGGGCCGCTGGCGGCCTCGGCCTGGGTGCGGACGGTGACCCGTTCGATAGGCCGCTCATTCCACCAGAAAGCCAGGGCATGGCCCGCTTCGTGGAACGCCGTGGGGCGTGCGCGGGTGTTCATGGTCGGGACCTCGTCCGGACAGCAGAACGCTGACAGGCTTGATGCTTGCACGGCTCCATGACCGGCGATAAGAGATTATCGCTATCGCCAATCAATACTGGCGCTATTTGCCCAGTCCTTGGCGGGGGACTAGCCTTAATTTTGAGCTGGCGCGAGCCGGCCGGAATGGCGCTGACTAGGAGAGAGGAAGACGTTGCACGTTTACCAGGCCTAACGTTGGTCACCGTTGCTGGCAATTTGCTTGCCGCGCTCATGTTTTGCCGTGTGACCCTCCCGATCGGTTGATCGAACTCTCGGTCCTGCAACCTATGTCATTGATTTCGCTCGTCGCTGTATCGGGCCCATCCTGGGCCAGTTAGCTGGATGAATTCGACCAAAGGTAGCTCACACATGGCAACTGAATCGAAATGCCCGTTCAATCACGCCGCTGGCGGTGGCACGAAGAACCGCGACTGGTGGCCGAACCAACTGAACCTGAACATCCTGCACCAGCACTCATCGCTGTCCGACCCGCTGGCCCCGGGATTCAACTACGCACAGGCGTTCAAAAGCCTCGACTTTGCAGCCCTCAAGCAAGACCTCAACGCCCTGATGACTGACTCCCAGGACTGGTGGCCGGCGGACTTCGGCCACTACGGGCCGCTGTTTGTGCGCATGGCCTGGCACGCCGCAGGCACCTACCGCACCGGTGATGGGCGGGGCGGGGCCGGCTCCGGGCAGCAGCGGTTTGCCCCGCTCAACAGCTGGCCGGACAACGTCAGCCTCGACAAGGCCCGGCGCCTGTTGTGGCCGATCAAGCAGAAGTATGGGCAGAACATCTCCTGGGCCGACCTGATCGTCCTCACCGGCAACGTTGCGCTGGAGTCCATGGGCTTCAAGACCTTCGGTTTTTCCGGCGGGCGAGCGGACGTCTGGGAGCCGGATGAAGATGTCTACTGGGGCTCGGAAAACCAGTGGCTGGGCGGTGACACGCGCTACGGCAAGGGGCAGGAGCCAATGCAGGCACCCGGCGACGGCACCCTGGTGGCCGAGCCCGACCTGCATGGCGAGGAAGAGAGCCGCACCGACCAGGGGCGCAACCTGGAGAACCCACTGGCCGCCGTGCAAATGGGCCTGATCTACGTCAATCCGGAAGGCCCTGAGGGCAACCCGGATCCGCTGGCATCGGCCAAGGACATCCGCGAAACCTTCGCGCGCATGGCCATGAACGATGAAGAAACCGTGGCCCTGATCGCCGGTGGCCACGCCTTCGGCAAGACCCACGGTGCAGGGCCGGCCGAGCATGTCGGCGCCGAACCGGAAGCCGCCGGCCTTGAGTTGCAGGGCCTGGGCTGGAAAAGCACCTTCGGCACCGGCAAGGGGGCCGACACCATCACCAGCGGCCTGGAAGTGACCTGGACCACCACGCCGACCCGCTGGAGCAACAACTACCTGGAAAACCTGTTTGGCTTCGACTGGGAGCCAAGCAAAAGCCCGGCGGGCGCCAACCAGTGGACGGCGAAAAACGGAGCCGGTGCCGGGACCATACCCGATGCCCATGACCCCTCGAAACGGCGCAACCCGACCATGCTCACCTCGGACCTGGCCCTGCGTTTTGATCCGATCTACGAAAAAATAGCCCGCCGGTTCCTCGACAATCCCGAGCAATTGGCCGATGCCTTCGCGCGCGCCTGGTTCAAGCTGATCCATCGCGACATGGGCCCGCTCTCGCGTTACCTCGGCCCGGAACTGCCCAACGAAGAGCTGCTGTGGCAAGACCCGATCCCTGCGCTTGATCACGCCCTGGTCGACGACGCCGATGTCGCCGCGCTCAAGGGCAAACTGCTGGCTTCGGGCCTGAGCGTGGCGCAACTGGTGTCCACCGCCTGGGCCGCGGCTTCGACCTTCCGTGGCTCGGACAAACGCGGCGGCGCCAACGGCGGGCGCCTGCGCCTGGCGCCACAGGTGTTCTGGCAGGCCAACCAACCCGAGCAACTGACCCAGGTGCTGGGCAAACTCGAAGCGCTGCAGCGCGAGTTCAACAACGCCCAGACCACGGGCAAGAAAATCTCCCTGGCGGACCTGATCGTCCTGGGCGGCAGCGCCGGCATCGAGCAGGCGGCGAAAAACGCCGGGCACAGCCTGACGGTGCCGTTCACGGCGGGACGCATGGATGCCAGCCAGGAGCAGACCGATGTAGAGTCGTTCGCCTTCCTCGAACCGATCGCCGACGGCTTTCGCAACTACCTCAAGACCCGATACCGGGTGTCGGCCGAGGCGTTACTGATCGACAAGGCGCAATTGCTGAGCCTCACGGCCCCGCAAATGACGGCCCTGGTGGGCGGCCTGCGCGTACTCGACACCAACGTCGGCCACACCGCCCACGGCGTCTTTACCCAGCGGCCGCAAACCTTGAGCAACGACTTTTTTGTCAACCTGCTGGACATGGGCGTGGAGTGGAAACCCACTTCGGACAGCAACGAGACCTTCGAAGCTCGCGACCGCAAAAGCGGGGCCGTGAAATGGACCGCCACCCGCGTCGACCTGGTCTTCGGCTCCAACGCGCAACTGCGTGCGTTGGCTGAGGTGTATGCCAGCAGCGACGGCCAGCAGGCGTTCCTCAAGGACTTCGTGGCGGCCTGGACCAAGGTGATGAACCTGGATCGATTCGAGTTAAACCGTACTGTCTAGAGGATATGTTGTCATAACGCTGTCATTACCGGCAAAAAGTGCCTCGGCTCGCCCTCCGGCTCCTACATCTGCGGAGGGCATCCAGCGACCATAAACCTTGGCGATCATGGTCCAGTCTTTGTGGCCGAGCTGCTTGGCGACCCACATTGGATTCTCGCCCGCAGAAAGCATCATCGAGGCATAGGTGATGGCGACTCTGATAGGGTCGCCGCCACCTAACACCTGACGTCTTCATGGCTGGCATCCAGATTACCCGGTAGATGTATTCGGCATGCTTCCAGGGCTCGCCGGCAATTGTGTTGAGAAACACCTTCCCGCCAGCGAGGAAAGTCAATTCCTTCTGTTTCATCAACGCTTCTCGCGCCGGAGCCAGCGACTCCACGGTGCGCCTCCCAGCTAACGTCTTGGTCGACTCTGGCTCTTTTGCAGCCCGCGTCTTGGCCCTGACGATCCTTATCGCCTATGTAAACGTGATCAGCAGATGGGGGATATTGTCTGGCTGGTACGGGCAAACCCGATCGGGCTTATGCCATAGATCAGCGCGATGCTGCATACGGTCAGGAACGAGATGATCAGGAAATACTTTTCAGCGCAGCGTTCATGGAAGTCCTTTGCGTAGTCTTTATTGAGGATTGCTTTGATGCAGGTGGGTTGGCGGACGTGCATCACCCTGTGGCAGGAGAAGCACGCCTCCCTGATCGATTACTGCTTTGTGCCAGGCAGTAGCTCAAAGGTTGGGGTGAATGGAGTCATGGCTGCCATCAACAGTTCGAAAGGTTTTCGATTGCCTTCGAAGGTGGCTTTGCCGGCCGCGACAAGTTGATCGAAACCTGTTTTTCTGGCCATTACGCCCTCAAGCGCAGAGCGGTCGAGGGTAATGGTGAGGTCGGCGTTTTTGGCTTGCTGCCCTTTGATACTGGTCAGTGTCGAATTGCTCAACTCCACCACGAATTGCTCGCCGTTGTCGGGCGTCTTCAGGTTAAACACGAAGTGTTGATCAGCGACTTTGCTGCCATCTAGGGCAATGCCGAGGTATTCCAGCCATAACTCTGTACTCATGGCGCGGATCATGTCAGGCCCGCTGGTTTTGGGCGGCAATCCCTTGGGCATTCCATGGCGTAATTCGTACGCCGCAGCAAGGAAGCTGTTGCGCACCCCGGCACTCTCCTTTTGATAGCCGACCTGTTCATAGACGTCTGCTAACAAGTCCTTGGCCTTGCTGTTTTGCGGTTCGGCATAGACCAGTTTATTGAGGATTTCATAGGCTTCACGGTACTTACCCTGATCGAACAAGGATTTACCCTTGGCCATAATCTTGTCGGCTCCCCCCATCATTTCCACGTACAGCGGTGCCGAATCCTTGGGTGACAACGGCATCAGCGTCGCCGGATTGGCATCCCAGTAACCTAGGTAGCGGTTGATCACGGCGCGGCTGTTGTGCTCCTCGGAGCCGTGATAGCTATGGGTCGCCCAGTTGTTTTTGAGGCTGTCGGGCAGTTTGTAGACGTTGTGGATTTCGTTGATAGTGACGCCCTGGTTGGCCGCGTGCAGCACGGCGTTGTTCAGGTTGGCGTAGGCGTCGCGTTGCCCCCGCATGACGTCCTGAATACGCTCATTGCCCCAGCGTGGCCAGCTGTGTGCGGCGAACATGACTTCGGCCTGCTGGCCGTAGCGATACAGGGCGTTGTTGATGTTCTTCGACCAGACCAGTGGGTCTCGGACCAGAGCACCGCGCAGGGTGTAGATATTGTGAATGGTGCCCGTGATGTTTTCGGCCGCCCAGAAGGCCTTGAACTGTGGAAACCAGGTATTCATTTCCGCGGGCGCTTCGGTGCCGGGCGTGCTCTGAAACTCCATTTCGACACCGTCGATGGTCATGGTCTCGAAATCTTTCGCAATGTAGCGGTTGGGTTCAATCAGCCCCATGTTGCCATTGGAGACATTTTTACCAATCGCCATGTCGACATGACCATAAGCGCTGTGCGGCAACAGCACGCCATATTGCAAGAACGCCCGACGGTTCATGGCGTTGCCGGCATAGACGTTTTCAGCCACGGCGTGCTCCATGAAACCTTCCGGGGCAATCACCGGTACCTTACCACTGCGCACATCAGCCTCATCGACCACCCCTCGAATGCCACCAAAATGGTCAGCATGGGAGTGCGAAATCACCACCGCGACGACGGGCCGCGTGCCTAGTTTTTCATTGATGAAATCCAGTGCAGCCTTGGCGGTTTCCTTCGAGAGGAGGGTGTCGAACACAATCCAGCCCGTATCGCCTTTGATGAAGGTGATGTTCGCTAGGTCAAACCCGCGCACTTGATAAATTTTCCCCGGAACTACCTCATACAGACCGAAGGCCATGTTGAGTGCCGCCTGGCGTTGCAGGGACGGATTGATGCTGTCGTAGTCCTTGCCGTCCAACAGAAAGTTGTAGCTGCCCATGTTCCAGGCAACGTTCCCGCTCTCGGCCATGATCTTGTTGTAGGCCGGTGCGGCGATAAAGCCTTTCCTGGCTTCTTCAAAGTCACGCTTGTCCGCAAACGGAAGTGTCTTGCGCACTCCATTCTGGGCTTCGATCGTGTAAGACGAAGGTGCTTTACCGTTGCTGTCGAAGTGCCCGTTCTTGATGGAAGCGGGATCGGTAACTGCGCCATTTTCATCATCGGCAAAAATCGCAGGGCTGAAGCTGCTGCCAAGCGTAATCGCTAGGGCGAGATGGAAGGTCTTGTTGTACATGAGTAGGTTCCTGCGCCAAGAGGGGGTGTCAAAGAGCGTCGGCAGCGCAACCTTTCAGGCGTTTGCCGCTTGACCCTTCCGGCAAAGGAATAGCATATTCATTCGATTGCGAAAAATTCAGTTTTAACGATTTTAGATAACATAAAGGTTATGACATGACCCCACGCCGTCTACGCCAGTTTCTGGCGCTGATTGAACATGCGCACTTTGGTCGGGCAGCTAAAACGTTGGGCATTTCTCAACCGGCGCTGAGCAAAAGCATCCAATTGCTGGAGAGCGAACTCGGGGTCACGCTGTTCGACCGACGCCCAGAGGGCGTCGTGCTGACGGCGTTTGGTCGGTTACTGCATGAAAAAAGCCATCGTATGCTGATGGTTGAGGAGGATTTGCGCCGCGACATCGCCTTGTTGGCGGGCGGGGATATCGGCGCACTGAAAGTGGCTTTGGGTCCCTACCCAAGCGTCACCAGCGGTTATGCCAGCATCGCGCGACTGCATGCCCGGCATCCGCAGATCAGGATCACTGCCCATGTCGCCGGCTGGCGTGAGGTTGCTCATCAGGTAGCCAGCGGCACAGTGGACCTGGGGATCGCCGAAATCAGCACCTTACAAGGCCAGGAAGAGTTCACCTGTGAGTTGCTCGGCGAGCATGAGGGCCGCCTGTTTTGTCGTCCAGGCCATCCGCTGCTTTCGCAAAAACGATCACCAACGTTGGCGCAAACACTCGATTACCCGTGGGTGGCCTCGCGCATACCGCTGCGACTGGCGACCCACTTGCTACCGGCAACATTGGGCTGTGCCGGCGCTTATGATGCGCTGACGGGTGACTTTGTACCGGCCATCGAAATAGATGTGCCCATGCAAATCGTTAAATTCGTCGAGAGCAGTAATGCCCTTGCCTTGGGGAATTTGTCGACGTTTGAGCCGCAAATCAGGGCAGGAGAAATCGTGCCGTTACCCACCCATGACCTCGCACTGCGTACCCATTATGGCTTCATCTACCTTAAAGAGCGCTCACTGCCACCGGCGGTAGAGGCTTACATGAGGGAGGTGAGAGCAGTGGAAGAAGAAATCTGTCAGCGTGAGCGCGTTTTGGCCCAGATGAGCAATGAGTGATCGCCGCCTGGTTTTCCAGAAGCGGGCAATCCTGACTGCCTTTCGCCAATGAAGCCATTTTTGCCGCTTCATGAGAGGCAGCTTTGGGTTTGCGGCCCTTCCGGAGAGGCATAAATCGGCCAGGAGCAGACGTTTGATTTCGTCTCTCGACAATGTTTGCTCACGAGGTCAGCCAAAGATAGATCCGACACTTGAACTATTCGGATCGTGACAACAGACGCAAAGCTTGTTTCCTTCAGGGTCTCGAAAGTACGCCCCATAAAAATTCGGATGGTATTCGGGGCGTAGTCCCGGAGCGCCTTCGCATGTTCCATCCAATACCAACGCCAAAGCATGCGCGTTGTGTACGATCTGCCGATTAGGTGCCAGCAGCGCAATCATTTGCCCATTTCCTGGCGTCGCAAATTCACCGTCGAACGGTTTGCCCACCACGAAAAGAGGGCGCGCCGTGTCGGGGTGTTTCCAGCCAGCCCATGGGCGTTCAAGGTCTGTGAACTTGAGATCAAGTCCGAGTATCTGCATGACCCCTTGATAAAACACAAATGCTCGATTGAAGTCATTCACTCCGATGAATACATGTGAAATCATTTTTTGTCCTTAAAAGAGCGAGCTTCTCGCACCATACCAAGAATCTCCAGGCTGCATTCAACACATGGCCTTAAACGTACTCCGTCGACCTTGGAAGCTGTTTTTACACAAACCTGGGCCGATTCCACCTGTCGTGTAGGGCTCACTATCGACCCAAGCTGTGTGCGGTGAAAGGACAGGCAGTATTTTGGCCTATTTTCTGAAACGAGCCTGACACCCTCTCTCTAAAAACAAGTCACGGTCCATAAGTAATACGTGTGCCGACTACATCGGAGGACGTTGCAATCTGACCCACTCCTGTACGGTTGGTCGTTGCCATTGACGCTGCGCGTACTCCACCAGCACGGGTGGTACGCAGTCACCATTGAGTATCAGCCGGTTGAGCATCAAGGCCAGATCCACATCGGCGATCGACCATTGGCCGAACAGGTACTCGGGATTGTCGCCAAGCAGCGTTTGCGCGGCACCGAACAGCTTGCGCGCTGCCGACTCGGCAGCTGGCGACAAGGGCTTTGATTTGAGGCCATAAAACACAACTAATGTGGAACGCTCCTGCCGAATGGGCAGCAGGTCACTGCGCACCCATGCTTGGACTTGTCGTGCCTTTGCATGCAGCAAACGGTCTTGTGGGTACACCGGTGCCTGGGGGAAAACATCTTCCAGGTACTCAGTGATCGCCGACGACTCAGACAAGGCGAAGTCCCCGTGCACAAGTGTGGGTACCCGCTGGGTCTGCGAGAGGCTGGCATAGACCTCCGACTGGTTTTCAGACGCTTCGAGGTCTAGCGGGCTCATTTCAAATTCGATGCCCTTTTCGCGGAGTACCACGAAAGCCGACATGGCAT
The DNA here is from genome assembly GCF_014236655.1 of Pseudomonas kielensis. Classification (GTDB taxonomy): domain Bacteria; phylum Pseudomonadota; class Gammaproteobacteria; order Pseudomonadales; family Pseudomonadaceae; genus Aquipseudomonas; species Aquipseudomonas kielensis. The sequence continues at coordinate 17,838 of NZ_JACMYG010000002.1, forward strand.
AGGGGCTGGAAAATTGAGAGTCAACATACAAGCGCAGGCGGGAATTACTCACAGGGTCATCTCCTTATGCAGAAGGAGACACGCTACGAGATCCAAAGAGAAAAATAAAATTTATGATTTTCATGGGCGTATTCCTGGCCGGAATACCGGTTGAAGACAGCCCTTCTTTTGACTGACTTCAGATTGAAGATATGTACCTGTGATTTCTCTTCTGGAATCGGCGGGTCGCTGTTGGCCGTTTTCAGCCGGTCACGACAGGTAGAAATCGGCCAATAGTGATCATTCAAAGTGACCATGCAACACAAAGCACGATACCTCTTGATCGCATCGGTGCAGCGTTCTAGTACAGCTCAAAGAAGCTGACTCGCGACGTCAAGCTCACCATTTGCCGATGACCTACATCGGCCCCCGTCTCCAATCGTGTAAAAGCCGGTTGGTTGATTTAAATCAGATCCGTCTGTAGCGGCAGCGTGAAAACTCAGCCGACGTTGAAACAGGTTGCCCACTGCGGCGACATGGTTTGGCAGAGCAGCGACCTAAATGAGCCGGCAACCCGGCAATGTCGAAAAACAACATCGATTCAACGGTATTCCGCGCATTCGGCACTACAACAACCTGCGAAAAATGAGCGTGCTCGGTGCAATTGTTCCTCAGGAGTAATAGCCATGAAACGAACGGTAATGCTGCTCGCCGCCTCAAGTATTTTTCTGTCGTCAATCACAGCCTTTGCACAGTCCAATCAACCCAACATCCTCGTTATCTGGGGGGATGACATTGGCATCGAGAACATCAGCTATAACAATCGAGGCATGATGGGCTACCAGACGCCTAACATCGACCGTATCGCCAAGGAAGGCCTGGGCTTCACCGACTACTACGCCCAGCAAAGCTGTACCGCCGGACGTGCGGCCTTCATCGGAGGTTCCGTCCCCATCCGCAACGGCATGACCAAAGTTGGCCTGCCCGGTGCGAAGGAAGGCTGGCAGAAGACCGATGTGACCATGGCCACGATCCTGAAGAGTCAGGGCTACGCCACTGGCCAGTTCGGCAAGAACCATGAAGGCGACCTGGATGAGCATTTGCCGACCATGCATGGCTTCGATGAGTTCTTCGGCAATCTCTACCACTTGAACGCTCAAGAGGAACCAGAGAACCTGGACTATCCGAAAGATCCTGCGTTCCTGAAGAAATACGGTCCGCGCGGTGTGCTTCATACTTTTGCGGACGGTAAGGGTGGCCAGACTATCGAGGATACTGGCCCGCTCACCAAGAAACGCATGGAAACCATCGATGAAGAAACCGTCGAGGCCGCCAAGGATTTCATTACGCGTCAGGCTAAAGCCGGTAAACCGTTCTTCGTGTGGTGGAATGGCACACGCATGCACTTTCGCACTCATGTGAAGGCCGAACATCGCGGCATTTCCGGGCAGGATGAATACAGCGACGGCATGGTCGAGCATGACATGCAAGTCGGCGAACTACTCAAGGTCATCGACGATCTCGGCCTCGCCGACAACACCATTGTCCAGTATTCAACGGATAACGGTCCGCACTACAACAGCTGGCCTGATGCAGGTACCACGCCCTTTCGCAGTGAAAAGAACACCAACTGGGAAGGCGCCTACCGGGTACCGATGTTTGTGCGCTGGCCAGGTCATTTCCCCGCGGGGGTTACGCTTAACGGCATCGTGGCGCACGAGGATTGGCTACCGACGTTCGCCGCCATCGCTGGCGCGCCGGATATCAAGGAAAAGCTGCTCAAGGGCGTAGCGCTTAACGGTCGTACCTACAGGAACTATATCGATGGCTACAACCAGTTCGATTACTTCACTGGCAAGACAAAAGAGTCTGCGCGCAACGAGTTCATCTATGTGAATGACATCGGTGAGATCGTCGCTGCTCGCTTCCAGGACTGGAAGGTGGTTTTCATGGAAAACCGCGCAGAAACCATGGACCTCTGGCGCGAACCTTTCGTCGAACTGCGTGCGCCACTGATCTTCAACCTGCGCCGCGATCCGTTTGAGAAAGCCCAGCACAACTCCAACACCTACAACGATTGGTGGATCGATCACGTTTACGCCATCGTGCCGATCACCGAAATGGTCGGCAAGTTCCTGATGACGATGAAGGACTACCCACCGAGCCAGACGCCAGGCTCGTTCAACTTATCGAAGATGCAAAAGCAGGTCGAAGAGATGTCGCAAGGAGAGCATTAATGATGTCCGCCATATGAAGCGCTGAGCCTGCTAACTGAGCCGCATCCGTTCCACTGGGTGCGGTCTCTATTTTGAGTGCCGCACTGATGAAAGCCATACGAGTACAAACGATTCTGGCCGCCATATTGGCTTGTGCGCTGACGTTGACCGCGTTCGGCGCTCAGTCCGCGGATCCACTTCCCTCCTGGAATGATGGTAAAGCCAAACAGTCCATCGTGACTTTCGTCGAGAAGGTCACCCAGCCGGGTTCGCCAGACTTTGTGCCGGTGCCGGAACGCATCGCCACCTTCGACAACGACGGTACGCTCTGGAGCGAGCAGCCACTGCCTGTTCAGTTGTACTTCGCGCTCGACCGCGTAAAGGTACTTGGCGCTCAGCACCCCGAGTGGAAAACCGAGGAGCCGTTCGCGTCGCTGCTCAAGGGGGATGTGAAAACCGCTCTGGCGGGGAGCGACCACGCGCTGCTTGAAATAGTGATGGCCACCCACACGGGCATGACCACGATTGAGTTCGAGAAGATCGTCAAGGACTGGATCGCGACGGCGAAAAATCCGGAGACCGGCAAGCGCTTTACCGACATGACCTATCAACCCATGCTCGAACTGCTCGCCTATTTGCGCGAGAACGGTTTCAAGAACTTCATCGTGTCAGGTGGTGGCATTGAGTTCATGCGGCCGTGGACCGAGCAGGTTTACGGCATCCCGCCAGAACAGATCATTGGCAGCAGCGTCAAGACGAAATTTGAACTGCGTGACGGCAAGCCGGTGCTCGAACGCCTGTCAGAACTCAATTTCAATGATGACAAGAGCGATAAACCGGTCGGCATCAATCAGCATATTGGCCGCCGTCCTATTGCCGCCTTTGGTAACTCCCGCGGCGACAAAGAAATGCTGGAATATACGCAAGGCGGCAGCGGTGCGCGTTTCGAGTTGCTTGTGCTACACGACGATGCGGCGCGTGAATTCGCCTATGGTCCGGCTCGTGGATTGCCGGACGTCAAACTGGGTGCTTTCCCAGTGGCACTGGATGAGCAGGCGAAGTCGAGCGGTTGGACTGTGGTCAGCATGAAGAACGATTGGAAAACAGTTTTCCCGGCCGCGCAGTCCAGGGTCACCGCCATTGATATCCTCCTGGAGCCAGACAGCACAATGCTCAAATATGCCGACGCCAATAACGCCCGCCTGCTCGCGGTGTTCCCGAAAGGTTTCGCTCTGGATGCCGAGCACCGTCCACATATAACGCTGATTCAGCGATTCGTCCGCACGGAGGATCTCGACAAGGTCTATGCCGCTGCGGAAAAAGTTCTCGTCAGTGCCAACGTCAAAGCAATGAAGCTGGAGGCGTTCAAATACTACTACGCGCCCGCTGGAGCGCTCGGGGTCGCCGGCATTTGCGCGAAGCCAACGGCGGAAATCATCAAGCTGCAAGCGGACATGATTGCCGCCGTGGAGCCGTTCACCGTAGAAGCCGGCCCGATTGAAGCGTTCACTGCTGCGCACGACGATCCCGGCAGTGACGCGGCGCTCATCCAGTACGTATCGACATTTGTCCCGAAAATGTCTGGTGAGAATTTCAATCCCCATGTGAGCACGGGAGTTGCTCCCCGTGACTATCTCGACAAAATGAATGCCGAGCCATTCCAGTCATTTGTCTTCTCACCAGCCGGTGCGGCCGTGTACCAGTTGGGGCCTTTCGGCACGGCTGCAAAAAAACTCAAGGCATGGGATCTGAAACCTTAAGACGGTCAAAATTACTCATAGTTACTGTCTGAGAGTCCGCTATGGGTCGGGATGTCCTTCAAGATGATGATCCTGGATCGATTCGAGTTGCTTTGCTGCCAGATTGGATTCGCCAGCAGAAAGCATCATTGAGGCATAGGTGTGGCGGCGCTGATAGGGCCGTTGCCATCTAGCGCCCGCGCATCAACTCAACAGCCGACCATTTCCAGTCGTAGACCGGCTCTTGAAGGTCGCGGCGCGATTCTGGGTTTGGCTTAGTCATGGCGAATGCGCTTTTTCCCTTGCTGGCATTAATGGATCAATTCCCGGTCAGCGGCAACACACTACTTCAGCCCCCCTTTTCCAAAGACATCGCGCAACTGCCCGTCGCAAGAATCCTTGGTATTGAAGTATTGACGAGAAAGCGGCGCCATAAAAATAGCATCGTGCGTCATATTTTAGTCGTCATTAATATGGCAAGAAAAACGGCGCGTTAGTGCAGTTTGGTTAGCGTAAATATACTGCCGTCATAAAGCTGACAGCTAACTTTGCCATTACTATTAAATGGCTGGGTTGTCGTTGTTTTGGCGTCATTAAATTAAAGTCATTCTTTGTGATTTATTTTCAGTTTCTCTATTGCTTTGCTTTGTCCAAGTGCTCACCATATGTCCCGGCCTACAGCTGCTCAGCGGGATCTCGCAGCTTCAGTAGCGCCGCACTCACGTTGTCTATCGTCTGTCTTGTGCTTGCCAGTACCGTTGTTTTATATGGCGGTAATTGGCGCCCGCGTGGGTTTTCACAAGAGATATTGAAGTTAATCAAGTTGATGTATATAGGGCGGCGCAAGTTGCGCAGTCCTACTGTTTGCAGGTCGTGGATTCAAGTTGCCTGTAAATGGATACGGGAATGTTATAGGGACATTCCATGACCTTAAGTTGCAAGGAGCGTTCGTAGCATGCGAATCAGCATATTTGGTCTGGGTTATGTCGGCGCGGTATGTGCCGGATGCTTGTCGACAAGAGGGCATCAGATTATCGGGGTCGATGTTCAGGCTCTGAAGATCGATATGATCAATAGTGGCAAATCGCCCATTGTCGAGCCGGGTCTGGGCGAGTTGCTGCAGCAAGGGGTCGCCAGCGGAAGGCTGCGCGGCACCCTGGATGTTCGCGAGGCCGTCCTCGAAACCGATATTTCCTTCCTCGCACCACCGACGCCGAGCAAGCGCAACGGCGACCTCGATGTGTCCTACATCGAAGAGGTGTGCCGGCAGATTGGCCAGGTTCTACCGCTCAAGACCACCCGTCACACGGTCGTGGTACGCAGCACGGTGCTGCCGGGCACTCTGCGCAATGTGGTGATTCCAACCCTGGAACAGTACTCCGGGCTCAAGGCCGGCGCCGACTTCGGCGTGGCGGTGAACCCCGAGTTCCTGCGCGAGAGCACCGCGATCAAGGACTACGACTTTCCGGCGATGACGGTGATCGGCGAGCTGGACAGCACCTCTGGCGACCTGCTGGAAGAGATCTACCGCGAGCTGGATGCCCCGATCATCCGCAAGACCATCGAAGTCGCGGAGATGATCAAGTACACCTGCAACGTCTGGCACGCGGCCAAGGTCACCTTCGCCAACGAGATCGGCAACATCGCCAAGGCGGTCGGCGTCGACGGTCGTGAGGTGATGGAGGTGATCTGCCAGGATCGCAAGCTCAACCTGTCCAGTTACTACATGCGCCCGGGCTTCGCCTTCGGCGGCTCCTGCCTGCCCAAAGATGTGCGCGCGCTGAGCTATCGCGCCGGCCAGTTGGACGTCGAGTCGCCGCTGATCGAGTCGCTGATGCGCAGCAACGCCGCGCAGGTGCGCAAAGCTTTCGACATCATCGCCAGTTACGACAAGCGCAAGGTCGCGCTGCTGGGTCTGTCCTTCAAGGCCGGTACCGACGACCTGCGTGAAAGCCCGCTGGTGGAGCTGGCCGAGATGCTCATCGGCAAGGGCTTCGACCTCAGCATCTACGACAGCAACGTCGAGTACGCCCGTGTTCACGGCGCCAACCGCGACTACATCGAGTCGAAGATTCCCCATGTATCGTCGTTGCTGCGCTCCAACTTCGACGAAGTGGTCGCCAATGCCGACGTGATCGTCCTGGGCAACGGCGATGAAGCCTTCGCGTTCCTTGCAGAGCGGGCTCCCGCCGACAAGCAGGTCTTCGACCTGGTGGGGTTTATGCGCAAGTCCAGCGGTAGCGGGTTAGAGGGTATCTGCTGGTAGAGCCGTTGCAGTGATGCCCGTGGGGCGCCCTGGCAACAGGCGCGGCGCTCCTGTTGCCATATTGTCGATCAGTCATACAGGTCCGAAACATGGATGTTTTTCAGAGTCGCCTGCGCAGCGCCGCAGGGTGGTTACTGCTGGTAACCACGCTCATGGGGATGGCGTTGCTGCTGCCACGCAGCACCTTCGACCCGGAGTCCGTTGATTTCATTCTTCTGCTGGGTGTTATTGGCATCTGGCGTTATTCCATGGGCGCCGTGCATTTTGTGCGGGGGATGATCTTCCTCTATCTGGTGTTCCCCTGGTATCGGCGCAAAGTGCGGCAGCTGGGTGAGCAAGCGGCCCCGTCCCACGTGTTCCTGCTGGTCACCAGCTTTCGCATCGAGGCGCTAACCACCGCTCAGGTCTATCAATCGGTGATCCGCGAGGCCATCGCTTGCGGCTACCCGACCACCGTGGTGTGTTCCATCGTCGAGCGTTCGGACGAGCTGTTGATCGAGAGCCTGTGGCGGCAGATGAACCCACCGGAGCGGGTCAGTCTGGACTTCGTGCGCATCGCCGGAACCGGCAAGCGCGACGGCCTGGCCCACGGTTTCCGCGCCATTTCCCGGCACCTGCCCGACGACGATGCGGTGGTGGCGGTGATCGATGGCGATACCGTACTGGAGCAGGGCGTAGTCAAGAAAACCGTGCCTTGGTTCAAGCTTTTCCCCAATGTCGGTGGCCTGACCACCAACGAGTTCTGCGAAGTGCGCGGCAGCTACATCATGAGCGAGTGGCACAAGCTGCGCTTCGCCCAACGCCACCTCAACATGTGCTCCATGGCGCTGTCCAAGCGTGTGCTGACCATGACCGGGCGCATGTCGGTATTTCGCACCAGCGTGGTGACCAATCCCGGCTTCATCGCCGACGTCGAGAGCGACCATCTGGAGCACTGGCGCCTCGGACGCTTCCGCTTCCTCACGGGCGACGACAAGTCCAGTTGGTACAGCCTGATGCGCCTGGGCTACGACACATTCTATGTGCCGGACGCGTCCATCAACACCGTTGAGCACCCGCCGGAAAAGAGCTTCATCAAGGCCAGCCGCAAGCTGATGTTCCGCTGGTACGGCAACAACCTGCGGCAGAACTCCCGGGCCCTGGGCCTTGGTCCGAATCGTTTGGGCTGGTTCACCTGCCTGGTGCTGGCCGACCAGCGCGTATCCATGTGGACCAGCCTGCTGGGGCCCACCGTGGCGATCATTGCCAGCCTCAAGTACGGCTTCGCCTTCCTGATGGTGTACCTGCTGTGGATCGGCCTCACTCGCCTGGCGCTGACGCTGCTGTTGCTGGCTTCGGGGCACAAGGTGGGGCCGGCCTACCCGCTGATCCTCTATTACAACCAGATCATGGGCGCGCTGGTGAAGGTGTACGTCTTTTTCCGCCTCGATCGGCAGTCCTGGACCCGCCAGAACACCAAGCTCAATCGGGACCTGGCCAGCTTTTCGCGCTGGTTCAACACCTGGTCTTCACGCGCTATGACCTTCTCCGCGGGCAGCGTCTTTCTTGCCTTGCTGATGTTCGTGGTGTGATCGGCGAAAAGGACCGAAATACCTTGAAGCCAGGTTCAACTTACTAATTTGAAAGGAAAAAATTATGAGTGCAGTGATCAGCCCGGTGGGCAACGCCAATATGGTGCATGAGTCCGAGGCGCAGCGTCAGCATGCGCGCCTGAAGCTGCCGGCGAAGGTCCGGTTCCAGGGCCAGCAGGGGGGCGTCCAGGAAGTCGAATTGATCGACCTGTCTGCGGGCGGCTTCAGCTTCGAGCAGGGCAGTCAGTCGGTGGTCGAGGGCAAGCTCTATCGCGGCAAGCTGATGTTCAAAGTGGAAGGCATCGGCTTCGCCATGGATGTCGAATTCCAGGTGCGCTCCATCATCGGCGGCAAGCGTGTTGGCTGTGAATTTCACAACCTGCGTCCACGCGAGATGTCGGCGCTGCGCTACATCATCAGCTCCTTGATCGGCGGCGAGCTGGTGAATGTCGGTGGCCTGATCAGCATTCTCCAGCGCGAGAACTTCACCAAGGCCCGTGGCGGCAAGGGCAATGAAAAGCTCAGCCTGCTCGGCCGCCTGCGCGCCATGGGTTTAACCCTGGTGATCCTGCTCGCCGGCCTGGCTGCCTTCGCCTACGTGCTGTACCAGTTCTACGACATCTACTTCGTCACCCACGCTGACTCGGCCCAGGTCAGCGTGCCTGGCACGCAGGTCGCGATGCCGCGTGAAGGCACTGTGCAAAGCCTGGTCACCGTTGGTAGCACGGTCAGCAAGGGCGCGCCGGTGGCCACCTTCACGGCGAACATGCTGGATGCCCTGAAGGGCGCCCTGCCGGAATCGGAGATGACCCCGGACAACCTGGAGCGCCTGTTCAACAAACGCTTCCAGGGCACCCTGACCAGTCCCTGTGACTGCAAAGTGGTCAGCCAACTGGTGGGTGATGGCCAGGTAGCGCCCAAGGGCACCCCGGTGTTCATGCTGGCGCCGGTGGACAGCGTCGCCACGGTCGAAGCACGCTTCCCGTACCGCGCTTTCAACAAGCTGCAACCAGGCACCCCGGTGAGCTTCCTGGTGGGCGGCGAGACCGTCGAACGCGGCGGCCGGATCGCCAGCATCGCCCTGCAGGATGGCGGCCTGGCTTCGGACATCCGTGTGCACATCCAGCCAAACGATCCGCTTGCCAGCGATCTGGCCAAGCGTCCGGTGGACGTGCGCATTCGCCCGTTGAATGGCGTTTTCGCCAGTAACAGCCTGGTGTTCGAAAAATGAAGAGCACCGGACTAGCATGCGGGCTGCTGAGCTCGCTCAGCCTCGGCCTGCTGGCCGGTTGCGTGGCGTTGCCCGACCTGCAGTTGGCCAAGACGGCCAAGGGCAGTGGTGACCTCGCGACCGCGGAACAGAATTACCGCGTCCTCGCCAGCCAGGGGTACGTCGAGGCCCAGATCGGCCTCGCCGACCTGCTGATACGCAGTCCTTCGATCGAGCAGCGGGGGCAGGGCGAGACGCTGTACCGCCAGGCCCTCGATCGCTCCCCGGTGGCGCCAGCACGGCTGGGTAAATGGCTGGCGAGCAAGCCGCAGGCGAGTCCTGCCGAGCGCCTGGAGGCCGAGAAGCTGCTGCGCCAGAGCCTGGCGGCCGGCGACTACAGCACACTGCTGCCGCTGGTGCAGCTACAGCTGCAGGATCCGCAAAAGCTTGCCGACGGCGGGCTGGAACGCGAGCTGGAGCAATGGCAGGCGCAAGGCATCGGCGAAGCCCGGCTCGGCAAGGTGCTCCTGTACCGTGTGCGCGGCAACTACTTACAGAAGCTGGACGAGATCAAAGCCATCTGTGAGGGCTGGCTGGAGCAGGCCAGTGAATGCTATGTCGAGCTGGCCGAGGTCTACCAGCGACGTGGCGACAAAGACAGCCAGCAGCAGTTGCTGGCGCGGCTGGAGTCGGCCTACCAGGCCGGCCTGGTGTCGCCTGATCGTGTGATGGGCGTTGCCAAGGTCGTGGCCGACAGCAGCCTGGGCGAAGCGGATCCAAAGGCTGCCCAGGAGCTCTATACGCGTATTGCGCCGGCCTACCCGGATGCGTGGTGTGGTTTGGCGGAGCTGGTCCTGAGCTTCCCCGACCAGGGGGATGCAGGCGTACTCACCGGATACCTGAACAAAGGCATCGAGGCGGGTTCCAGCCGCGCCGCGCTGATGCTCGGGCAGCTGTACCTCAAGGGCCAAGTCGTACCGGCCGATCCGCGGGCGGCGGAGCAGTACCTGCTACAGGCCGCGCCCGGCCACCTCAAGGCACACCTGCTGCTGGGCCGTCTGTACCGGGATGGCGCGCTGGGCGACATCGAGCCGGAAAAGGCGCTGGAGCATCTGTTGATTGCCGCCCGTGCGGGCGACCCGAGCGCCAACATCGCGCTGGCCCAGCTGTTTGGCGAGGGCAAGGGCGTGCGGATCAATGCCGTCTACAGCTACACCTTCGCCACGCTCGCGTCGCGCCAGGGCCTGGCCCAGGGGCAGGTTTTGATGGAGCGCCTGGCGCCGAGGCTGCAGGCGCAGGACTACCAACAGGTGGAGAGCCTGCTGGCTCGTGAAATCGAGGCGCGCGGTGGCCAGCAGGTCACCGCCAGGAATCAAGCTGATCAAGCGCAGGAAGTGCTATGACTTCGAAATACCGTCCAGTCACCACGCTGGCCTGCATGGCCGGATTGTTGGCCAGTTCCGTCGTCCTTGGGGCGCAGCCGCAACCCGGCTTGTCTTACGGCGCCAATCTCAAACTCACCGCGCAGTCGATCGATGACCTCGATCTGGGTACCCGCGACGGTGGCGACTTCAATGGCGTCGGCCTCAGCGTGCGGCCCTGGATCTTCAACCGTCAGGGCGACTGGAGCACCTTCGCGCTCGGCGAGGCGTTCCTCGCCACCGACACCATCGAGTCGGACACCAGCGAATCCGACACCTTCGACCCCAACGACGCCCGCGAGCGAGAGGACCAGTTCCTCGCCATGCACGAGTTCTGGGTCGACTATGGCGGTCTGAGCGCTTATCCGGGAGAGTCCTTGCGACTCGGTCGGCAGAAGATCCGCAGTGCCGACGGCCTGTGGTGGGACAGCAATATCGAAGCCCTGCGCTGGAACTTCGAGACAACCCTTCTCAGTGCCCACGTCGGCATTGCCGAACGTTTCAGTGACTACCGCACTGACCTGGATGAACTGGCGCCCGAGGACGAGGATCGCCTGCACCTGCTGGCCGACCTGTCCTGGCAGTGGCAGCCGGGTCACTGGGCCGGGCTGAAGCTCCATCACAGCGATGATCGCGGCAACCTGCCCGGCAAGGGGGCTTCTGTGGATCAGTTGAGCAAGACCGCTACCGGCGAACTCAGCTGGTTAGGGGCTGAACTCAATGGGGATTTCTACAACGAGCGCAGCAACCTACCGCTCAGCTACTGGGTCGCCGCCACTTGGCTGACCGGTAACGTCGACACCTTGCGCACCAGCACCGTAGCCGGCCGGCGCCAGGCCGACGGCCAGCTCAGCCAGGATGTCGATGCCTGGGCGGTCGACCTTGGCCTGCGCTGGAACATCGACCAGAACTGGCGCGTCGGTACCACCTACATGCGTGCCAGCGGCGGCTCCGACGGCGACGACTCCGAGCAGTTCACACAGACCGGGCTGGAGAGCAACCGCTCCAAATTCACCGGCACCGGGAGTGCCATCAACCGCTTCGGCGAAGCCTATCGCGGTGAGATGAACAACTTGCAGGCGGCCAGCGTGTTCAGCGGCTGGCAGTTGGGCGAGGACTACGACGCCAGCCTGGTCTACCACCGCTTCTGGCGGGTGGATGACCAGGCCGACAGCAGCAGCGGCCTGAAGGCCCAGTTGGTGCCTGGCGAGAAGGATATCGGGCAAGAAGTCGACCTGGTGGTGACGCGCTACCTGAACCGCGGGCAGATACCGGCCGGGATGGAGTGGCTGAAGGCATCCTCCGCGCTGGTCCGCTTTCGGGGCGGGCTGTTCCTTCCGGGCGATGCCTTCGGCAAAGGCACGGATTCGAGTATGCACCGCGCATTCGTTGATTTTGTCTGGCGCTACTGAATGCCGCCTGCCGAGCTGACCATGGAGTTGGACGCTATGTATTTACACACAAGAAACAGGCACCGCTGGGTCGCCGGCCTGGTCCTCGCGGGTAGCCTCGCGTGGGCGGTCGTGGCACCGGCCGGGGAACACGCTGCTCCCGCTTACCAGGTGTCGAGCATTCCCGCCGAGCCGCTGCTGATTGACCCGCCGAAGCTGCCCGATCTGTCGCCCTATACGGCCGAGGCGGCCAATGCGCGGATCGTACGCAAGCCCGTTGGCAACGTGGTGCTCAAGCGCATGATCGGCCCGGACCAATTGGTGGAGTTCACCGGTGGCGATGAGCGTCTGCGTGAATGGGTCAAGCGCCAGGGTGAAATGCCCCAGGCGATTTTCATCGAGGGTGGCTATGTCACGCTGAAGGATCTCGCCCGCAGCCTGCCGAAGAAGTATTTCGAGGAGACCGAGCCGGGTATCTACATCGCTCGCCTGCCGATCGTCGTCAGCCAGGGCGCGACCCTGCACGTCGGTGCCGAAACCCGCGACTTCCGTCTCTCCAGCGAGCGCGGCGCGTTCCTGATCAACGACGGCAAGCTGTTCATCATGTACACCCGGCTTACGGCCTGGAGCGAGACGGAAAACCAGCAGGACTGGTTCAAGAAGAAGGGCAAGTTCCGCCCCTTCCTCAACGCTTGGGGCGGTACCGAGACCTACATCGTCAACTCGGTGGTATCGAGTCTTGGCTACACCGCGAGCAAGTCCTATGGCGTATCCATCTCCCAGTACAGCCCGGCGATGCATCCGACCATGCAGCGCGACCATCCCAGCGGCTGGCTGATTGGCTCGATGTTCGACGACATGTGGTACGGCTTCTACTGTTACGAAGCCTATGACGTGGTGCTCAAGGGCAATACCTACCGCAATAACCTGGTCTACGGTATCGACCCGCACGACCGCTCGCGGCGCTTGATCATTGCCGAGAACACCGCCTATGGCACCCGCGAGAAGCACGGCATCATCGTCTCCCGCGAGGTGAACGACAGTTGGATCTTCAACAACCGCTCCTACGAGAACACCCTCTCCGGGATCGTGGTCGACCGCTCCAGCGTCAATAACGTGCTGGCCAACAACGAGGTTTATCGCAACGGCTCCGATGGCATCACCATCTACGAGAGCGGCGACAACCTGTTGTGGGGCAACCGGGCGTTCAACAACGCGCGGCACGGCATTCGTGTGCGCAACAGCGCCAATGTCGGGCTCTATGAAAACCTCGCGGTGGCCAACGGCCTGCTCGGCATCTACGGGCACGTCAAGGACCTCGTCGGCACGCCCCGCGACCTGGTACTCGACCCCTTCGACATGAACCTCTCCCTGACCGTGGTGGGCGGTCGCCTGATCGGCAACGAGTCGGGCGCCATCTCCGTCGTGTCGCCGCAAAGCGTGAAGCTCTACGGTGTGGAAATGCTGATGCCGACCCAGCCCAGCGGCATCGGCATATTCGGTGCGCTTGCCAAGGATCAGAGCCGAATCATCGACCTGCTGGTGCGACAGAAGCAGGCCGTGCTGGTCCTGCCGCTCGACAAGTTGGCGCAACTTCAAGTGAGTGACAAACAATGAAACGGAGTTCAAAGGGCCGCGTTGTCCACGGGTGGCTGGCGTGCGCTTCTATTGCGACGCTTTTCACCAGTTCCCTGAGCCTGGCTGCCGAGGCGCCCGAATACAAGATCGAGCGCTGCTGCCAGATCTGCCCGCAGGCGCTGCAGGACAGCAGCTACACCGGTGACCTGGGCGATTTCACCCAACTGGTGCAAGGGCAAAAGGATTGGCTTTTCCGCAGCAAGATCGACTTGATGACCAACATCGGCACCACGCCCGAGGGTTTCAAACTGCTGCAGGATCTGCGTGATGCACTCAAAGCCAGGGGCGTGGAACTGGTGATGGCCTACCTGCCACCGCGTGGCCTGCTCGTCACTGAGATGCTCAACCCGCAGGCGCGCAGCAGCTTCAATGCCGAACTGTCGCGCAGCAATTACCGGGCTACCATCGAGCGCCTGCGCAGCCTGGGGATACGCGTGCCGGACCTCTCCGCGCTGCTGGACCTGCCGGCCGACGTGCGCAGCAAATTTTTCTTCAAGCGTGATAACCACTGGACGCCGCAAGGCGCTGAGCTGACCGCGCAGTTGCTGGCCGCCGAGATGAGTAAGTCGGGGGTTTTCAAGGGGATTGCGCGCAAGGAGTTTGCCACCCGCACGGAAGGCAACTTGTACAAGGTCGGCTCACTCAACCAGGCCTTCGGCAAAATCTGTGGCAGTGGTTACGCCAATGAGTACTTCACGCGCGCAGTGACGGAACCTAAAGAAGAGAGCAATGAGCTGTTTGGCGATACCGAACGGCCCGATGTGGTGCTGGTTGGCACCAGCTTCAGTTCCGAACAGTACAACTTCGACGGCTTCCTCAAACAGTACGCCAACGTTGACGTGGATAACCGCTCGGTGACAGGAGGTGGCTTCCACAGTGCCATGCTGCAGTACCTCGGCACCCAGGACTTCCAGGACAAACCGCCGAAGCTACTGATCTGGGAGGTCAACAGCTATTACGACCTGGCCATGGCGACGTTCTATCGCCAGGCGATGCCCCTGCTGGATAACGGTTGCCGGGACGTGACGACGGACATAGACCAGAAGCTGGCCCTGCGGCCAGGCAAGAACGAGGTGCTGGTCAACACGGGGGTCAAGCCGATCCGCAGTGAGGACGCCGTCGTCGAGATCCAGTTCAGCCAACCCGGGATCAGTGATTTGCGCAGTACCGTCTGGTACATGAGCGGCTCGCGGGAAAACCTGTTGATCAGCCGGTCGCGGGAAGTCGAGTCGGACGGGCGCTTTGTTTTCCGCTTGCGTGAGGACGCCGAGTGGGCCGGGCAGACGCTGCTCTCCCTTGAAATCGATATGCCGGCAGACATGCCCCCGGGGCTGAAGGTCGAGGCGAAGATCTGCCGCAGGGCGGACAAACCAGCAAGCGTGATGCAAGCCAAGGCCGATTGACCTGATGGAGCCTTGCGCCGGGCTGCGCCTGGCGCATGGGCTCCTTAGGGCAACGACGATCATTCAAAAGGAGATTGAGAGCGTGGTTTTTTCTTCCAACGTGTTCCTGTTCCTGTTTCTGCCGATTTTCCTCGGCTTGTACTACCTGGTCGGAACGCGCTATCGAAACCTGCTGTTGCTGGTCGCTAGCTACATCTTCTATGCCTGGTGGCGCATCGACTTCCTGGCGCTGTTCGCTGTCGTGACAGTGTTCAACTTCTGGATTGGACTGCGCATCGGCGCGGCCGGAGTGCGCACGAAAACTGCGCAGAAATGGCTGCTCCTCGGCGTGGCGGTGGACCTCGGCGTACTCGGCTATTTCAAGTACGCCAATTTCGGCGTCGACAGCCTCAACGCCATCATCACCTCGTTCGGTATGGAGCCCTTCGTGCTCACGCACATCCTGCTGCCGATCGGGATTTCTTTCTACATCTTCGAGTCCATCAGCTACATCATCGACGTCTACCGCGGCGACACCCCAGCCACCCATAACCTGGTGGACTTCGCGGCCTTTGTGGCGATCTTCCCGCACCTGATTGCCGGCCCGGTACTGCGTTTTCGCGACCTGGTTGACCAGTTCAACCACCGTACCCATACGGTGGACAAGTTCGCCGAGGGCTGTACGCGCTTCATGCAAGGCTTCATCAAAAAGGTCTTCATCGCCGACAGCATCGCGCCCATCGCCGACCATTGCTTCGCGCTTTCCGACCCCACCACGGGCGATGCCTGGCTTGGCGCGCTGGCCTATACCGCGCAACTGTACTTCGACTTTTCCGGCTACAGCGACATGGCCATCGGCCTGGGCCTGATGATGGGCTTTCGCTTCATGGAAAACTTCAAGCAGCCGTACATCAGCCAGTCCATTACCGAGTTCTGGCGACGCTGGCACATCAGCCTCTCCACCTGGCTGCGCGACTACCTGTACATCAGCCTGGGCGGCAACCGTGGAACCGCCTTCCAGACGTACCGTAACCTGTTCCTGACCATGCTGTTGGGCGGTCTGTGGCATGGCGCCAACTTCACCTACATCCTCTGGGGCGCCTGGCACGGCGTCTGGCTGGCCATTGAGCGTTTCCTGGGCGTGAACGCCGCGCCACGGGTGCTCAACCCGCTGAAGTGGGCCTTCACCTTCATGCTGGTGGTGATCGGCTGGGTGATTTTTCGCGCCGAGAACCTCGACGTGGCCTGGCGCATGTACGCGGCCATGTTCAGCTTCGCCGACTGGCAGCTCTCCGAGCTCAACCGCGCCCAGCTCACCAGCCTGCAGATCGCCACCCTGGTGCTGGCCTATGTCGTGCTGGCCATCTTCGGCATCCGTCAGTTCTACGCCCAGCCGCTGGCCGGCGGACCCAAGGCCGGCGCCGGCGAAGACGACGGCATCATGATCAACGCCGACGGCAGAGCCGCCGTGGCGCGCCTGCGGATAGGCGCCGTGGCCTTCCACGCTGCCGTGCTCCTGCTGTTCACCGTCTCGGTGCTGAAGCTCTCGGCGCAGAGCTTCTCGCCCTTCCTGTACTTCCAGTTCTGAGGGGAACCGACTATGAACAGAACCCTGAACCTGCTTTACAGCCTACTCTTCGGCAGCCTGCTGCTGGTGCTCTGCCTGTGGTCCCTACGCGCGGTCTTCGGCTTCTCTTCAGCCAGTGAAACCAGTGTGCTGGACGGCAAAATGGCGCAGGCCTTCGAGAAGCACTACGACGCCGAGTTCCCGGTCAAGCAACTGGGCACCAATCTCTGGGCGCTGGCGAGCCTCACGCTTTTCGGCGAAGGTCGCCAGGGCGTGGTCATCGGCCAGGACGGCTGGCTCTTCTCGGACGAGGAGTTCAAGCCGGCGAGCAAACCCGATCAGTTGCAGGACAACTGGCAGTTGGTGAACGCCGTACGGGCGGAATTCGAGCGTCGTGGGGTGACGCTGGTGCTGGCGCTCCTGCCAGCCAAGGCTCGACTCTATCCGGAGCATCTGGATGACGAGCGACCCGCGCTGGCTCAGCAGAGCCTGTACCCGAAGGTCCTGGACATGATGCGCCAAGCCGGGTTGAACGGACCGGATCTGTTGCCTGCCCTGCAGCAGGCGAAGGTGCAGGAGCCGGTGTTTCTGCGTACCGACAGCCACTGGACTCCCTTCGGCGCAGAAGTCGCGGCCAGGAGTCTGGCCGAGCATCTGGCGCGGCAGGATATCTGGCAGCATGGCGACCAGGCCTTTGTCACCGAGGCTGTCGCCAGCCGGGAGCACAAAGGCGATCTGCTGAGTTTCCTGCCCCTGGAACCGTACTTCGCCGACCTGCAACCACCGGCCGAGCGCTTGCTCCCGCGTCTGACCCGGGCCGCCGAGGGACCGGAGGCGAGCGCCGAGGATGCGCTGTTCGCCGACGCTCAGCCATCGATCGCGCTGGTCGGCACCAGCTACAGCGCCAACCCCAACTGGAACTTCGCCGGCGCCCTGAAACAGGCCCTGGGTAGCGACCTGCTCAATTACGCGGAGGAGGGCAAGGGCCCACTGGTGCCCATGCTGAACCTACTGCGGCAGGGGGATAAAGAGCTCGCCGGGCTGCGCCTGGTGATCTGGGAGTTCCCCGAGCGCTATCTGATGCTACCCAGCGACCTGTCCGGATTCGACGCGGCCTGGCTCGCCCAGCTGCACAACGGCGTGGAACCGGTCAGCCGCGCGCTGCACACCGCCACCTCTACCTCCACCGAGCCCGTCCTGCAATTCTAGGAGTACCTGTATGTCTTTTTTTTCCTCGATGTCCTACACCCTGCGCTTGGGCAGCCTGCTGCTGGGCCTGTCTGCCCCGTGGGTGATGGCTGATGAAGCGGCGCTCTATGGTCCGGCGGCACCGTATGGCTCGGCCTTCGTGCGCGGCTTCAACGCCGCAAACAGCAGTTTTGACGCCAACCTCGGCCCTGTCCGCATCAATGACCTGGGCGCCAAAAGCAGCAGCGATTTCGCCTTCCTGCCAGCCGGTAAGTACAGCGTCAATGCCGATGGCAAGAGCCTGGCGGTCAAGCTCGACGCCGAGCGCTACTACACATTGGTGCAGATGCCGGATGGGGCGCTGGAGATGGTGGAGGAACCGGCGTTCAAGAATCGCCAGAAGTCCTTGCTGCGCCTGCAGAACCTATCCGACACCGCCCTGTCGATTAAAACCGCCGACGGTCGTACCGAGGTCATCCACCCGGTCTCGGCTAACGCCCGTGGCGAGCGCGAGATCAACCCGGTCAAGGTGCGCCTGACGCTGTTCGCTGGCGAGCGCAAGATTCGTGACCTCGACCCGCTGGTGCTGGAGCGTGGCGAAGTGGTCAGCCTGTTTGTCACCGGTTCCGCCGACAATCTGTCTCCGGCCTGGGTCAAGCGTCCGGTCGCGACCAACTGAGGAATGGCTATGAAACCCTGGCTGATCTGTTCGCGGATGGCGCTCACCGGCCTGGCCCTGTTGCTGGCCGCCGGCTGCAGCAAGCCCCTGGAACGCAAGGCCGGCGCCAACCTGGTGCCGCCCAGCGGCTTCTACCTGGCCGCGCCGTCCCCCAAGGACGAGGTGGCGGCCTGTCCCGAGGCACCCGCGCCCTATTCGGGCGACCTGCTGTTCCCGAGCAAGTACGAAGGCTCGGACTCGGCCAGGGACAAGCTCAACCCGCAGGCCGCCGCGCGCTACAGGCGGCTGACCGGTGAGGTGCGTACGCTGGAAAGCGGGGTGAGCAAGCTGGTCGGCAAGTATCTGGAGGATGGCCGTCAGGAATACGCCGACTGTGCTCTGACCTGGTTGAGCACATGGGCCGAAGCCGACGCGCTGCTCAGCCGAACCTACAACCACACCGGCAAGTCGGTGCGCAAATGGGCGCTGGGCAGCCTGTCTGCCGCCTATCTGCGGCTGCAGTTCGCCGGCTCCAAACCCTTGCGTGGGCATGAGGCCGAGACTCGCGCCATCGAGCAGTGGTTCGCCCGGCTCGCCGACCAGGTGGTGCACGATTGGAACGAGCAACCGCGCGAGCGACGCAACAACCATCAGTACTGGGCTGCCTGGGCGGTCATGTCCAGCGCCGTGGTGCTCGACCGCCAGGACCTGTTCGACTGGGCGGTCGAGCAGTACCGCCATGGTATGGAGCAGGTCGACGCCGAGGGCTACCTGCCGCTGGAGTTGTCCCGGCAAACCCGGGCGCTTGCCTACCACAACTACAGCCTGGGGCCGCTGATGATGATCGCGGCATTCGCCGAGGCCAACGGGCTGGATCTGCGTGGCGACAACGATGGTGCCCTGCAGCGGCTCGCCCAGCGGGTCGAAGGGGGCGTGCACAACCCGCGCTTTTTCGAGGCCCGGTCTGGCTACCCGCAGGAACTGGAGGATTTGCAGGAGGACGGCAAGTTCGCCTGGCTGGAGCCCTACTGCGCACTGTATCGCTGCTCGGCCGAGACCGATGCGTGGCGGCGCTCTCTGGAGCCCCTGGAGACCTATCGGCTAGGAGGGGATATCACCCAGTTGTTCAATCCTTGATCGCATCGATGTATTCACTCTCCCGGTAGTCCGAGGCAGGGCCTCGGCGGGGACAAGTAGCAATTTGAAATGGAACTTTAATGAGGCTTTTCCCATGATTCCGGTAATCCTTTCTGGTGGTAGTGGTTCGCGTTTGTGGCCCCTTTCGCGCAAGCAGTATCCAAAGCAGTTCCTCGCCCTGACCGGCGAGCATTCGCTGTTCCAGCAGACCCTGCAGCGCCTGGACTTCGAAGGCATGCAGAGCCCGCTGATCGTGTGCAACCACGAGCACCGCTTTATCGTCAACGAGCAACTGGAGCGGATCGGCGTCGAGGGGCACTCGACCCTGCTCGAACCCTTCGGCCGCAATACCGCGCCGGCCGTGGCCATGGCGGCCTTGCAACTGCTGGCCGACGGCCGCGATGAACTGATGCTGGTGCTGCCGGCTGACCATGTGATCGAGGACCAACCGGCGCTGCGCGAGGCACTGGAAGTAGCGCGCGTGGTGGCCGAGCAAGGGGAGATGGTGTTGTTCGGCATCCCGGTCAAACGTCCCGAGACCGGCTTCGGCTACATCAAGGCGACCCGTACAGGTGACGCCGGCGGCATGCATCCCGGCGTCTACCGGGTCAGCCACTTCGTCGAGAAGCCCAATGCAGACCTGGCCCGCGAGCTCGTCCGCACGGGCGGCTATTACTGGAACAGCGGCATGTTCCTGTTCCGTGCCAGCCGTTATCTGGACGAGTTGCTCACGCATGCGCCGGGCATCTACGACGCTTGTGCGCTGGCCCTGGAGCGCAGCCAGCGCTGCGGCAATGTCATGACCATCGATTCCGTCGCCTTCGAGTGCTGCCCGGACAACTCCATCGACTACGCGGTGATGGAGAAGACCTCCCGCGCCTGTGTGGTGCCGCTCGCCGCTGGCTGGAACGACGTGGGCAGCTGGTCCTCTCTGTGGGACGTGCATGAGAAGGACCAGGCCGGCAACGTGCTCAAGGGCGATGTGATGATCCACGACAGCCGCAACAGCTTCGTACACAGCAGCAGCAAGCTGGTGGCCTTGGTCGGTGTGGACGATCTGGTGGTGGTCGAAACCAAGGATGCGGTGATGATCACCCACAAGAACTCGGTTCAGGACGTCAAGGCGCTGGTCAACGACCTGGATCTGAAAGGTCGCCCGGAAACCCAGAGCCATTGTGCGGTCAATCGTCCTTGGGGCAGCTACGACTCGGTGGACAACGGTATTCGCCATCAGGTCAAGCGCATCACCGTCAAGCCCGGCGCGCAGCTGTCGCTGCAGAAGCACCACCACCGTGCCGAGCACTGGATCGTGGTATCCGGCATCGCCCAGGTGACGTGTGACGATAAGGTGTTCCTGCTCGCCGAAAACCAGTCCACCTACATCCCGATCGCCTCGGTGCACCGCCTGGCCAACCCTGGAAAAATCCCGCTGGAGATCATCGAGGTGCAGTCCGGCAGCTACCTGGGTGAGGACGACATCGAGCGCCTGGAGGATGTCTATGGGCGGACCGGCGAGGCGCTGCTGGCACCCAAGCTGGTGGTCGGCGGTTGAGCCCAAGCACCTGAACCCGCCTGTGCACGTCAGGTGCTGCTCAACGCAGCGCTTGAACGTTGCCTGGCCCCTGACACAGGTGCTGGGCGAGTCATGGCAGCGCAGTTGGGCGTGCTCCAAGCCGTTGCGCTGCCATTTCCATCCAGCCTTATCAGGGCATGTCCGGGTGTGCTGTCCTCGTTTCAGTTTTATACATCGACGACAAGGAGGTGTACCGTTGTTAAAAAAGAAACTAGTGTCCGCTTTGATCTTGGCCGGTGCGTCACTCTTTACAGTATTTAACTTTTTCAGCCTGTTTTTTTCTGGATATTAGCCAGCCAATCGGCGATCAGGAGGTCTGGTCGGCGAGGGCGAACTTATGTGCGGCGGTTGCGGCTGAGCAATCGTCAAGGGCTAATCTTGGAACTTGATGCTTTAAGGATTTCAATTGCTTGTCAGCGTTAACTATGGAGTTGAAAAGTCAGTATGGATACCGTGCACGCTGTACAAGTTATCGCTATCGCCAGCGGTAAGGGCGGTGTAGGCAAAACTACTGTGGCTGTGAATCTGGCATTGGCGCTGGCGGAGCTTGGGCGCCGAGTCGTTTTGCTGGATTCAAATCTTGAGTTCCCGAATGTCAACGTCCAATTGGGGCTTGTGCCACGGTATACGCTGGTCGATCTAGTCGAGGGTCGCTGTGAATTCTCCGACACCCTGATGGAAGGGCCGGGAGGAGTGCGCGTAGTCGCATCTGGTTCAGGTGCCCCGAGTATGGTGCGCCTGTCGCGGGCCCAGCATTCAGGCCTGATACAGGCATTCAGCGAGATAGCGGACAGCCTGGACGTGCTGGTGATCGACACCGCCACGGGTATTGGCGAACCGGTCGTCAGCTTCATTCGAGCTGCCCATGAAGTCCTGGTGATTGTCTGCGATGAGCCGGCTTCCATCTCCGGGGCTTACGCGTTGATCAAAGTACTTAATCATGAGCACGGAATGAAGCGCTTCAGGGTGTTGGCCAACATGGAGATTAACCCGCTAGAAGGGCAGAATTTGTTTGCCAAGCTTAATAAACTCACGGACCACTTCCTGGATGTTTTCCTGGAGTATGCGGGAGCAATTCCTTACGACGAATATGTACGTAATGCCGCGCAGACACGGCGGGCGGTTTACGAGAGACACCCACGATGCAAATGCAGCAAAGCCTTTCAGGAGGTTGCGCTCAAGGCCGACGCTTGGCCATTGCTGGGCGGTCCAAGAGGGTATGTAGAGTTTTTTGTCGAGCGACTTGTCAGCGTCTCAAAAAGGTAACAACGCTCTTGGTCGTTCGTGTGATCACTCGGGCGTCATCCTGGGCCAGTTGGCCGGAGCTCATGAAACGAAAAGGCAGTGACTGTGCATAAAGCAATCTGGATGAAGCGTTATCGCGCAGGGATTACCGTCGCTTGCCTGGTCATGGCAACCGTGTTTGTTGTTCTCTGGCGGCTTGACACTTATGGCCTGGATCGCCGGGTGAGTGAACCTTTTGCATTCGAAGCAAATGGACTGCTCCTGGCGGGTACGCTCTGGCTTCCTGACCACGCTGCAACAGCGGCAGTCGTCCTGGCTCATGGGGATGGCCCACAAGATCGCACGTCGCAGCAGGGTTACGATCCACTCATCAATACTCTTCTTGACGCAGGTATTGCGGTTGTTTCGTGGGATAAACCGGGCATTGGGGGCTCACAGGGGCATTGGCTCAGTCAGTCCATGGCTGACCGCTCTGTGAACGTGCGCAGCGCGGTTTGCGCCCTGCGCAGCAAGCTGCAAGGAATCCCTGTCGGTGTGCTTGGGTTTTCGCAAGCCGGTTGGGTATTACCCCGCCTTACGCCCGGTAGTGCAGACTTTCTTGTGCTTGTCGGAGCCGCGGTATCCTGGCAACGGCAAGGAGACTATTACACTCGAACCCGGTTGGAACGCACAGGGATGTCTGAGCCTGATATCGAACGAGTGATGGCGCAAGTGGCCGCAGATGACGAGCGTCTGTTTACCTCTTCGCACGTGCCGCCAGCGACCCTTCTAGGCAGCATGAGCCCAGAGCGGTGGGCTTTTGTGCGGCGAAATCTTCACGAAGATGCAACCCATGATCTGAAAAAGCTCGAGGTGCCAGTGCTTGCGATGTGGGGCGCGGAGGATCTGAATGTCAATCCTGCGGTCAACGCAGAAATCTACAGAAAGACTGTAGGGGGCAATCATCCCGCCAACCGGATTGAAGTCATACCGGATGCAAGTCATGGACTCCTGAGGGCGGTGCCCTACAACACACAACTCACCAGCGAATGGTCCTGGCTAACCACGCTGAGGTTCCTGATGGAAGGTCGTCATGCCTACGCCCCTGGCGCCCTTGAAACTATAACCGAGTGGGTGCATGCAAGAGCAGGTGTGACTGAGGCGCGGTAGCAAGCAGATGCGCTTGCCAATGGCATCCGTAAACGCCTGTTATCGGCCAGTGCAGCACCCGGGGTTCTGGCGCTGGTTACACACCGACATACCGGTATACCGCCGCGCTCCAATACTGGCTACCGTTGCGCTGATGGCGAACCCAACCATCTTTCACCAGTTGTTTGGCGATCATTTGATTCATGAAGCCATGACCGAGCAGCAGAACGGATCCTTCGCTAGAAAGGGACTGCAATAGTTCCGCTGCTTTGCGGGCGCGCATCCTCACGGTGTTTGCAGGTTCGACGTCGCCTGAGTAGCCACAAAGCCATAAGATTCGAAGGATAAATGCCCAGGTAAAGGGCGAGAGTCGTGGCCGTTTCCAATGCCCAAAAGGTAGTTGTGCTTCGCAGAAAATTGCGTCGACCCTTACAGGCTTCAGTCCGAGCGCCTGTACGGAGGTCAGTGCACGAGGCGCGTTGCTTGAAGCAATGACCGTGGCGGATGCGGCGAGTCGCAGACTGGCATTCGGAACCGGCTGCTGGGTAATTTCGGATCGGTTGTAGTGTTCGATCCAGTCTTTCATCTCGAGTGCCGAGACTTTATCGACGTTCACCCCTTTCGGCTGACCATGTCGCATCAGAATTATTTCCCTGTTCACCGTGAATTGACGTCCTTGTTCTTGTGCGTGGTGAATAGATCAGAAGTGCGGTATCGGGACTCAACGCGACGGTTCGCGTGCCAGCGTCACATCGCACAATGAGTCCCGAGACTATCGGCATTGCGGCTTGATAGTCATGGCGCGCTCTGACAGTTATTTGCCGACTATGTCGGACGAGCGTTGTTTGTTCGCGGCCCGCGCACTGTGGTTTTCAAACCAGCCGTGATCGCGGTACCACGCCACGGTGTCAGTGATTGTCAGCTCCAGCGACCGGAAAGTGAGGCCCAGTTCTTGTTCGCTCTTGCGGTGATTGAAATGGGTGCGGTACTCCTCTCGTATCATCAGGCGCAAGGTGGCCATGCTCAACAGAATGGGCTTGCCGGTAAGACGAGCATAGAGCTCCTGCACAGCCGCCAGGGTGTATAGAAGCAAGAGCGGTAGTTCGCGTGAGGGGGTCTTGACCCCCGCGATATGGCCCAGAACAGGTACCAACTCGCGCATCGTCATGTGACGGCCTGCCGCGAGATAGCGTTGGCCACGTCGCCCATGTTCGGCGGCGGCTATCAGCGCCCGTGCCACATCACGTGCATCGACAACCGAGACGCTACCAGGGATCAAGCCGGGCAGTTTGCCGTTCACCACATCCTGTACCAACTGCCCCGAGGAGGTCGGACCGATGTCGGCGGGGCCCCACATCCAACCCGGCAGGACCATGCAGGCATGCATATCAGGATGGGTTTCCAGGAACGATAAAACGACACGGTCGGCGAAGATCTTGCTGCGGTAGTAGTCGTCTGCGTCGGCGTCGGCCCGCAGACACGTCTCATCGATGGAGGCACCCGGCGCACCGTCGAGCACGGCAATCGAAGAGGTGTGGATAAACCGTCGTATACCGGCGCGGTAGGCCTGATCAATCAGGTCCTGCGTACCGATGACATTGACCTTTTCGAGTTCTTTCCAATGGCTGCCGCCCTTGTAGTTGTCACGAAAGAAAGCCGCCGTATGAAACACCACATGGCAACCTTGCAACGCTGTTGCGAATGCGCTCACGTCGGCCATGTCCCCAACGACCAGTTCCACCTTCGGCAGTTTATTGAACTGCTGCTCACCTTTGGCTCTCGAGCGGACCAGGGCTTTGACGGCGTAGCCACGAGCGACCAGTTCTCGGACCAGATTGTTGCCCAGCAAACCGGTTGCGCCGGTAACAAATGCGTTGCGCATGGATTAACTCACCCCCTGTTCGGCTAACGGCATCAGCACAGCACTGTCGAAGAAGGCCTCCTCACGGATCGCCAGCCCATCCTTGAAGGTAAAGTGTGCTGCATAGTGGAGGGTGATAGGTCGGCCGTGGGGGGCAATCACCCGGCCAGGCAGCACCAGCGGGGCGGTGAAGGTACCGGTCAGTAAGGCCGTCAGCGCCAAACGATCGTCCGCGACCATGAATGGGGTGAGAGACACTTTTGCATCGGGCAGTGCGTCGAGAATCGCGGTCTCTCGTTTGCGCATGGATTGGCGACCGATTTGAATCCCCATGCTATCGAGGTAGATGAAGTCTTCGCATACCAATGCAAGCATTGACTCGACATCGCGGCGATTGAAGGCTTCGGCGGCGCGTTGCGCATAGTCGTTGGGGCCAGTCGTCATACAGTCCATTTCCGTTGTTTCGAAGGCCTGTAGATATACCGTTGAGATAGCTCCTGAAAAACAACCACTCCTGCATAATGGATTTGCATATCTGCAAACCAAGGAGGGAAGAGCGCATGGCGGTGCAAGCAAACTGGGACGATCTTCGGCTGTTGTTGGCAGTCTCGCGGCGTGGCAGCTTTCTTCAAGCGGGTCAGTTGCTGGGGATTGCGCCGTCTACCTTGTCTCGTCGCCTGAGCCAACTTGAGGCCGCGCTGGGCGAGCCACTCCTCGAACGGGGTGTTGAGGGGTGTCGGTTGACCTCGCGGGGTTCATCTCTGGTGGAGGTTGCCCTCGCTGCGGAGGCAGGCTTGAGGCGTCAAGCCGTGGCTGATTTGTCCGGCTTGCAAGCAGAGCTGTCTGGCAGTGTTCTGGTCAGTGCAGGTGAGGGGTTCTCTTCTCGGGTGCTGGAGGCCGCACGTCGTTTCACCACAGCCCATCCGCTTTGCTCGGTGGAGTTGCAGGTTGCAGCCGACTTTCACAAGATCGTCCGCGGCGTGGCCGACATTGCTGTACGCACGGTACATCTGGGCGAACCATCGCTGATTTATCGACCCATTGGCAGGCTTGCCTATGGTGTCTTCGCTGATGCTGGGTACCTCGAGCGCTTTCCTGACTTGACCCCGGCCACAGCAGTCAATATCGCCTTGCTCCCTCCATTGGACGTGTTGCCGCAAATGCGTGCAGCAAAGGCGGCGGGTTTGGAGCGTACGCAGATCAGCGTAAGTTCATTCGCCGCGCAACTCGAGTCGGTGAGAGGGGGATTGGGCGTAGCCGTACTGCCTCGAGTTCTGGCGAAAGACCTGATTGAGGTGTTTGCGCAGATCGATCTTCCGGATATGGACGTCTATCTGGTGACCCGGCCTCAGGCATTGAAACAGGCCCACATCAAATGCTTCTTCGCGCTCTTGGAGCAGGTACTGCTCGAAGCCCTGTGCGTTGAAAATGGGCAGGATCATCTGTGTGCTTGAGGCGTGATAACGCGCCTGCCCAGTCGTTGAGCCGAGCGAGCATGTTGTCGAGTGGTTGGCACAGAGGGTTGCCATCGACCTGGATTACCTCAGCGACTGCGGCCCAGGAGTCAATGACGGGGCCACAACGCTATTGCTGCGTCCTTGCGGGACAACTTGTATCCTTAAGCACTCTCAGGACATACGTTTGCTGTTATTGCCTTGGTCAAATAACGGCCAGAACGGGAAACCGGACTTTCCATCAGGTACTGACGTGAAGCGTGACATCCACCTAGTAATACTCTTGTTGTTAGTCATCGGCTGTTCCTTGGCGTCACTGACTCTCTGGAAGGTGGTCGCCTCTCGAGATAGGGTGCTGGAGGAGGCGGACGTCCACGGGTTGAACCTTACCCAGGCGCTCGCGACCTATTCTGAAGGTATCGTCCGGCAAAGTTCGTTGCTCTTGCTCGGTCTCGTCGAGCGTCTTGAAACCGAGGGCAGTGGACCTGCGCAAATACAGCGGCTCAGCACGCTGGTCAGCCGACAGCAGCCCCTGATGCCACAGCTCAGTGGTGTCACTATCTATGACAACCAAGGCCGCTGGTTGATGTCCTCCAACCCTATGGCTCCGGCCGGAGCCAACAGCAGTGACCGTGCCTACTTCATTCATCACCGTGACAGTCCTGCCCGGGAACCCTTCATCGGGCCGCCGATACGTAGCCGGTCAAACCAGGAGTGGGTGATCACCATCAGCCGGCGCTTCAATGATGTTCACGGAGCGTTCGCCGGGGTGGTTGCGGTGACGCTGGGGGTTGAAAACTTTCTACGGTTGTTTGGGAAGATTGATGTGGGGCAAGAGGGGGCCATCGGGTTGTCCTATACCGACGGTACGCTGCTGGTTCGTTATCCGTTCCGCGAACAGGACATGGGGCGCAACTTTTCGCAGTCGCCGATCTTTGCAAAGTACCTTGTTGATCAGTCGGTCGGTACGGCTTCGTTCACCTCCAGTCTGGATGGTGTGGAGCGGCTCTATGCCTTTCGCAAGAGTGACAAGCTGCCGCTCGTGACCACGGTCGCACTCGGTAAACACGAAGCCTTGGTGGGGTGGCGGCAGGAGGCAATGTTGTCGATCGGCGTGGTGACGAGCCTCTTGGGCCTCATTGGCATTATCGGTTGGTTGTTGATCCTGCATATTCGTCGGCGGATCAACGTGGAGTCGGAATTGCTGGTCACCCAGCAGCAGTTGCTCAGTTCGAATCGGCAACTGGAAATGTTGGCGATGAAGGACGCGCTGACGGGCCTTGCGAACCGGCGCTGTTTTGACGAGACCCTTGCGATTGAAGCGCGGCGAGCGCAACGGAATGGATTGTCGTTGGCCTTGCTCATGATTGATATCGACTATTTCAAGCTTTACAACGACTCCCTTGGGCATGTGGCGGGCGATGCGTGTTTGCAGAAAGTAGGTAAAGTCCTGGAGGAATGCATACGACGGCCATCGGATCTGGTGGCGCGGTACGGTGGCGAGGAGATGGTGGTTGTCATGCCCAATACCGACAGTGCCGGTGCAGCCGTCGTGGCGCGACGTATCCAGGACCGGCTGAGCCAAGAGAATATTCCTCACCAAACCAGCCCATGGGGACGTGTCAGTGTGAGTATCGGGATTGCTACTGCAACGGGGTCGGAGTTGGATCAATTGCAGGGGTTGATCGAGGCTGCAGATCAGGCGCTCTATAACGCCAAGTCGGCTGGACGGAACCGGACGGCAAGCCAGTACTGCGCCTGATGGCACTGAGTAGTGCCAGTCAAGTAACCGATGTCTGGGCACAATCCGCCAATGGCGGCCGACGCGAGACAGTACCGGAGGTCGCTCGATTGCTTGAGAAGTCCGGAATTAAGGGGGGGATGGTGATCGGTCGACAGGGGGAGGGCTGCGACCTGTTCGGTTTCATTTGTAGCCCTTGAGAAGCATCAAGCCCCCTGTCTGCGGTACCGGCGTAGCTCAATGCGATCAGCAAGTCAGAGGGTTCGTACAGAACCCAGGATAGTGAGCATCAAGGCAACATCCGGGTGAGGCAGTTGTCACGAACCCAATAGTGATGAAACAGCCCTGCGCCGGCGTGCAAACCAATCAGCCAGTAGCCGGCACTGCCCAGCAGCTCATGCCATTCCTTCAATTGCTTTGCCATGTCGGGGTCCGGGGCGATGAGGGAGGGCAATGGGAATGCGAAGTAAGGCACCGGTTTATCGGCGGCATTGAGCATCAGCCATGCCAGAAGCGGGGTGCCGATCATCAGCACATAGAGCAGTAGGTGGGTCATGTGGGACAGTGCGGTTTGCCAGGCCGGCGGCTGTGGGGAAATAGGTGGCCGGGCTTTCAAGCGGCCTAGAAGACGGATCCAGACCAAGGCAAAAATGGCCATCCCGAACACTGCGTGACTGCCCAACAGCGGACCTTTGAGCGCATGGCCTTTGGGAAGCAACCCCTTGAGTTCGATGCAACCATAGACACCGACAAACAGCACAAGCATCAGCCAGTGCATGATGATCGACAACTTTGCATAACGTTGTGTGCGGGGGGCGGGGGTCATCACAGTGCCTCGTCGATTGGAGTGCTGGCTGCCGACTCGTTCGTGCGGCCAGGGGGCCGGGTTCGGGGTGTCGACGAACCTGACCGCAGCACCCTGCCTGACTAGTCTTAAGACAATCTGAAGCTACCTTGGAAAGGGTCTGTTCAAGCCGGCTGAAAGTGCCTCGGCTCGCCCCCCGGTTTCGCCATCAGCGCGCGGCCATGAACCATGAGTTGCCCTACTTCGATACCACCAGCGCGGGTGGCTGCCAACTGCCTTCGCCCGCAGGAAGAATCGACGGCGGTGTGCTCTTCGGCCAGTAGAGCCGCATCACCAGGTAGACGGTGTCGTCAGGCGCCGGCAACCAGTTGGCTTCCTTGGCCTTGCCGGGGGAGTCCTTCTGGATGTACAGCGTCAGTGAGCCATCCGCGTTTTTCTTCATGGCCGAGAGCATCGGCGAATTGATCAGGTAACGGTTGATCGGGTTCTCGATCAGCAGTTGGCTTTTGCCGTCGTACAGGGTCACCGACCAGAAGGCATTGACGGGTGGCAGCTTTCCAGCGGGGAAGGTCAGCGTGTAGTTGTGTTTGCTGGTATCGAGTGTCTTGCCTGTGCCGTCAGTACGGGTATAGGGGTACATCGCCTCCACGGCGTCGTTGCCGTACAGTCCGCCCTTCGCGGCGCCGGCACGCATCAACCAGTTGGCCTTGTAGAACGCCTGGTCGCCGAAGAACGCTCCGACATTCCAGCCATTGATATTTTTCATTCCGCTCGAGAGAAACGTATCAACTGTCTTGTCGCCAGCCTTCATCCCCAGCAAGACCGCGGCTTTATGCTCGAGCGACAGGTTCTTGAATTCGAAGCTTCGGCCAGGGCCTACGCCGATGCTGGCCAGCTTCGCCCGGATCTCCTTGTCGTCAGCCGATGGCGGCACATACGCCAACGCGGCCGACAGGTACTCGAAGAAGTTGTCCTTGATGCCAGCGGTGGTAGCCGGTACGAAATCGAGCTTCGGCGCAGCGGGCGGCGCGGGTTGATGGAGGAAGGCGGATAGTGGCTGGACCTGGTAACCGGCCTGGACCTTCTCGACATTCGGCATGTCGGCCGGGTTGAACAGCTGGGTCCGGATCAACGTCAGTGCAAAGGGCGTTGTGGAATTGAACACTTTATCGATCCCAGGGGGCGGCACCCCTTTCCAGTCCGGGCCTGCAACCAGATAACTGCCGGCGGCGCTGGCCGTCGCCCGGCTGCCGATGTAGCCGAAGTTATAAGTATTGCCGTCAATCAGTTGCACCGAGTAGTAGCGCTTTTTGGAGACGGCCGGCACCGTGATCACCAGCGGCTCTGCGCGCAGGTCGGCCCACATTATCGAGTAGGGGGTGTCGCTGTTTGGCGTAATGACGGCGGTGTCAGCGGGCGTCGCGACCCGATGCTCATTGTGCAGTTGGTTAAAGGGGGCCTTGAACTGACTGGAACTGGAGTCCACTGCAAACTCATTCATCACGGCGTAGTTCATGACGAGCGGCAGGCCGTAGATAAAACCTGCCTCGGCGATCGCCCGGGTCTGCTCGAGACTGGGTGCGGTCACACCCTTGGCAACATCGGCCTGGTCTGCCTGGGTAATAGGATCGGTCTTGCTCGCACACCCGGCGAAAAGTGTTGAAACCGCTACGACGGCTGCCGCAGCCATTGTCCAGCCCCGATTAGACTTCCTGTTCATGTCCACCTCGTCAGTTGTGAGCAGGCTGTCACCATGAACTTGACTGGCATTCAGGTCTGTCACTTAAGCCGCGACTCATTAATCCTGTGGCGATGCGCCAATTCACACGCCCAGAGAGTGTAGATCACAATAAGCCAGTCTCCGCGCCAAAGCCGGTAAACCCGAGCGTTCGGTGTTTTCGCCGTCAGCAAATAGCATGTTGTTGAGCTACGCTGCGATACGTACCCCTGACCTGAATGATGTGAAGTAAGGAACTGACGCATGCGGAGCAGGTTTCTCGCGCAATTGATGACTGTGTTCGGGTTGCTTTGGTCAGTTATCGTGTTCGCGGAGGCCCCTTCCGCAACGGTAGAACCTGCCTCGGCTGAACTGAAAATCTACAACCGCAGCGTCATGGTTTTCCGCGCCGCGTTATACGGTGAAATACCGGAAATACGGGTCAAGCGTGCGAAAGCGGCGATCACTGAAGCAATGGATGAGTCAGACGATCTGAATGTCACTCTCGACTCCATTCAGAACAGTTACATGGTGCTGTTGGGCTCAAGGCGTGCGTTTATTGTTTCTCCCCAGGATGTCGATGCCACCCAATTTGAATCAGTGCGCCAGGCCGCAGAAAGCGCTGCCGACAAACTGCGCCAGGTGGTCGTCGAAACCCAGGAAGCCCGTAGCCTTCATTTCATTCTCAGGTCTCTGGCAGCCGCAGCCCTTGCCACCGGCATTCTGATAGCCGCGCTCTGGGGCATGGCGTATCTGCGCCGCAGACTGCTGAGAAAACTGCCTGACTTGATGCATCGGCATACACAGGCGCTGAAAGTCGGACGTGTGCAGGTAGTCGATGCCAATTACCTGTATCCGCTGGTCAGTCGATTGCTAGGCATACTTCGCTGGCTTGTCGTGCTGTTGCTCACGTATGAATGGCTTGGCTTTATTTTGTCGCGGTTTCCCTACACCAGACCCTGGGGAGAAAGCCTCAACAACTATCTACTCGACGTCTCTGGCTATTTATTCCAAGGGATCATCGGTGCCATTCCCGGTTTAGGTGTGGCCGTCGCAATCTTTTTCATCGCCCGTGGTATCTCAGCCTTCACTCGCCGGATCCTGCGTCGCATGGCCATCCCCGGTACCTTCAGTTGGCTGAATCAAGAGACCCTGCACCCGACCCAACGCTTGACCTCACTGGCTATCTGGCTTTTTGCATTGGCCATGGCCTATCCCTATTTGCCCGGTGCCGGTACCGATGCCTTCAAAGGCTTGTCGGTGTTGATCGGTTTGATGATTTCACTCGGTGCCACCAGTGTGGTCGGGCAGGCGGCGGCCGGATTGATCCTCACGTACACCCGAACCTTGCGTCCCGGGGAGTTCGTGCGCATTGGTGAATATGAAGGCACCGTAACGGAATTGGGGATGTTCACTACGTGCATCCGAACAGGTCTGGGGGAGGTGTTGACGCTGCCCAACTCGATGATTACCGGAGCCGTCACCAAGAACTACTCCCGTGCCGTGCAAGGCCCTGGTTATGTGGTCGACACGGTAGTGACCATCGGTTACGACACGCCGTGGCGGCAGGTCGAAGCGATGCTGCTGGAGGCCGCCCGGCGCACCCCCGGGGTTCTCGCAGACCCTCCGGCGCAGGTGTTCCAGACGGCGTTGTCGGACTTCTACCCCGAGTATCGACTGGTGGCTCAGGCTATTCCGAGTCAACCCCGACCGCGTGCGGTATTGCTCAGCCTGTTGCACGCCAATATTCAGGACGTGTTCAACGAATACTCAGTGCAAATAATGTCGCCGCACTATCTGGGTGATCCCAGCGAAGAGAAACGTGTACCCAAGGACAAGTGGTTTACCGCACCCGCGCAGCAACCGAACGAACGTTGAGACCATTTTAGGGAAGTTCACAGCATGTTTGAGTTTTTGCTTCATGCTGTTCGCATTCGTCGCAAGTATTGCGCCCAAACGACTGGGCGTTGACCCCAAGGCCTCGGCCCGAGAGCTGGAGTTGGGCATCGCCAAAGAAGAAGGCGCGATCACCGTGCCCTATACCCCTAGAGTCGTGCGCGCACATCAGGTGGTGCAAGCGGCCCGGCGGATGGCCAGCGTATCGTCGACATCGAAGGTCGACACGCGTCACTGACCATTGAGCGTGTGGTGCATGCGGGTCAAATCATCGAATCATGTTGCGCTGACGCGGTGAATGATCCTTGGACAACAGGCGGAATCGACAGCCCAGAGCGGCTCGTTTGCTTTTCTTCTGCGTCCACTCATGAACTGCTTGTGAACGGCACTGCGAGGCGTCTGTTCAGCACCTTCAGACTTCGTTAAGAAAGCTCTCCGATACTCCTCCCTAACTTATCCGGGAGGCGTGCCGCCAATGTCCGACTTTAACTGGAACATCCCTTTACCGCTGCGCCTTGGGCAAGCTGACAATTCGCCCATGACACTGGCCAGAGCGTTGCCCGAAGAATCGCTGCGTCCTGCCTTCGAAGCCTACATCCAGGAACGGTTTCGGAAGATTCACGGTGCTGATATTCGCCATTTCATGCCGCAACTGTTCGGTATGAGCACCCCCTCAGGCACGCTCTGTGCCGTGGCGGGGGTGCGGCTTGCCAGTGTCGAGCCGCTGTTTCTGGAACGCTATCTGGACGAACCCATCGATCCGCTGATCAGCGCAGCGGCCAACCAAGCCGTGGGCCGGGCTGCCATTGCCGAAGTCGGCAACCTGGCCGCTAGCGACACCGGTAGCGCGCGCTTGAGCATTGTTGCGATGACGTACCTGCTGGCCATGGGAGGGCTGGAGTGGGTGGCGTTTACCGGGAACGTTGGCTTGGTCAACAGTTTTCACCGCCTGGGTCTCAAACCCGTGACGTTGTGTGCTGCCGACCCGGCACGTCTTGGCGATGAGCGCCTTAGCTGGGGCAGCTATTACGAGAGCCAGCCGTGGGTGCACGTCGGCAACATCCGCGCCGGTTTCACCCATCTGCGCAACATCGGACTGTTCAATCGCCTCGGCTTACCATCATCTATCGAGGGGGCCAGTCATGTCGCCTGAGACACTGCGCTTCCAACAGACACTACGTAACTATGCCGAAAGCCAGCCTCACACCATTGCTTTGTGGGGGGATGACCTGAAGCTGGACTACGCCATGCTCAATGCTGAGGTGGCGTACCGTCAGCAGTGCCTGCGAGATCAGCACGTCAAGGTGGTCGCACTGGCATTGGACAACGGCACCGAAGCCGTGCTCTGGGACCTGGCCATCCTGTTTGAAGGCCTCACCTGTCTGACGCTGGCCCCTTTTTTCAGTGCGGCTCAACGCCGTCATTGCCTGGAGCAAAGCCAAGCCGAGCTGGTCATTGGCGCAGAGGATCAGGCAGACGAACTGCAGGCAGCCGGTTACACCCAGTCTGGCAAATTCTGGCGTCGTACGTTCTGTGCTCCAAACCGGCTACCTGAAGGTACGGCCAAACTGACGTTCACCTCGGGCACCACGGGCACACCCAAGGGCGTGTGTCTGAGCGCCGAGAGCCTGTTGAGCGTTGCCCGTGAACTGGAGCGGGCCAGCGAACCGTGCAAGCCGCAGCATCATCTTGCCTTGTTGCCTCTGGCCATTCTGCTGGAAAACATCGGTTGCTACGCGGCCTTGTATGCCGGTGCAACGGTGAGCGTGCCGTGCCAGAAAACCCTGGGTATCCAAGGTGCCAGCGGCGTTGATGTACCGGTATTGCTTGGTTGCCTGGCGGCCCGCGCGCCGCAGAGCCTGATTCTGGTGCCACAGTTGTTGCTGCTGCTGACAAACACCGCCGAGCAAAAAGTCTTCGACCCCCGATCGCTACGGTTTGCCGCCGTCGGCGGGGCGCGAGTGTCCCGGGCATTGCTGGATCGTGCACAGCGGGTCGGTCTGCCGATCTACGAAGGCTACGGCTTGTCTGAGTGTGCATCGGTGGTATGCCTGAACCGACCCGATGCACATCGCCCCGGCAGCGTGGGGCGCCCGCTGCCGCATGTAGAGGTCCGCCTGGCCGAAGATGGTGAAGTGCTGATCCGCGGCTCGGTGCTTCTCGGCTACCTGGGGGAGGCTGCACATACCCAGCAATGGTGGGCCAGTGGCGATCTGGGCGAGTTCGACGCCGAGGGTTTTCTCTACCTCAGGGGGCGCAAGAAGCACCAGTTCATCACCAGCTTCGGGCGCAATGTGAACCCCGAGTGGGTTGAGGCCGAGCTGACCCAGCGGCGCGACATTGCACAGGCGTTCGTCCATGGCGAGGCCATGCCGCACAACCACGCCTTGCTCTGGCCCCATCGTCCCGAATGTACGGATGACGAGTTGGCTCTTGCGGTGTCCGAGGCCAACGCGACGTTGCCCGACTATGCCCAGGTGCACCACTGGACCCGATTGAATCAACCGTTTACCCCCGCCAACGGCCTGCTGACCGCCAATGGCCGCCCGCGTCGTGACGCCATCGTCGAGCGTTACCGGGCGCAACTGACTGAGTCGGTCAACTTTGAGGAATCCGCATCATGAGTTTTTTCGACACCCTGCAACACGCCACGCAACAGGAGCGTCAAGAGCTGTTCGCGCTGCCGATCATCCGCGACGCGCTCGAAGGCAAGGTCAGCCTGGACAGTTATCGGGCATTCCTGGCGCAGGCCTACTACCACGTGCGTCATACCGTCCCCTTGATGATGGCCTGTGGTGCGCGCTTGCCGCAGCGCCTGGAGTGGCTGCGCAAAGCCGTCTGTGAATACATCGAGGATGAGTACGGTCACGAACAATGGGTACTCAATGACATCGCTGTGTGTGGGGGCGACAAGGAGGCTGTACGCGACGGTCGTCCGAGCATGCCGATCGAACTGATGGTCAGCTTTCTCTACGACCTGATTGCCCGAGACAATCCGGTCGGGCTGTTTGGCATGGTCAATGTGCTCGAAGGCACCAGTGTCGCCCTGGCGACCCATGCCGCTGGCAGTATTCGCCAGCGTCTGGACTTGCCGGAAAGCGCCTTTAGCTACCTAAGCTCGCACGGCTCATTGGACATCGAACATATGCAGACCTACCGCCGGCTGATGGATAACCTCGAGGACCCGGGCGACCAGGCTGCGGTTATCCATGCCTCTAAAGTGGTCTATCGGCTTTACACGGACATGTTCCGAGGTTTGCCGCGGGACGGGGAGGTTGAGCATGCGCCTGTCTGAGGCTCGCGTAGTACTGACGGGGGCCAGTGGTGGTATTGGCCTGGCCATCGCGGCGCAGCTGTGCGCCAGTGGCGCGCAGGTACTGGCAGTGGCCAGGCACCGGGAACCCCTGGCCTCTCTGCTTGAGCGTTACCCCCTGCAACTGACCTGGATAACTGCCGACCTGACGTTTCTGGCCGACCGGCGCAAAGTGCAGGCCGCCGCGCAAGAGATGGGCGGCATCAACCTGCTGATCAACGCCGCCGGGGTCAATCACTTTGCCATGTTGGAGCAGCTCGATGACAGCGACATCCACGCGATGCTGGTGGTCAACATCAGCGCACCGATCTGCCTGACCAAACTGCTGCTCCCGCTGCTCAAGCAGGCAACGAGTGCCATGGTGGTGAATGTCGGTTCCACCTATGGCTCCATCGGCTATCCCGGCTACGCCAGTTACTGCGCCACCAAGTTTGCCTTGCGCGGTTTTTCCGAGGCGTTGCGCCGGGAACTGGCGGACACCCGGGTCGCCGTGCTGTACGTCGCTCCCCGGGCCACGCGTACCAGCATGAACAGCCCCGCGGCCCAGGCCTTGAACGATGCGCTCAAGGCGAATGTCGACGACCCAAAAAAAGTCGCCTCAGCCGTCATCCATGCCATCGCCGGTGACCGACGCGACCTTTACCTGGGCTGGCCGGAGCGCTTTTTCGTGCGACTCAACAGCCTTCTGCCCAACCTCGTGGATCGTGGTCTGCGCAAGCAATTGCCGCTGATCCGTCGCCTGAGTCAGAAAACCGAAAACGAGAACCTCAAACCATGAAAAAACTACTCGCTTGCCTGTTTCTGGGGGCCCTGAGCCAAAGTGTCTGGGCGCTTGATGCGGCTGATGAGCAGCGTCTGAGCGGCATCCAGCAACGCTGGGCGCAGATTCAGTATCAAATGCCCGCCGACCAGCGCACCGCTGCTTTCGAACAGCTGGCCGCCCAGGCCTCGGCGTTCACCCATGAGCGCCAGTCGGTGGCCGAGGCCTGGATATGGTCCGGGATTGTCAGCAGTAGCTGGGCCGGCGCCCAAGGTGGACTGGGTGCGTTGAGCAAGGTCAAACAGGCCAAGGCCGACCTTGAGAAAGCCCTGGCTATTGATCCCAATGCCTTGCAAGGCTCGGCCTATACCAGCCTGGGGGCCTTGTACGACCGGGTGCCCGGCTGGCCTATCGGGTTTGGCGATGCCGACAAGGCAGAGGCGTTGCTCAAACAGGCCTTGCAACTGAACCCCAACGGTATCGATAGTCTGTACTTCTGGGGCGATCACCTCTACCGTCAGAAACGTTACACCGAAGCCAGGGCCGCGCTGCAAAAAGCCCTGCAAGCGACACCACGGCCCGGGCGGGCAACCGCTGACGCGGGACGGCGCCAGGAGATTGAAGCGTTACTGCTGGACGTGAATAAAAAACTTGGCTGACAGGAGTGCTGCATGTGCGTCTATTGCTGATCGAGGATGACTTGGCGCTGGGAGAAGGTATCGATCAAGCCCTGGGCCGAGAAGGGTATACCGTCGACTGGATTCGCGATGGCAGCAGTGCCCTGCATGCGCTACTCAGTGAAACCTTTGACCTGGCGGTGCTGGACCTGGGGCTGCCGCGCATGGATGGTCTTGAAGTGCTACGGCGCCTCAGGGACAGCGGCTCCAACCTGCCGGTGCTGATTCTCACCGCCCGCGATGCCACAGAAGACCGTATCGCGGGCCTGGACGCCGGGGCCGACGATTACCTGATCAAACCGTTCGACCTGGCCGAGCTCAAGGCCCGCTTGCGTGCGTTGTTGCGGCGCAGTGCCGGGCGTGCCCAGCTCCTGATCGAACACGCCGGCATCAGCCTCAACCCGGGTACCCAGCAAGTCAGCTATCAGGGCGAGCCGGTGCCCTTGACGCCCAAGGAGTATCAGTTGCTTCACGAATTGCTGTCGCCGCCAGGTCGGGTGATGACC
This sequence comes from Pseudomonas kielensis, assembly GCF_014236655.1. GTDB lineage: Bacteria > Pseudomonadota > Gammaproteobacteria > Pseudomonadales > Pseudomonadaceae > Aquipseudomonas > Aquipseudomonas kielensis. Next base: position 55,877 of record NZ_JACMYG010000002.1, read on the forward strand.
CGCGACCACTTGATGCAATTGCTCTATGGTTGGAGCGAAGAGGCGGAAAGCAACACCCTGGAGGTGCATATTCATCACCTGCGCAAGAAATTCTCCAGCAACCTGATCCGTACCATACGTGGCGTCGGCTACCTGGTAGAAGAACGCCCATGACCTCGATTCGGCGCCGCACACTGACGCTGATTCTCGGCCTGCTGTTTGTCGGTCTGTTGATCATGACGGTGTTCAACCTGCACGACAGCAATCACGAAATTGATGAGGTCTATGACGCCCAACTGGCTCAGAACGCTCGTCTGTTGCAAGGCATCATGCGCATGCCGATGGCCAGCAAGGAACACGCCGAGCTTTATCAGGCATTCAATCTGGCGTTGAGTCAGGCGGTGCCCAAGATCGACGGCCATCCTTACGAAAGCAAGATCGCTTTCCAGGTCTGGAATACGCAGGGCACATTGTTGGTGCACACCGCCAGTGCGCCGACCTTCACCTCTGCCCCGGACACAACCGGTTTCAGTGACGTGGTCGACCTCAATGGCCGCAAATGGCGAGCGTTCATGCTCGATGACCCCCAATACGCCCTGAAAATATGGGTGGGTGAGCGTGACGATGTGCGTGCCGACCTGGTGGATCGCATCGTTCGCCATACGGTGGTGCCCAACCTGCTCGGCAGTCTGGTGCTGGCGGTGGTGATCTGGCTGGCCATCGGCTGGGGGCTCAAACCCCTGGAAAACATGGCGAGGACCCTGCGTGCCAGGCATTCCGGCTCGCTTGAACCCCTACAGATGGTGCCCCTGCCCACCGAGCTGGAACCGATGCAGGCCGCACTGAACCGGATGCTGGCGCAGATCCAGGAAGTGCTGGGTCGGGAGCGGCGGTTCATCGCCGATGCGGCCCACGAAATGCGCACGCCGTTGGCGGTTCTCAGGGTGCATGCGCAGAACCTCATGGAATCGGGCTCCGATGAGGACCGCCGTGAGTCCCTCGAGCATTTGATCAAAGGCGTGGATCGGACCAGTCGGCTGGTCAATCAGTTGCTGACCATGGCGCGGATTGAACCGCAATCGATGCTTTCTGCAACGCCCTGCATTGATCTGGAGGCGACGGTTCGCGAAGCGCTGGTGCAGTTGACGCCCTGGCTGCTGAGCCGGGGGCTGGAACTGGCATTCGATGTCAGCGGCCCGCTGTCGCCGGTAAGGGCAGATCCCGCCGCCATCCATATTGCCCTGAACAACCTGGTGACCAATGCCGCAAACTTCTCCCCACCGCATGGCACGATCACGGTTCGACTGGCCAAAAAAGGGGAGCACCTCGAGCTGTCGGTCGAAGACGAGGGGCCAGGTATCGACGAAGCTGATCGCGAACGGTTATTCGAACGCTTTTACAGTCATGGCAACGACCAGGGCGCCGGGTTGGGCCTGACTATCGTGCAGGCAATTGCCGTCCGTTTGGGAGGGAGTATCAAACTGCAGAACCGCGAATCGGGCGGGCTACGGGCAACCTTGGAGATTGCCGACAATCGAGATGGTTGAATCCGTGGCAAGTACCTCGGTTCGCCCTCCGGCTCTTGCATCAGCGCAGGGCGTCACCTTGGCAATACAGGGGGCAAATGGGCCCGGGTCAGCAGGGCTGGGCCGCCAGGCTATTGGTGATGTTACGCCCCAGCACCAGCACCGTGACAAAACCGCAACCGACCAGCGCCGTGGCGAGACTCAGCAGTACCGAGCTGCCCAGTTGGTCGACGATCTGCCCGCCGAAGAATGAGCCCAGCGCGATAATCACCTGGAACAAGGCGACGAATAGCGGCATCCCGCGTTCTACATCCTTGGGCGCGACGACAAACATCCAGATACTGGCGCAGGCCGGGAAGGCGCCGAAGGCGAAGCCCCAGAGCGCGATCAGCATCGCAGCGCCGGTCATGCCGGTGGCGAAGTGGGGGAATAGGGCGGTGCTGGTGCCGATCATCAGGGCCACCAGCAGCAGGGTATGACGTACGCTGCGGTTGGCGGCGAAGCCGGCAAAAATATTGCCCATGACCCCGGCCACGCCAAAGAGCAGCAGCAACGAACCAATGGTCGGTCCGTCGAACCCGGCACTGTGTTTGAAGAAGGGGGCGACGTAGGTGTACGCGGCAAAGTGCGCCAGGCCGATCAGCAATACCGCGATCAATCCGACGCGCGCTTGTGGATTGATAAACAGGGCCGGCAGGTCACTGATGCGGATGGCCTTTTCCGGGGTCAGGCGCGGTAGAAGGAAGATCTGCGCCAGTAACACCGGTACCCCCATCAGCGCGGTGATCAGGAAGGTCATGCGCCAGCCCATCAGGCCGCTGAGCCAGGTGCCTACGGGTACGCCGAGGACGGTGGCCAAGGTCACGCCGACCATGATGATCGAGGTGGCCTGTGCTACGCCAACGCCCTTGGGCGCCAGCCTGCCGCTCAGCGCGATCGCCGTCGCCCAGAAGCCGCCGATACTGATACCCAACAGAACACGACCGAACAGCAGCAGGCTGAAGTCGCTGGCGAAGGCCACGACCGAGTTGGCGATGATCATGATCAGCGTCAGGCCGATCAGTAGGTATCGACGGTCCATGGCGCCAATCCCGACCGACAGCAAGGGGGCGGCCAGGGCGGCCATGATGCCGGGCAGGGTCACCATCAGGCCGGCGTGACCGGCACTGATGCCCAGGTCGCTGGCGACATCGTTGAGTACGCCCACCGGGAGAAACTCACTGGTGACCAGGGCGAATGCACCCACGGCGACGGAGAGAATCGCCAACCACTGCTGTTTGACACTTTGTTGGCTATGTTCAGGGATGTCGCGAGGGGCCTGGCTGGCGCTTGGCATGGTGTTGATTCCAGAGGGACATGTCGCCTGAAGCCAGGCGGGGGGGAAAAGGGAGGCGATTATAGGAATCAGTTCTGGTAATTCAACAGGCGTGCCGCTTGATAGTCATCATCAGCGCAATCAATGCGACGTCGTTGGGGGCAGGCCATAAACGGCAGTGCCGGATATGGCCTCAGCGGGTTCGGTCATCTGCCGATGCTGTTTAAAAGTCGGTGCCTCGCACACTGAGCACTGATGACGATGTTAGTGTCTGCGACCACCCCTGTGGCCGCAGAAACCCAGGCGAGCACCCTTTACGCGCCAGTAGCCAATGGCATTCGGTATTCGATAACGCCAGGTTTTTCGGCAATCCAGTCGTATAACCTTTGGGCGGTTTGATTGGTTTGCTGGGTGTGCCAGTAAAGCCGTTCACAGTTTTTTTCCTGCGCTTGCCTTTGCACATACTCGATAAGTTGTTTACCTATCATCTGGCCTCGTGCGCTTGGGCAGACGTAGAGATCTTCCAGGTAGCAGAAGTCATTGCGGCCCCAGGTCGAGCGGTGAAAGACGAAGTTGACGAAACCGTAGAGGCGTTCGCCGTCGCAGGCGACCGCGCAATGCACAGGTTCGGCACTGTCAAAGAAGCGTGCCCAAGTTATCTTGGTCGTCGCCAAACCGACATCTACCTCGTAAAACGCCTGGTACTTGGCCCAAAAATCGCACCACTGCTCGAAGTCCCTTTGTTCTACTGGGCGAATCGATAACGCCTGTTTTACTGCTGTCATGCTCATCCTTAATGGCGGTGGAAACGCTCACGTTAAATGTCGATGCACTAAGCCTTTCCTGCCCGCTTCGGTGCCGACCCCAAGTGGTAACAGCACCCTTGGTAGCGGATTTATATCGCGCCAATGGCCAAACTCGCCCAGCCAATTTTCGATCTGCGGCCAGACCAGTTGGCGTTCGGCTTAGTCCATAGATGACTCCACGTCATCCATCCATTGAACAACCATCCTTTGTAAGCCCCCCGCCCCCTGGCGCTTAATCGCCGCGGACTGCGATCCGCGCGGTCTCATGCGCTCACTACAATAACAAGGGGATGTCATGCACGAAGAGGCGGGTTTACTACTGATTTTGATGGCGGCCATCGGCTTGATTGTCGTGCTGGTGGTCAAGTTTCGCGTTCATTCCTTCCTGGCGCTGATGCTCGCCAGTTTTGTCGTCGGGGCGGGCGCGGGCATGCCGCTGTCGTCCATCGCCGACTCCTTTGAAAAGGGCATGGGCGGCACCCTGGGGTTTCTTGCGGCGGTGATCGGCCTGGGGAGCATCCTGGGCAAGATGCTGGAAGTGTCCGGTGGCGCCGAGCGCATCGCCCGCTCGCTGCTCAGCACCCTGGGTGAGCAACGTGCCTCCTGGGCGATGATGCTGGTGGGCTGTATTGTCGGCATCCCGGTGTTCTTCGAAGTCGGCTTTGTGTTGCTGATTCCGCTGATCTACGTGGTGGCCCGGCAAACCCGCTTGAACATCCTGTATGTCGGCCTGCCCCTGGCGATTTCGTTGATGACCGTGCACTGCATGCTACCCCCGCACCCGGCCGCCATGGCGATCACCCAACTGCTGGGTGCCGACGTCGGCAAGGTGATTGTCTATGGGCTGATCGTCGGCCTGCCGACCGCCATCGTGGCGGGACCGCTGTGGGTCAAGCTGGTGTGCAAACGTCATGAGCCGGCCAGCGGCCAGGGATTCGCCGCGGCGCCCGCCAGCCTCACGGCGACCCAGGCGATGCCGGGCCTGGGGCTGACCCTGCTGGTGATCCTGCTGCCGTTGCTGTTGATGGTCGGCAAGACCCTGGTGACCATGAGCCTGCCCCAGGGCAGCGGCGTCTATCAATTGATGAACTTTCTCGGCAATCCCCTGACCGCGCTGGCCATTGCGGTGGTGTTCGCCTACGGTGCCCTGGGCTTGTACCGCGGGCTGGGCATGGCCGAGCTGCAGCGCCTGACTGAGCAGTCCTTCACGCCGTTGGCCAATATCCTGTTGATCATCGGCGCCGGCGGGGCCTTCAATGGGGTGCTGATCGACAGTGGCGTGGGCAAGGTCCTGGCCAGTACGCTGTCGCAATGGGACCTCAATCCGATCCTGCTGGCCTGGTTCGTCGCCGGCCTGATGCACCTGGCCGTGGGCTCGGCCACCGTCGCGATGATCAGTGCCGCAGGCATGGTCCTGCCGCTGCTGGACGCCATGCCCGGGCAGAACCGCGAAATCGTGGTGATTGCCATTGGCGCCGGCGCCATTGGCTGGACCACGGTGACCGACTCGGCGTTCTGGGTGGTCAAGGAATACCTGGGGGTGTCCCTGGGCGAGGCGCTGAAAAAATTTACTGTTGGAACCTTGCTGGCCTCGGTCGTGGCCCTGGGTATGACGTTATTGGTATCGCAGTGGGTTTGAGCACACCCGCGATGCTGTCCACTGTCTGGAGTAGAACCATGATTCACAATAAATCCCTGGCTGACTGGTGTCAGAGCCACCCCCTGATTGGCCCGTTGACCCGGGTCGAGCCCGTCACCTGGTTCAACCCGGCCCTGGCGCCGACCGCGCAGGCCTTGGGTGACGTGCCGTTGAGCCTGGCCGACGTGGATGACGCCAGCGCCCGGCTCGAGCGGTTCGCCAGCTACATTCAGTCGGCGTTCCCCGAGACCCAGGCGAGCGCTGGCATCATCGAGTCGCCGCTGATTGCGCTGCCGCGCCTGCAGGCCACCCTCTGCGCCGAGGAGCAACTGCCGGTGCAGGGCGCATTGTGGCTGAAGGCCGACAATCTGCTGCCGATTTCCGGTTCGATCAAGGCCCGGGGCGGCATCTATGAGGTGCTCAAGCATGCCGAGGACCTGGCGCTGGCCGGCGGCCTGATTCAGCCGGGTGCTTGCTACAGCACCCTGGACAGCGATGCCGCCCGGGCCTTTTTTGGCCAGTACAGCATCGCCGTCGGCTCCACCGGCAACCTCGGCCTGTCCATCGGCATCATGAGCGCACGCCTGGGGTTCAAGGCCACCGTGCACATGTCCGCCGATGCCCGGCAATGGAAGAAAGACCGCCTGCGTGCCTGCGGGGTGACCGTGGTCGAGTATCAATCGGACTACAGCGTCGCCGTCGAGCAGGGCCGGCAGCAGGCCGAGAGCGATCCCAAGTGCCATTTTGTCGACGACGAGAACTCGATCAATCTGTTCCTTGGTTATGCGGTGGCGGCGCGTCGCCTGCAGCACCAACTGGTGTCCGCGGGGATTACGGTCGACGCGTTACACCCGCTGTTTGTCTATCTGCCGTGCGGTGTCGGCGGCGGCCCTGGTGGCGTCGCCTTTGGCCTGAAGCAGATTTTCGGCGACGCGGTGCACTGCGTGTTTGCCGAGCCGACACACTCGCCGTGCATGTTGCTGGGGGTGTACACCGGGCTGCACGATGAGGTCAGTGTCTATGACTTTGGCATCGACAACCGCACCGCCGCCGATGGCCTGGCAGTGGGGCGACCGTCGGGGTTTGTCGGGCGCTCGATGCAACGCTTGCTCGACGGCTACTACACCCTCAGTGACGAGCAGATGTACCGCCTGCTGGCCCTGCTGCATGCCGAGGAAGGCCTGAAGCTGGAGCCCTCGGCGCTGGCCGGATTGCCCGGGTTCCTGCGGGTGCTGCAAGAGCAACAGGGGTATCGCCAGCGCTTGGGCCTCGACGCGCAGCGCCTGGCCAACGCCACGCACCTGGTGTGGGGCACGGGCGGCAGCATGGTGCCGGCGCAAGAAATGGACGCGTACCTGGAGCAGGGACGTACACTGTTGGCCGCACATTAGCCATTGCACCCGGGGCCGCGCGGCCCCGGGTTTCTCGCCCGCGGAAAAACGCCCCGATGCTGAACCTGCCTCCTCGATTGAGCTCCCGGCTCAACAGTTCCCAGTTCGCCAACCTGCACACCTTTCTGGTCGCCGCCCGGCACCTGAGTTTTGCCCTGGCCGCCGAAGAATTGTGCGTCACGCCCAGCGCCGTCAGCCACCGCATCGCCCGCCTGGAGCAAGCCCTGGACCTGCGCCTGTTCGAGCGCCTGACCCGTCGCGTACGCCTGACCGGGGAGGGCGAGCGCGTGTTCGCGATCCTCGAAGGGGTGATGGAGCAGTTGTCCGAAGCCCTGCAACAATCGCCCCAGGCCGAGCTCTGCGGGTCGGTGGCGCTGTATGCCCGACCTTCGGCTGCGCAATGCTGGCTGGTGCCACGCCTGGCGGACTTTCACCAACGTTACCCGAACATTGCCCTGGACATCCGGGTCGGCAACGACGCCATCGATTTCCGCACGCAAAACGTCGACCTCGCGCTGCTGTACGCCAACGGCGAATTCCCCGGGCTGGCCAGTCATGCCTTGATGAGCGAGACCATCGCGCCGGTTTGCAGCCCGCTGTATGCCGAGCGCCACGGCCTGCTTGAGGCGCCGCACAACCTGCGCCACTGCACGCTGTTGCACGATGCCCTGGCCTGGGACAACGCGGTCTACGATGCCGAGTGGCAACTCTGGGCCCGGCAGCAGGGGCTGCTCGAGGTCTTGCCGCAACGCGGGCTGACGTTCGATCGTTCCGACCTGTGTGTGACGGCGGCCATCAACCACGCGGGCATCGCCATCGGCCGCCAGCGCCTGGTACAGAGCCGCATCGACCAGGGCGAACTGATCCTGCCGTTCGGTGGATTTTCCCAGCCGGGGCGCTACGACTATTTTCTCGTCCACCCCCACCGTGACCCCATGCCCCCACGGGTGCAGGTGCTGATCGACTGGCTCAAGGAAAAGGCCGGCGAAGGCTCGGCGGCTTGAGCTGCCCGCAGCACGGACCGCGCCAGGTTAGTGGTGAATGGACGACACCCGTCAGCTGCGCTATCTTGCCGCCGCTGCCAAAACGGCGGTGCGTGCCTCCCGTGCAGGCATGAGAGTCAGCCCAAGGATTGTTCATGGAACGAGTCACAACGAATCGCTGGTTTGCCGTCATGCTCGGCCTGGTATTTATCGCGTTCGACCAGTGGATCAAGGTGCTGGCGCTGCTGTCGCTGTCGGCGCAGAGCTTCAAGATCGGCGGCAGTTTCGCCTGGCTGGATATCGCCTTGAGCCTCAACCCTGGTGCGTTCCTGAGCCTGGGGGCCGGCCTGGCACCGGCGGTCAAGCAACTGATCTTCATCGTCGGCGTGGGTGCTGTGGTGTGCTGGGCGATCGGCTGGGCCTTGTCGCGTTGGATCAGTTCGCCAGGCAAGGCGCTGGCGGTGTACTGCATTGCACTGGGTGGGGCGTCGAACCTGATCGACCGGGTGTACCGTGACGGACACGTGGTCGATTACCTGGTACTCAACCTGGGGCCGCTGCATACCGGGGTGTTCAACATTGCCGATATCGCCATCATGGTCGGGGCCGCTGTCCTGCTACTGGCTGAATGGCGCAAGCCGCGCCAGGCCTGACGCTAGTCACAGGTCACGCTGACGGCCTTCGCCGCGCGCTGCAGTTCCTGTTTCACGTCCACGGTGATGCGCTGTTCCATGCGGCGCTGTTCGAGGAAGACCTGGTCGCCCCGGGTGTCCACCTGCGCATCGATCGCCGCCGCCTCGGCCTCGATGGCGGCCGCATGGGCGCCGATCACGGCGTTGACCTCGCTTTCATTGCGGGCAGCGTCGAGCGCCTTGATCAGCGCGGCCACCTTGGCTTCCTCCTCCTGGCTGTAGGCATCCAGCGACAAGCCGGCGGCCAATGCCCGCGCCCGAATCTGCACCTCCTTGAGTGCGTGCCGGGCCTCTGCGCACTGCACCTCGCGTTTGTGCTGGTTGACCAGCTGCCACTGGATCAGCGCGTAACTGGTCACGCCGATAAGCGCCACGGTGAGGCCGGCCATCAGCCGGCGGCTCATGGCCGCCTCCAGGCAGATGATGTGAGGAGGGGGATGCACCCATACATCGTATTAATCCATTCGAAGTAGATCAAAGCGTAGCAGCAGAATCGATCCACTCCGTGTGCTGGCCGCCGGTGTCAGCGGGTTTTGCACTCGGCCAGCACCACTTTGCAGGTGCGCGGCGTGCCCCCGGATCGACCGGCGTAGCGTTGACAACTGGCCAGGGATTTTTGCCGCGCCACGCCCAGGGTCGAGCCCCAGGCCAGGCCGCCTTCTCCGACAGTGGGCAGCGCCTTGGCATAGCAGTTGGAGGCCTGGCTGGCGCTCCCATAGGTGGTCCGACTGGTTTTGCTGCTGCATCCGACCGTCAGCAGCAAGGGCAGGGCGAGCAGGCAGGCCGCCCATTTGCCCACTGTGGTTGCGTTCATCTGGCTTCCCCTGAATGGACGTTGGTTGCCGCCGAATACGCCCATGGTTCACATGGCGCTGGCATCGAGTTCTGACAGCGCGGCCGTGCTCATGGCAGTCACCTGGGCAGAGGAGGGTGCTCTGTAAAAGCGTAGCAGCGCGAGGCTGCGTCGACGGCCGCGAGTGGGGAGATGAAGTGCCATGAATCAGTGTGCGACTCAAACATCAAGCAGCGAGCCCGGTGAGATCGGCTCCTTGCTTGTTTGAGCCGTGCGCGTCCCTGCGCCTGGGGCACCTAGAAGCTGTATTTGGCGGTCAACATCATGTTGCGCGGAGTGCCGTAGGTGTCGCCACCGTAGCTGGTGGAGTTGGAGATGGACGAGTAGTACTCGCGGTCGAAGATGTTGTTGGCGTTGAGTTGCAGGTCCAGGTTCTGGTTGACCCGGTAGCCGGCCATCAGGTCGGTAATGGCGTAGCCACCCTGCTCGAGACGGTAGGTGCTGCCATCTTGCAGGGCGACGTCGTTGTACATGCGGCTCTGCCAGGAGACGTTGCCGCCGACCCGCAGTTTTTCCAGCGGGCCCTGGAAGCTGTAGCGGGTGGTGAGCTTGAACAGGTGCTCCGGGGTGTCAGTGTCGTAACGTTGGTTCTCGTTCTGAGGTTTGGCCGCATCCTTGATGGTGTGCAGGCGGGCATAGGTATAGCCGCCGCCCACCTGCCAGTTCTCGGTCAGTGCGCCTTGCAGTTCGAAGTCGATGCCCTGGCTGCGAATCTCGCCGGAGGCCTCATAGCAGGTGGCCTGCGGGCAGTTGGGCACGTACACCTGCACGGCACGGTTTTCCTGGTCGATGCGGAACACTGCCAGGCTCGCATTCAGCGCACCGTCGAAGTATTCGCCCTTGATGCCGACCTCGTAGTTCTTGCCGACGATTGGCTTGACCGGCGTACCGGAGGTGCCCTTGGAACTCTGGGGGGTGAAGATGTCGCTGTAGCTGACGTAGACCGAGTGATGCTCGTCCAGGTCGTAGATCAGGCCGGCGTAGCGGGTGACGTTACGGGTGACCTTGTAGTCGCCGTCGCCATCGCGGTTGTCATAGTCGTACCAGTCCAGGCGGCCGCCGAGGATCAGCTTCAACGGGTCGGCCAGGCTCAGGCGGGTGGTGAGGTACAGGCCGTCCTGGGTGGTGACTTCGCGGCTGTTGTCGGTGTGCACGAAGTCCGGTTTGCCGGCATTGATCGGCCAATTGGTGTCGTACGGGGAGTAATTGTGGGTGGTCATGTCGTAGATGCGCTTGCTGGCACCCACCACCAATTCATGGCTGCGCCCCAGTGCCTCGAACGGACCACTGACAAACGCGTCGACGCCGGCCTGGTTTTCATCGTGGGCGGACTGGTAGACGGTACGGGCCAGGGTGTTGTTGACCCAGCGCGACTGGTAGGACCCGGTGAACAGTGCGTTCTGTTCGGAGTAGTTGGCGTTGAACTGCAACTTCCAGTCATTGGCCAACTGCTGGCGGACTTCGGCGAACAGGGTGTTGATCTCCTGATCCTTGTTCTCCCAGTCAGTGCCGGGGTTGTAGGAGCGCGGCAAGTCCAGATGATGACCATCCAGGCCGATCATCGAGGCGCCCCAGAAGTAGTTGGTCTTGTCCTTCTGGTTGGAGAAGCCGAGGGTCAGGGTGGTGTCGTCGCTCAGGTCCGCTTCGGTGATCGCGTAGAACAGGCCATGCTGTTCGTCGACATCATCGACGAAGCTGTTGGCGTCGCGGTAGGAGGTCACGACCCGGCCGCGCCAGGTGCCGCTGTCGTTGAGCGGGCTGGAGGCATCGACCTCGCCGCGATAGTTGTCCCACGTGCCGGCCGCGCCGGTGAGGGTGACTTTCTGCTCGTCCAGCGGCCGCTTGCGTACCAGGTTGATGGCGGCCGAAGGGTTGCCCGCACCGGTCACCAGGCCGGTGGCCCCGCGTACCACTTCGACCCGATCGAACATCGCCAGGTTTGGCTGGGCGCCGACGATCCAGCCTTGATAGCCGCTCGGGATGCCGTCATACATCAGGTTGTCGATGTCAAAACCGCGCGCCGAGTAGGACTGCCGGCCGGGGCCGCTGGAATAGTCGAGGAACAACCCTGGGGTGGCATTGACCACATCGTTGATGCTGGTCATGGCCTGGTCGTCCATGCGCTGGCGGGTGATCACGGTGACGGCCTGGGGCGTTTCACGCATGGTCAGCGGCAGCTTGGTCGCCGTGGACATGGCGCCAGTGGTGTAGGAACTCGTGCCCTCGGTGGTGCTGCCCAGGTGGGTGCTGGTGATTTCGGTAGCGCCCAGTTCCAGGGTGGTCGGCCTGGAGGTTTGCTGCACCGCGCCGCTGTCATCGGCAAAGGCGGGCGCCAGGCTAGCCATGCAGATGGCCATGGCCAGAAGGTTTCGGGGCGCATTCAAACAGCACGGCGGGGTAACACGCGACATGGGGGGCTCCTGGATTGTTAATGATATAAATAGAGCTATTGAGAATCATTAGCAAATATTCTCTCAGGAATTGCCGCGGTGAAAAAGCCTGTAATGAAAAAAATCTATGGGAGCGTGACAAGTGTGGAGCAGGTTGCCGCATTCAGTCCTGGGCCGGCGGCTCCTGGTCGAGCAGGACCGCACCGCGGCCCTGTTGACCCAGGCGATCAGCGGGGTTGCGCAGCGGGCAGTCATCCATCGACAGGCACCCGCAGCCGATACAGCCGTCGAGTTGATCGCGCAACTGGCTGAGGCTATGAATTCGCACGCTGAGCATGTCCCGCCAGATCGTCGACAGGTGTTTCCAGTCCTGCGCCGTCAAGGTGCGCCCGGCCGGTAATTGGTCCAGTGTCGCCTTGATGGTCGCCAGGGGGATGCCCGCGCGCTGGGCGATCTTGATAATGGCTACCCGGCGCAGTACTTCCCGTGCATAACGCCGCTGGTTGCCGGCGCTGCGCTCGGCGTGGATCAAGCCCTTGGTTTCATAGAAGTGCACGGTGGCCACCGTCACGCCGCAGCGCCGGGACACTTCTCCTACCGAAAGAGGCACGCGAACATCGATCGACATGGCAGCTTTCTCTTGACCTCATCTATGGATGAGGTTTTATAAGGAGGTCGGCTTGTCGTTGCAAGCACCCATTCGCGGTGGCGTGTGGGACCACTGACTGGAGCTGACATGGACACGTGTGAAGGACCCGCTGACGATCATTTGCAATCTGCGCCACAGGCAGGCACTGGCTGGGCCGACCTGCTATCGGGGGCCAATGGCGTGCGCTCGCTCGCACTCGCTGGGGGCGTGGTGCTCCATGCGATCAATGTCTATATCGCCACCACCATCCTGCCCTCGGTGGTCAAGGACATCGGCGGCCTCGACTATTACGCCTGGAACACCACACTCTTCGTCGCGGCGTCGATCCTCGGCTCGGCGCTGTCGGCGCGCTGGCTGACGGGCATGGGACCACGGGGCGCGTACATTGCCGCGACACTGGTGTTTGCCTGCGGTGCGCTGATCTGCGCATTTGCCCCGTCCATGGCCGTCATGCTCACGGGCCGGCTTATCCAGGGGCTGGGTGGCGGATTGTTGTTCGCACTGTCCTACGCCATGATCCGGCTGGCCTTCGCCCAAGCCTTGTGGCCGCGGGCGATGGCCCTGGTCTCCGGCATGTGGGGGGTGGCCACCCTGGTCGGTCCCGCCGTCGGGGGGATCTTTGCGCAACTGGGCGTGTGGCGGGCGGCGTTCTGGTCGTTGATCCCGGTCGCCATACTGTTCGCGGTGCTGGCAGCACGCGTACTGCCCAAACGCAGCGCGGACCAACCGCCGCGCGTGCCATTGCCTTTGGCCCAATTGGTGTTGCTGACGGCGGCGGTGCTCTGCGTGTCGGCCGGCAGCGTGGCGTCGAGGCTGTCCTGGAATATCCTCGGCCTTGGCGCGGCCGCGATCCTCACCGCCCTGCTGATCTACATCGAAAGCCGCACCCGCCAGCGCCTGCTGCCGGCCGGTGCATTTTCCATCACGTCGGCGCTCGGTGTGCTCTACGCAACGATGTCGTTGCTCGCGGTCGCGGTCACCAGTGGCGAGATCTTCGTGCCGCTGTTCCTCCAGGTTCTCCATCAACAGTCGCCACTGATGGCCGGTTACCTGGCGGCACTCATGGCCGCGGGCTGGACGCTGGGTTCGATTGGCAGTTCAGGCGTAAGTGGCCGGGCCGTGGGGCGGGTGATTCTCGCCGGTCCGTTGCTTGGATTCGCCGGCATGGCAGCCCTGGCCGTTCTGCTGCGCAGCGAAAGCAGCGGTGACTGGCAGGCACTCCTGCCGATCTGCCTGGCGCTGGTCATCATCGGCCTGGGCGTCGGCCTGGCCTGGCCCCATCTGCTGACCCGGATATTCCAGGTAGCCCCGGCGGGAGAACAGGACCTGGCGTCGGCGTCGATCACCACGGTGCAATTGTTCGCCACGGCGCTCGGTGCGGCGCTGGCGGGAATGGTGGCGAACCTCGCTGGCCTGACTGATCCCGGAGGCGTCGCGGGCACAGCGAATGCCGCAAGCTGGCTGTTTGGCGTGTTCGCCCTCGCGCCGCTGGTGGGCATCCTGACGGCCCGGCGGGTGGTGCGGGGGTATGCAAAAGCAACGGGCGGCTAGGCAAAGGCCGCCTCGATAAAGGCTTCCAGCGCCTGCTCTTCGAGGATCTCGATAGAAAAGTGGCCAAAGCGCTTGGGCAGCCAGATGATGCGCGTCCCGGAAGGGGACTGCAGGTTGGCGCGAGTCAAGGGTTGGCCATTTTCATCCTCTGGCTGGACCCCGCGGGCCAGCAGGTCGTCATAGGCCTGTTCGATGTCCGGTGTTGAATAGCAGTAGCGATAAATCATTCCCTCGCCCGCGGTGTCCAGCAGCTCCTTCAGGTTCCCCGCCAACGGTTGGACCAACATGAAGCGTTCCTGGCCGATCAGCGCAATCGCGTAACGCACGTGCAGGCCTCCGCGCTCCCAGACCAGAGTCCGGGAGATCCTGGCCTGCAGTATCTGAGTGTAATAATCACAGGCTTGCTTGAGGTCGTTGACCAGTACATCGACATGACTGAATTTCAGTTCCATGGCAGGGCTCTTCCGGTAGGGGGAACCCATCGTAGCCACGTCAGTCGTGGAGTTCGACCGGTGTTTTTTCTGGCCCTCGCCCAGTCCAGCCTGTAGAAATGCCGATTATCGTTGTGCAAAGGAGCTATCCATGACATCCGGGCAATGCCTGTGCGGGGCTGTACGTTTCTCCCTGGAGGTTGAACCGCGCTACTTCTATCGCTGCCATTGCAGCCTGTGCCGCAAGCAAACCGGGGTCGGCCATAACCTCGCCACGCTGGTCAAGGCGGATGAATTTCGTTGGCTCGCAGGACAGGCGCTGATCAGCAGTTGGCAAAAACCCAGCGGCTACAGGAACGACTTTTGCTCTTCATGTGGCTCCACGGTGCCTAATCCTCTGCGCCAGACCCCGTACTTCTGGATTCCCCTGGGGCTGCTGGACGTCGAACTGAGCAGTGTGTGCATCGGCGATTTCTGCACCGATGACGCCATGCCCTGGGATCAGCACCGCTCGCCGAACAGTCACCGCGCGGCGCCGGAATCACTCGGGTTTATTTTGCAGGCATTGCAGGTCGACGCTGATTGATGGCGGCGTTGCCGGCAGGCTGTCGAGAAAGGCGCGGATCTGCCGGGAACCGCGCAAGTGCAGGGTAGGGATCTGCGGGCCGATGGCCTGGCGCACCGCCTCGATGCCGGGACGGTAGCCACAGTCGAAGTTCCACACGAAGTTCAGGAAGGTCAGGAGCGCCCGATCGATTTTCTCGCTACAGCCTGCTGCAAGGTCGGGGCGAGGGCGGTTCATGACGCTGCGCCGGATCACCCGGGTGAGGCAGGTGAGCCGCCCAGTGTCGAGCCAGATGATCAGGTCGGCACCGGGGAGGCGCAGGTCGAAGGTGCGCCGGGCATAGTTGCCTTCACAGACCCAGGCCTCTGGCGCAACCGCGGCCCTGACGCGGGTGCGGAACTGCTCGGCGTCGGGCTCGACCCAACCAGGCTCCCAGAACAGCCTGTCCAAATGCACCACGGGCAGTCCAAGGCGGCTGCCGAGGGCGCGGGCCAGGGTAGATTTGCCGCTACCGGCGTTGCCGAGAATTACAATCCGTTGCATGGTCCCACTGCCTGTCGCGAAAAAAGCCGGCGATTGTGCAGGATTCTGCAGCAACTGGCAGCTAAAAAACGAGGCAGGCGTCAGATCGCCTTTGCCGCTTGGGCCGCTCAAGCATCGCTGGCGAGCGGTGCGCGGATAATGCCGGGGGGGAGGGGGTTGATACAGGCGCCGCGCCCACCCCAGCACACAGCCTTGGCCCCTATTGACTCGTCTGGTAATTCGCAACCGCTTGCTCAAGGTTGAAGAACATTCGTGTGCGGCTCAATTCCGCCAAGGGTGAATGCATCATCATCGCCAGTACCGTTGGGTTCATGCCTACGAACAAGAGTGTCACGCCTTCATCGCGAAGTCGGCGCTCACCATCGGTCAGCATTTTGAGTGCGGTGTATTCCAGGTCGAACACACCACTGAAATCAAGCGCCACAAAGCGTGGTCTCGCCTGGTCGATCAAGGTGCGCATTTTTTGCCCGATCCTCTCAGCATTCGCGAAGAAGATACGGCCTTCGGGGCGCAATAGAAGTAAATCCGAGAAATGCTCATCAAGAGGGTTGGCATCACTCTCTGGACGAAAAACATTAGTGCCTGGCTTGCGAACGATCACATACACCGGTGGGTCGGAAACTTGATGAGCCAAGGCCAGGAGAGAGACGATGATGGCCACGAGGATACCTTGTAATGTGCCAAGCATCATGACGCCCAACGTCGCGACAAGAGCCCAAACAAACTCTGTGCGGCGGACCTTGAGAATTTCTCGAAACTCGGAAGGGGCAACCAGCCCAACTGAATAGACGATCACCACGGCAGCCAATGTGGCGTTGGGCATCAAGCCAATATAGGGGGCCAATAACAGAGCGGCCCCCAACGCCAGAATGGCGGTGATCAATCCCGCCAACTGAGTGTGGGCCCCCGCCAGGCGGTTCACCGCCGTCTGCGTCGTGCCCCCTCCGGCAACCATGGCACCCAGGAAGGCTCCCCCTATATTGGCCATGCCTGTTGCGATCAACTCCCGGTTTGCTTGAGGCGAGGGTTCATCACTGCGATCAAAGGCACGCCCCGCAGCGATCGTTTCCGTAAAACTCATCAAGGCAATGCCCGCAGCAGAAGGCCAGAGCGTTGCTACCAGTTCCCACTTGGGCAACGTCAAGGCAGGTAAGCCGGTGGGAACATAACCGACTACCGAAAGACCATGGGTATCCAGCCCTAACCAGCTCACCCCCAGAATCCCGATGGCCACTGCTGCCAATGGTGCTGGTATGGCCGGCGTAAAACGCTTCATTGTGATCAGGATAAGCACCATGAACAGCCCGACTGCAACGGTAATCAACGACGCATCGGGGAGCCCCTGTAACGTGGCCCAACAGTTATGGAAGAAGTTGCCCTTATCAATATGGATGCCGATGAGTTTGGGCACTTGGTCAAGCACTATCACGATACCGATTCCTGCCTTGAATCCTACGAGTACAGGTTCGGAGATAAAGTTGGCGACAAAGCCCATGCGCGAAAGTCCCGCCAGCGCGAGGAATCCCCCTACCAGCAAGGCCAATGTGGCTGAACCTGCCATCAAGGCTGCCGGATCGCCGGACGCACCGATCTGATCAAGTGCCGAACCCGCCAGGATGGCGAGTGTCGTTGTCGTACTCACGCTCAGTGGCCGCGACGAGCCGAGCACGGCATAAATCAGCATGGGCACCATCACGGTATAGAGCCCTACCTGAACCGGCAGACCCGCAATGGTGGCGTATGCCAGTGCTTTGGGGATGACCACGGCCGCGGTGGTCAGACCCGCGACCGTATCGCCTCTGAGCCAGCTCTGCCGATAGTTGCGTATCCATTCCGGCAATCGTTTTTGCGAGCGGCGGGACTGCTCGTGCGCGACGTCCGGCGGGGCAGTGTGTGGGGGGGACTCTGATTCAGAGGGGCGCGGACTCATTGAAAACTCCAGGACGAGACTCACTGTTTTCAGCAAATGCACTCGAATAAATCAGTATGAAAGCGCGGCGGTCGTCGTGGTCTGCTTTAAATCAACTATTCTTCGCCAATCCAGGCCATCCAGTTCAATGTCGTTTGTTTGCCAAACCTTCAACAGTGGCGGTTTGTACCGGTTTGCTCATCGCGCTTCGCAGGGTTTGAGTGCCAATCGATGGGTGGCAGGGCTGTCCTGGCACTTGCATTGATTTTTGTCAGAAATGCCAATGTCGGCTGGTGTTAGCGTTTAGCAAAAAATGGCTACGCATCGGCTCGAGTATCTGTTCCGAAGCCGGGGAGGGGGGGGAACATGAACAATGCTAGAAAGGGTGCCGTGATGGCATTGGTCCTTTTGTCAGGGGTTTTGAGCCAGCTTTACGGGTGTGACAAGGCACCGGTTTCCCCGGCTCGCAAGCCGCCTGAAGTGACGGTCATGACAGTCACTGCCCGCGACACCCCAGTCACCTTCGAATTCGTCGCTCAGACCCAGAGCTCCCGCGAGGTGGAAATCCGTGCTCGCGTGGCCGGCTTCCTTGATCAGCGGCTGTACACCGAAGGTGATCTGGTGAAAACCGGGCAGAAGCTGTTCCAGATGGACCGTAAACCTTTTGAGGCCGCGCTGCTCTCGGCCCAGGGCCAACTGGCCCAGCAACAGGCCCGCTGGGAAGTGGCCAAGGCTACGTTGGCTCGGGTCCGGCCCCTGGCCGCGCAAAATGCGGTCAGCAAGATGGACCTGGACAATGCCGTGGGCAACGAGCGTGAGACTCGTGCCGCCGTGTTGGCCGCAGAGGGGAATGTGCGCACCGAGCAACTGAACCTCAGTTACACCACCATCGTCTCTCCCCTCACCGGGCTTGCAAGCTATTCCAAGAAGCAGGAAGGCAGTTATGTGACGCCAGGCGAGTCGGGACTGCTGACGTCGGTGTCACAAATGGACCCGATGTACGTCAACTTCAGCCTCTCGGAAAACGAAACCTTGAAGTACCGCGACGATGTCGCCGCCGGCCATCTCATTTTTCCGCCGCGCAGTGAGTTGATCGTAGAGGTCGTCATGGCGGACGGCACCGTGGTGCCCAACACGGGCACGGTGAACTTTCTGGCGCCTTCCTATAGCCAGGGCACGGGCACTTTCCTGGTCCGCGCAGTGCTCGCCAACCCCAATGGCCTGCTCCGTCCCGGCCAGTTTGTGCGGGCCCTGGCCAAAGGCGCCTCCCGGCCCAACGCCATTCTGGTGCCGCAAAAGGCGGTATTGGAGGGGGCCAAGAGTCACTTCATATGGGTCCTCAATGCCGAAGGAAAACCCGAGCAACGGGTGGTTGAAGTGGGCGACTGGCAAGGTGACAACTGGTTCATCAATAAGGGCCTGCGGTCCGGCGAGCGTATCGTGGTCGATGGCGCGATCAGGGTCACGCCGGGCGGGCCATTGAACATCGTCGACGCCCCCGGCGCCGCATCCACAGGCGCCGCCGATGGGCAACCGGCAAAAGCCAATGGTGGGAAAAGCCAATGAGTATTTCCCACTATTGCATCGACCGGCCCATCTTCGCCTCGGTGATTTCCATCGTTATCACCTTGGCCGGTGCTGTGGCCATGCTCAAGCTGCCTGTTGCGCAGTACCCGGACATCACGCCGCCGCAGATCACGGTGGCCGCGACTTACCCCGGTGCCGATGCCCAGGTCGTTGCCAATAACGTGGCGGCGCCCATCGAGCAGCAGGTCAACGGTGCCGACAACATGATCTACATGAACTCGTCGAGCTCCGCGACGGGCAACATGACCCTCAACGTGTTCTTCGAAATCGGTACCGATCCATCCCTGGCCCAGGTCGACGTGCAGAACCGGGTGAACCTGGCCTTGCCGCAACTGCCCTCCGCCGTGCAGAGCCAGGGCATCCAGGTACAGAAAAAATCCTCGGCGTTCATGATGGTGCTGGCCGTGTATTCCGCCGGCGATCGCTTCGACAGCACCTACGTCGCCAACTACGCCAACCTTTATATCCTCGACGCGATCAAGCGGATTCCGGGGGCGAACCAGGCCAGCATCTTCGGCACGCCCGACTACGCCATGCGGATCTGGCTCAAGCCTGACCGCATGGCCCAGTTGGGCATCACCGCTGCCGATGTGCAGCAAGCCGTCGCCAATCAGAACCAGCAGTTCGCCGTCGGCCGGGTCGGCCAGTCGCCAACCGGCAAACCCGTCGAGCAGTCTTTTGCCGTGACCACCAAGGGACGCCTGACCGAGCCTTCGGAGTTCGAGAACATCATCTTGCGCGCCAGCAATGACGGCGCGGCCATCGTTCGACTCAAGGACGTCGGTCGCGCCGAACTCGGGCAAAAGGACTACTCCCTGCGTAGCACCTATCAGGGCCGGCCGGCGACGCTGATTGCCGTGTACCAGCAGCCCGGCGCCAACGCTCTGGACGTTTCGGCGGCGGTGACCAAGACCCTGTCGGACATGAAGGCCACGTTTCCAGAAGGCATCGAATACAAGATCGTGATGGACACCACGGCCTTTACCCGGGCTTCGATTTCCGAGGTGATCCACACGTTCTTCGAAGCCCTGGTGCTGGTGGTCATCGTGGTCTTCATCTTCCTGCAGAGCCTGCGGGCCACGCTGATTCCGGTGCTGGCAGTGCCGGTGTCGATTGTCGGTACGTTCATCGGCATGGCCGCCCTCGGGTTTTCGGTGAACATGCTGACGCTGTTCGGCATGGTGTTGGCCATCGGTATCGTGGTGGACGACGCGATCGTGGTGATCGAAAACGTCGAGCGCAACATGCATGTGCACAAGATGACGCCCAAGGACGCGGCCAAACGGGCGATGGATGAAGTCGCCGGCCCGGTGGTGGCCATCGTCCTGGTGCTGTGCGCGGTGTTCATCCCGGTGGCGTTCATGGGCGGTATCACCGGTCAGCTCTACAAACAATTCGCGATCACCATCGCCATCTCCGTGGTGATTTCCGGCCTGGTCGCCCTGACCCTGTCCCCGGCCCTGGCCGCCTTGCTGCTCAAGCCGCAGCACGGTGAAAAGAACGCGTTTTTCCGCTGGTTCGAACGCAGCTTCGAACGGATGACCGAAGGCTATTCCCGCTCCGTGGCCTTCATGATCAAGCGCTTCGTCCTGGCGTTGCTGCTCTTTGCCGGGATGATCGTGCTGATGCTGTTGATGGCCCAGCGCATCCCCAGTGCGTTCCTGCCGCCGGAAGACCAGGGTTACTTGCTCGGTGCGGTGATCATGCCTGACGCCGCCAGCCTGGATCGCACCGGTGAAGTGGGCAAAGTGGCCAGTGACTTCTTCATGAACGACGAGGCCGTCGAAGGCGTCGCGATTGTCAACGGTTACAGCCTGCTCGACGGCCAGAACAAGAACAATGCCAGTGCGTTTTTCGTCGGCTTCAAGGATTTCGAGGGGCGCTACAAGGATTCTGAAACCATCAAGGCACAGAGCGCCCCTGCGGTGATCCAGAAAGCCACGCAGGCGTTTTCCACCGTTCAGGGCGGGATCATCCTGCCGCTCAACCCTCCATCCATTCCCGGCCTGGGGACCACCGGCGGCATGGAAGTCTGGATTCAAAGCAAGGGGGACGGCAGCGTCGATCAACTGGCTGAAGTGGTTGGCAATCTGGTGGCCAAGGCCAAGGAACGTCCGGAGCTTGGCGCCATTACCTCCACCTTCAATGTGTTTTCCCGGCAGTTGATGGTCGATGTCGACCGGGAAAAAGCGGAATCGCTGGGGGTGCCGGTCGAAGATGTCTACAGCGCCATGCAGACCATGTTCGGTTCGCTGTACGTTTCGCAATTCAACAAGTTCAGTCGCCTGTGGCAGGTGATTTTGCAGGCCGAACCGGCTTATCGCTTGAAGGCCGAGGACCTGCAGGAGATCTTCGTGCGCAGCAAAAACCTTGAAATGGTGCCGCTCAAGGCGTTGCTGACCACCCGCTACGTCACCGGCCCCGACCTGCTGACCCGCTTCAATAACTTTCCAGCGGTCAAGCTCACGGCGAATCCGGCGCCGGGCTACAGCTCCGGCCAGGCACTCAAGGCCCTGGAAGAGATCAGCGAGCAGGTCATGTCCAACGACTACGCGCTCGCCCTGAGCGGCGAGGCGTTCGAGGAGAAAAAGAGCGGCGGCGCCTCCTCCCAGGTGTTCATCTTTGGCCTGGTGATGGTGTTCCTGATCCTCGCCGCACAATACGAAAAATGGTCGCTTCCCGTGGGTGTGCTGCTGGCGGTGCCTTTCGCCTTGTTCGGCGCCTTGCTCGCAGTCCTGCTTCGGGGGTTGAGCAACGACGTCTACTTCCAGATCGGCTTGACCATGCTGGTGGCGCTGGCTGCCAAGAATGCCATCCTGATCTTCGAGTTTGCGGTGTTGAATCGGGAAAATGGCATGTCCGCCTACGATGCCGCCATGACCGCCGCGAAAGAGCGACTGCGCCCGATCGTGATGACATCCCTGGCGTTTATCCTCGGCTGCGTTCCGCTGGCCATTGCCGTCGGTGCGTCCGAGAACAGCCGTCACTCCATCGGTACCGGGGTGATCGGCGGCATGCTGGCGGCGACGGCGATCGCGATCTTCTTCATCCCGCTCTTCTATTACCTGGTGGAGCGTATGTTCGGGGAAAAGGACACCGCCCAAAAGGCTGCCAAGCCGGCCGAATTGACTCAGGCTGCGCAGATTCCCGACGGCGCGGCACAAAACCGACAGGAGGGGGATTGAGATGGCTAAGCCCTCTTTTGCTCTGTTGATGTGCCTGGGCCTGGCGGGTTGCATGGTGGGGCCTGACTACCAGCCCCCGAATATCGACACCCCCGCGGCCTACCGCTACGCGGACAAGGAAGCCAGGAATCTGTCGAACACGCTATGGTGGGAGCAGTTCCAGGACCCTGTCCTGAATGAACTGATCCGCACCGCGTTGCTCGAAAACAAAGACATCAAGATTGCCGCCGCGCGGGTCGAAGAGTTCCAGGGCCGATACGGCCAGACCCGTTCCCTGCTGTTTCCACAAGTCGGGCTGGGCACCCAGGGGCAGCGGTCCCGCTCGCCGCGCGACTCCGGTCCGGTGCCTTTGGATTCATCGGTGGACCCGGTGTACAACAACTACCAGGCCATTCTCAGCGTCAACTGGGAGCTGGACATCTGGGGCCGTTTGCGCCGCCTCGACGAATCCGCCCGTGCCGATTTGCTGGCTTCGGAGGAGGGCCGTCGAAGCGTCATCTTGAGTCTGGTGGCTTCGGTCGCATCGAGTTACGTGACCTTGCGCGATCTCGACCGGGAACTGGAAATCGCCCGTACGACCGCCAAGGTGCGCGGTGACTCCTTCGAGATATTCAAACTACGCTTTGGTGCTGGCACCATTTCCGAAATGGAGTTGGCGCAGAACCAATCCGAATTCGAGCGCACCCAGGCCTCGGTTGCGCAATTCGAACCCTTGGTCGCGCAACAGGAAAACGCCTTGGCCGTGCTGCTTGGGCGCAACCCGGGGCCGATCATTCGCGGGCGTGAGCTGGCCCAACTGAATCTGCCATCGGTGCCTGCCGGCTTACCGTCGGATTTGCTCGAACGTCGACCTGACCTGCGTCAGGCCGAGCTGAACCTGATCTCGGCCAATGCCCAGATCGGCGCAGCCAAGGCCCAGTACTTCCCGACCATTTCCCTGACCGGGCTGTTGGGCTCTGCCAGCAACCAGCTGTCTAACCTGTTCACCGGGCCCGCTTCGACCTGGTCCTATGGTGTTGCGGCGAGCATGCCGATCTTCACGGCCGGCGGTATCGCCGGCCAGGTGCAACAAGCCGAAGCCTTCCAACAACAAGCGCTGCTGATCTACCAACAGTCGATTCAATCGGCGTTCAGGGATGTGGAAAACGCCTTGGTCGCGTCGAGCAAATCCAGAGAGCAGATGGCCTACCAGGCCAGGCAGGTCGAGGCACTGCGTACCTACGCTCATTTCGCTCGGCTGCGTTACGACAACGGCTACACCAGCTACATAGAGGTGCTGGATGCCGAACGTAGCCTGTTTGACGCCGAGTTGAACTACACCCGCACCCGTGGCTCGGTGTTCACCAGCATGATTGATCTGTACAAGGCCACTGGCGGAGGTTGGGTGAATCAGGCGGACCAACTGACGGCAACCACCGCCGCAAAGGAACCCTGATCGGGGCGCATCAACACGTGAGAGAAGAACACTGATGAAGCCGATCCAGCGCAGCAGTTACCTCGCATGCTGAACCCCAATGCCAGGTGCAACAGCACACTACGTTGTGAGGCAAGGTCATGGACCACGATCTTTCAATGGCGAAGACCCGGCTATTGCCGGGTCATATTCGTCATGTAGCGCTCTTGTGGGTGGCGTGCTGTGTCGCCGGGTGCACAACGATGGGACCGAACTCGATTCAGCGTGACCGTACAGACTACAGTGCGGTCATCGCCTCGACCTGGAAAGAGCAGACACTGCTCAACATCGTCAAATTGCGCTACGCAGATGCGCCCGTGTTCCTCGAGGTTTCCTCGGTCATCGCCTCCAGCGCGATGCAGAGCCAGGTCAACCTTGCGGCGAGTTGGTATTCGGGACTTCCCAGCGATGGAAACAACCAGGCCATAGGGGCTTCCGGGGTGTACACGGATCGTCCGACGATCAGCTACACCCCGCTTTCCGGGGAGAGATTTTCTCGTTATTTACTGCAGCCCCTGTCGCCGGCCGCGGTGTTCTCCTTGATTCAGGCAGGCTACCCCATCGATCGTGTCCTGCAATTGACCACCAGCGCCGTTAACGGTGTCTACAACCGATCCACATCCCCCTCACGCTTTCGAGCAGCCGATCCGCGTTTCTACGAGTTACTGGAGGCCTTCAGAAGGATCCAGCGCTCTGAGTCGCTGGGCATGCGCATCAGTCAGCGAAGCAGCGATGAAAGCATGCTCGTCTTGATCTCGCGTGATGTCTCCGACGATGTCGAGAACGATCGCCAAAGGGTGCGCGAACTCCTTCACTTGAGGCGCGGTGCCAGTGAGCTGAATCTAACGTTCGGCATGGTGCAACGGCACGATACCGAGGTCGCGCTACTGACTCGTTCCATGTCGGAAATCTTCGTGGAACTGGCCGCAACCATCGAGGTTCCACCTGCACATTTGCAGGAAGGGCGTGCAAACCCGGCACCTGCTGCGCCTGCGCATCCCAGCCCATGGGACGAACCATTGGTGCGTATTTATTCAAGCCGGGAACAACCCAGCGATGCCTATGCCGCTGTTCGCTATCGCGACTATTGGTTCTGGATCGATGACCGTGACATGAAATCAAAGTCGGAGTTCTTGTTTGTGCTCGTACTGTTTTCGCTGGCCGAAACGGGCGTGGCACCGCAGACGCCGGTGATCACCGTGCCCGCAAACTAAGCCTTCGCGTCGCAACCTGGCTGACACTCGAGAAGAGGGCCGCACGCCAAAGGAAAAGGCGACGGATTGGTGTTGGCCCTGGTCCAGCACGGTGCTGCGCCGTGCTCCTTTCTAGAGCCAGCGCCTGACCTGGCTGCAGTACTGCGCGAACTCACGCCCGAAAAGCCTGGCAAGGGCCCGCTCCTCAGGCCCGATCTGGAAGCGGTTCATATACATCACGAAGCCCAGCACGCCGAGGAGTGCCGGTGGCCAGGCGAGGAGGATTGACCAGGCTATCAGGACTGTGGCGAAGCCCAGGTACATGGGGTTGCGTGTGTATCGGTAGACGCCCGAGCTGACCAGGGCCGACGCTGTTTCCGGCTTCAGCGGGTTGACCGTGGTATGGGCGCGGCGCAAGGACAGCACACCGGCTAGACAAATGGCGACGCCTGCCAGCAACACCACCAGCGCCAGGCCAATGCGCCACTCGATAGTCAACGCCACGGCGCCCGGTAAGTATCGAGCTGCGCACCACATCAACAGACCGAACAGGGCAGCAACCAGCGGCGGAGGGATGCGGTTGTCCATGATCAATTCCTATTAGAGACGAACGGGCGATCAGTGTGAGGGTTATAGCCACTAGAGGGTCAAGCACTGGGTGGCGCTTTCTCGGGAGGCCGCTTTCAGCCGATTCTGTTGAAAAAGTCGGTACTTCCAGACTGCCTACGTACTGACTGCTCAACATGCCTTTTTGCGCGTCGCTATGCGAAATCTGAGCCGCGAATCCTCTGCTCAACGTGAAGATTTCAATCTCAAGCGCATACTTCTCTACCGTGGAAACCATGGCCGACTTTTTCAACAGAATCGGCCAATAGCGGACGTTCAGACGGGGTAGGGCTGTCGCCGTTGGCGGCCTTTTTTGATTTTTGCCATTCGCAGCATTGATTACGTGCCTCATCTATACCAATCCCGTAACCAACGGCTGCTTTTGGTTGAACAGTTGCTCCTGAAAACCAGCCATGATGCGGGTTGCCTTTGGCGCGCGTCGCGACCTATTATTCAAATAGACCATCTTTTCCCCCAGCGTGCCCCCATGAGTCAATCGCTACACAATCTCCCCATTGCTCTTGAAATCTGCGCTCAATGCTGGACGTTCAGGCAGGCGGGAATTGTGTTGCTTCGACGTCGCCGCAGTACGCTCTTCGCTCTTACTTTCTCACCTCCTGCCGCCTTCAACTGATCGGGCGCTTCGCATCGCCCCACTAGACCTGCGGCCATCGTGATGATGATCCGCATCGCCTCAATGGCCGGTCTCCTATTGATGATCAAGGCAAGACCCGCTCGGTTTTCGGGCGGGGAGGAAGAGTAATGAATAGCGTATTCAGCAAAATCGATATGCACCCTGTTCGGCCCTGAAGCACAGGGACGTTTCTTGACATGGAGGGCATCATTTTGATCAAGACTATTCGTAACGCTGATGTGGTAGTGATCGGTGGAGGCTCGGCAGGCTGTACCATCGCGGGCCGGCTTGCTGCGGCAGGCCGTCAGGTACTACTGATCGAGGCGGGACCTGACTATGGTTCGCGGACTTCACCCGATTGGCCCGCCGATCTACTCAACGCACGCACGCTGCCCACATCGCACGACTGGGGCTACACCGGTCCCGGAAGCGCCGGCCAGCCACTCGCGCTGGACCGTTGCCGTGTGATCGGTGGCTGTTCAAGTCACAATGGCACGACCCAAAATGTCGGCTGGGCCGGCGATTATGACCAATGGGCTGCCCAGGGCTGTCCCGGCTGGGATGCGGCGTCTCTTGCACCGCTGTTTGAATCGGCGTTAGACCGCTATTGGGCCAGACACTATCTGCCCGACGAGATCCAGCCCTTTCACCAAGCGGTCCTGGGGGCCGCTTCCGCTCAGGGGTTGCCGCTGGTAAGCGACTTCCATTTGCTTGCCGGCGGTGCCGGTGCGGGTTGTGCCCCGATCAACAGCTCGCTGGAGGGTGTTCGCCTCAATGCGGCATTCGCCTATCTGGACCCTGTCCGTGACAGTGGGCATTTGCAAATGCTGTGCGACACGCTGGTGGAGCGAATTTCATTCAAGGACGGGATCGCTCAAGCGGTACACATCATTCATCAGGGCGTTGAACAACGCATACCTGCCAAGCTGATAGTGCTTTGCGCGGGAGCCTATGGAAGCCCGGAAATATTGCTTCGTTCGGGCATCGGCCCCAAGGAACATTTGGCCGATCTGCAAATCCCCGTGACCCTGGATTTGCCGGGTGTTGGACACAATCTGCACGACCAGCCAACCGCCAATCTGGAGTATGAGGGCACTCAAGCGTTGGCCGAGGCGCTTACTGCATTCGAAGCCGATCGGGTGCTGATGGAGGAGCAAACCATCATCAAATTGCGTTCTCCTTACGCAGGGAGCGCCCCGTATGATTTGCACGTGTTTCCCTGGATTGAACGCGATCCTTCCCTCGAACAGGGTTGGCGCTGTGTTTTTCCGGTCGGTCTGCTACGTCCCAAGTCACGCGGACACCTACAATTGACCTCCAGTGACGCAAACGTTGCCGCTACTATCGACACGGGCTTCTTCGCTGATTCCGACGATATTCCGCCAATCTTGTTCGGGATTCAGTGGACCCAGGAGCTGATCCGCTCACCGGCCATGGCTGCATTCATCGGCGCGCCCTTGGCCATCCCGCCCCAGCAGCAAACGGAACGGATCGAGTGGGTACGGAACAACCATCGCCACTACTGGCACCCGGTTGGCACCTGCCGCATGGGTCCTTCGTCCGACCCCTACGCAGTTGTTGAATACACCGGCAAGGTACATGGACTGGAAGGACTGCATGTCGCCGATGCCTCGGTGTTTCCTGAGGTGCCGCGCGGTACGACGGCACTGCCCAGCGCTGTCGTCGGTGAACGCATTGCGCGTTTCCTATTGAATGGAGTCTGCTGAAGATGCTGATTCCACAATACGGCAGCCTTTTTATCAATGAGCAATGGACGCCTCACACAGGAGAGTCCGTTTGGCCTGCACAGGTGAACCGGGCTCGAATGGCAAAGGCAGCCTGTCGCTGGTTGTGATGGGCATAAATAGACTGATGAATGGGCATGTTTTTCGCTGTTTCAGCGTCGCGCAGACAGCTGTCGCGGGGCCAAAAATGAATCGTGGAAACAGTTACTAAACGCCTGCATCTCCGGGCCAAATTTGCGCTCGCGATGCCACGCCAGCCCGACACTCATGGGCGTCACCTTGTCGGTGACGGTCAGGGTTTCGATGCGATTGCCTTCCAGTGACCAGAGGTGGAGCAGCAGATTCGAGAGGATTGCCACGCCGCTGCCATTGGCGACCATGCTGCACACCGGTTCGACTGAACTGGTGACAGCTTGGTTTGGCGCCACCACATTGGGTCTTGCGTTGATGTTTTCCGGCGGCGGCCTGATGAATCGCCCGTAGCGTCCATGAGGCGGCACGCAATGTTGTTCGCTCACCTCAAACGAATCCTGAAACTGGATCGATTAAGGCTACGAGGAATGACCGGTGCAAACGACGAATTTGCCTTGGCCGCTGCGGTACAGAATTTAAGAAGACTGGCGAAACTGACCTCACAAGGGCCGCCGGCCACGGGATAGGTACGCCCGGAATCAGCAAAAACCCTCAAATTAACCCACTGACCAAGCTGCAAAGATCAACGCAGAACCCAGAAACCACCCAGCGTGGTGAACAGGTTCTGAAGTGACGGCCAAGCTTAATGTCTTCCAGTCTGAAATTTCGACTTTTTCAACAGAATCAGCCAACCGCGGACGTTCACTTTAAACGGCAGAGCGATTCCGTTTCCTGGCTGCAATAGGGTATTGGCGCATGACCTGAGCCAAGTGCCGACTTCCAGTTCACGGCTTTTTAGGTAATGCGTCTTCACCTCAAAGACAGTCATAAGCATAGGTATTCATTAAGTTTTTTTTGCTTTCGTGCTTGACGCCCCAGTGGTAAAAAACGTTTAATTGCGCCGCAGCCCAGATAGCTCAGTCGGTAGAGCAGGGGATTGAAAATCCCCGTGTCGGCGGTTCGATTCCGTCTCTGGGCACCACCTTTTGTTTTCTGGTGGTTCCAATACCATCCGAAACACCCAAAAAACCCGCCTAGTGCGGGTTTTTTGTTGTCTACGGTTTCCTGCCGTTGTCGTGTCAGGCACAACATTCAGCTACCCCCCTTCGTTCCGCCCAGCCGATAGCCGGGAGGAGCGAAGTTCAGGCGATGGGCGAGTTCAACGTATTGAACCGTTTGAGAATACTCTCGTACATTTTTGTGCGTCGGTGGTGCTGACCATAACCTCCGGCGGCGGCGACTGTTCCCGCCTGGATGTGGTCCAGATACTTGAAGATTTTTCGCGGTGAAAGAAACACAACGTTGTAGCCGATATCCGTCAGCCAGTCCTGCAATGCATAACCAGGGACTCGATCATCGAGCTGAAAATGCAAGCCGTGCTGCTTCATGATGTTGATGTTCCAAAGCGTGCAAAAGCTCTTCAGGTGAGTTTCCCTGTAAGGTTTCGGTTCTCTGGATCGCAAACCCAACGACAACTTCAGACGTCTGAAATGGTGTTTCAACAGGCGCGAAGTGAAGCGCCAAAGTGTCCTGGGCACGCCTCGATTGAGTTGTTCGGTGCAACCGACGGCGACGACGGCCGGATCTTGACGGCAGTGCTCCATCATCATCGTAAATACGTGCGGATCAAAGACGAACGTGTCGGTGTGCATCAGAAACAAATAATCGCTATCAACCTTTTCCAGCGCCATATCCAGGGCGTTGCCATGGGCAATGTGACCTGGCTCTGGGGTGAGCGACTTGCGTTCAATCAGGTTGATCCAATCGAGTGAGCGCAAATAGTCAGTGCTGGCATCCGCCGATCCGTTATCGACTACCCAAACAGGAATGCCGGCTTTTTGTGCATGTGCATGCAAAAGCTCCAGGCATACCCTGGTCAAATCGAGGGTTTTATAGTTGACCAGAACGATGCTGAAAGGTGGTTTCGACTCCGCGTTAAAGGTGCCCATGCTCGAAATGCTCAGATCCCAAAAAATCCCAAGATAAGGGGCCAACCTTATTTCAAACTTAATTTCTCCCGGCGCGGGTTGGCCCACGATCGTCAGGACTTCCAGGCGTCCCTGATTTGCAAATGGAGACCGGATGATCGTGGCCGCCTGATGCCGACATTGCCCGCTTGGTGCTACGGTGATGGCTTTCTAGCATCCCATTCGAGATATCCCAATGAACCCCAATCCGACAATCGACAACGTATTACGCGTTGCGTTGGTGACAGGATCCACTTCCGGTATCGGCGCAGCCATTGCACGTGTACTCAGTCAGGCAGGCTATGCGGTGGTGCTGCATTCGCGAAATTCTGCGGACACGGGACGCGCTATGGCGGCCGAAATGAAGCAGGCTGTTTACGTGCAAGCGGATATTGCTTGCGAAGCTGACAGGGTCAGGCTTATTGACGAGGCGATTGCCGCGTGGGGGCAGCTCGACGTATTGGTCAATAACGCCGGTATTAGCAGAGTCATTGCGCACGACGACCTGGCCTCGGCCAACTCGGCGGTGTGGCACGAGCTCAACGAGGTCAATGTCGTGGCGCCGTTCCACCTGGTCGCATTGGCCGAGTCGGCATTGCGCGATGCCGCCCGTTATCGTCGAGCAGGTTGCGTCGTGAACATCAGCTCCCATGCCGGTGTCCGTCCCAAGGGGGCATCGATTCCCTATGCGGTCAGCAAAGCGGCGCTCAATCACATGACCCGCTTGCTCGCGGTAACGCTGGGACCGGAAATTCGCGTAAATGCAGTGGCGCCTGGCTTGGTCGACACGCCTATGACCGCCGAGTGGACAGGTGCCCAGGAGTTGTGGCGAACTCGCGCACCTATGCGCAGGGCCGCTAGCCCAGACGACATCGCAAAAGCGGTTGTTTTGCTGGTCGAGTCGGACTACTTAACCGGCGAGATACTCCTCTCGGACGGCGGGTTGAACCTGACCTAGGTTTAGCGGGCTCCTGTGTAGCAGGGGAGAAGACGAGTCACAGTGTTTCGTCGACTTGCCCAAAGGCCGGGTACCGGCTGCCAACGCATCGGGCGGATGCATGGGCCTGGTCATTGAGCCGACATCTCGCTCTGATCCCAACGCTGGGGGCACTGTGTGACCCCTCGCAGGGGCCCGCACGGGTGGCGGGCTTGATCAGTGTGATTGCGCCGTTTCTCATCCTGCAGCGCACCGCGCAGGTGCATCAAATCTCTTTGGATAACACCAGGTTTGCACCTCTGCGGTTGAGGATGCACAAGTAGACCAGGCCGAGAGCAATCCAGGCGCCGCCGAGTTTTTGTGCGTCCAGGCCCATGTTGTACATGATTGCACTGGTGATGATTAACCCCGTCAGCGGGAATATCAGGTGGGCGAGGATTCTTCCGGTTTTCTGGCGGCGCCAGTAGTAGTTGATGACGGTGATATGAAGAATGATAAAGCCGCTTAAAGCGCCGAAGTTCACCAGCGACGTCAACGTGTCGACGGCATTGATGAACAAGTAGCAAATGCCCACTGACAGTATCGCCACCAGATAGATGCTGACGTGCGGCGTGTGGTATTTGGGGTGAACGTTCGCCAGGACCTTTGGCAGCTTGCCGTCCCGGGCCATGCCAAACAGCAACCGCGAAACGGCGGCTTGCGAGGTAATGGACACCGCCACCCCCCACGACAGCGCTGTTGCGATGGCGGCCAGGGAGGCCAAGCGATCACCCCCGGCGATGGCGGCTATTTCGTAGAACGCGGTGTCGGCCGAGGTGAAGCCCATGCCCGCGGCCAGGTCCGCAGCGAGCCAGGTTTGTGCGACGAAAATGCCCCCCATGATCAGCAGGCTGATCAGGGCTGCGCGGCCAACACTGCGCCCGGCATCGCCCTTGGTTTCTTCGGCCAGCGTGGAAATCGCATCGAAGCCCAGGAACGAAAGCACCGCAATCGACACCGCCTGCATCATCAACCCAAAGTTGAAGTTCGCCGGGTTGTACAGGGGGGCCAACGTGAGCTGCCCGTTCCCGCCACCGGCGTGCAGTGCCTGCCAGGCACAGGCCAGGAAAATACCCAGGACCGTGAGCTGGGCAAGTAGAAACAGGATGTTCATGCGGGCCGTGAAAGTGATGCCACGCAGGTTGACCAGGGTCGCGCTGATCAGAAAGGCGAAGATAAAACCGAACTTCGGAATATCAGGGTAGAGGTGGTTGAGCGCCATGGCGGCGTAGATGTACAGCAACGGTGGAATCAGCAAGTAGTCCAGCAACAGCAGCCAGCCTGCAATGAACCCAAGGTTGGGGTGCACGCCCCGTTGCGCATAGGAATACACGGAGCCGGCGATGGGAAAGGCCCGCGCCATGTTGCCGTAGCTCAATGCCGTGAACAGCATCGCAACCATGCCAATGATGTAGGCCAACGGAACCATTCCGGGGGCTTCCTGGTTGACATAGCCGTACACGCCAAAGGGGGCGATGGGAATCATGAAGATCATTCCATAGACCACCAGGTCGGCGAGCGACAAACTGCGTTTTAATTCTTGTTTATATCCAAAATTTTCGACGGCCATGACAGGGTACTCCGTAAGCGAGTAAGGCGGATGTCCAGTCACTGCCGGGCAACGGCGGTGACTGAAGCAAGTTTTTGAACCCGGCAGGTTTAAAAGCGCCCAAGCGGTGTTTTTATAGTTGTATTACCGATTTACCAAGCAACAGCGTTCAGAGCAGTGGAGCCAAGGCATCCGACCAAGCCTTTACGGCTTGCGGGCTGCGTAGCAGGTCGTTCCTGACCTCGATCAGCACAGCCTCAATGCCGCGCCGGTCGCCGTGAAAGGGGACGGTCATGTCCTCCAGAGGGTTGATTTCATACGGCTGGTTCGCCGCCACCTTGAGGCCCTGGGCCGCGAGCCCATCGAGCAAACGCTGGGCATAGGCCTGGGCGCGGGCGTACAGCACGCCGATTTCCAGGGGGCGTGGCTGGCCGAAGTAGATCGGGGTGAAGCTGTGAATCCCCACGACCCGTACGGCGCGACCCGCGGCGAGCCTGGCGTCGATCAGGGCACTGAGTCGTTGATGAAAAGGGCTGAACAGGCAGTCCCGTCGATACTGGCGCGTGCGCTCGTCGAGGTTCTGGTTGCCGGCCACCGGATAGATCTCACTGCGCGCTGGAATGCTGTCGGGGGCATCGAGGGGGCGATTCAGGTCAATCAGCAGGCGTGAGTAACCCGCCGAAATCAGGGTCGCCCCCAGGGCTTTTGACAATTGTTGCGCCAGGTCCAGGGCGCCGATGTCCCAGGCAATGTGCTCGCGTGCCGCCTCGCGACTGAGCCCCAGGCGCTCCAGTTGCTGCGGGATGTAGGGGCTCGCATGCTCACACACCAGAATCACCGGATGCCCGGAATCCTCTTGGCTCAGGGTGTAAGCCGGCTCGCTGTACAAGCCCAGCTCCGGGGTTTCAATAGATGCGGGCATAGTGGTCACAGAGTTCGGTAGGGGTAAGTGAATCTGTCGACTTGAGCTCCTGGGTCTTGATCGCGAGGTAAGTCTCCATCATCGGTTTGGGCAGCGCGTCGAACAGCTCATCGTGGTGGCGCAGGCACTCCAGAGCTTCGCCCAGGGAGCCCGGCAGCGCGACGATGTTGCGCGCCTGCCGTTGTGCTTCGCTCAGGGTGTCGGGCTCTTCGTCGGTGGTGGCGTTCAACGCCAGTTTCTGCTCGATGCCCAGCCGGCCGGCCATCAACACCGTTGCCATGCTCAGGTGCGGCGAAGCGGTGGCGTCCAGCGGTCGAAACTCAAGGTTGTACTGGTTTGCCGGTGATTTGCCGCCAATGGTGATCGTCGGGCAGATGCGCAGCGAGGCTTCACGGTTGCGTTGCCCCAGGCAGGCGTAAGAGGCACTCCAGTGATGGGGTTTCAAGCGCAGGTAGGAGATCGGCGTCGGCGCGCTGAAGGCGCACAAGGCGGGCAAGTACTTCAACACGCCGGCAGCCCAATGCTGGCCCAGTGTCGACAAGCCATTGCTGGTGTCGGGGTCGTACATCACCGGGTTGCCCTGTTGGTCCTGCAGGCTGATATGCAGGTGCACCCCGTTACTGACGCCATCCTCTTGCAGCTTGGGTGAGAAGCTGATGGCCAGGCCCATCTGGCGAGCGATTTCGCGGGTGATTTCGCGCACGTTCACCGCCCGGTCGGCCGCGGCAACGCCTTGGGTCGGGCGGCAAGTGATTTCGTACTGTGCCTTGCCGTACTCGGGCAGGAACATTTCAGGCTCGACCCCGCCGGCCCTCAAGGCACTGAGCAGCCAGCCACCAAAGCTGGCCGCGTGGTGCTGGGCGCCAAGCGAGAATGCCCGGTGCGAGAGCGGCGCATCCAGCTCGCCGAGGTTGAACTCGTGTTCGAAAGCGGCCGTGACCTCCAGGCCCAACTGCTCGCGGTAGCGTTCGACTTCATTGCGCAACAGTGTGCGCGGGCATGCCGCCCAGGGCCGACCATCGGTTTCGCAGATATCGGCGTGAATGAAATCCAGGCCCGGTGCATTGGCGTCGGGACCGTTAGGTACCTGCACGCGAGTGTGCATGTCCGGGATCAGTCGCAAGTCGCCGTAAGCGCCCCAGGGATTGTTGTCGGCCACTGCATCCTGTGGGGTCAGTGCGCTGTTGGCGGGCACCCAGCCACAGCCGCTGGCTTGATAGCTTGCAAGTTCGTCGGTGGGAAATGAGCGACCGCGGGTGATGCCGATCAAGTCGGTGGTGACGATCGTGGTCATCGCAACAGGGCCGATCATGCCCGTGTCAGCTGTGGGCCGGCTCATGCTTGCATCTCCTGCAGGCGCTGGACCACGGTCTCGGTGTCAGTGATCCAGCAATAGCCTTTGATGGCTTGCAGGCAGGCCTGGTGTCGGGTCGATGTGTAGGTGGCGCACGCATCCTCGACCAGCGTCACCAGGTAGCCGCGATCCGCCGCATCGCGGACCGCCATGTCCACGCATTGATCGGTGACGATGCCCGCGATGATCAAGTGCCGGGTCTCAAGGTTGCGCAGCACGTAATCGATGTTGGTGGAGTTGAAGACCCCGGATGAGGTCTTGGGCAGGATCACTTCGTTTTCACTGGCGGCAAGCTCATCGATGATGCCAGCGGGGTAGCTGCCCTTGGGCAAGTGCATTTCCGACAGCTTGTGGTCCAGGGAGCGGTCACGCCCGTCGGCCGTGAGGCTTTCGATGATGGTATGAAGCACATTCTGCCGGGCGTCGCGCATCGCCTTGAGGAGCCGCTGCTGGTTGGGGATGACCTCGGCCTGCGTGCGCGTCAGGAAATACTGCGCCTCAGGGCCGTGCAAATGTGGATCGAACTGCGGGTCCAGCCAGGCACGTTGCATGTCCACCAGCAGCAGGGCGGTGTGGCCGTGCACGTAGGGAAGGGCGCGTGGCGAATGATGAGGGAGGGTGAACATTGTTATTTTTCCTCAAGCAGGTGGGCGGCGAAACGGGTGCGCAGTTTGTCGATGCCTTCCAGGCGATCTTCCAGGTCCGTGGTGCGCAGTGTGAGAGCGGCAATCAGGGCTTCAACCTGCGCCAGGGCCGGGACCATCGTGTCGAAGGCCGAGATCGACTCAACGGGGGCGCTGATGACCAGGTCGGCCAGCTCGCGCAACGGCGAGGCATAGATGTCGGTGAACAGGACGACGCGCGCACCACGGGCCTTGGCTGCATCGGCCACGCGCAGGGCCTGGGTCTGATAACGGCGGTAGTCGAACAGCAGGACAACGTCCTGGCGTTGGACGTCGTACAGGCGGTCCGGCAGTTGAGCGTTGTCTTCCAGTGCATGGCAGCCTGGGCGCAGCAGACGCAGGTGACCGACCAGGTAGCCGGCCAGGAAACTGCTGAGGCGTCCACCGAAGCAAAAAAGCTGGTGACGGGTATCGAGTATCAGCTCAACCAGTACGCGCACATCCTCAGGTTGGGTCAGGGCCTGGGTTTCTTGCAGGCTGCGACTGCTCTCATCCAGGTACTTGGTCCAGGAGTCGTCCTGGGAGGAGTGCGCGCGTGGTTGCAAGAGGGTGACGGGGGAGCGCAGGCGATGGTCCATCTCACTGAGCAACGCCTCCTGGAAGTCGCCATAACCACCGAACCCCAGCTTCTTGACCAGGCGCATGATGGTGGGATCACTGACGCCGGCATGCCCAGCCAGTTTGGCCATGGGCCCCAGGCCGCTGCGCGGATAGTGGTCGAGCAATGCGCGGATCACCTTGCGTTCAGAAGGCGTTGGGTTCAGCGCAGGATCGGTGAGGCGTTCTCGCAAATTGGTCATGTGTGCAGTTCTTATGGGTTTGTTTGATTTGCTTCACATTGTCGCTATCGAGTGTATGTGTAGTGTTTACTACAGTCTAGTGTTTTTGTAGTGCGCCCTGAAAACCGTAAAAGGTCGTCATTCGAGCTGTCTCTGTCCATTGAATGCAGGAGACTTTTCCAGAGGGGTTGCCGCGTGGCAGGTGCCCGACCCGCGTACGCCCGGGGTAGGTCATCCGTGCGTGAATCTGTCTGCTCAAGGATTCCTAGCCGGCGCCCCGGATGATCGGGCATGATCAAGCGATTCGAACCAAGTTGCACTGACCTATGCCCTTAGACCTGCAAGCGCTCTATCCCAAACTGATCCACCTGATGCTGGACACCGTGTTTGTCGTTGACCGGGATAACCAGATTGCGTTTGTCAGCGATGCCTGCGAGACGCTGCTCGGTTACCGGGCCGACGAGATGATCGGCACACCGATCACCGGCTATATGCACCCTGACGACCTGGCGGCCACGCGGGCTTCGATTGTCCGGGTCATGAATGGTCAGCCCCATGTGGATTTTCGCAACCGCTATGTGCGCAAGGATGGCGCCATCGTCCACATCCTGTGGGCGGCGTTCTGGTCCGAGGAGGTGGGGGCACGGATCGGCGTGGCTCGGGACGTGACA
The DNA here is from genome assembly GCF_014236655.1 of Pseudomonas kielensis. Taxonomy (GTDB): domain Bacteria; phylum Pseudomonadota; class Gammaproteobacteria; order Pseudomonadales; family Pseudomonadaceae; genus Aquipseudomonas; species Aquipseudomonas kielensis. The sequence goes on from NZ_JACMYG010000002.1 coordinate 92,535, forward strand.
GCCCTGTGGCAGGCCGAGCAGGAGTTACGGTTCCTCGCCCATCACGATCCGCTGACCCAACTGACCAATCGCTCGCTGTTCAATGATCGGCTGGACGCCGCGCTGCACGCCGCCCACCGGCACCAGAGCACACTGGCGTTGCTGTTCCTGGATATCAATGACTTCAAGCAGATCAACGACATCCACGGCCATGCCGCCGGCGATCGGGTGCTCTGTACGGTTGCCCGGCGGTTGCAAGCCTGTGTCCGCGAGACGGACACGGTGGCCCGGATGGGGGGCGATGAGTTCACGGTGCTGTTGACCGACATCCAGTCGCCGGACGCGGTGGCGCACAAGGTGGCGCAGATTCTCGCGGTCATGGCCGAGCCGCTGGGTGCCGAGTTTGGTGCGATCGACATGCCGTCGTGCAGCATTGGCGTGGCCTGCTATCCCGCTGACGGCCAAGATGCCGATACGTTGCTCAGTCATGCGGACGGCGAGATGTACCGGGTCAAAAGGCACAGGTCTGCAACGGGCATCACCTGATTCCCTTTGAGCCGCCTCAAACCAGCAAATCGACGGTCTGCAGCATGCGTCGATACGGCGAGTGGGCGTGGCCCATCTCGAAGTGAATGGTTTCGATCAGGCATTCCAGGAACCGCTCCGCCGCTGGCCGCAGGGGTTGTCCGCTGCGGCTGATGGCGCCGACCGAGGCGCTGCCCACCGGCTCGCGCAAGGGCAGGGCGCACAGGCCTTCGCGTTGAGCGCAGAGCTCCACCAGCGGCCAGGGAAAGACACTGAGCATATCGGTTTCGCGCAGCAGGCTGAGGATGATCGACAGCGAATGGGCAAAGTGCACATGGCCCTGGGTGGAGATCGTGCCGTCCTGCTGCGACGCCATGATCCAGTCGGCCGCCGCCAGGTCCTCCATGCGTCGGCTGTCCGCCAGCGGGTGTTCCCGGCGGGCCACCACCGCACAGTCGGCGGTAAACAGCGGCAGGTAGGTCAGGTCGGAGCTGGAAAAACGCGTGTCCAGGCGCCCGATGAACAGGTCGACGCTGGCATCGCGCAGCAGCGGGCACGCTACCGACGAGAGCCCCTCATACAGCTCCAGTTGCACCTGCGGGAACAGCTGGCGAAAGCGCACCACCGCCTTGGGCATCAGCGTCATCGCCAGCCAGGGGGTGACCGCCACCGACAAGCGTCCCACCAGTTCGCCGTTGCTGTCGGCCAGCACCTGGCGTGCGTTGAGCATCTGCGCCACCAGCAGGCGGGCCTGGATCAACAGCTTCTTGCCCAGTTCGGTGAACACGATCCCCGAGGTGTTGCGGATCAGCAACTGGGTCGCGGTGTCGGCCTCCAGTTTCTGGATCGCCTTGGTCACCGCCGCCGGCGAGGTGTCCAGGCGCTTGGCGGCACCACGGATGCTGCCCGCGTCGGCCACGGCCACCAGTGCATTGAGTTGATAGAACTTCATGGTGTCCACCGCTGTTAACCCTGGGTTGCCCTGTTGACTTTCGATTGCCTGTTGGCGCCGGCTCCCTGGCTCTAAGCTCGGACCCATAGCGCCCAAGCCCTGCACCTGTGCCAGGGAGCTGGAGGAGCTGGCAGAAAACGCCTTGGCACTGTGCGCAATCCCGGCCTGACGTTCAACAAGGAAATTGCTGACCATGACCCAGTCCCTGCCGCTGTTGCAAGAGATCGAACAAGAGATGCGCGCGCTGCGCCATCAGATCCACGCCAACCCCGAACTGGGCTACCAGGAAGTCGAGACCAGTGCCCTGGTCGCCGAGCGCCTACGCCAGTGGGGGTATCAGGTGACGCGCGGGCTGGCGGAGACCGGGGTGATCGGCACCCTGAAAAAAGGCACCAGCACGCGGGTGATCGGCATCCGCGCCGACATGGACGCGCTGCCGATCCTGGAGAAAACCGGCCTGCCGTATGCCAGCCGGATCCCGGGGAAGATGCACGCCTGTGGGCATGACGGGCACACGGTGATGCTGTTGGCGGCGGCCTATGCCCTGGCCCATGACCACCCATTCGACGGCACCGTGCATTTGATTTTCCAGCCGGCCGAGGAGGGCCTGGCGGGTGCCCGGCGGATGATCCAGGAAGGGGTGCTGGAACAGTTTCCCTGTGATGCGGTGTTCGCGGCGCACAACATGCCCGGCTACCCGGTGGGCAAGATGGGCTTTCGCGCCGGTCCGTTCATGGCTTCCGCCGACCAGGTCACGGTGACCATCCACGGCGTGGGTGGCCACGGTGCGATGCCCCACCTGACCGTGGACCCGGTGGTGGTCTGCGCGAGCATCATCATGGCCTTGCAGACCATCGTCTCGCGCAATGTCTCACCCCAGGACATGAGCGTGATCACCGTCGGCTCGATCAACGCCGGCAAGGCCTCCAACGTGATTCCCGACAGCGCGCAGATGCTGATTTCGGTGCGAGCGCTGAACAACACCGTCCGCGACCGCCTGGAAAGCCAGATCAAGCAACTGATCCACGCCCAGGCCCAGGCATTCGGCGCGACCGCCGATATCCACTACAGTGCCGACTACCCGCTGCTGGTCAATGATCCGCAGATGACCCGCTTCGCCAGCCAGGTGGCCACCGACTGGCTGGGTGAGGACGAAGTCCTGAACGACATCGTGCCCTTCAACGGCAGCGAGGATTTCGCCTATTTCCTGCAGCAAGTCCCTGGTTGTTACCTGATCATCGGCAACGGCGATGGGGAGAAAAGCTGCATGGCCCACGACCCGCGCTACGACTTCAACGACGACATCCTGCTTCGGGGTGCCGGTTTCTGGGTCAAGCTGACCGAGGCCTTTTTACCGCTCAACCCTTGAATGACGACCTGCCCAACCGTGAAAACCAATAAAAGACGAGGTCTACATGCAACTCTTGAAACTTCGCTACCGCGCCCTGTTGCTCGGCGTACTGTTCGCGCCCCTGGCCCAGGCCCAGCCGGTGATCAAATTCGGCGTCGACCCCAGCTACCCACCGTTCGAACAAAAGCAGCCGGACGGCTCGCTGAGCGGCTTTGATATCGACCTGGGCAACGCCCTGTGTGCCGAACTGCAGGTCAAGTGCATCTGGGTCGAGCAGAATTTCGACGGCATGGTCCCGGCCTTGAAGGCGCGCAAGTTCGACGCCATCCTGTCGGCCTTCAGCGCCACCGCCGCGCGCCGCCAGCAGGTGGATTTCAGCGACAAGATCTACACCGCGCCGTCGTCGCTGGTGGCCCGGAAAGACAGCGGGCTGTTGCCCACCGCCGCCTCCCTCAAGGGCAAGTCCGTGGGGGTGGTGCAAGGCACCCTGCATGAAGCCTTCGCCCGCGCGCAGTGGGGCAACCAGGGCGTCAACATCCACACCTACCAGACCCAGGACCAGGTGTTTTCCGACCTGATCAACGGGCGCCTGGATGCCACCTTCCAGGCGTCGGTGCAGGCCGATGCCGGGCTGCTGCAAAAAACCCAGGGCCAGGACTTTGCCTTCGCCGGCGAGCCGATCACCGACAAAAGCATCATTGGCGATGGCGTGGCTATCGGCATCCGCAAGAACGAACCCGAGCTCAAGCAGCAACTGAACACCGCCCTGGCCAGCATCCGCGAGTCCGGCGAGTACCAGCAGATCGCCAAGAAGTACTTCAATTTCGACATCTACGGTGAGTGAGGCCAACGTCATGAACGAAATGACCCGATTTGCCGACGCCGGTTTTACCTGCCCCATCAGCGATGAGGCGGTGCAGACCTACCAGACCCAGGGCGCCGTGTGCATCCGCAACGCGTTCACCCCGCAGCAGATCAGCCAGTTGACCGCGGGCATCGAGGCCAACCTGGCCAATCCCAGCCCGCGGGCCAAGGTCGCCAGCAGTGCCAGCGACCCGGGCTGGTTCTTCGAGGACTTCTGCAACTGGCAGGAGAACCGCGACTACCGGGACTTCATCTTCAGCTCGGCCCTGGGGTCGATCGCCGGGGCCTTGCTCGGCAGCCAGCAGGTGCGCCTGCACCATGACCACTTGCTGGTCAAGGAGCCCAACACCCGCCAGCGCACCCCCTGGCACCAGGACCAGCCGTACTACAACATCAGTGGTTCGGACACTGTGAGCTTCTGGATTCCCGTCGACCCGGTGCCCAGGGCTTCGACCCTGGAGTTCATCGGCGGCTCCCACAAGGGCCCGTGGCTGATGCCGCGCTCGTTCATGGACAGCCAGGCCAAGTGGTTTGCCGAGGGCACCCTGGGCGAACTGCCGGACATCGAAAATCATCGCGAGGACTTCCCGATCCTCGGCTGGGAACTGGCACCGGGGGACATGGTGTGCTTCAACATGCTGACCCTGCATGCGTCCTCAGGTGTGGGCGGAAACAATCGGCGTCGGGCGTTCTCGGTGCGGGTCATCGGTGATGACGTGCGCCATGCCCCGCGACCCTGGGCGACGTCCCCGGAATTTCCGGGCCTGCGCGAGGTGCTGGCCGCCGATGTGCCGATGGAGCACGAACTGTTTCCGCCCCTGTGGCAGCGCCCGCTTCAGCGATAAGGCAATTTGCTGGCCCCTGAGCATTCGATGTGTCGTCAGAATCGCCGAAATTTCAGGCGGTTAGGCGGAATACTTAATGCGAAATCTACTGAGCGCGCTGATCCCGGTTGCCCTGGTCAGCGTCGCGGCACCGGCACAGGCCAAGGAGTTGCCGGCCAACGACCGGTATGTCTGCAGTTGGGGGGCCGGCACTGCGGCCAGGGCCCAGGAGCTCAAGCTGTCGGGGGTTTCCCTGTATGCCGCGCGGAAGAAGATCCAGACCTACACGTTCAACAAGTCATGGATGCGCATGATGGCCCTGGGCATTACCGAGCAGACCTACGACAGCCCGTCGCGCTTCAAGCCGGCAGCGGTGCGCGAGAGCTTCTACAAGGATTGCGTGCGCTACAAGATGGCGCACAAGTAACGCCAGGGGCGGGCATCGCCATCGCGCTGCCCGCCCATCCTCCTCAGGTGTCCGAAGCGCTCTCGCGGCCGTGGGCGGCAGCGGCCAGTTGTCCGGCGTCGACCCGCACGAACACCGAATCGCCGACGGCGGTGAGCACCTCGCCGGCATACACCTCGCAGATCACCCGGGTCTTGCGCCCGACTTCACCTTCGACCCGCGCGCGCAGGGTTAACGGTACGCCCATGGGAGTGGGCTTGATGAACTTGATGCCCAGGTTGCCGGTGACGCAGTTGATGCGCGGCAGGCTGTCGGGTTCACGCTGTTCGGCGCGGTAGTGGTAGGCCATCACCGCCCAGTTGGAATGGCAGTCCACCAGCATGGCAATCAATCCGCCGTAGACCAGGTCCGGCCAACCGCAATACTTCGCGTCGGGCAAGTGCTCGGCCACCACGTGCACGCCATCCTCATGCCAGCGGCTCTTGATGTGCAAGCCATGGGGGTTGCGGCTGCCGCAGCCATAACAAACCCCTTCAGGGGCGGCGGAGTCTTGCAGGGAGGTGTCGAGCACGGGCATACCTGGGTCCATCCTGGAGATAAAAAAACCAAGCCTAGCGGATTTCGTCCTGAAGCAGAACCGGTTGGGGCGGGTGGGCTTGAGGGTGCCTCCCGCCAGCGCCCGGAGGATCAGGTGGGTCGGCTGGCGCGGACTTCGCTGGCGGTGCAGGCGAAGTGCTGGCGGAAGCTGCGGGTGAACTGCGCCTGGTCGCTGAAGCCCCAGCGCATCGCCAGGGCACCGATCGCCAGGTGACAGTTGGGGTCGAGCAGGCCCCGGTGTACGGCTTCGAGCCGGCGCCGGCGAATCCACTCGCCCAGGCTGTAGGGGGTGTTGCTGAAGAGTTTGTGCAGGTAGCGCACCGACACCCCACACGCCTGGGCGATCTGCTGCGGGTTGAGGTCGGGGTTGCCCAGTTGTTGTTCAACGTAGCGTTCGATGCGTTGCAGGTGCAGGGCGGCGAGGTTCGAACTCTCGCTGTTGAGCACGCGCTCATCGTCGCGCAGGGCCATCAGCAGGGTCGAGAGGGCCTGCTCCAGCAGCATGTGGCGCGCGCTGGCGTCGCATTCGTCAAAGCGCGCGGCGCACATTGCCAACTGATCGACGAAGACCCGTCCCAGGGCCCGCCGGGCGTCGAAGCAAAAGCGCGTGTAGCGTTCGGCGCCGCGCAGTTGGCCGTGCAGCGCTTGCTCCGGCAGCTTGAACACCCACAGGTCGTTGTCGCTGGCGTAGTGAAAGCGATAGGGCGCATCACCGCGCTCGAAAATGAACCCGCCAGGCTGGCAATGCAGGGCGCGGCCGTCCTGCTCGAAATGCACTTCACTGCGCCGCGGCACGGTCACCAGGTAGCAGGCTTGCTGGTCTTCGCTGACCTGGGCCTTGCTGCGCGAATAGCCGAGCTGACTGGAACGCAGGCGCGACAGGGTCAAGGGGGTGCTGGCGGTTTCCCAGATCTGCAGGTTGCCGCTGAAACGGTCGCTGGCGGCAAACTCCAGCGACAGCGGGAAATAGGCACTGCCGATCGCTTGCGCCCAGCGGGGCTGGCGTTCGCTGTCGGACCAGTGGCGGGTGGAGACGGTGTGTGCCATGGCTGCCCTCGTGCTGTTGTTATTCTGAGGGCGGCGCCGCCAGTCAAGGACCGGCGGCGCCGCTGGGAGGCCATCATTTGCCAATGTCTACAGGGGGTCAACCGCCACGCGTCAGCCGGTAGGTGGCCGACGGCGCGAGCGTTGCGCGCCAGCCCGGCGGGACCACGATGTTGGTGGTGGCTTCCTCGATCACGCAGGGCCCCTCGACCGTCTGCCCGGATTGCAGGTGTTCACCGTTGTACACCGGCGTCTGCTGCCAGGCCGCCTGGTCATCGAACAGCATCGAGCGGTGGCTGCTGGCCTGGGCCGGGGTGTCGTCGGTGGCTGGCGGCAACTCGGGCATGGGCGGGCGTTGCAGGCGCGCAATCACCGAGCATTCGAGGTTGACCAGTTCGATCGGGCTCTGCGGTTCGCTGTAGGAGAACAGCGCCTTGTGCCGGGTATGGAAAGCATCGCGCAAGGCAGCCAGTGCACCTGGGTCGAGCTGGTCGCAGGACAGTTCGACGCTGCATTCGTGGATCTGGCCCAGGTAGCGGATTTCCAGGTGGTACTGGCACTCGACATTGTTGCCAGCGCCGAAGCCGTCTTCACGCAGGTTGTCCATGCCCCGTTCACGCAGCTCGCGCAGGGTCCGGTTGAGCAGGGGCAGGTCGACCCGGTCGTCGTCCAGGCGCATGGGCAGGGTGGTCAACTGGTCGTAGCGGATGTCCGAGAGAATCTGCCCGTAGGCACACAGGCCCGAGGCGACTTTGGGGATCAGCACCACGTTGCTGCCGATCTCCTCGGCCAGGCGCATGACGTGCATGCCTGCCGCGCCCCCGGCACCGATCAGGGCGAAGTCCCGTGGATCGTAGCCGCGTTCCACCGAGACCCGGCGGATGCCGCTGACCATGTTCAGGTTGACCAGGGTGATGATGCCGGTGGCCGCCCGCTCCACGCTGATGCCCAGGGGCTCGGCGATCTTGCTGCGGATCGCCTCGATCGCCGCCTGGCGGTTCAAGCGGATGCTGCCGCCAAGCAACGCGCCATCGGCCAGGTAACCGAGGGCCAGGTTGGCGTCGGTGACCGTCGGCTCGACGCCGCCCTTGCCGTAGCACACCGGCCCCGGATTGGCCCCGGCGCTGCGCGGGCCGACCTGAAGCATGCCGAAATCGTCGAGGAAGGCAATCGAGCCGCCGCCGGCGCCGAGGGTTTCAACCTGGATCATCGGCACGCCGATGCGGTAGCGCAGGAAGTCGGTGTCCTTGCTGAAGTTAGTGCGCCCGGCTTTGCTCAGGGTGATGTCGAACGAGGTGCCCCCCATGTCCACGGTGATCACGTTGTCGATGCCGAACGGTTGGGCCACGCACAGGCCGGCCTGGGGCGCGGAGGCGGGGCCGGAGTTGATGGCGTTGACCGCGCGCTCGCGCATGACCAGGCCGGGGGCCAGGCCGCCGTTGGACTGGAAGTAGCGCGTCGGCTGTCGCGCCCCCAGCTCTTCGAACAGTGCGTCGATGCGCTCGATGTAGCGGCCCATCACCGGGCTCAGGTAGGCGTTGACCACGGTAGTGGAGGTGCGGGTGTATTCGCGGATCTGCGGGAACACTTCATTGCCGGTGCAGACGAACACGTCCGGCAGCGCTGCGCGGACCAGTTCGGCGGCGCGTTGTTCGTGGCTGGGGTTGCGCACCGACCAGACGAAGGAGATCGCCACCGCCTTGACCTGCTCCTGGCGGAAGTACTCGATGGCCGCGTGGATCGCCTGCTCATCCAGCGGCGTATGCTCGCGGCCGTCGCTGATGATCCGGCCGCCGATGGGCCGGCGCAGGTGGCGCGGCACCAGCATATAGGCGGGCGGGTAGCTGGCGTCGTAGCGGTGCCCGTCCTCCTTGTGACCGAGGCGGATTTCCAGGCTGTCCTCATGCCCTTCGGTACACAGCAGGCCGACCTTGACCCCGGTCTTTTCGATCAGGGCGTTGAGGGCCACGGTGGTGCCGTTGATGCACAGGTCGCAGTCGGCAATGATCTGGGCTGGCGTGCGGCCGATGGCATCGGCGATCTGCGCCAGGCCGTTGCGGATCGCCAGCGTGCCGTCCTGGGGTGTGGAAGGGGCTTTGAACAACTGCACGTTGCCCTGGCGATCGGCGAGGATGAAGTCGGTGAAGGTGCCGCCGGCGTCGATGCCCAGGCGATATTGGGGTTGGCTCATGGTGTCGGATTCCAGATGGCTCAAGGGACTGGGCGTGATCAGTGGGTGGTGCGCAGGGCATGGGTCGCGGCGTCGTCGACCTGGCCATTGCCGTCGATGGCCACGCCGTATTCGCGACGAGCGCCTTCGGGGGACACCAGGCCGTTGCGCACATCCTCCAGCACGCTGCTCACGGGCCGGCGCAACGGGTTGCCGTAGCCGCCACCGCCGGGGTTGATATTGATCACCCGTTCGCCCGGCTGGGCCGTCAGTTGCGCGTTGTAGGTGAAGTGGTCTTCTGCGCCATCGACCTTGCGGTGGATCAGCCGCCCCAGTTTCGGTTCCAGCAGAACGTTGCGGGCACCTGCCGCGCCTGCCGTGGGCAGTTGCCGGCCTTCGCCGAAGCCGACCACCGTCATCCCGTGGTCCAGCGGTTCGATTTCAATGCGGGTCCCTGAGCCGCCGCGAAATTCACCGGCGCCACCGCTGTCGGTCATCAGGCTGTAGCGATGGATCAGGATCGGGTAGGAGTACTCGAGCAACTCGATGTCACCGGACATCAGCGCGCCGAAGCAGCACAGCGGCCCGCACGCCGGCCAGCCGTCCATGGCCTGGTTGGCACCCGCGCCGGAGATGATCGAGGCGAGGACCATGGTCACGTATTCGGCATTGCCATTGCGCGGGTCATGGCCGGCAATGTTGATTCCGCTGGCGTGCCCCCAGGACGCGGTGACCCGCTCTGGCGCCGCTTGTTCCAGGGCCTGGCGCACCGCGTCGGCGAGGGTTTCCATCGGCGTGGTGGTGCTGTTGACGTGGGGCGCCGGTTCCGCGGCGTTGCACAGGGTGCCGGGCGGCCCGAGGTCCACCGTCACGCAGCGGTACAGGCCTTCGTTGTAGGGCGGCGGTACCTGGGCAAACATCATCAGCCCCAGGTACACCCCTGACACCGAGTTGCCGGCATAGGAATTGATGAAGTACGGCACCTGCGGCGGGCTTTCGATGAGCACGTGGGCTTCATCGCCGCGAATCTCCACCCGCGCGGTGATTGCCAGCTCGCCCAGGCCGTGGCCGGAATCCTCCAGCACCGCGGTGCCACTGTAGAAACCGTCGGGGACTTCACGCAGCAGCGCGCGCATGTGCCGGTCGGCCATGTCCTTGAGTTCAGCGATGCAGGCCCGCACCTGCTCCACGCCATAGCGTTCGAGCAATTGCAGCAAGTGCCGCTCGCCGACGGTGCAGGCGCCGTATTGAGCGTTGAGGTCACCTTCCTGGTAGGCGCGGGCGCGCATGTTGGTCAGCAGCAGGTTGATCACGTCCTCGCGACGTTTGCCCTGGGACCAGAGCTTGACCGGTGGAATGCGCAGGCCTTCGGCGTAGATCTCTTTGGCGTCGGGGTTGTAGCCGGCGGGCACGGGGCCGCCGATGTCGGTCAGGTGGCCTTTGCACACGGCCCAGAACACCAGTTCGCCCTGGTAGAACACCGGTTTGTACATGCAGCAGTCGAGAATATGGCTGCCTTTGTAGGCCGGGTCGTTGTGGTAAATCACATCGCCTTCGAGGATGTCGTCGCCGAAGAACCCGGCGACGCATTTCATGGCCGGGATGAGCGAACCGAGGTGGATGGGGATGTCCTGGCCTTGCAGGATCATTTCCGGGAGGTGGTCGAACAGGGCATTGGAATAGTCGTGAGCGAGGTTGAACACGCTCGAGCGACCGGTCTTTTCCAGGGTCAGGGTCATTTCCCGCTGCGCCGTCTCAAGCGCGCCGCGCACCACCGCCAGGGTGATCGGATCTACTGTACTCATGGGTCACCAGAGGTCTTGTTGTTATTGAGGTTGGAGCGCCTATCGCGTCGTTCGCCCACACCTCCAAGCTACGCCGGCGTGCGGGTGGCTGGCTTGTCGGGCAGTGCACTGGTAGTTGACGCAGAGGGTACTTGTAGGTGCAGGCCTGGCGGCCCGCATAAATGTGGTGGCTGTATGCAGGATCTGAGAGCAGCCAGAATCACCGTGGGAGCGGGCCGGGCGGCGCTCCCACAGGTGTGGAGGCCGTACGCAAAATGTGCGGGCAACCAGATTGACTGTAGGAGCGAGTGCCCGCTTGCGGCTTGCTCGCGATGCTCGTCAACGATGACGCCGCGCTTTAAACGAACGGCTGTCCGCTGAATCCCCTTGGTAGGCGTTGTCGGCCGGGCAGGTCGCTCAGGCGTTGTACCCAGGCGGCGCGCCAGTTGAGGGCGGCAGGGGCCACCTTGGCCTTGCGGGCGGCGCGGCGGGCGGCGTTGCGTGCTTCTCGGCGGGCGTCCTTGAACGCATCGGTGTTGCGGCAGCTGCGGCATTTGACCCGGGCAAACTCGGTGGTGGAAACCAGGTTCTTGCCGTGATGACCGCAGGCAAGGTGCCCGGCGGTTTTGTAGTGAGTCACCATGGGTGGCCCTCCTTCGTGTAACGGTATCCCCATACTGGTAGTGACACCACGGTGCGGTAGGCGTTCGCCGGTGAGTGAGGTTTACCGTGGGGTGTTTTTCTTCAATACAGACATTGGCCCGGCTTTTACCTTGCACATCAGGGATGTTCCCCAGTGAGTGGAGAAAAGTGCAATGAGTCTGATTATGTCCATGGCCGCGTTTGCGCTGGCTGCGTCTATCACGCCGGGGCCGGTGAATATCATGGCCTTGAGTTCGGGGGCGCAGTATGGCTTTCGTGCCAGTCAACGGCATGTGCTGGGGGCGACCTTGGGGTTTGTGCTGTTACTGGTGTTGATGGGGTTGGGCCTGCATGAGCTGCTCAAGCTCTGGCCGGCGTTGACTCGGGTGGTGCAACTGGCGGGGGTGGGGTTCCTGTTGTTCATGGCCTGGAAGCTTGCCACCGATGACGGGCGCCTGGGCACCGCCGATGCCAGGCAGGCGCCGACCTTTTTTTACGGCGCCTTGATGCAATGGCTCAACCCCAAGGCGTGGCTGGCCTGTGTCGCGGGAATGGGGGCGTTTGTCGCGGACGGCGAGACGCGGCTGGTTTGGCAGTTTGCCGCGGTGTACCTGGTGGTGTGCTACCTGTCGGTGGCCTGTTGGGCCTATGCCGGGACCTTCTTGCGCCAGTACCTGAGCAACGCCGGGGGCCTGCGCCTGTTCAACCGGGTGATGGCGCTGTTGCTGGCAGTGAGTGCCGGCTACCTGCTGCTGCCCTGAGGGTTAGCCGCGATACTGCCCGGGTGTCGCGGCCAGGTGCTGTTTGAACACCCGTTGAAAATGAGCCTGGTCGGCAAACCCGGCGTCCAGCGCCACGTCGGCGATCAATCTGCCCTGGCGCAACTGCTGGCGGGCGAACTGGATACGGCGGTTGACCAGGTAGGCATGGGGCGTCATGCCGTACTGCTGCTTGAACGCGCGGATCAGGTACGAGGCTGAAAGCTCGGCGGCCGTGCAGATGTCTTCGAGCTTGAGCGCCTGGGTGCAGTGTTCGCGGATGTATTCGGCGGCACGCTCCAGTTTGCTGTTGGGTTCGTCGAGCATGACCTGGGCCGGGTTGAGGCGGATCTGCACCTCGGTAAAAAACGCCACTGCGCCGCTGTGCTTTTGCAGGGTCGAGGCCTGGGCGTCGAGCAACAGTTCATACAGCTGGTTGAGGCCGTCGAACAGCGTGCGGTCGGCGGTATGGGTGCAAGCGAACGGACGATAGTCCAGCTCGGCGGCAAAGCCCAACTGATGCTGCAGGTCGGTCAGCCAGGGCGTGTCGACATACAGCATGAGGTACGACCAGGGTTGATCGTCGATGGGGTTGCAGGCGTGCACGTCGCCAGGGTTCATCAACACCACGGTGCCGGTCGCCACTTCGCAGGACGCCTGTTCGTGCACGTAGGTGCTGCGTCCGGCGGTGATTGCACCGATCGAAAAGTGTTCGTGGGAATGGCGGGTGTAGCAGACTTCGCGGCCATCGGCGATGGAACGGGCCTCGATGAAGGGCAGGGCCGCATCACGCCAGAAGCGCGGGGCTTTGTCGGCATCTTTGGCGATGGCGTGCTTCATCGGTCAACGTCCTTTGCTCATCCGGTGGGCCAGTGTAATGGCTGGCGGCGGCAAAGGCTCGTGGTTGTGCGGGGATAATGACTGTCGGCAGACCACACACTGCCCGGGGAGCGGGCAGCGTGCGGGTGTCAGGGGTTTAGAAGTCCCACTTGGTGGTGAGCATCAGGTTGCGTGGCTCGCCGTAGTAGGTGGTGTCGAAGTTGCCCAGGCCCGTCAGGTACTTCTTGTCGAAGACGTTGTTGGCATTGGCGGTAAAGCTCAGGTGCTCGTTGAACTGGTAACGGGTCATCAGGTCGACCAGGGAGTAGCCGCCTTGCTTGATCCGGGTGTAGTCGCCGACGCTGGCGCTGTAGATATTGCCGTAGAACGCACTCTGCCAACTGATGCCGCCGCCGACGGTGACCTTGTCCAGCGCACCCGGCAGGCGGTAGGTGGTGAACGTGCGGAACACGTGCTCCGGCTTGGAGGTGGTCAGCGGATAACCAAAGATCCGTTGCTCATCCTGGTCACGGGTACGGGCATAGGTGTAGCCGGCCATCAGGTTCCAGCCGTCTTGCAACTCGCCGGCCATTTCCAGCTCGATGCCTTGGGTCGTCGCGCCGTCGATGGCCTTGTAGATGCCTTCGTTGGTCACCGGATCAGTGCCGATCGATTCGGCGACGTTGTCCTGTTCGATGCGGAACAGGGCCAGGCTGGCGTTCAGCTTGCCGTCCAGGTAGGTGCCTTTGATGCCGGTTTCGTAGCTGTCGCCTTCCACCGGTGCCAGGGTCTTGCCGTTGATGTCCTTGAAGGTCTGCGGCTGGTAGATCGAGGTGTAGCTGGCGTAGACCGAGTAGGTGTCGTTGAGGTCATAGACCACGCCGGCGTAGGGGGTCACGACCCCGTGTTCCTTGTAGCTGGCGTGGGTGTCGTCAAGGCCCGCGCCTGGGTAGTACGAATAGTCTTCGTTGTACTTGAAGGTGCTCACGCGGCTGCCGAGGATGAACGACAAGTTATCGGTGGGACGCAGGCGGGTGGCCAGGTACATGCCGTTTTGGCTCTGGGTGCGCTCGTACTTGCCGTTTTTCGGGAACTCCTGGTACGGCAGGTCGCCGTCCCAGTCATAAATGCTGCCCGGTACCTGGCTGAAGGCACTGGTGTCGAAGGTCGAGCCGGTCTGGCGCGAGTGCGAAGTCATCACGCCGGCCACCAGGTCATGTTCACGCCCGCCCAGGGTAAACGGCCCCGAGACATTGGCGTCGGCCGTGTTCTGCACGCGGTGACCTTCCCAGCGACCCCAGTACAGGAACATGCCTTCACCGGTGGCACGGTCCGGGCTGCCGCCGCTGGCCGAGGCCAGGCGGGTGTCGTGGTCGGTGGTTTTCTGGTCGAGGCTGACCTTGAACTGCCAGTCGTTGGCCAGGGCCTGTTCCAGGGAGGTGAAGTAGGTGACGTCGTCGAAGTCGCGACGGCTCCAGTCGGCACCCGGGTTGAAGTGGCGCGGGAAGTCGGTGCGGCCACCGTCGGCGAAGTAGGTCGGGTTACCGGTCCAGGAGGTGCCGCGCGGGGTCACGCTGGACTTGTCGATGCCGAAGGTCAGCAGGGTGTCGGGCGTCAGGTCGGCTTCGAGGATGCCGTAGAACAGGTCCTTCTTCTGGCTGTAGTGGTCCAGGTAGGAATTCTTGTCCTGATAGGCGCCGACAAAACGCCCGCGTACGCTGGCGCTGTCGTTCAGGGGGCCGGAGATGTCGCCTTCGGTGCGGTAGGCGTCCCAGGAGCCGGCCGTGCCGCTGACCGAGGCCTTGAATTCCTTGGTCGGCTGCTTGCGGACCAGGTTGACGGTGGCGGACGGGTCGCCGGAGCCGGTCATCAGGCCGGTTGCGCCCTTGACCACTTCGATGCGGTCCAGGGTGGCGGCGTCGACGTTGGTTGCCGCTTCACCGTAGACACCGTCATAGGGACGGTTGATGCCGTCGTACTGGTAGTTGGTGATGGCAAAACCGCGGGAGGAAAACTCCATGCGGTCGCTGTCGTAGGCCTGTTGGCTGATGCCAAGGGTATTGCGCAACACATCGCCGACGCTCTGGGCGCCACGGTCGTCCATTTGCTGGCGGGTGATCACCGTCACCGATTGCGGGGTTTCACGCAGCGACAGCGGCAGGCCGGTGGCGGTAGAGGTGGAGCCAGTGGTGTAGGCGTGCGTGTCTTCGGTGGTCGCGCCCAGGCCCTGGCCGGAGATGGTGGTGGCGCCCAGCTCCAGGGTACCGTCACCTTTGGGGGCCGCTTGCAGGATGTAGCCGCCGTTGTCCAGGGCCTGGGCCTGCAGGCCGCTGCCTTGCAACAAGCGCTGCAGGGCAGCGGCAGTGGTGAAGGTGCCGTTGAGCCCGGGGCTGCGCTTGCCGCTGGCCAAGTCGTTGTGCCCGGCGAGGAACACCCCACTTTGCTCGGCGTAGCTGTTCAGGGCCTCAACCAGCGAGCCGGCGCCGATGCTGTAGGGGCGCTTGCTGCTGGAGTGTTCGCTGGCGGCGGTTTCAGCGGCGTGGGCGACTGCCGGGGCGAGGCTCAGCAGGGCGGCCGGCAGGGCCAGCGCCAGGGGACGCAAGGCAAATCGAAAACGGGCAGCGACGTGGTGCGGCATGGGGGTCCCTTTGGATCGAGTCGATCGGCAATTGAAGTACGTGTGCAGGGTTATCCGAACGAAAACCCCAAAAGGGAACCGCGAATCAAAATAATTCTCAGTATCTTGGTTGTCAGCTTCTGGCGCCGACGTTGACCCACCACGGCATGGGTTTTTCCACCCTGATCGGCAGCGCAGCGGCCAGCAGGCGCAGGGCCTGGTCGGTGTCCTTGAGCGGAAAGGAGCCCATCACCGGCATCTGCGCCACGCTCGGGTCGCAGGCCAGATGGCCATGGCGGTAGCGGCTCAGCTCCTCGAGCAACTGGCCCAGGGGCAGGTTGTCCGCCAGCAGCACGCCACGGCGCCAGGCTTCGCGCGCGGGGGAGACCGGGAGTTGGGGCTCGAAGCGCTCCTGGCTGAAGGCCATTTGGCGGCCCGCGGGCACCACTTGCACCTGAGCGTTGGCCAAGCGCACCTGTACCGCGCCTTCGAACACACTGAGCAAGGTGCGATCCGGGTCCTGGCGCACACTCAAGCGCGTGCCCATGGCCTGTAGCAGGCCGTGGCGGGTCTGCACCCGCAAGGGTCGGAGGAGGTCCTTGGCGGTGTCGATCAGCACTTCGCCGAGTTGCAGGTCGAGCAGGCGCTGCTGGCTGTCAAAGCGCACATCCAGAGCGCTCAAGGCGTTGAGCCAGACCCGGCTGCCATCGCTGAGCCGGGTTTCGCGTATTTCACCGGTGCCGGTGGAAAGGTCGGCGGTCCAGCGCTCCAGGGTGGCGGGCAGCGAGGTCTGGCGCCAGGCACTGAAGCCCAGCAGGCTGCCCGAGGTCAGGATCAACAACGACTTGAGGGTCTGGCGGCGCGTGACGCTGGTGCGTCCGGTGCCGCGCAGGACCTTGCTCGCCGCTTGG
Organism: Pseudomonas kielensis; assembly: GCF_014236655.1. Taxonomy (GTDB): domain Bacteria; phylum Pseudomonadota; class Gammaproteobacteria; order Pseudomonadales; family Pseudomonadaceae; genus Aquipseudomonas; species Aquipseudomonas kielensis. Next base: position 108,778 of record NZ_JACMYG010000002.1, read on the forward strand.
GAGTCGGCGGCGCCCTGCAGCGGGGCAAATCGCTCTCCGACCCGCTGCACATACCGCCAGGCGTTCTGGTGCTCGCCACTCTGGGCCAGCCAGGCTTGCCAGCGCAGGCGCTCCTGCTCGCCGACCTGTTGATCGTTGAGTTGCACGTACCAATGGGCCGCCTGCTGCAGGCTGGCGTGGCTGAGTTTGTTCACGGTGCTGGGAGGCAAGGGCGGTTACTCGATCAACAGGCCGTCGAGTTCGGCCTCGAGCATGGCGCAGTGCATCAGGGCCTGGGCCAGGTACTTCTTGACCATGCGCTCGGACACACCGATCTCAAGGCCGATCGCCTTGTAGGGCATGCCGTGCAGTTGGGCGAGGATGAACGCGTCGCTGACCCGCTGCGGCAGGCGCTGCAACATGGCATCCACTTCGTGCAGGGTTTCGACGATGATCGCCCGTTGCTCGGGAGAGGGGTGCATGGCCTGGGGGCGTTCGCTCAGGGCCTGCAGCCAGGCCTGTTCCAGTTGCCGGCGGCGCCAGTGATCAATGCACAGACCCCGGGCGATGGTCGCCAGGTAGGAGCGTTCATGGACTTCGCCCTGGAATTCCTGTGGGCGCTTGAGCACCCGGATGAAGGTGTCATGGGCCAGGTCTGCGGCATCGAAGGCGTTGCTCAGGCGACGGCGCAGCAGCTCGTACAACCAGCGATGGTGGCTGGTGTAGAGGTTCTGCACGAGTGAGGGTTCGACGACCATCATAAAGAGCGCATTTCCATACGGCGTGATGGCACCAGAGGTGCAAATGGGAATTGGTCGCGATTAAAGCAAAAGGTGTGTCAGGGTGCAAATGATATTGGTTTGCTTTTAGGCGCTGGCTTGTGGCGCCTGGCGAGCGTTTTTGTCCGGGTATTGTGTTCAAGAAGTCAATATGACTCATTTTGGTGTCATTACGACCTCATTGCCTTGCAGTCAATATGACTCTATGGCCGTCAAGCCCGCGGATTACCAGAGGGTGGAGCTGGCACGGGACTTGATAGCTATCACGGACAACGCACGGGTGAAGGGAGAAAAAAACAATGTTCGGCAGCAATCAATGGCTGATGGAAGGGGGCGCCTGACATGCCTTCAATCAAGGACGTACCCCTGTGGAGCCTGGGCTTTCGCCCGTTTTTCCTCGCCGGCGCCGGGTTTGCCTGTGTCGCCCTGGCGATCTGGAGTCTGTGGCTGTACGGGCGCTTGCCTGCGGCCCAACCCCTGGGTGGGATGCTGGCCTGGCATCGCCACGAAATGCCCTTCGGTTTTGCCACGGCGATCATTGCCGGGTTCCTGCTGACGGCGGTGCCTAACTGGACCGGGCGTCGCGGGCTGTGTGGCTGGCCGCTGCTGGGCCTGGTGCTGGTATGGCTGCTAGCGCGCCTGGCGTGGCTGATGCCGATCGACGCGGAGGCCTTGCTGGTGCTGCAGCTGCCATTCCTGCCGTTGCTGGCACTGTTGCTGGGACGGGACCTGGTCGCGGCGCGTAAAACCGAGAACTACCCGATCCTGTTGATGATCGGCTTGCTGGCCGGTTGTCAGTGGCTGACGCTGTGGGGCATGGCCCACGAGGACCTGGCCTGGCAGCGTCGTGGCGTGTTGGCGGCGCTGTGGTTGGTGGCGGGGTTGATGAGTGTCATTGGCGGGCGGGTAATTCCCTTCTTTATTCAACGCGGCCTGCAGCGCGCGCCAGGCGCGCCGGCCAGCCCGCTGCCGACCCGGGTGCTGCTGGTCAGCAGCCTGCTGGCAGCGTTGTTGATCGGCGTTGGTTTCAACGACCTGCCACGGCCCTGGCTGGCGGCGCTGTACCTGTTGATCAGTGGCCTGCACCTGGCGCGCCTTTGGCGCTGGCATGATCGGGGTATCTGGCGCGTGCCACTGCTCTGGTCGCTGTACCTGGCTTATGCCTGGCTGCTGGTGGCCGCGCTGGCCATGGCGCTGTGGCAGCTGGGGTTGCTGGGGCAACAGAGCCTGGCGACCCACGCGCTGGCGGTCGGCGGCATTGGCGGCCTGGTGCTGGCGATGATTGCCCGGGTCAGCCTGGGGCATACCGGGCGCCCGCTGCAGCCGTCCAAGGGGGTGGTGCTGGGGTTCGCCCTGGTGCTGTTGGCCGGTCTGTCCCGGGTATTGCTGGTGCCGTTCAGCAGCCACGGCCTGGGCATTTCAGCCCTGTGCTGGTGCCTGGCGTTTGCCCTGTTTCTGCAGGGTTACACGCGGATTTTGAGCGGGCCCAGGATCTAGGGCGTTTGCGCCGATGCCTGACCGGTGGTCGCACCACGCCAATTTTGGGGGGAATTGCGCTTAGCTCAAGGGACAACCACCAGCGCGCGTAGGCACTCGATGCCACAGCGACGCTGACCCAGGACTCCTTGCGTCCTGACCGTCCCTGAGGAGATTGCCGTGCTGACGTTCAATATCAATGGCAACGATCAACCCCTGGAAGTGCCCGGCGACATGCCGCTGTTGTGGGTGTTGCGCGATGTCGCGCACCTGACCGGGACCAAATTCGGCTGCGGCATGGCGCAATGCGGGGCCTGTACCGTGCATGTCGACGGTGCGCCTTTGCGCTCATGCATCACCCCGGCTGCGGCGGTGGCCAACGGGCAGAAGATTGTCACCATCGAAGGCCTGTCCAGCGACGGTTCGCACCCGGTGCAGCGGGCCTGGGCCGAGATCGACGTGGTGCAGTGCGGTTACTGCCAGTCCGGGCAGATCATGTCGGCGGTGGCCCTGCTGGCGAAAATCCCCGCGCCGACTGACAGTGATATCGATCAGGCGCTGTCGGGCAATATCTGCCGTTGTGGCACCTACCCGCGTATTCGGGCGGCGATCAAGCGTGCTGCGCACATCGGGGAGGCCTGAGCATGAGCGTACTCACCGAAAGCTCGCGCCGCTCCTTTCTCAAAGGCAGCGCCGTACTGGGCGCTGGCCTGGTGGTGGGGTTTTTGATCCCCGGGGCCAACCGCTTTGCCCGCGCGGCCACGGATTCGGGCTTTGCGCCCAACGCTTTTCTGCGGATCGCCCCGGACAGCCGCGTCACCATACTGTTGGGGCACGCGGAAATGGGCCAGGGCATCTGGACTGGCCTGACCATGCTGATCGCCGAGGAACTGGACGCGGACTGGAGCAAGATTCGCGTCGAACACGCCCCGGCGTCGGCGGCGTTGTACGGCCTGCCAGCCTTTGGCGGCATGCAGATCACCGGGGGCTCGACTTCGACCTGGATGGAGTTCGACCGCTATCGCCAGGCCGGTGCCGCGGCACGTCTGATGTTGATCGAAGCCGCTGCCAAGCGCTTCAACGTCGCGCCATCCCAGGTGCGCACCGAAGCGGGGGTGGTGATTGCCGGCGACCAGCGGGCCACCTATGGCGAACTGGCCAATGAGGCCGGGCAACTGCCGGTGCCGGATCCGGCATCGATCAAACTCAAGGACGCCAAGGACTGGACCCTGATCGGCAAGCCGACCAAGCGCCTGGACTCCCCGGAGAAAATCACCGGCCAGGCGAAGTTCGGCATGGACGTGCAGTTCGAGGGGCTGCTCACCGCCATGGTCGCCCGTGCGCCGGTACTGGGCGGCAGCGTGCGCTCCTTCGACGCCCAGGCCGCGCTGGCGGTGCCCGGGGTGCACAAGGTACTGCAGGTGCCCACGGGCGTGGCGGTGGTGGCCGATCATTATTGGGCCGCCAAGCTGGGGCGCGATGCGCTGAAAATCGACTGGGACCTGGGCCCCAATGCAGGCCTGGACAGCGTCACCCTGCTGCAGGACTTCCGCAAGCTGGCCACCACCCCCGGCACACCGGCCAGCCAGGCCGGGGATGTCAGCGCCGCGTTGGCCAAGGCGACGAAGACCGTGGATGTCGAGTACAGCGTGCCGTACCTGGCGCATGCGCCGATGGAGCCGCTCAACTGCACGGTGCGCATTACCCACGCGCAATGCGAGATCTGGACCGGCACCCAGTTCCAGACCCTGGACCAGATGGTCGCGGCGAAGATCACCGGGCTCAAGCCGGAGCAGGTGGTGATTCATACCCAATTCCTCGGTGGCGGCTTCGGTCGGCGGGCCAACCCGACCTCGGATTTTGTCAGTGAGGCGGTGCAGGTGGCGCACGTCGCCGGTGCGCCAGTGAAGACCGTCTGGTCGCGCGAAGACGACATCCGTGGCGGCTACTACCGCTCGGCCTTCCTGCATCACGCGCGGATCGGCCTGGGGCCGGATGGCTTGCCCTTGGCCTGGCAGCATGTGCTGGTGGGGCAGTCGATCATGGCCGGGACCATGCTGGAGGCGAGCATGATCAAGGATGGCATCGACAAGACCTCGGTCGAAGGGGTGGCGGACAGTCCCTACCTGGCCAGCCTGGCCAATCACCGGGTCGACCTGCACTCACCCAAGACCGGCATCAGTGTGCTGTGGCTGCGTTCGGTGGGGCACACCCACACCGCTTTTGTCATGGAATCCTTGATCGACGAACTGGCTGCGGCGGCAGGCAAGGACCCGGTGGACTACCGGCGGACTTTGCTCAAGGACCATCCACGGCACCTCGGGGTGCTCAACCTGGCCGTGGAAAAGGCCAACTGGCAGGCACCCTTGCCGGCGGGGCATGCCTTGGGGGTGGCGGTGCACGAGTCCTTTGGCAGTTATGTCGCGCAAGTCAGCGAAGTGTCCCAGGACAACCTGAAAATCCGCGTGCACCGGGTGGTCTGTGCCGTCGATTGCGGGATTGCGGTGAACCCGGCCAGCATTGTCGCGCAGATGGAGTCGTGCATCACTTTCGGCCTGGGTTTCACCTTGCACAGCAAAGTGACCTTCAAGGACGGTCAGGTGGTGCAGTCCAACTACCACGACTATCAGGTGCTGCGGCTCAACGAAATGCCTGAGGTGCAGGTGCACATCCTGCCCAGCACCGAGAAGCCGGGTGGTATCGGCGAGGCTGGCGTGCCGCCCACTGCACCGGCGGTGGCCAATGCGGTGTATGCCCTGACCGGGCAACGCCTGCGTGAGTTGCCGTTGCAGCTGGAGGGGGTGTGAGATGAGACGCCACCTGTTTTTGGCCACGCTGCTGTTGCTCGGGGTGGGCGGCTACACCTCGGACCTGTTCGCCGACGAGTCGCCGGCGCTGAGTGCATTCGGCACGGTGCAGAAGGTGTTCCAGAGCCCGCGCTGCCAGAACTGCCATATCCCCGGGGATGCGCCTTTGCAGTTCGATGCCGGGCTGACCCACGGCATGAGTGTGGTGCGTGGGGTGGAGGGCAAGGGGGCTGCCGGATTGCCCTGTGCCACCTGTCATGGCGAGTCCAATCCACCGGCCAGCTATGGCCCCCACGCGCCACCGGGCGCCCCGCACTGGAGCCTGCCGCCGGCGGCACACAAAATGGCCTGGATCGGGCTGCCGGCCGATCAGTTGTGCCAGATGATCAAGGACCGTTCGAGCAACGGCGACCGCGACTTTGCCGCGTTGATCAAGCATGTCAGCGACGACAAGCTGGTGCTCTGGGGCTGGAACCCCGGCGGCAACCGAGCCCCGGTACCGGTGCCCCACGATGTGTTCGTCAGCCAGTTCAAAGTGTGGGCCGAGGCGGGTGGGCCTTGTCCGGTGGTGGGGAGTTAGAGGGCTGTTGATCTTGGTTCTATCCCGGGCAAGCCCAGTCCCACACATGTGCTGGGTGTACGCGAGACCTACGGCCAGCCAAAAACACTGTAGGAGCGAGCTTGCTCGCGATGGGGCCAGTGCATTCAACATCGCTGGCACCTGACCCACTGCCTACACGTTCAGCAGTTGCCATTCAGGCCTTGGGCTTGGCCTTGCGTTTGCCGGTCGTTGCGGCTTTGCGTGAGGGGCTCTTGCGTTTGCCTTTCCAGGGTGTCGCGCCTTTGCCGGCCGGGCTTGCCGGGCCGCTGATGGTCAGGCGCAGGCCGGTGCAGCGGCCCACTTGCTTGCTCATCCAGGCGGCCTGCTTGGCGACGAACTCTTCCAGGCTCATTTCACCGCTCTGCACCATGTCCAGGGCTTGTTCCCAGATGGCCGTGGTGCCGGGATCGGCGATGGCTCGGGGGACGGCGTCGATCAGGCTGAAGGCCGCCGGTGTGGCAGCCAGCGCCTTGCCGTGCTTGACCAGGTAACCGCGGTCCAGCAGCCCCTGGATGATTCCCGCGCGGGTGGCTTCGGTGCCGATGCCGGTGGTGTCCTTGAGTTTTTGCTTGAGCAGCGGGTCCTGCACCAGCTTGGCCACGTTTTTCATGGCCTTGATCAGGTCGCCCTCGGTAAACGGCTTGGGTGGTTGGGTCCACAGGTCCTTGAGATTGACGTCGGCAACCGGATAGTCGCTGCCCTGGGTCAGGGGCGGCAGGTTTTGCGGGGCGGCGGCTTCGCGTCCCTTGGCGGCTGCCAGAGCCTCGGGCATGGCGCGTTTCCAGCCCGGCTCCACCACCTGCTTGCCCACTGCGCGCAGAGCGTGGCCGGCACAGTCGAAGTCGGCCTGGGTGCGGTCGTACTCATGGTTGGGCAGGAACTGCGCCAGGTAGCGCGCGCGAATCAAGGTGTAGACCGCCCGGTGCTTGCCGCTCAGGCGCTCGAAATTGTGCGCGGCGGCGGTGGGGATGATGCCGTGGTGGGCGCTGACCTTGGCGTCGTTCCAGGCCCGGGAGCGGCGTTGCGGCTCCAGGTGCTGGAGCAACGGCGCCAGGCTTGGGTCCGCGCGGCCCAGGGCCTGCAGAATCGCCGGTGCTTCGCCGTGCTGGCTCACGGGCAGGTAGCCGCAGTCGCTGCGTGGGTAGGTGATGACTTTATGGGTTTCGTACAGCGCCTGGGCCACGTCGAGGGTTTCCTGGGCCCCCAGGCCGAGTTTTTTCGAGCAGATTTCCTGCAGGGTGCCAAGGTCGAAGGGCAGTGGCGCGACCTCCCGCACCCGCTCGGTGCGCAGCTTGACCAGGCGCGCACTGGCGGCAGTGCGCATGGCTTGCGCCGCTTGCTGGGCCAACGCTTGATTGAGGCAACGGTCCTGTTCATCGCACAGGTCCGACGGCGCCCGCCATTGGGCGGTAAACGGGGTCGCGTCGTGCAGCAATTGCACGTCGATCGCCCAATAGGGCACTGGCACGAAGTCGGCGATGCTGCGGTCGCGGTCCACCACCAGGCGCAGGGTCGGGGTTTGCACTCGACCCACCGGCAGGACGCCCTGGTAACCGGACTGGCGCCCGAGCAGGGTGAACAGCCGGCTCATGTTCATGCCGATCAACCAGTCGGCCCGCGAGCGACCCAGTGCCGAGTGATACAGGCTGAAAGTCTCCGCTCCCGGCTTGAGGGCCGCCAGGGCCTTGCGGATCGAGGCATCGTCGAGCGCCGACAACCACAGCCGCTGGATCGGCCCGCGGTAGCGACAGTGCTCCACCAGTTCGCGGGCAATCATTTCGCCCTCACGGTCGGCGTCGGTGGCGATCACCAGTTCCTGGGCCTCACCCAACAGCCGCTTGACCGCCTTGAACTGGCTGGCGGTCTTGGGCTTGACCAGCATCTTCCACTTTTCGGGAATGATCGGCAGGTCTGCCAGCACCCAGCGTTTATAGCGGGCGTCGTAGGCATCCGGTGGCGCGGTTTCCAGCAGGTGGCCGATGCACCAGGTGACGGTGATCCCCGTCCCCAGCCAGCAGCCATCGCCACGCCGGCTGGCGCCGAGCACCGCGGCAATGTCTTTGGCCTGGGAAGGTTTTTCACACAGATACAGACGCATATCGACCATCAGTCTTCAGGTAACAAGCTGCACAGCATGCGCGGTGCGGCGGCCTGGATCAATCTTTATCTGTATGGATGTACAGTCAAAGGCGTTGCCGGCCATTGCGCCCGACACCACGCCCGTGCATGACGAAATTGTCATTCGCCCATCATCTTCACGTTATCTCGTGCTTGCCACGATATCGCTCGGCGGACCTGGGGCGCCCGGCCCCGCACTACAACAAGACTTTGCGCCAAACATTCAGGAGCGAAAGATGAATAACAACACAACATTGACCCTGGCGGCGATAGCCGCGCTGGCCGGTTCCGGCGCTTCACTGGCGGTGGCCGAAGAGAAGCCCGAAGGTTTTGTCGAGGGCAGCAGCCTGACGGTGCTCAACCGCAACTACTACTTCAACCGTGATCACCGCAACGGCCAGTCCAGCCCTACGGGCAATGGTTATTCCGAGGCCTGGGCACAAGGGATTATCAGCAAGTTCGAATCGGGATTCACACAGGGCACCGTGGGTGTCGGGGTGGATGCCTTCGCCATGATCGGCCTGAAACTGGACACCGGCGACGGGCGCAATGGCGCACGCAGTTCGTTCGATGTACTGCCGGTCGACGCCCGGGGCGAGGCCCGCGATGAATACTCCAAGCTGGGTGGCGCGGCGAAAATCCGGGCGTTTGATACGGTGGTCAAGGTGGGCGATGTGTTTCCTGCCACGCCGGTGGTGGCTGCCGGGGATTCGCGACTGCTGCCGGAAAGTTTCACCGGGGTCACGGCCAGCAACACCAGCCTGGAGGGCCTGACGCTGCAGGGCGGTCGTCTGCACGCAATGAGCCAGCCGGTTTCGAGCAACATGCGCGACAACTTCGCAACCTTTTATGCCGGGCCGGTCAACTCGCCTTGGGTGGCGTACTTCGGCGGCGACTACAGCCTCAACCGGCACGTCAGCGTCAGCCTGTATTCCAGCCGACTGAAGGACGCCTGGAATCAGTACTACGCCGGTACGACCCTGAGTTATCCGCTGGGCGAGGAGGTCTCGCTGTTCGGTGGCTTGAACTATTACAAGGCGGTGGATGAGGGCCAGCAGTTGCTGGGCCGGTTCGACAACAACATCTGGAGTGCCAAGGCCGGGGTGAAGTTCGGTGCCCACAGCCTGGCGCTGTCCCACCAGCGCAATAACGGCAACGATGACTTCGACTACCTGCGGCAGTCGGACTCGATCTTCCTCGACAACTCGATCCAGTACAGCGACTTCAACTCGCCCAAGGAGCGTTCGTGGATGGTGCGTTATGACCTGGACATGACCACTTACGGAGTCCCGGGCCTGAGTTTCATGACCCGTTATGGTCGCGGCAGTGATGCCGACTACTCCAACGCCAACACGGTGTACATGCGCCGCGATGCCGAGGGCAATCCGTTGACGGACCAGAAGCGCTGGGAGCGGGATATCGAAGTCAAATACGTGGTGCAGTCCGGTTCGCTCAAGGATCTGTCGTTGCGCGTGCGCCAGGCGAACACCCGGGCCACGGCATTCGAGTCGGACCTGGACGAAGTCCGGCTGATTGTCGAATACCCTTTGGCAATTCTTTGATAGTGGGGCATGGGATGAGCCGTATAGGGCCGTTTGAATAGCCAACCTATCAAGAATGTAATGTCCCGCCCATGCTCCTGTTAACTTGGCTTTTTTATACTTGTCGGCAAGCCAAAGACTTGAAGGCCAATAGGTCGGCGAGTCATTCCGATGATGGTAAGAGGAAGCCTGTCATGAAACTTGTGAAGTTCGTGTTTATTACGGTAGTTGCCGTGGCCAGCAGCAGTGTATTTGCCGAAGGGGGCGCCGAGCGTTCTCAGCAATACCTGGCAGCGTTCAAACTGAGTCAGCAACAAGTGCACGGTACTTCGAGCACGGTTGATGTCCAGTCGACGGCCAACGCGGACTCACAGGATGAGGGCAAGCAGGGCAAGAACTCGGAGGGTTGATCAGCGTTCACAGTGTCCATTCACCTTGGTAGCGTCTTGCTCCTTTGGAAGAGGTGAATTTTTCAGCGTCCTTCGGGACGCTTTTTTTTGCTCTGCGGATTGTTGCGGCTGCCATAGCCGCTGGAGCGAGTGCGCTCGCTCCAGCGGCGGGCGGACGTTGCCGGGCTCAGTGGGGTCAACCGCCGCGACGGCTGCAGTCGCCGGCGATGGTGTAGCGCAGGGTATTGAGTTGCCCGCGGGTGTCTTCATAGGTCATCTGCGCCGGCACGGGCCCGCAGGACTTTATCGGGGGAGTGACATTCACCACTTTGGCCACATCCAGTTTCATGCCATAGGCATATTCCTTGACGATGGGTTGTTCCTTGCCTTGTTGGGCGGCATAGCGCTGCATGGCCATCTGATTGTTCTGCATCATCGTTTCAAATCGCCTGTCGCCGCCACTTTCGGCGAGGGCGTTAGTGGAAACAATCAGTGCCGCGGTGAGGCTGATAAGTTGGCTGAGTTTCATGTCGATGACCTCGGTTAAATAAAGCGGAATATTATCAATGCCGACCTTTCGTCGACGTGGCGATGCGATGACAGATCAGTCATGTAAATATCTCGAGCACTAAAAAACCCGCAGCCATTAATGACTGCGGGCAAGTAAGCACAAACGGATTAGTGCACGGGTTATTCGCTCACTGCCTCTTCATCCCGCCGATGGGCCCAGTGATACAGCGCCGGCAATATCAATAACGTGAGGGCCGTCGACGACAGGATTCCACCGATCACCACGGTGGCCAGGGGCCGTTGGACCTCGGCACCGGTACCGGTTGCCAGGGCCATGGGAATGAAGCCCAGGGACGCCACCAGCGCGGTCATCAACACCGGACGCAAGCGCGTCAAGGCGCCTTCGTTGACGGCCACACCAAGGGATAGACCTTGCTCGCGCAGGTTGCGGATGAAGGCGATCATCACCAGGCCGTTGAGCACTGCCACTCCGGACAGGGCGATGAATCCCACGCCGGCGGAGATCGACAGTGGAATGTCCCGCAGCCACAGCGCCATTACGCCACCGGTCAACGCGAACGGAATCCCGGTGAACACCAACAAGCCATCCTTGAGGTTGTTGAACATCATGAAGAGCAGCGCGAACACCAGCAGCAAGGCCACCGGCACCACAATCTGCAGGCGCTTGGCTGCCGACTGCAACTGCTCGAACTGGCCTCCCCAGGTGGTCCAGTAACCGGCAGGAATCTGCACCTGCTGCTCGATCCGGGCACTGGCCTGCTGCACGAACGAACCGATATCGCGGCCACGCACGTTGGCACTGACAATCACCAGGCGCTTGCCATTCTCGCGACTGACCTGGTTTGGCCCGAGCACCAGATCCAGGCTGGCAACGTCCGCCAGGGCGATGAAGCCGATGGTGTCGGCGCTGCCGTTGAGCAGGGCGGGTACTGGGATCAGCAGCTTCGACAGGCCCTCGACGTCCTTGCGCATGGCGTCGGACAAACGCACCACCATGTCGAAGCGCCGATCACCTTCATACAGGATGCCGGCCTGGCGTCCGCCAACCGCCACCGCAATGGTGTCTTGCACATCACCGACGTTGAGCCCGTAACGCGCGGCCTTGTCGCGGTCGATATTGATGGTCAGTACCGGCAGGCCAGTGGTCTGTTCGACCTTGACCTCCGAGGCGCCATCGATGGTTTGCAAGGTCGCCGCAATTTTCGTCGCGGTGCTGTTGAGTACGTCCATGTCGTCACCGAAGACCTTGACCGCGACGTCGCTACGCACCCCGGAAATCAGCTCGTTGAAGCGCAGCTGGATCGGTTGCGACAACTCATAGTTACTGCCCGGCAACAGCGCCGTCACCCGCTGGATATCGGCGATCAGCGCCTCGCGGCTTTTGTTCGGGTCGGGCCACTGTTGCTGCGGCTTGAGCATCACGTAGCTGTCGGAGATGTTGGGCGGCATCGGGTCGGAGGCGATCTCGGCGGTGCCGGTGCGGGCGAACACACGCTGCACTTCGGGGATCTTTTCCAGCAGCAGTGTTTCCAGGCGCTGTTGCATGTCCACTGATTGGCTCAGGCTGGTGCCCGGTACGCGCAAGGCTTGCAGGGCGAAGTCGCCTTCGCTGAGGCTGGGCACGAACTCACTGCCCATGCGGCTGGCGACCACCGTGCAGACGCCGATCATCGCGAGCGCCAGGGCGAACGCCAGTTGGCGGTGCCCCATGACCCAATCCAGCGCCGGCGCATAGGCCCGGCGCGCGCCGCGCATGACCAGGTTCTCGCCTTCCTTGACCTTGCCGGTGACAAACATCGCGATGGCCGCCGGCACGAAGGTCACCGAGAGCAGCATGGCGCCGAGCAGGGCAATCACCACGGTGAACGCCATTGGATGGAACATTTTGCCCTCGACCCCGGTCAGGGCGAAGATCGGCAAGTACACCACCATGATGATCAACTGGCCGTAGATCAGCGGCCGTCGTGCTTCCCTGGCTGCCGCGAAGACTTCATGAAAGCGCTCGGAGCGCGTGAGAATACGGCCATGTTGCTGCTGGGCGTGGGCCAGACGGCGGATGGCGTTCTCGACGATGACCACTGCACCGTCGACGATAATGCCGAAGTCCAGCGCGCCGAGGCTCATCAGGTTGGCGCTGACCTTGTTGGTGAACATGCCGGTGAAGGTGAAGAGCATGGCCAGGGGGATCACCATGGCGGTGATCAGCGCAGCGCGGATATTGCCCAGGAACAGGAACAAGATGGCGATCACCAGGATCGCGCCTTCGATCAAGTTTTTCTTGACCGTGGCAATGGCTTTGTCGACCAGCGTGGTGCGGTCATACACCGTCACTGCGACCACGCCCTGAGGCAGGGTCCGGTTGATTTGTTCAAGCTTGCTGGCCACCGCTTGCGACACCGTTCGGCTGTTTTCGCCGATCAGCATGAACACCGTGCCGAGTACCACTTCCCGGCCGTTTTCAGTGGCAGCACCGGTGCGTAATTCACGGCCGATGTCGACACTGGCGACGTTCTTGATCCGGATCGGTGTGCCGTCGACATTGGCCATGACGATGTTGGCGATGTCATCGAGACTCGCCACCTGGCCGGGAGCGCGAATCAGCAACTGCTCCCCACTGCGCTCGATGTACCCGGCACCGACGTTGGCGTTGTTGCGTTCCAGTGCGCTCACCAGGTCAGTCAACGTCAGCTTGTAGGCGGCCAGGCGCTTGGGGTCGGGGGCAACCTGATACTCCTTGGCAAAGCCGCCGATGGTGTTGATCTCCGCCACGCCGGGCACATTGCGCAGTTGCGGCTTGATGATCCAGTCCTGGATCACCCGCAGATCGGTGGGGGTGTAGGCGCTGCCGTCCTCCTTGCGTGCATCGGCCGTGGCTTCCACGGTCCACAGGAAAATCTCCCCGAGTCCCGTGGAGATGGGGCCCATGACGGCCTCGACGCCCGGAGGCAGTTGCTCCTTGGCCACCTGCAGCCGTTCATTGACCAATTGCCGGGCGAAGAACAGGTCGGTGCCTTCCTTGAAGATCACCGTCACTTGCGACAGCCCGGAACGTGACAGCGAACGGGTCTGTTCCAGCGCCGGCAACCCGGCCATGGCCGTCTCGATGGGGAAGGTGATGCGCTGCTCGGTTTCCAGCGGCGAGAACCCGGCGGCCGCGGTGTTGATCTGCACCTGGACGTTGGTGATGTCCGGCACGGCGTCGATCGGCAACTTCTGGTAGCTGGCGATACCCAGGCCAGCCATGAGTAGAACCGCGAGCAGCACGATGATGCGCTGCTCGATGGCGAATTGGATCAGGCGTTCGAACATGAGGACCTTCTTGTGCCGATAGCGGATCAGTGAGCGTGCTCGGCCGAAGCCTTGCCCAGTTCTGACTTGAGGATGAAGCTGCCCGCCGTGGCGACGCGCGCCCCGGCATCCAGCCCCTGGATGATTTCCACCTGGCCTGCGGAGCGGCTGCCGAGCGCTACCGTCCGGGCCTCAAAGCCGTCGTCCGTGCGCACGAAAACACGGGGGCTGTCCTCAATGGTCTGAATCGCGGTTTCGGGGACGGTGACCGAGGCCTGGCGGGTATCGGTGGTGACCCGCACGGTCACGAACAACCCCGGACGCCAGGCGCCGTCTGGGTTGGCGAGGCTGGCCCGGACCGTGGCCGTGCGGGTTTGCTCGCCCAGCAGGCTGCCGACGTAGGACACGTTGCCCGCCACTTCGGCATTCAGTTCCGGGGCATTGACGTTGACCGACGTGTCGACTCGTACGCTGTCCAGGTCCTTGGGTGAAACCCCAAACGTTACCCAGACCCGCGACAGGTCGGAGAGGGTAAACACGCTGGTGGCGTCGTTGACCACTTCCCCCAGGGTCAGGTGTTTTTCCACCACCATCGCGTCGAAGGGCGCCCGCAACTCATAACGATTGCCACCACCGGTGGCGCTGCTGCCACTCAATGCGCTGATTTTCTGGCGGGCGTTGTTCAGGGCGATCTCGGCTTCTTGCAGGGCCTGGCGCGCTTGCAGAAAATCCTGCTCGGCGGAAATCTGCTCCTGCCACAACTGGCGTTCACGCTCAAAGGTGCTGCGCGCCAATTCAACGCGACGCTGGGCGGCCGCCTGTTCACTGCGTTGCTCGGAGATTTGCGGGCTGGCAATCACCGCCAGCAACTGCCCCTTTTTCACCGCTTGTCCGAGGTTGACCAGCACCTGCTCGACCACCCCGGGGGCGCGGGGAACGATGTGAGCAGTGCGGTCTTCGTCAAAACGTACTTCGCCGGGGAACGCCAGCGACAGCGCCATGACCTGTGGCCGCGCCTCGGCCAATTGAATGCCGGCGGCATTGATTTGCTCGTCGCTGAGCGTCAGGTGACCTTCGGCTTCCTCCGGTTCTGCTTCAGCGGGTGTGTCGGCCGTGATCTGGGCGGGTGTGCCGTGCTCGGCGTGCGACTGCTCTGCGACGGGCGCCGACGTGGCGCGGGTGGTCAGCAATGAACCGAGGCCGATGCCGGCGATCAGGGTCAAAGCGATGGCCAGGATGGCTTTTTTGTCCATGGATACTCCAGGCACCGTTGGGTCAGTACGACCGGACGGGTGCGCAATACGGCTATAGATAGGATTTCAAGGGGTGGGGAGGAGGGCGCGGGTGTCGCCATAGATGCGTTCGATACGCACCCAGGCATCGGTGGAATCGGCCACGGCCTGCAGGTATTGGCTGCGCGCCTCGAACAGGGTGCGCTGGGCATCGAGCACGTCGAGGAAGTTGAATTTGCCCATTTCAAAGCCACGGGTGGCGGTGTCGACTGCACTTTGGGCCGCCGGCAGGATCACCTGGTTGAAGGCGTTGACTTCGGTGTTGGCAGTGGCCCATTGCTCCAGGCCTGACTGGACCTCGGAGCGCAGGCGCAATTCGCTGGCGTTGCGCAGGTCCCGAGCCTGGTCGGTGCGGCGCGCGGCGGCCAGCACATTGCCCTGGTTGCGATTGAACAATGGAATCGGCATCGACACGCCCAGCAGGTTGACCCGTTCGCGATCGGTCTCGCTGTACTGGCTACCGATGCTCACCGTCAGGTCGGGGATGCGCAGGGCCTTTTCCAGGCCTAGCGAGGCTTCCTTCTGGTTGATCTGCAAGCGCGCCAGGCGCAGCTCGGCGGTAGTGGGGAGGCGATCAAGCAGGGTCTGTGGCGAGGCAATGGCCGGCAATGCGGTTGTCGGTTCTTCGACGCGGGTAAAGGTGGCCTGTGGGGCCCCGGTGACCTGTGCCAGCTGCTGATAGGCGGTGGCCTGGTCACGTTCGGCGCGACGCAGTTCCAGGCGCACCTGGGACAGTTGCACCTGCGCGCGCGTGGCTTCGACCGGCGCCGCCTTGCCGGCGTTGATGCGTCCCTGGGCTACGCGCAGTCCGCGCTCGGCCAGTTGCAAGGATTGCTCGGTCAGTAACAAACGTTGCTGAGCGATGGTCGAGTTGTAGAAGGCCTGGAACACATCCGCGCGCAATTCATTGCGTCGACGTTCCAGTTCGATACCCGCCGCGTCCTGCGTTCGCTCGGCCACTTCGATTCTGGCGCCGCGTTTTCCACCCAGCTCCAGCGGTTGGCTGAGCATCAGCGTGGTGGTTCGCGAGCGGCGTCGGGTGTCTTCGGCCTCCCAGGACACTTGCGGATTGGGGATCAGCCCGGCTTGCTGGCGATCACCCTCGGCGACGCCGATTTCCCATTGCGCCGCAGCCAGATTCGGGTTGTGGGCAAAGGCACTCTGCAGCGCTCGCTCCAGGGTCAATGGTGCGGCCTGTACCATGGCCGGCAAGGCACTGGCGGCGATTGCCAGACTGAGCAGTAAAACAGCAGGGCCAGTGAGTAACTTTCTGATCCTGGGTGGACTAACGACGCATTGATAACCCTGCACTGTGGACGTTCCTTAAATGCGAAACAGGCGATGGCGTTAATCTAGAGGTCGGTGCTTATCAGTAAGGTGGCTGGATAATTACAAATACGTTATCCGCGGTTTGCGTAGGAACTTGTGTATTAGGATGGAAAGTGTCGGAACGTTATAGGCGTCGCCATAGAAATATGACGATACAAACACCGATGGTTTATCCGCTCAGATGCACTTGTTGATTTTGTTTGTTCGTGAATTACCCGGGCTGTTAGTTGCGGCATTTTGTCGCGCTTGTGGATTGCAGCACTCAAGGCCGCGGATTCCGGTTGACCCTGAAGCCACTACAGACATTAGCGTGGTGCACGAGCGGCTCATTTTGAACCACGGAGCCGTATGAAAACATCTTTGTCGTGCTCTGAATAAATCCATGCGTTATTTGTTTAAAGGTGAACAACTATGCGAATCCTTGTGATCGAGGACGAGCTGAAAGCTGCCGAATATTTGCACCAGGGGCTGACCGAAAGTGGCTATGTAGTGGACTGTGCGAACAATGGTGCAGATGGACTTCACCTGGCCCGGCAACAGGCCTATGACTTGGTGATACTTGATGTAAACCTTCCTGAGGTAGATGGCTGGTTCGTGCTGGAACATATCCGCAAGAGTGGCAACACCCTGGTGATGATGCTGACCGCCAGAGGGCGGCTTGCCGATAAGGTCCGTGGGCTGGATCTGGGGGCTGATGACTACCTGGTCAAACCCTTCGAGTTTCCCGAACTGCTGGCGCGGGTACGCACCTTGCTGCGGCGCAGCGGGCAGATTCCGTTGCCTCAGGTGTTGAAGGTGGCCGACCTGGAGCTGGATCAGGGGCGACATCGGGCGTTCCGGGGTGAGCAACGTATCGACCTGACCACCAAGGAGTTCGCGTTGCTGCACCTGCTGATGCGCCAGTCGGGTGAAGTGCTCTCGCGGACCCAGATCATTTCCCTGGTGTGGGATATGAACTTCGACTGTGACACCAACGTGGTCGAGGTTTCGATCCGCCGCTTGCGGGCCAAGATCGACGATCCATTCGACCGTAAGCTGATCCACACCCTGCGCGGCGTCGGTTATGTGCTGGAGGCGCGCGAATGAAACCGGCCAGCCTGTCGATGCGCTTGGGGCTGACGGTCAGCGTACTGGGCGCACTACTGGTGGTGGTGTTGGCCATTCTCGCGTTCCTGGCGCTGACCCACGAACTGGACGCCCTGGCCAAGGGCGGCCTGGAAAGGAAAATGCAGCAGATTCGCCACAGCCTGGCACTGGAGCAGCGCGCCAGCGACCTGTCGCTCAAGCCGCACTCATTGCTGGACCAGGTCATGGGGCATGACAACCTGAACCTGACGATCCTCGATCAAGGCGACCCGACGGCACCGTTGCTCAGTGTCGGCAGCCCACTGCCGTTACCGGCGCAGGCTCGTCGTGAGGTGGCCGCGGCGAGCCAGGGCAAGGTCAGCTACTTCAGCCGCTCGGATGATCAGGGCAGGCACTTTCTGACGGCCACCCAATTGATGCCGCTCAACGATGGCCAGTCGGTTGTGGTGCTGTTGTCGATTGACCGATCCAACGATGAGGCCTTGCTCAGTGCCTACCTCAGCTCGACCCTGATTGCCTTGCCGTTGCTGTTGATCCTGATTGGCCTCAGTGCCTGGGCGGTTGTCCAGCGCGGCCTTGCCCCGCTGCGTGAGTTTCGCAAAGTCGCGGCGATGGTTTCGGCCCAGGACCTGAATCATCGACTGTCGGAAGCCAATATGCCCCAGGAGCTTAGCGAACTGGCGCATGGCATCAACTTCATGCTGCACCGGCTCGACAACGGTGTGCAGCAACTGTCGCAATTCTCCGACGATCTGGCGCACGAACTGCGTTCGCCCATCAGCAACCTGATGGGCAAGGCCCAGGTGACCCTGTCGCGGGAGCGTCCAACCGAGGAGTACAAGGCGGTGCTGGTATCCTGCACCGAGGAACTGGCGCGAGTCACGCGGATCGTTTCCGACATGCTGTTCCTGGCCCAGGTCAGCCACCCGGCGGCGCTGGTGCCCTTTGAGGTGATTTGCCTGGAGGATGAAGCGCTGAGGGTCGCCGATTTGTTTAGCCTGGCGGCGCAGGAAAAACACATCACCCTGCAGGTTTCCGGCAGCGGACGAGCCCTGGGCGACCGGCTGATGATCCAGCGCGCGATGTCGAACTTGCTGTCCAACGCGATTCGCCATTGCCCTGACGGGCAGGCGATTTCGCTGGTTATCGACAGTCACGGCGAACACGTGTCGGTGCAGGTGAGCAACCCCGGCGCGGGCATCGAATCCCAGCATCTGCCGCACCTGTTCGACCGCTTCTACCGCGTCGACAACAGCCGCTCCCGCGCTCAGGGCGGCACCGGCCTGGGGCTGGCCATCGTGCGCTCGATCATGAGCCTGCACCAGGGCTTGGCCCAGGTGGAGAGTTCACCTGGGCGTGTGACGGTGTTTCGCTTGGTGTTTCCCAATGGCCGTAACGGCTAGGACAATGGGAATGCTTCTTCGACAGCTACCCGGCCGGGAGGCCTCAACCCCTCAGAACCATTGCTTGAAGCGCCGGATGTAGAGGGTCTTCATCACTTGGGCGACCACGCAGTAGCTGAGCAGGGTGCCCACCAACCACGGGAAGTAGGACCACGGCAGTGGGGTCAGGCCCACCAGGTTGCCCAGTGGCGAGAACGGAATGTAGATGCCCAGCACCATGACCAACCCGGTCATCAGGATCACCGGCAGCGCCGCGGTGCTCTGGAAGAACGGGATCTTGCGGGTGCGCAGCATGTGCACCACCAGGGTCTGGGACAGCAGCCCTTCGATGAACCAGCCGGACTGGAACAGGCTCTGCATTTCCACGCTGTTGGCGGCGAACACGTACCACATCAGGGCGAAGGTGGTGATGTCGAAGATCGACGAGGTCGGCCCGATCCACAGCATGAATCGCCCAATGTTCTGCGCATCCCATTTGCGCGGTTTGCTCAGGTACTCCTTGTCCATCTTGTCCCACGGTAGGGCCAGTTGGGAGATGTCGTACATCAGGTTCTGCAGCAGCAGGTGGATCGCCAGCATCGGCAGGAAGGGAATGAACGCACTGGCCACCAGCACCGAGAACACGTTGCCGAAGTTGGAGCTGGCGGTCATGTTCAGGTACTTCATGATATTGCCGAAGGTCTCGCGGCCCTTGAGCACGCCTTCTTCGAGCACCATCAGGCTTTTTTCCAGGAGGATGATGTCCGCTGATTCCTTGGCAATGTCGGTCCCGCTGTCCACCGAGATGCCCACGTCGGCATCGCGCAGGGCCGGGGCGTCGTTGATCCCGTCGCCGAGGAAACCGACGGTGTGGCCGTTGGCTTGCAGCGCCTTGAGCACCCGGGATTTCTGCAGCGGTGTCAGCTTGGCAAACACCGTGCGCGTCTCGACCTGTTGTTGCAGGGTCGAATCGTCCATCGGCTCGATGTCCTGGCCGAGCAGCGGGGTGCCGGGTTCAAGGCCGACCTCACGGCAGATCTTGCAGGTCACCACGGGGTTGTCGCCGGTCAGCACCTTGACGGTCACGCCCATGTCCCGCAGCGCGGCAATCGCCGGGCCGGCAGTTTCCTTGGGCGGATCGAGGAAGGTCAGGAAGCCGCGAATCACCAGGTCGTGCTCGTCGCCCGTGGCGTACTGGGCTTTGCTCTGGGCCTTGGGGATGTGCCGGGTCGCCAGCACCAGCACCCGGAAGCCGTCTTCGTTGTATTGGTTGGCCAGGCGCAGCAAGGCTTCGCGTCGCGGCTCATCGAGGGGCACGAGCGCGCCGTCCTCGTGCAGGTGGCTGCTGATGGCGAGCATCTCCTCGACTGCCCCCTTGCACACCAGCAGGTGATCGGCGCGGTTGTCTTCGACGATGATCGACAGGCGCCGGCGGATGAAGTCGAAGGGCAATTCATCGATCTTGCGGTAGGCCAAGGGCGCCTTGAAACGCGGGTTCTGCTGGGCGAATTGCACCACCGCCTGGTCCATCAGGTTTTTCATGCCGCTTTGGTGGTGACTGTTGAGCCAGGCCAACTCCAGCACCGCGTCGTCGCGCTGGCCGGCGCTGTCGAGGTGATGTTCGAGGATGATTTTGTCCTGGGTCAGGGTCCCGGTCTTGTCGGTGCACAGCACGTCCATCGAACCGAAGTTCTGGATCGCATTGAGGCGCTTGACCACCACTTTGCGCTTGGCCATCGCCACCGCGCCTTTGGCCAGGTTGGCACTGACGATCATTGGCAGCATTTCCGGGGTCAGGCCGACCGCCACGGCCAGGGCAAACATGAAGGCTTCGCTCCAGTCGCCCTTGGTGAAGCCGTTGATCAGCAACACCACCGGCACCATCACCAGCATGAAGCGAATCAGCAGCCAACTGACACTGTTGACGCCACGGTCGAAGGCGGTTTGCGTGCGCGAGCCGACGATGGCCTTGGCCAGCGAGCCAAAGTAGGTGCGTGGGCCCGTGGCGACCACCACGGCGCGCGCGGTGCCGCTGACCACGTTGGTGCCCATGAAGCAGATGTTGGACAGGTCCAGCAGGTTGTTCTGCTCGCTGGCCACGCTCGCCGCCGATTTCTGCGCGACATCGCCCAGGGTGTCGTATTTCTCCACCGGCAAGGCTTCACCGGTCAGCACCGCCTGGCTGATGAACAGGTCCCGGGATTCGAGCAGGCGGATGTCCGCGGGGATCATGTCGCCGGCCGACAGCTGTACGATGTCGCCTGCCACCAGTTCACGCATGGGCACTTCACGCAGGGTCGGCGTGCTGCCCGGCTGGTCGCGGCGCAGTACGCTGGCGGTGGTGCGCACCATGGTCTTGAGGGCTTCGGCGGATTTGCCCGAGCGATACTCCTGCCAGAAGCGCATCAGGCCGCTGGCCAGGACCATCACCAGGACGATGATGACGCCGGTCAGGTCGGTGTCTTCGCCGTCGCGCAGCGGGATCCAGAAGTCGGTGATGAAGCTGATGACCGTGAGGGTCAGCAGCACATAGATGAAGGGATTGTTGAAGGCCTTCAGCACTTGCACCAGGGCGTGGGGCGGCTGATCGTGGGCCACCTCGTTGCTGCCGTCGCGCAGCAGGCGGCCTTCGGCGTCAAGTTCGGTCAGGCCAGCGCTGCTGGTCTTGAGGTTGGCGAGGGTCACGGCCAGGCCGTTCTGCGCTTCACGGGCGGCGCGCATTGACAGTTTGCCCGTGTCGCGCGGGCTGCCCTTGAGGGTTTTTTTGGCGGTTTTTACGGTGTTCATGCTGGGTGCTCCTGCCGCTGGCTGGCGGCACGGCACAGCAATCACTCAACTAACTAACGGCGAGTGAAAGTGCGTCGAGTCGCCCGGCAGCGATCGATTCTGGGAGTTGTTGTCGTGCTGTTTTAATGTTCGCCGTACACCGCTGGAACACAGGCATACAGCGAACCGTCTACTGGCGTCTTCCATGGGGGTTCTCGCTCTTTTAATGGTTTAACGGGCAATAGAAAGTTGCCGAGTTCCTGAGTAAGGAACACGTCGATCAAGAGTGCCTGGGGAACTTTCAGATCAACTGAAAGTGTGCGCCCCGAGAAACCGGCCGAGCATCAACGCGGCCGGTTGCATCCGATGCGCGAAGCCCCGCCCCGGAGGTTCCTGGCCGTCATCGAGGCTCCAGCGCTGCGCGAGCTGGCCGCTTGCCGGGCAGACGTGCCAATGCCCCAGCGGGTGTGGGCGCAGGCGTGCAGGTGGGGACTTGAGCAGCGGGCGTGGGAGGGCTGCTGGCGGGCGGCGCAGCAGGGCGCGCGCCGCTTTGGCGAGGGGCCGAGCCCCTGGGATGCAGGTGCAGATGAAGTTCATAACATGCCTCGCAACCGGACGGACGCCGGCGAGGCAGGTTACGTTGGAGCCTCAGGCTCTAGCGCAGCATGCCCGACCGAGGTCGAGTCCCATCGATGACTGGGTAAGTGGCCCGACCTGGCGTATACGCATCGGTCGGGCAGCGTCTAGATACTGTGTCCATTGAGTTCTTTTGTAAGTTGAAATAAGGGCCGGGCTGACCGGCCCGGGGCAATCTACGCAGACGACTATTTGAAGTCAACCTTGAATTAACGGTTGTTTAGCAATTAGACAGGAAACAGTTGTTGTCACTGCAAGTTAATGATTAACGGTTGTTTATAGATGACAGTGCTATGACCGTCGACCCTCATGACTCTTTACCTTTGAGCAATGCATAGATGGCCATGGAGTGGCCGTGACCGAGGTCAAAGTCGGTTTTCAACCATTCGATGATCTGGCCGGCCTTGACTCCAGCTTTCAATTTGCCGTCTTCGGCGAACCCTTTGTCGTTGGCCAATTGCTTGAGGTCAGCCGGTGATTTGCCGGTCTTGGTCTGGATGTTGTCCAGATAGGCTTGGAAAGACATGGTGTGGCAGCTCCTGGATGCACGTAGAGGTGGCTTCAAGCATAGACCAGGCGAATGGAAACTGCCTATTGCCAAGCCCACCCGCGCCACATGACAATGCGAAACATTATCAATCACGAACCTGCGCCGTCATGTCTGCCAACGATCTTTCCCTGCGCAGTGCCGTTCACGACCTGTACCACGAGCATCACGGCTGGCTCCAGGGCTGGCTGCGCCAGCGCCTGGGCAGTGCGTGCGATGCGGCTGACCTGACGCAGGACACCTTCGTGCGGGTGCTCAAGGCACGTAATGCACTAGAGATTCGGGAGCCGCGGCCGTACCTGTCGCAGGTTGCCAAGGGCCTGCTGATCGATCTGTTTCGCCGGCGCTCGCTGGAGCACGCCTACCTTGAGGTCCTGGCCAGTGCCCCGGAATCTCAGCAACCGTCGCTCGAAGAGCAGGCGATCATGCTGCAGGCGCTGCTGGACATCGACCGCATGCTCGACGGCCTGGGCAAACAGGTCAAGCAGGTGTTCATCCTGTCGCAGTTCGAAGGCCTGACGTATCCCCGCATCGCCGAGCGCCTGGGCATTTGCACGCGCACCGTGAATAACCACATGGCCAAGGCCATGGAGCATTGCTGCCTGATGCAACTGCAGTTGCAGCTGTCATGAGTCACCTCAAGTCCAGCTTGTCCGGCCCTGAACTGCAGGCGCTGAGTGCGGCCGCGCAGTGGTATGCGCGGCTGCAGTCCGGTGAGGCAAGCGACCAGGACCGACAGGACTGGCAGGCCTGGCAGGCAGCCGATGAGCTGCACCGCCAGGCCTGGCAGCGTATCGAGGCGGTACGCCAGCAGATGGACCGGGTGCCGGGCAGTTTGGTCGCGCCGACGTTGCACGGTGTCCAGCGCTCGCGCCGCCAGGTAGTGCGCAGCGTTGTGCTGCTGGCGTCGGCCGGCTCCCTGGGGTGGTTGGGTTGGCGCAGCGAGACCAGCCAGAACCTGCTGGCCGACTACCGCACGGCCGTGGGCGAGCGGCGTGAGGTGCGTCTGGCGGACGGCAGTTCATTGCTGCTCAACACCGACACCTCGGTCAACGTGCGCTTCGACGGTGCGCAGCGGGTGCTGGAACTGCTGTGGGGCGAAATGCTGGTCAGCAGCGCCCTGGACCCGTTGAAACGGCCGCTGCGGGTCAGTACCCGACACGCTCAGGTCCTGGCCCTGGGGACGCGCTTCATCGTGCGTTCCCAGGCTGCTGGCGGCGAGGTGGCGGTGCTGGAAAACGCCGTGCAGGTCAGCCTGGCGCAGGGTGGGCCAGCGGTTCATCTCGACGCTGGGCAACGCCTGGATTTCACCTCCCAGGCCCTCGGCGCGATTCGCCGGAACGATGCCACGGTCGGTGCCTGGCAGCAGGGCAGCATCATCGCCATCGACCGGCCGCTGGGGGAGTTGCTCGCCGACCTCTCGCGCTATCGTCCCGGGGTACTGCGCTGCGACCAGCAGATTGCGCGGATGAAGATCTCCGGCGCCTTTCCGGTGGATGACACTGACCGGGCACTGGCTGCGTTGCACAGTGGCTTTGGCCTGAAGATCCAGCACTACAGCCGCTATTGGGTCAATGTTTCCGGGCCTGCGGCGGTCTGAAGCGCGGCGCCTGAAAAATTAATTGATTCTCATGTGCATTTTTTATCGACGTCATTCGGCTCATCCCTCAGTGATTTCAATTGGATGGTTCTGGGGGAGGGTAAGCATGTCTTTTGTGTACAAGCCGGGTGCGGGTCGGTTGGCGGGCGCGGTGAGAATTGGCCTGTTTGCGCTGGCCGCCAGCGGCGTGGGTGTGGCGACTGTCCAGGCCGCGACGCCGGCGCAGCACGCGGTGCAATCCTACGATATCGCCGCCGGCAGCCTGACCGAGGTGCTGAGCCGATTCGCCAGTGCGGCGGGCGCGGCCATCTCGTTCGACGCCCGGCAGACCGCAGGCCAACAATCGCCGGGGTTGCAGGGGGCCTATAGCGTCGGCGAAGGGTTTGCGCGGATTCTCGCCAACAGTGCTTTGCAAGCCGAGCCCCAGGCCAACGGCAGCTACGTGCTGCGCCCCCGTCCATCCGCAGGCTCGGCCCTGGAGTTGGCGGCGACCAACGTCAATGCCCAGGCGCTCGGGGCGACGACCGAAGGCAGCGGTTCGTACACCACCGGTGCGGTGACCATCACCAAGGGCGCTCATTCGCTCAGGGAAACCCCGCAATCGGTGACCGTGATCACCCGCAAGATGCTCGACGACCAGAATCTCACCACCATTGACCAGGTCATGGAAAAGACCCCGGGCATAACCGTCTATGACTCGACCATGGGCGGCAAGTACTTCTACTCCCGGGGCTTTCGCATGTCCGGGCAGTATGAGTACGACGGAGTGCCGCTGGACATGGGCAACTCCTATGTCCAGGCCGACAGTTTCAGCAGTGACATGGCCTACTACGATCGGGTCGAGGTGCTGCGCGGGGCGGCCGGCATGATGAAAGGCTCGGGCGGCACCGCCGGCGGGGTCAACTTTGTGCGCAAGCGCGGGCAGAGTACCCCCCAGACCCAGTTGAGCCTGTCCGGCGGAACCTGGGACAACTACCGAGGCCAGGTCGATACCGGCGGTCCGCTGAACGAGTCCGGGACTCTGCGTGGCCGCGCGGTGATCGCCGAGCAGAGCAAGCATTACTTCTATGACGATGCCAGTCGCAAGGACCAGGTCTACTACGGCGCCCTGGATTACGACCTGTCGCCCGACACCACCTTGGGCCTGGGCATTGCCTATGAAGACGTCGACGCCAACCCGTGCTGGGGCGGCATGCCGCGTTATCGCGATGGCAGCGACCTCAAGCTCAGCCGCTCGACCTGCCTGGACCCGTCCTGGAATACCTGGCGCAGCCAGCGCACCGCCACCTTCAGTGACCTGGCGCATCAGTTGAATGACAATTGGGCGCTGAAAGTGGCCGGGGTCTACAGCAAAAACACCCAGGACATCAAATACGCGTTCCCGTCCGGCGCCGTTACCCCAAGCAACAGCAACGTGCGCATGCTGGGCAGCATGTACGACTACGATCAGGTCGACTATGGCCTGGATGCCTACCTGGACGGCAAATTCGAGGCGCTGGGCCGCGAGCACCAACTGATCGTCGGCCTCAATGGCAGTCGCTCCAACAAGAACGACTTCTACTCCGTGGCCTTTCTGCCGCAGACCCAGGACGTGTTCAATCCCGACAAGCATCTGCCCAAACCCGATGACAGCTATTTCATCGCCAACTCGACCCGCGGCGGCCCGGTGGACAGCGTCACCAAGCAGTACGGGGTCTACTCCACGGCACGCCTGAAACTGGCCGATCCCTTGACCTTTGTCCTCGGTGGGCGCGTCAGTTGGTACCACGCCGAAACCGATTCGCTGTTCATCAACTCGGGTACTTCAGAGACGGCCGAGACCAAGGAAACCGGGCAGGTCACACCGTTCGCCGGGCTGCTGCTGGACCTCAATGACAACCTCACGGCCTACACCAGCTATTCGGAAATCTTCACCCCCCAGGGCAACCTGCGCTCCGAAAGCGGTGCGGCGCTCAAGCCGCTGGTAGGGCAGAGCTATGAATTGGGGATCAAGGGCGAGTGGTACGGTGGCCGCCTCAACAGCTCGTTCAATCTGTTCCGCACGATCCAGAAAGACCAGGCCCAGACCGACTACAACTCGTCCTGCCCATCCTCGGACGGTTATTGCTACGTCAACGCCGGCAAAGTCCGGGCCCAGGGCTTTGAAGCGGAAGTCAGCGGTGAATTGATCGAGCGCCTGCAACTGCTTGCCGGCTACACCTACACCCAGACCAAGACCCTCGACGACATCGACACCAGCCTCAACGGCGAAGCGTTCAACAGCTACGTGCCACGGCACGTGCTGCGTATGTGGGGCGACTATGCCCTGGAGGGTGCATGGGAGCGCTTCACCCTGGGGGCCGGGGTCAACGCGCAAAGCGACAACTTCCGCGTGTCACCCTTGAGTGGGGAAAAGATCAGCCAGGGCGGGTACGCCGTGTGGAATGGCCGGGTCGGCTACCGCATCGATGACACCTGGTCGTTGGCGCTCAACGGCAACAACCTGTTCGACAAGCGCTACTACAGCACCATCGGCACCGAGACCTTCGGTAACTACTATGGCGAGCCGCGTAACTTCATGGTGTCGGTCAAAGCCGACTTCTGAAATTGATGCAAAACCTTGTGGGAGCGAGCAGGCTCGCTCCCACAAGGTTTGCGGTGCCTACAGGGCCCGATTTACACAGGACCTGTAGGAGTGGGCCCTTCGGGCTCAGTTCTTCTCCAGATCGACGTCCTTGGTTTCCCGCAGGCACAACAGGCCCACCACCAGGCTCACGCCGGTGATCAGCACCGGGTACCACAGGCCGTAGAAGATATCGCCGGTGTACACCACCAGGGCAAACGATACCGTGGGCAGGAAGCCGCCGAACCAGCCGTTGCCGATGTGGTAGGGCAGGGACATCGAGGTGTAGCGGATGCGGGTCGGGAACAGTTCGACCATCAAGGCCGCCAGCGGCCCGTAGCACATCGCCGAGATGATGATCAGCGCCACGATCAGGGCCACGATCATCGGTTTGTTGACCTGCTGGGTATCGGCGGTCTGCGGATAACCGGCCAGGGTCACGGCACCGCGCAGGGCGGCTTCGTCGTAACCGTCGATTTTCACCTCGCCAATGCTCACTTGCACACCACTGCCGGCCGGTGCGGCCGCGCTGCTGTAGGGCAGGCCCTGCTTGACCAGGAAGGTCTTGACCTTGTCGCACGGGCTGTCGAAACGCGCTTTGCCGACCGGGTCGAACTGGAACGTGCAGGTGGCTGGATCGGCCAGCACGGTAATCGGTGCCTGTTGGCTGGCGCGGTCGATGGCCGGGTTGGCGTAGTGGGCCAGGGTCTTGAAGATCGGGAAGTACAGCACGGTCGCCAGCAGCAGGCCGAGCATCAGGATCGGTTTGCGCCCGACCCGGTCCGACAGCCAGCCGAAGAAAATGAAGAACGGCGCGCCGATCACCACGCTGACAATCAGCAGGGTGTTGGCCAGGGCCGGGTCCATCTTGAGGAACTGGGTGAGGAAGAACAGCACGTAGAACTGCGCCGCGTAGAACGTCACCGCTTGCCCGGCGTTGATGCTGAACAGCGCAATCAACACCACCTTGAGGTTTTCCCAGTTGCCGAAGGACTCGCGGATCGGCGCCTTGCAGGACTTGCCTTCTTCTTTCATTTTCAGGAAGGCCGGTGACTCATGCAGGCTCAGGCGGATCCAGGTGGAGATGCCCAGCAGCACGATCGACAGCAGGAACGGAATGCGCCAGCCCCAGACTTCGAACTGGTCGCCGGTGAAGTAGCGGCACCCCAGCACCACCAGCAGCGACAGGAGCAGGCCGAGGGTCGCGGTGGATTGAATCCAGCTGGTGTGGAATCCGCGTTTGCCCATGGGCGCGTGCTCGGCGACGTAGGTCGCGGCCCCGCCGTACTCACCGCCCAGGGCCAGGCCCTGGAGCATGCGCAGCACCACCAGGATGATCGGCGCGGCGATACCGATGCTGGCGTAGGTCGGCAGCAGGCCGACGCAGAAGGTTGCCACACCCATCAGGATGATGGTGGCAAGGAAGGTGTATTTGCGTCCGATCATGTCCCCCAACCGGCCGAACACCAACGCGCCGAACGGCCGCACGATGAAACCGGCGGCGAACGCCATCAGGGCGAAGATGAACGCGGTGGTGTCGTTGACCCCAGCGAAAAACTGCTTGCTGATGACCGCCGCGAGGGCGCCATAGAGAAAGAAGTCATACCATTCGAAAACGGTCCCCAGGGATGAGGCGAAGATGACTTTCTGGGTTTCCTTGCTGGTGCCGGTGCTCAACGTTCCTGCCACGGCAGTTGCCTGGTCTGACATACGGGTATCCCTCACAGTGTTTATTTATTGTTGTTCCACTGTCGGCACCGGCCTTGCGGGCTGGTGCGTCTGCTGTCCTAGAGGTGCGGTACGGTTGCTCGTTCTGTGGGTATGGCGTTGCTCCTTGTCGGTGAGGCGAGAATCAGCTGTGCCGCCTTCTCGGCGATCATCAGCGTGGGTGAACAGGTATTGCCCGAGGTGATGTAGGGCATGATCGAGGCATCGGCGATGCGCAGGCCGGGAATGCCGTGAACCCGCAGTTGGGCATCGACGACCGCATCGCCATCCTGGCCCATGCGGCAGGTGCCCACCGGGTGGAAGATGGTCGTGCCGATCCGCGCGGCGGCCTCGTGCAACTGCTCCTCGGTGTGCAATTCGGCCCCCGGCAGATACTCCACCGGCTTGAACGGTTGCAGGGCCTTGGCGCTGACGATCCGCCGGGTCAGGCGAATGGCCGCGGCGGCCACGCGCAGGTCTTCGGGGTGGCTCAAGTAGTTGGGCTGGATCAGCGGCGCCTGCTGTGGGTCGGCCGAGCTGATCTCGATCCGGCCACGGCTTTGCGGACGCAGGTCGCACACCGAGGCGGTGAACGCCGGGAACGCGTGCAGCGGCTCGCCGAAGCGCTCCAGGGACAGCGGCTGGACATGGTATTCAAGGTTGGCCGAGGTCTGTTCGGGCCCTGAACGGGCAAAGGCGCCGAGTTGGCTGGGGGCCATCGACAGCGGACCGCTGCGGTCGTACAGGTAGCGCAGGCCCATGCCCATCTTGCCCCACAGGCTGCCGGCAATCTGGTTCAGGGTGCGGGCGTTTTCCAGCTTGTAGATCAAGCGCAGTTGCAGGTGATCCTGCAGGTTGCCACCGACGCCATTGAGCTCATGGACCAGGTTGATGCCCAGGCGCTTGAGCAGGGCGGCCGGGCCGATGCCGGAGCGCTGGAGAATGCTGGGCGAGCCGACGGCGCCGGCGCTGAGGATGATTTCCCGGCGCGCAGTGAAGGTGCTGGCCTGGCCTTGCCAGCGCGCGGTGACCTTGCAGGCCCGGCCGTTCTCCAGGAGCACGCGGTCGACATCGACCCCCGTCAGTACCGTCAGGTTTGGCCGATGGGCGACAGGTCTGAGAAATGCCTTGGCGGCGTTCCAGCGCACGCCGGCCTTCTGGTTGACCTGGAAATAGCCGCAGCCTTCGTTGTCGCCCTGGTTGAAGTCGTCGATGTTGGCGATGCCGGTTTGTTCGGCGGCGCTGCGAAAGGCGTCGAGAATCGGCCATGACAGGCGCTGGCGTTCAACCCGCCATTCGCCGCTGGCGCCGTGAAAGTCGTCGGCGCCGGCAAAATGGTTTTCGCTCTGGCGAAACAGCGGCAGTACCTCGTTCCAGCTCCAGCCGGGGTTGCCTTCGCTGGCCCAGCGATCATAGTCGCCAGCCTGGCCGCGCATGTAGATCATGCCGTTGATCGACGAACTGCCGCCCAGCACTTTGCCCCGTGGGTAGCTCAGGCTGCGGCCCTGCAGGCCGGCTTGGGCCTGGGTCTTGTAGCACCAGTCGGTGCGCGGATTGCCGATGCAGAACAGGTAGCCGACGGGGATATGGATCCAGGGATAGTTGTCGCGCCCGCCGGCTTCGAGCAACAGCACCCGATGTTGCGGGTTGGCGCTCAGCCGATTGGCCAACAGGCAGCCGGCGGGCCCGGCGCCGACCACGATGTAATCGTATGCATCAACGACTGGTGACATCCATGACCTCGCAGCGTGTTGTTCTTATTGCGCTTCATCCTAGTTGTTAGTTTTCGATAAAAGAATGTTAGTTTTTGCTCAGCCGCTGTGCGTTTATAAACAGCGACAAGCCCAACGTTAAACAAGGAAGACCGATGTTCGACTGGAATGACCTGCGGTTTTTTCTCGAACTGCAACGCAGCGGTCGCTTGCTGACCGCCGCCAAGCGCTTGAAAACCACCCATGCCACGGTGGCGCGGCATATCGAGGCAATCGAACAGAGCCTGGGCACCGCGTTGTTTGTCCAGCAGGCGCAGGGTTACCAGTTGACCCCGGCTGGCGAAGCGCTGCTTAAACATGCCGAGGCCATGGAAAATGTCGCCTTGCTGGCCCAGGAAGAAATCACCCAGTCCAGCGCGCCCTTGGGCAAAATCCGCGTGGGGGTCACGGAAGGGCTGGGCATCATGTTCCTCGCCAGTCGCATGAAGGGCCTGTTTGACCGCTACCCGGGGCTTGAGGTGGAACTGGTGGCCGTGCCGCGGTTCGTCAGCATCCTCAACCGCGAAGCCGAGATCAGCATTCACCTGGAGCGGCCGTCGGCGGACATGCTGGTCACCCGCAAACTCACCGACTACCGTCTGGCGCTGTATGCCAGCCAGGACTACCTCGATCGCGCGCCGCCCCTGCGCAGCCGCGAAGACCTGGGCCGCCACGCCTGGATCGGCTATGTCGACGACCTGTTGTTCAGCCAGGAACTGATGTTCCTCAACAGCTTCTGCCGCAGCCCCCAGGTGGTGTTCCACAGTACCAGCGTGATCGCCCAGCAACAGGCCGCGCGCGCGGGCCTGGGGATCGCCGTGTTGCCGTGCTACATGGCCAGCGGCGATCCGGGCCTGGTGCCGCTGCTGCCGGCCGAGAGCATCCAGCGCAGCTACTGGATCAGCACCCGGCGCGAGCTGCACAAGTCGGTGCGGCTGCGGGTGTTGTGGGATTTTGTGGTGCAGTTATGTGAGCGCGAGCAGGCCCTGTTGCTGGGGCGGGTGGATCAAGATCAAGAGCAGCAGGCGAGGTAACGTTCGGCCTGTTGAGTGGTAAGGGCGGGCGAGGCGGCCTACCGGCCGCCTGTTTTTTCGGATATCCGCACGCTAGGGAAGCATGGGTTTAGGA
This sequence comes from Pseudomonas kielensis, assembly GCF_014236655.1. Classification (GTDB taxonomy): domain Bacteria; phylum Pseudomonadota; class Gammaproteobacteria; order Pseudomonadales; family Pseudomonadaceae; genus Aquipseudomonas; species Aquipseudomonas kielensis. Next base: position 140,113 of record NZ_JACMYG010000002.1, read on the forward strand.
AGTGATTTCGAAGGCCGTGCTCGCCAGTCGCTCGCCATTGACCATGATGTGTACCGCGTGGGTGCCGGGGTAGTGCTTGCGGGTGGTCATGTCGCGCACGTGCTGGGCGCGGCTGAGTGTCTGTCGGTTCCGGGCGGGCAGGGTGAGGCCCTTGAGTTTGAACACCTTGGCCGACGTCGCCCCCGAGGCCTTGACGTATTCGATGGCGTAATCCACCACCAGGCGCTGCTCGGCATCGGCGGTGGACTGCAGCTCGAACGACAGGCTGATGCGTTGCCCCAAGGCGATCACGGCGGGTTCGACGGTCAGTTGATGAATCTCGACCTCAGGCTTGCCACCGGCGCCGATCAACGTCAGTGCCCGCTGATTGCCCTGCTTGATCAGGCTACGCAGGGCGTGGCGGGCTATCCAGGCCGTACGCGGATCCTCCAGCGACCAGCCCTCGAGGGTGTCCAGCACCCAGTCCGGGTGGTCCTTGGTGATGTCGTTGAGGTGGTTGGCCACTGACTTGCGCACGTACAGGCTGCTGTCGGCCTTGAGGTTGTCGATGATCTTGGCGGCCAGGCGCGGGTCGGCCTGGACCTGCTCCAGGCGGAACGACCAGGGCAAACGTGGCCGGCTGCCTTCGCTGGCGAGCCGGCGCACGTGTTCGTTGGGGTCCAGCGACCAGTCGTGCATCAGGGCCAGGGTGCGTTCGAAGTCGCTTTGCAGGAAGTGCCGCACCGCAAACTCCGAGGAGCCGAAGCGGGTGAAGTGCTGCAGCGCGTCCATCGACAGTTCGAAGGCGTGGCTGCCGTAGCGCGCAACGTAGTGCGCCAGGAACATGCTGACGAAGCCACTGTTCAGGCGTGGTGCCAACCGGCGCAGGACCTCCAGCGACTGCTCGTAGTCCAGGCCCAGCACGGCGTGCAGGCACTCGGCGGTGTGGGCCATGCGCTGCATCACCGACAGTGGTTCGAGTCCGTCGCAGGCCATGGCCAGGAACGCCTGGTGATCGAACGCCGGGTACACCGCACGCAGTTCACTGGCGATGTGGGCAAAGCGCTCGGCGTTGAAGATTTCCTTCAGGGCCGGGGAGGATTGCTCGGTGCTGCTCATTCAGAGCTCCTTGAAAAGGTTGGACCGCGTTATCGTGCTTCGCCGCCTTGCCCGCGAAGGTGCCAGTGTCGGCTGCAAGCCATGTCCCTAGACCACCTTGGGGGACTCTTCCTGCAATTGGTCGGCCTCGAACAACCGGGCCAGTTCCTCCCGTGCCTCCTGGGCGGTCTGCAAGACTTTGACGGCATCGTCGTAGATCGCGCGCTGGGCTTCGAGCACCTGTTCGTCATGCTGCTTGAAGGTTTCGATGCGCGCTGCGGCCTGAGCCTTGCTCAGTCCCAGGCCGATCAGGGTCATGCGGCTCATTTCCAGGCTGGAATGGAAGGTTTCCCGCACCGCCTCGGCGCCCAGGTCGACCAGGCGATGCACGTGCTGGCGGTTACGCGCGCGGGCGATGATCTTCATGTGGGGGTAGAGCCGGCGCACCAGTTCCGCAGTCTTGATGTTGGTGTCCGGGTCGTCGGTGGCAATCACGAAGAACTCCGCCTGCTCGACCTTGGCCGCGCTGAGGATCTCCGGGCGCATCGGGTCGCCATAGAACACCGGGACCCCGCCAAAACTGCGGGACAGTTCGATGGTTTCCACCGAGGTGTCGAGGGCCACAAAGCGGATTTTCTGCGCCCGCAGGATCCGCGCCACGATCTGCCCCATGCGGCCCATGCCAGCAATCACCACGCGCGGGGTGTCGGTGTCGATCTCACGCAGGTGCGGCGGCACGGCCACCGGTTCGACCTTGGGTTTGGCCAGGCGCGCGCACAGCAGAAGCAGCAGGGGAGTGACGGCCATGGACAGGGTAATGGTCAGCACTTGCAGGTCATACAGACGGGCATCGAACAAGCCTTGGTCGCGACCGATCTTGAACACCACGAAGGCAAATTCACCGCCGGCGGCCAGGACAATGCCCAGGCGCACCGCACTCACGCGGTTGAGGTCCCCGGCCATGCGTCCGACCAGGTACAGCAGCGGCAACTTCAGTGAAATCAGCAGCACCGTCAGGCCCAGCACGGCGACCGGGGCGCTGAACAACAGGCTGATGTTGGCGCCCATGCCCACGCTCATGAAAAACAGCCCCAGCAGCAGGCCCTTGAACGGTTCTATCTGCGCTTCCAGTTCGTGGCGGTATTCGGAATCCGCCAGCAGCAGGCCGGCGAGGAACGCCCCGAGGGCCATCGATATCCCGACTTCGTCCATCAACCAGGCGGTGCCGATCACCACCAGCAACGCGGTGGCGGTGGACACTTCCGGCAGGCCGGACTTGGCGACGATACGAAAGACCGGGCGCAACAGGTAACGCCCACCCACGACCACCACGGCGATACTGCCCAGCACCTGCAACCCATGGTTGAGGTCTTCGGCGGGGGTGGTGGTGGCATTGCCCCCGGCCAGTAGCGGCACCATGGCAATCAGCGGGATTGCGGCAATGTCCTGGAACAGCAGGATGGCAAACGCCAGGCGCCCGTGGGGGCTGGTCAGTTCCTTGCGTTCGGCCAGGCTTTGCAGGCCGAAGGCGGTGGACGACAGGGCCAGGCCAAGGCCGAGCACGATGGCGCTGTTGAGCTTCTGGCCAAACAGATAGAACGCCAGCACGCCGATCACCGAGGCCGTCAACAGCACCTGGGCCAGGCCGACGCCGAACACCGCCTTGCGCATTACCCAGAGCCGGCGCGGGGACAGTTCCAGGCCGATGATGAACAGCAGCAGGACCACGCCCAGCTCGGAAATATGCATCACGCTTTGCGGGTTGCCGATCAGTCCCAGTACGGCGGGGCCGATCAGGACCCCGGCCAGCAGGTAGCCCAGCACGGCCCCCAGTTGCAGGCGTTTGGCCAAAGGCACGGTGAGCACCGCCGCAAACAGAAACACCACAGCGGCTTGCAACAGGTTGCCTTCATGGGGCATGAGTCACTCCTGGACAGAAAAAAAGGCTAAACACGGGTCTGACGCCGTCTGATTCGACGCGCAGTGTAACGGTGGGGAACGCTGACTGCATCGTTGGATCAGCCGGGGCCAGTCTGACAACAGAGTGTTACGCCGAGGAGCGCCTGGAGTAATATAGCGAATCGCCATTACTGCCCAGGACGTCAAGCGCTATGACGCCAGCCCTTTGATGAACTCGATCTGGTTCGGCCTGGGTGCCGTAGGGGTGATCCTGCTCCTGATCGCCGTGCTGGTGCTGCGCGAGCGGCAATTGCGCCAGCTCCGGGCGCAGTACCGGGCGCTGCTGGACAAGTGGCCGGCCATTCACTCCGCGAATCTCGGCGCCCCGGGCACCCAACCCGAGGATGTCGAGCGGTTCAAGCGCAGCCAGTATTTCGCGCGGATCGGCACCTGGGACTGGGACGTCGACACCGAACAGCTGTATTGGTCCGACGCGATCTACGGCATGTTCGGCTTCAAGGTCGGCGAGGTGACGCCCAGCTATCAACTGTTCTGCTCCTGCGTGCACCCCGACGACCGCGCGCAAGTGCGTGCCGGCGAACTCCGTTGCCTGGCCACCGGCGAAAACCATGACGAAGAGTACCGAGTGGTCTGGCCGGACGGCAGCATCCATTGGCTGCGGGAAACCGGCAATGTGGTCAAGAGCGCCGATCGCTCGGTGGTCAAGATGATGGGGGTGGTGCGCGACATCAGCGAAGAGAAAGCCAGCGCCAGGCAGCTACAGACCCTGGCGCATGCGGATCCGCTGACCGGGCTGCCGAACCGGCTGGTCCTGGAAAAACGCCTGGCCAAGGCGCTGGAGTTGGCGCGCCTGAGTGCCACGCGGGTGATGCTGGTATTTGTCGACCTCAACGGCTTCAAGGCAATCAATGATGTTTATGGGCATGCCGCCGGCGACCGGGTGTTGAGGACCACCGCGACTCGCCTGAACACCATCCTGCGGGCGGGGGATACGGTGGCGCGCATCGGCGGCGATGAGTTCGTGGTCATTATCGAAGGCTTACCCCAGGGCAAGAGCCTGCAGGACGAAGCCCACAGCATCTGCCAGAAGATCTTCATCGAGCTGTCGCCCCCGATCAGCATCGGCGTGGACCTGTGCCACGTCGGCAGCAGCCTCGGCGTCGCGGTGTTCCCCGACCATGCCCCGAGCATGGACACCCTGCTGCACATCGCTGACCTGGCCATGTATGAGGCCAAGCGCAGTGGCAATAATCAATACCGGCTGGGCAAGCAGATGGCTTAGTGCCCAGCCTGGGTGACGCTAGCTCAGGTGCACGCGCAGAAATTCGATGACCCGCTGCAAGGCAATGCGTGTCGGGTCGGTGTCCGAAGGCTCGGCGTTGGCGTATTCCTCGGTCAGCACGGCATGGGGGTGGGCCACGTGCGGTGTTGGCGAGGGATACTCGTGCAGTTCGGCCTGTTGGTCGAAACGTTCGGCGATCAGTTGGACCCGGGCTGCCGGGCATAACCGATCATCGATGAAGCGTTGAACCAGGATGTGCTTGTCTTTGTCCGCAGCGCAGTCAGCGGCGTCGAACAGGTCCTGGTCGGATACGTTCATTTCCCGCATCCAGTCCCCTTCACCCAGCCCGGTCGCGCGGTAGACAGCCGAAAATGGAATCGAAGGCTGGGAGACTACGCCAGTCACCACGGCGTCCTCAAGGATCAGCGGGATGACGAATGCTCCCGTCACGCACATGCCGATCGCCCCGACTCGCTCTGTGGCGGGCGTTTGCTGCTGAACCTCGCGCGACAGGGCGCGCAACCAGTCGCAGACGGGGGCCGTGGTGCCCGCCTTGAGGTGGCCGAACTCCTTGCTGATGCACAGCTTCGCCAGGTTGCCCACTGGCGCATCGTCCAGCAGCTCTCCGAACAGCAGCGGCAGGTACACGCGAAAGCCGGCGGCGATCAGCCGGTCGGCAAAGTCCAGCACCGTATGGGTCAGGCCGGGCAACTCATGCATGACGATGACTTTTGGCCCGTGGCCTTTGTCGTAGACAGGATGGCTGTAATGGCCGTCGCTGAAGTCAAAACGGGTGAAACCCTTGGCTTGCATCACGATGTCGGTCATTGCATCTACCTCTGGAGCCGCAGCGCAGTGCATTCATGCTGGGACATAGCTGCTGGCTAAGGTTCAAGTTGCACGTTCGGGCAGTGAGTGGTGATCAGCATAGTCGCTGTTTTAACAGGCATACGGGGCAAGCAAACCTCCAGGCAGCAGCCATCCGCATCACTACTAGACTCCATAGACTGAAGGCCGGTTTGCCAATAATTCCCTGAAGAGATTGGCTTTATGTCGAATCAGACTAACGCGCAACAGCCAGTTCCGGAGCGCCAGGTGGGCACGACCGAACAGTTGTCGGCACACTTTGGTGGTCCGGCCCTGCTGCTGGGGGCTTATCTGTTTTTCTATTCGTGGTTGTTATTGTTCTATTACTTCAGGACGTTCGGTATTTCCCTGGTTTCCCTGGATATACCGGTGTACTTCTACCTGACCTTCGCCTGGACCGCGGTCGAGTATTTTGGTGTCGGGGTCCTGCTGGCATTGACCCTGGGGGCCATCTGCTACGTCTGGCTCAACGGCGCCTGGGCCATGGACCGTAAGCCCTGGGTGCATTTCCTGCATAGGTCGGCATTTGCTGTGTTTTTGATGGTGGGCCTGTGGAGCACGTCGTTCCTGGCGCAGCAGCAGGGTGAACTTCAGGCGCAACAAGTGCGTGACGGGGGCGTATTGGCACCCATCAGGCTGGTGTTCGGCAAAGACCAGGCGGGCATGTTTCCAGAGGTCCTGACGACAGCCAAAGTCACCCCCGATCAAGGCGTTAAAGAAGCCGTACTGCTGGTTGAAACCACGGCGGCTTATTACGTACTGGTGCAAAAGGTCTTGCGCGATCAACAGACATCGGTGACGCAGTATGACGCCATGGGGGTGGTTTACCGGGTGCCGAAGAAGTACGTCACTTATGCGCAAATGGATGTGATCAACACGCAACGCGTCGAACGACTTTTTCCCAAACTACCGAGCTGGAAAACACTCTTCAACTAACCACTGTTGCAGGAGGTCCTATGTTGCGCAACTGGGTTGGCATGGTTGTGGCGCTACAGGCATCGAACCTGTTTGCCGAACAGATACTGCAACTCAATAGCGGGGATCGCTACTTGGGGCGGCAAACCGCGGACAATTCAGGGGTCTTTGTCGATTGCCAGAAGAAGGAGCATAAGTTGGCCGATGGGGTGATCCTGCCCACGGCACAGACCTGTGCACCCTCCAGCACGCCCAATCCGTCACAAGCCTCGTTGATTACCCTCTCTCCTCTGGAGGTGGTGGCGGTGGATGCCTTGGGCAAGACCATCGACGTTGAGCGAAATGCGAAGGTGCAGACCCTGGATTTGCAGAAGTTTCCGCACATCGACTTCTCGGTGTTTGGCATTGGCAAGAAGATCGGCATCGTCACCGACAAAAAAAGCCAGTACGCCGAATGGATCAGCCCCGATGCCATTTTTGATTCAAGCTTTGCCGCTGAAGCCAAGGCCGCACAGGCTCCGCCAAAAAACGAGGGTCCGCCGCTGTTCGACAAAGGCTCTTGAGGTTGCCAAGCGCGCGGTTTTCTGGGAAAAACCTGGCCCCAACGCCCAGTCGGGCCCGTGAACAGACGAGAGCAGCAATGAACGATGAATTACAGGTCACCGACCTGCTGGTGGGCAACGGCAAAGCGGCAGTCAAAGGTGCGTTGATCACCACCCAGTACCGCGGCTGCCTGGAAGACGGCACCGAGTTTGATTCCTCCTGGAGCCGCGGCAAGCCCTTCCAGTGCGTGATCGGCACCGGGCGCGTGATCAAGGGCTGGGACCAGGGCATCATCGGCATGCAGGTCGGTGGCAAACGCCAACTGCGGGTGCCCGCGCACCTGGCCTACGGCGAACGCAGCGTGGGCAGCATCCCGCCCAACTCCAACCTGGTGTTCGAGATCGAACTGCTGGAAGTGTTGACGCGGGACGACTGACGGTCGCTCATTTTTCGCTGAACAGTGGAATCCGCCCGTTCAGCGAAGGGCGGTAGTGCCAGGTCAATCGGGCGAAGTGCTCCCTGTGCGTCAGCAACTCACTCAGCGTGGCACTGGCGATGCTCATGGCCAGTGCCTGGCCGGGGCAGTGGTGGCGTCCGGCACCGAAACTCAAGCTGCGCCGGGCCGGGCGCTCCAGCACAAAGCGCTCGGGGTGTGGGTTAAGTTGCGGGTCGCGGTTGGCCGAGGCCAGCAACAGCAGCACGGTATCGCCGGGGGCCAGGCGCACGCCCTCGATCTCGCAGGGGGCGCTGACAAAACGCCGGGTGTTTTGCACTGGCGGGTCAAAGCGCTGAACCTCAGCCACAAACGCATCGACTCGCCCTGGCTCGGTCAGTAGCCCCGGCTCGCGGATCAGCGCCAGTACAGCGTTACCAATCAGGCCGGCACTGGCTTCATAGGTCTGGGAGAGCAGGCCGATCAGGTTCGCCAGCAGGACTTCGCGATCAGTCAGGCCCTGGCGCAGGCTTTCCAGCAGGGGGCTCTGAGGGGCTTGGGCGCTCAGCCGCTCGATGAAATAGCCCTTCAGTTGCTCGGCGGCCTGGTGGGCCGCGACCCGTTGCGCGGCAGTGCTCAGGGGCGAAAGGCAGGCGACGAAGTCTGCGGTCAACTGGCTGAGGGTCCTGCCTTCAGAGGGCGCGAAGCCCAGCAATGCGGCGACGACCCACACCGGCCCCATGAACATGGCCTGGTGCAGGCCTTCGGCGTTTGCCGTGATCAGCCGCGCACGCACCCGCTCGCCGACCTGCTCGGTGTCGATCCGCTCCAGCACCGGCGCCATGGCCGAACGCGGGCAGCGGTGGGGTTCGCCCTCGTTCATCCGCATCAAGCGGGCGAACACTCGGCCGGCCTCGCCCTGGGCAATCGCGGTGGGCACCGGTTCGTGTGCCGGGCGCACCCGGCAGTCGGCATGGGCTAGCACAGCTGCCACCGCCCGGGCGCTGCTGGCCACCCACAGGCCCAGGTTCTGGTCGAAGGCAAACCCGCCGGCGGCGCGCAGACTGGCGTAGTAGGGATAGGGATCAGGGTGAGTCGCAGCGATGATCGGGTCCATGGGACGCGCCTTATGGGTAGTGACAAGTCTTGTTACTATCCGGGGTTCGGCAGGACGACGATTCGTCCGGGAGCGAAATATGAGTGCAGAACAACACGATGTCGGTGTCTCGCAGGTGGCGGCGGCGATCGCCGAGCCGGCGCGGACCAAAATCCTCTGTTCGTTGATGGATGGTCATGCCCGCACCAGCACCGAGCTGGCGAGCATTGCCCAAGTCAGCACGTCGACGGCCAGTGCCCACCTGGCCCGGCTCAAGGAACTGGCGCTGGTGCGACTGCACGTACAGGGCCGGCATCGGTATTACAGTCTTGCCGATCAGCAAGTCGCCCAGGCCCTGGAGGCGCTGATGGTGATCGGCCAGAACGCCGCGCCAACCTTCACCTCGCGCACCCCGGATCGCCTGCAATTTGCCCGCACCTGCTACGACCACATGGCCGGCACCCTGGCAGTGTTGCTGCACGACCGGTTGCTCGAAACCGGCTGGCTACTGGTGACTGAGCCGCAGTCGTATCGATTGAGCGCGAGCGGCGAGGCGGGGTTCCAGCAGTTGGGCATCGAGGTCAGTGAGCTGAGCGCACTGCGTCGACGGTTTGCCTGCCCGTGCCTGGACTGGAGCATGCGCCGCCCGCACCTGGGTGGAGCCCTGGGCGCGGCGTTGTTGGCAACGGCGCTGCAGCGCAGATGGCTGACCCAGGATCTGGACAGCCGGGCGCTGGCATTGACCGCCACTGGGCGCAAGGAATTCGGCCGCCGGTTCGCCATCGAGTTGCCGGCCCAGCGATTGCCCGCGTCAGGTGAAACCCGCCAAACCGCGCGCCGAGCGCTCGCAAGCCCTGGGCCCTAGCGGCTGGCCGAAGCCATCAACAGGCCGAACCCAGTGAAGGTCACGCCCGAGATCTTCGCTGCCAACCAGGCGCCTTTGGGGCTCGACAACCAACCTCGAGCGGCATTGGCAAGCAGCGCATAGCTGGTGTGTACAACAATCACCACCACGCCGTAGGACGCCACCAGCTTGAAAAACTGGCTGTAGAAGTGCGCCGAAGGGTCAATGAACTGCGGGAAGACCGCGAGAAAGAAAAACACCGCCTTGGGGTTGAGGAGCTGGATCGACGCCGCTTCCAGGTAGCGATAGCCGGGACTCGATGGCGTGTTGTGCAGTCGCGTACTGATACGGTCGGAGCGCCAGCTTTTATACCCCAGGTACAACAGGTAAGCGGCACCTGCATATTTCAGTACGCTGAAGGCCTGCGCCGAGGTACTGAGAATCAGGCCGACGCTGGTGGCACTGATTGACGCCACCACGAAGGCCCCCGAGGCGATACCGAGAATGCCTGGCAGGGCGCCGGTCCAGCCGTGTTGCAGGGCATTGGACAGGGTCAGCAGCACACCAGGCCCGGGACTGAGGATGGTCAGGGTGGCGAACAGTAAAAACAGTCCATAGGTGTGCATGTCGTGCTCCGTCAGAAGGTGTTGGCTGGGTGCCAAGGTAGGCGGGACGCGGAGCACGTGACAAACGCTTTAATTGCCGCGCATATGTGACTAAATTAGACACATGATCACTCAACTCCCACCCTTGAACGCTGTTCGCGCCTTCGCCGCTGCCGCTCGTCACCAGAGCTTCAGCCTGGCGGCCGAGGAACTCCATGTCAGCCACAGCGCCGTCAGCCGGCACATCAAATTGCTCGAAGAGCACCTGGGGGTGCTGCTGTTCGAGCGCCGAATCCGCCAGTCGGTATTGACGCCGGCCGGGCAGCACTTCTTTGAACAGGTCAGCGCTGGCCTGGCGCAGATCGCCAGCGCCGCCGCTGAGCTGAGGCGACAGGCCTCACGGCCTGCGGTGAAGATTAACGTGCGCCCGTCCTTCGCCTTGCTGTGGCTAACCCCCAGGCTCGCTGAGTTCAACGCCTTGCACCCGCAGATCGAACTGCAGGTGGTCACCCAGACCCAGGCGCCGGATCAGGCGCGGGATGGCTTCGACGTCGTCATTCGCCGCGGACGTGACGACTGGGCGCCGGCCATTGAGGCACAGGCGTTGTTCGAGGACGAGTTGGTGCTAGTGGCGGCGCCTTCGCTGATCGAACGCCTGGGCCTCGACGACCTCGACGCGCTGGCTGCGCATCGGCTGTTGATCGCCAAGGCGCGGCGCGAAGACTGGCACAACTGGGCCATGCACTTCGGTCAGACCCAATCGGCCAATCAACCGACACGCCAGTTCGAGCACATGCATCGGGTGCTGGAAGCCGCCGTGGAGGGGCAGGGTGTTGCCTTGTGCCCGACGTCACTGCTGGGCAGCCATCTGGCGAGTGGGGAATTGATCTGTCCGTTGCCCGCGTTGCGCATTCCGTTGCCGCGTTACTACTACGGGCTGGCTCCGCAGGTGTCGGAGCAGACGCAGGTGTTCCTGACATGGTTGCGCGCCCAGTGCGCTGGACCGACGCCCACAAAAAAGGCCCAGCCGACGCGCTAACGCCGGCTGGGCCTGTTCAGTGCCTGGAACGCGGGATCAGACCTTGACGATCCAGCCTTCTGGCGCTTCGATGTCGCCGGTCTGGACACCGGTCAGCTCTTTGTAGAGCTTCTGGGTGATCGGGCCGACTTCGGTCTCGCTGTGGAACACGTGCAGGTGGTCTTTGTAGCTGATGCCGCCGATCGGCGTGATCACTGCGGCAGTGCCGCAGGCACCGGCTTCCTTGAAGTCCGCCAGTTTGTCGATGAACACGTCACCTTCCACCACTTCCAGGCCCAGGCGCGACTGAGCCAGCTCGATCAACGACAGACGGGTGATGCCCGGCAGCACCGAAGGCGACTTCGGCGTGACGAACTTGTTGTCGTGGGTGATCCCAAAGAAGTTGGCCGAGCCGACTTCTTCGATTTTCGAGTGAGTCATCGGGTCCAGGTAAATGCAGTCGGCGAAGTGCGCCTTCTTGGCCTGGGAGCCGGGCATCAGGCTGGCGGCGTAGTTGCCACCGACCTTGGCCGCACCGGTGCCTTGCGGGGCGGCACGGTCGAAGCTGGAGATCAGGAAGTTGTGCGGGGTCAGGCCGCCCTTGAAGTAGGCACCGACCGGGATGGCGAAGATCGAGAAGATGAACTCGGGGGCGGTGCGCACGCCGATGTTGTCACCCACGCCGATCACGAACGGACGCAGGTACAGCGCGCCGCCGGTGCCGTACGGCGGAATGAAGCGCTCGTTGGCGCGGACCACGGCCTTGCAGGCCTCGACGAACTGCTCGGTGTCTACCTGTGGCATCAGCAGGCGGGCGCAGCTGCGCTGCATGCGCAGGGCGTTCTGGTCCGGGCGGAACAGGTTGATCGAGCCGTCCTTGCAGCGATAGGCCTTCAGGCCTTCGAAGCATTGCTGACCGTAGTGCAGGGCGGTGGAGCCTTCGCTGATGTGCAGCACGTTATCTTCGGTCAGGGTGCCTGCGTCCCACTCGCCGTTACGCCAGTGCGACAGAAAGCGCTTGTCTGTCTTGATGTAGTCAAAACCCAGCTTGTCCCAATTGATGCTTTCGTTACCCATGACACCCTCTATCACTTAACAATCGCCTGAACGGTTCAAGGCTTCTGACGTTTTTCTGGATGGGCACAACAATACTTCATTCCGGGCCGGTTTCGCAGCCCAGACGATCGGACGAGAGGCAGATTCATCGTGTTGGCCTCAAGAAACCGCGGGCAAGCCCGCTCCCACAGTACGTCTAACCCTTGTGGGAGCGGGCTTGCCCGCGAAGAGGCCATCACCGATGACCACCCATCTCCCTTGGTTTACAGGTGCAGCGCATGCCCCAAGGCCCGCAATGCAGCCTCTTGCACCGCCTCACCCAGTGTCGGGTGGGCGTGGATGGTGCCGGCGATGTCTTCCAGGCGAGCGCCCATTTCCAGGCTCTGGCCGAACGCGGCGGACAACTCCGAAACCCCGACTCCGACCGCTTGCCAGCCCAGGATCAGGTGATTATCCCGGCGAGCCACGACCCGCACGAAGCCGCTTTTCGATTCCAGGGTCATCGCCCGGCCGTTGGCGGCGAACGGGAAACTGGCGACGATGCAGTCCACGCCCGCGGCCTTGGCTTCGTCCGGGGTCTTGCCGACCACCACCAGTTCCGGGTCGGTAAAGCACACGGCGGCGATGGCGGTGGGGTTGAACTCGCGGTTTTTGCCGCTGATCAGCTCGGCGACCATCTCGCCCTGGGCCATGGCTCGGTGCGCCAGCATCGGCTCGCCACTCAAGTCGCCGATCGCCCAGACGTTGCGCATGCTGGTGGCGCAGCGGTTGTCGATCTTGATCGCCGCGCCGTTCATCTGCAGGTTCAGGGCCTCCAGGTTCCAGCCCTGGGTGTTGGGTTTGCGCCCGACGGCCACCAGGACCCGATCGGTTGCCAGGCGTAGGGTGCCGCCGTCCGGCTCGGAAACCTGTAGCGTATTTGCTTCAGAATCAAAGCCTTGCACGCTGTGTTTCAAGTAAAGCTTTATGCCGAGCTTTTTCAGCTCTTCGTGCACTGGCTGGGTCAGTTCGGCGTCGTAGGCGGGCAGTATGCGCTCCTGGGCTTCGACCACGCTGACGTCGGCGCCGAGCTTGCGGTAGGCAATGCCCAGCTCCAGGCCAATGTAACCGCCGCCGACCACCACCAGGTGTTTTGGCAGGCTTTTGGGGGCCAGGGCTTCGGTGGAGGAGATGATCGGCCCACCAATGGGCAGCATCGGCAGGTTGACACTGTTCGAACCGGTGGCCAGCAGCAGGTGCTCGCACTGGATACGGGTGTCACCGACGTCCACGGTCTTGCCGTCGACCACCTTGGCCCAGCCATGGATGACCTGGACCTTGTGCTTTTTCAACAGCGCCGCGACGCCAGTGGTCAGGCGATCGACGATGCCATCCTTCCACTCGACGCTTTTGCCGATGTCCAGGCTCGGCGCGGCCACCGAGATCCCCAGGGCCGAGTGCTGGCTGTGCTGGCGGGTCTGGTGAAACTGTTCGGCGACATGAATCAGCGCCTTGGATGGAATGCAGCCGATGTTCAGGCAGGTGCCACCCAGTGCCTGGCCTTCGACCAGGATGGTATTGATGCCCAGTTGCCCGGCACGAATGGCCGCTACATAACCGCCAGGGCCGCCGCCAATGATCAGCAGCGTGGTGTTCAGAGTCTGCATGTCTTACTCCACAAACAGCGTAGCGGGTTGTTCGAGCAAACCACGCAGGGCCTGGATGAATTGTGCTGCGTCCATGCCATCGACCACCCGGTGATCGAAGGAGCTGGAGAGGTTCATCATTTTGCGGATCACGATCTGGCCTTTGATCACCATCGGCCGCTCGACGATCTTGTTGACCCCGATGATCGCCACTTCCGGCAGGTTCAGCACCGGGGTGCTGACAATGCCACCCAGGGCGCCGAGGCTGGTCAGGGTGATGCTGGAGCCGGACAGTTCGTCGCGGCTGGCCTTGCCATTGCGCGCGGCCGTGGCCAGGCGGGCGATTTCCCCGGCGCTGTCCCACAGGCTGCGGGCTTCGGCGTGGCGCACTACGGGCACCATCAGGCCGATGTCAGCCTGGGTGGCGATGCCCACGTGTACGGCGCCAAGGCGGGTGATCACCTGGGCTTCGTCATCGTAGCGGGCGTTGATCTGCGGGAAGTCGCGCAAGGCAACCACCAGGGCGCGCACCAGGAACGGCAGCAAGGTCAGCTTGCCGCGGCTCGCGCCGTGTTTTTCGTTGAGGTGCGCCCGCAGTTCTTCCACGGCGGTGACGTCGATTTCTTCGACATAACTGAAGTGCGCCGCGCGCTGGGTAGCGTCCTGCATGCGCTGGGCGATCTTGCGGCGCATGCCGATGACCGGGATCTGCTCTTCGTCATGCCGTTCGCGGTAGGCATTGCCGGCCGCGCTGGAGGCTCCAGGCCCCTGTGCCAGGTAGGCGTCCAGGTCTTCGTGAAGAATGCGCCCGGCAGGGCCGGTGCCCTGAACCAGACGCAACTGGATACCGGCGTCCAGGGCATGCTTGCGCACGGCCGGCGAGGCCAGCGGACGTTCGTCTGCGGTACGTGCAACGGGCGCCACGGGCGCTGGACGGCAGGCGGCTGCAGGTTTGCCGGGGGCCACGGCCTCGACCTTGGGGGCGGGTGCTGGCGCCGCCTTGGCAGGCTCGGCCTTGACCTCGGCCACGGCCGCCGGCTGTGCGGATTCCTTGTAGTTGCCCGCGCCTTCGACTTCGATGCTGATCAGGATGCTGCCCACGGCCATGACTTCACCGGGCACACCGCCCAGGGAAATGACCTTGCCGTGCACCGGCGAAGGAATGTCGACCATCGCCTTGTCGGTCATCACATCGGCCAGTACCTGGTCTTCGACCACCAGGTCGCCCACCTTGACGTGCCATGCCGACAGTTCCACTTCTGCAATGCCTTCACCAATGTCCGGCATTTTAATAACGTGCGTGCCCATTCAGACCTCCATGACCCGTTTCAACGCCGCGCCCACACGGGACGGCCCTGGGAAATACGCCCACTCTTGCGCGTGCGGGTAGGGGGTGTCCCAACCGGTCACACGTTCGATCGGCGCTTCCAGGTAGTGGAAGCAATGTTCCTGCACCAGCGCCACCAGCTCGGCGCCAAACCCGCAGGTGCGGGTCGCTTCGTGGACAACCACGCAACGGCCGGTCTTTTTCACCGAGTTGACGATGGTTTCCAGGTCCAGCGGCCACAGGCTGCGCAGGTCGATGACTTCGGCATCGATACCACTTTCTTCAGCCGCCACCTGGGAGACATAGACGGTGGTGCCGTAGGTGAGGATGGTCACTTCCTTGCCCGGACGGGTGATTGCCGCGACGTCCAGCGGCACTGTGTAGTAACCGTCCGGCACTTGTGCGGCCGGGTGTTTCGACCAAGGGGTTACCGGGCGGTCGTGGTGGCCGTCGAACGGGCCGTTGTACAGGCGTTTAGGCTCGAGGAAGATCACCGGGTCATCGTTTTCGATGGAGGCGATCAGCAGGCCCTTGGCGTCGTAGGGGTTGGACGGCATCACGGTGCGCAGGCCGCAGACCTGGGTGAACATCGCTTCGATGCTCTGGCTGTGGGTCTGGCCACCGTAGATGCCACCGCCGCACGGCATGCGCAGGGTCATCGGGGCGGTGAACTCGCCGGCCGAGCGATAACGCAGGCGGGCGGCTTCGGAAATGATCTGGTCGGACGCAGGGTAGACGTAGTCGGCGAACTGGATCTCAGCCACCGGACGCAGGCCATAGGCGCCCATGCCGACGGCGACGCCGACGATCCCGCTTTCCGAGATCGGTGCATCGAACACCCGCGAGGTGCCGTATTTGGTCTGCAGGCCTTCGGTGCAACGGAACACGCCACCGAAGTAGCCGACGTCCTGGCCGAACACCACTACGTTGTCGTCGCGCTCAAGCATCACGTCCATGGCCGAGCGCAGGGCCTGGATCATGGTCATGGTGGTCGTGGTCATGGCGGTTTCCAACTCGATTTTATGGTTGTGATCGTTCATGTCAGATCCCCAACTCCTGGCGCTGGCGCTTCAAGTGCTCCGGCATCTCTTTGTAGACGTCCTCGAACATGGTCGCGGCGCTCGGGATCTGGCCACCGGCCAGGGTGCCGTACTGCTCGGCTTCTTTTTGCGCGGCAATCACTTCGGCTTCCAGCTCGGCGCTCAGGGCCGCGTGTTCCTCGTCGGACCAGTGGCCGTTTTTCACCATGTGCTGCTTGAGGCGGGCGATCGGGTCACCCAGCGGGAAGTGGCTCCAGTCGTCGGCAGGGCGGTACTTGGACGGATCATCGGAAGTCGAGTGCGGGCCGGCGCGGTAGGTGACCCACTCGATCATGGTCGGCCCCAGGTTGCGGCGTGCACGCTCGGCAGCCCAGGCGGACGCGGCGTAGACCGCGATGAAGTCGTTGCCGTCGACTCGCAGCGAGGCGATGCCGCAGCCCACGCCACGACCGGCGAAAGTCGTGGCTTCACCGCCGGCAATGGCCTGGAAGGTGGAGATCGCCCACTGGTTGTTGACCACGTTGAGGATCACCGGTGCGCGGTATACGTGGGCGAAGGTCAGGGCGGTGTGGAAGTCCGATTCGGCGGTCGCGCCGTCACCGATCCAGGCCGAGGCAATTTTGGTGTCGCCCTTGATCGCCGAGGCCATGCCCCAGCCCACGCCCTGGATGAATTGGGTCGCCAGGTTGCCGGAGATGGTAAAGAAACCAGCGTCCTTGACCGAGTACATGATCGGCAGTTGCCGGCCCTTGAGCGGATCGCGCTCGTTGGACAGCAGTTGGCAGATCAGGTCCACCAAGGGCACTTCACGGGCCATCAGGATGCTTTGCTGGCGGTAGGTGGGGAAGCACATGTCGTCGATGTTCAGGGCCAGGGCCTGGGCGCTGCCGATGGCTTCTTCGCCGAGGCTCTGCATGTAGAACGACATTTTTTTCTGACGCTGGGCGACCACCATGCGGTTGTCATAGATCCGCGTCTTGAGCATGGCGCGCATGCCTTTGCGCAGGATCTCCACCGGCACGCCTTCAGCCCACGGACCCAGGGCATTGCCTTGGTCGTCGAGCACGCGAATCAGGCCACGGGCCAGGTCGGCGGTGTCGGCCGGTTCTACGTCGATTGGGGGTTTGCGCACAGTGCCCGCATCGGTCAGATGCAGGTAGGAGAAGTCGGTTTTGCATCCAGGACGGCCCGATGGTTCAGGCACGTGCAGGCGCAGCGGTTCATACGCTTCTTTCATGGCTTCTACGCTCGATCTTGTGAATTTCTTGTAGTGAGCTGACGTTCATCCTTCGGGTCGAAGAAATCTTGTCCTACAACAATCATAGGCCCGGAGCAGAAGAATATTTCTCTCTGTTTCGTTGCGCTTGAGATCATTTGAGGATAAAAAATCTGCATAAACATAAAAAACAGGTGGTTTTGTCTCATGCGCAAACTGGACCGTACCGATATCGGCATTCTCAACAGCCTTCAGGAGAACGCGCGCATCACCAATGCCGACCTTGCCCGCTCGGTGAACCTGTCGCCCACGCCCTGTTTCAATCGGGTCAAGGCCATGGAGGAACTGGGGCTGATTCGCGAGCAGGTGACGCTGCTGGATGCGGATCTGCTGGGGTTGCATGTCAATGTGTTCATCCACGTCAGCCTGGAGAAGCAGGTGGAGGAGGCACTGCAGCATTTCGAAGAGGCGATTGCCGATCGTCCGGAGGTGATGGAGTGTTATTTGATGGCCGGGGATCCGGACTATCTGATTCGGGTGCTGGTGCCGACCATTCAGTCGCTGGAGCGCTTCATGATGGATTTTCTGACCAAGGTGCCGGGGGTGGCCAACATCCGCTCCAGTTTTGCCCTCAAACAGGTGCGGTACAAGACGGCGCTGCCGTTGCCGGCGAATGGGTTGACGCTGGGGGTTTGACGGGGCGCGGATCGCCTCCCCGAAGGAGCATGGCTTGCTCGCGATGGCTGCCTGCGCCACACCATGGCGCTGGGCAACACCCCAATGCCCTGTAGCAGCTGGCCATCCACCGGTTCAGAGTTGGTTGATCGGAATTTTCAGGTACACCACGCCATTGTCCTCCGGCGGCGGCAGGTGGCCTGCTCGGACGTTGACCTGGATTGCCGGCAACAACAGGGTCGGCATGTCCAGTCCGGCATCGCGTTTGGTGCGCATGGCGATGAATGTGGCGGCGTCGATGCCGTCGCGCACGTGGATGTTGTGTGCGCGCTGCTCACCGACGGTGGTTTGGCACTGCGGCGTGCGGCCGGGCGGTGGGTAGTCGTGGCAGACGTAGAGGCGGGTGGCGGGAGGGTGGGCCAGCAGGCGCTGGATCGAGGCGAACATTTGTGCGGCGTTGCCGCCGGGGAAGTCGCAGCGGGCCGTGCCGACGTCTGGCAGGAACAGGGTATCGCCCACCAGGATCAGTTGTTCGTCGATCAGGTAGGCCATGTCTGCCGGGGTGTGCCCAGGCACATGCAGGGCCCTGGCCGACAGGTTGCCGATGGCAAACACCTCGTCTGGCGCAAACAGATGATCGAACTGCGAACCGTCGACCGCAAATCCCGGTTCCAGGTTGAACAGTGCCTTGAACACCGTCTGTACCTGACTGATAGCCCGGCCGATGGCGATCTTGCCGCCCAGTTCGCGGCGCAGGTAGGGCGCGGCGGACAGGTGATCGGCGTGGGCGTGGGTTTCCAGCAGCCACTGCACCTGCAGTTGGTGGTCGCGCACGAAACGGATGATCCGCTGGGCCTGGACCGTCGAGGTTTTTCCGGAGGCGGGCTGATAGTCGAGCACCGGGTCGACGATCGCGCAGGCACCGCCACAGGCTTCGTAGATCACGTAGCTGTAGGTCGACGAGGCGGGGTCGAGGAAGGCTTCAATCAAGGCAGGCATGGTGGCCGTTTCTGGCGGGACAGGCCTTGAGGGTAGTGCCATATTCCCTGGCTTGACCAGCCCCCGGACAATTCAATGCAGGAAAAAAGCCGCGCGCGCTCTATCCTGTCAGGCATCGATACCGGGCGTTCCCGGCTTTTTTTCGCGGACCATGAGTGTTTTATGTTGCTGGCGAGTGTGTTTGGCGTGGTGATGGGGCTGGTGCTGGGTTTGACGGGGGCAGGGGGTGGCATTCTGGCGGTCCCGGCGCTGGTACTCGGTTTGGGCTGGAGCATGACCCAGGCGGCTCCGGTGGCCCTGTTTGCGGTGGGCAGCGCCGCGGCGGTGGGGGCCATCGATGGTTTGCGCCACGGCCTGGTGCGCTACCGCGCGGCGCTGTTGATTGCGTTGTTGGGGGCGATATTTTCCCCGCTGGGCATTTATTTCGCCCATCAGTTACCGGAAAAAATCCTCATGCTGCTGTTCAGCCTGCTGATGGTCATGGTGGCCGTGCGTATGCTGCGCCGCGAACGCCAGGACGCCGGGCCGAGCGATCACGGTCACGCCAACTGGGGGCAGAAGAACTGCATGCTCGACCAGCAGACCGGGCGCTTTTCCTGGACCGCCAAGTGCACCGCGACCCTGGCGGCGCTCGGCGCGGTGACCGGGGTGGTGTCGGGGTTGCTGGGGGTGGGTGGTGGGTTCCTGATTGTCCCGGCGTTCAAGCAACTGACCGACGTGCAGATGCGCGGGATCGTCGCCACATCGTTGATGGTGATCAGCCTGATTTCGCTGATTGGCGTGATCGGTGCGTTCCACGCGGGAGTGCGCATCGACCGCCAGGGGGTGGCGTTCATCGTTGCCAGTATCCTCGGCATGCTGCTCGGTCGCAGACTCTGCGCCCATGTTCCGGCCCGCGCCTTGCAGGTCGGTTTTGCCAGCGTGTGCGTGGTGGTTGCGCTGTACATGCTGGTAAAGGCCCAGGCCTGACGATTAGAAGCCTGCACACCACGTTGGTGGGTGTATGCAAAACCCGCGAGCACCCAAAATCCCTGTGGGAGCGAGCTCGCTCGCGATGAGGTCGGTCCTTTCCACATCGACGACGCCTGAGACACCGCCATCGCGAGCAAGCTGTGCTCCTACGGTAAAAGAGACGTACGCCCAAAGTGGTGGGCCTTGGCCGGGGCCGGTCTTACGCCGTATTTGCTGAGCATCACCCGCCAACCCAAAGCACCTGGCAACCGCCTCCAAGGCAGCGTATGACGCCGCCGGGCGGCTTTCGATAATCGCCTCCGACATCAAGTCCCCGTTGCGGAGCGCGCCATGCACAACAATAAGAACTTCCAGCACCGTTTCTTGCCAGCCTTCATCGCCAGTCTGTCCACCCTGGGCCTCAGTTCGTTCGCCGAGGCCGAGATCATGCTCTACGACAAGGACCAGACCACGTTCTCCACCGACGGCTACGTCAACGCCTTCTACGTCAACAGTGACGTCGACCGCGCGGGCGATCAGTACGACCGCCGCCAGTCGCGGGTGAAGATGGGGTTTTTGCCCAACTACCTGGGCTTCAACATGGGCAAGCAGGTCGATGACCTGAAGCTCGGCGCCCGGGCCTCGTTCTGGGTGACCATCAACGACAGCGAAACCAACGGCACCGACACCGCCATCGACGTGCGCCAGTTCTACGGCACGGTGGCCAACCCGGAGTGGGGCGAGGTGCTGATCGGCAAGGACTTCGGCCTGTTTGCCCGCTCCAACATCCTGCTCGATGAATTGCTCGCCGGTTATGGCCAGGTCAGCGACACCCTGGGCCTGGTGGACGGCGGCGGTGTGTCGTTCGGCAACATCGGCACTGGCTACCCGTACCCGTTCCCGACTTCGCAAATCACCTACCGCACGCCAGTGATGGACGGGTTGCGGGTGGCAGTGGGGATCATGGACCCGGTCGACACCAACGACAGCAGCCCGACCGGCAAGGCCTACCAGGAAAATCCGCGGACCGAGAGCGAGATCACCTACCAGTTCGACCTCGCCGGGGCGAAGATCTACAGCTGGGTCAACGGTAGCTACCAGACCTCCGACAATACCGACTCGAGCGTCGATTCCATCACCTCCAAAGGCGTCGGTTACGGCGTGCAGGCCAAGATGGGCGGGTTGTCGCTGACCGGTTCCGGGTTCCAGGCCAAGGGCATCAACCCGTTCTATACCAACAACGCTGGCGAACCCACGCTGCGCAACGTCGACAGCGACGGCTACCTGCTGCAGGGCTCCTACAAGCTGGGCAAGAACCGCCTGGCCCTGTCCTACGGCAAGACCAACGACGATGGCAACGGTGTGGTCGGCAGTGGCGCGGACTACGAGACGCGCGGCGTCGCGCTGTTCCACGACGTCAACGACAACCTCAAGCTGGTGGCCGAGTACAACCAGTTCGAACTCAACGGCCACGACAGCAGTGAGCAGAACGAAGACACCGACACCTTTGCCGTAGGTGCGGTCCTGACCTGGTAACCTCCCCGGTGTGACGCTGGCTGTGCGCATCACGGCCGGCGTCGCACCCCTCTCATCCCATCGAAGCGCCAGACCGCTACCCAAGTAGCATAGGTCGCGGTGCGTCGCCTTCGTACACTCAAGCCTCAACCATGCGCACCTGCCGGAGGCGACGATGCAGCAGGTCCAGAGTGAAGGGGTCGTCAGTGCCATGTCCCAGGCCAGTGACGCGCAACAGGTGGCTCAGGAGTTGGCGCGGCAGTTGCTGCATCCGCACCTGGGGTTCGTGCTGTTTTTCTGTTCCGCCGAGTACGACCTGCAGGCGCTGGGCCAGGCCTTGCAGCAGGGCTTCGGCGGCATCCGCCTGGTGGGTTGCACCAGTGCCGGGGAAATCACTCCCCAGGGCTACGGCCGAAACTGCGTGACAGCGGTAGGCTTCGACCACCGGCACTTCTCCATTTCCACCGAACTGATCGACGAGATGGAGCACTTCAGCCTGATCGACGCCCAGCAGATGGTCGAGCGCCTGGTCAGCGGCTGTCGCAGCAACACCCTGGCGCCGATCAAGGGCAACAGTTTTGCCCTGACCCTGCTCGACGGGCTGTCCAGCCGCGAGGAGATGGTCCTTGCCGCCCTCAGTGCAGCCTTGGGCGACATCCCCCATTTCGGTGGCTCGGCCGGCGACGACAATTACCTGACCCACACCCATGTGTACTTCGGCGGCGCGTTTCACAGCGGCGCGGCGGTGGTGGTGCTGGTCAACACCTGGCTCGACTTTGAAGTGTTCACCACCCACCACATCCTGCCGCGCGCGGAAAAGCTGGTGGTGACCGGTGCTGACAGCCCGTCCCGGCGGGTATTCGAACTCAACGCCGAGCCGGCCGCCGAGGAGTACGCCCGGCATATCGGCGTGCCGGTGGCCGAGCTCGATCACCGGATTTTTGCCGCCCACCCCTTGGCGGTGCGGATCAACGAGCAGTACTACGTGCGGGCGATCCAGCAGGTACACCCGGACCTGAGCCTGAGTTTCTACTGCGCCGTGGAAAACGGCATCGTCCTCACCGCGATGACGCCGGGGCCGATGCTGCCGAACCTGGAGCGCCTGTTCGACGGCCTGCAGGAGCGCCTCGGCGAGCTGCTGTTGACCATCGGCTGTGACTGTTTCCTGCGGCGCCTGGAGCTGGAAGACAGCGGCAAGCTGGAGCAGATCGGCGGGTTTTTGCGGGACCAGCGGGTGATGGGTTTCAACACCTACGGAGAACAGTTCAATGGCATGCACATCAACCAGACCTTTACCGGGGTTGCCATTGCCCGTGGCCGATCCCCAGCAAAACGTTGAGCTGCTGGCGCAGATCGCCAGCTTGCAGCGCGACAACCAGAAGCTGGCGCGCATCAACAGTGCCTTGATCGAGCGCATCGAGTCCGGCGTCACCCGCGGCAACGACCCCTATGCGGCGTTCCAGCATTCGGTGGTGCTGGCCGAGCAGGTGCGTGAGCGGACCGATGCGCTGAACCAGGCGATGGCCGAGCTCAAGGCCGGCAATCACCTGCTCAGTGACGCGCGGCTGCGGGCCGAGACGGCGCACCAGCACCTGATCGATGCCATCGAGAGCATTTCCGACGCCTTCGTGCTGTTCGACGCCGACCAGCGCATCGTCCTGTTCAACAGCCGCTTCAAGGCGTTCTGGAGCAACAGCCGGGTGCGGATCATCGCCGGCATGCGCCTTGGCGAGGTCAAGCGCCTGATGACCGGGACCGGGCTGTTTACCGAAGAGCCCCGGGGCAGCGCCGACGAAAGCCTGCTGTACCGCCTGCAAAACGGGCGCTGGCTGCAGGTCAGCGAGCGGCCGACCCAGGAGGGCGGGCGGGTGATCCTGTTCACCGACATCACCGAGGTCAAGCAAAGCGAGACCGTGCGCCGTGAGCAAGCGGTGGCGCAGAAATCCCATTTGCTGCAACGGGCGGTGGACAACCTGTCCCAAGGGGTGGCGATGGTCAACGCCGAGGGTGTGCTGGAGCTGTGGAACCGGCGCTTTCTGGAACTCAGCGGGCTGGCCCCGGTGGCCGCCCATCGACCGTTCAGCGAGGTCATCGGCGACAGCGAGTTGCAGCTGCTGACCCCCGCCAGTCGCGACGCCAACGGCCGCCCCGTGCAGGAGTGCGAACAGCGCCTGTACGATGGCCGGGTCCTGGAGATCCGCACCCATCCGTTGCCCACCGGCGGTTTCGTCAACACCTTCACCGACATCACCGAGCGCTACCAGCACGCCGAAGCGCTGAGTGAAAGCGAGCGCTGGATCCGCCTGATCACCGACCACGTGCCGGCCTTGATCGCCTACCTCAATGCCGACCTGGTCTACGAATTCACCAACAAGGTCTACGAAGAGTGGTACTGCTGGCCGCGCGGGGTGATGCTCGGCCAGAGCCTGCGCGAGGTCCACAGCGAGCAGCACTATCAACGCCTGGAAGCCTATGTGGCGCGGGCGCTGGCGGGTGAGAGCGTGACGTTCGAGTTTGCCGAGACCAACATCAACAATCAGGAGCGCTACATGCTGCGCTCCTACGTACCCAACCGCCTGGCCAGCGGCGAGGTGGTGGGGATCTTTGTGCTGATCCGCGACATCACCGAGCGCCGGCGCACCGCCGAGGCCCTGCACCAGGCCTATCAGAACCTTGAGTTGCGGGTGCGCGAGCGCACCACGGAGCTGACCACCCTCAACAATCAACTGCGCAGCGAGATCGACGAGCGCCGGCGCGTCGAATCGCGGCTGCGCGAGGCCAAGCTGGAAGCCGAGCGGGCCAACCTGTCGAAAACCAAGTTTCTCGCCGCCGTCAGCCATGACCTGCTGCAACCGCTGAACGCTGCCCGCCTGTTTACCGGGGCCTTGCTTGAGCGTCGCGAGCCCCAGGCCAACGAAGTGCTGGTGCGTAATGTCAGCAACTCCCTGGAGGACGTGGAAAACCTGCTGGGCACCCTGGTCGATATTTCCAAGCTGGATGCCGGGGTGATCACCGCCGATATCGCCCCGTTCGCCTTGAGCGAGCTGCTCGAGAACCTCGCCGCGGAGTACACCCAGGTGGCCCGCAGCGAGGGCCTGGAACTGCACTTCGTGGCCTGTTCGGCCTTGGTGCGCAGCGATATCCAGTTGCTGGCGCGGATCCTGCGCAATCTGCTGAGCAATGCCATTCGCTACACCTACAGCGGCCGCGTGGTGCTGGGGTGCCGGCGTCAGCACCAGCGGTTGTCGATCGAAGTCTGGGACAGCGGCATGGGCATCGCCGAAGACCGCCTGGAAGAAATTTTCCAGGAGTTCAAGCGCGGAGACGTGCAGCGCCCCGATCAGGACCGAGGCCTGGGCCTGGGCTTGGCAATCGTGGAGAAAATCGCCGGGATCCTCGGGCACCGGATCCATGTGCGTTCCTGGCCGGGTCGCGGTTCGGTGTTTTCCGTGGAAGTGCCCCTCAGCGCCACCGCGCCCAAGGCCCTGCCAAGCCTGGTCATCAGTGAGCCGATGCTTGAGCGCCTGCGTGGCGCGCGGGTATGGGTGCTGGATAACGACGCGGCGATCTGCGCCGGCATGCGCACCCTGCTCGAAGGCTGGGGCTGCCGGGTGGTGACCGCGTTGTCCGAGCAGGACCTGGCACGCCAGGTGGACAACTACCACGCCGAGGCCGACCTGCTGATCGCCGACTATCATCTGGACGACGAGCAGAATGGTGTGGACGCCGTGGCCCGGATCAACGCCCGGCGCGCCTGTGCGATTCCCGCGATGATGATCACCGCCAACTACAGCAATGAACTCAAGCAGCAGATCCGCGAGCTGGGCCATACCCTGATGCACAAGCCGGTGCGGCCGATGAAGCTGAAGACCGCGATGAGTCATTTGCTCGGCCGGCTGTAGGCCGTGGCTCCGGCGTCTTGGGGTAAGCGACGCCTACCATTGTAGGAGCGGGCGCTCGCTCCTACGCGCTTAACCGATCTGCAGAAAAGCCTGCGGCTAACCCCCGGCTGTTCGTGCCCATGCAAAACCCGGCTGTGGCGGGTATCCTTGCCACGCGAGGTTACACGTCTGAATTGGGGAGCACGCAAACATGGATAAAGTCATCGTCATCACCGGTGGCGGTCGCGGTATTGGCGCGGCCACGGCGTTACTGGCCGCAGCGCAGGGGTATCGCATCTGCATCAACTACCAGGCGGACGAAGAGGCGGCCCATCAGGTCCTGGCCCAGGTCCGTGCCCTGGGGGCCCAGGCGATCGCGGTGCGTGCCGATGTCAGCATAGAAGACGAAGTGATCAGCCTGTTCCAGCGCGTGGACAATGAACTGGGGCGGGTCACCGCGCTGGTCAACAACGCCGGCACGGTCGGGCACAAGTCCCGCGTCGAGGACATGTCCGAGTTTCGCATCCTGAAAATCCTGAAGACCAACGTCCTGGCGCCGATGCTCTGCGCCAAGCACGCGCTGCTGCGCATGTCGCCCAAACATGGCGGGCAGGGCGGCAGCATCGTCAACGTCTCGTCGGTCGCCTCGCGCCTCGGCTCTCCGGGGGAATACGTCGACTACGCCGCCTCCAAAGGGGCGCTGGATTCCTTCACCATCGGCCTGTCCAAGGAAGTTGCCGGCGAAGGCATCCGGGTCAACGTGGTGCGTCCCGGCTACATCTACACCGACTTCCATGCCCTGAGCGGCGACCCGGACCGGGTCAGCAAGCTCGAATCAGGCATTCCCATGGCCCGTGGCGGGCGTCCCGACGAAGTGGCCGAGGCCATTATCTGGCTGCTTTCGGACAAGGCATCCTATGCCGTCGGGACCTTCATCGACGTGGCGGGTGGGCGCTAGAACGAGCGCACGATGCGGCCCAGGGTCTCCATGGCCTTTTCCGTGTCCTCGGTCCAGGGGCTGCCGTAGTTGAGGCGGATGCAGTTGCGAAAGCGCCGGGTCGGGGAAAAGATCGGCCCCGGCGCGATGCTGATGCCCTGGGCCAGGGCCATCTGGAACAACTTCAACGAGTCCATCTGCTCCGGCAACTCCAGCCACAGGAAGTAACCGCCGGCCGGTTGGCTGACGCGGGTCTGCGCCGGAAAGTAGCGGGCGATCGCCGCCAGCATGGCGCTTTGCTGTTCTTCCAGGGCATACCGCAACTTGCGCAGGTGGCGGTCGTAGCCGCCGTGCTGCAGGTAATCGGCGATCGCTGCCTGGGCCGGCATCGAGGCGCACAGCGAGGTCATCAGCTTCAGCCGCTCGATCTTCTGCGCGTAGCGTCCGGCGGCCACCCAGCCAATGCGGTAGCCGGGGGCCAGGCTCTTGGCGAACGAACCGCAGTGCATCACCAGGCCTTCGGTGTCGAAGGCCTTGGCCGGTTTCGGCGCTTGCTGGCCGTAGTACAGCTCGGCGTAGACGTCGTCTTCGATCAAGGGCACCTGATGACGGCGCAGCAACTCCACCAGTTCCTGTTTCTTGGCCTCGGGCATGGTGGCGCCCATGGGGTTCTGGAAGCTGGTCATGCACCAGCAGGCCTTGATCGGGTGGCGTTCGAGGGTTTGCGCCAGTACCCCAAGGTCGATGCCATCACGCGGGTGCACCGGGATTTCCACAGCCTTGAGCTTGAGTCGTTCGAGCACTTGCAGGCTGGCATAGAAAGCCGGGGCCTCGATGGCCACCAGGTCGCCGGGTTCGGTGACGGCTTGTAGGCAGAGGTTGAGGGCTTCCAGCGCGCCGTTGGTGATCAGCAGTTCTTCCATGGGCAGCATCAGCCCGCCGACCATGTAACGCAGGGCGATCTGCCGGCGCAGTTGTGGGTTGCCCGGCGACATGTCGGTGACCACCATGCGCGGGTCCATCTCGCGGCTGGCACTGGCCAGCGAACGGGCCAGGCGTTGCAGCGGAAACAGGGTCGGGCTGGGGAACGCCGAGCCGAACGGCACGGTGTGCGGGTCCTTGATCGAGTCCAGTACCGAGAACACCAGTTCGCTGACGTCAACTTCGGTGGACTCGTTGACCTGGCTGCTGATCACCGGCTCGGAAAACGGGCTGGGGGCGTGGGTGTTGACGAAGTAGCCGGAGCGCGGCCTGGCGCGGATCAGGCCCCGGCGCTCCAGCAGGTAGTAGGCCTGGAACACCGTGGACGGGCTGACCCCGTACGTCTGGCTGGCATAACGCACCGAGGGCACCCGCTGGCCGGGGCCCAGGACGCCTGAGCGGATCAGCTCGGCAATGTCGTCAGCGAATTTTTCGTAGCGTTTCATCGAAAGCCCGATAGATGTCATTCAGAAAAATCGAGGTGAGTGTGTCGCGAGCGGGCTCGCTCCCACAGGTATTGCACTGTTCCTGTGGGAGAGGGGCTGCTCGCGATGACAGCACCGCAGTGTAAAGGCTCAGCGGTTCATCGGTGCAACAAAGCGGCTCTTCGCCACGCTGTAGACCTGTGGCTCGTCGCTGTCGCTGACCTTGAAGCTCAGGGTCTGCGAACTGCTGGCGGGCTTGTCGGTGGTCATGGCGACCGACACCGGCACATCGAGAATCTCCCCGGGCGCCAGGCTCAGCTCGGTCTTGCCCTGCAATTGGAAACCCTCGCCATCCACCAGTGACAGGCGATAGTCCTGGCGCTGCTGGGTCTTGTTGATGACCTTGAGGCTGTAGATGTTTTCGATCTGGCCCTGGCTGTTTTCGCGGAACAGGCCACGGTCCTTGCTCACGTCCAGGGACACCATCGGCCGTTCCATCAAGGCCAGCACCAGGGCGCCGATCATCACCAGCAGCACTGCGGTGTAGCCGATCAGGCGCGGACGCAGCAGGCGGGTCTTGCCACCTTGCAGTTGGTGCTCGGAGGTGTAGCTGATCAGGCCCCGGGCGTAGCCCATCTTGTCCATGATCGAGTCACAGGCGTCGATGCAGGCGGCGCAGCCGATGCACTCCATCTGCAAGCCGTCACGGATGTCGATCCCGGTGGGGCAGACCTGCACGCACAACTGGCAGTCGATGCAGTCGCCCAGGCCCACCTCGGCCGGCTTCACCTCACGCTTGCGCGGGCCACGGTGTTCGCCACGGGCCGTGTCGTAGGAGATGGTCAGGGTGTCCTTGTCGAACATCACACTCTGGAACCGTGCGTAGGGGCACATGTGCATGCACACCGCTTCGCGCAGCCAACCGGCGTTGATGTAAGTGGCGGCGGTGAAAAACAGCACCCAGAACAGGCTGACGCCGCCCATCTGCCAGGTCAGCAGCTCTTCGGCCAGTGGCCGGATTGGCGTGAAGTAACCGACAAAGGTCAGGCCGGTCAGCACGCTGATCGCCAGCCACAGGGTGTGCTTGGCCGAGCGACGCAGCAGTTTTTCCAGGGTCCAGGGCGCGGCTTGCAGCTTGATCCGCTGGTTGCGTTCGCCCTCGGTGACTTTTTCACACCACATGAACAGCCAGGTGAACGAGCTCTGCGGGCAGGTGTAGCCACACCAGACGCGCCCGGCAAACACGGTGATCGCGAACAGGCCGAAAGCGCAGATGATCAACAAGGCCGAGAGCAGGATGAAATCCTGGGGCCAGAAGGTCGCGCCGAAGATGTGGAATTTGCTTTGCGCCAGGTCCCAGAGCACGGCCTGGCGGCCACCCCAGTTCAGCCACACGGTGCCAAAAAACGCCAGAAACAGAAAACCCGCACCACTGACACGCAAGGTGCGGAACAAGCCGGTGAAGCTACGGGTGTGGATCTGGTTGTCGCTGGATTTGGCCTTCATCTTTGAACGCGAAGGCTCGAATGTTTCTACTAATCGGACGGGGATTTTTTCGCTCATGGTCTTTCGCTCATCAGCCTCCATCAGGCCAATGAACTATGCGCGGGCAACTGTTTGCATAACAGACTCAGGTATTGGATTAAAAAGCGGATCAGATGCGCCGCTGAGCCGCCCCTGCGACAACTTGATGCACCCCGCCGGGCGTGGCGCAGGTGCCTATCCCAGGCGCCTGGCGGGGGGCTTGATAGCGATCAGTCAAATCACCGAATCACTGTCGGTGACCTTCAAGTGCCGCCGCCCATCGACCGCACCTGCTACGGTCAATGCGTCGGCTTCTGCTTCGGTGATGTACACGCGCTGACCGTCCAGGTCCACGGCTGACATCGACTTTTCACTGTCGGTGAGGATGGTCACGTCGGCGGCCAGGCGGATCTCTTCGCCGCTTTCGGTGATGAAAAAGCAGGTCTGGTTTTCGATGCGCACGCTCATGGGGCTCTCCACTGTTTACGGGGCTTTCACGTTAGGGGCCTGGGGCCGCCCATCGTTCGCTGCAACCGATTAGCGGTCAGCGCGGTCCATGTCTTATCAACCTTCTTTTCAGGACTGCCTCATGGACGCTTGGTGGCATGAAGTCTGGATCACCCTGCAAGCGGAGTTCGCCGACATCGGCGACGCGTCGCAGTTGACGCGCATCACCGTGCGCTTGCTGATCGCCGCGTTGTTGGGGGCGATCCTGGGGTTTGAACGCGAGCAAAAGGGCAAGGCCGCCGGGGTGCGCACCCACATGCTGGTGGCCATGGGTGCGGCCCTGTTTGTGTTGGTGCCGCAGATGTCCGGGGCCCAGGCCGATGCCATGAGCCGAGTGGTGCAGGGGGTGATTGCCGGGATCGGTTTTCTCGGCGCCGGGACCATTCTCAAGGGCAAGGACGGCGACGACAGCCACGTCAAGGGCCTGACCACCGCCGCCGGCCTGTGGATGACCGCCGCCATCGGCGTCGCCGCCGGCATGGGCCGCGAGTCGACGGCGGTGCTCAGCACCTTGCTGGCCTTGGCGGTGTTCAGCGTGATGCCGTGGATCGTCAACCGGTTCGATAAGGACAAAGAACCGTAGGGACAGATTTTTATGCCGGGCCGACAATCACCGGCGGCATCGGCTTCGGTGGCTCTTCCCGCGGTGGCGGGTTGGTGCCAGGCGGGTCCTGCTCGGGAACGGGCTGCGGATCGGTCTCGGGGATCACCGGATGATCGATGTTCGGGTCCGGGGTTTCTCCTGGGAAGGGAGTGGTCATCGGTCTAACCTCCAGTGGCACGTGGCGTGGGTCCTGCTTATGTGGGTTGACCTCCCGCGTGTGGATTTGATTCCAGGCATCGAGCGCAACGGTTAGGGAGCAGAGGTCGTGGCTGCCCGGATAAATGCTTCGTCAAGGCTATCGGTCTCGTAGTGGCTAATAAATTCAGCGCCGGATTGAAAGGGTTTGAAAGTGCATTCACTAATCATATAAAAACGATCGCAGTGGGCAGACACTTCTTCAATGTTGTGTGACGAGACTAAAATGGCGACCCCCTCTCGAGCCGCACCCGTTAAACATTTCCAGATGTAGTGGCGGAACTCCGGGTCAACCCCGGCACTGGGTTCATCCAGGATAACCAGGTCGGCACTTAGTGCGAGTAAGGTTAATGTGAAGAACCAGCGCTTCTCACCGTAACTACAGAGAGTGGATTTTTTATTCCATAGCGCCTTGTATCTATCAATGATTTCGGGGCTCCATGCCCGGAGTTTATCAATTGCACACTGTTGGCTAATATTTTTTGATGAGCAGAGGGTCGTAATCAGCTTGAAGACATCAGACATGCGAAGTGTGTGTGGGGTTGTTAAAGATTGAGTGAGGTACAGTGGGTGTTTGAATGTGCTATTCACTCCAAGATTTCTGTCGTTCAATAATCCGCATATCATGTCGAAAAATGTGGTTTTCCCGCTGCCATTTGGGCCTAGTAAACCCACGATTGAACCGGCCTCTACAGATATTGAGGCGTTGACGAATATTGGCCTGTTTGGATAGCTGAAACAAATATTGTTGACTGATAGTGATTTCATTAGTATCTGCTCCATACCGGGTTGACTCTTAAGAAGCGCAGGGTAAGAAGAAAGGTGATGGGGAATAACGTTAATATGATTATTAAGTGTGGCAGGTTGCTCTGTGTACCGTTCAAGATTATGTTGTAAGCCATGGCTAGCGGGTTGATGTTGTATAGAGAATACGAGGTTGATGGCGTGATGTTTGCGCTGTAAATACCTAGTGTGAGCATTGAAAAAGAGATGATTGAGAAGGTGGTGTTGGCGTTTTGAAACGTAAGGGGAGGGAGTGTCAGTAAGAGACCGGGTATGCTGAAAAGGAGAAAGCAGAGGTAGAAGCGACCAACGATGAACGTCGCTTCACTTATGGAGTAGGCACTGAAAGCGGGGCGTGTAAGCAAGTAAAACGCCAGACAGTAAAATACCGATATTGATGAATAGGCCAGGAATTGACCCAGTAAGAAAATGGTTCTTGCTTCAAGTGTGTAGATAAAAGATCGTGTAAATCCGCTTTCTCGGCGTCCGATGATGTAAAAGGAGAAACCAAAAAAAGCGACGCTTGAAGATATGTAGGCATAGAACCAAGACGTCGCCTCCATATAATTCGCCTGGTAGGGGGGAGTAATGCCTTTGGAGTAGTTCAGTAAATAAAATAGCGCCGTTGGCGAGAGTATTGTCCAAAAAAAAGCGGTAGGTTCTTTAAGCTGTTCTTTTATGAAGACAGTACTGATTTTTATGGTGCGATAAGTTATTGTGCTAAGCATGGGTGTTCTCTTTATGGGAAAGGGACCATGAATTTTTTACGATCTTCGTAGATTTCGTTCAGAAACTTTTCCGAGTATTTGTTTCGGAGGTTTATGTTTGCTGAGTTGTTCATGTGTAAAAACAGATCTGGAGATATGTATTTGCTCGCGTAGCATGTGGAGTTATTGATGGTCATTGGCTTTAAGTAGATGAAGCCTTTGATGTGCTGATTGTCGAGTGCGGCAAGTAATCCTTGTTCGTTAAATTCGAATGACTTGCTGGGTTGCGGTGGTGGCTGAATGAGCGTGGTGGTAATTGTTCTGTAAGTTGTATAGTTGTTACAGTTCAGAAAGTACTTCAGGTAGGGGTCGTCAATGTCAGAGTGCGCGCTGTCGGTGGCAGTAAAAACATCTATGAAACGGTACGTCTGCCAAAGTTCGTTAATAGACTTTTCTATTGCTTCCTCCACGCTTGCCGCATAAGCCATGCCGGCACAGTAATTTACGTGCCTTCCTTTTTTGTGGTTTCCGTAAACTGTCAAGATGCAGGATCCTGGGAAGTTGGCGTCTGAGATGTCAATAATCGTGCTTTCTCCAGCTCGCAGTAGGTGCTTGTATAGTGCGCACGAATTGGATTTGCGTAACATATTAACAGTGTCGGTGGGTGAGATTATCTTGTTGCATCTTTTTGTAAGCCAGAATTTAGCTAAAAACTGTCTTTCAAGTTTTTCTTTTAGCGAGCCAAATATAGCAGTCGTGGGGTCCCAGTGAAAACTGCACCCGCATGTATCACGTTGCGGGTATAATAAATTGTCGCTCTCAATTTTGTGTGAGCTAAGTGATATGCACGCGGTTGGGATGTGGCAACTGGAAAAATCGTCGCTTCTGTAGACTTCAGATAGATTAAAAGTGTGCTCTTCAATCTTTTCTGGTTGATGTGCTTTTTCGGACGTTTGACTCAGCGCCACTGCGAAACTGATTTTTTCTTCTGGGGTTAATGAATACCCAAGAGGGCCTTGCTGGTCGGGCATGACCTCCATATAGAAGTGGCGTCGTTCAAAGTACTCGCCGAGCGCAGACTGTATGGCTTTTGACCCGGCGCCGATACCTGACCCACCATTGCCCCATCTATCATTAACTTCTGCTGATGTAGGTATGGATTTAATCCCGCAGGGCTGACAGGTCAACATTGTCGGTAATGAGGATATGTTGTTCTGGTTGTATGTATTCATTTATTCTCCTACAAACTGCACTGAGAGAGGTAGGAATAACGCCGGATTCAATCCGAGCGATTTACATAGCATTGAGTCTGTGTAAGCAGACCAAAGCCGGCTTTGAAGATTGAGATTTTTAGCTTGAAGGTCGATTAGCATATAGATAGAACCCGCCTCCATAAGTGCTAGGCGATATCCTCTGTATCTGTACTTGAACATCGTTTTTGGAAGGTATGCGATATATATTATGGCGAGGCTTGGTGTTCCAATAGTTCCTGAGGTAGACAAAATTGCAGAGCGTAATTCGTTTGTGCATTCAGAGTTCTGGACGATTTCGAATTTTGCAGATTGAGGGAGTAGGTGTAATATTTTTTCTGGGCACGGCCATGTTGGCTCGTCACTCATTAATGAGCAAATAAATACCTCGATTGGGTAAAGCGCACCACCGCTAGGGTAACCTCTTTTGTAATGGTCTGTATTTTTAGAGATCAAGGGGCTGACCAGATCTTCAATAAGATCGAACGTTATGTTGGCTTTGGTGAATTTTTCGCATGACTCATTTCGATTGAGAGGGCTGGATGTTTTATTAATTCTCGTCGGTAGGCAGATGTCCATGTCTGGATAAAGTCTAAGCTCATTGCCTGTTAATCTTTCTAGATGTTTTTCGTCAATAAAATGAAGGGCGGTTGATGGCTGGAATGCAGGGTGGAGGATGTAATTTCCTTTGCTGTGAAAGTCAAGGACGTCGTCATAAACTATTGGGTCGAGAAACCTAAGGTAATAGTCGTGAGGAACACTATTCATTTGATATTCCTCAGGCAGTCACACATGCACCAATGTGAAACTGAAGACTCTGAAACTTGCCCGTTGCTGAGGGAAATATTGGTTTCTTGAAGAATGTTTTCTTGATAGCGGCAAGCACCGTTTGTACCGGTCAAGAATTTTATCTTTTGGACCAATGCGCCAATAATTAAAGCCTTTTGATAAAGGGTTGGTAGTGCTGATGGGGTTGGGATATATCGGCTTTGACAAAAATTGAGCAAGTTTGACCATGTATTTTTGCTGGGTTTATAGGTTTCATGACTAATCACTCTATCTATAGAGCAGAAGTGACAGGCATTGCCTAGTGCTTGAACGTGGGGTTGCCCTATTACGTAGGATGCTCCTGCAGGGTAGCAAATTATAATTGCACTTTCAGGTAGGGTGGCCGCAAGTTGGAAGTAAATACTTTTTAACTCGTTATAGTCATAATTCTGATAGGTGATTGCTATGAGATATCGCGTTTCATTATTTACGGTTATGGTCAGTTCCGATATTGGGCAAGTGATTGTCGAGTCAGGTAGTTCGTCTGCTAGAAGTGATTCGAGGTACTCACGGTCCTCCCAGTCGTGGGCGACGATTATTTTTTCAAAAAATAGAGGTCTGTCAGATTTTAGACCTACTGATTTTTCAAGCGATCGGTAGGCGTCTTCGTAATCAAGGTGATGTTCGCTTAATAAGCTAGATAGATCAGCTTCTGAAATGCTTGTTCGATTTTGTAGTTTTTTTAATACGTCTAAAAGAGACGGAGATGTCACTCGGGATACACCTTTTGGTGAGATTATAATGCTGTCATTGTTGAAGTTAAGAAGGTTGTAGTTTTCGATGCTTAGTTTCATGGCTGTCCTTGTGTTGGCCTTTCAGAACGTATCGAAAAGGCCAACTCTCATTTTAGAGTTTAAGTAGGCTATTTAGATTGCTCATTGTCTGGATGGGTTGAGATCGCGTTACCACCGGATCCGCCGGAACCGCCACTTCCACCACTGCAACCGCCACCACCACCGCAACCACCACTTCCACCACAGCCACCGGCTCCGCCAGAACCTCCCGCGATTTGCGGTACTGAGGCTTCTCCAAACTCACTTTTGAAACTGAAGACTGTTTCGATCAAATTTCCTGGTTTCATTTTTGTACTCCTGATCGGTTGAGAACCACTTCCTATCAAGTGGCTCTCAACTTTTAGTCTGGCGGGGCGCGTGTTGCAAATTGATTGGGTTTGTAGCTGTAGGAGGTTTCTCTCGAATATTTGAACATTTTCTTGCGAGTTTAAGATTGATTTCTGATTGTTTTGTTTTTGATATAAACCAGGGCGAAAGAGTGACTTTTCTACGGTTTGTCCTGATTTTATGGGGGTGTTAATAGATGGCCTGTTGTAATCCGTTTTGTTGAGGCGCTGAAGCTTCTTAAGATGTTTGTAGTGCGTTTCTTAAGCTCACGTAGGTTGCGTATTTTTATTCGCACTAACCGGCCAAGAAAAACCGACGAGCGGTATGTGTTTCACAGGGTTGTCATGGTGACCATTCAATACTGAGGATTGCTGGAGGTTTATTAGCGAGTTTGCCTCTACTGCAGCACCGATCTCGATAGCGACGTGCTCGCCGGCAGAAGTGCTGGATTATCGATACCCACTGCTGCTGTCGGGAGTGGATGGGGGATTTTCCAACCCCCAGTGGCATCTGGCCTGAGTCGTGCTTAAGTAGGTTGACCACGGCGCCGAGGATTCGGATCCAGCCAATTCCCTATGAACTTTTGCCGGTGCCTGTCGCTCGGAACCTAAGTGAGCTCATTCGGTGCGGGACTACCTTGCCGACGACACCCAGACACATGAGCGTCCTTGGGGCGTAAAGGAGAGAGGCTCGATGACGGCTGCGAAACCTGATGAGTTGAGCTACAACCCCCACATTCCACTGTCCCAGGCGCTGCTGCTGCCGCGCATCGTGATTGAAGGCACCATGCCGATCCTCGAAGGCGGGCAGTTTGCCGTCAAGGCCGTGGTGGGGCAGGACGTAGAGGTGACCAGCAACGTGTTCGCCGACGGTCACGACAAGCTCGCGGTACGCCTGCGCTGGCGTGGCGAGGGTGATGCAGTGTGGCGCAGCGAGGTGATGGCCGACCTGGGCAACAATGCCTGGCAGGGGCGTTTTCGTGTGCCGGCCCAGGGTCGTCATGTGTTTTGCATCGAAGCCTGGATCGATCACTTCGCCAGTTATTGCTACGAACTGGACAAGAAGCACGTTGCCAATATCCCCGTCAGCCTGGAGCTGCAGGAAGGCCGGCTGCACGTCCAGCAGGCCGCCGAGCGCGCCGAAGGGCCACTCAAGGCGCAACTGACGGCGCTGCACCAGCAATTGTCCGGCCTGCTCGAAACCGAGCAGGTCGCTTTGTTCCTGCACCCCGATAGCGCCGAACTCATGGGCCAGGCCGATCACCGTGCCTACCTGAGCCTGAGCCCGGAGTACCCGGTGGACGTGGAGCGCGAGCTGGCTCAGTTCGCCAGTTGGTATGAGCTGTTTCCGCGTTCGATCACCGACGACCCCGCGCGCCATGGCACCTTCAATGACGTGCATGCGCGCCTGCCGATGATTCAGGACATGGGCTTCGACGTGCTGTACTTCCCGCCGATCCATCCGATCGGTCGCCGCTATCGCAAGGGGCCGAACAACGCCCTGACGGCCGGGCCGGACGATCCGGGCAGCCCCTATGCCATCGGTAGCGAGGAGGGCGGCCATGAGGCGATTCATTCGCAATTGGGCAGCCGCGAAGACTTCCGTCGGCTGGTGGCGGCTGCGGCCGACCACGGCCTGGAAATCGCCCTCGACTTCGCCATCCAGTGTTCCCAGGATCACCCATGGCTGCAGCAACATCCGGGCTGGTTCAACTGGCGTCCGGACGGCACGATCAAATACGCGGAAAACCCGCCGAAGAAGTACCAGGACATCGTCAACGTCGACTTCTATAGCAGTGAGGCCATTCCCAGCCTATGGCTGGAGCTGCGCGATATCGTGGTCGGCTGGGTCGAGGAGGGGGTGAAGATCTTTCGCGTCGACAACCCGCACACCAAGCCGCTGCCGTTCTGGCAATGGCTGATCGCTGATGTGCGGGCGTTGTACCCCGAGGTGATCTTCCTCGCCGAAGCCTTCACCACGCCGGCGATGATGGCGCGCTTGGGCAAGGTCGGTTACTCCCAGAGCTACACCTATTTCACCTGGCGCAATACCAAGCAGGAGCTGGCCAGCTACTTCAGCGAACTGAACCAGTCGCCCTGGCGCGAATGCTACCGGCCGAATTTTTTCGTCAACACCCCGGACATCAACCCAGGCTTCCTGCACGAATCAGGGCGTGCCGGGTTTCTCATCCGTGCGGCGCTGGCGACCATGGGCTCGGGATTGTGGGGCATGTACTCGGGGTTCGAGCTGTGTGAGTCGGCAGCGGTACCGGGCAAAGAGGAGTATCTGGATTCGGAGAAGTACCAGATCCGCGTCCGCGACTTCAATGCCCCCGGCAACATCATCGCCGAGATCGCCCAGCTCAACCGCATCCGCCGGCAGAATCCGGCCTTGCACAGCCATCTGGGCTTGCAGCTGTACAACGCCTGGAACGACAACATCCTGTACTTCGGCAAACGCAGCGCCGATGGCAGTAACTTCATTCTGGTGGCCGTCAGCCTGGATCCGTTCAACGCCCAGGAGGCGCATTTCGAACTGCCATTGTGGGAGCTGGGCCTGGCGGACGACGCAGTGACCCAGGGCGAAGACTTGATGAACGGCCATCGCTGGAGCTGGTACGGCAAGACCCAATGGATGCGCATCGAGCCCTGGCATCAACCGTTCGGCATCTGGCGGATATCGCTGTAGCGCGGGCTCACAAGGCCCGCACGACCGGTACTGCCACCCCCCATTGAACAGGAGATTGTAATGGCGAAGAAACCCAGGTCAGCCACCTTCAGCGATGACCCGCTCTGGTACAAGGATGCGGTGATTTACCAGGTTCACGTCAAATCCTACTTCGACTCCAACAACGACGGGATCGGCGATTTCCCCGGGCTGATCGCCAAGCTCGATTACATCGCCGACCTTGGCGTCAACACCATCTGGCTGTTGCCGTTCTACCCTTCGCCACGGCGTGACGATGGCTACGACATCGCCGAATACCGTGGCGTGCACAGCGACTACGGGACCATGGCCGACGCCAAGCGCTTCATTGCCGAGGCCCACAAGCGCGGGTTGCGGGTGATCACCGAGCTGGTGATCAACCACACCTCCGACCAGCACCCCTGGTTCCAGCGGGCACGCAAGGCCAAGCCCGGATCGGCGGCGCGGGACTTTTATGTGTGGTCCGACGACGACCAGAAATACGACGGCACCCGGATCATCTTCCTCGACACCGAGAAGTCCAACTGGACCTGGGACCCGGTGGCCGGCCAGTATTTCTGGCACCGGTTCTACTCCCACCAGCCGGACCTCAATTTCGACAACCCGCAGGTCTTGAAGGCGGTGCTGTCGGTGATGCGCTACTGGCTGGACATGGGCATCGATGGCCTGCGCCTGGACGCCATTCCGTACCTGATCGAGCGCGACGGCACCAACAACGAAAACCTGCCCGAGACCCATGACGTGCTCAAGCAGATCCGGGCCGAGATCGACGCCAATTACCCGGATCGCATGCTGCTGGCCGAAGCCAACCAGTGGCCGGAGGACACGCAGCTGTACTTTGGCAACAAGAAGAGCGGCGATCCCCACGGCGACAGCGGCGACGAGTGCCACATGGCGTTCCACTTTCCGCTGATGCCCCGCATGTACATGGCCCTGGCCCAGGAAGACCGCTTCCCGATCACCGATATCCTGCGCCAGACCCCGGAGATCCCGGCCAACTGCCAATGGGCGATTTTCCTGCGCAACCACGATGAGCTGACCCTGGAGATGGTCACCGACAAGGAGCGCGATTACCTGTGGAATTACTACGCCGCCGACCGTCGGGCACGGATCAACCTGGGTATCCGCCGGCGCCTGGCGCCCTTGATGGAGCGTGACCGACGCCGGATCGAGCTGCTCAACAGCCTGCTGCTGTCGATGCCTGGCACACCGACCCTGTACTACGGCGACGAAATCGGCATGGGCGACAACATCTACCTGGGCGACCGGGACGGTGTGCGCACGCCCATGCAGTGGTCGATCGATCGCAACGGCGGTTTCTCCCGCGCCGACCCGGCCAGCCTGGTGCTACCGCCGATCATGGACCCGCAGTACGGCTACCTGTCGGTCAACGTCGAAACCCAGGCGGGCGATCCCCACTCGTTGCTCAACTGGACCCGGCGCATGCTGGCGGTGCGCAAGCAATCCAAGGCGTTCGGCCGCGGCACGCTGAAAATGCTGTCGCCGAGCAATCGCCGGATCCTGGCCTATACCCGTGAATTCACCGGGGCCGATGGCCGCCACGAAACCATTTTGTGCGTGGCCAACGTGTCGCGCAGTGCGCAAGCGGCCGAGCTGGATCTGTCGGCCTACGTCGGCATGGTCCCGGTGGAGATGCTGGGGGGCAACGCCTTCCCGCCCATCGGCCAGCTGAGCTTTCTCCTGACCCTGGCGCCCTATGGGTTCTACTGGTTCGTGCTGGCGGCGGAAAACCAGATGCCGAGCTGGCACGTGGAGCCGGCGCAAAGCTTGCCTGACTTCACCACCCTGGTCCTGAAAAAGCGCATGGAAGAGTTGCTTGAAGCACCATCGCGCACCCTTTTGGAGCAAAACGTACTACCCAGCTGGCTGCTCAACCGCCGCTGGTTCGCCGGCAAGGATGCCAGCATCGAATCGGTGCACATTGCCTATGGGGTGCGTTTTGGCGATGCCCAGCATCCGGTGTTGCTGAGCGAAATCGAGGTCAGCAGCCAGGGCCAGACCAGCCGGTATCAATTGCCCTTCGGTTTTCTTGGCGAGGACCAGGTGGGGGCGGCGTTGCCCCAGCAACTGGCACTGTCGCGGGTCCGGCGTGGGCCGCAGGTCGGCCTGGTCACCGATGCGTTCAGTCTCGACAGCTTTGTGCGGGCGGTGTTGCAGGCGATCCAGGCACAGACGGTGCTGGCGTCCAGCGACGGCGAGATTCGTTTCGAACCCACTGGCCAACTGGCTCAGCTGGGGCTTGGGGCCGAGTCCGAAGTGCGTTACCTGTCCGCCGAGCAGTCCAACAGTTCAGTGGTGATCGGGGGCAGCCTGGTGCTCAAACTGATCCGCAAAGTGGCCGGTGGTGTGCACCCTGAGCTGGAGATGGGCGCGTACCTGACGGCGGCGGGCTTCGAACATATTTCGCCGCTGCTCGGCTCCGTGGTGCGGCGCGACGCCCAGGGCGTGGACCACCTGCTGATGATTGCCCAGGGGTACCTGAGCAACCAGGGCGATGCCTGGGAGTGGACCCAGAACAACCTTGAGCGGGCGATTCGTGACGAACTGGCCGATGCCATGTCCGAACAGGACCAGCACTACAACGCCCTCGGCGAACTGCAGGATTTCGCTGCCATGCTCGGCCAGCGCCTGGGTGAAATGCACCTGTTGCTGGCAGCTCCCGGCAAGGACCCGGCGTTCGGCAGCGAAGTGACCACCGCCAAGGATCAGCAGGTGTTGTATCAGTCGATCGCCGCGCAACTGGAACGCGCCTTGCTGTTGCTCAAGCAGCACCAGGCTCAACTGGGAGCTGGCGATCAGCAGCGGGTGGCCCGTTTGCTGGAACACCGCAAGGTCATTCTCAAGCACCTGCAAGGGTTGGCCGAACAGGCCACGGGCGGCCTGCGTATGCGAGTCCACGGCGACTTGCATCTGGGCCAGGTGCTGGTGATCAAGGGCGATGCCTACCTGATCGACTTCGAGGGCGAACCGGCGCGGGCATTGCATGAACGTCGGGGCAAGCACAGCCCGTACAAGGACGTCAGCGGGGTCCTGCGTTCGTTCGATTACGCCGCGGCCATGGCGCGCAACGGCCAGGGCGTCGACAGCACCGAGCAAGCGGATGTCGCACGCGCACGGGTCACTGAACGGTATTTACGTGAGGCACAGGCCGCTTTTGTCCAGGCATATCGGCTGGCGACAGCTAGTCTTGCTCATGCCTGGCAGATGCCTGGGGCGCAAGACGCCGCGCTGGCCTTGTTCAGTCTGGAGAAGGCTGCTTATGAAGTGCTGTATGAAGCCGAAAATCGTCCCGCCTGGCTACCCGTGCCGTTGCACGGGCTCTATGGGTTGTTAAGTGGACTTGAACCCTTTTCCGAGATAGGTGGAGAGCAGTGATGAAGGAACGGGGACTCAAAGAAGCGCTGCTGCCGGCAGCGCGCGACATCGAGGCGCTGGTGCGTGCCGAACATCCGGATCCGTTTGCGATTCTCGGGCCTCACGGGGATGACGCCGGCGGCCAGTTCATTCGGGCGTATCTGCCGGACGCCTTGAGCGTCCAGGTGCTGGCCCGTGACAGCAGTGCAGTGCTGGGCAGCCTGACGGCCAGCGAGGTGCCGGGGTTGTTCGTCGGTCATTTCCCCCAGGCCCAGGCGTACGTCCTGCGGACCCAGTGGGCCGGTGGCGAGCAGACGGCCGAGGATCCTTACAGCTTTGGCCAGTTGCTGGGCGAGATGGACCTGTATCTGTTCGCCGAAGGCAACCACCGTGACTTGAGCGCCTGCCTGGGCGCCCAGTTGCAGAACGTCGACGGAGTGGACGGGGTGCGCTTTGCCGTGTGGGCGCCGAATGCCCGCCGGGTCTCGGTGGTGGGGGACTTTAATATCTGGGACGGCCGCCGCCACCCGATGCGCCTGCGTCATCCCTCCGGGGTCTGGGAGTTGTTCATCCCGCGCCTGCAGGTGGGGGAAGCGTACAAGTACGAGATTCTTGGCGCCCAGGGGATCCTGCCGCTGAAGGCCGATCCCATGGCCCTGGCCACCCAGTTGCCGCCGGACACCGCGTCGAAAGTCGCCGGCCCCTTGACCATCGACTGGCAGGACCAGGCCTGGATGCAGACCCGCGGTGAGCGTCACCTGCCGAGCGCGCCGTTGTCGATCTATGAGCTGCATGCCGGTTCCTGGCAGTGCGAGGTCGACGATGTCGGGGAAGTGGCGCGCCAGTACCAGTGGGGCGAACTGGCCGAACGTCTGATTCCCTACGTGCAAAACCTGGGTTTCACCCACATCGAATTGATGCCGATCATGGAGCATCCCTTTGGCGGCTCCTGGGGTTACCAGCCGCTCTCGCAGTTCGCACCCAGTGCGCGCTACGGTTCACCCAGTGACTTCGCTGCCTTCGTCAATGCCTGTCACCTGGCCGGGATTGGGGTAATCCTCGATTGGGTGCCGGCACACTTTCCCACCGACACCCATGGCCTGGCGCAGTTCGATGGCACCGCGCTGTACGAATACGGTAACCCGCAGGAAGGCTTCCACCAGGACTGGGACACCCTGATCTACAACCTGGGGCGCACCGAAGTGCACGGTTTCATGCTGGCTTCGGCGTTGCACTGGCTCAAGCACTTCCATATCGACGGGCTGCGGGTCGATGCCGTGGCCTCGATGCTCTATCGCGACTACTCGCGCAAGGCCGGTGAATGGGTGCCCAACCGCCATGGCGGACGGGAGAATCTGGAAGCCATCGATTTTGTCCGCCACCTCAATGACGTGGTCGACCTCGAGGCGCCGGGCGCCCTGATCATCGCCGAGGAGTCCACCGCCTGGCCGGGCGTCAGCCAGAGCACCCAGCAAGGCGGGCTGGGCTTTGACTACAAGTGGAACATGGGTTGGATGCACGACTCCCTGCACTACATCCAGCAGGACCCGGTGTACCGCGCGCACCATCACAAGGAGCTGAGTTTTGGTCTGGTGTACGCCTGGTCCGAGCGTTTCATCCTGCCGATCTCCCACGACGAAGTAGTACACGGCAAGCATTCGCTGATCGACAAGATGCCCGGCGATCGCTGGCAGAAGTTCGCCAACCTGCGGGCCTACCTGAGTTTCATGTGGGCGCATCCGGGCAAGAAGCTGTTGTTCATGGGCTGTGAGTTCGGCCAGTGGCGCGAGTGGAACCATGACCAGCAGCTCGATTGGTACTTGCTGCAGTACCCGGAACACCGGGGCGTGCAGAAGCTGGTCAGCGACCTCAACCAGCTGTACCGCGAAGAGCCGGCGCTGCACGACCAGGACGATGTGCCGCAAGGGTTCCAGTGGTTGATTGGCGATGATGCGATCAACAGCGTCTATGCCTGGCTGCGCTGGAGCAAGGATGGCCGACCGGTGCTGGTGGTGGCCAACTTCACCCCGGTGCCGCGTCCTGCCTATCGGGTGGGCGTACCGTTTGCCGGGCGTTGGAGTGAGTTGATCAACAGCGACGCGGGCATTTATGCCGGGTCCAATTATGGTAACGACGGTGGCGCAGAGACCGAAGACGAAGGTAGTCACGGGCAGCCGCAGTCACTGGTGCTGAATTTACCGCCGTTGGCGGTGTTGATGTTGCGTCCGTTTGGGTAGAGGCCGGCCTGATGTATCGATGGCGGCTGACATACCGCCATCGCGGACAGGCTCGCTCCCACACATGTGCTGGGTGTATGCGAGATCTACGGGCAGGCTAAAGCACTGTGGGAGCGAGCTTGCTCGCGATGAGGCCAGTCCATTCAACATCAATGGTGCCTGACGCACCGCTATCGCGGGCAAGCCTTGTTCCTCCAACATAAGCTCACCAGCGCATCCGCACGCCGAGGCTGCCGATCAGACCGTTGAGGTCGTTGTCGTCGACGTCGCTGCTGTAGTCGGCACTGACGTAAAGGCTGACGCTGGGGCTGACTTTGGCGACCAGGCCCAAGCCCAGTTCGACGGTGGAGGAGTAGCGGCTGCTGCTGATCTTGTCGACCTGGTCCAGGGTCACGGTGTCGCTGGTGTTGATCCGGTGCCACAGGTTGGTGCGGACGTAGGGTTCGACCGGCAGGCCGTTGATGTCGTAGCTCCCTTTCAAGCGCGCCCCGACCCGGCCACTCCAGCTGCTCAGTTCATTGGCCTGGGCGTTGCCGTTGGCGTAGGGGGTGTCCAGGGAGATGCGCTGGTTGATCAACTGCGCCTGGGGTTCGATCACCCAGTTCTTGCTGATCCCGATGGGGAACCCCCCTTCCACCGACAGCGTCACCGCGCTGCCTTCTGTGGCTTGGCGCTCGCCCTGGGCGTTACGGCTGAAGCCGCTGACCCGGCCGCCACTGGCGCTCAGGTCGACGTGCCAGCCGTTGGCCCCGGTCAAGCTCCAGTACGCACCGAGACTGTCGCCCTGGACGTTCAGGCTGTCGGTGCCGGGGTTGGCCAGGGCCGGACCAACCAGCGTACCGTTGCTGTTGCCCTGGATCTGGTTGCTACCACCCAACAGGCCCACTCGTTGGGTACTGCCGCCATTGCCGTGCACGGTCAACAGGGCCGGGCCCTTGGCCAGCGCCGCACCTACGGTGGAGAACTGTGAGTTGAGGACATCCTGCTCGGCCTGGGTGGCGGCGTGTCCGTAGACCTGTTGCCAGGCCGAAGGGGCGGCCTGTTGGATGGTCAGTAACTGGTTGTCGAGTCCGGGCTGGCGCATGAACTGGCCGGACGCAGTGATAGGGGGGGCAGGGAAGGCGAAGGTCGGTACGTCCTGGCGATACCAGGGAATCGCCTCGTCTTCGGCAGACGATGCCACAACCTCCATGGATGTACACAGC
Organism: Pseudomonas kielensis; assembly: GCF_014236655.1. Classification (GTDB taxonomy): domain Bacteria; phylum Pseudomonadota; class Gammaproteobacteria; order Pseudomonadales; family Pseudomonadaceae; genus Aquipseudomonas; species Aquipseudomonas kielensis. The sequence goes on from NZ_JACMYG010000002.1 coordinate 184,383, forward strand.
AGCAGCGAAGTCGACAGGGTGTATAGGGTGACGGATATCTCGTGTTGGATAAGGGAGGTGTTCATGGAGGTCTACCTTGCTGCATACGCATGCCATGTCTGGTCTTGGCGTCTCTCCTACCCCGAATGAGGGGCGACCGATTTCGTTGGGGCAAGCCCCGGCGGCCCGCAGGAACGGGAGCTTTCGGCCTGCCCCAGGAGTTACTTCCGGGGGTAGTAAGGGTTAGCTAAGAAGACCCGGAGCCCTGCGTCAAGAAATTGAACGATGAGCGGTATGGCTAATTTAGGTCACGTAAATGCCTGAAAATTGACGAGTCTCTAAGCTGTTGTTTCACCGGAAAATCATCCGGAAACGGCTCTGCATTACCCTTTTGGCACGAATCACAGATGCACCTCGACCGCCAGCGGCAAGTGGTCGGAAAGATGGCTCCAGGGTTTATTGCCGAGGATTCTGGGGGCGTGGCTGCTGGCGTTGCGCAGGTACACGCGGTCCAGGCGCAGCAGCGGGAAACGTGCCGGATAGGTCTTGGCCGGCCGCCCGTGATGGCGTTCGAAGGCCTCATGCAAGTCATCGCGCTGAGCAAGGGTGACGTTGCCCTGCAACTGCCAGTCATTGAAATCGCCGGCGATGATCACCGGAGCGTCTGCGGGCAGTGACTCGATCAACTGGCAGAGCAGCGCCAGTTGCAGTTGGCGATGGCTTTCCAGCAGGCTCAGGTGTACGCAGATGGCGTGGACCTCGGCGTGGCCCGGTACATCCAGCACACAGTGCAGCAAACCACGGCGTTCGGGCCCGGTGATCGACACGTCCAGGTTGCGGTGATGGCGGATCGGGTACTTGGACAGCAGGGCGTTGCCGTGGTGGCCGTCGGGGTAGACCGCATTGCGTCCGTAGGCGAAGTCGCTCCACATGCTGTCGGCGAGGAACTCATACTGCGACATCGATGGCCAGTTGCTGTGGCGCGAGGCGTGGCGATCATGCTCACCCAATACCTCTTGGAGAAACACCAGGTCGGCGGACGTACTACGCACGGCCTCGCGCAACTCGGGCAGGATGAAACGCCGGTTGAGGGCGGTAAAACCTTTGTGGGTGTTGACGGTCAGCACCCGGAGCCGATGCACGGCCGGGAGGGTGTCCTGCGGCGGGACGGGGCCGGGTTGACGTTCTGGCTCGGGGTTCACGTGCACTCCTGGAAAGTCGCGGCGGGATATCCATGCGACTGATGTGGCGGCCAGCAGTTCAGAGTATCGCCGCCGATCATCGACATCTGTGGGCAATGGCCTTACACAAAGACAATCTCATAGGGTTGGCGCAAGCGTTCCAGGACCACCTTGGGCAACAGCGGCGCGATGCCCATTTCCGGATCGCCATCCAGTTGGCTGGCATAGGCGTGGATGGCATGGCGCTTGCGAGCGGTCGTCCAGCTGTCCAGGCGCACCTTGCGCGCGCGATGCCAGGGGATCTGCCCTTGGTCGCGCACCGGCCAATGCCAGGCCCAGAAAGGCAGTTCGCACAGACGGGCACCGACCATCTGGGCGGCCTTGGCACTGGCGCGACCGACGGTGTCATGGTCGACGACGCCGTCTTCGCGCCAGGTGCTGAACAGCACATCTTCGGGGCGCAGGTAGCGGGCAATGAAGTGCGCCAACTGGGTCTCGCGCTCGGCCAGTGCGGCGTCGGTGAAACCGCCACGAATCCACTTCAGGCTGTGCATGGGCAGCCCCAGCCTGCGCAGGGCCTCGACACTTTCCTGGGGGCGAAACACGCTCAGGCGTTTCTCCGGCCACAGTTGCGAACCCGGGTAGCTGGCGCTGCCGTCGGTGACGGATATCAGTTGCAGGGGATGCCCCAGGTTGGCGAACAATTGCAGCAGGCCGCCGCAGGTCACCACTTCATCGCCGGGGTGGGGGGCGATCACCACGGCGCGGGCGCCGGGTGCGATGAGCGACTGAGTGTTGATGACCGGCAGGTTGTCCAATTGGCGGGCGCCATTCCAGATCTGCGCGGGCAGGTTGCTGTCCAGAAGCGAGGTGCTTTTCATGTTGACACGTCCTTGTACGCGTGAGCTGTCGGTCGTCTCCCGATGCCTGACCGACAGGCTGAGTGTCTTGCTCCGTCCATGCGCCCGGAACACCCTGGGGGCAGTTCCTCAAGGGCAGCGGGCAGAGTATTGCCCATGGTTCAGGGTTCGTCGCGTGCGCGGCGTGGTCCCCCAGGTTTTTTTTGTGGTGCACCTGGGGGAACTCCTCAGTCTTCGTCGTGGTGCTGCAATTCGAACAGCAGCAGCGAGCGGCCGGTGACTGAGTATGAGTGCTCGAACTCGAAGCGCTCCTGGCCGCGGATCGAGGGCTGGTTGGTGTCGATCATGCAGGTCCAGAAGCCACCGTCCGGAACCGCGGGCAGGCTGAAATTGACGATGTCGTGGTGGGCGTTGACCACCAGCAGCAAGGTCGCATCGGCGCCCTTGCGGCGGATGCCGGTTTCCTGGGCGCGGCCGTCGAGCAGCATCCCGAGGCAGCGGCCATGGCTGTCTTCCCACTGTTCGGTGGTCATCTCGCTGCCATCCGGGGCCAGCCAGGTCACGTCCTTGACCCCGATGTCTTCGTTGTAGCTGCCCACCAGGAAACGCCCGCGACGCAGGATCGGGTAGGTCAGGCGCAGTTTGATCAGGCGTTTGACGAACTTGAGCAAGGCCTTGCCGTCGTCACTCAGGTCCCAGTTGACCCAGCCGATCTCGCTGTCCTGGCAGTAGGCGTTGTTGTTGCCGTGTTGGGTGCGGGCGAATTCGTCACCGGCCACCAGCATCGGTGTGCCCTGGGCCAGCAGCAGGGTGGCGAAGAAATTGCGCATCTGCCGTTGGCGCAGTTCGTTGATCTCGGGATCGTCGCTCGGGCCTTCGACGCCATGGTTCCAGGACAGGTTGTTGTTGCTGCCGTCCTGGTTGTCTTCGTCGTTGGCTTCGTTGTGCTTGTCGTTGTAGGACACCAGGTCGTTGAGGGTGAAACCGTCGTGGGCGGTGACGAAATTGACCGAGGCGTAGGGCCGGCGCCCGCGCTGGTTGAACATGTCGCCGGAGGCGGTCAGGCGTCCGGCGAAGTCGGCCAACTGGCCGTCGTCACCTTTCCAGAACGCGCGCACGGTGTCGCGAAAACGATCGTTCCATTCCACCCATCCCGGCGGGAATCCACCCACCTGGTACCCCCCGGGGCCGCAGTCCCAGGGTTCGGCGATCAGCTTGACCTGGCGCAGCACCGGGTCCTGGCGGCAGGCCACGAGGAAGCTGTGGCGCTCGTCGAAACCATCGTGGTAACGCCCGAGGATGGTTGCCAGGTCGAAGCGGAAACCGTCGACGTGCATCTCCGTGGCCCAGTAACGCAGGGAGTCGGTGACCATCTGCAGCACGCAAGGGTGGCTCAGGTCGAGGGTGTTGCCGGTGCCTGAGTCGTTGATGTAGAAACGCTTGTCGTCCGGCATCAGGCGATAGTAGGAGGCGTTGTCGATGCCGCGCATGGACAGGGTCGGTCCCTGTTCGTTGCCTTCGGCGGTGTGGTTGTAGACCACGTCGAGAATCACCTCCAGATTGGCTTCGTGCAGGTGCGCGACCATCTCCTTGAACTCGGCGATCTTGCCGCTGGCCAGGTAGCGTGGGTCGGGAGCAAAAAAGGCGATGCTGTTGTAGCCCCAGTAGTTGGTCATGCCTTTGTGCAGCAGGTGCTGGTCGTTGACGAAGGCATGGATCGGCAGCAGTTCCACCGACGACACCCCCAGCTTGCGGATGTGCTCCAGCAGGTCATCGACCATCAGCCCGGCGAAGGTGCCGCGCACCGCCTCCGGAACCGCCGGGTGGCGCATGCTGATGCCGCGCACGTGAGTCTCATAAATGATCGTTTTGTCCCAGGGCACACTGACTCGGTGGTCGTGGCCCCAGGTGTGCGCCGGGTCGATCACCTTGCACTTGGGTACGAATGGCGCACTGTCACGTTCGTCGAAGCTGAGGTCGGCGTCCGGGTGGCCGATGGTGTAGCCAAACAGCGCTTCGGACCATTTCAGCTCGCCGACCAGTTGCTTGGCGTAGGGGTCGATCAACAGTTTGTGATGGTTGAAACGATGACCGTTCTGCGGGTCGTAAGGACCATACACACGATAGCCATAGATCAGCCCCGGATGGGCATCGGGCAGGTAACCGTGAAAGATCTCGTCGGTGTACTCGGGCAGTTCGATGCGTTCGAGTTCGACTTTCCCGGCATCGTCGAAGATGCACAGTTCGACCTTGGTCGCGTTCGCCGAGAAGATCGCGAAGTTGACCCCCAGACCATCCCAGGTCGCGCCCAGCGGGAAGGGCAGCCCTTCACGAATCCGCGAGGTTTCTGCGCCATGGGCTGGTTTTGCGGTGTTGTCGGGTGAGGTCATAAAAACTCCTGTAGCGCATGACCGGCATCGACCTGAGGTGGTCGATGCGGTTGTCGTAGCCGCTGTCGTGGGTCAACTGGCCGGTTTGCGCGGGGCGCGGGGCTTTTTCGCGGCGACGCTTTTTTCCCCTGGCGGGGTGACGACCTGGGCGGCGCCGGCCTTGGCCTTGGTTTTCGTTGCGGGCGGGGCCTTGGCTTTTGGCGTTTTTACCGGCTTGGCCGGTGCCAGGGCTTCGGCTTCCGCCAGTTTGCGGGCCATCTCCCAGTGGCGCGCTTCCTGTCCTTGGGGTTGACCCTCGGACTCCCAGATCTGATAGGCAAATTCACGAACGCGTTTTTCATCGGTACTCATCGCAATGCTCCTGAGTTGAACTCAAGTCTGGATAAACAGATTGACCGGGAAATCCCCCAGCGCGGCGCTGATCAGCAACTCTGTGTGATGTGTGACTTGCACCGTGGAAAAAAGTCCCTTCAGTTTTCCCCCGCGAGGGGTGAACGGTAGAGTGACCCGGGTATCGCCCCACTGAGGGGCAGGAACCAACGGTGTGGCACTGCTTTCCAGCAGCGCGGCGACCCGGACCGGCACCAGCACAATCGCCCACTGGCCCTGGTGCTCGCGGGCAAACGCCAGCACACGTGGGGCCTGGCTGCCTGACACCGGCAAGGGCAGGTAACGCCCGGCGCGAAACAGTTCGGCATGCTCGGCGCGTACTGCCAGGGTGCGGGCGATCAAGGCTTGCTTGATGTGCCCGTCCTGCCAGGTGTCGAGCAACCGGGCCGGATCTGGTTGGTGCTCCAGTGCCTGCATCCGTGCCTGGAAATCCACCGGCCGCCGGTTGTCCGGGTCCACGAGGCTGAAATCCCAGAACTCGTTGCCCTGGTACAGGTCCGGGACCCCCGGCACTGTCATGCGCAGAAAGGTTTGCGCCAATCCATTCAGGCCGCCACCGCTGGCAATCACCGCTACGGCGTCGGCGATACGGGTGCGCAGCGCGAGCCCCTCGGGGGCGAGCAATAGGCGCTCGGTAAAATGCCGGGCGCTCTGTTCGTAAGCGTCGTTGGCAGCACTCCAACTGCTGTGCAGCTTGGCTTCGCGCAGGGCTTTTTGTTGCCACTGCCACAGGCGCTCACAGTAATCGGTCAGGGCCGGCAGGTCGTCGCAGCGCAAACCCAGAGGCCAGCTGCCGAGCAGCGCCTGGTAGAGAATCAGTTCGTCCCCGGCTGCCGGCGCCTGGGCGTCTTCACGTAGAACCGCGGCCTCGGTGCGCCAGGTGTCGACCTGTTGCGCATACCAGGCGCTGCGTTCGCTGAGTACGGCCAACCGCGCCCGGCTGTCTTCACCGCGCTTGTGGTCGTGGGTGGCGCTGGTCAGCAGATTGTTCGGGAAGGCTGCCAGACGCTGGATGCAGGCGGCATGGAAATCGGAAAAGGGCGCACTGAATTGCTCGGTATCAAACCCGACATCGTTGCGCGACAGCAGCACGCCCGAGCGATAGAGCGCGGTGTCCTCCACGGCCTTGGCCGCCGCCGGTGATGTCAGTTGCTGGAACCGCACGCAGGCGTGCTTGAGCAGCTTGCGTTGGCGCCCCACCGGACGCTCGCGCCAAGGCTGGCCGCCCAGCCACAGGGCAATGTTGTCGAGCACCGGCCAGTCGGCTTCGCCCAGGGTCTGGCGGGCACCGTCCATGGCCTGCTGGAAAAACACCTGGTCCTCGGCGGAGCGTCCGCGGGGGCTGATGTAGGTGCGGTACACCGGGAAATGCACGATCAGTTCCTGCAGCGCCCGGCGAATGGCACCGAGGGTCAGGTCGCGGGTCATTACGTCATCGCGGGCCACTTGCAACAGGGCCTGGGCGACGCTTTCAAAATCGCCGGCCAGCGAGCCGTTGAGTATCTGCTGGCGGGCCAGGTGCGCTTCCTCGATGAACGCCTGTGGACGTTCGCTGTGCCGTTGCCACAGCTCGCCCAGGGCTAACGCGCCGTGCGGGTCGTGCTGCAGCAACGACAGTTGATTCATGAACTCATAGCCGGTGGTGCCATCGACCCCCCAGTCGCGACGCAGGGTTTCCCCGGGGCCGAGAATCTTTTCCACGTAGATCGGGATGTGCCGTGACGGTACCAGGGCGTCGACCCGGCGCCGCAGTTTGCGGCAGTAACCCCGTGGGTCGGCGAGCCCGTCGATGTGGTCGATGCGCAAGCCGTCCACCAGGCCGTCGGCCAGCAACTCGAAGAGTTTGCCGTGGGTGGCTTCGAACACGGCAGGGCGCTCGACCCGCAGGCCGCCCAGTTCATTGACGTCGAAGAAGCGCCGCCAGTTGATGTCGTCCGCCGCCGTGCGCCAACTGGCCAGGCGATAACTCTGGCGCTCCAGCAGGTGGTGCAGGCGGGTGAAACCTTCGGGCTGGCGAGCGTCATGCAGCGCCAGGTTGTGTTCGATGCAGCTGGCCAGCGCGGGCTCCCTGGCCAACTGCGCCAAGGCCTGTTGCAAGGGGCCGGCCAGCGAATGGGCGGCGGTCTGGTGACGCAGGTGGGTAAAACCCTCGGCGAGGGTTTTCAGTGCGCCGCTGTGTTCGACGCTCAGACGCTCGTCGGGCATCAGCAGCGTTGCATAGTCCATTGGACAGATCGGGAAGTGGTGTTCGTAGTGCTCGGCATAAAACCGCCCCTGCGCCGAGTCAAAGCGCAGCGCCAGGCTACCGTCCTGCAAGGCGCTGCCATAGTCGCTGCCCAGGAACGGCAGGAGCAACTGGCCTTCGAGCAGCGGGTCGGGCGAGTGCCACTGGATATCGAAGAACTCGCCATAGGGGCTGAGTCGTCCCCACTCCAGCAGGTCCTGCCACCAGGGATTGTCGGCGCCACCGACGGCCATGTGATTGGACACGACGTCGAGAATCAGGCCCATGTCGTGGGCCCGCAGGGTCTTGACCAGGCGCCGCAGCGCCGCTTCACCCCCCAGTTGCGGATTGACCTGGCCAGGGTCGACCACATCGTAGCCGTGCATCGAGCCGCTGCGGGCCTTGAGCAGCGGCGAGGCATACAGGTGGCTGATGCCGAGCCGGGCGAAATAGGGCACCAGCGGCACCGCGTCATCCAGGGTAAAACCGTGATGAAACTGCAGCCTGACGGTGGCCCGCAGACTACTCATCGATCACGCTCGCTGGCTTGCAGGCGTGCGCAGGCGAGCATTTCCAGGCGCCGCGCGGCGTCGGCATCGTCCAGCAGTTGCTTGCTGTCGGCGGGCAAGCGTCGCCGCCAGTTGGGGTGGGTGTCGACGGTGCCCGGCAGATTGGGCTGTTCGTCCAGGCCCAGGGCGTCTTCCAGCGGTAGCAACACCAGCGGCGCCCGGGTATGCCCGAGAAAACGCACGCTGGCATCGAGCACTTGGTCAGTCTCGTGCTGCTCTTCACGAAAGTTCTGCGGGTCCTGGCTCAGCGCGCTGCGCAGGCTGTCACGCTCGCGCTGGCGGTGGGCGCGCCAGTGGGTTTCGTCGTCGCCGGTCACCAGCCCGAGACGGGCGTTCCATTCGATGTCACGGCCATGCCACCAGCCGTTGAGCGTAGGCAGGTCGTGGGTGCTGGTGGTGGCCAGGGCGTTGTCGGGCCAGTCGAGAATCGGCCGGAAGCGCGTGCTGTGATCCTGTTCGAACAGCAGCACGCGCATGCCGAGGATCGAGCGGGCGATGAGTTTTTCCCGCAGGCCATCGGGCACGGTGCCGAGGTCTTCGCCGAGGACGATCGCCTGGTGCCGGTGCGACTCCAGCGTCAGCAGGCGCAGCAGGTCGTCCACCGGGTAATACAAGTAGGCACCGTCACAGGGCGGCGCGCCGAGGGGGATGACCCACAGTCGTTGCAGGCCCATCACATGGTCGATACGCAAGCCGCCGGCGTGGGCAAAGTTGGCCCGCAGCATTTCGATGAAGGCGCGAAAGCCATTGCGTACCAGGCCTTCAGGTGAAAACGCGGAGATCCCCCAGCCCTGGCCGGCGCGGTTGAGAATGTCCGGTGGCGCGCCAACGGTGAGCGAGGCCAACAGTTCGTCCTGGCGACTCCAGGCTTGACTGCCACCGCCGTCCGCCCCGACCGCGAGGTCGGCAATCAGGCCGATGCCCATGCCGCTGCTGCGGGCGACGTTTTGCGCACGCTGCAGGCAGCGCGCGATCAGCCATTGGCAAAACGCGTAGAAGCCGATGCGTCCGGCATGCTGTTCGGCGAAGGCCGCCAGTTCCGGGCTGCGCGGGTTGCGCCAGGGCTCGGGCCAATGGCGCCAGTCCAGGCTTTCGCCACGGGCGGCGCAGACCTCTTGCAGGGCTTCGAAACGGCAGTGGTTTTCCAGGGCTTCGCCACCGCTGTGGCGGAAGCTGCTGAAGTCGGCGTGCAACGGATGATCACCGCGGGCAAAGCCTTCGTACAGGGCCTGGTAGAGTTTCTGCTTGGCCTGGGCTGCCGCGGGCCAGTCCACCAGGGGCTGGCTTTCCAGCTGGGCGAGCTCGTCGGCCAGCTCGGTGGCCTCGATGGCCATGCGCAGGGCGCGTTCGCCAAGGATCTCGCCGGGCGCGGCATACAGGCTGTTGAGGAACAGCCGACTGGACGGTGAGTAGGGGCTGAAGCGCTGGGTGTCGCAGCTGAACATCGCGTGCATCGGGCTGATAGCCAGCGCTTCAGCGCCGCGTTCACCGGCAACCCGGGCCAGCTCTTCGAGGGCCTGGGTGTCACCAATACCGCCGTCGCCGGGGCGGCGCAAGGCGTACAACTGCACGCTCAGGCCCCACGCTCGCGGGGTGTCGCTGTCCACGGCCGAGGCGACGCTGTGACAGTGCAGGGGCGCCACGGCCAGGGTGAAGTAGCGGCCAGCGATGCTGACTTCCTGGTAACCCACCGGGATCAGCCCCGGCAACTGCGCCTCGCCGTCGAGTTTCAGGTTGAGGATGGCGCCGTCCTCCAGATGAATCTCGCAGGGGCTGTGCGGTTCGAAGTAACGCGCCAGGTCAAGCCGGGCCCCGACATCCACGGTCAACAGCGGTGGCAACTGGCTGCGCGCCTGGCTCTGCTGTACCTGCAACAGGCTGGCGTCGATTTCCTGGGCACTGCCGGCCGGGTGGCCGAGACCGTTGAGGACGGCGCGCAGAACTGCCGGAGCCACTTTTTGTGCGCGCCCATTGGCGTCGATCCAGTCCACGGCCAGGCCGGCCCGGCTGGCGAGAATTTCCAGTTGCGCATCGCTCATTGGCGCTCTCCTGCGGGGGGTAGCATGGATGCCGCTGCCGTCAGGCTGACCAGCGCGCAATAGGGAGCCAGGGTGCCTTGCTGTAAGCGGGTGCTCGCCTGTGGCGGGCACGCGAACAGCAGTTGGGCCTGGGCTTGCGGTATATGGGCAACAGCCTTGGCGCTGAGGTTCAACTCAATGTGCAGCACGCTGCCGTCCCCCAGTTGCCAGCGCGCGCTGATCGCCCCCTCGCCGAGCACCGAAACACCCAGCGCGTGGGCGCCGGGCAGGCGTGGGATGATTTCGCGGTGGCGAATCAGCAGCAGTTGCCGGTAGAGCGCCTGGGTGCTGTGGCGAATGCCGTAATCCCCGGGCGTGAGGTTGGGCCGCGAGTCTTCGAAGGTCTGTGGGGCATTGGGGTCGGGAATGCGTTCGCGGCTATGGGGGTCGGCAAAGGCTTTGAAGGAGGCGAACTCATTGCGCCGGCCCTCGCGTACCAACGGTGCGAGGTCGCCGTGATGACTGGTGAAGAACAGGAAGGGCTGATCGGCGGCCACTTCGTCGCCCATGAACAGCAGGGGAATCATGGGCGACAGTAGCAACAGCACCGTGGCGGCGTGCAGGGCCTGGGGCGGGCACAACTGGTGCAGGCGTTCGCCAAAGGCGCGATTGCCGATCTGGTCATGGTTCTGCAGGAACAGCACAAACGCGCTGGGGGGCAGGTGGCCGCTGGGCTCACCGCGGGTCTCGCCATGGCGGTTGGTGTGGCCCTGGTAGACAAACCCCTGGCTCAGGCAGCGGGCCAGTTGCTCGGTGGGGTTGTGGGCGAAGTCGGCGTAGTAGGCATCTGTTTCCCCGGTCAACAGGACGTGCAGGGCGTTGTGCCCGTCGTCGTTCCATTGGGCGTCGAACCGCTGCTCCAGCAGGCTGGCCTGGTTGTGCTCGTTTTCCACGGTGAGCCACACATGTCGCGCCGGATCGACCTGTTGGTGGACCCGCTTTGCCAGCTCCTGGAGAAAGTCCGGGTCGTCGATGGCGTGCACGGCGTCCAGGCGCAGGCCGTCGAAGCGGTACTCGAGCAACCACATCAGGGCGTTGTCGATGAAAAAGTCGCGCACCTCGCGGCGCCGGAAGTCGATGGCGGCGCCCCAGGGCGTGTGCCGGTCTTCGCGAAAGAAGCGCTTGGCGTAGTGGTGCAGGTAATTGCCGTCCGGCCCGAAATGGTTGTAGACCACGTCGATGATCACCGCCAGGCCCAGGCCGTGGGCGCAGTCGATCAGTTGTTTGAGGTCTTCGGGCGAACCGTAGGACGATTGCGGGGCATAGGGCAGCACGCCGTCATACCCCCAGTTGCGCTCGCCGGGAAACTGCGCCAGGGGCATCAGTTCAATGGCGGTGACGCCCAGCTCTACCAGGCGCGGCAACTGGTGCTGGACCTGCGCGAACCCGCCGAGCAGGCCGACGTGCAACTCGTAGATCACCGCTTCGTGCCAGGGCCGGCCCTGCCAGGAGAGGTGTTGCCAGCGGTAGGCGAGCGGGTCGACCACCACGCTGGCCGACTCAGGCCCCGCCACCTGGGCACGCGAGGCGGGGTCGGGGACGTCGTGTTCGCCATCGATGTTGAAGCGATAGCGGGTTCCGGCCGGACAGCGGGTCTTGAGGACAAACCAGCCGTCGGCCTGGGGCAGCATGGGCAGCGACGGCCCCTCGTCCAACTCGACACTCACATAAAATGCATCGGGTGCCCACAGCGCAAACCGAGTGTGTTGCGCATCCAGCATGACAGCGCCGTGGGGCCAGGTTTCCATAGTCCGTAACGGCATGCACAGTTCCCTCTTATAACTTGACCGATTTCCCCAGCGCCTTGGCCACCAGTTGTTCGTAGAGTTCAGCGTAGGGTTCGACGGCCTTGCACCAGTTGAACGGTGCCGCCATGGCCCGGCAGCGCATGGCATTGAGCAGGGCAGGGAAGGCAAAGACCTTGAAGGCCCGGCTCAGTGCCTCTTCGTAGCTGGCCACAGTGGACTCGTCGAACAGAAAGCCGGTGACGCCATTTTCGATGGTGTCGGCCAGCCCGCCGGTATTACGTGCCACCGGCAGGGAGCCAAACCGCTGGGCGTACATCTGGCTCAGGCCGCAGGGCTCGTAGCGCGAGGGCATCAGCAGGAAGTCACTGCCGGCGAACATGCGCCGCGCGTCGGTTTCATTGAAGCCGATGCGCACGCCGATCTGCCCGGGGAAGCGCAGGGCCAGGTTGCGCATGGCTTGTTCTTCCTCCGGTTCGCCGCGGCCGATGATTGCGATCTGCCCGCCGGATTTGACGATGTACTCGGCCACCCCTTCGGTCAGGTCCAGGCCTTTCTGGTAGACCAGGCGCGAGACCACGGCAAACAGCGGCCCCTCGCTGTCCTGCAGGCCGAACAGTTCGCGCACCTGGGCGGCATTGGCGGCCTTGCCGTCCCAGTCGCCGATGGTGAAGGGGCAGGCCAGGTGCGGGTCGGTGGCCGCGTCCCAGCTTTCATCGATGCCGTTGGGGATGCCACTGAGCAGGCCCTGTTGGGTCTTGCTGGCCAGGAAACCGTCGAGGCCGCAGCCGAAGGCCGGGGTGGTGATTTCCTGGGCGTAGGTCGCGCTGACCGTGGTGATGTGGCTGGAGTAGGCCATGCCGGCCTTGAGAAAGGACAGTTTGCCGTAGAACTCCATGCCTTCTTGCTGCAGGGCGTGTTCGGGAATGCCCAGCTCCGGGCACGAGGCCAGGCTGACCACCCCCTGGTAGGCCAGGTTGTGGATGGTGAACAGGGTTGGGGTGCGCTGCCCACGCCAGTGCATGTAGGCCGGGGCCAGGCCCGCGGGCCAGTCATGGGCGTGCACCAGATCCGGGCACCAGTGGATTTGCGCCAGGTTGGCGGCGATGTCGGCGGCGGCCAGGCCCAGGCGGGCAAAGCGGATATGGTTGTCGGGCCAGTCTCGACCGTTATTGGCGCCGTAGGGCGACCCTTCGCGCTCGTACAGTTCGGGGCAGATCAAGACGTAGATCACCAACCCGTCGGGCATGTCCATGCGTCCGATCTTGCACGGCGGCAGCGCGGCATGACCGCCCAGTTCGCCAATGATGTGGATCGGGTTGTCGCTGTGCATCACTTGCGGGTAACCGGGAATCAGCACGCGGACGTCGTGCAGGTGGGCCATGGCCCGAGGCAGTGCAGCAGAGACGTCACCCAGGCCGCCGGTCTTGACCAGGTCGGCGATTTCCGACGTCACGAACAGGACTTTCTTTTTGTTCGGATTCTGACGTGGAGTGGGCAGTACCGTCTTTGCACCGGGGGCCAGGATCGACATCGACGTCGACTCGCCGATGGCCTGCTGAGTACGCTCTCCCTGGATTTCTAAAGCGGCACTGTTCATGTGTTTCTCCCGTTTTATTGATCTGTTTCAGGCATCTCACCCGTACATCAAGCGGCCGGTTCCTGTGGCCAGGCGCAAGCGCGCCACGCGTCGTGGCGCAAGCGCGACCCGATGCGTTGGAGCTCCAAGGCTGTTGTGAACATTGCAAGGATTGCACCAGCGGCCGTGACCCCTCTAATCACCTGACCTGTCGCTATAGCGGAAAGTTTCGAGTTTTTCGCCGTTTTATGACCCGACGGTCTGACCCTGCGAAACCCAGTCTAGGCCAGAACCTAGAGCGGGGTAGGCCGGTTTTCGGATTGTTCGACAATCGGTTTGGATCAGGAGAAGACAACCGAAAAATTGTGACAATTGCACCGACGAAGGGCAGGTTTTCAGCAATGGGCGAACAAAAAGAGGCAGGAGGTGTAAGTCTGTGGCGCGAGGGGAGGCAGGTAAGCGCACCAAATAAGTGCGCGACAGGGAGGGTGTTGGCTTGTGATGCACATGTCATCGTTGAAGGCCATCGCCGGCAGGCCGGCTTCCACAGGGTTGGTTGTGTCCGGGGGAAAAGGTCAGCCCTGCCAGCCAAGCGTGGCCAGGGCGAGCACAGCGTACCGGGCGCCTTTGGCCAGGGTCACGATCAACAGGAAACGCCCCAGTGGCTCGCGCATGACGCCGGCCACCAGGGTCAATGGATCGCCGATCACCGGCAACCAGCTCAGCAGCAGCGACCAGTGGCCATAGCGCTGATAATGCCGGCGGGCCCTTTCCAGGTTGGCCGGGCTGACCGGGAACCAGCGGCGGTCCTTGAAACGTTCGACGCCGCGCCCCAGCCACCAGTTGACCAGCGACCCGAGGACGTTGCCCAGGGTCGCGACGGCCAGCAGCAGCCACAGCCAGTGCTGGCCGTTGAGCAACAGGCCCACCAACACCGCCTCGGACTGCAGGGGCAATAGGGTGGCGGCGCCGAATGCCGCCGCAAACAGCCCGAGGTACGCCAGCAGCACTACTTGGCCGGGTAGTCGGCGATCACTGTTTGACTGCCATCTTTAGACACGCCGATTACTTGGTACGGGTCGACGGTATCGCCCATTTCCATGCCCGGCGAGCCGGTGACCATGCCCGGTACGGCCATGCCCAACAAGTCGTCACGCTTGGCCAGGGCCAGCACCTGTTCGGCCGGGACGTGGCCTTCGACAAATTTGCCGTTGATCAGCGCGGTATGGCAGGACGCCAGGCGCGGTGCCACACCCAGGCGCTGCTTGACCTCGCTCATGTTGGTTTCGACGTGGTCGGTGACTTTGAAGCCGTTGTCCTGCAGGTGGCTGATCCAGGCTTTGCAGCAACCGCAGTTGGCGTCGCGGTGGACGTCGATCGGGATCAGTTCGGCTGCCAGGGCCTGGGTGCTGATGAACAGGGCGCCCAGGGCGGCCAGGCGAAGTGCTGTGGTGTGCATGGGAAGTCTCTTTGTCGATCGTTGCGTTGATGGGCTCAGAACCAGAGCCGCACGCCGGCGACGAAGCGCGTCTGGCTGCGCTGTTCGTCATCCTCGCCAGTGTAGTCGGCGGTGTTGCCGTAGGTGCTGCTCCAGGTCACGCCAATGTACGGGGCGAACTCGGGAACGATTTCATAACGCAGGCGCAGACCGGCTTCGGTGTTGGCCAACCCCGCGCCGATCCGCCGTTCGGGGTCGTTGCGGCTGTACAGGTTCAGCTCGGCGCTGGGTTGCAGGATCAGCCGGTTGCTCAGCAGAATGTCGTACTCGCCTTCCAGGCGGAGGGCATTTTGCCCCTTTTCACCGACGAAGAACGTGGCTTGTGTTTCAAAGTTATACAGGGCCATGCCCTGCACCCCGAATGCGGCCCAGGTTTGCGGCGAGCCTGGCTCGAAGTCCTGGCGCAGGCCGGCGACCAGGTCCCACCAGGGACCGATGGCATGCCCCCACAATGCCTGTACTTCGGCTTTTTCGGTGTGGCCATTGGTGCGTTCACCTTCGGTGCGCAGCCACAGACGGTCGATATCGCCGCCCACCCAGCCACTCATGTCCCAGGCCAGGGCGCTGCCGTCGGTGGCATCCTGGTACTCCAGTTGGTCGATCAGCCAGAAGCCATTGAGCGCTTTGTCGTGTACCCCATGCCCCTTGACTGCCGGGAACGCTGCCCGGCGGTCCGCGTCGCTCGGCACGGGGATTGGCGTGCGGCTCTGCAGCGCAGGCATCTGGCTGTGGTCCATGGCCGGCATCGTGCCGTGGCCCATGGCCGAATGGTCGATGCTTTCGGCCGACTGGGTCGGGCTCAGGTAAAAACCGCCAAGTGCGGCCAGCAGCAGGCGAATGTTCATGTCGGGCTCCCCGGTTCATCGACGCGCACTTCACGGAACATGCCCATTTCCATGTGCAGCAGCAGGTGGCAGTGAAAGGCCCAGCGACCCAGGGCGTCGGCGGTGACCCGATAACTGCGGCGGGTGCCGGGTGGCATGTCGATGGTGTGCTTGCGCACCTGAAAGCGCCCGTGCTCGTCCTCCAGATCACTCCACAGGCCGTGCAGGTGAATCGGGTGGGTCATCATCGTGTCGTTGACCAGGGTGATGCGCAGGCGCTCGCCGTAGGTCAGGCGCAGGGGGTGGGCGTCGCTGAACTTGATGCCGTCGAATGACCACGCGAAGCGTTCCATGTGCCCGGTCAGGTGCAGTTCGAGGGTGCGCGAGGGTTCGCGCCCGTCGGGGTCGGCGAAGCGGCTCCGAAGGTCGGCGTAGGTCAACACCCGGCGGCCGTTATCGCGCAGGCCAATGCCCGGGTCGGCGAGCCTGGCGCTGGGACGCTGGGTCTGCATGTCCACCAGCGGATTGTCGGTTTCCGACGCCGGATGGCTTTGCCGTGGGGCGCTCATGCCGGGCATGTTGCTGTGATCCATGCCGGCCATCTGGCTATGGCCCATGCCCGCCATGCTGCCGTGGTCCATGCCCATGTCGGCCATGCCGATCAACGGGCGCGGGTCAGGCTTTGGGACCTCGGCGCTGAGCCCCAGGCTCGTGGCGAGCGTGCCGCGGGCATAGCCACTGCGGTCCATCGATTGGGCGAACAGGGTGTAGGCGCGGGCGCTGGTGGGCTGGACGATGACGTCGTAGGTCTCGGCGACGGCGATGCGCAACTCGTCGACGGTGACCGGCTGCACGTACTGGCCGTCGGCAGCGACCACGGTCAGCTGCAAGCCGGGAATGCGAAAGTCGAAGTAGCTCATGGCCGAGCCATTGATCAGCCGCAGGCGCAGCTTTTCCCCTGGCTGGAACAGGGCGGTCCAGTTGGTGTGTGGCGTCTGGCCGTTCATCAGGTAGTGGTAGGTCTCACCGCTGACGTCTGCCAGGTCGGTGGGGCTCATGTTCATCTCGGCCCACAGGGTGCGGTCCGCTACGGTGGCCGCCCAGCCGTCGCGGCTGACATCGGCAATGAAGTCGGCGACCGTGCGCTGGTGCCGGTTGTAGTAGTCGGACTTCTTTTTCAGGGTGTGCATCAGGTGTTCCGGGGCCTGGTCGCTCCAGTCACTGAGCATCACCACGTAGTCCCGGTCGTAGGCGAACGGTTCGGGTTCGCGAGCGTCGATCACCAACGGGCCATAGACGCCGGCCTGTTCCTGCAGGCCGGAATGGCTGTGGTACCAGTAGGTGCCGTTCTGCTTCAGGGTGAATTGGTATTCGTACAGGCCATCGGGGGCGATGCCGTGGAAACTCAGGCCGGGCACGCCGTCCATGTTGGCGGGCAGGATAATCCCATGCCAGTGGATGGAGGTGTCCTGTTTGAGCCGGTTGTGCACGCGCAACGTCACCGTGTCGCCCTCGCGCCAGCGCAGCAAGGGGCCCGGAATGCCGCCGTTGATGGTCATGGCGGTGCGTGGGCGGCCACTGAAGTTGACCGGCGATTCGCCGATCCACAGGTCGAAGCGGCTACCGGTCAGGGTCGAGGAGGGGGTGTCAGCGGTCACGGCCCAGGTGCTTGGGCGCCACAGGCCTGCACCTGCCAGGACTGTGCCGGCGGCCAGGCTTTTGAGCAAAGAACGTCGTGAGGGTGTTGAAGGCATAAAAAAGTCCCGTCAATCCTGAAGCTTCAGGTTTGGCAGGACCTTAAACGGCCCGCGCTGTCAGTAGACTGAGGCGCGGATTACCGATTTGTCAGTTGCGTGGCGCGCCCGGCGAAACATCTTGGGTGTACCATGTGGCCCGCGCGCTGCTGGCTCCCCGAACAGGGAGGGGGCAGCGCGCCGCAGGACTCACACATTCACAGGTTCAGGAACCCGCAATGACCCAGTCGCAACGTTTGAAATACTCGATTCTGATTTCCCTGGTGGTGCTGGCGATCATGCTTGGGCTGTCGTATCTGCAGAATGCCGGGATCATCAGCGAAACGCTGTTCCAGTACATCGCGATCGGTGTGGCCGTGGCGGTGGTGGTAATCAACGGTGTGATGCGGCGCAAGGTCAAGCCCTGAGCGAGGTGGGCCCGCGTCAGTCGAGACGCTGGAGCACGGCGGCAGCCTGCGGATGCAGGCTGTAGCTTTTGTCCGGTTTGAGCACAATTACCCCCTCGCTGCACAGACGCTTCAAGACTTCGCGCACGCTGAGAAAAGACAGCGGTATGTCCAGTTCCAGCAGGTGGTTGTGCACCCCACGGACGCCCAGCGGGTGGTCGTTCTGCGCGGCACTGAGCAGTGCGTCGATCACTTTCAAGCGTATCAGGCTGGTGCGCAGACCGAAGCTCTTGAGCAGTTGGCGGATACGTTCGTTACTGTGACGCTCCACCGGTTTGCCGAACACAGTGACTTCCTGACCCAGTGAAACGCCTTGCGGCGCGGGTTTGCCATCCGTTGGCATTGGCGAGTTGTACATGCAGAAAACTCCTTTTCAGAGCCTGATCAGGAAAATGTGATTTGTGCTCTCTGTCATTAAGACGAATGAGCGGGGCAAATCATGAAGCTCTGAATGTAGAAATTTTGTCGAAAGTACGTCATCGAAGGGTCAGACGCCGATATTTTGGGCCAGTGGCCTGTCAATTATTTTCCGCCGATTTTTACCCATGACAAGGCCCATTACGCGTTTGCCGCCATCATCCCGGTGCCAGTGTCGGACAGCAGCACCGGCCGCCGAGACCAGCCGTCATGGCGATTAAACATCAATGAATGGCTTTTTCGTCCATTCCTGGAACCGGGTCGAGGCGCCGGCCCATTTCACATACCAGGCGTGCCACCGAATCGGCATTACGCAGGATGGTGTCGGTACGTCGATCGGGCGAATCGGGATTGAAGAACGCCGTGCGTGCCTCCTGCATGTTTGCGGCGCCGGTGGCTGACCTGACGGCGTTGCGCAATTGCCTGGCCTCCAGGGCGTCGTCAAAACTTTCCCACGTCTGTTCTTCGCGGTTCCAGTAGGCGAACAATTCCTCGGCCGGCGTGCGCAGGGACAGCGCTTCACGCTGGAACGTCTCATGCGTGGCCTTGAGCAGGCGGTGAGCGTGAGTGAGGGTCGAGATGAGGTCACTGAAGGGTCTGCGGGACTCCACTGTGGCGAAGTCATACGTATTGGAAAACAGGTGCGAAAACTCGTGGATCAGAGTGGCGGCCTGGGCGTGGGCGGTGATATCGAATGTTTCGGTCAAGGCCCCCTCATACATGTCCAGTTGCTGGTTGAAGAAGTGCTCGGTGAAATGCACCGCACGCTGTGCGTCTTCACTGACGACAAACGCGATCACGCCCTCGGTGGGATAGAGGTTGGAGCCCACCACAAACCGATCGTGGTCGAGTGAGTCCAGGCTCGGATCCACCAGGGCTTTGCACAGGGGCACAATGGCCTCTTTGATTTTCCGAAGCAGGCTTTCATTGAGGCTGTCGACGTCAAACATTTCCTTGAAGAGTACCTCCAGGCGTGCGCCGCGCTGGGTGCTCTTGAGCTGGGCCAGATTGTGCAGGCTGTTGAACGCGTAGAAGCGCGCAAGGTCGAGTGCCTGCACGATCTGCCTGGCTTTTTCCGGGAACAGTTGGCGGATCTTCTCCATACCCCGGGCTTCGATGTTGATGAGCCGGCGTACCTCCTGCCGGGTGACCAGTTTGCTGTGCAGTTTCGACAGCGCCTTGCCGTAGTGAACACTATGCACGTCAGGGTCCAGCAACCATTGGGTACCCTGGTTCAGCAGGTAGGGCCCCTGGCGCTGGGTCTCGACGATGCGTGGTGCGATGGCTTTCTTGCTGATGGGGTAGACCTTGCCCGCCACCGGGGCATAGTGCTGCCCGACAGCCATGGGGTAGCTGCCGTCGGCAGCGCGTTCGCCGGAGAGGGCCAGTTGCGTGGCTTCGAAGGGCTGTAGCCGGGTCCGCGCGGGCGCACAGAGGTCGATGGCCCTGGTGTCGCGGCTCACCCCGACGGGGACATGCAACAACCTGCCCAGCCTCACCAGTTGCGCGATACCGTTGATAAAGCTCGGCAACACGGTCTTCCAGTGGTGATCCTGCAGGGCCTCGGCCGACTGCTTGAAGGAGGTGTAGCTTTGCCAGAGCGCCAGGGGAATCGCCAGTTTGCCCGGCAAAAAAGCGCCGCCATACTTCATGCCCTTGGCAAACAGCGCCTTGAGCGCGTCCCAGTCCGCTGCTGCACTGCGCTCCAGATGACTGCCCAGCAGGTGTGACAGCAGAACGCTGTTATCGGCGAACAAGCGATGCAGCAGGTTGCCTTCAATCGGGTGGCAGGCGAGTTGGATATCGGAGTCGGGGCCACTGCCCAGCAGGTTCTGGTAGGTTGCCTGGTGGGGGGCGGGCAAGCGGCGCAGCAACAGATCCTGCAATGGCCCCGGATGATTGATCGCGCTCACCACGCTGGCCGTGTTGGCGTACTCGGTAATACCCAGGTGTTTGTCGTACGGCGCATAGAGCACCTGCGGCCCGTTGACGTGCTCGCCGATCAGGTACAAACCCAAGGCCTTGACGGTTGCGGCGCCCTGGGTGGCGATCAGTTCCAGGGGCCGGACGATCGCCTTGGCCCCGCTGACACTGGCACGCGCCAGGGCATCCGGCATGTCCAGCACTTGCTCAACCAGGGCAAGGCCCTGCTCCGAGAGGTTGCCCTGCAGGTTCAGGGCGTGGGCGTGCAGCCGCAACTGCCAGGGCAACTGCCGGACGAAGCGTTGCTGGCGCTTGAGGACCGCACGGGTGTTGCCGGTGAGGAGCCGGGTCAGTTGCTCGCGGTAGGCGGTCTTGATGTCCAGTTGCAGCAACAGCTTTCTGACTTCACTGGCAGTGACCTGCGCGGGGAGCTCCAGGGCACTGCCCGAGGTGATCGCGAAACCGGCGCTATGCAGCACATGGGTGGGGTTGAGAGCGAATTCAGTGAGTGTCTGAACTGGGCCGTTCAAAGCCAGTGTCGGCGTCACCTGCATTTGATCGGGGTCAAGCTCAGCCCCAGGAAAACGCGCGCGCAGCAGTTGCTTGAGGCGCTCGGCGACGTAGCCTGAAAGGGGTTGCACGTCATGCAGGTAGTCACCGCCTGGTTCGAGGCTGAGACGAAATTGCTCCAGCAATTCGGCATGCTGCTGCATCTGTCCCGCAGAGGCCGCGCCGAGCCAGGCCGGTAACGAGCGCTGGGTGATGATGCCCCGGGCAATCTGCATGGCATGTTCGAGATTGAGTGGCGTGGGCGACGATTTATGCCGTAGCCAATCCGCGCGTAGGCTCGCGTCCGGCAGGCCGAGTGAGCGGGTGAACCGGCGTGCGGCAATGAAGTGGTTGATCGCCGATTGCTGACGCTCCTGCAGTACATGGCCTTCAATCAGGCGAAACGGCCCCAGCGTATAGCTGCGATGAGGGCGGTAGAGGTCACGCGGGAGGTTTTCCAGCAGCTCCAGGCGTGCGCCTTCATCCAGCAAGCGCTTGTCCAGTTCGAGCCGGGCGTGGGTGATGGACGCGAAGGCCTCCAGACCCTGTGCCGGCGTCCAGAGAATGGCCCGTCCCGAGTGTGACGGGTCCAGGCCGCCGCGTTCGGTCAGCAGCAAACAATTGGCCAGTGGCATCAGGTTGGGCTCACCCGAGCAGAGCAGGGTCAATGACCAGGCATCGGGTCGGAAACCGCGCAATGCGTTGCGTTGCCGGCGGGTCGGGGTATCGGGATTGAGGGCAGTGTCGACGATGGCCTTGTCATGCGCACTGAACGTACGGGGCAGTTGGCGCAGAGCAGCTTCGCCGCGAATACCGACCGCCATGGCGTGGCCGAGGTCGGGCTTGAGACCCTCGAGGAAGGTTTGCTGGAGTGCCAGGTTGTCCGCGGGCAGCGCCGCGAGTTTTTCGGCCAGGGAGTCTCGTACGCTTTGCAGGGACTTGAGGTGCAGCTCGGCCCTGTCCGTCGCCCGTATGGAGGGGTGATGTTCACCGCTGATCAACGGCCGCAGACTCCAGCGCTGCTGATCGGCCGGCTCCAGCAACGCGCTGTCGAGCATGGCCCGCACGTCCAGTGACTGATCGAACAACGCCGGCAGATCGATAGCCCCTTCACTGTTGCGAAAGACATCCAGTGCGTGGCTGATGCTCTGCTGTTGCTTGCTGATGATGTCCGACACCAGGCGCTGGAACAGGTTGCCGAATACCGGTTCGCCGGATACCTGGGGCTCGTCCAGGCGCAGCAGCAGGTTGCGCTCCGGCAGGCTCAGCAGGCTGTAGACCTGATCTTCATGGCCGCTGCTGGTGACCATGCGTTGCACGGTCTGTTTCAGCTGGGCGTAGTCGCTCAGGACTTGCACGCCCTGGGACTGGCTATACAGGTAAGCGCTGTTGCGGTTGCTCAGCAGCAGTGTGCTGGCCGGCTCGACATACTGCTCAGGCTGCTCCCACACGCGCACGGTTTCGGCTTGCAACTGGTCGGCGTCATAGCCGGCGGGGGCGTTCCCACGCTCGAGCAGCGCGAGCAGGACCTGGTGCTGCTCGGGGCTGAGGATTTGCTCCTGGCGTTTGCGTAGCAGGTCGAGGCGCGCCTTGTCACTCATGGCCTGGGCAAAAAAAGCCAGGCGCGAACCGACGACCCCGGCGTCAGTTGCCCAATAGCTGCGCAATCGCTCGGCCAACAAGGGCGCCAGGCCTTGCGCGATGCCCTTGACGGCGTTTTCCCAGGGGGCAGGGTCATCGGCAGTGGGTACCAGGCGCGGATTGGCAAACCGTCGGTTGAGGCCCGCAGGCCATGTGCGATGCAGGAAAAAATCCAGTAGCGCCTGGGTCAAGGGTTTGCTATCGACCTTGCGCCGTTCACCCTCTGGGTCGAGCGCGAAGAATTCGACACGGCTTTGTCGTTGGTCCAGCCCGGGAAAGGAGCGCCCCAGCTCACGGTCGAGTAGCTGTTCAAGCAAGTGGCTCAAGGTGGGCAGTTGTTCGAGTTGTTCGCGCATCAGGCTGAGGTTGTTGCGCTGGCTGGCAGCGAATTGTCGCCCCTGGTGCTCGAACACCGGCTCGTCGATGACCTCATGGCTCAGGCTGAAGCTGTTGTCGTCGGGCCATGAATGACGCCAGGCGATGGGCAGCAAGCGCAACAGCTCCAGGCGCTTGCCGGGGTCCTTGAGCGACGCCTGTAGCGTCTGAATCGCGGCGCCCGGGTTGTCGAACTTCTGCAGCCCGCCGTAGGGCGTGTACAGCACTGCCTTTTGATCGACCGGTGTCGGGTGCAGCATGAAGCTGCCGGCCAGGGGCTCTGGCTGGCTGTCCTTGACCCTGAGGGCGATGGATTCGACGGTCATGGGGTCAGGCTGCGCGGCACGGTGTGTGTGGCTGGCGAGTTCAACATTGCGCAACCAGGCCAGGTCCGCGAGCGAGAAATCCAGGGCCCGTAACCTTGGGGTGAGGACTTTCAGGTCTTGCAGGGCTTCAGGGAAAAACAGCGGTAGGGGCTGGTCTGTCATGGTGTTTGTCTCGGTGGGGCGCGACGATTGTGAGTCGCTGGGGAGGCTCCAAGGCTAAGTGGGCCGAGACGGCGCAGCGCGGTAGATAGTTAGTGTGCTGTGGGTCGCCTTTCGACAGTTGACAGCGGGCGCGTCAAGGGGGGTTTAATCAGCGCCTCGGGATCCCCGCGCTGTTGCCCCCTCCAATAAAAAACCTGGAGCTTCAGATGTCTGTGTCACACGATCAAGCTGCCTCACATACGGTGTCGTACCCAACACTGGTGAATCTTCTCGAAGGGATTTTTCTGCGCCACGGCACCCGTCCCGAAGTCGCCACGGTGCTGGCCAACAATTGTGCCGGGGCCGAGCGAGATGGTGCCCATAGCCATGGGGTGTTCCGCATTCCGGGGTATGTCTCGACGCTTAAAAGCGGCTGGGTCAATGGCCAGGCGGTGCCGGTGGTGGAAGATGTCGCCTCTGGGTTCGTGCGGGTCGATGCGCAGAACGGCTTCGCCCAGCCGGCGTTGGCTGCTGGCCGCGCATTGCTGGTAGAGAAAGCCCGCAGTGCCGGGATCGCGGTCATGGCGATTCGCAACTCCCACCATTTCGCCGCGCTCTGGCCGGACGTCGAGCCCTTTGCCTATGAGGGGCTGGTGGCACTCAGCGTGGTCAATAGCATGACGTGCGTGGTGCCCCACGGCGCCGACCGTCCGTTGTTTGGCACCAACCCCATTGCGTTTGCCGCGCCACGGGCAGACGACGAGCCGATTGTCTTTGATCTGGCCACCAGCGCCATTGCCCATGGCGATGTGCAGATCGCTGCGCGCAAGGGCGAGCGCTTGCCGCCGGGTATGGGGGTGGACAGCCTGGGCCAGCCGACCACGGACCCGAAAGCGATCCTCGAGGGCGGGGCGTTGCTGCCGTTTGGCGGACACAAGGGCTCGGCGTTGTCGATGATGGTCGAGTTGCTGGCGGCGGCGTTGACAGGGGGCAATTTTTCGTTCGAATTCGACTGGTCCAATCACCCTGGTGCCAAGACCCCGTGGACCGGGCAGTTGTTGATCGTCATCGACCCGAGCAAGGCGGCGGGGCAGAACTTCGCGCAGAGAAGCCAGGAGTTGGTGCGGCAGATGCATGCCGTCGGTTTGCACCGACTGCCGGGTGATCGCCGTCATCGCGAGCGGCGTAAAGCTGAGTCAGCAGGCATCGTGCTGGACGATGAAACCCTGGTGCAGTTGCGCAGCCTGGCTGAGGGCTGACCTGCCGATGTGCAGGCGCCGGCTTGCCGGCGAGGGTCGTCAACGATGAGGTGCAGTGGCTGGATGGACGCGTTGTCCTTGAGTGCATTGCGAGCAAGCCGCAAGCGGGCACTCGCTCCTACAAGTCCTGCGTCCACCAGACCCCAGTTGTTCCTACAGCGATGTGGGGCTCAACGGCGCCCCAACAACAACCCCACCACCAGGCCAAACCCGGCAGAGATTGCCACGGTTTGCCAAGGGTGCCCGCCGATGTAGGTTTCGGTGGCATCGACCACCGGTTGGGTGCGTTCGCGCACGCTGGTGACCGAGTCGCGAGCCTGCTGCAGCTTCAGGGCAATTTGCCCGCGCAGGGTCTCGGCTTCCTCGCCCACCAGGGCGGCGCTGCTTTTAAGGAGCTTTTCCGACTCTTCGATCAGCGCTTGCAGCTCACTGAACGCCTGATCCTTGATTTGCTCTTCTTGAGCCTGGGCGGCAGTTTTTCGGGCCATCGGGTAACTCCTTGCAGGGAAAGGGACAGTGAACAATGGAGTGTAGGCGGCGGGTAAAAGTTGCAGATTTTTTCTGCGATGCTCCCTGGTCTGGGTAAATCCATCGCCGGAGATTTCTACCTACAGTGTAAGATGTCGCCTATTTTATGCAGCAGGTAACTCCCATGAGCTTCAATCTGGCCGACAAGCCCCTTGCCGAGCGCGCCGCGCTTGAAGATGAAAAGTCCCGTCTGTTCGACCTCTGGCAGAGCAACCTGGGCAAATCCAAAGGTGAAGCGGCCCGTCTGTTCGGTGAGCGTTCCAAGCGCAAAGGCAAATGGGCCGAATGGGTCCGCTCGGAGCTGGACGCCATGTCACCGCCGGAATACGCCAACATGGTGCGCAGTGAAGTCAATCGCCTAATGGCGGCGAAGTAAGCGCTGCCACTGCTCGCGGGTGATTTCCCAGGTTTCCTGGGCGTAGCGGCCGCCGACGAAGTTGCCTTCGTCGACCCGGACCAGGTGCATGCCGCTGCGTTCCGAGAGTCGGCGTGACGCCAGGTTGGGCGAGGCCTTGGGCACACGCATGAGCTCGCGCCCAAGGTCCTGGAACCAGTAGCGGGTGACCTCGGCCGAGGCTTGCGCCATCAGCCCCTGGCCCTGCCACGCAGGGCCCAGCCAGAAACCACGGTTATTGTCCTGTTCGTCCATCAGGCTGATGTTGCCGATCAGTTGCTCGGGGGCCGACTTCAAGCGGATCGACCAATGCCATTCCTCCCCCCGGGCAATCGCCGGCAGGGCGATGTCGCGCAGGTAGACCAGGGCACCGTCCGGCGGATACGGCCAGGGCACCAGGGCATTGAGGTAGCGCACCACGTCCCACTGGGCGAACTGCTGCTGGATCGCCTGGGCATCGGCGAGTTCCAGCGGTTTCAGGATCAAGCGCTCGGTGTACAGCGTGGGGTATGGGGCCATATCTGAATCCACCTCCTTGGCGTGATGGGCGCGCGGCGTCAACGGGCGCCGGCAGTTGGGCCGGCCAGGCTCAATTGGCCGCTGTCGACAAAACGCTGGGTGCCGAACAGGCCGCCCGCTAATTTACCTCGTAGCACGTAGGGCAGGTTGTCCAGGGACTGGGTCTGGCTCAGTCCCAGGGTCTGGCGCATCACCGAGAACGCCGAAATACTCACCGGCACGCTGATCAGCGCCTCGCTGAAGCGCGGGATCGAGCCTTGCTGGTCACTGACGCCGGAGGCCAGAGGCTGGCCGTTGACCTCAAGGTTCAGGGCCACGCCGTGGTAGTCGATGGCGTTGTCGTTGGGGTTCTGCAGACGGATCTTGACTGCGAATCGCACCTCCAGGCCCTGGCTGGGCAGCGGCTCGAGGCCGACCACGTTGACGTTCAACGGGTCGCGATCGGGAAACAGCGCGCAGCCATTCAGGCTGAGCAACAACAGGGCAAGGCCGGCAAAGATGAATCGGCGCATGTAGGGGCTCTCATCAACAGGGTTCGAACCGCCAGCGGCTCGACCCACCCGCGGATTAGCGCTTCAAGGATGGGACCGCCGAGGGCTTGAGCGGTTCGCCCGAGTGGCTGACGTCGGGGTTTTCCATGACCTGGAGAATCGAGGCCTCCGGGTCAAAGTCGTCTTCTTCCAGCTCGATGAACTCCTCGGGCAAAAAGATATTCAGCACGATAGCGCACAACGCGCCGACGGTGATCGGTGACTCGAAGATGTTGTGCAACGCCTTGGGCAACTCGCGCAGCACTTCCGGTACGGCCGCCACGCCCAGGCCCATGCCCAGGGAGATCGCCACGATCAGCATGTTGCGCCGGTGCAGCCCGGCCTCGGCGAGGATCTTGATCCCGGCCACGGCCACCGTGCCGAACATCACCAGTTCAGCGCCGCCCAGCACGGGCTTGGGCATCAGTTGCAGCACCGCGCCGATCATCGGGAACAGCCCCAGCAACACCAGCAGGCCGGCAATGAAAAACGCCACGTAGCGGCTGGCGACGCCGGTCAGCTGGATCACTCCGTTGTTCTGGGCGAAGGTCACCATCGGCATGCTGTTGAATACGGCGGCCATCGCCGAGTTGAGGCCGTCCGCCAACAGTCCGGACTTGATCCGGCGGATATACAGTGGGCCCTTGACCGGTTGTTGCGAGATCATCGAGTTGGCCGTCAGGTCGCCGGCGGCCTCCAGGGGCGAGACCAGGAAAATCACCGCGATCGGAATGAACGCCACCCAGTCGAAGTTAAAACCGTACTTGAACGGCACCGGCACGCTCATCAGGGGCACGGCGGTCATGTTGGCGAAGTCGACGTCGCCCATCAACCAGGCCACCAGGTAACCCAGGGTCAGGCCGATGACGATGGCCCCCAGGCGCAGGAATGGCACGTCGACCCGGTTCAGCGCCACGATAGTGCCCAGCACCAGGGCGGCCAACAGTAGATGGTGGGCGCCGCCCAGGTCAGCCGCGCCAAAGCCGCCGGCGATGTCGGTCATGGCGACCTTGATCAGCGACAGACCCATCAGGGTGATGATGGTGCCGGTGACGACCGGGGTGATCAGCATGCGCAGTTTGCCGATGAACTGGCTCAGCACCACCTCGATGAATGCGGCAAAAAAACACACGCCGAAAATCGTCGAGAGGATCTCGTCGGTACCGCCACCCCGCGCCTTGACCATGAAGCCGGCGCTGAGGATCACGCTGATGAACGAGAAACTGGTGCCTTGCAGGCACAGCAGGCCGGAACCGACTGGGCCGAAGCGGCGCGCCTGGACAAACGTGCCGAGGCCGGAAACGAACAGGGCCATGCTGATCAGGTAGGGGATTTCACTCTGCAGCCCCAGGGCGCTGCCCATGATCAGGGTCGGGGTGATGATCCCGACGAAACTTGCCAGCACGTGCTGCAGTGCGGCAAACACGGTCGCGGTGAAGTGGGGACGGTCGTACAGGCCGTAAATCAGGTCGGAACGCGGGGCAGTTTTTGCGTGGTCAGATGAGGTCACGGGGAGGGTGCCAATAAGGCCAGGTCAGAAAATGGAGGCGCAGGATGCCAGAAAGGTGGACCTGCCAGAAGCGTCAAGCCACTAAAGCGTCGAAAGTTGGTTGGGTGGGGAGGGTTGGGTGGGTGTATCCGTTGCTGCGGTGATGGCTACTTAGGGTTGCGCACTACGGCGGGTTACTTGGGAATACGGAACGTCGCCCGACCCCAAGTAACCAAGGGCTCTTACCCCTGTGGGAGCGAGCTTGCTCGCGATGGCGATATTGGCCACACCGTCTGCTTCGGTAATACCCTAATCCTCTGTCGCAGCAGTCCTTGCTCTGCACCAAGGCATCTGGCGGATTATCCGTGAGGGCATGCGATACTTCGGTTTTTGCGTATTGACCCCGGGGCCCCATGACCTTCGATTCTCCTCTCAGCGCTTATCAATCGGCCATCAGTCAGCAGGGCTTTGTTGTCGATGCCGCTCAGGAGCGGGCGGTGTTGGCGTTGCAGGCGTGTCACGAGGCTTTGCATCAAGGCCGGGCGCCGATCGCTGGGGTTTATCTGTGGGGGCCGGTGGGGCGGGGCAAGACCTGGTTGATGGATCAGTTCTACCAGACCTTGCGGGTAGCGGCGCGGCGGCAGCATTTTCATCATTTCATGGCCTGGGTGCATCAGCGTTCGTTTCAACTGACCGGCACCGCCGACCCGCTGCGGGCGTTGGCTCGGGAGTTGAGTCGGGAGGTGCGGGTGCTGTGTTTTGACGAGCTGTTTGTCAATGATATTGGTGACGCGCTGATTCTCGGTCGTTTGTTCCAGGTGATGTTCGATGAAGGCGTGGTACTGGTCTGCACGTCCAACCAGCCGCCCGAGCAGCTGTACGCGGACGGTTTTAATCGTGACCGCTTCGTCCCGGCGATTGCCGCGATCCAGGCGCATATGCAGGTGGTGGCGGTGGACGGCGCTGAGGATCACCGCTTGCATCCGGGGGTGAATCTGCAGCGTTATTGGGTCAGCAAAGCAGGTGAGCCCGGGGGGCTGAGTCAGGTCTTCGCCGAGCTGACCGCCGGCCAGCCGGTGTCCAGCGCGCCGGTGAACATCGGTTACCGTTCGGTGGCCGTGGTCCAGGCCAGTGACAAGGTGCTCTGGTGTCGTTATGCCGACCTCTGCGAGCAACCGTTGGCGGCCATGGATTTCATGGCGCTGTGTGATCGCTTCAGCGCTATCCTGATCAGCGAAGTGCCCAATCTCAGCGCCCAGCAACGCCCCGGACGGATTGCCCGCGGCACCGAAGATGGGAGTGCCCGTGTTGCTGCCGGTGACCGCGAGTTGCCGCAGTTGTCGGTCCACGACGACAGCGTGCGGCGCTTCATTGCCTTGGTCGATGAGTGCTATGACCGCAAGGTCCCGCTGTATCTGGAAGCACAGGTGCCGATGGATCAGTTGTACACCGAGGGTTACCTGGAATTTGCCTTTCGCCGCACCTTGAGCCGTTTGAAGGAGATGCAGTTGCGGCGTTTTGCTCCAGCCTGAAACGCTACCCCAGCCGTCACGGTTGTCCGGTCGCGCGCCACAGGTTAATGTCGATTGCCCCAGGCGATACCCGCAGGGATAGCGCTTACCGTTAGATCGAGGAAGGAAATGGAACCCGCAGACATCCTGGTACTCCAGGCCAGCTACAGCAACCCGACTCATGCCGAAGCCATAGGCGTGGTGCTGGACCACTATGCGCAAGACCCGATGGGCAGCGGCACACCGTTGCCGGCCGACGTGTTGCAGCAATTACCCGGCGAATTGGCCAAGCGTCCCCATGCATTCAGCGTCCTGGCTTTCGTCAATGGCGAGCCGGCCGGGCTGGTGAATTGCTTCGAGGGGTTTTCGACCTTTGCCTGTCGCCCGCTGGTCAACGTCCATGACGTTGCGGTGGTCGGCAAGTATCGCGGTCTTGGGCTGAGTCAGAAGATGTTGCTCAAGGTCGAGGAAATTGCCCGTCAGCGTGGCTGCTGCAAGATCACCCTGGAAGTATTGGAAGGCAACGCCGTCGCACAGGCAGCGTACGACAAGTTTGGTTTCGCCCCCGGCATGTTCGATCCGGACCACGGGCGGATGCTGTTCTGGACCAAGCCGCTGTAACGTGAAGGAGCGCCGGACGGCGCTCCTTCAGTTCCTGAGGGTCAGAGCTTGTAGTCCAGGCTCAAGGTGACGGTGCGTGGGTCACCCCAGAACACGCCGTTGTAGAAGCCGACGTTGTCGTAGTACTTCTCGTCGAACAGGTTGTCGACGTTCAACGAGGCGGTGAGGTGTTTGTCGAACTCGTAGCGCGACATCAGCTTGACCACCGAGTAGTTGTTCTGGTTGATCCGCGTTTCCTTGGTCACGATGTCGCCATCGGCGTCGCGTCCGACGGGGCGGCTGGCGAATTCGTAGATGTCGCTCTGCCAGTTCACCGCGCCGCCCACCGTCAGCGCATTCCATTCACCCGGCAGGCGATAAGCCGTCGAGATGCGCAGCATGTTCAACGGCTGGTTGGTGTTGTTGCGCTCACCTTCGCCGTTTTTCGAATGGGTGTAGGTGTAGCCGGCCGTCATGTTCCAGCCCGTCATGACCTCACCCGATACCTCGGCCTCGAAGCCGTTGACCTTGTTGCCCTTGCCGCCGGACTTGTAGAAGTCTTCGCCGGTGGTCGGGTCCGGTCGCACCGAGTCATCCAGTTCGGCGACGTTGTCCTGCTTGCTCCAGAACACCGCGGTGGCGACGTTCAGGCGCTCATCGAGCAAGCTGCCCTTGAGCCCCAGTTCATAGTTCTGGCCGACAATCGGGTCCAGGTACTTGCGGCTGGAATCGCGCTCGGTCTGCGGCTTGAAGATGTCGGTGTAGCTGACATAAGCCGTGTACTCAGGGGTGATGTCGTACAGCAAGCCGGCATAGGGGGTGAAGACGTCGTTTTGGGTCTGGCTGCTGTGGTCGTTGCCGGTGCGCTGGTACTGGTCGTTGAAACTGTAGTAGTTGCTATCGGTTTTCCAGCTGCCATAACGGCTGCCCAGGACCGCATGCCACTTTTCGGCCAGGCTCAGGCGGGTGGCCAGGTAACCGGCTTTTTGCTTGGTGCTGTCGTTCGAGCCTTCGATACCGGTGTCGGTGTCGCGGAACTTGCCGATGTTGCCCATGTACTTCCAATCAGGAATGTTGTCGTAGCCCGGTGGCGTCGGTGCAGACACCAGGTACGGGTTGGACGCGCTGCGCTCGGCTTCACCGTAGCCGACCATCAACTCGTGTTCGCGCCCAAGCAACTGATAGGGGCCGGCGAAGTTGAAGTCATAGACTTCCATCTTCTGCTCGCCCTTCATGTGGCTGCGGTAGGCGACCATGCCGCTGCGGTCGTCGTTGGGGTAACCGCCACCGCCGTAGTAGACCTTGCCGTCGGTGTCACTCTCCCGGTAGGTATAGGCGCCCTTCATGTGCCAGCCGTTGCCCAGGTTCTGGTCCAGGTTGGCGAAGGCGGTCTTGTCTTTCAGGGGCCAGGAGCTCCACTTGGTCGCCATGTTGGTCGAGCGCGACAGGTTGGCCTTGTCACCGTTGGATTTCCAGTACGGCACCGTGCCCCAGGACGTGCCCTGGACCTGTTTGTCCTGGTAGTCGTAACCGACCGCCAGCACGGTGTCGTCGGTGAGGTCCGCTTCGAGGATCCCGTAGCCGACTTCCCGTTGCAGCTGGTAGTGATCGCGGAACGATTTGCTGTCGCGGTAGGCCAGCACGCTGCGGCCACGCAGGCGGCCGTCGAACGCCAGCGGGCCACCGACATCGACGTAGCTGTAGTAATCGTCATAGCTGCCGCCGCTGACGCCGGTCTTGGCTTCCCATTGGGCGGTCGGACGCTTGCGCACCATGTTGATGGTGGCCGAAGGATCGCCCGCGCCGGTGGTCAGGCCGGTGGCGCCGCGAACCACTTCGATGCGGTCGTAGATGATGGTATCCGAGTCGGACTTCATGCGCCCGAAGGTGTTGAGCATGCCATCGATCTGGAAGTTGTTGATCGAGTAGCCGCGTGAGGAATAGCTGACCCGGTCGGAGTCGTTGTGCTGGACGACCACGCCGGTGGTCTGACTCATGGCTTCGGAAAGCGTGGTGAGCTTGAAATCGTCCATCTGCTGGCGGGTGACCACCGAGACCGACTGCGGGGTTTCCTTGATGGAAAGGTTGAGCCGGGTCGCCGTACTCATTGCACCGGTGGTGTAGGACTCGGTGTTTTCAGTGGTGGTCCCCAGACCCACCGCATTGATGTTGGTGGTGTCCAGTTCGAGCGCCTTGGCGGCAGGCTCCTGCTGTTTATCCGGCTCGGTGTCCGCATGGGCGGAAGGGCACAGGGCGAGACTGCACAGGCCCAGGGTCAAGGTCATGGAACGGGTAATAGGCGCGAACATCGCAGCCGACTCCTTGTCTTCGATGGAAAAATTCCGTTTGCTCAAAGACGAAGGTGAATCAGGATATTTAGCCTAATTGCGAATAATTATTAATCTAATTTTTTCGAGGGGGATTTTGCGTGGGCTCAGGGCCTGCAGAAACGGGGGCCGGAACCGGCCCCCGCAGGGTTTGCTTATTGAGTCACGACGGCCGTGGCAGGCGCCTTGGGCTTCATCAGGCTGAAGTCGATCAGTGCCTTCTGCTCACGTTCGTAAGGGTTGCCGATCAACAGCGGGCGCGCCTTGAAGCTGTCGCTGACCAGGCTCTTGCTGTGGTCCAGTTCGTCGAAGCTCAAACCGGCCAGGTCAGCCCAGGTGTGGATCAGGTGCGAACTGCTGTAGGGCCGCTGCAAGTCGCCGGTAAAGTCCCAGCCGTGGTTTGCCCGCCATTTCGGCGAGGCCCAGGCCATGAACGGAATGGTGTACATCGGCGCGGTGGGCTTGGCTTCGTTGCGACCCAGAGTGTTGTGGCCCGCCGAGTCGAACACGTCTTCGCCGTGGTCGGAGAGGTACAGCAGGAAGCCGTTCGGATCGGTCTTGGCGTAGTCCTTGATCAGGCTCGAGACCACGAAGTCGTTGTAACGCACCGCGTTGTCGTAGCTGTTGTAGGTCGGCAACTGATCATCGCTGACCCCTGGCGGTACGCCCTGACGGTCCTTGAAGGTGTCGTAGGTAGGTGGATAGCGGTACTGGTAACTCATGTGGGTGCCCAGCAGATGCACCACGATGAATTTACGCGGCGCACTGTCGGCCAGGGCCTTGGTGAACGGTTCCAGCACGTCGCCATCGTACTGACGGGCGTTCTGGTTGCGGTTGTTGTTCAGGTAGACCTGCTCATCCGCCTGCTCGGAGAAGGTGGTGAGCATGGTGTTGCGCTTGGTCATGGTCTGCTGGTTGGTGATCCAGTAGGTCTTGTAGCCGGCCTGCTTCATCACACTGACCAACGACGGCGTCTTGAGGTACAGGTCCGGGCTCTCTTCGTCGGCGAAGGTCAGAACCTGTTGCAGCGCTTCAATGGTGTAGGGGCGTGGGGTGATGACGTTGTCGAACACCGCCAGTTGGTCCTTGAGCTTGTCCAGCTCCGGCGTGGTTTGCCGCGGATAGCCGTACAGGCTCATGCGCTGACGGTTGGTCGACTCACCGATCACTAGGACCAGGGTCGCGGGCTGGCCGGCCATCGCGTCCTTGAAGTTGTGCAGCGGTGGGACCTGGCTGGCGTTGTCGAGCATGCCCTGCATGCTGGCCAGGGTTTCGCCGTAGCGACGATAGGCAACCAGCATCTGCCATGGCACCGCCGGTTCGATCCGGGTTTCGAATTTTTCGTAGCCGGCGGCCAGGCTGCCGGTGCGCGCGGTCTGTTTGACCAGCGGGTAGCCGATGACCGCGACCAGAATTGCCGTGGCTGCCAGCAAGGCCTTGCCGCGCGGCAGGTAGACCGGGCGCAGGCGGGTCCAGAGGAACAGGGCTACAGCGGTGTGCGCGATGAACGCAGCCACCATCCACCAGGCAAAGTACTGCGTCATGTACTCGCCGGCTTCCGAGACGTTCGACTCGAACATGATGAAGATGACGCTTTGCGAGAACTCCTGCTGGTAGATGAAGAAGTAGCCAAGGCTTGCCATCGAACAGGCCCAGAGCACCACCCCAATCACCGCCGCGAGCAGGCGTGTACGGGCGGGGAACAGCAGCATCGGCGCGAGCCAGATGGCGGACATCACGAAGGCCTGGCGAAAACCGGTGAACCCCGAGGTGCCGGTCAACAGGATCAGTAGCTGGGTAATGCCGGAAAAATACCAGAAGAACAGGAACAGCCAGCCCAAGCCTGCCCAATCAAACCCTTTTGCAGGCGTACTGCTGCGTTTAAACATCGCCATTCAGCGCTCCAGCCGATTAATGACGCGGAGACTGGAGCGTTTCCAGGCATCCACGGTTCACGCGCGCGCGAGCGGCGTACTAAAACGGCGAAGTATCCCTAGGCGGATGTGAAAAAATTGTTAGTTTTTGTTTGCGCGGTGCAAGGCAGCTTCAGCGGGTCACTGAAGGCTCTGGCAGTTGCACCTGGGCCAACTGCAAGCGCAGTTGCGCGACCTGTTCGAGCAATTGTTCGCGGTCGGCCTTGAGTTGGCGCAGTTCGTCACGACGAACGGTGACGTACAGGGTTTGTGTCGGCAGTGCGGTGACTACTGTGCCCATTGCTCACCTCGTAAATGGCGTCTGACAACAGTGGCCGGCATGGAAAAGCGTGCGCGCGGCCACTTTGGACGGCGATTTTGATTTCTTTTGCCGCTCAATGGAACTTTTTTATTTTGCGCTGTCCCTGTGTCTTCGCCATTGTTTGGGACGTTATCCCTATAGTTCAGGCAAAATGCCCGGAAACTATGTAGCAACGCCCTGGACTAAGCTTGACTTGGTTCGTGGCGCTATCGACTTTTGGCACACTTTTTTTCGCAGTAAGGAGCATCAGCACATGCAATTAGGGATCATTGGACTGGGCCGCATGGGCGGCAACATTGCACGGCGCCTGATGCTCAACGGGCATAGCACTGTGGTCTACGACCGCAACACCGCGTTCGTTGATACCCTGGCCCAAGAAGGCGCAACCGGCGTTGCCGACCTGCCCGCACTGGTGGCTGGCCTGGCCAAGCCGCGCGCGGTCTGGGTCATGCTGCCCGCTGGCGCACCGACCGAAGACACCATCGAAACCCTGAGCGAGCTGCTGGAAGCCGGTGACGTGATCATCGACGGCGGCAATACCTTCTATAAGGACGACATCCGTCGTGCCAAGACCCTGGCACAAAAAGGCCTGAAATACATCGACGTCGGCACCTCCGGCGGCGTGTGGGGCCTGGAGCGTGGTTATTGCATGATGATCGGCGGTGACGCCGACGAAGTGAAACGTTTGGACCCATTGTTCGAGGCGCTGGCCCCGGGCATGGGTGACATCCCGCGGACCAAGGACCGGGTGTCGGAAGATGACCGTGCCGAGCGCGGTTACATCCACGCCGGCCCTGCTGGTTCAGGGCACTTTGTGAAGATGATTCACAACGGCATCGAATACGGGATGATGCAGGCGTTTGCCGAAGGCTTCGATATCCTCAAGACCAAATCCTCGGAAATCCTGCCGGAAGACCAGCGCTTTGAGCTGAACGTCGCCGATATCGCAGAAGTCTGGCGTCGTGGCAGCGTGGTTTCGTCCTGGTTGCTGGACCTGACCGCCGATGCGCTGGCCAGCGATCCGAAGCTCGAAGGTTACTCCGGCTCCGTCGCTGACAGCGGTGAAGGGCGCTGGACCATCGAGGCCGCCATGGAGCAGGCGGTACCGGTACCGGTGTTGTCCAGTTCCTTGTTCTCCCGTTATCGCTCGCGCCAGCAGGGTGTTTACGGTGACAAGATCCTTTCGGCCCAGCGCTTCGGTTTTGGTGGCCACGTCGAGACGCCGAAAAAATGACCTCGATCCGCAAGAAGTCCAAGGCACAACCAGCACCGCCGACCACGCTGTTTCTGTTCGGTGCCCATGGCGACCTGGTCAAGCGTTTGCTGATGCCAGCGCTGTACAACCTCAGTCGCGACGGGTTGTTGGGGGACGGCTTGCGGATCATCGGGGTGGATCACAACGCCATCAGCGATGTCGACTTCGCGAAAAAACTCGAAGACTTCATCCGCAACGAGGCGGCGAGCAAGGTCGGCAACGGCCATGACTCCCTGGACCCGGCGCTCTGGGCCAAGCTGGCCAAGGGCATCAGCTACGTCCAGGGTGACTTTCTCGACGCCGGCACCTACCAGGCGCTGGCGACGAAAATCGCCGAGAGCGGCACAGGCAATGCGGTGTTCTACCTGGCCACCGCGCCGCGTTTCTTCAGCGAAGTGGTGCGCCAACTCGGTTCGGCCGGGCTGCTGGAGGAGGGCCCGGAGGCTTTCCGTCGGGTGGTGATCGAAAAGCCTTTCGGTTCCGATCTGCACACCGCCGAATCCTTGAATGCGTGCCTGCTCAAGGTGATGACGGAAAAGCAGATCTACCGGATCGACCACTACCTGGGCAAGGAAACCGTGCAGAACATTCTGGTCAGCCGGTTTTCCAACAGCCTGTTCGAGGCGTTCTGGAACAATCATTACATCGACCACGTACAGATCACCGCCGCGGAAACCGTCGGCGTTGAAACCCGTGGCAGTTTTTACGAGCACACTGGCGCCTTGCGCGACATGGTGCCCAATCACCTGTTCCAGCTGTTGGCCATGGTTGCCATGGAGCCGCCGGCGGCGTTTGGCGCCGATGCGGTCCGCGGTGAAAAGGCCAAGGTGGTGGGGGCGATTCGTCCCTGGTCAACGGCTGAGGCACGTGCCAATTCGGTCCGTGGCCAGTACAGCGCGGGAGACAGCGGCGGCCAGCCGGTGGCCGGTTATCGCGAGGAGCCGAAGGTGGCGCCTGACAGCACCACGGAAACCTTCGTCGCGC
This sequence comes from Pseudomonas kielensis, assembly GCF_014236655.1. GTDB lineage: Bacteria > Pseudomonadota > Gammaproteobacteria > Pseudomonadales > Pseudomonadaceae > Aquipseudomonas > Aquipseudomonas kielensis. The sequence goes on from NZ_JACMYG010000002.1 coordinate 220,903, forward strand.
TCAAGGTGATGATCGACAACTGGCGTTGGGTCGGCGTGCCGTTCTACCTGCGCACCGGCAAGCGCATGAGCGTGCGTGACACGGAAATTGCAATCTGCTTCAAACCTGCGCCCTACGCGCAGTTTCGCGATACGGAAGTCGATGAACTCGAACCGACTTACCTCAGAATTCAGATCCAGCCCAATGAAGGCATGTGGTTCGACCTGTTGGCCAAGCGCCCGGGACCGGCGCTGGACATGGCCAACATCGAACTGGGGTTTGCCTACAAGGATTTCTTCGAAATGCAGCCCTCCACGGGCTATGAAACCTTGATCTACGATTGCCTGACCGGCGACCAGACCCTGTTCCAGCGCGCCGACAACATCGAAAACGGCTGGCGTGCGGTACAACCCTTCCTCGATGCCTGGCAGGAAGATGCCAGCGTCCAGGCCTATGCCGCCGGCACCGACGGCCCAAGCGCCGCGGACGAACTGCTGGCCCGCGACGGCCGGGTGTGGCACAGCCTGGGCTAACCCCTATGCCACGCCCCCTGTAGGAGCAAACTCGCGCCTACAGGGGGCGTGGCATTTGTCCGCGAAAGCTACAGCCAGTAACTCACCGCATACCAGCCCAGTCCACCCATCACCACGGTGTAGGGCAATGCCATCCACACCATGCGCCCGTACGACAGGCGAATCAGCGGGGCAACCGCTGAGGTCAAAAGGAACAGGAACGCGGCCTGACCGTTGGGAGTGGCGACGCTGGGCAGGTTGGTGCCGGTGTTGATGGCGATCGCCAGGGTCTCGAAGTGCTCGCGGCTCATGTGGCCGGCGAGGAACGCCTGCTTGACCTCGGTGATGTAGATGGTCGCCACGAACACATTGTCGCTGATCGCCGACAACAGGCCGTTGGCGATGAACAACATGCCCGGTTGCTGCTCGGCAGGCAGGGCCAGCACCCACTGGATCAACGGGGTGAACAGTTGCTGGTCGTGAATCACCGCCACCACGGCAAAAAACGCCACCAGCAGTGCGGTGAAGGGCATGGCGTCCTTGAAGGCATTGCCGAGGCGATGCTCATCGGTAATCCCGGTCAGCGAAGTGATCAGCACAATCACCATCAGGCCAATCAAACCCACTTCAGCCACGTGCAGCGCCAGGCTGACAATCAGGATCATGGCCGCCGCGCCTTGCACCAACAAGGCTGCGCGCTGGCGGGCAGTCCGTTCAGCGTTGTCCTGCGCCGCGTAGTCGGCCAACACCCGGCGTACGTTGTCCGGGAGCAGGGTGCCGTAACCGAACCAGCGCAGTTTCTCCAGCAGCACACAGGTCACCAGGCCGGCGGCCAGTACCGGCATGGAGACCGGCGCGACCTTGAGGAAAAACTCTGCGAAGTGCCAGCCCATTTCATGGCCAATCAGCAGGTTCTGTGGTTCGCCGACCAGGGTGCACACACCACCCAGGGCGGTCCCCACCGCGCCGTGCATCAGCAGGCTGCGCAGGAAGGCGCGAAATTGTTCGAGGTCTTCGTGGTGCAGTGCCGGCAGGTCGTGGTCTTCAGTGAACGCACTGTTCTGGCGCGGATCGTTGCCCGAGGCGACGCGGTGATAGACCGAGTAAAACCCCACGGCCGCGCTGATGATCACCGCCGTCACGGTCAAGGCATCGAGAAACGCCGAAAGGAAGGCGCAGAGAAAGCAGAACAGCAGCGCCAGTACGGCCTTGGAGCGAACGCCCAGCAACAGCCGGGAAAACAGGAACAGCAGCAGGTCCTTCATGAAATAAATCCCGGCCACCATGAACATCAGCAGCAGGATCACCGGGAAGTTGTGTTGCAACTCGTCATACAGCGCCTGGGGCGTAGTCATGCCCAGCAGCAGCGCCTCGACCATCAGCAAGCCGCCTGGCATCAAGGGGTAGCACTTGAGCGCCATGGCCAGGCAGAAGATGAACTCGGCAACCAGCAACCATCCAGCGACTACCGGGCCTGCAGTCCACAGCAGCAAGGGGTTGAGTATCAGGAAAGCGAGAATGCTCGCCTTGTACCAGCGCGGCGAATGCCCGAGGAAATTATGCGCAAACGCCTGGGCCATTGAACCGGACATCGGCTGCTCCTTTGATTAAGAAGCGCGCAACTTGCCGTAACACTCGGACAAGATCAAGTTCTTGAATTTTATTGTTGTTCATGAGCGCCCAGGATCAAGCCCGGTAGCGCACCAGCACGGCCCGATAATGACCGTCCAGCGAGTAGCCGCCGACCACGATACCTTCGTCCGCCTGCACCACCACTGAGGTCGCCGTGTCCAGGCTATTTCCCAGGCGGGTGCGAACCCAGCCGTTACCTTGCCCGAAATCCAGGTCCGGGCGGCCGTCGGCCAGGTGCCGCGCGATCAGGAAATCTGCCTCGACCCCGCCAATGGTGGCGCCCACGCTGAGTACCCGGCCATCCGTGCAGGTCGTTGCCGCGGTCCATTGGCTGGGGACATTGGCGATCTGCGTGAGGCGGGCATGGCCGGCGTTGTTCGTCGTGTCTGGACGGCCATCGCGACGTACCTTCAGGGACAGGCAGTGCATCGGGTCGCGACTGCTGCCAAAGCACTGCAAGTGGCCGTCCAGGTGTTGCACGACCTGGCTGACCTGGGCGCTGCGGCCCTGGGCGCGGAAACTCAGGAAGCCGTGTTCGGCAAAACTGCTATCCAGGCGGCCATCCTTGTCGAAGCGTGCCAGTAAACCTTCTTGGGGCAGGTCGATCGAGCCGGCAACCACAATCGCGCCATCGTGCTGCACCAGGATGCTGGACAGCCAAGTGTTGAGCAGTAGGTGGCGGACCATGACAAATCCCCGGCCATTGAACGAGGTGTCCAGGCGGCCGTCTGGCTCCAGGCGAATCAGCACGCCTACATGATCGGCAAACTCGAAATGGTGATTGGCCAGCAGCAGGATCCGCCCATCGGCTTGTACCTGAACGTCGCAGGCTTCCGCGCCGGGTACGCCAGGAGGCAGCCAAGCGTCGCGCAGCCCCTGGGACAGGTTGCCCGACAGGCGCACCACCTGCACGCCGCGGTCGCCGAACGTGGGGTCCAGACGACCCTGGTGATCGAACAAGGCGAGGGCAGGGAGTGTGCGGTGGAGGCTTTCATACACATGGCCCGATAACAGGATGCGTCCATCGGCCAAGGCAAGCACCTTGCCGCCGGTGGACTCCAGGCCGGGCGCGAATTGTCCGACCCGGCTGCCCAAGGTGCCAAAGCTCAGGTCCGGCGAGCCGTCTGCGTGCAGGCGGGCCAGGCCGAAGTGGCAGCCGTGGTCCAGGCCGACCTTGGCCGCGACCAGCAAACGGCCCTGGCTGTCGACGGTCACGTCATTGGCCAGGCTCCACAGGCTGCCGGGGAAATCGACCCAGGCTTTGCCGGCGCAGGCAAAACGGCTGTCGAGTTGGCCGGCCGTATCTGTAGGGATACGGAATGCCAGGGCGCTGTGAATGGCGTGGATGGACATGTCGCTTCTCCTTGCGAGTCGACCTGATCCGGAGCTGAGGAGGAGGACTTCATGAAGGAAACATTCAAGCGCTGATTCAAATAATGCACAACTGTCAGAAATTACAGGCGGAGCGGCGTTATGTGCCAGAACAGTGTCTTTGCGAACCGAAGTTGGGTTTGACCCTGAAAAGCGACCGCTCATCGTTAATTAAGCAGAGTTTTTCTGACTAACTAACGAGGACTAAACCGAGATAGCGGCAGGGGAGGCCAGGAAGTTATCTCGATAAACAGGCGGGCCACCGAGGACGGTGACCCGCGCGCTGTTTTATTGCGGCATGGTCCAGGATTGCAACTGGTAGCCTTCTTCGCTCAATTCGGCACGCGCTTGCTTGAGCAGGGACTCGAGTTGTACCGGGTCGGTGTAAATGCTGCACGGCACTTGCTTGCGTTCGATCGGGGTGCTGGTACGGTCGATCACGGTCAGCGTCAGCTCGCCAGTGCCATCCTGTGGGGCCCAGGCCACGCATTGGAAAGGAGTAAATGCGTGGTCGGCAATCAAAAGAGCTTCGTTGAGACGGAGCGGGGCGTTCATGGGGTCTTCTCTCGTAGTGCCCAATCAAGTGATGTGCCGTCGGTTGGGCTTACCGTTCGGCTGGTTACTTGTACTGATGCGCGCAACCATCAGGCAGGTCACACATAATTGAAAGAAATTTAAACTTTCTTCCATATGCTCGGTATTGGCGGACACTTTGAAAGCTGAATGAAAGGTTGGGAGTAGATAGGTTGCTAAGCAACAGGTTGCTTATAACTAAAACGTAATTAACCTTATAGTTAAACGATACAAGACCCTGTCAAGTTCTTGCTAATGTTACACCCAGGTCCGCCAAACGACTGTTTCTAATAACTTTTCCATAATTTGGCGCCAAGGAACAGTCATGCTCGAAGCCCCTGCACTACGCCGTCTATTGGTGGTGGATCCCTGTGACGATTGCCACCAGTTGTTGCCCGGTCTGCGTGCCATCGGCTGGGATGTCGACAGCTGTAGCCTGGAAAACGCCGTCGACCGCAGTTGCGACGTCGGCCTGCTGCGCCTGCAACCCTTTCACCTGGAGCGGCCCGAAGCGGTCAAGGACCTCATCAGCCGCAGCGGCACCGAGTGGATTGCCGTATTGAATCAGGAAGTGTTGCGCCTGCAGAACGTCGGCGACTTTGTCTGTGAATGGTTCTTCGACTTTCATACCTTGCCGTTCGACGTCTCCAGGGTCCAAGTCACCTTGGGCCGGGCCTTTGGCATGGCGCGCTTGCGCGGCCAGGGGACGATCCATGTCGACCAGCCGGCGCACGAACTGCTGGGCGACAGCAAGCCGATTCGGGAGCTGCGCAAACTGCTCAGCAAGCTGGCGCCAACCGAGTCGCCAGTGTTGATCCGTGGCGAAAGCGGCACCGGCAAGGAACTGGTGGCCAGGACCCTGCACCGTCAGTCGCAACGCCACAACAAGCCTTTTGTGGCGATCAACTGTGGGGCGATCCCCGAACATCTGATCCAGTCCGAGTTGTTTGGCCATGAGAAGGGCGCCTTCACCGGCGCCCACCAGCGCAAGATCGGGCGCATCGAGGCCGCCAATGGCGGTACGTTGTTTCTCGACGAAATCGGCGACCTGCCGCTGGAGTTGCAAGCCAACCTGTTGCGCTTCCTCCAGGAAAAGCACATCGAGCGGGTAGGGGGCAGCCAGCCGATACCCGTGGATGTGCGGGTCCTGGCGGCCACTCACGTCAACCTCGAGTCGGCCATCGAAGCCAAGCGTTTTCGTGAAGACCTGTATTACCGGCTCAATGTCCTGCAGGTGGTGACCGCGCCTTTGCGTGAGCGCCATGGCGACTTGTCGATGCTGGCCAACCATTTCTCCCACTTCTATAGCCTGGAAACCGGACGCCGGCCCCGCAGTTTCAGCGAGGACGCCCTGGTGGCCATGGGCAAGCACGATTGGCCGGGCAATGTCCGTGAGTTGGCGAACCGGGTGCGTCGCGGCCTGGTGCTGGCCGAAGGCCGGCAGATCGAGGCGCGGGACCTGGGCTTGATCAGCCACCAGGCGATCGCCACGCCCATGGGCACCCTTGAGGACTACAAGACCCGGGCCGAACGCCAGGCCTTGTGTGATGTGTTGAACCGGCACAGCGATAACCTCAGTGTCGCCGCCCGGGTGCTGGGGGTGTCCCGGCCAACGTTCTACCGATTGCTGCACAAGCACCAGATCCGCTAGGGCGCGGTGAAACGCCAGGGCCCGCTGCGAAGTAGATCGCAGCGGGCCCTGGCGTTTGCGGGGCTTAGAAGTAGTAAGGGAATTTCAGGCTGAAGGTGAAGTCCGGCGCATCGTCGGTGAGGCCGATCGACAGGTTGGGGACGATGGTCAGGTTGTCGCTGGCCGCCACGGTCATGCCGACGTTGAAGTAGCCGGCGTTGGCGTCGCTGGACGTCACCGACTGCCAGTCACCGCCATCAGGCTTGAGCTTGCTCTTTTTTTGCACCAGATCGGAGACCGAGAACGACATACTCATTTTTTCGTTCAAGGCAAACGCGATACCGGCGCCAATCTGGAAGCTGTCGCCCAAACGGACCTTACCCGGTGTATCGACGTTGACAGTAGAGCTGATGTCGTCAAACGATTCCTCCAGGTTGTGGGTATAGGACAGGGAGCCGAACAGCACGGCCGGGTCGAAGGTCTTGACCAGGGAAATCCCCGGGGTAATCGACCACACACCGTTCCCGGTTGGCAGGTCATCCGGGATGAACAGATTGTTGTTGCTGTCGACCTGACGCAACTTGATGCCGAATGGCTCCTTGCCGGTCGGCGTCTTGACGCGCAGGGTCAACACCGCATCTGGAGAGTTGACCGACTCGTCGAGGAACTTGTAGGCAACACCGAAGTTGACGTCACCAATGGTCGGATCCTGGGTCACGGTTTCCTCGGATGTCACGTTCGCCGCGCCGCCCGAGGCACCGCCGGACTGGTAGGTCGACTCGCGATAGACCACCGGCACGTTGACGTCGAATTGCCAACGGTTGTCCAGGTTATAGCGACCGGTCAGGTCGAAGGTCCAGTTGTCCGCCTTGATTCGGTCCAGGTTGATGTTGCCGAGGAAAATCGAGTCCAGGGCCAGGAAGCCGTTGAGAATCAAGGTGCGTGTGTCATAGCGGGCATAGGTCACGCCGGTCTCGAAGCTGAATTTGCCGCCCCCGAAGAAGCCGCTGGCTTCGTCATAGAGGTTCGACACGCTCTGGGCCGGTTGGGTGTCGTCTGCCAGCGACTGGCCGTAGGAACTGCCCTTGGCACCACCGCCCCCTGCGGCTCCGCCCGAAGCTGCCCCGGCGCCTGTACCGGCGACCTGGGTATTGCCGCGCATGTCGGCGGGCGATTTGGCCAAGCGTTTGGGTGGTGGCTCGGCCGGTTGCTCTTCAACCTGGCGGACTCGCTGTTCGAGTACCGCCAGGGCTCTTTGCTGGACTTCGTAGCGTTGCTTGAGCTCCAGAAGTTCCTGTTTAAGGGTCTCTACGTCCGAGTTGGGCGCCGCTTGCAGTAGCGCAGCGGGAAATAGAGTACTTAGGCAAACAACTGCGCGTAATGACACCGATCGATACATGAAATAAGCCGTCCCTTTGAGCCCAATGGTCGAAAGTCAGCGTAGTTCAATATCCCATGTTGCGTAGGCCTTTGAGCTGGCTGAGGTTGCAATCCAATGCGCCAGGACTTGGCCCGTTGTTATTGAGAACTACGTTGAGTTGAGTCAAGTTGTTCACCACGTTGCTGTTGCCCAGCAGCCGGGTGTTTTGCAGCAGCCCACCCTGGGCGACCTGCTGCAGGGCGTTGCCCTGATTGTTGTTGGCCGAGATGGCCATCTGAATGCCGCCGCTGGCGGCTGTCACGGCGATCGAGCCGGCACCGTTGCTGGCATTGATGGTGTTACCAGCGGTCAGTACCTGGCTGCCCGCAGGCGCAGTGAGCGGCGCCGGGGCGCTGGAGGCTTCTTTGACGTTGATGCCGATATCGTTGTAGGCACTGTTACCATCGCCTGCTGCACGCACGGTCTGGGTGATGCCCTGGGTGGTGCTCAAGGCGCTACCACCGATCACGTTGCCGGTGCCTTGTTGTGGCGTATGACCACCTTGGCCCGGCACATTCACGGTAGACACATAAAACTCGGGTTTGACCGTCGAGGACTGAATCTGAAGGGTGCTGGAAGCACCGATGATGTCGCCACTGGCATTGCGCCAGGTACTGCTCATGACCACGCCAAAGCTGATAATCCGACCGGGCATGACGTAACGGCCGCGTAGCTGCGCCAGTTCTGAGTCTTTGATCTCTATCGGGGTAAAGCTTGCGTAGGTGAGCGTCGGAAAGCTCGCAGCCAAGCATGCGGCGACCACCCAATGTGAAGTTTTCATCTTCGGCTCCTGGAGCGTCCAGCTGCTCCTTTATCTTTTTTGAGCGCCTAGAAGAAATCGCTCTGAATAAACCCGAAATCCATAAGTTCGGCATCTTTGACAGGGTTGAAGTTATCCAGTTTGTTCTTGGCAGTCAGCGGCGTCGGTGGGTCGAGCAAGGCGTTGGCCTTGTCGTAGCCGGGGCCGATGATGGCAAACACAATGCCGTTCCAACCTTTGACAAAGTCTTCGTGTGCGTAACGTTTGTGGCCCAGGACCGGATCACCGATGTACACCCAGTCTTTTTCTGCCCGCTGTAACACCACGAAGTGCTTGTAACCACGAATGTCCATCAGAACCACTACGGGAATCGTGACCGCTTCCAGTTTTTCCGGAGGGATCCGGTAGCCCCGGGCACGCATGCCGATGCTTTCTATGTAGCGCTTCATGTCCAGCATGGAAAAGCCCTGGGTTCTCACCAGGTCCTGGTCAGCGTTGACCAACATGCCTTTGATGACGTGCTCTTCATCGACATCCAACCAGTAAGCCTGGCGTAACACCGTTGCCAGCGCGGCAGCGCCACAACTGAAATCGGTTTTTTGTTGGACCAGGTCGGCGAATTTGCGCTCGCGCAGGCTTTGCACGTCCTTGTAAACCATAACGCCGCCGGGAAGGGCGGCCACTGGCATCTGTGCGGCCTGAGTCAGGCCAGACAGGCAAAGCAACAGTGAGAGGGCAGCAACACGCATGGTCGATACGCCTTGTAGGGTCTGAAGAAAAGCCCCGTTGCCGGGGCTTCCTTGGTCTTCGCAGTTAGAAGCTGTTGCCGCCTGGGCAAGCTTTGCAGCCTGCAGCGATGGACAGCGAGTTGCTTTGTTGGTTGCCCACGCCTGCTGCAACGTTGGCACCGCCGTTACCCGAGAAGCCGTTCATGGAACCGGTCATCGAAGCATTGTTCACCACTGGGTTTTTCCAGCCATCTTTGGTCAGCACTTGCTGAGTCCAGTAGCCAGCCAGCTCGATACTTCCTTGTTCTTTGAAGGTGAATTTCTGATCTTTGTTGCCGCCGCCGCCATAGCGATCGTCGTCGTCATGACCACCTTTGCCACCGTCAATGGTGCCGTAGCCGGTGCCTTTGTAGCTGCCGTTGGCTTTGAAGCTGCCTTTGAGGTCAACCACTTTGGTCACGCGATCAGCTTTGTTGTCGACATCCAGGCCGGTGGAGGTCTGGTTGGCCGCAGCAGCCGCGGTGGCTATACGACCGGCCGATACAGCAATGGCCAGGTTGTTTTTCTGTTGGTTGAAGTCGCCAGCAGCCACGTTGACACCAATGTTGCCGGAGCCGTTGTTGGCTGAGTTGTTAAGCGTAGCGTTGTTTTGGGTGGAGTGGTTTTTTACATAGTTGTCGGTATTGGTTTGCGTGGCGCTGGAGATTGCAACGGCGCTGCCGAAGATGAATTTTTCATCGGCGGTGGCGATGGCCGCAGCGTTGTCTTGTTGGTTGCCAGTACCGGCTGCAACGTTGGCGCCCATGTTGCCGTTGGAGCCATTGAGCGAGCTATCGGCCTTGGCGTTGTTTTGGGTGCCTTGGTTGAGCACGCTGTTGTCGCTGCTGTCCTGTACGTCCAGGATCGCGGCGCCAGCACCGGCGGTGATGGACAGGATCTGATCCAGGGTTGGACCTTGTGGTTTAGTAGGATGATGACGTTTGCCGCCATCGGCCTGAGCCGCCATTGCCATGACCGCTGCCAGAGCGAAAACCAGTGGTTTCAGAGCTGTTGTAGGTTTCATGGTGTTTCTCCGTGCTTATTAGTTGGTTAAGTGTTGGTACTTGTCTAATCGCACTGCGGTTGGGTCAGTCAGCGACCCGGATGCTCAGGGTGTTAGCCATTCGGTTCCCCACCCCTGCACTCTGGTTCACCTGAATCACTCCTCGGCTGCCGGTGAAGGCCTGGTCGCTGGTAACGACCTGGCGGCTGCCTTGCGAAGTGCCAGTTGCTCCTGAGTCTGGTAACAGCGCCACGTTCTGTTGGGACAGGACGCTGTCGTCGATGCTTTGCGGTACTGCGCTAACGCTGATCCGCATGGCATTGATCATCTGGTTGTTGGCGCCGGCCGACTGGTTGACTCCCAGTGCGCCGTTGCCGTTACTGAATGCGTTGCCGGTGATGGCACTGGTTGCGTTCATCGAGCGGTCGGCAGGCGTGGTGATGGTCTGGCGCAGGTTGCCGCTGGCCGAAGCCTCGGTACCGATCGCAATGGCGCGGCTGTTGACCTGTTGTTGCTGGTCACCGGCGGCCTGGTTCATCATCATGTTGCCTTTGTAGTTCGCCCCGGAGTTGCTCAGGGTCGCGTTGTTCACTGCATTGACATCGGAGTCGGCCATCGCACAGGTACTGCCCAGCAGGGCAATGAAGATCAGGGTGCGCTTCATCTCATTTCCCCATGTTGGTCAAAGGCGACAGGCCGATATTGATGGTGCGAGTGATGGTGCCGGAGATCGCATTGCCACTGCCGCCGCCGTGTCCGGCTGACATGCCGGGCAGACCATTGGGGTTGGTCAGCACGTTGATCCCGGCGCCACTGTTGGGGTTGGGTACAACGTTTTGATTGATGACCCGGTAGCCACTGTTGATGCCGGCAAAGTCGCCGTCACTCAGTTCGTGGTTGGTGGCCTGTACCACTCGATCGGACGGGTTGGCGTTGACGGTGGTTGGGTAGGGGTCTTTGGCGAAAGGTTGTCTGCCGATGGCGCGAGGCTGGACGTCACGTTGAAGCACGATGACGCCATTACCCTCAGCCTGGACCGGCAAGCTGAGCACGGAGCTCAGTGCGCATCCGAACATCAGCAGGCGGGTAAAGCCTTTATCGTTGTGCTCCATGTCGGCGCTCCTTCTCTTTTATGCGCTGGCTCTGTCAGCGTTGTCAGGGAGAGAGCAGAAGCCGTGCCGCTTTTGGTTTTCTACATAGATTCAACGACTTGGCGATTCGAGCGGACAATGACCGGTCAGCACTGTATCAAGCGTGAGACAGAGGACCCTGCCGGCGCATGGCAGCAGGCGTTGTAACGCTCTGGAACAAGGGGTGTGGCGCAGCTGTATCAGCGGTGTAACAGTGCGCGTGACAAGGCCGTGAACCCCCTGATACCGGCTGTTACGCCGTATGGATGTGTTTCAGGAATGGACACTTGTGCCCCGAAACCGGGGTGAAACGGGGGAGAGAAGGCTGGTTCAGGGGGTCAACTCTTGAGCAATTGCTCTACCGCCGCGAATGCCAGGCGGCGCCGTTGGGCCCAGTCGCCCTCGACAATCTGCAGCGTGCGCTCGTGCTGCTGCAACCAATTGCGAGTGGCTTCGAAGAACGCCAGGCGTTGCCCCAATTGTGGTTGGCAACGTTGGCCGTCGTCGGTCCAGGCCACGACTTCCGGGGACAGCAACAGGTGCAGGTCGTAGTGGCGGGCGAGCAATTGATCCTCGATCCAGGGCGGGCAGTCGCCAAACAGGGTCTGGCTCCAGAGCATATTGCTCAGCAAGTGAGTATCGAGAATCAACAAGGCCGGCTGTTGCGCGCGGGCGCCATCCTCCCAGTCGAGTTGCCCCCGGGCAATCTGCGGGATGTCGGCCAGGCAGGTATCACGCGGGTTCTGTTCGATGAAGTAGCGCACATACTCACCCACCAGCAGCCCGCCGAAATGCCTGTGCAGCTCGGCCGACAACCAGCTCTTGCCGCTGGACTCGGGGCCGGTCAGGACCAGCACCTTCATGTGCGCAGCGCCGGATCGGCTCGCCATTCGCGCAGGCCATGGACCGCCAGCAGGGTAAACAGCGCGTAGAGGGCCGCCGTCAGGTACAGGCCCTTGTAGAGGAACAGCCCGACGAAGATCACATCCACGGCGATCCACAACGGCCAGCACTGCACGCGCTTTTGCGCCATCCACCACTGGGCCACCAGGCTGAAGCCGGTCAACGCGGCATCCAGCCAGGGCTGCGCGGCATCGGTCCAATGGGCCATGGCCGCACCCAGCAACAGACTGCCAACGGCCCCCAGGGCCAGGTCGCGCACCACTCTGGGAGTGCCCAGGCGTGTGACCTTGCGCCCTTGGTGGCTGCCGCCGCCGCGGGTCCACTGTCTCCAACCGTACAGCTGCAAACCGGCGTAGATCACCTGCAGCAACATGTCCGAGTAGAGTTTGACCTCGAAAAAAATCCAGCTGTAGAGCAACACCATGACCAGGCCGATCGGCCAGCACCAGGGATTCTGTTTGACTGTCAGCCAGACGGCGATCACGCCCAGCGTGGCGGCAAACAGTTCAAGCCCGGACATGGCGGTTCCTTGGGGAAGTCGGAGAGGGCGCCGATTGTACAGCAGGGCCGCACATCAAGGGCTCTCTCCCACAGGATTCACGCCACTACACCCGAAACTGCCTGAGCAGCCCATTGAGCTGCTCGCTGAGTGCTTTCAGGTGCACGCTCGCCGCACTCGATTGCTGCGCCGCCAGGGCGGTGCTGTGGGAGAGGCCGGCGGCCTGGGTCACGTTCTGGTTGATGTCTTCGACCACATGGGCCTGCTGCAGGGTGGCGCTGGCGATGGACGCGTTGAGGCCATTGAGGTTGTGCAGCGCCTGGCCGATGGCATGCAGGCTGGCACCGGCAAGCCCTGCCTGTTCAATGGTCAACTGGGAGGCGCGGCTGCTGTCGCCGATCACCTGCACGGCCGCCTCCGAATGGTTCTGCAGGCGCTCGATCATTGCCTGGATCTGCGCGGTGGATTTCTGCGTGCGCTGCGCGAGCAGGCGCACCTCGTCGGCCACCACGGCAAAACCGCGGCCCTGCTCGCCGGCCCGGGCCGCTTCGATGGCGGCGTTGAGGGCCAGCAGGTTGGTCTGCTCGGCGATGGAGCGAATCACCTCCAGCACGCTACCGATCTGTGTGCTTTCGCTGGCCAGGGTACGAATCACTTGCACCGCCTGTTCGATGGTGGCGGACAACTGGTCGATCTGCTGCAGACTGCCGTCAATGTTGACCTGGCCCTGTTGCGCCTGCGCCTGGGCGTCGCGCATTTCGCTGGCCGCGTGCTCGGCATTCTTGGCGACATCCTGTACGCCGTAGGTCACTTCATTGATGGCGGTTGCCACCAGTTCCATCTGTTGCGACTGCTGCTGGCTGCGGGACTGGGCTTGCGCTGCGTTATCACCCAGGTCCGTGGAGGATTGGTCCAGGGCACTGGCCGAGACCTGCAGCTGGCTGATCACCCCGCGCAGTTTGGTGGTGAAGGCATTGAAGTGCCTGGCCAACTCGGTCACTTCGTCCTGGCCGTGGGTGTCGAGGTTGCGGGTCAGGTCGCTTTCGCCGCTGGCGATGTTGGCCATGGCGTCCACGGCCTCCTGCAGCGGCCGCACAATGCTGCGGGCAATCAGCATCACCAGCAGGGCCATCAACGCCGCAATGCCCAGGCCCACCAGCGAGGCTTCTGCTACCTGGCTGCGGAACTCGAGCTGCATGTCGTCGATGTAGACGCCCGAACCGATCACCCAGCCCCAGGGTTCGAACAGTTTGACGTAGGAGGTTTTCTGCACCGGGGTACTGGCGCCAGGTTTGGGCCAGCGATAGTCGACCATCCCCGCGCCCTTGGCCTTGGCGATGGCCACCATCTCGTTGAACAGGGCAAAGCCGTCCGGGTCCTTGATCGCCGACAGGTTCTGGCCGTCCAGCTTGGGGTTGGTGGGGTGCATGACCATCACCGGGGTCAGGTCATTGATCCAGAAGTAGTCACTTTGCTCATAACGCAAGCCACGGATCACGCTCAGGGCCTGCTGCTGCGCTGCTTCGCGGGTCAGGGTGCCGGCGGTTTCCAACTGCCGGTAGTAGTCCAGCACGCCGCTGGCCGCTTCAACCACATGGCGGGTCTTTTCTGCCTTGGCCTGATACAGGTCGTCGTGAATCTGCTTGAGCATCAGCAAACCCAGGGCCAAGAGCATCAGCACAGCCACTACCAGGATGAGCCACAACCGCCGGCTGATCGACATACTGCGCAAGCTGTTCATAGTGCGTCACTCCAGGTTCTTATTCTTGTCATCAACCAGCGCCAGCATAAAGACATGCTTTTGCCACTACGCCAATGCGACTGAAGTCCTATGACGGCGCAGCGCCGAGCGGGCATGTCTGATAGGATTTCGGCCGCGCACGGTAAAACCTGAATCCGTGCTGATTTTTCACAGGATTTTTACCGGTTCCGGTAGATCCTGTACGCCTTGCCATTCAGCTACGCTGAGCGCAGTGAACACCAAAAAAACTAGATAACGTGGCATGCCTGGGGCATCGCTTCATGGGGGATTGATGGATCTTTGGACGGCCATACAGGCGTTGATTCTTGGGGTTGTAGAGGGGCTGACCGAGTTCTTGCCGATTTCCAGTACCGGGCACCAGATTATCGTGGCGGACTTGCTCGATTTTGGTGGCGAGCGGGCGATGGCATTCAACATCATCATCCAGCTCGGGGCGATTCTGGCGGTGGTCTGGGAGTTTCGCCGCAAGATCCTCGACGTGGTCATTGGCCTGCCGACCCAGCGCAATGCGCAACGCTTCACCGCTAACCTGCTGATTGCCTTCCTGCCGGCGGTGGTGCTGGGGGTGATTTTCGCCGACCTGATTCACCATTACCTGTTCAACCCGATCACCGTGGCCACGGCCCTGGTGGTGGGCGGGGTCGTGATGCTCTGGGCCGAGCGTCGCCAGCACAGCGTGCGCGCCGAGACGGTCGATGACATCACCTGGAAAGATGCACTGAAAATCGGCTTCACCCAGTGCCTGGCGATGATCCCGGGGACCTCGCGTTCCGGCTCGACCATTATCGGCGGCCTGCTGTTCGGCCTGTCGCGCAAGGCGGCTACCGAGTTCTCGTTCTTCCTGGCCATGCCGACCATGGTCGGCGCCGCGGTGTACTCGGGCTACAAGTACCGTGACCTGTTCCAGGCCTCGGACCTGCCGGTGTTCGCTGTGGGTTTTGTCACTGCGTTCATTTTCGCGATGATCGCGGTCAAGGGCCTGCTGAAATTTATCGCCAGCCATAGCTACGCAGCGTTTGCCTGGTACCGGATTGCCTTCGGTTTGTTGATCCTGGCGACCTGGCAGTTCGGCTGGATCGACTGGGCGGCGGCCAAGGCGTGAACGCTCACAGCAACGGCGGTGCCATCCAGCATCCGCGGCTCAAGGGCCTGATCTTCCTGGCCCTCTGCGCCTTGCCGCTGTTCGGTGCCAGCCTGCTGTGGCTGCGCGGTGGGTCGCCATTGGCGCTGGCAGCCTACGGCGTGGTCAGCGTCGTGGCGTTCCTGCTGTACTGGGCCGACAAGCGCAAGGCCCGCGCCGAGCAATGGCGTACCCCGGAAAACGTCCTGCATGCGGTGGAACTGGCGGGCGGTTGGCCGGGGGCCTTGCTTGCCCAGCAAGTGTTCCGCCACAAGACCCGCAAGGTGTCGTTCCAGGTTGTGTTCTGGATCATCGTGCTGGCGCACCAGGTGTTCTGGATCGACCAGTTGTTTCTCGGTGCCGGTTTTTTCCGCCTGTTTTAAAGGAGCAAACCGACCTGCAGCCGCTTGGGCAATTTGCTCACCACCAGTTGGTGGGAGCGTTGCAACAAGCCCTGCAGCTCTGCGGTTCCTAGCGGGTAGGGGAGCTGCATGATGATCCACTGGGCGCGCGCCAGATAGGGCGCCGGCCCTATCCCCGGGCGGTCGACGTGGCCCAGGAACAGCTCCTTGTCCACCTTGAACGCCAATGAGTCGCCCCGCAGGTTCTGCAGGGCGAACATCTTGTTGCCCGCGACCGAAAACACCCGCACGCCACCCCATTTGTAGTCTTCCCGGGCCCCGGGCAGGGTCAGGCAGAAATCGGCGACCTGTTGTTCGCTCATCACCTTGGCCTTCATAGCAGTCGGTCTCCACAGCTTTTGAATGATTCAGTCAGATGGTCGATCCAGGCCCGCACCGCCGGCAACACGCCGCGCCGATGGGGATAGACCGCCTGCAGCCAGCCACCGGGCAGCGACCATTGAGGCAGCAGTTGCACCAGCGTGCCGTCGGCCAGTTCCTGTTCGCAATACAGCATCGGCAAAATGGTGAAGCCCAGCCCGGCGAGGGTGCAGGCCTTGCGCACGACAAAGTCATCGATGCCCAGGCGCGCCTCCAGGCTCAAGTCGCAACTGTGCCCGTGCTCGTCGAGCATGCGCAAATGCACCAGGCGGTCGGCTTCCAGGGCACCGAGCACTGGCACATTCTTGAGGTCGTCTGGGTGGTTGATCTGGCGCTCGCGCAAGAACGCCGGGGTCGCGACGATCACCGTTTGCGCCTGGCGCAGGCGGCGGGTCACGAGGAAGGGGTCCTCGTCGCCCAGCTCGCGGACCCGCAAGGCCACATCTATGCCTTCGGTGACCAGGTCGACCCGGCGGTTGAGCAGTTGCATCTCCAGTTGCACCTGGGGGAAGCGCTCCAGAAATGTGCTGATCACGCTCGGCAGGAACTCATGGGCCAGGCCCACCGGGCACGACACCCGCAGGCGGCCACGCGGCTCGCTGGTCATGCTGGCCACGGCTTCGTCGGCCATCTCCGCTTCCAGCAACATGGCCTGGCAGTGGCGCAAGTAACGTTCACCCACTGCCGTCAGCTTCAGTTGTCGAGTCGTACGCTGCAGCAGGCGCGCGCCCAGGCGCTCTTCAAGCTCGGCGATGCGCCGCGACAGCCGCGACTTGGGAATCCCCAGCAACCGCCCGGCGGCGGCGAAACCGCCGGCTTCGACCACTTTGGCAAAATAGTAGAGGTCATTGAGATCTTGCATGGCGGGCTCGATTGTCCTATCAGTGGGACGAACTATCACATTGTTGCCGACTAATCGTCCATTGGATTCACCTGTAGGATTGTCTCAACTTGATCGCCCAGTGGCGATCCTCACTTGGAGATCCCACATGAAACTTCTGCATATCGATTCGAGCATTCTTGGCGACAACTCCGCTTCCCGTCAGTTGAGCCAGGGTGTGGTCCAGGCCTGGTTGGCCGCCGCCCCGGCCACCCAGGTGACCTACCGCGACCTGGCCAGCGATACCATCAGCCACTTTTCCGCCGCGACCCTGGTCGCCGCCGGCACCTCCGCCGAACTGCGCAACGCCGCGCAACAGCACGAGGCCGAGCTGAGCGCTTCGACCCTGGCCGAATTCCTTGCCGCCGACGCGGTGGTGATTGCCGCACCGATGTACAACTTCACCATCCCCACCCAGCTCAAGGCCTGGTTCGACCGTATCGCCGTCGCCGGCCAGACGTTCCGCTACACCGAGGCCGGCCCTGAAGGCCTGTGCGGCAACAAGAAAGTGGTGGTGGTGTCGACCGCCGGCGGCCTGCATGTCGGCCAGCCAACCGGTGTCGGCCATGAAGAGTACTTGAAGGTCATGCTCGGTTTCATGGGCATCACCGACATCGAGTTCGTCCGTGCCCACGGCCTGGCCTACGGCGATGACGTACGCAGCAAAGCCATGAGCGATGCCCAGGCACACATCAGTGAGCAGCTGTTCGCCGCGGCGTAAAGCTTGCGTCAACCACTGGACTGCGCGCTTTGATCGAGAGTAAAACGGTCAAGGCGCGCAGTTTTTTTGTGTCCGCTTAAAAAAGGGCTCGTGCAGCGTGACACTGGCCCGGGTTATGCAGCGTTGGTTTACCAGCAGCGTGCTGAGTACGATATTTCTACCAATCGGGTAACAAGGTGAGGCCTGCCATGTCGCGTCTGTGGGCGCTGTTACTGATTTGCCTGCTGGGCAGCCTGAATTCAGTGCACGCCGCACCTGGATTGACGCCACATTGGAGCGTCGGTTACCACTCCTTGAGCTTTCTCGACCCGCTGGACCTGCAACCCATGTCCGCCATCGCGTTTTATCCTTCGACGGGCATCGAGCACCCCAGCTTGCTGGAGGGTTATCAGATCCAGGCAACGCAGGATGCCCGGGTCGCCATCGGCCGTTTCCCGCTGCTGATGTTGTCCCACGGCAACACCGGCACCCCCCTGGCCCTGCACGACCTCGCCACGGCGCTGGCGCGCAAGGGGTTTGTGGTGGTGGCGGTGATTCACCCCGGCGACAACTCCAAGGACCACAGCCGCCTCGGCACCTTGAGCAACCTGTACGGGCGCCCGATCCAGATTTCCGAAGCCATCACTGCCACGCTGGCCGACCCGTTGCTGGCGCCGTTCGTCAATCCCGGGCAGGTCGGGGTCATCGGCTATTCGGCGGGCGGTGAAACCGCATTGATTCTGTCCGGGGCCACGCCCGACCTTGATCGCTTGCGCCGCTACTGCCTGGAGCGCCCAGAGGATCGCGACGCCTGCAACACCCAGGGCGAACTGATCGTCGACCGTGACGACCTGCAGCCGGTCGCCGATCCACGGGTCCACGCCTTGATGCTGATGGCGCCTTTGAGCCTGAAGTTCGGCCGGCACACCCTGGCAGGAGTGCATGTGCCGGTGCTGCTCTACAGCGGTGATGGCGACAAGCTGGTGGCTGTGGACAAGAACGCGGCGGCCCTGGCACGCAAGCTGCCGGTCGCGCCGGACTTCAAGCTGCTGGCCGGTGCCGGACACTTTGTGTTCATGGCGCCGTGTAGCGCCGAACAGCGGCTGGCCATGGCGGCCCTGTGCACCGATGCCGATGGCGTCGACCGCGAAGACATTCACCGCAACCTGATCAGCGAAGCGGCCGCATTTTTCTCCCGCACCCTGGGCAAACCCAGCCGGGCCGGGCTACAGACTGTCAGCGAGGAACATGGGTCCTGACGCCGTGGCTAGCCCTGCAGGCTCCTGCGCTTGAGCAGCAAGGTCAGGCCCAGGCCGCTGATCGACAACAGCGCTGCACCAAAGAAGATCCACGAATACCCCAGGTTCAACGCCACGGCCCCCATCAAGGGACCGGCGATCGCCAGCGCCAGATCGAAGAACACCGCGTACGCGCTCAAACCGGCACCGCGACTGCTGCTCGGCACCTGCTTGATGGCCTCAACGCCAAGGGCTGGATACACCAGCGACAGGCCAAACCCGGCCAGTCCGGCGCCAATCAGGGCCACGGTCGTCGAAGGGGCCAGCCACAGCAGCGCCAAGCCTAGCGTCTCGATGCTCATGCAGGCAATGGCCGAACGGTAGCCGCCGAAGCGGTTGATGCAGGAGATGAACAACAGCCGCGCGAGAATGAAACACAGGCCAAACACCGTCAGGCAGTAGGCCGCGCCGGTCCAGCCGCGACTGACATAAAACAGGGCGATGAAGGTGGTCAGGGTGCCGTAGCCGATCGAGGCCAGGCTCAGGCTGGCGCCAAAGGGCGCGATACGGCCGAACACCGACCAGAAGGGCAGGCGTTCGCCACGAATCACCGGCACCGAGGGTTTGTTGCGAATCAGCAGCAAGGCGGCCGCTGCCAGCACGGCCAGGGCAATTCCCAGGCTGGCGAAACCCCAAGCGTCGATCATCACCACCCCGAGTGGGGCGCCGATGGCAATCGCGCCATAGGAGGCAATGCCGTTCCAGGAAATCGAACGCGCCGTGTGTTCCGCGCCGACCTGGCCCATACACCAACTGATGGTGCCGACGCCGATCAAGCCCTGGGCGACCCCCAACAACAACCGGCCGCCGATCAGGATGCCCAGGCTTAGCAGTGGCAGACTCTGCAACAGGGTCGAGGCCAGGGTCAGCAGGCCGCTGAGCAGGATCCCCAGCAGTCCATAGACAATGGCGCGCTTGGTGCCGACGCTGTCGCACATGCGCCCGGCCATGGGCCGGCTGAGCAGGGTGGCCAGGTACTGCGAGCCAATGGTCAGCCCGGCCACCACCGCACTGAACCCCAGCTGATCGTGGACATAACCCGGCAGCACCGCAATTGGCAGGCCGATGCAGATAAAGGCAATAAAGGTGTAGAACACGATGGAGACGATCTGCAGGGTGATCGCCATGGAACTGACGGGGGGTGTTTGCTGCGCAGACATGGGAGCTCGTTCGCGGGCGGGCAGTACCCTGCATCATGGCGCGCGACTGAGATAAAAGAAAGCAGGCTAACGGTATAGGTGTGTGGGGTTGAGCTTGCTCGCGAAGGCGCTGTGTCAGGCACCTTCGATGTTGCCTATTCTGGCGCCATCGAGGGCCAACTGGCCGGCCGGTACGTTAAGATGGCCGTCAAATAAAAACCGGGTCGCCACGCTTTATGTCGGAAAAAGACACCATCTCCATTCACCTGGTGCGCGAAGCGCTGTTGCAAAGCTGTGAGCCGGGTGCCGCCAGTCACGAAGTGCTGCTCAAGGTCGGCATCGAGCCGCGGTTACTGGAGGAGGCTGACGCCCGGGTACCGGCCACCGCATACGCCCGGCTGTGGCGCCTGCTGGCTCGCCGCCGCGACGATGAATTCTTCGGGATGGACCCGCGCCAGCTGAAATCCGGCAGCCTGGCCTTTCTCTGCCAGTGCGCCATGGCCCAGCCGACGCTGGCAGCGGGACTGAACAGCGGCCTGGGCTTTCTGTCACTGATGCTCGAGCGCCTGCCGGCGCAACTGGTGCACCAGCAGAGCCTGGCGGAAATTGTCCTGCTCGAAGACGACCCGCAACCGCGCCGCGCCTTCACCTACTTCACCTACTGGATGATCGTCCATGGCGTGGCCTGCTGGCTGGCGGGGCGGCGGATTCCGATCCTGGCCATTGAACTGCGGTGCGCCGAGCCGCCGTTCTGCGACGACTACAAGGTGATGTTTTCCGAGAACCTGCGATTCGACCGGCCACGGACCCGGATGATCTTCGCGGCCGACTGCCTGGACCTGCCGCTCAAGCGCAGCGTGCAAGAGCTGCAGCGCTTCCTGGCCCATGCTCCGGCCAACATCCTGGTCAAGTACCGCGACCCCCAAAGCCTGGCCAGCCGCATCAAGCACGACTTGCGGCACCTGCCGGCGCACACCTGGCCGGAAACCGAAAGCCTGGCGCAACAGCTGTGCATGTCGGCCTCGACCCTGCGCAGGCGCCTGGCGGAGGAGGGACAGACCTACCAGGGCTTGAAAGACAGCGTGCGCAAGGAACTGGCGATCGTCTGGCTGGCCGAACCCGCCATCAGCTTCAGCGATATCGCCGCCCGCCTGGGGTTTGCCGATACCAGCTCGTTCTACAAGGCGTTTCGCAAGTGGTCGGGGTCCAACCCGGGGCACTACCGCAGCCTGATTCTCAGCGATGCCGATTGAGTCGGTTCTAGCGTGTCCTTATATGGCTATCGCGGTGGGGGGATTAGGTGGAGTACATATCCGGTTCTTTGGTAACGGCCTCCTATGGTTCCGCTTTTACAGCGGCTCACTTTTGAGAGCGCAAAAGTGAGCCGCTGTAAGAGCGGAACCCCTATCGGCCATTACCGCAAAAATGGATATGTACTCGGTCCAATCCAACTTCCTGGTCGGCCCACAGGCGCAACATCGCACCACAGTTGTGTAGATGCCTATGCCGGCCGCGATAGCGCCGTCAAGTCACACAGAACCGCCCCCTTGGCCAAAGCAGTCAAGCAACTTGAAGGCTTTGACCATTGTCCCGCGCCGCCTGCGGAGCGAGTATTTCGAGGATTTTGTAGGTTCCCCCAACCCAATAAAAACACCAAGGGATTCTGGCAATGCGCGATTACCTGTCTGCGACTTCACAGTTCAACTATCAGCACACGGTCGATGCGGCACTTCATGGTTCGCTGACGGCACTCAATGCCTGTGTCGAGTGCTGCGACCGGCATGCCTTACCCGGGCGCATTGCCTTGTTCTGGGAGGGGCGCGACGGCGCAAGCGCCACCTACACCTTCAGCGACTTGCAGGACAAGGCCGCGCGCTTTGCCAACTTCCTCAAGGCCCAGGGCGTGAAGCGGGGCGACAAGGTCGCCGGGCTGTTGCCGCGCAACGTCGAACTGCTGATCGTAGTGCTCGCTACCTGGCGCATCGGCGCGGTCTATCAGCCATTGTTCACCGCCTTCGGCCCCAAGGCCCTGGAACATCGCCTGGGCACTTCCGGCGCGGCCGTGGTGGTGACCGATGCGACGAACCGGCCCAAACTCAGCGAAGTGCCCGACTGCCCGACCATCGTCACGGTCACTGGCACCAAGGGCCAGGGCCTGGTCCGCGGCGACTTCAGTTTCTGGGCGGAACTGGCCAATCATTCCAATCAGTGCGAACCGGTGTTGCTCAGCGGTGAAGACCCGTTCCTGCTGATGTTCACCTCGGGCACCACCGGCCCGTCGAAAGCCTTGTACGTGCCGCTCAAGGCCCTTGTCGCCTTCCAGAGCTACACCCGCGACGCCGTGGACCTGCGCCCGGAAGATGCTTTCTGGAACGTCGCCGATCCCGGTTGGGCCTATGGCATCTACTTTGGTGTGGCCGGCCCGTTGGGCATGGGTCACCCGATCACGTTCTACGACGGCCCGTTTACCCTGGAAAGCACCTGCCGGGTGATCAACAAGTACGGGATCACCAACCTGACCGGCTCGCCGACCGCCTACCGCCTGCTGATTGCCGGCGGCGACGAATTCGCCCGTAGCATCAAAGGCAAGCTGCGCATTGTCAGCAGCGCCGGCGAACCGCTGAACCCGGAAGTGATCCGCTGGTTTGCCGACAACCTCGGCGTGGTGATCCACGACCATTATGGCCAGACCGAACTGGGCATGGTCCTGTGCAACCACCACGGCCTCGAACATCCGGTGCATGTCGGTGCCGCCGGTTTTGCTTCGCCGGGCCACCGCATCGTGGTGCTGGACGACAACTACAACGAATTGTCCGTTGGCCAGCCCGGGATCCTGGCGATCGATCGCAGCCAGTCGCCGATGTGCTGGTTCCCCGGCTACGACGGTGCGCCGACCAAGGCCTTTGTCGGCAACTACTACCTGAGCGGCGACACGGTGGAGCTGAACCCGGACGGCAGCATCAGCTTCGTCGGTCGCAGCGACGACGTGATCACCACCTCGGGTTACCGGGTCGGCCCGTTCGATGTCGAAAGCGCATTGATCGAGCACCCGGCGGTGATCGAGGCGGCGGTGGTCGGCAAACCCGACCCGGAGCGCACCGAACTGGTCAAGGCCTTCGTCGTGCTCGGTGGCCAGTACCTGGCTTCGCCGGCGCTGGCCGAGGAATTGCGCCAGCATGTGCGCAAGCGCCTGGCCGCGCATTCCTATCCCCGTGAAATCGAATTTGTCAGCGACTTGCCGAAAACCCCAAGCGGCAAATTGCAGCGCTTTATCTTGCGCAACCAGGAAATCGCCAAGGCTCAAGAGGCCGCGGTCAACAAGGCTTGAATCCAAGGAAACAACGATGCAGATCGAAAACAAGGTTTTTATCGTCACCGGCGGTGCGTCGGGACTGGGTGCGGCCACTGCTGAACTGTTGGTCGCCGCTGGCGCCAAGGTGATGCTGGTGGACATGAACGCCGCGGCAGTCGCAGCGCAGGCCGAGCGCCTCGGCGCCCACAGTGTGGTCGCCGACATCAGCAACGAAGAAGCTGCCCAGGCTGCGGTACAGGCCACGGTAGCGGCGTTCGGCGGGCTCAACGGCCTGGTCAACTGCGCCGGCATCGTGCGGGGCGAAAAGATCCTTGGCAAAAACGGTCCACACGCCCTGGGCAGTTTCAGCCAGGTGATCAACGTCAACCTGATCGGCAGCTTCAACATGCTGCGCCTGGCGGCCGAGGCGATTGCCCAGGCCAGCCCGGACGCGGACGGCGAGCGCGGTGTGATCATCAACACCGCCTCGGCGGCCGCCTTCGACGGCCAGATCGGCCAGGCCGCCTATGCTGCATCCAAGGGCGCGATCGCCAGCCTGACCTTGCCGGCGGCCCGTGAACTGGCGCGCTTCGGCATCCGTGTGATGACCATTGCCCCGGGCATCTTCGAAACTCCGATGATGGCCGGCATGACCCAGGAAGTGCGCGATTCGCTGGCCGCCGGCGTGCCATTCCCGCCACGCCTGGGCAAACCAGGCGAGTACGCAGCGCTGGTCAGGCATATCATTGAAAACAGCATGCTCAACGGTGAGGTGATCCGTCTCGACGGTGCCTTGCGCATGGCCGCTAAATAAGGAGTCATGAACATGACCACTCACAACGATCCGATTGTCATCGTCAGCGCCGTGCGCACCCCCATGGGCGGTTTCCAGGGTGATCTCAAGAGCCTGACGGCGCCCCAACTGGGCGCCGCCGCCATTCGTGCGGCGGTCGAGCGCGCGGGCCTGTCCAGCGACGCCGTGGAAGAAGTGCTGTTTGGCTGCGTACTGCCTGCCGGTCTCGGCCAGGCCCCGGCACGCCAGGCCGCATTGGGCGCGGGCCTGGACAAATCGACCCGCTGCACCACCCTGAACAAGATGTGCGGTTCGGGCATGGAGGCGGCGATTCTGGCCCACGACATGCTGCTGGCCGGCAGCGCCGAGGTGGTGGTGGCCGGTGGCATGGAAAGCATGTCCAACGCCCCGTACCTGCTGGACCGCGCCCGTAGCGGCTACCGCATGGGCCACGGCAGCGTGATCGACCACATGTTCCTCGACGGCCTGGAAGACGCCTACGACAAGGGGCGCCTGATGGGCACCTTTGCCGAGGATTGCGCCCAGGAACACGGCTTTAGCCGCGAGGCCCAGGACGCCTTTGCCATCGCCTCGACCACCCGCGCCCAGCAGGCGATCGAGGACGGCAGCTTCACGGCCGAAATCGTCCCGCTGCAGGTCATGGTCGGCAAAGAGCCAAAAACCATCACCAACGACGAACAACCGCCCAAAGCCAAACTGGACAAGATCGCCAGCCTCAAGCCGGCCTTCCGCGAAGGTGGCACGGTGACCGCTGCCAACTCCAGTTCGATTTCCGATGGTGCCGCGGCCTTGGTCCTGATGCGGCGCAGCGAGGCGCAAAAACGTGGGCTCAAGCCCCTGGCCGTGATTCATGGCCATGCCGCGTTTGCCGACACCCCGGGGTTGTTCCCGGTGGCTCCGGTGGGCGCGATCCAGAAGCTGATGAAAAAAACCGGCTGGTCGCTGGATGAGGTTGATCTGTTCGAAATCAACGAAGCCTTTGCGGTGGTCAGCCTGGTCACCATGACCAAGCTGGACATTCCCCACAGCAAGGTCAACGTGCATGGCGGAGCCTGCGCCCTGGGTCATCCAATCGGCGCTTCGGGCGCGCGGATCCTGGTCACGCTGCTCTCGGCCCTGCGCCAGAAAGGCCTGAAACGTGGAGTGGCGGCCATCTGCATCGGCGGCGGCGAAGCCACGGCCATGGCCGTTGAATGCCTGGATTAAGGATTCCCTATGCTGCCCAATGACGAACAACTACAGATCAGCGAAGCGGCCCGGCAGTTTGCCCAGGAACGCTTGAAACCGTTCGCCGCCGAGTGGGATCGTGAACACCGTTTCCCCAAGGAAGCCATTGCGCAAATGGCCGAGCTCGGGTTCTTCGGCATGCTGGTCCCCGAACAGTGGGGCGGCTGCGACACCGGTTACCTGGCGTACGCCATGGCCCTGGAGGAAATCGCCGCGGGCGATGGCTCCTGCTCGACCATCATGAGCGTGCACAACTCGGTAGGCTGTGTACCCATCCTCAAGTACGGCACCGATGAGCAGAAGGCGCGTTTCCTCACGCCACTGGCCAGCGGGGCGATGCTTGGCGCCTTTGCCTTGACCGAACCCCAGGCCGGCTCCGACGCCAGTGGCCTGAAAACCCGCGCCCGACTCAATGGCGACCACTATGTGCTCAACGGCTGCAAACAGTTCATTACCTCCGGGCAGAACGCCGGGGTGGTGATTGTGTTTGCGGTGACCGATCCGAGCGCCGGCAAGCGTGGGATCAGTGCCTTTATCGTGCCCACTGATTCGCCTGGCTATAAGGTTGCACGAGTCGAGGACAAGCTCGGCCAGCATGCTTCCGACACCTGTCAGATCCTGTTCGAGGACGTCAAGGTGCCCGTGGCCAATCGATTGGGGGAGGAGGGCGAGGGTTACCGCATTGCCCTGGCCAACCTGGAAGGCGGCCGGGTCGGGATCGCTTCGCAGTCTGTGGGCATGGCCCGTGCCGCGTTCGAGGCCGCCCGTGATTACGCCCGTGAGCGGGAAAGCTTCGGCAAACCGATCATCGAGCATCAGGCCGTGGCGTTCCGTCTGGCCGACATGGCCACGCAGATTGCCGTTGCCCGGCAGATGGTGCATTACGCCGCCGCCCTGCGTGACAGCGGCAAGGCAGCCCTGGTGGAAGCGTCGATGGCCAAGCTGTTTGCCTCGGAAATGGCCGAAAAGGTCTGTTCGTCCGCCTTGCAAACCCTCGGCGGTTACGGTTATCTGAGCGACTTCCCGCTGGAGCGTATCTACCGCGATGTGCGGGTGTGCCAGATCTACGAAGGCACCAGCGATATCCAGCGCATGGTCATTTCGCGCAATCTTTGAACAAGGAACCCTTGCATGAGTTACGAAACGATTTTGTTGGAAATCCAGGGCCGCGTGGGCCTGATCACCCTCAATCGCCCACAGGCATTGAACGCCCTCAACGCACAGATTGTCAGTGAGCTGAACCATGCGCTGGACGGCCTGGAAGCCGACCCGCAGATCGGCTGCATCGTCCTGACCGGCTCGAAGAAAGCCTTCGCCGCCGGTGCCGACATCAAGGAAATGGCTGAGCTGACCTACCCGCAGATTTACCTGGACGACCTGTTCAGCGACAGTGACCGCGTGGCTAACCGCCGCAAGCCGATCATCGCCGCCGTCAACGGTTTTGCCCTGGGTGGCGGTTGCGAGCTGGCCTTGATGTGCGACTTCATCCTGGCAGGCGACAACGCCAGATTCGGTCAGCCGGAAATCAACCTTGGCGTCCTGCCGGGCATGGGGGGCACCCAGCGCCTGACTCGCGCGGTGGGCAAGGCCAAGGCGATGGAAATGTGCCTCAGCGGTCGCCTGATCGATGCGGTGGAAGCCGAGCGTTGCGGCATCGTGGCGCGCATCGTGCCGTCGGATGAGCTGCTGGATGAAGCGCTGAAAGTCGCGACCCTGATCGCCAGCAAGTCGCTGCCGATTGCCATGATGACCAAGGAGAGCGTGAACCGCGCCTTCGAAGTCAGCCTGTCCGAAGGCGTGCGTTTTGAACGCCGGGTCTTCCACGCGGCCTTCGCCACCCAGGACCAGAAAGAAGGCATGGCGGCGTTTATCGCCAAGCGTGCGCCGGAGTTTGTCGGTCAGTAATCCTGGGTTTTGACGGTCACCATCGCGGGCAAGCCCGCTCCCACAAAGCATTAAAGAGCTTGTGGGAGCGGGCTTGCCCGCGATGGGTTCAGGGTTTTACAGCAGGTAGTTCTTCAATTCCCGCGCAATCACCATCCGCTGGATCTCACTGGAACCTTCGTAGATCTGGGTGATCCGCGCATCGCGGTAGTAGCGCTCCACTGGATAATCTTCCAGGTAACCATAACCACCGTGGATCTGGATGGCCGAGGAGCAGACCTTCTCGGCCATTTCCGAGGCAAACAGCTTGGCTTGCGAGGCTTCGGACAGGCAGGGTTTGCCGGCGCTGCGCAGGCGTGCGGCGTGGAGGATCAACAAGCGGGCGGCGTTCAGCCGGGTGTGCATGTCGGCCAGCAGGTTGGCGATGCTCTGGTGCTCGATGATCGGCTTGTCGAACTGCACCCGGTCGCGGGCGTAGGCCAGGGCTGCTTCAAAGGCTGCGCGGGCAATGCCCAGGGCCTGGGCAGCGATGCCGATGCGCCCACCTTCGAGGTTGGACAGCGCAATCGCCAGGCCCTTGCCACGTTCACCCAGCAGGTTGGCTTCGGGGATGACGCAGTTGTTGAGCGTCACCGCGCAGGTGTCGGACGCACGAATGCCCATCTTGTGCTCGCTGCGGTCGACGATGAAGCCCGGGTTGTCGGTGGGTACCAGGAACGCCGACAGGCCTTTCTTGCCCAGCTGCGGGTCAGTAACCGCAAACACGATCGCCAGCTTCGCCCGCTTGCCGTTGCTGACAAATTGCTTGGCGCCGTTGATCACCCACTGGCCATCGCGCAGTTCGGCGCGGGTGCGCAGGTTGTGCGCCTCGGAACCGGCCTGGGGTTCGGTCAGGCAGAAGCAGCCGATGGTCTGGCCGCTGGCCAGGTCCGCCAGCCAGGTCTGCTTTTGGGCCTCTGTACCGTAGTTCAACACCGGCCCGCAGCCCACCGAGTTGTGGATGCTCATCAAGGCCCCGGTCGCGCCGTCGCCGGCGGAAATCTCTTCCACTGCCAGGGCATAGGCAACGTAGTCGACATAGGTGCCGCCCCATTCCTCGGGCACCACCATGCCCAGCAGGCCCAGTTCGCCCATCTTCGCCACCAGGGCGTCGTCGATCCAGCCAGCCTTTTCCCACGCCTGGGCATGGGGTGCGATCTCGCCGCGGGCGAAGTCCCGGGCCATGTCGCGGATCATCACTTGTTCTTCGCTCAGTTCGATGTCGTGCATGAGAATCAGCTCCCGCTCTGCTCAAAGCCTGTGAAGAAACTGGCCACGTGCTCGGCGTCCAGGGCCTGGACGGAGGCAGGGTTCCAGCGTGGATTCTTGTCTTTATCGATCAGCAGGGCGCGCACGCCTTCGATCAGGTCGCCGCGGGCGAACCATTGGCGGTCCAGGTGCAGCTCCAGGGCAAAGCAGCGTTCCAGGCTCAGTTCGCGGCCGCGACGGAGCATTTCCAGGGTTACGGCCATCGCCAGCGGGGAACGGGTCTGCAGCAGGTTGGCGGTGTCCAGCGCCCATTGATGACTGTCGGCCACGGTCACGCTGCGCAGTTGTTCGATGATGCTCGGGACGTCCGGCAGGGCGAAGAAGTGGTCAATGACCGGGCGCAGGGCATGCAGCGGCGGCTCGGGCAGGTGCTGCACCGCCAGTTGGGCCAACAGCCCTTGCAGGTCCTTGAGTGGCGTATCGTTCCACTGGAGGCTATCCAGGCGCCGGTCCAGCTCGCTCAGTTGCTCGCTGGCCATGTACCAGTCGGCCAGGCCGCAATACAGCGCATCGGCGGCGCGAATCTGCACCCCGCTGACCCCCAGGTAGATCCCCAATTCGCCCGGGATGCGCGGCAGGAAATAGCTGCCACCCACATCCGGGAAATAGCCAATGCCGACTTCCGGCATCGCCAGGCGGCTGCGCTCGGTGACCAGCCGCAGGTCAGCGCCTTGCACCAGGCCCATGCCGCCGCCCAGGACAAAACCGTCCATCAGCGCCAGCACCGGTTTACGGTATTGGTGAATAGCCAGGTCGAGGGCGTATTCCTCAACGAAAAAATCTTCGTGCAGGGTGTCGCCGGCCTGGTAGCTGTCATACAGCGAACGGATGTCGCCGCCGGCGCAGAAGGCTTTTTCGCCGGCGCCGCGCAGCACCACGGCATGCACCTGCGAATCCCGGGCCCAGGCCTCGAGTTGGCGGTGCAGGGTGCGCACCATGTCCAGGGTCAGGGCATTGAGGCCGGCGGGGCGATTGAGGGTCAGGTGGCCAATATGGTTGCGGACCTCGGCCAGGACTTCGTTTTGCGTGGCATCCATGGCCTTTACCTGCGTAGATAAAACCTCAGCAGTCATCGGTAACTCCCTGCTTTTATTGTTCTTTATGGAAATGCCCGGGCGCGGGCGATCGTCGATCGTAACAGTGCAAATTTGCCATGTACAACCCGGATGAATGCAGGTTAGGTGTGCATTTTTGTAATATCGAAACGGCCGTCGGCGATATTTTTGAGTGAATAGGGCATTCGCGACAGAATCGGCTGTGAATCGGCCGATGTCAGCCGATCTGCGCTGTTTGCTCAGCCCTTAACGACACCTCGAAGGCAACGTCTGTTGGCATTCTGGCCACGGGTTTGAAGCCGTCAGCGTCGAGGGTTTCAGGTCGACAGAGGTGCGCGGCCAGGGGTATTTCCTGTACAAGTTCACCGTTGAAAATCTGTATGAACGTTTTGACTTGGAACAGGGGCGAGCAGTTGGGGGCTGCGACTATTCTCGACCGGCCAATCAGCGTGAACGTATGCAGTAATTTCTATCGGGCCGTTTGAAGTGAGGCAAGACGTACATGGCGGATATCCGCGATCTGTCGATTGTGCTTGATCGTATCGACCAGGCAATTATCGAGGTGCTGCGCCACGATGGGCGCATCACCTATCAAAAGCTGTCCGAGCTCGTGCACCTGACACCCAGGCCCTGCCTTGAACGGGTGCGTAAACTCGAGCAGTTGGGGGTGATTCGTGGCTACGGGGCGATTCTCGACGAGAAAAAACTGACCCCCGGCCTGTCATTGCTGGTGCTGGTGGCATTGTCGAACCAGAGTGGCCGCGCCGCGCAAAAGGCCTTCGAAGCCAAGGTCCGGGCCTGCCCACAAGTGCTGGAATGCCAACTGATCAGCGGCGCCTTCGACTACAGCCTGCGCATGCGTTGTCGCGACATGGAGCACTATCGGGTCCTGACCGAAGTCTGGTTCGACGACCCGGAGTTGCACATCGACAAACTGGTCAGCCACCCCGAACTGGCGATGGTCAAGACCTCGACCCTGGGCTGATTCAGCCTTGGCCGCTCAGTACCTGGCCGATGCTGCGACGCTTGGCGTGACGCTCGCTGGCATGGATCAACTGTTCGAGGTCTTCGGGGGTGACGTCGAAGAAGGCCTCAAGCTCGGCCAGCGCGGCCTTCAGGTCTTCGGCGGTGATGGCCTGGCTGTCGGTGGGCGGGTGGTCCGCCGGGATCATTGGTACAGGCTCGGCGGGGCGCTTGGGGTAACGAATGCGGGTCAGGTTGTTGTACCCCAGGGCGCTCAGCAGCAGGGTCGATGCGCCCAGCATCACCGGGGCCAGCGCCTGCCAGTCAAGGGCGATGGTTGCCGGATCCGCCAGCACCATCAGCAGTGCCAGGGCCCCGGCCGGTGGGTGCAGGCAACGTAACCAGCACATCAGGATCAAGCCCATGCCGGCCGCGAGGCAAGCACTGGCCAGGGTTCGTCCCAGCACGTGAGCCACCAGCAACGCCATCACGGTGGCACACAGGTAGCCACCGATGATTGACCACGGCTGGGCCAGGGCACCGGATGACACGGCGAATAACAGCACTGCCGACGCTCCCAGGGGGCCGATCAAGTGCAGGGCAATCGGCATGCCGAAGACCTGGGCACAGACCCAGACACTCAGCAGCGTGCCCAGCGACATGCCGATGGCCGCGCGGCTCCATTCGGTCGGGCGAGTGTTGATGGCAGCAGGAATCCAGCGAGCGAACATGGGCAGAACGGTCCAGTGGTGAAGGGCAGGCAAAAAGAAGGGCTTGGCTGGTTCTCCAGCAAGCCCTTTAAGCGTTCCAACATTTGGGGGAGGAACCGGCACAGTGTGCCGGCCAACGTGCCGCCTGACAAATTCATATTAATGAGCTTTAAGTTCATTAATGTTGAAGTTAAATCCCCCGGCGTGCACTCAGGCCACACAGGCAACCGCCGATTACGGCCGGTGCGCCGAGCCTGCAACGGTTTGTCGCTAGAGGCGCAAGTCCAGGCGCATGGCGCAGCGCCGATGACGGGGCAGGCCGTGGGCCGCTTCCGCGTCCAGCCGTTGCTGCAGGTGGGGATCGATCTGCTGTGCTGCCAGGGTGGCAAAACCACAGCGCCGATAGAACGGCTCGTTCCAGGGTAATTCACGGAAGGTGGTCAGGGTCACTGCCAACAACCCCTGGTCCCGGGCATGCTCGATCGCCGCCTGCAACAGCCGGCGACCCAAGCCCTGGCCCTGGGCCGAACGTCCGACCGACAGCTCCTGGACATGCAGTTGGCGGCCCTCCACAGCCGCGCTGAGAAAACCGACAATACCCCCATCCGCCGCCTCGACCACCCACACCGGGGATGTTGCGATGTGCTGGCGATGTTCAGGGCCACTGATCACCGCGGCGTCGACCAGCCAGGCCAGCTCCGGGTCTTGGGCAAACAGGCGTGCCGCTGAGCGCTCGATGTCGGGTAGGGCGTCGGCATCATCGACGTGGGCTCGACGCAGGGAATAGGTCATGGCGACGGCCTAGGCGATGGCCGCTGCAGCGGGCCACTGCTGCTGCGGCATCGGCAGATGGCAGGACTCGCCGCGCCCCATCGGGAAGTACTTGAAGCCATTGCGCGCCAGGCGTTCGGCGTCGTACAGGTTGCGCCCGTCGAAAATCACCGGCGCCTTCAGGCGCTGCTGGATCAACTCGAAGTCGGGGGCCTTGAACTGCTGCCATTCGGTGCAGATGATCAACGCGTCAGCGTCCTTGAGGACTGATTCTGGCGTGCCCATCAGCATCAGCCGGGTCTCGTTCGGGTACAGCTTCTGGGTTTCCTGCATGGCTTCTGGGTCGAAAGCGCTGACCGATGCGCCCGCTGCCCACAACGCCTCCATCAAGACGCGACTCGGGGCGTCCCGCATGTCGTCGGTATTGGGCTTGAATGCCAGCCCCCAGAGGGCGAAAGTCTTGCCGGCCAGGTTGCCGTTGTAGAACGCGTTGATCCGCTCGAACAGCTTGTGTTTTTGCCGTTCGTTGATCGCTTCCACCGCTTGCAGCAGGTCGCTGGAGCAATTGGCTTGCTGGGCGCTGTGAATCAAGGCCCGCATGTCTTTGGGGAAGCACGAGCCGCCATAACCACAGCCGGGGTAGATGAAGTGATAGCCGATACGCTGGTCGGCGCCGATGCCCAGGCGCACCGACTCAATGTCGGCCCCCAGGTGTTCGGCCAGTTCGGCGATCTGGTTGATGAAGCTGATCTTGGTCGCAAGCATGCAGTTGGCGGCGTACTTGGTCAGTTCGGCGCTGCGCAGGTCCATGAACAGGATGCGATCGTGGTTGCGGTTGAACGGCGCATAGAGGTCGCGCATCACTTCGCGGACTTCGTCACTGTCGCAGCCGACAATGATCCGGTCGGGACGCCGGCAGTCGGCGACCGCCGAGCCTTCCTTGAGAAACTCGGGGTTGGAGACGATATCGAACTTCAGGCTGCGCCCGCCTGCGTGCAACTGGCGTTCAATGTGCGCGCGCAGCGTGTCGCCAGTGCCCACGGGCACGGTGGATTTCTCGGCGAGGATCAGCGGCTGCTGGCGGTGGCGGGCCACTGCATCGCCGACTGACAACACATAGCGCAGGTCGGCCGCACCCTCGTCGTCGGACGGCGTGCCCACGGCGATGAACAGCACCCGGCAGTGCTCGATGGCGAGTTTTTCGTCGGTGCTGAAATGCAGCCGTCCAGATTCCAGCCCTTCACGTACCAGGCTGGCCAGCCCCGGTTCGAAAATGCTCACATGCCCTTGCTGCAGCAGCGCAATCTTTTGCTCATCGATGTCCATGCAGACCACATCGTGGCCCACTTCGGCCAGCACGGCAGCCTGGACCAGGCCCACGTAGCCACTCCCGATTACACTGATTTTCATGAGGCATTCCTGAGGTCTGAAGTACGGTTGCTGCGCGAATTGATGGTAATGACTCCGAGGATGACCAGGGCCACCCCCAGGGAGCGGGACAGGCTGAAGTCTTCGTTGAACAGTGGCAGGCTGGCCGCCAGCAGGTAGACCAGGGCGTAGCTGATGCTCAGCAGTGAGTAGGCGCGTCCCAGCGGTACGTCACGCAAGGCCAGCAGCCAGCAGAGCATCGACAGCCCATAGGCGAGGATGGCGCTCAGCACCACTGCCACCGCGAAGGGGTCGACCGTGCCGTCGTGCAGGGCCGTCCACCACTGCGATGGCAGGGGCAGATGGCTCATGCTCCAGCGCATGCCCAACTGGGCCGTGCTGACCAGCACCACGCTGGTCATCGCAAAACCCATTCCACGACCCAGGCTCATAGTTGCCTCCCGAGCAGAATCACCCCGGCGATCACCAGGGCGACGCCGATCCAATGCTGGCGGTCGATCGCTTCATGGAACACGAAGCGGGCCACCAGGGTGATCAGGACAAAATTCAGGCTCAGCATCGGGTAAGCCACCCCGACATCGAGCTGTTGCAGCACCAGCAACCACACCAGCAGGCCCAGGCCCAGGCTCGCCAGCGCCAGCCACAGCCAGGGCGAACGCAGTTTGTCGAGCAGTGCCGAAGGCCGGTCACGCCAGCTTTCCACGGCGTATTTCTGCGCCACCTGGCCCAGGCAAGTCAGCAGGCAGGCGACCCCGATCAGTATCAGGCTCATGGCTGACTCTTGGGGAAAATCAGGATCACCAGATTGCCTTGGTCATAACGTTTGAAGTCCTGGGGCAACATGTCGATTTCGTAGTGCTCCTGGCCATTGATCCGCATGACGACGCCCACCTGGCCTTGCTGGCGGGCTTCGCTCATCCATTGCGGGACCTTGAGGAAGTCCACCCGGCGATGCAGGGTGTCAGGATAAGCCAGACCATATTTCACTTCGCCTACGGTGTTGTACAGCGCCACGTCCGGGCGGTTGAGGCGCCAGGCCAGGGCCGAGGCGGCGCCCAGGTCGTTACTCAACAGGCGGGTACTCTGGCTGAGCTCCTGCAGATGGTCGTTGATGAACTGGTCCGGGGTCTTGTTGTAGACCACCGAGTTCGGCAGGCCGGCCGGCAGCAGGGCGACGAACAGCCAACTGCCCAGTACCGGCGCGGCCCACAGTCGCAAGGGTCGCAGCGCCTGCAGGGCGTTGCACAGCAGCCAGCCGATCACGGCAACGCTGACCAGCGCCAGGTGCTCGGGTTCGTTGTTGTACAGCGGTTTCTTGATCTGGAAATACACCAGCGCCAGCAGCACCAAACCACCGAGTGCCAGATTGAGCGCAGCGTTGATGCGGATGACCCGGGTCTGGCGGTTTCTCAAGCGATCCACCAGGGCATCGCCCATCAACAGCGCCAGCGGCAACAGGCAGGGGAAGATGTAACTCGGCAATTTGCCCTTGGCCAAGCTGAAGAAGGCCAGTGGTAGCAGCAGCCACAGCAGCAGGAAGCCGATGCTGGCCTGGCGCCGGTTTTGCCAGGCCTGGCGCAGGGCGACCGGCAACAATGCGACCCACGGCAGGCTGAACGCCAGCAACAGCGGCAAGTAGTACCACCAGGGCTCCGAGTGCTGGGCATCGGCACCGGCAAACCGGCGGATGTGTTCATGCCAGAAGAAGAAATTCCAGAAGTCCGGCTCCTGGGCATGCACCGCCAATGCCCAGGGCAAGCTCACCAGCACCGCGACCACCACGGCCACGCCGCCGTAGGTCAGCAGTTCACGCAAGCGCTTTTGCCAGGCCATGTAGGGTAGGGCGATCAGCACCGGCAGCAGCCAGGCGAGGAAGCCCTTGGTCATGAAACCCATGCCGCAGGCCAGGCCGGTCAGGGCCCAGTAGCCCAGGCGGGCGCGGGGTGTCTGGCTGTCAAAGGCCAGCCACAACGCCACCAGGCTCAGGTTGACCCAGAAGGTGAATTGCGGATCGAGGTTGGCGTAGCCACCCTGGCCGACCACCACACACAAACTCATGTAGAGCAAGGCGCAGG
Source organism: Pseudomonas kielensis (assembly GCF_014236655.1). Lineage (GTDB taxonomy): Bacteria > Pseudomonadota > Gammaproteobacteria > Pseudomonadales > Pseudomonadaceae > Aquipseudomonas > Aquipseudomonas kielensis. Next base: position 256,251 of record NZ_JACMYG010000002.1, read on the forward strand.
TCAGGCTCTTGCGTGGGTCGCTCCATAGGCGCCGGGCAATCAGGTAGGTCAGCACGATGCTCAGGCCAGTGCTCAGGGCCGAGGCCACGCGCACACCAAACAGGTTGTCGCCAAACAGCGCCTGGCCCAGGGCGATCATCCAGTAACCGGCCACCGGTTTTTCGAAATAGCGGATGCCCATGAAATGGGGGGAGGCCCAGTTCCCGGTCAGGAGCATTTCCTGGCTGATCTGGGCGTAGCGGGTTTCGTCGGGAATCCACAGGCCGTGGGACGTCATCGGCAGCAGGTAGAACAGGCCGAAAGCCAGCAACAATAACGGCAGTATCCAGCGTCTGCTCATGCGCCTTGCACCCCCAGCCAGCCTTCACGGCCGGCCAGCGTGCCCCGCAGGACCCGCCCCGCAGGCAGGGTGTCCAGCGCATCGGGCAGCAAGTTGCCCAAGGGCTGGAAGTCGATGTCGCGCATGCGCGCTTGCACCAGCAATTGACGGAAATGCTCAGCCATCAGAATCCCTTCTACCTCTGCATGTACGGTGTAGACGTTCAGCTGCGAGGGGCTGAATCGGTCCAGAATGAATGGGTTGAACCCGTCGGCGGCCACCAGCGGGCCGACCACTTCGTCGAACGTCGGCAAATCCACCGGAATCTGTGGGGTGCCGAGACTGCCGTCGGCCAGGCGCGGACGAAACAGGCTGTGCCCCCGGCAATCACTGTTGTAGCGAAAAGCAAAATCCTGCTTGGCCGCAATCACCCGCTCATCGGCACGCCAGCCGGCGGCGGCCGAACAGTCCACGGCCTGGCCGAGAATATCGCTGAGGCAGTCGACGCCTCGGCGGATCTGCTGGCTCAACTGTGCATCGCTCCAGCGCCCGGCATTGGCCTGCCAGCCGTGGTGGTCCCAGGCATGCAGGCCAATTTCATGGCCGGCGTCCGCAGCCCGGCGCATCAGGTGCCCCAGGTCACGACCGATGGGCTTGCCGGGCCAGGCGGTACCCGCCAGCAGAATGTCCCAGCCGTACAGGCCGGCGGCATTGGAACGCAACATTTTCCAGAGGAACTGTGGGCGGATCAGGCGCCACAGGTGGCGCCCCATGTTATCCGGGCCAACGCTGAAGAAAAACGTCGCCTTGACCTGCGCCTCATCCAGCATGTCGAGCAACCGGGGCACGCCTTCGCGGGTGCCCCGGTACGTATCGACATCGATTCGAAGGCCTGCCTGCATCAACGCTTGTCCGCGATTTCGAGCATGGCTTCACGCAGGAAGAAATCCAGCGTGTTGCCGATGGTTTCGCGCATGTGCACGGTCGGGGTCCAGTCCAGCAAGCGCTTGGCGTTCTTGATGCTTGGCTTGCGGTGCGCCACGTCCTGGTAGCCGGTGCCATAGAACGCCTTGCTCTCGACCTCGCGAAAGCCAGCGAACGGCGGGAAGTTGCCACGCAGCGGGTGTGCCTCGAACTGGCGCAGCAATTCCTCGCCCAGTTGGCGAATGCTGGCCTCGTTGTCCGGGTTGCCGATGTTGATGATCTGGCCAGTGCAGGCGCCATTGCGGTTGTCGATGATCCGCGCCAGGGCTTCGATGCCGTCGGCGATGTCGGTGAAGCAGCGTTTCTGCTCGCCGCCGTCGAACAGGCGGATCGGCGTACCTTCCACCAGGTTGAGGATCAGTTGGGTGATGGCTCGGGAGCTGCCGATCCGTGCGGAGTCCAGGCGGTCCAGGCGCGGGCCCATCCAGTTGAACGGCCGGAACAGGGTGAAATCCAGGCCTTGCTGGCCGTAGGCCCAGATCACCCGATCCAGCAACTGCTTGGACACCGAGTAGATCCAGCGCTGCTTGTTGATCGGGCCGACGACCAGATTGGAGGTGTCTTCGTCGAAGTTCTCGTCCTGGCACATGCCATAGACTTCCGACGTCGACGGGAAGATCACGCGCTTGTTGTACTTGACGCAGTAGCGAACCAGTTTGAGGTTCTCTTCGAAGTCCAGTTCAAACACGCGAAGTGGGTTGCGGGTGTATTCGATGGGCGTGGCGATGGCCACCAGCGGCAGGACCACATCGCATTTCTTGATGTGGTACTCGATCCACTCGGAGTGAATGCTGATATCGCCTTCGACGTAGTGGAAATTGGGGAGGCTGCGCAAGCGCTCGATGGCGTCGGAGCCAATGTCCAGGCCGTAGACTTCGTACTGGTCGTCGCGCAGCAGGCGCTCGGACAGGTGATTGCCGATGAACCCGTTGACGCCCAGGATCAGCACCCGGGTGCGCCGTGGGCTGCGCCCGGATTCGGCGCCGCGCAACACGGAGCCCTCGACCAGGCCCAGTTCGTCTGCCAGTTGCGGGCCACTGAGGAACAGACCGTTGTCGTTGCGTTGGCCAAAGGTGATCACCAGCGAGTCTTCGCCGCAGGCAATGCGCAACGGGTCGACACTGATCACGCGTCCGGGTGCCAGGCCCGCATTGCCCTTGGCCACCTCGGCACTCCAGACAATCAATTTGTGCTCGCCTACGGCGCAGAAGGCGCCAGGGTAGGGCTGGGTGACGGCGCGCACCAGGTTGAACAGTTGCTCGGCCGGTTGTTGCCACAGCAGTTTGCCGTCCGCCGCGGTGCGGCGCCCGAACACGGAGGCGCGGGATTCGTCCTGGGCGGTTTCGCGGGTTTTGCCCTGGAGCATCAGGGGCAAGGTGTCGCGCAGCAGAGTGGCGGCGGCTTCGCGCAGCTTGCCGTGCAGGCTCAGCGCGGTGTCGTTGCGTTCAATGGCGACCGCTTGCTGGGCGACGATGGCCCCGGCGTCGGCGCGCTTGACCATGCGGTGCAGGGTGACACCGGTCTGGGTTTCACCGTTGACCAGCACCCAGTTTGCCGGTGCGCGGCCACGGTAAGCCGGCAGCAACGAACCATGCAGGTTGAACGCACCCTGGCGGGCGGTTGCCAGCAGCGGCTCGCTCAACAGGTTGCGGTAATAGAAGGAGAACAGGTAGTCAGGGTTGAGCTTGGCGATGCGCTCGATCCACAACGGATGGTTGACGTCCTCCGGCGCATGCACGGTGATGCCCTTGCGTGCGCAGAGTTGCGCGACCGAACCATAGAAAGTGTTTTCCTTGGGATCGTCGGCATGGGTGAACACCGCGCTTATCCGGACGCCCGCTTCGAGCAGGGCTTCGATGCCGGCGCAACCAATGTCGTGGTAGGCAAAAACAACAGCGTTTGAACTCATGGCGAAACCTGATCAGTTGAAGTGGAAGTCAAACCGTCGACAGTGACAACGGGAGCCGGCGTGGCGGCTTGGTTGCGCAAAACTTTCTCGATGAAGAACCGTGGCCGGGCCCTGACATCACCGTACATCCGTCCCAGGTACTCGCCCAACAGGCCCATGCCGATGAACTGGCCACCGGTGAACACGAACAGGATGGCGAACAACACGAACATGCCGTCACCGGCCCAGTCGGCACCAAAGGCCAGGCGCAAGACAATCAGGGTGAGGGCGAAGAGCATGCCCAGCGCCGCCATGCTGAAACCGATGATGCTCAGCAGGCGCAGCGGGGTGGTGGTCATGCAGGTGATCAGATCGAACATCAGGTTGATCAGGCGCATGGTGCTGTACTTGGACTCGCCGTGCTCGCGCTCGGCGTGCTGCACCAGGATCTCGGTGGTGTGGCGCGCAAAGCTGTTGGCCAGGATCGGAATGAAGGTGCTGCGTTCGCGGCAGGCCAGCATCGCGTTGACCACGGTGCGCCGATAGGCCCGCAGCATGCAGCCGTAGTCACTCATGGCGACCCCGGTGGAGCGCTTGACCGCAAGGTTGATCAACTTCGAGGGATAGCGGCGCAAGGCCGAGTCCTGGCGATTGTTGCGCACGGTGGCCACCACGTCGTACCCCAGTTCGGCCTGGGCCACCAGGCGAGGAATTTCCTCGGGCGGGTTCTGCAGGTCGGCGTCGAGGGTAATCACCAGATCGCCCTTGCACTGTTCGAAGCCGGCCATGATCGCCGCGTGCTGCCCATAGTTGCGGTTGAGGATCACCGCCACCACGTTGCTGCCGTCGCGGGCGGCGGCCTCTTCGAGCAGTTGTGCGGAGCTGTCGCGGCTGCCGTCGTCGACCAGGACTATTTCATAGTCCTGCTTGAGTTGGCGGCAGGCCGCTTCGGTGCGGCGCAACAACTCGGGCAGGCTGTCTTCTTCGTTGTAGACCGGGATAACGATCGACACGCAATGGATTGGATAAGGCTTCAAAGGCTTGGGTCCAGGGTCTGTGCAATGGCGCCCACTACGGGTTTGACGTCATTGGGAGTCATGTCAGGGAACAATGGGATCGAACACCGAGGTGTCGAGTTCCGTGGAAAGCTCGGCTTAAATGAATAAATTGTCACAGAGTAACTCAAGAAAAATATTCCATATCAAACGGTTAGCCGGTAATGGTGAAAAACCCCATGAATTGACTTTTCTCCCAGGGACCGGCAGCTTGGCTCAGGCAGAACCTGATTCGGAAGCGCTGAGAGTAAGCGCGGAAATGTAAAAGTGACATGAAAAATCGGTGTCCGGATCGTTTAACTTAGACGCTTACAGCAATTGTTCAGGGGGCTGCCAGGGATGCAGCTTTTATCAGAAACTTCCTACAGGTTTAGCCTGTCTGACCCCTCTTTGTTGAGCAATTTTCATTAAAGGTCCTTTCAGTTTGTTCGATTTACCCGATACCCCACCGACACCCGACGTGCAACGCCCCAATCCACTGACGCTGTATCTGGCGCGCCTGGCACCCTCCAGCCAGTTGACCTTGCGTTATGTCTTGCAGGACGCGGCCGACCGCCTGGGTTTTGATGAATTGAACATGGAAGACATCCCCTGGCACCAGTTGCAGCCCGAGGATGTGATCGCGCTGGTGGCGGCGTTGCGCAGCGATGGCTACGCGCCCAACACCTCGTCCCTGTACGTCAACGCGGTACGGGGGGTGATGAACGAAGCCTGGCGCATGAGCCTGATCAGCCATGAGCACCTGCTGAAAATGCGCTCGGTCAAAGGCATCGCCGGCACGCGCCTGTCCCAGGGGCGCAACCTCAAGCGCACCCTGATCCACGACCTGATGGCGGTGTGCGCCGCCGACCCTCGGCCCCAGGGCCTGCGCGATGCGGCGATCATTGCGATCCTGTACGGCTCGGGCATGCGCAAGTCGGAGTCGGTCAACCTCGACCTGGCGCAGGTCGACTTCACCGAACGCAGCCTGCAGGTCACGGGCAAGGGTAACAAGCAGTTGATCAAGTACGCGCCGAGCTGGGCCTTTGCCAAGCTCGAGGCCTGGCTGGAACTGCGGCGTTCGTTTCTCGAAGAGGGGCAGGCGGACGATGGCTTCCTGTTCAACCGCATTCGCCGTGGCAGCCACATCACCCGCGAGCGGATAACCAAGCACGCGATCTACTACATTGCCCGGCAACGCGGAACTCAGGTAGGCGTGAAGATCATGCCCCATGACTTCCGCCGCTCATTCATCACCCGGGTGATCGAGGAACACGACCTGTCGATCGCGCAGAAACTGGCGCACCACAGCAACATCCAGACCACTGCCAATTACGATGTGCGCGACGACAATGAGCGGCGGCGCGCGGTAGATCGCTTCGATCTGTAATTAAATCCTTATCAAACAATACGATATCGACGATTTATAAAGTAATTTAGAGGATTTGGCAGGGGTGGATAATCTTGACTGCCTGGGCGCCACTCACCCCAAGCGCGGGACACCCTGTGCTATTGCTCTGCAACTTGATTGTTCAGCACGTCCGGCCAATCAGCATCATTCACCGTGCCGAGTATGTGCAACTTCCCATCTGGACCCGCTGCCGCAAACAACGCGCTGGTGTACTCGGCTTTGCTGGCATGCTTGAAGCCGTTCTGTGCTTCGAAATCGCTGATGCAGCCACTGTGGGTCACCAGCACCAGATTGCGCTGCGCCGTCTTGTGCGCCAGCACCTCGGCGCCCATGGTCTCGCCGCAGGCTGCCAGCCATTCCTGCTGGGGAATCTCCTGGGCTGAGAGGTAGTGCGCGGTTTGCACCGTGCGGGTGGCCGGGCTGGTGAGCAGGTCGGTGTGGGCCAGCCCCAGGGCGTCCAAGGCCTGGCCTACATGCCGGGCCGCGTCCCGGCCGACTTCGGTGATGCCGTCGGCAGGGCCCAGGCAGGGGTTGCTCGACTGGTCACAGCGTTCGGCATGGCGCACCAGCACCACGATTTCCCCGGCCTGCCAGCGTTGCAGCATACCGGCCTTTTGCACCTGGTCGCCTTGCGCCAGGAGCATCGGCGAGACTGGCCAGGCGACGAAACCCATGACCAAGGCCGCCACCAACAGGGCCAGGGTGACGAGGGCCACCTTGCGTAGGGGGTGTTGAGCGGAACGTGCACCGGATGACTTCGGTGTTCGGGACATAACCACAGTGTTCACCTGTAGACCATCAATCCAATACTGAAATGATCCTGACAAGGCGCGTGCAAGGCGCTCGCAGGACAAATGATGTCGGGCACTCTAGGCGTCGGCAGGTGGCAGGGGAGTGAAACCAATGTGAAAAATTCGCTTCGGCCCAGTAGCGAGTATTAGCGGATCCAAATCATTGCCGCTAAGTGGCCGGACAATCGTTACGCCTGACCGTCGGTCGCTACCGTCCCCGGGCCTGTCGATCATTGGCCGGGCCAGTCGACTAGTGCATGAGCCGTTCCATCAGCCAATGTGCAACAGGAGTCTGAGCATGTCCTATGTCGATGGTTTTCTAGCCGCTGTACCCACCGCCAAGCGCGAGGCGTTCCGCCACCATGCCGAAACCATGGCGCAGATCTTCAAGGAGTTTGGCGCACTGAACGTGAGTGAGTGCTGGGGCGACGATGTGCCCGAGGGCAAGCTGACGTCGTTTCCCTTGGCGGTGAAACTGCAGGAGGGCGAAACCGTGGTGTTTTCCTGGATCCTGTGGCCCGACCGACCAACCCGCGACGCCGGCATGGCCAGCTTCATGGCCGACCCGCGCGTGCATGAGCAAGGCAACCAGATGCCGTTCGATGGCCAACGCATGGTGTTCGGCGGTTTCCAGCGGATTGTCGACGTCTAGCGCGTGTTCATTCGTGAGGCGTGATCCGGCAACTCTTACGGTTACGGATCTCGTCCTGCGAAGGCCGTTGCTTGACGAATTCAAACCGTGGTTCGCCTTCGTTGTAAGTCACCAGCCAGCCCCATTCCAGCTCTGACTCGTCCTGCCCTTGCCGGGGGGGCTTCGCCCACCAGGGTTCTTTACTGACTATCTGGCGCATGACGCCCTCCCGCTTATCCAGTGGGTTCGAGGGTGCACCTCAAGGGTGCGCTGGCCGGGCGCTGCAGCAGCGCCTGGTTGCCGTTCTGGGAAAAACTGTAATAGCCGCGAGCGTCCTTGCCGCTGTAGCGCTCCCCCGAGTCACTCGGCACCTGGGTGAGGGTGATCGAGGTCGTGGCCCAGCGCAGATAGAGCACATCCGGGCCAGCCCTGAAGTAGGTGGCGGCCACCAGCGCGTCCAGCCCGTCGCAATGAAACGCCAGCGGTCCGTCGGTCAGCCGGCTGGGGTCCTTGGTCCTGACGATGGCGGAGCCCTGGCGCAACTGATGGGCCCGTTCGGCATAGGCCTGGCGGATGCAGGTCTTGGGCTCGGCGGTGGAGGCGCACTGATTGCGGGCCAGGGTCCAGAAGCGCTGGTCGGTCATGACCTTGTCCGGGCGCGGCACCGAGCGCTCATCGGTGAGGGCCAGGCGATACAGGCGGTACAGTTCGAGGTCCATACGTGCCAGCTGCGGATCGCGGCAGATCAGCTTTTCCACCACCAGGCTGGCCTGGGCACACTCGAAGCTGGTGTTGTACAGGGCGCCCGCCCAGGCCAGCTCGCTGTGCACCGCGCAGGCGCCGGTGGCGAGGAGGGTGGTGCACAGGGTCGTGAGCGTTTTCATGCTGGCTTCACTCAGATCATCAGCGACTGCCCGGGCAACGGTGAGCACCATGATCCGCGTTATGGGTCTTTCAGTGTAAGTCAGTGGGAAAAACTTGCCACAGGCCTCGCCTACCGCAGGGCCAGTGGCCGCTGAGATAGACTGCAGGGCCAGAGAGCATGCGTGGGAGCGGTTGACATGGATTCGCTGATCACCGCCGCCGCCCGGGCACTGGCGGTCGGCGACCCGTTGGGGGCACTCAAGCACGTCGCCTTGCGCGACGACCCGCCGGCGCTCGCCCTGCGCGGGATTGCCATGGCGCAGTTGGGCGACTTTGCGCGGGCCAAGGCTCTGCTGCGCCGGGCCAGCCATGACTTCGACCCCAAAGAGCGGGTGGCGCGGGCGCGTTGCGTGGTGGCCGAGGCGGAAATTGCCTTTGCCGCGCGGGACCTCGGCTGGCCACAACCGGCCCTGGAGGCCGCGCGCGAGTGCCTGCAACGGCACGGCGACCGGATCAATGCGGCCCATGCCCGCTACCTGCAGATCCGGCGGCTGTTGCTGATTGGCCAACTCGACGCGGCCGAGGGTCAACTCGCCACACTGCAGCCAGGCTCGCTGCCAGCGGGATTGCGCACGATCCATGGGCTGATTGTCGCGGGTCTGGCGATCAGGCGCCTGGATGCCCCGGCGGCCCGGTTGGCCTTGGCCGACGCCGAGCAGGCTGCGCGGTTGGCCGCAATCCCGGCGCTCAGTGCCGAACTGGCAAGCGCCCGGCAGGTACTCCAAGCCCCGGCCGCGCGATTGCTTGGCCAGGGCGCAGAGCGACTGCTGGACCTGGAGGCCGTCCAGGCGCTGCTGGGGTCCGGGGCGCTGGTGCTGGACGCGCGGTGTTATCGGGTCCAGCAGTATGCCACGCAGATTTCCCTGGCGGGCCGCCCGGTGCTGATGGCGCTGCTCAGCCTTCTCGGCGAAGCCTGGCCGCAGGCGGTGCCCAGGGCTACGCTGATCGCTCGGGTGTTCCGCCTGACACTGTGCGACGACTCCCTGCGGGCCCGTCTGCGGGTGGAAATCGGCCGCTTGCGCGCGGTGTTGCGGCCCCTGGCCCAGGTCACCGCAACCCAGGGCGGATATGCCCTGGTGCTGCCTGCACCGGGCACGCTGGCAGTCCTGGCCTGGCCTGTCGAAGCTCCCCACAGCGAGGTGCTGGCGCTGTTGATGGACGGTGAGTCTTGGTCCAGTTCGGCCCTGGCGTTGGCGTTGGGCATCAGTCAGCGCAGTGTGCAACGGGCCCTCGAGGCGCTGGCGGCAGAGGGCAAGGCACAGGTGTTCGGCCGAGGCCGGGCGGCGCGCTGGACCCGCCCACCGATTCCGGGATTCGCGACCACTTTGTTACTCCCGCTGCCCTGGTCCGGTGATTAGGCTGCAGGTTCCCAACCCATACGAGGATGTCGCGATGAAACAGTCAGCCGCAAACATAGTGCGCGAGTACGGGCCCTTTCCCGGGGTCGACAGTGTGCACGGCGTCACCTGGGACGGTGAGCGCGTGTGGTTCGCCAACAACCTGGGCCTGATCGCCCTCGACCCGGACAGTGGCGAGACGCTGAATACTTTCGCCATGGCCGCGGATGCCGGCACCGCTTTCGACGGCCAGCACCTGTATCAGATTGCCGGGAATCAGATCCACAAGATCGACCCTGCCAGCGGACGGGTGCTGGGCAGCATCCCGGCCCCCGGAGGCAGTGATTCGGGGTTGACCTGGGCTGAAGGGTCGCTGTGGGTCGGCGAGTACCAGGACCGGCAGATTCACCAGATCGACCCGGCCTCGGGGAAAATCCTGCGGACCCTGCAATCCAACCGTTTTGTCACGGGCGTGACCTGGGTCGACGGCGAATTCTGGCACGGCACCTGGGAAGGTGAAGAGAGTGAGCTGCGGCGGATCGACCCGCAGAGCGGCGAAGTCCTGGAGACCCTCGACATGCCCGCTGGGGTCGGCGTCTCGGGCCTGGAGTCCGATGGCGCCGAGCAGTTCTTCTGCGGCGGAGGCAACAGCGGCCGCGTGCGGGTGGTGCGCCGGCGCTGAGACGCTTGCATTCACTGGGCCCGGCTCAGCCCCCACCCGCCAGCGACTTGAGATAGTCACCGAACCCGCCTCGCGCACGGCAGTCCACGCGGCTGCTGGTGCGCACTCCGTTGAGGGCAGTCCAGACAATGCTGGCACCGCTGCGTTGCAAATCCTTCACCAGGCACACGTCCTCATGGGCCGGCAGGGGGCGGAAGCCGCCCACGCGCCGGTAGGCTTCCGCGCACACCCCCAGGTTGGCGCCGTGCACATGCCGATGGCCTTCCCGGGATTGATACAGCGCCTGATAGCGCTGGCGCGCCGCCGGGCAATGGTCGGGGTGCCAATCATCGACGCTGACCGTGCCACACACCGCATCGGCCTGGAATGCCAACTGCTGACGCAGCCAGTTGCGGGGCACCCGGCTGTCGGCATCGGTGCAGGCCAGCCAGCGCGCGCCCCGGTCCAGCATGTAGGCTGCACCGGCCCGGCGGGCGCACCCGACGTTAGCGTCGTTGATGACCAGGGTCTGCACGCCACAGGCCTGGGCGATGGCTAACGAGCGGTCGGTGCAGGCATCCAGCACCACCAGGATCGCCACCGACTCTCCACCGCGTTCGACGGCGTGGGCGGCGCAGGCCAGTGCGTCGAGGCAGCGTTTGAGCAGGGCCTGTTCATTGTGAGCCGGGACGACGACGCCGATCATAGGGCTTGTTCTTCGAGATCAGGACGGTAGGGGCCTCGGCACCAGAGCTCGAGGATGAAGTCGGGTTCCTGGTGGTGCACGGCACGCGGCAGGTGCAGATGGGCCTCGAGCATGCCGTGGACCTGCGCCCCGGTTTGCGGGCAGTCCGCTATCGGCCGCAGCCAGTGGCAGGCCAGGATCGCCCCTTGGGGACTGAGGCTCGCGCGGGCCTGGTCGATCACCTGACGCCAGTCGTCACTGTCCAGGTAATAGCCCAGTTCACTGAGCACAATCAGGTCGAACAGGCCTTCGGGCCACTCTTCAGGCAAGCAGCCTTGCACCACCTGCACTGTGGGATACCCGGCCAGGCGCTCAGTGGCCAGGGCCACGGCGGTGGGGCTCAGGTCCATGCACAGCAAGTGCTCGCCGCGCTCGGCCAGGCCCAGGCTCAGCTCGCCATTGGCGCAGGCCGGCTCGAAGATTCGCCCGTAGCGTTGGCGGGGCAACAGGGCGAGGGTCAGTGCCCGTTTGCGTTTTTCGTACCAGCGGCTGCGGAACGCCCAAGGGTCCGGATTGGCACTGAACAGTTGTTCGAAGTAGGGCGCGGACAGGCTCATAGAAACACCAGTTCAAAAGGTTGCAGCAGGCGCTCCAGCGCTGCCGGGGGGAGAATGGCCGGCTGACCGGTGCTCGGGTCGGCCAACAGTTGGCTCTGGTGCGCAGCAATCGCCCGGCGCTTGCGCACCAGGAAACGCGGCGCCACCAGCAGTTTGCGTGCCCGCAACCACGGCAGGCGGCGATCCTCCGGTTCAGCCCAGTGCCAGGCCCACACGGGCACCTCCAGCAGATGGGCCTGGCGCGCGCGGCAGGCACTGGCACAGGCGCGGCCAACGGCTTCGTGATCACAATGACCGTCGTGGCGCCAGGTGGTGAGCACCTGGTCGCCGGGGCGGATCTGCGCGCAGAGTTGCCGCACCAACTGTGTTTCGCTGTCGGCGACCGCGGAGTCGGCGAACCCCAGGCGCAACCAATCGAATCGTTGTGCATCCAGGCCCAGGTAAGCCAGGGCCCGGGCACTCTCCCGAGGCCGCTCGGCGCCCAAGCGCTCGGAGGGCCAGAGGCTGGACCCCGGGTGACTGCCTTCACCGTCGGTGACCGAAATCAACAGCAGGCAGGGCGAATCGCTGGCCAGGCTGGCCAACAGTCCGCCACACATCAGCACCTCGTCGTCCGGGTGCGGGGCGACCACCACCAGGCGCCGGCCCATGGGCAGGATCAGTTCCCGGGGCAAGGACGGCACGGCGTGCAAGGCGCGCGATGCCTGCCACTGGGCCAGTGAGGTGCCGGCACCTTGAATCAGTTGGTCCGGGTCCTGGCTCATAGGCACCAGCCTTGCGGATCACGTCCGTGCAATTGCCGGCCGAGTTCGGCCAGGTCGCGCTCGGCATGGCTCTGCCGGATAAACACTGGCAGGTCCGCGCTCAGCCGGGCGAACCGTGGATCACGGCAAAAGGGCGTGGCGCCCAATGCCCGGCCGACGTGCCATTGCACCTGGACCACTGCAGCCTCCACCAGGGCGCGGGTACGGCGCACGTTAAACTCGGCATCGGCCCGGGGGTGGGCATCGATCCACGCCGCGCACTCGCGCAACCCGGCCGCTGCGCTGGCCAGGGCGGCATCGACGGCACCCAGGTGCGCCTGCGCGTGGGGGTCGTTGCGTGGTCCGGCGCAGGCTTGGCGCAAGGTCTCGGCCAGGGTCCGCGCGGCGCCGTACCAGCAGGCGGCGATGCCGGCACCGCCATGCCAGAAACCTGGGCGCTGCACATACGCACCGCTGGGCCCCACACAGTGAGCGCGGGCGCCGTCGAGGTGGACACTGACGCTGGCGGTGGTCGCCATTCCGCGGGCCTGCCAGTCGTCACTGTCGATTCGCAGATCGCCTTGGGTCAGTGCCAGCGCCACCAGTTGCGGGCGGTCGTCTTCGTTCCAGGCGGTGAGCAACGCATGGTCGATCTGCAGGGCGCCGGAGCACCAGGCTTTGGTCCCGCTCAATTGCACCGCCCCGTGTTCCCGACCGACGATGCGCACCCTGGCCGTTGGCGGCTCGGCGGCCCATACACCCCAGATGCCCGGGCTGTCCAAGTGCAGGGCACCCAGTTCGGCAAGAATCGCCTTGGCATCGGTGTGGCCTTCGAACAGCTTGAGCAGCGCCAGGTCGTTGCCCGCTACCTGCGCCAGGGCGCGCCAGCGTTGCAGCGTCTGGCCCTGGCCGGGCAGCGGCAGGTCGGCCTGGCCGTCTGCCAGGCAGCGGCGCATGACCTCGGGCAATTGGCGATCGAGCTCCAGCGGCGCGGCACGCTGGCCAAAGTCCTCGAGGATCTGCTCAAGCGAACGCCCCCCGTCCTGCGCTGTCGACCTGTTCACACTGACTACTCCCTGCGCTGGATGGCGAGTACCGCCGCCTTCATAGCATTGTGAGAGATCGGCATATAAGGAGTTCAATCTGCTTTGCCCGGTGCCGATGCCATCTAGGATCAACAGATCCAGAACAACCCATGCAGCGTGCCAAACCCGAGGCTATCGTCGCCAGTTGGAATGCCGCTGCGGCGCGGATCAAAGGCTATGACGAGGCCGAGATCCTCGGTGCGCATTTTTCCAGGTTCTACACCCAGCAGGATCGCCAGGACGGTAAGCCCCAACAGGCGTTGCGCACGGTCATCGAGGAGGGGCGGTTCGAGGGCTGGTTGCACGATCGTTTGCGCTGACGCTGTTGATCGGGGTCCGGACGCAATGTCCCAACCCCCACCCAATTCCCGTAGCAACTGCCGAAGGCTGCGTTGGGTTGCGTAGCGGCCCCCGGCGGTTGACGCAGCCTCGCGCTGCTCAACAGCGGCTACGGGGGGGCGTACGGGCACGCTTTTTCCTTGCCCACGACTACATAAAACATCATTTCGCTAATCCCCTGCGCATCACAGAATGCGCCCAACACCCGCGCACAGTCAGCCGTATTCGCAGCACCACGATGATCCGCATCAGAGGCGCCAGCCATGACCGATCTGAACCCGTCCAACTTTCAGAAGTGCACAGACATGACCGTTGAAAAAATTCAAATTGATACGCTTGTTGTGGGTGCCGGTCAGGCCGGCGTGGCCACGAGTGAGCACTTGAGCAAACTTGGGGTGCCGCACCTGGTGCTGGAGCGCAACCGTATCGCCGAAGCGTGGCGCACAGGGCGCTGGGATTCGCTGGTCGCCAATGGGCCGGCCTGGCATGACCGCTTTCCGGGCCTGGAATTCGCAGGCCTTGACCCGGACGCCTTTGCCCCCAAGGAGCAGGTGGCGGACTACTTCGAAGCCTATGCGAAAAAATTCAATGCACCGATCCGCACCGGGGTCGAAGTGCAGAGCGTGGAGCGCAATAGCGATCGTCCGGGCTTCACGGTCAACACCAGTGCCGGGCTGATCGAAGCCCGGCACGTGGTGGTCGCCACCGGTCCGTTCCAGCGCCCGGTCATCCCACCGATTGCGCCGGCCATCAGCGGCGTCCAGCAGATCCACTCGGCCGACTATCGCAACCCGCAGCAACTGGCGGCGGGCGCGGTGCTGGTGGTGGGCGCCGGATCCTCTGGGGTGCAGATCGCCGATGAACTGCAGCGCGCCGGCAAGCAGGTGTACCTGTCGGTAGGAGCTCACGACCGGCCGCCACGTGCCTATCGCAACCGTGATTTCTGCTGGTGGTTGGGGGTGCTGGGCGAGTGGGATGCCGAGGCCATGCAACCCGGCAAGGAGCACGTGACCATTGCCGTGAGCGGTGCCCGTGGGGGTGAAACCATCGATTTTCGTCGGCTCGCCCAGCAAGGCATGACCCTGGTCGGCCTGACCGAATCCTTCAACGGTGCAGTGGTGAATTTCGCCGCCAACCTGGCCGACAACATCGCCCGTGGCGACGAGAACTACCTGGCCTTGCTGGATGCAGCGGATGCCTACATCGCCCGCAACGGTCTCGACCTGCCGCTGGAGCCCGAAGCCCGCAGCCTGTTGCCCGATCCGGCGTGTGTCAGTCAGCCGATCCTGCAGCTGGACCTGGTCAAGGCCGGAGTCGGCACCATCATCTGGGCCACCGGTTACACGGTCGACTACAGCTGGTTGAAGGTCAATGCCTTCAAGGACAACGGCAAACCCCAGCATCAGCGCGGCGTGTCGAGCGAGCCGGGGGTGTATTTCGTTGGCCTGCCGTGGCAGTCGCGGCGCGGCTCGGCATTCATCTGGGGGGTTTGGCATGACGCCAAACACGTCGCCGATCACATCGTCAAACAACGCACCTATTTCGCCTACCGGGATGCCGCACAACGCCAGGCCGATGCCGAACAGGCGTGCGCGGCACCGCTCCAACCAGCCAGCTGCATGGGAGTTCGTTGATGCCTACTCATACCCGCATCCGCATGTTCAACACCAAAGACACCTACCCCAACCAGACGCTGGACAACGACCTGTGCCAGGCCGTGCGCGCCGGCAATACCGTGTACGTGCGGGGCCAGGTCGGCACCGACTTCGATGGGCAACTGGTGGGCCTGGGCGACCCCCGGGCCCAGGCCGAACAAGCCATGCGCAACGTCAAGCAACTGCTTGAAGAGGCCGGCAGCGACCTGAGCCACATCGTCAAGACCACCACCTACCTGATCGACCCGCGCTACCGCGAGCCGGTGTACCAGGAGGTCGGCAAATGGCTCAAAGGGGTGTTCCCGATTTCCACTGGCCTGGTGGTCAGCGCCCTCGGCCAGCCGCAGTGGCTGATGGAAATCGACGTGATTGCCGTGATCCCCGAGTAAGGAAGCGAACATGACCTTTTCCATCGTTGGACGCTGCGCCGAGACCGGCCAGTTGGGCATCGCCATCAGCTCCTCGAGCATCGCCGTCGGGGCCCGTTGCCCCTGGCTGCGGGCCGGCGTCGGCGCGGTGTCGAGCCAGAACATTACCCTGCCGGCCCTTGGCCCGCAGATCCTCGACGGCCTGGCCGCCGGAGCCGCGCCGGCCCAGGCCCTGGACCAGGCCCTGACCCGCAACGGCTACAGTCAGTACCGCCAGGTGGCGGTGGTGGATGCCCAGGGCCGGACTGCGGTGTTCAGCGGCAGCCAGGCCCTGGGGACCCATAACGCCCTGGCCGGTGAACAGTGCGTGGCCGCTGGCAACCTGTTAGCCAACACCGGGGTGATCGAGGCCATGGTCAGCGCCTTCGAACACAGCGAAGGCTGCCTTGCCGCCCGCTTGCTCAGCGCGTTGCAAGCTGGCCAGGCGGCCGGTGGCGAAGCCGGCACGGTGCACTCGGCGGCGCTGTCGGTGGTCGACGACCTGACGTGGCCGATCGTCGACCTGCGGGTCGATTGGGCCGAACACCAGCCCATCGACGAACTGGGCAAATTGTGGCGCGCCTACCAGCCACAACTGCAGGACTACCTGATCCGCGCCCTCGACCCGACACAGGCCCCCAGCTATGGAGTGCCGGGTGATGAGTGAGCCGCGTAGCCGCGCCTTGTTGGCCAGTCTGGTGGGGTTTGCCACGGTCAGTCGCGACTCCAACCTGGCGCTGATCGAGTTCGTGCGCGACTACTTGCAGGGCCTTGGCGTTGACTGCGAACTGATCTACAACGCCGAGCGCAGCAAGGCCAACCTGCTGGCGTCCATGGGCCCGCAGGTGGCCGGCGGCATTGTGTTGTCCGGGCACACCGACGTGGTGCCGGTGGACGGCCAGGCCTGGACGGTCGAGCCGTTTTGCCTGAGTGAGGCCGACGGCAAACTGTTCGGGCGCGGCACCGCTGACATGAAAGGCTACCTGGCCTCCGTCCTGGCGGCGGTCCCGGTGTTCCTGGCAAGCGACTTGCGCCGGCCGGTGCACCTGGCGCTGTCCTATGACGAGGAGGTCGGTTGCCTGGGCGTGCGCAGTCTGCTGGAACGGTTGCCCCAGCGAATCCCGGCGCCGGCCTTGTGCCTGATCGGCGAGCCCACCGAGCTCAAACCGGTGCTTGGCCACAAGGGCAAGCTGGCGATGCGTTGCCATGTGCGCGGTGCCGCCTGCCATTCGGCGTACGCCCCCTCTGGGGTGAATGCCATCGAACAGGCCGCGCGCCTGATCGGCCGGCTGGGTGAGATCGGCGCCACCCTGGCAGAGCCAGAACTGCAGGACCCACGTTTTGATCCGGCTTACTCCACCGTGCAGGTCGGGGTGATCCAGGGCGGCACGGCGCTGAACATCGTGCCGGCCGATTGCCGTTTCGATTTCGAAGTGCGCGCCTTGCCCGACTTCGCCCCGCAAGCGGTGGTCGATGAGTTGCAGCACTACGCCCAGACCACACTGCTGCCGGCGATGCAGGCGATCAAGCCCGAGACGTCGATCCGCTTTGAACAACTGTCGGCCTATCCGGGCCTGGCAACTGCGCAGGACAGCGCCGCCGCGCGCCTGATCGCCCAGCTCTGTGGCAGTGATGCCTTCAGCACCGTGGCCTTCGGCACCGAAGGCGGGTTATTCGATGCGGCCGGTATCGCGACCGTGGTCTGTGGTCCCGGCAGCATGGAGCAAGGACACAAGCCCGACGAGTTTGTCAGCGTCGAGCAGTTGCACGCCTGTGACCGCCTGATGGATCGGCTGGCGGCCTGGCTGAGCGCCCCCGACGAACAATAACAAGGCCTTGCGGCCGCCCATGTGTGTCCCGCCGCCGCCTCAGTGCGTACCGGCATTCTCGAGGAACAGATCCATGTCCAGATCCTTGCGTTGCAGTCTTCCGTTTGCCCTGGCCCTGTTGAGCGGCGCTGTGTGCGCCGCGCCCCAGAGCCTTACCGTGATTTCCTTTGGCGGGGCCACCAAGCAGGCCCAGGACAAGGCGTATTTCCAGCCGTTCAACGCCAGCGGAGCGGGCAACATCGTCGCCGGCGAGTACAACGGCGAACTGTCGAAGATCAAGGCCATGGTGGCCGCCGGTCACACCAGTTGGGACGTGGTTGAAGTGGAAAGCCCGGACCTGCTGCGCGGTTGTGAGGAGGGCCTGTTCGAGAAACTCGACCTGAGCGCCCTGGGCGACCCGGGGCAATTTGTCCCCGGGGCATTGACCGAGTGCGGGGTCGCCACCTATGTCTGGTCGATGGTCCTGGCCTTTGACCAGGGCAAGTTGGCCAAGGCGCCGCAGAACTGGGCGGACTTCTGGAACGTCAGCGAATTTCCTGGCAAGCGCGGGTTGCGCAAGAGCGCCAAGTACACCCTGGAAATCGCCTTGCTGGCCGACGGGGTGAAAATGGACGAGCTGTATCAGGTCCTCAACACCCCACAGGGCGTGACCCGGGCCTTTGCCAAGCTGGACCAGATCAAGTCCAGCATCCAGTGGTGGGAGGCGGGCGCCCAGCCGGCGCAATGGCTGGTGGCCGGCGACGTGGTGATGAGCGCCGCTTACAACGGGCGCATCGCTTCGGCTCAGGAGGAGGGCATGAAACTGAGCATCGTCTGGCCGCAAAGCCTGTACGACCCGGAGTACTGGGCCGTGGTCAAGGGCACGCCGAACAAGGCCCTGGCCGAGAAATTCATCACCTTCGCCAGCCAGCCCCAGGCGCAGAAAGTGTTCTCGCAAAACATCCCTTACGGGCCGGTACACCGGCAGACCCTGGCCTTGTTGCCCGCATCGGTGCAGGCGCAACTGCCCACCGCCGAGGCCAACCTGGCCGGCGCCGGCGCGGTGAACGCCGAGTTCTGGGTCGACCATGGCGAGGAGTTGGAACAACGCTTCAATGCCTGGGCCGCACGCTAACCCCCACCCGCACCGCAACACGGTGGGTATGTATGAGCGAGCTTGCTCGCGATGGTCTCCAGGGCGCCGCGTCCATCCTGAATGGGCGCGTCATCGTTGACGGCCATCGCGAGCAAGCTCGCTCCTGCGGTGTGATCCGCATCCACCTACCCGCCTAGTCGGTCAGTGAAATCACCGTGTCGATCGCGCTGATGGGAATGTAGAGCAGGGTCAGCGCCGAGTAGGCCGTGCGCGACCTGGCTTTGAATGCGCAGAGCGGCAGCACAATCATCAACACATCCAGGCCCCCCCACAGCGCGATGGGCGATGCCTGGAAAAACATCACATTGACGAGCAGCCCAAGCGCCAGATAAGCCGACAGCGCCAGCAGCGCGTAACGGCCGTCTTCTTCGAAGTAGGTGCGCAGGCCGTTCTTTTCATCTTCAATGCGGCTGGGCAACAACAAGGCAGCCGCGACAAACAGCGACAACGCCAGCAGCACCAGCAACAGGAACTCCAGGAAGGAAAACGTCTGCTTCACCGCCGGCAGCGAATTGACCGCCCACCAGAAATCCAGCTGTATCGTGAACAACATGACGGCCCACACCAGCGGGACCCAGTCCGGTTTCGCCGAACGACGGATGCGAAACACGGTCACCAGCCCCAGCAACAGGCGAGTGACGGACAGCCCCAGAATCATCGAGAGTACCGTGGCCACGATCGGGAAATTGTTCATGCCATCTCCTGCTCCTGCTATGGCGGATTGCGCAAGGGTAGACCAGCCTGGCGCTTATCGTCAGTGGTAAAGGGGGGGGTTAGTTCACGTTGGAAAGTTGACGGCAGACGGCGTCGATCACGGTTTGAGGCTGTTCCCGGTGGGGAACGTGCTGGCAATCTCTGATCAACAGCAGCTCGCTGCGTGCGCCTGTCAGGCTGGCGTATCGATAGGCATGTTGGGTCGAACCAAACTCGTCGTCTTCACCGTGGATCACCAGGTGCGGGCAACTGATCGCCGGCAGCGTCTGCTCAATGGCCCAACCCGCGTAGGTCGGGCTAAGCCAGGTTTGGGTCCAGGCATTGAGCACCCACGGGGCCTTTTCACCGTGGTACTTGCGCAGACGCTCGATCTGTCCCGGTTGTTGGAACTGCTCTTTGGCAAGCTGCACGCCCAGGACCGTGCGCTCCTCGACAAAGGCCTGGGCCGACTCGGTCACCAGGGCCAGGCAGTGCTGGGGAAACAACCCGGCGCAGTGGGTCGCCATGGCACCACCGACGCTATGACCAAAGGCGATGAAGCGGTCGATACCCAGGCTTGCGCGCACGAGCGGCACATAGCGCTGGGCTTCCTGGCGGATGAAGTCATTGGACCAATCGCCGGGATGGGGATCTGAACGACCAAAGCCCAAGCGGTCATACGCCACGACAGTGCGCTGGGTCGCACGTGCCAGCAGGGAAGGGAAGTCACGCCACAGCTCAACACAGCCGAGCGAGTCGTGGAACAGGATGATCGGGGCCAGTGGCTGGGGTTGATTGTTCGGATACCAGCAGCGTGCGAATACCTGACCGTAGGGCGTAGTCAGCGAAAAATCTTCGTGGTTGATGGGTGCCGGCATTGATGATCTTCCTTTTCACGCGGGATGTCTGGCGTTAGCGAGCCGAACGCAGTCTATCCCGCTCTGCCGCGTCGATCACCCCATGAGCGAATCAGGAGGCGCGCAAGCGCAGGATCTGCGAGCCGTCAAAGGGGTCCGTGAGGTAGTGCCCGTGGACCCCGAAGGTGTGCAGCAGGCGCTCAGGGGTCAACACTTCAAGTGGTGTGCCCAAGGCGACCAGGCGCCCCCGTTCCAGCACCGCCAAACGATCACAGCCCAGCGCCTGGTTGAGGTCGTGCAGGGCAATCACCGTGGTCACGGGCAAGGCGTGAATCACATTCAGGATCGCCAGTTGGTGCTGGATATCCAGGTGATTGGTCGGTTCGTCCAGCAACAGGATCTGCGGGCGTTGCGCCAGGGCGCGGGCGATATGCACGCGCTGGCGCTCGCCGCCGGAGAGGCTGCGCCAGGTGCGGCGGCTCAGATGAGCCGCATCGACGTCACGCAGCGCTTGCTCGACGATCGCCGTGTCCGCCGCCGACCAGGGGCTCAAGGCCGACAGCCAGGGTGTGCGGCCCAAAGCCACTGCCTCGAACACGCTGATCGTATCCAGGGTGTCCGCCTGCTGTTCGACCACCGCCAGGGTTTGCGCGATGGTGCGCCGCGACAGGGTCTTGAGGCCTTGGCCGTTGAGGTGGATGGCGCCCTGACTCGGCGAGCGCACGCCGGCCAGCAGCTTGAGCAGGGTGGACTTGCCGGAACCGTTGGGGCCGACCAGGCCCAGGGTCTCGCCGCGATGAATGGCCAGGTGCACGTCGTGCAGCAACTGCGCATCGCGAACGGCAAAGCCCAGGCCGGAACAACTCAGCACACAGGGCTCGGCAACAGACACCGCCGCCGTCATCGGGCATGCCTCCGACCCACCAGGATCAGCGCGAACACCGGCGCCCCGACCAGCGCCGTGACCACGCCGACCGGAATCACCTGGCCCTTGATCAGCGTACGGGACAGCACATCGGCGGCGATCAGAAACACCGCGCCCCCCAGCGCGCTGGCCGGCAGCAGGCGGGCATGCCCCGTCCCGAGCAACAGCCGGGCGGCGTGGGGAATCACCAGGCCGACAAAACCGATGGAGCCGACAATCGAGACCATCACCGCCGTGACCAATGCGGCGCAACTGATCAACAGCAACTGCACGGGACGCACCGCAATCCCGAGGGAGGCCGCTGAGTCGGCGCCAAAGGTGAAGGCATCCAGCGCGCGGCGGTGCCACAGGCACACCGCGAGCCCGGCCAGCGCCACCGGTACGGCCAGCCACACCGATGGCCAGCGCACGCCACTGAGATTGCCCAGCAACCAGAACATGATGCCGCGCGCCTGTTCGGAGCTGGCGGACTTGGTGATCAAAAACGCCGTGAGCGCGTTGAACAGTTGTGACCCGGCGATCCCGGCGAGGATGATCTGCCCGGTTGCACCCGGTACACCGCTGGCACGGCCGAGCAACACCACCACGGCGAAGGCCACCACCGCCCCGGCAAACGCCCCGACCGACATTGAGATCGCGCCGGCGCCCAAGCCCAGCAGCGCCACCAGCACCGCGCCTGTCGAAGCCCCCGCGGAAATCCCCAACAAGTAGGGATCGGCCAATGGGTTGCGCAGCAGCGATTGCAGGATCACCCCGCACGTCGCCAGGCCCGCACCGCACGCCGCGGCCACCAGCGCACGGGTCAGGCGGTAGTTCCAGACGATGCCCTCGTCGATGGGGTCCAGGGCGTAACCGGCGGCCCAGAGTTTGTTGGCCAGGACCTGAAACACCACCGTGGGGTCGATATGGGTTTCGCCGATCGCCACGCCGGCAATCAGTGCGATCAGCAGGGTCACCAGTGCCCCGGAGGTGCGCAGTAGCATCGCCGTCATTGCGCCAGGTCGTAGCTGTTGAGGGCGGTCGCCAGGGTTTCAAGGCCCTCGAACATCCTCACACTGGCCTGCAGGGCCATGGCGTCGAGGACAATGATGCGGTTGTGTTTCACCGCGTCCATGTTGCGGGTCACCGGGTCGCTGCGCAGGAATTCCAGTTTCTTTTGATAGTCGTCGGCCGGAAAACGCCGGCGATCCATGCGCGCGATGACCAGGAAGGTCGGGTTAGCCTTGGCGATGGTTTCCCAGCCGACGCTTGGCCACTCTTCGTCGGACTCCACCACGTTGCGCACGCCCAGGGTATTGAGCATGAAGTCGGGAATGCCCTTGTGACCGGCGACATAGGGATCGATATCCAGGCTGGCACTGGAGAACCAGACCAACGCGCTGGTGTCCTTCAAGTCCTTGTTCTGCACCGTGGCCACGGACTTGGCCAGGCTGGCCTGGAGCTGCGCGTTGAGCTGCTGCGCACGCTCCTGGACATCAAAGATCTGCGCCAGTTGGGTGATGCTCTGATAGATGCTGTCGATCCGGAACGGCGCCAGGCGAGTCCCGTCGGCTCCCACCAGATTGTCCTTGGACTCGCAGTCCGAGGGCATCAGGTAGGTCGCAATCTTCAGCTCATCAAACTGCTCGCGGGTAGCCACCACCCCTTGCGGGCCAACCACCCACTCCAGCTCGACGGCGACCAGCTCCGGGCGCTTGCCAATCACCGACTCGAAACTCGGCTCGTTGTCGGCCAGGCGTTCGATCCCGGCGTTTTGAGCCTGGTACTGGGGCAACACATCGTTGAACCACAGGGAGGTGCCGACCAGTTTGTCGCCCAGCCCCAAGGCAAACAGCATTTCGGTGCCGGCCTGGCCAATCGTCACGGCCCGAGCCGGCGCGTGGGCGAAGGTCTGCGTGCTGCCACAGTTTTGCAGCGTCAGTGGGTACTGAGTCGGCGCAGCCTGGGCCACAGAACAAAGACCCAGACCCGTGGCGAGGGCGACAACGCGGGGCAGCAGCATGATGCAATCTCCATTTGAACCGTACACGGAGCGAGGGTGTCGGGCCTGGAAACACATCAACGAGCGCTGCCGAGAAACCGGGCAGGGGTCGATCACCAAAGTGACGCACGCGCAAGGATGCCCCTCCCGGACACCCCGCCGGTTAGTGATTGTTGCGTTGCCGGCAGGTCTCCTGACTGGTGCGTCATGGCGTGCTCCAGCCTTCCCGGGTCATCCCAGTGGCAGTTCAGGAGCAGGCTCGGCACCTACAGTTGCGGGGGCAGTTCCGTTTGATGCGGAGCGCGCATCACGGATTCCCTATTATTCCCATGTGGAAACCGGCGGCGGCATGGTAGTCGATCGCGGGGTTGGAGGCGAACCTATCTGGGGCTTGCCAGCGATTTTAACGGGGGCGCGCGTCGATCCCGCGTTAAAACGATTGCGCCCGGCAAGCCCCTGCAAGGGTTGAATCAGAAACGCCAGGTCACCCCGCCGCCAATGATGTGCAGAGCGCTGTTGGGGTATTGGCCGCAGAGTGTTTCACCGGAGCGCTTGCTCTGATGCACGTCCATGTCACCGAGCCAGGCCAGCGAGTAGTTGACGTTGAGGTCCATGTCATCGGCGAGTTCATAGTGCAGGCCGGTGGCCAGGCGCCAGGTTTCGTTCATCGGGTTATCCACGGTGCGGTCCTTGTCCTTGACCGCCGAGCTGTCGTAGGCCACGCCCATGTTCCAGCGCAGCTTCGGGCTGAGCAGGCGCTGTGCACCCAGTGACAGGTGCCAGGTGTCTTGATACTGGCGGCTTACCGTGCCGATGGCCGATCCGGCGGCCGTGTCCAGCGAGACACCGATATCGCCGAAGTCGCTCCAGTCCTGCCAGTTCGCCGAGCCCAGCAGGGTCCATTGTTCATTGAGCTGGTGGGCCACGCTCAGGGTCAGCGTCTGCGGAATACTCATCTGCAGCTCAAGCCCATTGCCTTGCAGGCCGGACAGTGCCTGATTGAGCAGTGGATTTCGAAGGCCCTGGACCTGCGGCGAGTCCTCGAAGTCGAGCTTGACCTTGCTGGTGTAGGCCAGGCCCAGGGTGGTGCGTGCGTCCAGTTGATAGCGCAGGCCCAGGTTCAGGCCGACCCCGGTGGTGCTGTCCTTGTACTGCACTTGCCCATCCTCCTTGAACGGGCTGACCGGCAGCAGCGCGTTGTTATCGACGGCCATTTCGGTGTTGTAGTAACCGACCACCAGGCGCGGACCGATGCCCACTGACACCTTGTCATTGATCGCGTAGGCAAAGGTCGGCTGCAGCGAGATGCCGAGCAGCGTCGACTTCTGGGTGAAATAGCGCCCGGCCCAGTCATCGTCATAGTCCGCGCTCAGGCCGAAGTTGCCGTACAGGCCGAAGCCGACACTGGCGCGCTCGTCGATCTGATGACTGATGAAAAAACTGCTGCCCGGCAACATGGGCAGGGGGTTGCCGCCTTCGTTGCCAGCAAAGTCGTTGGCGCTGTCGCGCCGAAAACCAAGGTCGCCGAGCACCGCCTGGCCGTTGAAGCTGACCTGGGTGCCCTTGAGCGCGGCAATGCCGGCGGGGTTGCTCATCAATACGCTCGGATCGCTGGCCAGCGCCGCGGAACCGGCATTGGCCAGGCCGGCGCCTTCCTGGCCGACTTCGTAGAGCTGGATGCCGCCCGCCAGCACTTGGCCGGCAGCGCCGGTCAGGGCGAGGAAAATCAAGGATTTAATCGACCTCATCATCTTTTACCCATTACCAATGGTGGTGGGGTCCAGTCGCCTTTGATCAACGCCTGGGAAGGGCCGTAGGCGCGAATGGTCAGGGCAAACTCGCGCTCTGGCGCCGGCAGCCAGTTAGCCACTTTGTCTTGCGCCGGGCGCTTATGCTGGATGTACAGGGTGAGCGAACCGTCTGCGTTGTACTTCAGATCCTTGTTCTTGGTGCCGGTCGAGTGCCGATTGATCTCGTTGGCGGCAAAGAAATGCAACGAGTCATACAGGGTCAACGACCAGAAGCCAGACACCGGTGGTGTCTGGCCGGCCGGGAAGGTCAAGGTGTAGTCGTGCAGGCCGCTCAGGCGTTGACCCGCGCCGTCTTCTTCGCGGAACAGGTAGGTGGTTTCGTTGACATGGTTCTCGAAAATGTTCGACTTGGCGATCGCCAGGCGTGTCAGGTAATCGGTGCCAAAGGCCGCATTGTTGAACGGGCGATTCCAGCCATTGGCGATGCGCACACCGTTACTGCTCAGGTTGAAAAGCGGGTCGACCAGTTCCTTTTCGCTCTGTTGTGCGGTGTCTTGCAACACCTTGGCAATCGCCGGGTTCGCTTCTGCGGCGCCGATCAATGCGCGAAATTGCCCATACAGCGATTCTTCGCCCGGCAGTGGCGGTACTTCGCTCAGCACACGCTTCAATTGCCCGAAAAACCGTTCCGGGGTCACCCATTGGGTCTCGCCTGCGGGTTGGTCGGCAGCCGCTTTGGGCAGCGGCAGCTTGGGCAGGTTCTGCCAGTCAATGGTCTTGACCTTGCCGTCGAACGCCGAGAGCGGGTACATGGCGATCTGACTGAGGACCGGTTGGATCGCCTTGCGGTCCTGGGCGGTATCGGCCATGAAGACACGGGGAATCACCACACCGGTATGGGTCGGCGAGCGCAATACGGCTTCGACGCCCGCAGGTTTTTCGCCTTTCCAGTCCGGCCCGACGATCAGGTAGAAACCAGGCGGGGTGCCATAGATCTTCGCCACCTGCGCAAAACTGTCGGTGCGCTGGTCAGCCAGTTCGAACATCCAGAAACGGTCACCAAAGTCGGGGACTTGCAGGATCACTGGCTCCTTGTCCAGCGCCAGGGCGCCAAACCCGTAGACCACGTCCTGGTTGGGATGGGCAACGACGCGGATGGTTGGGTCGATATAGTCCGACAGCATTGCCAACTGATTGACCGGCGCCACCGGGGTCGGGCCGAGCAGGCCGATGATCGGCACTTGCTCGTACATCATGCGTCGGGTTTGCAGGTTCACCAGGGGCCAGCCCCAGGCATAGGCCATTTGCGCCACGGCATGGGCATAACCGGGGGGCATCACGGTGTTGGCCACCGGCCCCTGGGGCAATGTGGTTTCGCCGGCGGTGGCCGGCAGGGCGATCAGCAGGCCGCCGAGGGTCATGGCGGTGAGGGTCAAGCGCATGACCCTGGGCGTGTTGAGCTTACTCATGGATTTGCACCTGGGGCAGTTCGTATTGACTCTTCAGCACTTCGTCCTTTGGCTGATAGAGCCGCAGAATCATGTAGAAAGGCCCTTTGGGCGCCGGCAACCAGTTGGCCGCGAATTCGCCGTTCGGTTGTTCCGCTTGCAGCGGCACGTCGAACGAACCATCGGCGCGCACTTTCAAGCCTGGGGTATCGGAGCCTAGTTTGTAGCGGGCGATAGGGTTGTCGACCAACATCTTGTCCACGGCGTTGTAGACCGTCAGCGACCAGAAGGCGTCCACCGGTGGCGTACTCTTGAAGTGCAGTACATAACGTTTGGCGCCCGTCAGTTGTTCTCCCTTGGCGTCAGTGGAACGCAGCGGGTACATCGCTTCCTTTTCACCCTGGCCACCGAGATAAGGGCCGCTGACCAGTGCGCGCAACGGGTAGTTGCTGCCGAAACTGTCCAGGCCGGTGGCCCAGGTCCAGCCATTGCGCTGAGTCCCCGCCGTAGCCATCGCAGAAACCGCCACTTTCGGGCCATCGGCCAGTGCGCGCAGCAAACCGGCCTTTTGCGCTGGCGTCAGGCGCGAAGGATCAAAGCCCCGGGCGGTCAGGCCGAAACGGGCGAACTGGGCAAACAGAGCTTCGTCACGGGGGGGCACCGGGTTGTCTTTGAGGGCTGCGGCCAGTTCGCGGAAAAAGTCCAGTCCATCGTTGCTCGCTGCCGGTAGCGCCGACAACGATTCGCTCTTTGGCTGATAGTCCGGGTTGTTGCGTTGCGACAGTGGGCGCAGGGTGAACTGTTTTTGCAAGCTATGCAGCGGCGCCAGATCTTCGCCGTCCTTGACGTGCAGGCGGCCCCAAAGCCAGGCCTTGCGGGTGCTCACATCCAGGCGCTTCAAGCCTGCGGGCAGCGTGCCCTGCCAGCCCGGCGGAACGAGTACGTAATCCCCGGCAGCGGTGCCGGTGGTGCGGCGACCGACGTAGTGCTCCAGTTCCTGCCACAGGTTGAACACGTTGATCACGTAATAGCGGTCGGCAGTGTCGGGCACATGCAATACGTAGGGCTCATCCAGCTGTACCACGGCGCTCAGGTACAGCGTGTCGTTGTTGGCCGTCGGCATGTCCTTGGCCGACGGCGTGGCCAGGCTCTCGGCCCAGCCCAATTGATTGAGCGGGGCGCGGTAGCTGGTGGGCGGACGCGGGCTCGGCACCTTGGTGTAGTCGCGCATCACACGCTCCATGCGCACCAGCGGATAACCCCAGACATAGGCGTTGATCCCGTTGGCGTAGGCGTCGGCCTCAAGTCCGGCCACGATGTTTTCCTGGCTGGTGGGCATGCTCAACAGCGCATCGGGCTGGCCTTGGGCGAATCCTGTGGTGCTGAGCAAGCCGCTGCCTAGTAGGAGGGTGGCAATGGCACAGCATTGCGATAACGTGTTTTTCGGCATGAAAACGCTCCCATGTGCTCGCCGGACGCCCCCGAAGGAGCGTCCGGTCTCACCTGTGTGGACATAGAGTGAAAGACGGTAGAACAGCGGGGCCTCAGTTCGACATCGAGGCCATTCCGATGCCACCGGCACCTTTCTGCGAGGGCGGGAAGTCCTTCATGCTTTTGGCAAAGGACTGCATGTAAGGCGCGATGATCGGAATGATCCAGCTGCGCTGTTGCTGCCAGCGGAAGTGGTCGCCGGCCTCAGGCGAACGCTCGTACGGGTCGACCTTGATGTCGATGACCAGCCCACCGGGGATCTTCTTCGCTTCCTCCATCCACTTGTCCTTGACGGCGGTGTGCACTTTCCACTGATCAACCCGTACCGCGTTCATGCTGGTCTCGGCAAAGAAGAAAAACTCATGGCGGTTCGACTTGCCGTTGGGCTTGGTCAGCATGTCCAGTTGGTTGTAGCCGTCCAGGTGGTTCTTGAAGGTCTCGCCATCGAGGTGCAGGCCGGTGAGTAGTTTTTCTTTGACGTCGCTCTGGCCGACCGCCGCCATCAGAGTTGGCACCCAGTCTTCGGACGTCATGAACTCACCGGTCCAGGTGTTCGGCTTGATGTTCCCCGGCCAGCGAACCAGCATCGGTACGCGGAAACCACCATCCCAGGTCAGGCCTTTTTCGCCACGGAACGACGCCGCACCGGAATCCGGCCAGTGGGACAGGTTGACGCCGTTGTCGGAGGTGAACAGCACGATGGTGTTCTTCGCCAGCCCCTGGTCATCCAGGGTTTTCAGCAGTTTGCCTACCAGCGAGTCGAGCTGCAGGATCGCGTCGGTGTATTCGGTATGGCCACTCTTGCCCAGCCACTCGTCACTGACGTGGATCTTCTGGTGCATGCGCGAGGGGTTGTACCAAAGGAAAAATGGCTTGTCGGCGGCTTTCTGCTTCTTGATCCAATCAATCGACAGGTCGGTGAACTGGTCATCGACGCTCTTCATGCGCTCGATGGTCAACGGCCCTTCGTCGGTGATTGTCTGCTTGCCGACACGACCCCAGCGCGGGTCGACGGTCGCATCGTCATTGGCGGTGGCCACCGAGTGGATCATGTTGCGCGGGATTCCCGGGAAGTTCGGGTCTTTGGGGAAGTTGGTCATTTCGGCGATTTCCATCACGTTCAAGTGATAGAGGAAACCGAAGAACTCATCAAAACCATGGACGGTCGGCAGGTATTCGTTGCGATCGCCGACGTGCGACTTGCCGAACATGCCGGTCGCATAGCCCTGAGCCTTGAGCAACTGGGCCAACGTCACGTCGCTGTCCTGGATACCGACTTTGGCGCCCGGTTGGCCGACAGCGGTCAAACCGGTGCGGATCGGATACTGACCTGTGATGAACGCTGCGCGACCAGCGGTGCAGCTCGGCTGTGCGTAGTAGTCGGAAACCATCATGCCTTCCTGGGCAATCCGGTCGATGTTGGGGGTGGTGACGGCGCCAAGCCCGCGGTTGTAGGCCGAGATATCCATGGGGGCCATGTCGTCGACCATAATCACCACGATATTGGGTTTCTCGGCAGCCTGGGTAACGCCCATCGCCGCAAGGCTCAGGCCGAGCCCCAGCAGGGCAGTTCGAATGAGGTGCATGTTAATTCCTGTGCATTACGGGAGCGGCAAACGTGAGCCGGTGTGGACTAGGCGCCTGGACGCCGCGCAAGGGTGCCGTGCCGGGCGTGACCGACATAGAACGCCGGTCGGGTGCCCGGGAACATCCAGAACGCTGTCATTTCGGACGATGGAAAGACATTCGGGAATCGCGGGTCACGCTTGGAGGGGCCAGCCACCGTGGCTTCCTGAACCATTGAGATGTATTGGTCGACGGCGTTTTCCAGGGTATTGCCGTTGATGATCACTTCCGTGCCGATCATCTGTGCGTACTCGGCCACTCCCGCGGCCGTGGACAGCAAGGGCGCGTAGGCGTCGACGCTGACGCCGTTTTCACTGGTCACCCACAATCCTTCGTCGGTGTGCACGACGATCGAGTGGTTACCCTCCGTGTGTCCCGGTGTATGCATCAAGGCAACGCCATCACCAAGCATGATCGAGCCGTCGAAGCAGATCACCTTGTCTTGCGGCACGCCGGCAATCCCACTCGGGCAGTACCAGTCGGCCTGGTACGGATTGAGGTCTTTGGTGGATTCCCATTCGCGCCAGTGCACCAGCAACTTGGCGTTCGGGAACAGACCGGGTGCGTTATCGGTGCCGAGCCAGCGGCGAATGTCCTGGGTGTGCAGGTGATCGTAGGTGATGTAGTCGATGTCTTCGGGATTCAGGCCCAGGCGGGTCAGGACCTCGGGCACGGTGTTCTGGCGGTTGATGAGGATCTTGGTCAGCCAGTTGGCCGTGCGGTCCTGCAGGCGGCGAAAGAACGGCGTTTCACCATTGCGCTCGTGATCCGAAGGCGAGGTGAGCATGGTCTTGAGGCCTTGCGGGGTATCGAACTGAACGACGAACAGACGGTTCTGGATGTGCATGTACTCGACCAGCCGTTCGCGGGAAAACGCATTGCGCAGGCCGTAGCGAACGGGGTAGGGCACCTTGACCAGATTGAAGGACTCAAAGTAACGGGCTTTGGGGCCGCTCAACATGTCCTGGCGAAATTGCAGCGCGGCCAAACGGGTGTCTTCGACGCGCGCCTGTTGTCCGGCCGCAGCGCGGGAGTCTTCGAAATGACGAATTTGTTCAAATGCACTCATGTGGGAGCGTCCTGTGATTGTTGTTATCAGGTATTGCGGCGAATGCTCCTGGCCAGGTTGCGGTCGACGATCCAGCGTTGCAGCGATGTGCATTTGCGCGCCAGGGCACGGATCAACCGGGCCTTGAACCCCGGGGTGATCATGAACTGCCGGCGCTGGATGCCACGCAGGATGCCCACCACCGCCTGATCGACCGTCAGTACGCCGGCCACGGCGTTGAGTGAGCGGGTGACGGGGCTGCCGTGCTGGCGTTCGTAGTCGAGCAATGGCGTCTGGATTTCACCGGGGCAGACCACCGACACATCAATGCCGCAGAGTTTCTGCTCGGCGCGCAACACTTCCGCCAGACCGACCACGCCAAACTTGGAGGCGGCGTAGGCGGCTTGGGTGTAACTGCCAACCACACCGGCCAGAGAAGCCATGAACACCAGGTGGCCCTGGGGCGAAAAGTGCTTGAGGGCGCTGGCGGCGAAGTTGCGGCTGCCCATCAGATTGACGTCGATCACCTGGCGGAAGGTTTCATAAGCCAGCTCGGTAAATACCGCGTTGCGCATGAGACCGGCGCAATTGAACGCCAGGTCCGCCGTCCCCTGTTGGGCATGAGCGCTGGCCATGGCCGCGTCCACCCCTACCGGATCGGTGATGTCCACCGGGTAAAAAACCACGGATTGACTCGGTGCTTTGCTCATCGTCTTCAGGCGAGTCAACACTTGCTCGGGGATCTGCAGGTCGAAAATCGCGATACTGCAGCCTTCTGCAATCAACGCCTGGGCGAACCCCAAACCGATGCCGCTGCCAGCACCGGACAGGTAGGCTACCCGGGGAACGCGATACTTCCAGTCAGTCATGATTCGGCCTGCAGGTGGGAGGTGACAGTTGTCCGGCGCAGTGGCGTTCACGGGCAACGCATAGGCCACCAAGTTATCGCTCCACGCCGCCTACCACTTGATAAAAGGCGAATGAAACTTGATCTATCACGAACACGCGGTGTGCAGGAAGCCGACTCGCCAGTTGTGGCCTCTCGATCCAGTCACTACTTGCAGCATGTCGTTGTTGGTCAGTTGCACGCGTGCTGCACCAGGTAACGGGCGGCCCGTCCCAGCACAAGGGCCGTGAATGCCGGCGCAAGCAAGCTCAGGCTGGAGTGGAGATGGGGGGGCTGGTCCAGAGCACTCCAGACGCTGTGAAGGTTGAGCCCAAGCTGAGTGAAATTCATGTCTGGTCGATGCCTTTGCGGCTGGGCAATGGTGAAGCAGGTAGCTGTGTCCGTGGGCGAGGTGAAACCCTTCAGCCCGACGTACAAGCTTATCCAGGAGCAATTCTGGCGACTTGACATCAGGCGAATAAAAGTTGATTGATTGCGAAAGTACCCCCCAAGGAAAAGCGCGATGTTCCTGTTACGCAGCGGCGCAATCGAAGGCTATAGCCCTCTGGTGTCCCAACTGGGCGAGAACCCGGTGAACCTGTTGCGTGACGCCGGGATGGTGGTTGCCCAACTGCGCCAGCCCAACAGTTACCTGTCCTACGAGAAAACCGCGGACTTGCTCGATGAAACCGCGCGGCAATGCCGGGAACCGTTGTTTGGCCTGCGCCTGGCCTCTTGCCAAAACCTGTTGGCTATCGGTGAGGTCGCCTTGTCGGGCAGCGGGCAGGCGACCGTGGCTGACGCCCTGGATTTTGCCCGCCAGTACCTGTACCTGCACGCCAGTGGTTTGCATCTGGAGCGCAGCAAGCGCGGCGAACGCGCCGAAGTCAGGTTGAGTTTCGACTTCACCAACGAGCGCGGCTTACTGCACTTGAGTCAGCTCAGTGCGGCGCAACTGTTCAATGCGGTGAAAATACTGACCGGTGTCGACAGCCCGCACATACGATTGCACCTGCAGCAGGGCGCAGTGAAGAGCCCTGGGTGGCAAGCGGCCAATGCGTATGGCAAGGTGCGATTCGACAGCGCATTCGACGGCATCAGCTTTCCTGTTGAGTACCTCAAACGCTCGCCGCAGGCCAATGAAGACCTGATGCGCGAACACCTGCTGCACCGAATGCAGCTGCTCAAGACCCAATACCCTGACAACCTCAAGGCGCAGGTTTGCCATTTGATCGGCAGCCTCCTGCACACCGGTGAATGTGGCATTGATGCCGTCAGCAGCTCTCTGGGTGTGCAACCGCGAGTCCTGCAGAAGCGCCTGCAGTGCGAAGACACCAGTTTCAGTCGGTTGCTACAGGAAACCCGGCTGGAAATCGCCAAGCAGAACCTGTTGCGGGACAAAACCAGCATCACCGACCTGGCATTGAATCTGGGCTACGCCGACGTCTCGGTATTCAGCCGTCATTTCAAACAATGGACCGGGCTTTCCCCGCGAAACTGGCGGGCCGAGCAACAACCCAGCGCTGAACTCCGATAGTCGTTTACCGGGTAGTTACGCTGCGGTATTCGGTAACGTGCCGAGGGCTACACGCGGGTGTGGCTCAAATTCACGGGCTGACCAAGGATTAGCTGCATGCAGGTTTTCCTGCATTTTTAATCCAGGTATCAAGCTCCCTCACCATTTTGTTGACCTCACTGTCCTCTCGTTCCGAGGGGCGGACTATGGCGTTCCAGGCGATGTCGAGGCCGTCATTCAGGGCGGCCCACGCCAGCTCCCCACGCTCAAGGCTGGGGCTCACCAGATCCCGTTGCAATATGCTGATTCCGTATCCTGAGCGAACCAGTTCGACGATGGCTTCGATCAATTCCACCGTGATCATGCGGCGCGGCAGGATGCTGGCGGGAGCGAAAAACCGGTCATATTCCCAGCCACTGGCGCGATCGGTTGAGTACGTCACCAGGTTGTACGTCTTGAAGTCCTGCGCGTAGATGTTTTTCCGGCCGGCAAGAGGATGATCGGTCGCCATGATCGCAATCAGGTCGTCCCGAAAAAGCGGCAGTTTTGCGACGCCACTGGGCACCATGCCGTCATCGATGATGGACACATCAAGCCGACCTTGCATCAGGCTCGCGTAAACGTCGTTGCGGGGCACGGTCACCAGTGTGATTTCGATGTCGGGCCGAAGATGGGAGTAGTGCTTGATGAATTTTGGAATCCAGCGAAACGGGCCGTAGGAGGTGACCCCCATACGGACAAACGCGGTGACGCCACCGGCCATGGACCGAGCTTCGGACTCGGCTTCATTGAGAGTGGCGATGATGTCCTTGGCGGCTCGCTCCAGGCGCACCCCGGCGGGGCTGAGTCGCAGTTTGCCACCTGATCGTTCCGTCAGGCTCACCCCCAGGCGCCGCTCCGCTTCGCGTATGCGGTGACTGACGGCTGAAGGGGTCAGCCATAAGCGCTCGGCCACCGCGGTGACCGAGTCGACTTCTGCCAAGGTTTGCAACATCACCAGATGATCGAGCGTCAGTCTCATTGTCGTGCGACCTGAAAATAATTCACAAAATTGCGTAAAATTATGAGCGTGACTTGTTTTTGGCGGCGATGCAATCTGAATCCAGCAGAACCACCGGAGACCAACAATAATGACTACCCTGCCTTTCACACCTGCGCCAACCCTGAGCGATATCATCGATCTCGAGCGTTATCCCATTACCGATCGCACCAGCCCCGCTTATCTCGAACTGGTCAAGCACAGCCAGTCGTTGCTGGGACAAGAGGGGGTCGCGATCTTCCCGGGTTTTGTTCGTGATTCATCGGTTCTCGCGATGGCGCAACAAACACTTGCCCTGCACTCGCACATGTTTCATTTTCGGGAAAACCACACGGTTTACTTCAAACCGCAGGATGAAAGTGTTGACCCGGCGCATCCGCTACGGCGGTTGATGAACACGGCGAAAGACACCGTCGCGTATGCCGATATTCCCGGCGATCATTTGATCCGGCAGATCTACGGATCGGACGAAGTCCTTGCCTTCATCAAGGATGTCCTGGCCCTGGACACGCTCTATCGTCATGCCGACCCACTGGCCGCCCTTAACTTGCAGGGCTTCACGGCTGGACAGGAGTTGGGGTGGCACTTTGACCGTTCCGACTTCAGCGTCACGCTGTCCCTTCAGGCGGCGAATGCTGGCGGGGATTTTGAGTACGTGCGCATGCTGCGCAATGAAAACGACGATTGTTATGACGCCGTCAGGGAGTTCCTCGATAACCCGAACACTCAGCAGGTCGAGGTTCTGCCTCAAGTGCCCGGCACCCTGACATTGTTCCGTGGCCGCTATTCATTGCACCGGGTCACGCCGGTGGAAGGGGACAGGCTGAGACTC
Source organism: Pseudomonas kielensis (assembly GCF_014236655.1). Lineage (GTDB taxonomy): Bacteria > Pseudomonadota > Gammaproteobacteria > Pseudomonadales > Pseudomonadaceae > Aquipseudomonas > Aquipseudomonas kielensis. The sequence continues at coordinate 290,819 of NZ_JACMYG010000002.1, forward strand.
AACGCAGTGTTTGCGTACGTGGACCAGCCCAATGTCGAGTTCAGTGCCTATGCCCGGCAATTGTTTTACGGGCGTACCTCCGTTGACCCGACAGCCTGAGTTTTGCCCATAACAATAAAAGTAATTTGCCTTACGTGTTTGCGCGCGTTTGTTCCTGTGTCGCACACAACAGTTCGCTGCCCCCAATAAAAACGATTCGGAGCGTCTGATCATGAAAAACAGGAAGCGTTTGCTGGCCTCGTTACTTACCCTCGGCCTGCTTGTCGGCAGTGCCTCAAGCCAGGCTGCGGGATGGTGTGAATCGGGCAAGCCGGTGAAGTTCGCCGGGTTGAACTGGGAGAGCGGGATGCTCCTCACCGACATCATGATGATCGTGCTCAAGGAAGGCTACGGCTGCACAACGGACCAGTTGGTGGGTAACACCATCATTCTTGAGACCGCGCTGGCCAGCAACGACATTCAAGTGTTTGGCGAAGAGTGGATGGAGCGCAGCGAAGTCTGGAAGAAGGCTTCGGCAGCCGGGAAGGTTGTCGGGGTTGGCGCTCCGATCGTTGGTGCGACTCAAGGCTGGTATGTGCCGCGCTATGTCGTGGAGGGGGACGCAAAACGCAATCGACCGGCGCAAGCACCCGACCTCAAGACAGTCGCGGACCTGAGCAAGTACCCGGGCGTTTTCAAAGACGCGGAGGAACCGTCCAAAGGCCGCTTCTACAATTGTCCCGCTGGCTGGATCTGCGAGCAGGAGAATACCGAGATGCTGAAGGACTACGGCCTTGAAAGCACCTTCATCAACTTCCGTCCAGGCACGGGTGCGGCATTGGATGCAGCGGTCCTGTCCAGCTACAAACGCGGCGAGCCGGTCCTGTTCTACTACTGGTCACCGACCCCGTTGATGGGCGAGATCGATGCCATAAGACTGGAGGAAAAGACCGGGGCCAACAAAGACGTCATCACCATGGTCGGGCTCTCCAAGGCGTTTCATGAACAGGCGCCCGAGCTGGTCGCCGTATTGGAGAAGGTCAACATTCCCATTGATCTGCTGAATCAGAACCTGGCCAGGATGACCCGCGAACGCATCGAGTCGCCGAAGCTGGCCAGGATATTCCTCAAGGAACACCCGGAAGTTTGGCATGCCTGGGTGGATGAAGGCGTCGCAAAAAAGATCGAGGCATCGCTCTAACCGGCCTCCAGGGCAAGGACGCCCGCCTTCTGTAACACCCCTCTGAACATAACCTCTTTACCCTTTCTACAACGTGGAGGCTTCTCTTTGCCTCCGGGAATCATGACGATGATCAAATCACGAGCGGCCGTCGCCTTCGCGGCGAACCAGCCTCTGCAAATTGTCGAAATCGATGTGGCGCCACCGCAAGCCGGTGAGGTGCGGGTGCGCATTGTTGCGACAGGCGTGTGCCATACCGATGCGTTTACCTTGTCCGGCGCCGATCCGGAAGGGATCTTCCCTGTCATTCTGGGCCACGAAGGTGGCGGTATTGTCGAAGCGGTGGGCGAGGGGGTGACCTCGCTTGCAGTGGGCGATCATGTGATCCCGCTCTACACCCCGGAATGCGGGGATTGCAAATACTGCAGGTCCGGCAAGACCAATCTCTGCCAGAAAATTCGCGCAACCCAGGGCAAGGGATTGATGCCAGATGGCACCAGCCGTTTCTCCTACAATGGCCAGCCCCTGTTCCACTACATGGGCACGTCGACCTTTTCCGAATACACCGTGCTACCGGAAATTTCCCTGGCCAAAATCCCCAAGGATGCGCCACTGGAAAAGGTCTGCCTGCTCGGTTGCGGTGTGACCACCGGCATTGGTGCGGTGCTCAACACGGCAAAAGTGGAAGAGGGCGCCAGCGTGGCGATCTTCGGTCTGGGCGGCATCGGCCTGGCCGCCATCATTGGCGCGACCATGGCCAAGGCCGGTCGCATCATTGCCATCGATATCAACCCGGCCAAGTTCGACATCGCCAGGCAACTGGGCGCTACCGACTTCATCAACCCCAAGGATTACGACAGACCGATCCAGGACGTGATCGTCGAGATGACCGAGGGCGGTGTCGACTATTCCTTCGAATGCATTGGCAACGTCCATCTGATGCGCGCGGCCCTGGAGTGTTGCCATAAAGGTTGGGGGGAGTCGGTGATCATCGGCGTGGCCGGGGCGGGTCAGGAAATCAGTACCCGACCGTTCCAGCTGGTGACCGGTCGGGTCTGGCGCGGCTCGGCATTTGGCGGTGTCAAAGGCCGCAGCGAACTGCCCACTTATGTGGAAAAGTCCCAGGCCGGCGAAATACCGCTCGACACCTTCATCACCCACACCATGGGGCTTGAGGACATCAACAAGGCCTTCGCGCTGATGCATGAAGGCAAGAGCATACGCACCGTTATCCATTTCGATCGCTGATTGAATCGTCCCGGCGTTGAGCGTCTGACGTCTCGCGCACGGGCCAACTGCACTATCCACTCACTGTGTCTTTATAAAGAGAGCATCAACATGAGCATCTTCACTCACGTCACCGTCGGTACCAACGATCTGCAAAAAGCCCGCAGTTTCTACGACAACGTGCTCGGCACACTCGGCCAGAAACGCATCGCGGATCTGGAAGACAATGGTTCGATCTGGGGGGTGAATGCCCCGTCCTTCTTCGTCCTGAAGCCAGCGAACGGTGCACCGGCCAGCGTCGGTAACGGGGTCACCATCAGCTTCGAAGCACCGGATCGCGCCGCTATCGATGCCTTCCACGCAGCCGCCCTGGCCTGCGGTGGCAGCGACGAAGGTGCTCCGGGCCCTCGAGGTTGGGCCCCTAACGCCTATGCGGCTTATGCGCGGGACCTGGACGGTAACAAGCTGGCCGTGTACTGCTTCAAGGCTGCGTAAGTCTCATACAAGCCGCTCCTTCACGCCTGTGAACCGCTCCATCCAACAGGAGGTCGTGGTCATTTCCAGAAGATGCCCATGACCCCCTGTTTCACGAAGCGCCAGTTCAATGTCGGTGACCCAACATGGTTGGGGGCACCGACATCACCATGCCGCGCCTACAGTGATGCCCTGACCACCAACGGACAATCAACGGGCTGGGCGCCCGACGCCTCGAGGGTGTCGATCAGGTGCCGGGCTGCCTTGCGGCCGATCTCGTAGTACGGCAGTTGCACGGTGGTCAACGGTGGGATGAACAACTGCGCGATACCGATCATGTTGTCGTAGCCGAGCACCGCGACATCGTCGGGAATCTTCAGGCCACGGCCCAACAACAGCTGATAGGCACAAAAGGCAATACGGTCGTTGCCACAGATCAGAATGTCGAATTGGGGGCGGCCATCAATGATGTGCCGATCGAGGATACCGGCCGTTTCGCCATAGGCGTCATGGTCGCCAAGGTCGTATTGCAGGAGCGCCTCAGGTGGCAGTCCGAATGCCTGGCAGGCACGCTGCAGGCCTTTTTGCCGCAGGCCCCAGGCCAGGCTCTGTTTTGGCAGATTGATACACAGCGGCCGCCTATAGCCGCGACTCAACGCGTGGTGTACGGCCCGATACTGGCCCATTTCGTCGTCTGGCACATAGCTGACCAGTTGACTGTCATCAGCCAGGCAATTGGCGAGCACCAGGGGTTTGCTCTTCAATCGCTCGGGAATGCACACCTGGCGCAAGCCCATGGCACTGAAGATCAACCCGTCGGGACGGTGCGATAGCATCAGGTCGATATTCTGGTCGGTGGGCGGGTTGCTCAGCAGGTTGAGAATGAAGACATTCCAGCCAGCCTGCTGCGCGGTCTGTTCGATGGAGAGCAGCAGTTCGACGGCGAACGGTGTGGTCGCGGTGTCCAGTGCGAACACACCGATGGTTCGGCTCTGGAGGTTGTCACCGCGAATCCTGCGCGCCGACAGGCTCGGTACGAATTGCAGTTCGTCAATGGCCGAACGCACCCGCTGAAGGGTTTCGGGGCTCAGTTTTTCTGGGTTGTTGAGCGCTCGAGAAACCGTCATCAGGGACACGCCAGCCAGCTGTGCAACGTCTTTCACTGAAGTCATGCGAGGCGAAACCGGTCAGGTTGACGCTCAATCATGACACAGGGCCGGCGCTTCTCGCGACCCGAATGACGCCGCTCATAACCATCCCGAAGCCAGAGGCCACGCCCTGGGAATCGACACACGCCCGCCAGCCCCGCTTGCAAGAAGCTTCACCCCCAGGCTATCGGGCCGTGGGTAGATGCGACTGCTGAGGCTGAAGCGCCCGTTTTCGTCGAACACCTCGATGGACGAGCGATCGAGGAACACACGCAGCGCCAGCAACCCTTGTGCCGGGTCTATCGACACGCTGCGCTGACCGGTGACTTGCGCACCCGAGTGGCTGCGATCCAGCACCAGGCGCTGCAACGCGGCATCGTAGTAGAGCAACGTTTGTTCTTGGCCATCCTCGCTGCAGCGCAAGGCGACTCCCAGATGGCCGTCGGTGCAGCCAAGTAAATCCAGGTGCACTTGGATTTCGAGCATATCGCCGGCCACGTCTGCGACCCATTGGGTGCCCGACGCCTCCCACCACGGCGTGCCTGGCAGCAGTGTCTTGCGCAACGCTGTGAGCTCTCGTGCCGGATACACGCAAAGGCGATCGGCGCACAGTTCAAGTTCGCGCGGCAATCCGAGCATGCCGCACCAGTGATGGGCCTGGCTCGGCATCGGGCTTTCCCACATGTCGAGCCAGGCCCACACAAGGCGCCGACCATCGGCGGCCACCAGCGTTTGCGCCGCATAGAAGTCATGGCCGTTATCCAGCTCGATAAAAGGGCCGCCAGTGAAGTTCCATTCGCTGTCGAGTCGACCCACCCGGTAACCCGTCTGGTATTTGTTGAGTCGCTCGTAACCTTGGGGCGACATGCCTTGTGGGGAGTACAGCAGCACATCGCGTCCGTTCAATCGGAACAGATCCGGGCACTCCCACATGTAGCCATCGTCCTCCCTGCCGCCAGACACATAGTTGAGGAACTCCCACGTGTGCAGATCCGTGGAACGGTACAGCGGGAGCAGCGGCATATCGCCCAGACGTGCGCCGACAATGAGGTACCAATAGCCATCCTCCTTCCAGACCTTGGGGTCACGAAAGTGCATGATCGCGTCTTGCGGCGCCGTCTCGATGACGACGCCGTGCTTGGTGAAGCTGATGCCGTCGACGCTGGTGGCCAGGCACTGGACTTGACGAATCGAGCGTTCATCACCCACTTCCCCCAGCCAGGTGTGTCCGGTGTAGATCAGCGCCAGGGTATCCCCGTACACCAAAGCGCTACCGGAAAAACACCCATCGCGATCGAAGTCATCGCCGGGTGCCAGCGCAATGGGCAGGTGCTGCCAATGCACCAGGTCGGCACTCTTGGCATGGCCCCAGTACATCGGGCCCCATTTCGAATCGAAGGGGTAATGTTGATAGAACACGTGGTATTCGCCACGAAAGTACACGACCCCGTTAGGGTCGTTCATCCAGCCTGCCGGCGGGGCGATATGATAACCAGGTCGATAGTCGTGGATGACGCGAGACAGGCCGTCACTCAGTGCACGCTGCGCAAGGTCAAGCTGATCAGGCATGGGGTCGCTCATGTTGTGTGAAGAAAGGGTCATAGGGCGCGAGCTCGGACCGGGTGCAGAGAGATGTCATTGGGCTGGTTTTCACCGGCTTGCGGTGGGCGCTCCAAGGCCGTGCCGTCGTCGTCGAACAGGTGCAGGTTGTGGATGTCCAGTTGCAGTTCGACCCGATCGCCCGCCCGCCATCCGGCGCTGACCTCGCAACGGCAGATCAGTGGCTCGTCCTGACCGGTTTCGAGGTGCACATAGGTTTCGCTGCCCAGGTACTCGACCCCGGTCACGACGATGCCACCGGTTCCCTGCGCCGCCTTGAGCGAAATGTGCTCCGGGCGAATGCCCAGGCTCAGCGACGTGCCCGCCGCCAGGTTCGTGCTGTCGAAGGGCAGGGAAGTCATGCCCAGCACAGGGGTGTCGACCAGGCTGATGGTGCCCGGGGTATGCAGGCGCGCCGCCAGGAAGTTCATTCGCGGAGAACCCAGGAAACCGGCGACAAAGCGGCTCGCTGGACGCTCATAGAGTTCGCGCGGTGAGCCGATTTGCTCCACCCGACCGCCATTGAGCACAACAATTTTGTCGGCCAGGGTCATCGCCTCCACTTGATCGTGGGTGACGTAGATCATGGTCGAGCCCAGTCGATCATGCAGCCGGGCGATTTCGTTGCGCATCTGCACCCGCAAGGAGGCATCCAGGTTGGAGAGCGGCTCATCGAACAACAGAATGTCCGGTTCACGCGCCATGGCTCTGCCCATGGCTACACGCTGACGCTGCCCGCCCGACAGTTCTTTTGGCTTGCGCTGCAGCAGTTTGTCCAATTGAAGGATCTGCGCTGTTTTCAGCACGCGCTCGCGCAGGCTGCTCTTTTCAGTCTTGGCCAGTTTGAGGCCGAAGCTGATGTTGTCGTAGACGCTCATGTGCGGGTACAGCGCATACGACTGAAACACCATGCCGACGCCTCGCTCGCGAGGCTCCAGGTCGTTGACCCGCCGCCCATCGATCAGCATGTCACCGCCGCAGATCGACTCAAGCCCGGCGATCAGCCGCAGCAGGGTCGACTTTCCGCAGCCCGAGGGACCGACGAACACCACGAATTCACCCGCAGCGATCTCCAGGCTGACATCGCGCAGAATCCGCATGCCGCCCAATTGTTTGTTCACATTGTCCAGTTTCAACTTGATCACGATGCTGTTCCTTGTCGTTGTTGGGCATCAACCCTTGAGCGCGCCGGCAGTCAGGCCGGAAACGATTCGGCGCTGGAAAATCAGCACCAGAATCACCAGTGGGACGGTGACCAGCACCGATGCGGCCATCAGCAGCCCCCACGGCAGCTCATGGGAGCTGCCACCGGAAATCAGGGCGATGGCAACCGGCACCGTGCGCTGTGTGTCGGTGAGGGTGAACGTCAGGGCAAACAGGAACTCGTTCCAGGCGGCGATGAAGGCCAGCAAACCCGTGGTCACCAGTGCGGGCCAGAGCAACGGCAACAGCACCCGGGTGAGGGTGATCCAGGGCGACGCGCCATCCATGATTGCCGCCTCTTCCAGTTCATGGGGCAGTTGGCCCATGAACGTGGTCAGCACCCAGACGGTGAAGGGCAGGGTGAAAATCGTGTAGCTGAGGATCAACGCCCAGGACGTGTTGTACAGACCCAGGGCGCGGATCACTTCGAACAGCCCCGACAGTACCGCGACCTGGGGAAACATCGACACGCCCAGAACCATCATCAATACCGTGCCCCGCCCACGGAACTTCACCCGTCCCAAGGCATAGGCGGCGGTGACACTGAGGAACAGCGCCAGCGTCACGACGCAAAGCGCAACCACCAGCGAATTACCGATAGCCCGCAGGAATGAGGCTTGGTTCAGTACCGCTGCGTAATTGGAGAAGTCAGGGTTGTCGATCCAGTAGCTCACCTCGAACAAGGCACTGGAGGGTTTTAACGACGTCACGATGGCGTAGTAGAAAGGGAAGACGGCGTACAGCAGCAACACCCCGATCAGACTCCAGAGGCCCAGGCGCAACAGCGCCTTTTTCAGTAGACGCAGGCTCATGAGCGCACCTCCATCTGGCGGCGTCCGAGGTAGAGATAAAGCATGGCGATTACCGCAACGACCAGAAACAGCAGAGTCGAGGCCGCGCTGCCATAGCCCACATCCTGGAACTCCACCAGGTGTTGGCGGGCATAGACCGACATGCTCATGGTGCTCGACGAGTTGGAGGTCAGCACATAAATGACGTCGAATACCCGCAGGGAATCGAGGATGCGGAAGATCGCCGCCACCAACAATGCGGGCATCAGCAGTGGAAGCGTGACGTGCCAGAACACTTTCAGCGGATGAATGCCATCGACCCTTGCGGCTTCGTAGCAATCACTCGGCAACATCTGCAAGGCCGCCAGCATCAATAGCGTGACAAAGGGCACGGTCTTCCAGACGTCGACGATGATCACCGCCCACATCGACAGATCCGCATCTGCCGTCCAGGCCAGGGGGGCATCAATCAGGCCGACGCTCAGCATCATGTGATTGATGATGCCGAACTGGTCGTTGAGCATCCACGACCAGATCTTCGCCGAGACGATGGTAGGAATCGCCCAAGGAATCAGAATCAGCGCACGTACCAGGGGACGGCCGGTAAATTTGATGTTCAACAGCAAGGCCACCAGTAGCCCCAGGACGACTTCCAGTCCCACCGACACCACGGTGAAATGCAAGGTGTTGCGCACCGCGTTCCACCATTGGGGGTCGACCAGGATGCCCGACCAGTTAGAACCGTCGTGGAACAGATAATTGCTCAAACCGACAAAGGATCCCTCACGGGTTTGCCCCAGGGTGGCGTCAGTCAGGCTGAACCAGAAGGTACGCAGCAGCGGCCAGGCGGCCACCAGGGCCAGGCATAGCAACATCGGTGTCAGAAACAGCCAGGCGGCGCGTACTCGGCGAAGCTGGACTGGCGTTTCCCTGGTGAGCAGAAGCTCATCACAGGGGGCATGGGTAGTTAAGGCAGACATGGTGATTTCCTTCCTTGTGGCTTACCAGTTCCGGCGTTTGATGCGCGTGAGTTCGCTTTCCAGCTCGGCCAGCGCCTGATCGACAGGCAGCTCGCCCGCCAGCACGCCATGCACTCGATCGAAGAACGCATTGGAGACCCTTGGATAGCGATCGGCGGTGATCGAGGCGGGACGCATGACCCCGTCGTTGAGGATGCTGTGCAGCTGACTGTAATAAGGCATTGCCGCGAGCAGTTCGGGATCTTGATACAGCGACTCGATCACCGGGTTATAGGCGGCACTCAGCGCACGATGTTTTTGCTGTTGGGCACTGGTCAGGTAGCTCACCAGCTGTGCGGCAAGTTCTGGATGGGCGCTGTAACGCGACACCGCCAGGCCCCAGCCACCGAGGGTGGAGGCATGGGTGCCGGTTGTGCCGCCGCGGGGCAGGGGAGCGACGCCGACCTTGTCTTTTACGACACTGCCCTGGCTTTGTACCAACGCCCAGACATACGGCCAGTTACGCATGAACAAGGCATTTCCCGACTGGAACACGCCACGTCCTTCTTCCTCGGTGTAGTTGAGTACGCCACGCGGGGAGATGTCACCTACCCAGCTTTTGGCCAGGGTCAACGCCGCTCTCGAGGCCGGGCTGTTGACCACGATGTCGCCTTGTGGATTGACCAGCCCGCCTTCCGGTTGGCTGCTGATCCACTCCAGCGCATTACACGTCAGCCCCTCGTATGCGCGCCCCTGAAAGACGTAACCCCAGGCATTGGGGTTCCCGGCAGTGCGCTCTGCCTGTTGCACCTCCCTGGCGGTAGTCGTCATTTCCTCCCAGGTCTGGGGAACCTGTTTGTTGTACTTCTCGAGCAAGTCCTTGCGGTAATACAACAGGCCCGAGTCAGTGAACCACGGCATCGTCACCAGCCGTCCATTCACCGTGGCGTTATCCACCTGTGCCTGGAAGTAGCCTTGGGTCGCGTTGGCGGGCAGCACCTCGCGCAGATCCATCAGGTGCTTGGCCAACATCCCCGGCCACACCATATCGATCTGAATGATGTCGATGTCAGTGGACTGGGCACTGAGAATCTGTTGGTAGAACGACAACCTTTCGGTCGCCGAGTTAGGCGTAGAGACCACTTCGACGTTGTTGCCGGTCTGTTTCGACCACGCCTCGACGGCCTCTTTGCACAGTTGCAACTCCGCACCCACCGCACCGCAGGAGATCGTCAGATCAGCAGCGTTCGAGACGGATGGCAGTCCGGCACAGAGGGTGATTAGTGCTGCGGGCAGGAGAGATTTCAGATGTTTCATGGAGCACCCTTTATTTTTGTTTTTAGAAAAGTTAACGTTAACATCGCCAAATGTATCAGCGTATTTGCGATGAGGCATCCTTTTTTTCGTCGATTGCCACAGTTTTCAACTCACGAAAAAAAGGCCGGTAGCGGAAATTGAACAATAAAAACAAAACAGGGAATTCACATGCACAAAGCATCAAGCTGGCTAATCGCAGGCGTGCTCGGCACATCGGCGGCGACCTCTCAGGCCGCGACGCTGGAACAACGTATGGCTGCCTTTGAGGCACGTGCCAGCGCAGCGGAAAAGCGCGCAGCGGCCGCCGAACAGCAAACCCAGGCACTCGCCAGGGAACTGCAGCAGATCAAACTCGCCACCTCCACCGCGCAGCCTGTTGCGTCCACTGCGACAGCCACGGCAGTGCCCACGCTTGACTCCCGCCTGGCAACACTTGAAGCCCGGCAACAAAGCATGGAAAAGCAGGGCAGTACCGAACACCTCACGGATGGCTTCAGCTTCAAGGGCTACGCCCGCTCCGGGTTGCTGGTGAACGATGGCCTGGGGGGCGGCCGTGGCGGCCCGTATGCAAGCCCCGCAGGTTCAGTCGGGGGGGCTGTCGGGCGACTCGGTAACGAAGATGACACCTACATGCGCATAGACCTGTCGAAAGAACTCTATGCGCAGAACGGCACCCGTTCCAAATTCACGGTGTCCATCGCCGATGGCGTGGAAAGCTCCAATGACTGGACCGCGGATGAAAGTAACCTGAACGTGCGCCAGGTGTTTACAGAGCTCGACCATCTCGCTGCATTCAAGGGCAATTCAATGGTGCAGAACGCCACCTTGTGGGCGGGCAAGCGCTTTGATCGAGATAACTTCGATATCCACTGGCTGGACTCGGACGTCATCTTCCTGGCCGGTACCGGGGGTGGAATCTACGATGTGCAGATGAACAAGAACTGGCGCTCCAATTACTCCTTGATCGGGCGTAACTACGGGGACTTCAGTGAAGGCGGCGTTGACGCCGATGTGGAAAGCTACATTCTGACCTCTAACCAGTTCTTCGATGAGGGTCAGTGGCAGTGGATGTTCAACGCCATTGGCTCAAAGAAAAACGACATTGGCACCCGCAGTAATGACGCCGGCCTGACGCCTGCGGACTCCGGTCTGCACAGCATGCTGGCCAATCACCAGAAAACCTTTTTCGGCGCAGAAGGCTTCTTCAAAACGGCGCTGCTGTATGGGCAAGGTCTGGGGGCCGAGGTCAAGAACGTCGGCTCGGACGGTGAACTGATTGACGAGGCCCGCGCAGTGCGCCTGGCACTGTACGGCGAGACCCCCATTGCAGCGGGTTGGCGCATCGGTCCCAGCTTGCTGGCCGAACAAAGCAAGGATCGATACGTCAAGGGTGACAACTACGCCTGGATGACCCTGAACATGCGTTTGGCCAATGCAATCAACAGCAATTTCGAGATGGCCTACGAAGTGAGTTGGCAAACCATGGACCTCGACCCGAAGGGGTATCTACAACGGAATGCCGTCGATGGTAACTTCTGGAAGTTCACAATTGCCCCGACGTTCAAACCAGACGTTGGAGAGCTGCTCACGCGTCCTGAACTGCGTGTGTTCGCGAGCTTCATGGATTGGTCTTCGGAGCTGGACGGATACAGTACCCAAGACGCCTTCGGCAAGACGGACTTCAACGCCGGAGGGGTCTGGCAATACGGTATACAAATGGAAACCTGGTTTTAGCATTTGAACGCATTGGCCAGGCCAGCACCGATCAACAGGCCTATTCACGCGATCAACCCTCTGTAGCGAGCCTTTAAAAGAGCAAACGACTATGTATTTGGTATGTGGCGAAGCGCTGTTCGATTTCTTTAGTGAAAACGCTCCAGGGAATCAACGTTCAAAAATAAACTACAAAGCCATTGCCGGCGGCTCACCGTTCAACGTTGCCGTCGGGCTACGGCGCCTGGGGATCGACGTGGCGCTGTTGGCCGGGTTGTCCACCGACTACCTGGGCCGGCGTTTACAGCAAGTCCTGCAGGAGGAGGGCGTGCGCCTGGACTACCTTCAGGACTTCGACGCACCGACCACCCTGGCCATGGTCGCCGTGGGTGCCGATGGCTCGCCGCATTACAGCTTTCGCGGCGAAGGCTGCGCTGATCGTCTGCTGTTGCTCGGGCATTTGTCTGTGCTGGGCGATGAGGTACGAGGGCTGCATATCGGCTCGTTCTCGTTGGTGGTGCAGCCGATTGCCGACACCCTGCTGGCGCTGGTCCGCCGGGAAAGCGGCAAACGCCTGATCAGCCTCGACCCCAACGTGCGGCTCAACCCGGAGCCTAATATCCAATTGTGGCGTGAACGCATCGGCGCTCTGGTCGAACATGCCGATCTGATCAAGGTCAGTGACGAAGACCTGAGCCTGCTCCACCCTGAGCGTGATCCGCAGAGCGTGATCGAGGGCTGGCTGGAGCACCGCTGCCAACTGGTATTCCTCACCCGGGGCAGCCAGGGCGCGACCGTTTTCAGCCGCCACCACGGCACTTGGTCGGTGCCGGCCCGTACCGTGGTGATGGTCGACACCGTGGGCGCCGGCGACACCTTCCAGGCGGCATTGATCGCCTGGCTGACGGAGCAGCAGTTGGATTCGGTGGAGGGTTTGCAGCGCTTGAGCCGTGAACAGATCGAGGCAATGCTCAGCTTTGCCATCGGCGCCGCTGCGCTGACCTGCGGCAAAACCGGGCCGGACTTACCCTTTCGGCATCAGTTGGCTTGATATCCGGCCAGAGGCGGTCGATGAACGGGTCACGCTATTGAGCATGGCCCTTGTTCATAAACGGCCGCAATCCTGGATTGTGAGACCTGTCAGCCACAAACCCGGTTAGAGTGTTGAGCACTACCTGCTCATGAGCCCCCTCCATTCGATTCCCGTAGCCGCCCCCAGCGCTTGCAGCGGACGAACCGGGTAAACAAACCGTATATCAATCGTTATGTGAAGAATGAATCGTTCGCTGTTTGTGTCACTGGATGGGCCCAAGGGAACCGGTAAAACCACACTGTTGGAGGCCGTGACGAAAGTACTGAGGGCAGACCACAATAAGGTGATCCGACTGTGCGAGAAAAAAAGCGACCCCTATCGGGGTGAAACCATGGCCCTCGTCAACCAGTTCGTCAGAAATCCCTCCCGAGACCTGGAGCTGCAGGTGTGTGAGCGCTTTGCTGATAGCCGTGGCTGGATTTCCCGGCACGTGCTGACGAAACAGCCACCGGACAGCATCATCCTGATCGATCGCTGGTACCCCTCTGATGCCGCGTTTCGCCGGCAGGTCCCGTTTGCAGAGATCCTGCAGCTGAACATCGATCGAAACGTGCGAGTGCCAGACCTGCATGTCGGGGTTGTCACCGCCCCCGAGATTTCATGGGCGAGGGCAGCGGCACGCCAGCGTGGGCTGAACAGTACGGTGATCCATAGGCTGCAAGAGCATGTCGCTTGTACCCAGGCATTCGAGCGAGCGATTGCCGATCACGGCTGGGTTCTATGCCGCAATGAAGGCACCCTCGAAGAAGCGACGATGCAGGTGGTTTCGCAGATTTATCGCGTTCTTCGTTGCATCGGCCTTGATCCGGTTGAGATAGGCAGCACTCAGTGATTACGAGACGCTGACAGATTGTTCATTGCTCCAACCCGTGAGCTTGATCTAAAGCTCAGGTGGAATCAGCAAAATATAAATACGAATGCGTATCGTACGCTAGTGAGGTGGTATACCATGCGCCGCGAATTATTGGCGCGTATGCCGCCCCATTTGGCTATTCACTCAAGGTTTCCTCGATGCGTCGTACTCTGGTTTCTATCTGTGTGCTCCAGGCGTTTTCCGTTCCCTCTTGGGCGGAGCAAGCTTCAACTGATAAAACCACTCTGGAGTTGCAGGCGACTGACATCGTCGGTACCTCGGATTACGAAACAGCCCAAGGCCCGGTGGAGGGCTATCGAGCAACCCGTTCCGCCAGCGCGACACGAACCGACACGGCGATTCATGAAACGCCGCAGTCCATCAGTGTGGTGACCAAGGATGTTGTAACGGACATTGAGGCCACTCGCCTCCAGGACGCGCTGGACTATGCCGGCGGAGTAGGGCGGGCTAACAACTTCGGTGGCCAGGGGCTGACCACATTCACGGTGCGTGGATTTACGACTGGCGAGTTCTATCGCAATGGTTTTCCGATCAATCGTGGTTATCCAAACATGCCGGACGCGAACTCCATTGAGCGGCTGGAAGTGCTGCGCGGCCCGGCGACCACCCTCTATGGCCGGGGCGATCCTGGTGGCACGTTCAACGTGGTGTCCAAGCAGCCGCTGGCTGAACGCAGCGTGACGCTGGGCAGCCAACTCGACGATCAGGGAATGCAGCGTGGCACTCTGGATGCCTCTGGCCCGCTCGACGAGGAAGGCCGCCTGGCTTATCGCTTGAACGTGGTGGGAGAGGGGGGTGACACCTTCCGCCGTCACGTCGAGACCGAACGTTACGGTGTGACGCCCGTTTTATCGTGGCAGGCCAACGACGACACCAAGGTGATCTTCGAAGGCGATTTCATGCGCAACAACCATCCACTGGATCGCGGTGTGACGCGCTATCCGAATCAGATCGGCACCGCGTCGCGTGACACGTTCTTTGGTGAAAAAGACGTCGGCAAATTGCACAACGACAACAACATGGCGCAGTTGCGTTTCGAGCACTTCCTCAGCGACAACTGGACATTGGGTGGTGGTTTTCAATGGCTCGATGGCACCTTGCAGGGCAATGCCGTTGAAGCCAATGGCGTAGCTGACGACGGACGCACGCTGGGTCGCAACTGGAACTATCGCAAGCTGGAGTGGACGGACAAGGACACCCAACTGAACCTCACCGGACATTTCTCCGCCGGCGGCTTCGATCACACCCTGCTGACCGGAGTCGAGTACGAGGATTACGACTATAAGTCCATTATCCAGCGCTCCAGCGGTGCGGTGAGTGCCTACCCGATTGATATCTTCAACCCGGTATATGGCCAGCCTCGTCCGGCCCTGACCCGCACGCCGACCAATGATAAGGAAAACCTCAAGACCTACGCGGCCTTTATCCAGGATCAGGTGGCATTGACTGAGCGCCTCAAAGTCTTGGCCGGCGCCCGTTTCGAGCGCTTCGAGCATGACTACGAAACCTTCGTGCCGGGTGGCAGGAGCTGGGAAGCGAGCGACAATGCGGTGACGCCACGTCTCGGCGTGCTCTATGACCTGACCGATACCGTGGCGGTGTATGCCAATACCGCGCGCTCTTTCAAACCCAATAGCGGAGCCAGCCGAGAGGGTGGTGGATTTGAGCCGGAAAAGGGCAAGTCCTATGAGATGGGAATCAAATGGGAAGCGCTGGATCGTCAGCTGAGTGTTGATGGGGCAATCTATCAGATTGAAAAACGCAATGTCCTGACCACCGACCCCGTGGACTCGACCTTCAGCGTGGCGGCTGGCGAAGTGCGCAGTCGTGGCTTTGATTTGAACGTGGCTGGCAATGTCACCCCTGAGTGGCGGGTGATTGGCGGTTATGCCTATGTCGATGCCGAGGTCACCAAGGACAATGTGATCCCGTCGGGCACCCGCCTGATGAACATTCCGAAGAACAGCTTCAGCCTGCTCAACGTCTACGAGTTCCAGAATGGCGGGCTAAGAGGGCTGGGGCTTGGCACAGGGTTCAAGTACGTCGATGAGCGCGCAGGGCAGACGGCGAATACGGCGTTTTCGATGGGCAGTTACGCCGTCGTCGATCTGCTCGGTTTCTACAAAATCAATGACAACGTCAGGATGAATCTAGATGTGAAGAATGTGTTTGACCGGGACTATGAGGAAGGCGCCTTCGGCAATGTCTACGCTTACCCTGGTGAACCGAGAACCGTTCAGGTCGGTTTTTCTTACACCCTGTAGGCAATCCGGTGAATTGAGTTTGAACGTAAAAGGCCCTTCCTGGGCCTTTTACGTGGGGTGTGTGATGAGGTGCGTGGACCTAGGCGTCTCCTCAAACAAGATCCAGATCTTGGAGTGAGGTCATTTCTCCCACTGTTCCAGCAGTATCGAGACGAATTTTTCCGCTGCCGGAGACAGTGAGGCGCCTCTTCGGTAAACCAGTCCCAACGATCGGTTAACGATGGGCTCTATCAAAGGGACGCTCTACGTTTACCGCTCTGACTATTCCCGTGGACGTGACAGCAACCGGATCTACTTTACCTACGACATCGCTCTCTGGTGATCCCCCTATCGCGGCCTCGCTTGTGTTTTTTGCAGCCTCCAGGCGCGCTAGACCACCGCCCCGAACAACGATCCCACCAGCGCGGTGATGCCCATCGCCAACACCCCCCACACCGACACGCGCCACGCGCCGGTCACTACGCTGGCGCCCCCGGCCCTGGCCGCCACGGCCCCCAGGCTGCCGAGAAACACCAGTGACATGCCGCACAACCACGGCACCACGCTGTTCGCTGGCGCGATAAAAATCACCGCCAGCGGCAACGCGGCACCGACAACAAAACTGGCGGCGGAGGCGAGGGCGGCTTGCAGTGGTTTGGCGGTGAGGGTCGCGCTGATGCCCAGTTCGTCCCGGGCGTGTGAGCCGAGGGCGTCATGGGCCATCAATTGGTGGGCCACTTGATGCGCCAGTTCCGGCGATACACCGCGATGCATGTAAATGTTCGCCAGTTCGATGTGTTCGGCTTTTGAGTCGTTGGCCAGTTCGGCCCGTTCGCGCGACAGATCGGCCCGTTCGGTGTCCGCCTGAGAGTGCACGGACACGTATTCCCCGGCCGCCATCGACATCGCACCCGCCACCAGTCCGGCCATCCCGGTGACCAGCAGCGTGGTGTGACTGGCGTTGGCGGCGGCGACGCCGATCAACAGGCTGGCGGTGGACACGATCCCGTCGTTGGCCCCCAGGACGGCCGCGCGCAGCCAGCCAATACGCTCACTGCGGTGTAACTCGGTGTGCCGGTGCATGAATTTCATGGTTTAGCGGGACTCACTGTCATTGGGCGGATCAAACGCACGGGTATCAATGTGCGCCTGCAACTGGCCGCCGACTATAGAAATCTCCTTGAACTGTTGACCGTCGTGCAGCACGAACAGCGCGTCCATCCCGCGTTCCTGAGCCAAACGTGGGCCTTCGATGTCCCCCAGCACCAGCAGCGCCGTGGCCCAGGCGTCGGCGAGCATGCACGAGGCCGCCACCACGGTGACCGCCGCCAGTGAGTTGCGCAGTGGGGCGCCGGTGACCGGGTTCATGGTGTGGGCGTAGGTTTGCCCATTCACCTCGACCCACTGTCGATAGTCGCCCGACGTCGCGATGGCGGCATCGCTGAGTTCCATCACGCCCATGACTTCACGCGTGCCCCGGCAGGGCTTTTCAAGGGCCACGACCCAGGGTTGCGCATCAGGCTTGAGGCCGCGGGCGCGCATTTCGCCGTCGATGCCCACCAGGTAGCGCGTGATGCCAAAACCTTCGAGGCAGCGGGCCAGTTCGTCGACCCCGAAGCCCTTGGCAATGCCATTCAAGTCAAGGTGCAGCGGCACACGTTTGCGCACCTGATTGCGCTGCGGATCCACCGTCAGCGCTGCGCAGACGGGTAGTCGGGGGCGCGCTGGCGTTGCGGTGAGCGCCTGTTCACTGACTGGCCGTTCGCCGGAACCGAACCCCCAGGCCTCCACCAGATCACCGACGGCGATGTCGAAAGCGCCGTTGGATTGCTGACTGACCCGCAGCGCGGCAGCCAGCACCGTGGCCAGTTCCTTGGGCACCGGCAGCCACTCTCGTTCAGCGGCGGCATTGAGGCGGTTGAGGTCGGAGTCGGCTTTCCACGTGGACATTTGCTGGTCCACCCGGCCCACGGCCTGGGCCAGGCGGCTACCGATTTCATCGGTGTCGACACCCGTATCGGCATAGAACAGTGCGGTGTAGCGGCTGCCCATGGTCTCGCCGTTCAGGCTGTAGCGTTGCCCATCAGTAGACATCTTCACGGTAGCGTCCTTGTGCCTTGAGAGTCAGTACACTCAGGTTGAGCGGCGCCAACACTTCATCCAGGGCCAGCATCACGCCTTTGGCCATTTCGCGACTGCCGCACACCAACACCTGAGCCCCTTTTTCAATCAACCGGCGCAAGGCCAGGGCATCGCCGATCAATCGGTCCTGCACGTAACTGCGGTCCTGAACCTGCGAGAACGCGGCGCGTAGCGCGGTCAGACGTCGGTCGGCCAGGTAACGGTTGAGCTCCGGTTCGTAGAGGAAATCCGACGCCGGGTTGCGTCCGCCCCAGTACAAATGCATCGGGTGCCGGGCCTTGTTGTTACGAATAAAACCGGCCAAGGGGCCAATCCCGGTGCCGGCACCGATCAGGATCACCGGGTGCGCGCCCGAGGCTGGACGAAATTGTGGGTTGGGCTGAATGAACGCTTCGATCGACTCGCCAATCGCCAGGCCATGCAGGAACGCCGAACACAGGCCACCTTCGTGTTTACGGACGCAGATTTCCAGCACGCCGTCGTCGGAACCGCTGGCCAGTGAGTAGAAGCGTGGTACGGGGCTACCCGGCGGTAGAATCCCGACCAGGTCCCCCGCCTGGAAGGCGGGTAATTCACCCGGCGCCTTGAAGCGCAGAATGTGGGTCGGCGCATTCACCTGCTCGCCGTAGACCCTGCATTCGTGCAATACCAGTTGATGCGTACGCGGCTGTTGCGGGGTGTGGACCAGGGTCAGATCATCTCCCAGCGCATCGCCTAACGCGTGCCCCCATCGTGCGAACTCTTGAGGGGACTGGCGATTGATTGTCTCCAGCCCCACTAATGCTGTGCCACCGGCCTGCACCAACGCATCGTGCACTTGATGGGCGTACTGACAGAATTTCGGAAACTGTCGATCCCCAAACCCCAGCACCGCAAACGGTAGGCCTGGCGTGAGGCCCACCCGGGTCAGCCGTGCCAGGAATTGCGACGCCGAGGCGGGGGCATCGCCGTCGCCATGGGTCGCGGTAAGAATGAACAGCCGTTGGGCGCTGCGGTAATCGCCTGTCCATTGATTCATCGCCGCGCTGTGCACCCGATGCCCGGCCCGGTGCAGGGCATCGTGCAGGGTGTTGGCAAAGCCCCAGGTGCTGTTGTTTTCACTGCCCACCACAATCACGCTGTCGGCGCAGTGAGCGGGGCTGTTGTGGCGGATGTTCGGGCCGGCCTTGCGGCGGCGCCACCAGAGCAGCATGCCGGTCACACTCATCAACGGTACGCACAGGGCGCACAGACCGAGCAGCAGGCCCAGCCACCAAAGGCCTTCACCGGTGTGCAACCGGTAGATCAGTTGGTAAACGTTGTGCATCGAGTCATGGGCTTGCCAGGACAACAGGGTGCCGCTGACCGGGTCCACGTAGCCGTCGCCCTGGGCCGTGCGCAAGGAAAACACGTCCTGCGGATTGCCGGGGCTTGGGTAGACCAGTTCGTGCAGGTCATTCAGGTCGATGGCCTGCAAGGCTTGCAGGTTCGCCACCGGCAACGCCTCGCCGGTGCTGATGTGATTGGGGAAGGGGGGCTCGTTCTGACTGCCGTCGGCGATCAAACCGAAGGTGGTGGCAGACATGTAGAGGCCACTGAGGGCTGACAACAACAGCCCCAGCAAGGCCAGGCGCCCGACTTCAGCATGCCAGCGCTGGCTTAACGTACCCCGCAGTGGTCGCAGTAGATTGCGCCAGCCGCCCAGGCGTCGGGCCAGCAGCAAGGCGCCGGACACCGAAAGGATCAACATGAACAGGGCGCCGGCGCCCGACACACCGTGGCCCGGCGTGCCCATGAACAGCGAGCGGTGCAGGTCTTTGATCCAGCGTGTGAAGGCCGACGGTGCATAGGGCGCAAGGCCCTGGCCGGTCAGTGGATCGACCATATCGGCCCCGGACTGACCGCCCTGGCTGTAGTAGACGATGACCGTTCCCGACGCGGTGCGCTGGATTTGCTCGGCGCCCCGATAGTGGTTGGCAATGCGCCCGGCCAATTGACCCACATTCAGTTGGCCGGCAGCAACAGGGGGGCTGTGCAGGCGTTCCAACGCTGGATCCACGGACAATATCGCGCCGCTGATGGCCAATATCATGACCAACAGGGCGGCAATCAGGCCGGGCAAGGAATGCAACTGACGAAGCATGTTCAGCCTCCAGTACGTGCAGGTGCTACAGATCGTAAGTAAAGGAATCGACGTAGGTGTTGCCCGGCGCGGGGACGCTCGAACCCTTGGAGGTCAGGGGGACGCTGATGTCGGCTCGGGCTTCACGCTTGTCCTCCACGGCGCTGTCGATGCGGATCTGGTAGCCGGCATCAATCAAGGTGTCCGCCAACTCAACGCTGACTTTGAGGGTCTGCCCACTGCCGACACTGGCGCCACTGACCCCGTCATACTCGCTCGGGCGCATACCGCTGCCCCGGGCCCAATCGGTCAGGTGCCGGTAGTACTTGGCCTTTTTGCCAGCCACCCAAAGCGTCTTCTGGTATTGGCCATTGGCGTCGGTGAGATAGATCGCCAGGTATGCATCGTTTCCGCTGTAGTTCTTCAGTTGCGTGGTCAGGGTCACTTCACGGGCCTGGGCCAGCCCCGGGAGGGCAATGGCACCGACCAGGCAGGTTGCAGCGATGATCTTTTTCATGAGGAAGTCCTGTTTGTACGATAGGGCGGGAGCCTGAACCTGCTTGCTGACAGCAACCTGAACGGCCATGAATCATTCGTGAGCCGGCTGGGCGAGGTAGTCCCCGGCGTCGCCGTCGTCACCGAAATTGATCTGCAACGAGCGCAAGCGTAGGGAGGCGGGGGCGTAGCGGGCTTCGATGGCGTTGCCCTTGCGGTCGGTTCCTTTGAGTTTGTAGCAACCGTCGTCGACCTTGATGCGCTGCACGCTCCAGCCCCATTGCTGTTCCACGTTCTGGCGCAGGGTTTCGCGCGGTTGCCAGTCGCTGACGGGCTCGCTGCAGTCGTCATCGGCCAGGGCACAAGCGCTGAGCAGCACGCTCAACAGGGCGGTACTGGCAATAAAAGCTGATTTCATGATCTGTCTCCTGTCGGGCCGGCGTGAGTGGCATACCCTAAGGTGCATTCCTGACAACCAGCTGAATCTTCAGATTCACGTCAGGCAAGGCGATTAAGGTGCTGCATGACAACGATCACAGGGGATGCAAGATGCGGGTTTTATTGGTCGAGGACGCACCGGGGCTAGGAGAGGCGGTACGCGAGCAGATTGCCGATGACGGTCACGCCGTGGATTGGGTGCAACGCCTGGACCATGCGCGCAATAGCGTACGCACGACGCCATACGACTTGATTTTGCTGGACCTGATGCTGCCGGACGGTCGCGGCCTGGATTTCCTGCGCCAGCAGCGCTTGGCCGGTGACGTGACCCCGGTGATCATCCTGACCGCCCAGGATCAGATCTCCGACCGTATTGCCGGTCTCAATGCCGGGGCTGACGACTACCTGGTCAAGCCGTTCGACCTGTTCGAACTGTCCGCCCGGGTTGCAGCCGTGGCCCGACGCTACAGTGGCAATCCCAATCCGCAGATCAGGCTCGGTGATCTGCAAGTCGATATGAGCGCCCGCACGGTACAGCGCGCCGGCGTCACGGTAGATCTGACGGCCCGCGAGTGGGCGCTGTTCGAGGCCTTTGTCCAGCGCCCCAGTGCGCTGCTGTCGAAGTCGCAGCTCGAGGAGCGCCTGTATGCCTTCGGCGCGGAAATCGAGAGCAATACCATTGAGGTCTACATCAGTCGCCTGCGCAAAAAACTCGGGCGCGAGCTGATTGAAACCGTGCGCGGCATGGGTTACCGGTTGATGCCCCTATGAAGTCTTCAAGCCTGCAAAAACGCCTCGGCCTCGGTTTGACACTGGGCATGACCTTGCTCTGGCTGGGAGCGACCGTTGGCGCCTGGCTGGTGGTGCAGCACGAGTTGAATGAAGCCTTCGACAGCGCGCTGGAGGAGACCGCGCAGCGCATCTTGCCTTTGGCGGCACTGGAAATCAGCAACCGTGAAGAACCACGAGATGCACAACACATCGCCACGCTGAAAATGCACAAGGAATACCTGACGTATCTGGTTCGCGATGCCAACGGCGAGATTCTGATGCAGTCCCACGATGCCAACCCAAAGATCTTCAACAAACGACCGAGCGAAGGCTTTTCCACCACCAAAAAGTACCGCCTGTACGGAGCTTCAGCGATGCGCGGAACACTGTTTATCGAAATCGCCGAACCGCTCGGCCATCGCCGTGAAGCGGCGCGCGAAGCGCTGTTTGCCTTGCTGTTGCCGTTGCTGGCGTTGATCCCCATCAGCCTGCTGGGCACCTGGGTGTTTGTTCGCATCAGCCTGCGCAGCGTGTTGGCCTATCGTCGGGCCGTGGAAGCGCGGGGCGTGGGTGACCTGTCTGCGATCAACGTGGCGCAACTCCCTGCGGAAATCGACCCGCTGGCCGATGCGGTCAACCACCTGCTTGAGCGTCTACGCAAGGCATTGGAGGCCGAGCGCAGTTTCACCGCCAACAGCGCCCATGAACTGCGTACACCGCTGGCGGCGACCCTGGCGCAGATCCAACGCCTGCGCCAAGAAGCGCCCGAGGGGCCGTTGCGGGTACGAGCGGCGAAGATCGAAAACTCCTTGCGTGACCTGGCACGGCTCTCGGAAAAACTCATGCAACTGGCCAAGGCTGAGGGCGGCGGGCTGTTGCCCGAAGCGCCTCAGGACCTGATTCCATTACTGGCCCATGTGGTCGATGAGTGGAACCACAGCAGCGGGCATCGGATCGAGTTGCAATTGCCAACCCAGGCCAGTGTGTACTCGGCAATTGACCCGGATGCCTTCGGCATTCTGTTGCGCAACGTAATCGAGAATGCGTTGAAGTACGGCGCAGCAGACCAACCGATCAACGTCAGTCTCACCAATCAGGCGCTGCTACGGGTAACCAATGGCGGCCCGACGGTGCCAGAGTCAGCCTTGCAGCAACTGACCGACCGCTTTGTTCGGGGTAACAACCAAGCCAGTGGCTCGGGGTTAGGGTTGGCGATTGCCAAAACCATTGTGCAAGGCGTCGGCGCCAGTATGACCCTGACATCACCGGCGAAAGGGAGGGCGGATGGCTTTGAAGTGAGCATCCAGTTTTGCTCGGCCGAGGCTCCTCGCTGACCCTCTGCTTCGCCAACGTCTTTGAAGGTCACATCGGGCACCCGATTTTCCATGGTGACTCCGAGCGCCTGGGCGGCGACCTGATCGCGCCATCGGCCTACTACCGACCTGCTACCCACTTCACACAGATCAGCTTGATGTTCGGCGATGTACGTATCTACGCCATTTTGCTCAACAGCCACGTGCCGTGATGCCGAACAGCTTCGATTTACGTTTTGGGTGCATGGTCAAACGGGTCCCGGGCTGGACTGAAGAACAGAACCAGGAGGTGGCCAGGGCGTATGTCCAGGGCAATCGGGATTCGTTCTATCAGGACGTCGTGATCCGCCAGTCATCCATTTCCAGCAGTTTGGGAGGGGATGACATGACGTCCACTGCTCCTGCGCCGTTGGCAACGCTCCGAGCAGTAGCGCACCTCAGCCCAGCAGCGCGCCCATTTCTTGCGCCAGGCGAAAGGCAATCCGCAGACCGCACACGCCTTTACAGGCAGTTCACTCTTCTTCAAAACGACTCCCCCGCATCGAGTTTGGCGAGCAGTTGTTGGCCCCGTTTCCAGAGTCCTTGCTGCTTGGCCTCAGTCATCCGATCGAGGTTCTTGTAGACCATGCCCATGCGCTGATTGCTGCGCAGAAGGTCGCCGTGACGCATTAGGAAATGCCAGTAAAGCGAATTGAAAGGGCAGGCGTCGTCCGTCGTGCTTTCACTGACTTTGTACGCGCAGTTTCGGCAGTAGTCGGACATACGCTTTATATACTGGCCGCTGGCGCAGTAAGGCTTGGAGCCCAAGTAACCACCATCGGCATGCATGACCATGCCCAATGTATTGGGTAGCTCGACCCAGTCGAATGCGTCCATGTAGATCGCCAGGTACCAGTCGCACATCTGGCTCGGTGCGATGCCCGCCAGCAACGCAAAGTTGCCGGTCACCATCAACCGTTGGATATGGTGGGCATAGGCATGTTTCAAACTTTGGCCGATCGCCTGGCCCATGCAGTTCATCCTGGTGTCGCCTGTCCAATAGAACGCTGGAAGCGGCCTGCTGTTACCAAACAGATTGCCGCCGGCGTAGTCGGGCATTTTCAGCCAGTACACGCCGCGTACATATTCACGCCAGCCAATGAGTTGACGGATAAAGCCTTCGGCGGCGTTTAATGGAATTCTGTGCGACCAATACGCCGCCTCGACGTCGCTGCACAATTGACGCAGATCCAGCAGGCCAATATTCAGCGCAGCGCTGATTCGCGCATGGAACAGGAAAGGTTCATCACTGGCCATCGCATCCTGGTAGTCGCCGAAGGCTGCCAACCCCCAGTCGAGGAAGTAGTCCCACAGCGCTTGGGCATCGGCGTGAGTCACCGGGTAGTCAAAGGTGTCGAGGGCGCCGTAGTGGCTGGAAAAGTTTTTTGCGACCAGCGCTAGCACGTCCTGGGTGATTGCATCGGCCGAAAAACGGAGGCGGGAGGGGGCTCTAACGCCTTTAGGCAGTGCCTTGCGATTTTCGGCATCAAAGTTCCAGGCGCCGCCGACCGGGCTGCCATCGCCGTTGAGCAACAAGCCACTCTTGCGTCGCATCTCGCGGTAGAAGAACTCCATGCGCAGCTGCTTTTTGCCTTCGGCCCAGGACGCAAACTCGAGTCGGGTGCAAAGAAAACGGCTATCGGTATGCCACTGGATCGCCAAGCCGCAATCTTTGAGCGACTGCTCCAGGCGCCAGTCACCGCATTCTGTCAGGTGCAACTCATCCGGCTGCAGCAACGACTGCCAGCGCCGCAACTCGCCCGGCACCGAGCCGCTGTTTTGCGGATCATCAAGCGTGACGTATTGCACGCGGATGCCACGCTGCTGCAACGCCTCAGCAAAATGACGCATCGCACTGAAGATCAGTGCGATTTTTTGCGGGTGATGGGGCACATGACTGGCTTCCTCCATCACTTCGACCAGTAAAACCGTATCGCGCTGGCTGTCCAGCCCCTTCAATGAGGCCAGGTCAAAAGACAACTGGTCGCCCAAGACCAGGCACAGTCGGTGAGTCTTGTTCATTCGACAGCGTCCAACGGAAGGTGACTCACCAAGGCGCAGTCAGCGAGAACGGAATGCGTAACTACCACGGTAGGCGTTCTGCGTTATAAGCAAAGAAATTGCCGCTGTCGGCAGGCGCCAAGCGGTCAATCAGTGATAACAATTCGCGGGCAGCGAGGCTTGCAGGCCTGGCGGCGCAAGCGCCTTTAAAGGGCTGGGACAGGCCCGAAATGACCGTGCCTGGATGAAGACTCAGCAAGCGGGTCTGAGGGCGTGTTCGTGCTAGTTCAATCGCCGCCGTTTTAATCAGCATGTTCAACGCAGCCTTGGAGGCGCGATAGGCATACCAGCCGCCCAGACGGTTATCGCCAATACTGCCGACCTTGGCGCAAAGCATTGCCATCGCACCACGAGGGTCAAGCAAGGGCAGGAAGTGGCGCAAAACCAGTGCAGGCCCGAGTGTGTTGACTTGGAATATTGCCTGAAGCGCATCCGCTTCAATGGAGGTGTAACTTTTTTCAGGCTTGATGTCTTCGCGATGAAGCAGACCGGCAGCATGCAAAATCAACTGATACGGGGCTTCTTCGGCTAATTCGGCGGCTGCGCTGGCGATACTGTCGGGCTTTTCCAGATCCAATCCTGGAACACTATTGCGCCCCAGCTCACGAACCACCGAGCATCCTGGATCTTCGTTGAGCCACTCACAAAACGCCGCGCCGAGCGCTCCACTGGCGCCTATCACCAAGGCACGGTAGCCCTCGCCAAGGGAGTTCATCCTGAAGGAACTGTTCATTTAGCCTCTCCGCAGACAGACGTGATCTATTGGCGCTAAGCGCGTCGCCCTATCAGTTGCAGGAACTCGTGACGCGTAGCGGACGAATCGCGAAAGGCGCCCAGCATCACCGATGTAGTCATCACCGAGTTTTGCTTCTCCACGCCTCGCATCATCATGCACATGTGCTTTGCCTCAATAACCACAGCCACACCGGCCGCATCGGTGATGTGATGGATGGCATCCGCAATTTGTTTTGTGAGGTTTTCCTGGATCTGCAAGCGGCGAGCGAACATATCGACGACTCGGGCGACCTTTGATAGACCCAGTACCCTGCCTGTGGGGATGTACGCGACATGAGCCTTGCCGATGAAGGGCAGCAGGTGATGCTCACACAATGAATACAGTTCGATGTCGCGCACGATGACCATTTCATCGTTTTGCGATTCGAACAGGGCACCGTTGGTCACGTCTTCCAGACTCATCGTGTAGCCGTTGCACAGGTATTGCATCGCTTTGGCTGCGCGCGTGGGCGTGTCCAGCAATCCTTCACGCTCAGGGTTCTCGCCTACGGCGACGAGAATTTCACGGTAATGCTTGGCTATTGATGGGTTCATTTAGACTCCTCGCAGGCATGCTGCGCTTGATGTGGCGGCAATCCTTGGCAGTAGGAGAGTGCCTGCTGCGCACCAGAAAACACGTTGTTCACCCGATCAGCTATGACCCAGGTTCTTGGTCGGGCCAGTACCAAAGCGAAGCGTTCTAGGGCTGCTTTGTTTTCAACGTGGGCCCCTCGGCTGGTGCGGGTTTTGACTCCAGTACCCCGCAACGGTCGTCCACACAGCGACGGCGGCCATCAGGGTGAGGAAGCCACGCCAGATGGGGGCGCAAGCGGCAGAAGAAGCGATAACCTAAAACCAGCAGTGGCCGGGTGGCACGCCATGTCAGGGGCGATACCCAAAACCCTAAGCCGGCGGCGCGCCAGCTCCACAAGGTGGCGTCCAGACCGGTTACCCAGCGGCCATCGGCGAAACGGGCGTGCAGCGAGGACTGCATTTGCTCGAGCGTGAACCCGAGTGCCTTGGCGTCGAACGCACCGCTGCTGATGTCAATAAAAAGCAGTCGACTTTCTGTGGCGTGTCGATTCAGGATCTTGATTTCGCGCGCACACAGCGGACATTGGCCGTCAAAGTACAGCGTCAGTGGCCAATCCTTTTTGTTGTACATTTCTAGTGGTCTTGTATAGGTTTTGTATAAGATAGGCTGAAAGAAAAGGACTGACAATGGGCTCTATTCATTTGCCGCGAGATTGGCCACTACCGCCCATTTGGAAGTGACGACAGCCTGGCGAGGTGCGAGCGCAGCAGAGGATGCTAGCCGACTGATAGCAGAGTGACACGCATCGCCAAAACCCTTTACGGGCGTCATTTTTGTATAGGTTATGTCTGCTCACGCATCCCTTGAAGTTACGGTGCCATCGGGTGGCAACCGATCCACCCGCAGTGCATCAACGACTAGCGAAAAAGCCTGGGAAGGCTGCCGGCGGCTGGGGTAGTACAGGTGGAAACCGCCGAAGGGCTCACACCAGTCTTCCAGCACCCGTACCAGGAGTCCTTGAGCCAGTTGCGAGGAAAATTCGTCCTCGGGCAGATAAGCGATGCCCAGCCCGCTGACCGCGGCATCGGCGATATGGGTAGTGGAGTTGAATACCAATTGGCCAGCTACCCGCACTTTCAGCTTCTTGCCCTGGCGCTCGAATTCCCACGCGTCCATGCCGTCATAGGTGGGGAAGCGTATGTCGATGCAGCGATGTGTTGCCAGATCGCGAGGATGTTCGGGAGCGGGGTTTTGGGCGAAGTAACTGGGCGCTGCCACGACCGCCATTCGTATCGCCGGGCCGATGGGCACGGCAATCATGTCTTGGGCCACCGTGTCACTGAAGCGCACGCCGGCATCGAAGCGGTCGGCGACGATATCGCGAAAGCCATAGTTGATATCGAATTCCAGCTTGATATCCGGATACATCTGCAGCAGTGGCGTTAGCTTGGGCAGCAGCGTGGTCTTGATGATGCTGTCACCGCAGGTGATCCGCACCGTGCCGGCTGGTTTGTCGCGCAACTCAGTCAAGGCTTCCACTTCGGCTTCGATTTCATCAAAGCGATGGCCCACAGCTTCCAGCAATCGCTCACCCGCCGTAGTCAGAGAAACGCTGCGCGTGGTGCGGGTAAGCAAGCGAATTTTCAGACGTGCCTCCAGGGCCGAAACCACCTGACTCACTGCCGATTGGGTCACCTCAAGTTGAACTGCCGCGCGGGTAAAGCTGCCCGTGCGCGCCACGGTGACGAAGGCCAGCAGATCGTTGAAATTGTGTTTAGCCACAGCGATGTACTCAGGCGATTGATTAGCTAGGCTTATATCCGAATTAAGTATTCATTAGCTAATCAAAATCTCTTGGTTCAGCAACAATAGCTGGCATCCCAACCCTGCCTGCGGGGAGAGGGCAGAGCCTTGCGCTAACTGCCTGCTTCGCCGTTGGCTTCCTCTGAAAAAGATGCCCTATGAAAAGCCTTCTCGTAATGCTCGGGTTTATGTTCTGTTCACTCACCGCTTTAGGAGCCGATATGTCCAACGGTGCAGATAATTTCTTCAAAAGTGACAAGGTGACCATGCAGAAGGTCAGCTTCAAAAATCAGTATCAGCTCAATGTGGTGGGCAATCTTTTCGTCCCTAAAGGTCTGGCCAACACCACCCGCAGCCCGGCCATTATCGTTGGCCACCCCATGGGCGCGGTAAAGGAGCAAAGCTCCAACCTTTATGCGCAAAAACTGGCGGAAGAGGGCTTCGTTACCCTATCGCTGGATTTGTCGTTCTGGGGCGAAAGCGAAGGCAGCCCACGCAATGCGGTGCTGCCGGACGTATACGCCGAGGACTTCAGCGCCGCCGTGGATTATCTCGGCACGCGCCCCTTTATCGACCGTGAGCGCATCGGCGTCCTGGGTATCTGTGGCAGCGGTAGCTTCGTGATCAGCGCGGCCAAGATAGACCCACGCATGAAAGCGATCGCCACTGTCAGCATGTACGACATGGGCGCCGCCAACCGCAACGGTCTCAAGCACTCGCAAACCCTTGAGCAGCGCAAGCAGGTCATCGCAGCGGCGGCCGAGCAGCGTTATGTGGAATTCACCGGCGCCAAGACCGAATACACCGGTGGCACCGTACAGGCGCTCAATGCCGACACCCACCCCATTCAGCGCGAGTTCTTTGATTTCTACCGCACCCCGCGCGGTGAATTCACGCCGGCCAGCTCCACCCCGCAACAGACCACCCGCCCGACGCTGAGCAGCAACACCAAGTTCATGAATTTCTACCCATTTGTTGATATCGAGAGTATTTCGCCCCGCCCGATGCTGTTTATAACAGGCGCAAACGCCCACTCCCGCGAGTTCAGCGAAGAAGCGATGCGCCTGGCCGGAGAACCTAAAGAGTTGGTCATCGTGCCCAACGCAGGCCATGTCGATCTGTATGACCGGGTCGATCTGATTCCTTTCGCCAAGCTGACCCAGTTCTTCCAGGATCATCTGAATTAACGGGCAGGCACCATCAAGGCTTTTCAACACGATGAACAACACTTGCACTGACACCCACCCGAGCGCCAATTCCACCCGCGAATCTAACTAATCGTCGCAGACAAAGATAGGACAGAAATTTGATCAGTGCCTGTGTATCGGGAAAAAGTTGAGGCGAATCTTGATCCTGCCCGGCAGTAAGGAGGAGCGTTGGTAAATTGACGGATATGCTGCGTGCGGCGTTATCTGCACCCTCAACGCGCGCGAGCGGGGATGAATCAAACGCGTTATCAGACTGAAGCAAGAGTCCTGCTTGGAGCCATCAGTCGACGTGGACAATTTATTGATATTGCAGCGAAATCAGCTAGTGAACTTGAACCTGAAGGTAGGCTCGCAGGAAAACAAACCCACACGCAGACATAACGCGAGCAGCTGAAATCTCTGCCCCGATGAAACCGACATTGCAAAAACCTTTAGGAAGCATCTGCCTGGAAATGCGGTGCACTGCTAGACGTGCATTAAGTTTGTGCTCACGCGTCGCTTTAACCGCAGGCGGCCAAGAAACTAAATTTTTCGAAAGGTGAAGGGCATCAAATTACTGATGTTTACTTCCTGAAATTTCGCAAGTTCAGTTCTGAGCACTTCAGCCAGAGAAGGCTTTCATCCATGAGTGTGTTCCGAGTTCGTAAAGGGCGCGAAAATTGAGAGGAGTCAAAATAACATCAATAGTAGCGAATCAAGTCATTAACACGAAGTACATGGCCCGTTGACAGAGTGGACGTCGTGAACATTTCTAACATGGCATCATATTTAACTTATGGGCGATGTCAGATGTTCATAGGCAGCTCATGAGGCCGAAATTACTGGCTCAGTGTTCCCGAAATGAACGTAATTGTTCATCGATTGATGTTCATAGACTTAGTTTCCCCCGCCATCCTTAGCCTCATCGTCCCGACCTCTGACGGTCCCAATCCAGAGGGTGATGAATGCTGGATTTCAAGAAACATGCCTTGGGATCTAGTTGAAAATCGGGTAGAACCTGGCAACCTCATAATTGAGCAGTGCGGTTTGTCCCGGAGCTGGTTGCTCATGGCACTTCCTAATTGGCCTCAGTTCAAGGCTAAGAGATGTCTACCCACCCGGGGCGATTCAATTGTGATCAGGAGCAGACCACACTGGTGCTCTACCGGAAGAATGAGACCAAGAAAGAAGTGCAGGGCAAGTCAGGTCCGTTCTCGGGCAAACCAGAAGATTCAAGCGTTCCGCGAGCATCAAGTTTTTGACATACCACGGCTCAAAGGGCTAGAGGCCGACTCCGTATTTTCAGTCGGGGACTTCTCACAGATAGCAGTCTCGCCTTACCGCAACATGGCTTATCGTCAGGCTATATTAGGCAAGCAAGGTGACCACAGGCTCTATGACACTGCTCTAGGAGAGAAGACGCTTCGCTTAGCCTACGTCGCGATCACGCACGCAAAGAAACACTGCTACTGGTTTATCGAACCAGCTCAGCCGCTCAAAGGTGGTCTGATCAGCGCCCTGGCGCAAATGTCCTTCAGGGAGCCGCTCTTTGAAGAATCGAGGGCGCGGTAGTCTTACCACCTTGCATGCAGGCAGCATCGGCTGAGTCGGTAAGCAAGGCGAGTCAGCTACCGCAGCCCTGAACATCAACGCCTGCTTAGCAGCACTCTGGCGGAACGAAATTACGTGTTACCTGTTTATTATGGCTCAAATGGCGTCGAGCGAAAGCTCATGGGGGGGCTGGACGCGGTAAACGATAGGTACGGAAGGTGGGTGATGCGCCTGGCCAGCGTGCCTGTTGATCCAGCACGGGCATGCGCCGGAAAATGTTGAGCCAGAGCTCCACGTCCCGTATTGATGAGCATGGACGGTGTACTGCAAATAGTAAATCTAGGTACTGAACCAACTACCCTCAATAGCCGATCAAGCCCACGCGGTTGTAAGAATCTCGCTACAGGGCTCTTTTACCGACTTGTGCGAGCCTTTTTCTAGCGCGGAAGCAGCATTCTAGACGTTTGGCAATGCTCTCGTTAGCGAGTATGGTTCACAGAATTTTGACCCGGAGCGATGCCTTGCGAAACCAATTTGTTGACCGCACTGAAGCAATCTCTTTTCTGGCAGAGCACTTGGCTAGAGATGGAGTGGGCCCTCACGCCAATGCTCTTGCGCAAGCATTGGTTGATGAATGGCAGGTTGCTCAGTCTAATAAAGGCGGTGATAGTTCTCATCGGGCAGTCTTCAAGCCCACACGTTGGGTGATCCGGAATGAAGACCTGCAGCTTTTGAGCAGCTTGTTCGGCCTATTGAAAGACGTGTTCACCGATACTGCGATTTTTTCCGGGGCGCTATCTGAATCCGACATGCTGAACTTGGCGCTTTCCGTGGGCAAGGCACTCACCAAGCTGGCGCTGAATCTACATAAAAAAGGTGTGCAGCTCGGGCAGAAAGAGTTCTTTGTTTTGATGCTGCTCCGTGAAGACTCAAACGGGAAGCAATTAGTCACGATTGAGGCAGCGTTCCATGCGCGTTTCGGTAGCGATCACTGCGTGCTTGAAGTGCTCGAGAAACTCGAAAAATGCCCCACGCGTGCCGGGGACATAGAACTCGTTCGGGCAGGTGAAAACGATTATTGGTTTGCGCAGGACGTATGAATCCAGCTATGAAGGAAACCAAGTTCTTTCGCCTTTGCCTTGCGAGTTTCACCCGCAGCAGTGCAAAAAAAAGTCGGCAGGAGTTGATAGCGTGCGCTCGTAAATTAGGAGCGGGCGACAACGAGCGGGCGAGAGAGCTGTTCCTGAGTGCAGAGGGCTGGCTGCGTTCTGGTATAGCCAGCCCCATAGCTTCTCTGACGTCAACACGGCAAGCCGCGTTTATGGTCTGGCTCACAAAAATTCTTTACAGTAAACGACCTCTCCAGCGCGCCGACTTCCTGTACGAATGGGCAACGTACTGCTTGGGAATGGTTGAGAATCCCCACTATGCAAAACGCGCGTTGCAGCGCGCGCTCTCTATACTCCGACGCGAGTGCCGTGACTGGACTCGATTGGTAAATATCTTATCTCAGCTAGCGTTAGCTCTCGATGAAACCGGAAGACGCCGTCGTGCGACCCAGATACTAGAGATAGCCTGCCGCCTATGCGATGGTCATCAAGTAGAGCCAATCGCCAATGACACATGCTTGCGCCTCTCCGCAGCAGCCCATGCATGGCAAGGTGATTTGGATACAGCTCTGAAGCGCATGGATCAAGCTAGCGCAATAAACGCAACTCTCAATGGAGCCTCCCCGCTACAATCTGCCATCGCTTGGACGATCTCAATTTGCCGGTATGGGTTTCCACTGGAAGGCCCTCCTTACACACTTCGGGCAGCCTTTGCAATCGCATCCATGGACATGGCGGATAAACAGAGCCCCGCCGATCGGTGGCTCGAAGTTGATGGACTAATGCACGCGCTTAACAGAACTCCGCACTCACTACTTGCTATCTTGTCCACACATACAACTGTATGGCTTGCCACCGAGGCAACCGAGTACGTTCCGACTGCCGGCGATCTCGCAACACTATTTAATAATTACGGCAATGCTCTTGCAGGGGGTAACTTAAGCGAGCGAGCACTCGCTGCTTTTGGAAGGGTACTTCGTTGTGCGGAGGAGAATACTGACCCTTTCCAGCAAGCTGATGCGGACTACCAATGCATTCATGCTTACAGTGGGATCGGCTTTGTTCACTTCAATTTAGGTATGAGGACGATCGCCCACGCCGAAAAACAGGCATCACTCCATCAAGCTGCATACTGGTTTGCCAAAGCTGCGCAACAATGTAAGCAGGTCGGGTCAAGAGCGTGGTTCGAAGGAAGAGGCTGGGCGTGTGCGGGGCTGGTGGAGTCATACTTAGAGCATACTGAGCAAGCTTGGTTTTATTTCGCTTGGGCGCTACTAGCCGGATTATCAAACTGGGGCCGCACCAGCGATCAGGCGACGTTGGAAGGCTTTTTAAATCCTGACTCCTTCATTCGGTTAAAGATGGTTGAGGGTTTTGAACGACTCAATGCTCGCCATGCTGCTGTGCTGTTCGGCAAGGCAGCTGTTCACGCTGTATACAGGGAAGCTTATCCTAGCGAGACACTCGAATCGATCGGGGCAGCTTTGTACCTAAGATCACGATCAGACGCCCATCGCAAACTAGCTCAAAGCCTAACCATTGCCGGCAGATACAACGAAGCGGAGCAGGCGTTTGCATTGCTCAAAGATGACGCATGGGGCGTATATACGCGACGCGACAGTGTCCCAGTCGAGATTGAAGCTGCCATAGCCCTCAACCAGGCTGAAGCTGCGGGGTTACACGAGTCGGGCATACTGTCGTTTTTGACCTCGATTCCAATGAACGAAAGCTTAAGCGACGCGACGATCGAACGCATGGGCGACTTGCTGGCTGGCCTTGATCACGCAATTGAAGCTCAAATCAATCGCCGTAAGATGTTGCAGCGCCAAGCTCAAGGCAATTTATCTCCAGACGTGCTAGCTCCTGGGGATGCTCGGATCCGATACCTTGTGTCACCTACATACATGACGGTCACGGTGCAAGTAGGGGCCTCGATTTCAACCTATCAAACCGACGCAACGTTCGAAGAAATTTCTTTGATCTCCTTTGCGTTGCGTCAATCGCACTCTGCGAGCCAACGCGACTTTTTGGAGCTTGCCTCTGCACTGTACGGCGCATTAATTAAGCCCGTGGCTGATGCGTTGCAAGGTGTTACTCATTTATGGATCGAGACAGACAGCCCACTGGATGGAGTTCCATTCGCGGCGTTGTTCGATGGTGAAAGATATCTTTTTGAGCGCTACTCAATCGCTTACTTCAATGCTGCCGGTAGCTTAATTCCTGCAAGTACAGCACATAATAGTTCATCTGTGACTATTTTTGCCTGCTCTGAGTTAGCTGATGGCCGGTTGCCTGGGGCGGCTCTAGAGCGTGAGTTTATCCAAGGTGCGCTGGAATCCAAAATACCACCTGTGGTCTGTGAAGCTTACAGCCATGACGAATGTTCGATTGATCGTATGCTAGTTAAGCTTACGCTCGATGGACAAAATAACTGTGCCATCCATCTTGCGACGCACGCTGTATTCAATGCGACCAGTGACTCGCTGTCGATGCTAGCTCTTGCCGACGGCAATTTGAGCATGAACCGGCTGCGTAAAGCTACTGAGGCTGAACAGTCGGATTTGGGGCTGTTTGTACTATCAGCCTGCGGAACAGCACGTCAGGATTTGGACGTGGAAGGATTCTCGCTTACGCTGCTGCGTGGAGGTGTTCGAAGCGTGGTGTCCAGTCTCTGGGAAACCTTGGATGTCAGCGCACCAAGCTTTTTCAGGAAATTTTATGAAACATGTCAAGCGTTTGAATCTCCACGCACCATCGCTGTCGCGTTACGTGAAGCTCAGATTAGCCTTAATGAATACTATCGCGATCAAGCGATCAATACAGGGGTGAGCCAAGCAGCGCACTGGGCGCCGTACGTTGTTATGACAGGTCGAATTGGTTGACGAATAGCCTGCTGGCATTGAATCTATCCAAGCTCTCAAGCCGGAACATCATGCTGGCGTGTTGCCGCTGATGCGAATTTGACCCACGTAACGGTACACAGCTGACCCACAGTATCCTTCTCAAAATCCACCTCTGATGGGGCTCGGAGAACGAGCGCTTGGGTCAGTGAATAGTCAGCCGTTGGGTCAATTTTGCTCCGGCAGTAACACCGTAAGCACAGTAGGTCGCGTGAGATGCCCCCCGGGGTTTCGGCTTCACAAGCTGGGTTCCTCGATGGAAATTCAACAGCCAGGGCTATCGAGGCGCAGCGCGGGGTGACATGAGATTTCCTTTTGTCGCACCCGCTCCATGGTGCGTCCATGCTGCCCACCACATCTAGTCGGCAGCATGGATGGATAGACTGACCAGCTAGCCCAACTGGCTGACTAATTGATCCAGGCGCTCGCGTATGAGGTTAGTTACGCTTGAAGTATCAATGCCCTGACCCTGATCGAAGCTATTCACTTCCAAGGCTCGCAAGTCGAAATAGGAGTATGTATATTCGGCCTTGGGATGGTCCGATTTTGTGTATTTAACGTAGACTTGATCATCTTCCTCATAGCTTATTTTTTTGATGAACTGACTGTATTTGTCAAAATTTGGATGGATGAACCGATATTGATCGCTTGAGCCGTGATTAGTGAGAATGGTGTCGCGACTTATGAGAAATCCCACGTCATCCTTTTTGAATTGCATGTTGCACCGCTTGCAGGCAACAGAAAGGTTGGAAATAACGTAGGTCAGGTCGCGGTACTTATCCTTGGGGACGATATGTTCACGATCAACGATGAAACTGCCTCCGCCGTGAAGATTCATACGACAGTAGCAGCACTTAGAACTCTGTCTTTTTAGGTGGAAGCTACGAACTCTATCCTTCAAGGCGACCAAGACAGCCCTTACACCCTTGAGGTCGTCATGCTCATGCTTCCAGGGCTTACTGGTGGTCAATGCAAATTCGACGGCTTCTTCCTCTTCTGCTGTAAAAACGAAATCAGTCAGTGGCGGCTGCAAGGGGTCAGACATTTTGAGCTTCCTGATGAATTTCGATAGCCAGTTTCTTCGCAGCCTCTAAGACCTTTCCTTGGCGCTCGTCATAGGACGCGCGCTCCATACTTTCCAATGCTTGTGTAACTTCATAAAAGGTGCGCTTTTTATTGTCTAGATCTTCCAGGAGATCGACGACATGGTCGCTAACATATCTGCTTTCAGGTGTAATCGTTTCGAATTGCTCCCAGAGGCTTTCTTCTACGCTCGGAACTGGATGATCACCCAAGGTCGAAAATCCGGTTTCCGCATAATGGAAGCTAATCCTGTCTTCGCTATTCCTTATACCTGAGACGATAAGTGGGGAGTGGGTGGCAATGTGGACTTCGACATCATACCGTCCGATCAGATCACCTAATTTGTTTACATAGTCCTTTTGCCACTGGGGGTGGAGGCTATTTTCTGGTTCATCGATCAAAATCAAGCTGCCGTCTCGCACATTGGTGAGAATAAAAACCTGCGAGGCGATCATCGCTAGCTCCCCTGAACTCGCTTGGTCGATCCTTAGAAATCCATTTCCATGCTCATGTTGGATATATACTTCTACGCTTTTTAAAAGCTTTAGTTTCTTTAGGTAACGTTCACCTTCCAGTATCGCTAAAAGCATTTCCTGAACTCTCGGCTCCATATAACTCTGGGCAAGATTGATTTCAAAAACCAGGTGCCCATTGCCTATCGATTCTGAAATCGACTCCATGACATTGGGGTTTATGTCAAAGTCTATTCTTCCCCCAATGCCTATACGGTTAAGCTCTGCGAGCTTTTCTTCGGCGTCTTTGTGTAGCACCCCTATGAATGTTACTCTCGGATTGTAATTGCAGTATTCAAGGACCTTTGCGATCGCGTTTAATCTGTATGTGCCTTCGCGGGCCAGCTCTATGAAAGCGGATTTAATAATGTTCGATGGCGTGTTTCTAGGGTTGCGTGCAGAAAACTTTTTTACACTAGGTCGCAATCTGTATCTGTCGTGCACAGTATTGCAGATAACTAATGTATCTCTTCGTGAAAATTGAGCGATCTCTTGGAGGTGACGGCTTTTGCCTGATCCATTTTTCCCGACTACAAAATTAATATGCATGCGATCCCGTCAGGCCGTAAACGACCTTTGTCGATGGTTGTGTTGTGGCAGATTTTAGACGCTGTGAAGATGTAGCAGGCAGCAGCCGGCAAGCTTTTGTGGAGTGGTTTTTTTGCTTCCACTTATAAGAAATTGAAATCGCTGAAAGTGCACCTATTGGCATAGATATATCTTCTTCCATGATGTAGGCCACAATGTCCGGTCACCGCTCCCCGTGTGGCGATGCAGTCCTAAGCTTAAGCGCTGGGGTGCTTCGGAAGGAAGAGAGTTTAGGCTGTAATAGGTCTGTTTTCCCGCGCTCCGGAGAAATCTAGTTGATCTCATGCCCCCAATATCCCAACATCGGTGTATCGCTGGGCTAGAAGTCGCCTCGACGAGCGCTGCTCTACTCGCGTTACAATTGTGACTGACCTCGGCAGGTCTCCGACTGATCGATGAGATTGAGTTCGAGCAAAAGCTGCGTCGTTGTTCTCCGAGTACAATTTTTCGCTCCGTGATTTGACCAGCCTGCTGGATCCGCAATCGATACGCCAGGTGCCTACGCTAAGGACATTGATCTGGTTCGTTAACTTGCTTTCTGTGAACCGCCTGCGTTTGCAGCCCGCGGAAGCAAACAGACAAGGAGCGGCACATTGTCAGCTGAAAACCAACTAACAGAACCTGAAAACCAAAACGACTCAATCAAGCCAAAAAAGGCGTTCGTGCTCACCGATGAGATGCGCCGGCGGATAGCGGAATCGGAAAAAGAGCACCGTCGTTACAAGCGTCGGGAAAGGCGGTTTGAGTTCAGCCGGATTTCCTGGTTTTGGGATGAATTCCCGAATGAGGAGCTCTACAGGCCTCCCTTGGCTGAGCGACGCAACACGCGCCAGGAAATGGCATATCACCGGTTTCGACAAATGATGAGTTGGTCGTTCTGGTCGCGGATGAAGTCAGGCGCCGGTATCAAGCTCGCAGCGGTGGGGGGGTTGGTCGCCGCATTCATTCAGGCAGCTCCGCCATTGAAGGGCGCAGAAGCCGCGGTCGGGCCTTTGAGCTGGTTGCTGGTGGGCGGGGGCTTTTACTTGTTAGCGGTGATCTGGTTCGAGTGGAAGTGTCCGGTTCTGCTAAAGCGCACGCTTGCTGGGAAGGAGGAATACCTTGGCATTGAGGGGCGGCGCTGGCTACTCGCTCTTGTTGAGGATGAGCTGCGACGCTGGTGGAGCGTTAAACCTTATGACTTGGATGTAGGCGGAATTAAACCAGAGTCCTATAAACACCGACTTGCGCTTGACATCACTCGGCATGGTGAAATTCCAGCCTACGGCGGCTTTAGTGAATTCGCATCCGCACGGATCGAGTATGCACTTCGTGAATACGCCAAACTGACATCGACAGCGATCTGGCGAGAAGAATTCAAGCCGAACGAATTCCAAAAGTTCATGCCGGTACATCGAATGTGCCCACGTAATATGCCTCTGCGTAACCTCCACTTGAGCGTCATGAATGAGAGTGAGGCGGAAATGGCTAAGGTGGGCAAGGAGGGCGACTTGGTGGTGCGCTGGTTCGACAACTCACTGGATTTTCAATCGCGGTTACCAACCCCTCGAAATTTGGTGGTGTCGGCGTACGCGGAAGGTTTCATCTACTTGTTCCGCACCGACGCTTCTGCGCTGACATTCACTCGTATTGTGGCGCAGTGGCAAAACACGATGCGCCCGTTATGCCGGCTCACTCTCATTGGCCTGTTCCTGGCCAGCGGCGGTTGCTTCTTGTGGTTTGTCTTCCTACAGCTGAAGATTCTCCTGCCGAATCTGCTTTGAGTTGCTGTCTGGCGAAGTCTCAGCGGCAGGCAGTGAGCCTGCCGCATCAAACTCCCAAGCAAGAACCTAATTCAGGCTTGAGGTGAGGTTGGAGTGGGCGGTTTGGCCGGCTCCGCCTCACCAGCTCGGGTCTGTCCACTCCGGGTTTTATCAATGCCCCACACCGCCTTCGCGACCTCCTCAATTTTCGCCACGAACTTGTCGACGTTGAAGCCAGCTATGAAGGCCAGTGCGAAAAATCCAATTTCGCTTGCTCCGGCGTTCGCGGTCGACTCCAGTACCAACAAGCCTGCCTTCAAGAAGAGGTAGCTCACCGCACCGGCGATTGTGCTGGTGATGGGGCGGATGAAATACCAGACGTGCCAGTCCGGATCCCAGCGCTTGTGGACGCACTTGTTGAGGTAATGAATCGCCCCGGGTTTCGTAGACACCTCTTTGCCTTAAACTGAGGCCGTTTAGGAGGTGCCATGAGCAACCCGCGTTACCCCGAAGAATTCAAAATCCAAGCGGTCAATCAAGTGACCGGAAGAAGCTGCCTGTCGCTGATGTAGTGGCTCGTCTCGGCGTGTCGACGCATAGCCTCTATGCCTGGATAAAGCGCTACATCAAACCTCACGAAGAACGGCAGCAGGACGATGATCAGTACGGTGATCAGTACGCTGAACTGCGTCGCCTGCGAGTGGAACTCAAACGCGTCACTGAAGAGCGAGACATCTTAAATAGGCCGCAGCGTACTTTGCCAAGGAGTGCGGCTGAAGTACGCCTTTGCTGCGCTCCCGAGTTCTTTCTGAAGCCGTCGCTATGATGCGAGTTGATGCAAAAGTGGAAAAAAGTTTACTTCTACCCCAAGGCCGAGGACTTCGGAAAACCATCGAGGACTTTGCCGATCTGGTCTAACTGGATATCAGGGTGGCCGTGTTCGACCCGGTGCTTTTCGTCTTTCTGAGTCGTCACCGCAACCACCCAATTTCGCGAGATCACGTGAAGCCCATTGCTCACCGCAAAGGCACTTGGGGAGAGCATGATGGCCAGCTAAATTTCAGGTTCATACTTGAAGCCTACGGCTTCCCAATCCCGCCAGTCAGGATTCGCGCCGTCAACCCATCGAACGTCTATGGCGGTCGGGTTGCTCAATGCTCCACTCCCTCCCTGATACCAGGCTCCGGTTACTTTCCCATTTGCTTCGACGGCCAAGGGCATAAAGTTTGAATGAAATGAAGGAGGGCGTGATTGTTTCCATCTAGGAACCAACAGATTTCTGACCCGCTCGTGCTCTTGGCGTTGGAGTTCATGGAGCACAGGGACCAGCTCGCTGAAGCCACATCGTACTGAGATCTCTGAGAACTTCTTGAAACCCACCGATTTCTGGGGCGCCTCCACATTGATGTCCAATGTTCTGCCGCTGCACAAGTAGAATTCAGCCTCGGAAAGGTTCAGGTGCGTCACGCTCACTTCAGGATCTTTTTCAACAACCGCGAGGATGTAGTATTGGGCGGGAAAGACTTTTTCGACCTTGTTCTTGTCTTTAGCCATATTCCATCTACACGTTTTATTGAGCCTCCAGTTTTCGCGATTGCTCGTACTTTTAATTTCAATCGTCACACCCCATGTCAGCTGCAAGTCAAAGACATCACCATGGGGTTGGTTGCTGTAAAAAGGTGCCAAGCTTTTAGCCAGCTGTCCTGGAAGCGGAACTTGGTGCGTCAAGTCCAGCACCCGGCCCAACACTATGTCGTCGACGTGATCTATCAGGTGTCGAGCCAGAATGAATTCGATCATGACACCGCGAATGACGGGAGTCGTGATGTTCGAAAATGCCCAATCCCAAAACTCCCCAACATCATAAGCGAGACGTTGATTGTCAAAAGAAAATTTCAGGTCTCTCGTTACTTTGGGGGACATGGTACACCGGTATTTGGAAGGGGCCGCATTGTAGCCATGGGTACTTGGCCAATCCAATCTGCGCGGAATTTTTAAACTGATGGGAGTCGGCCAGCAATCTCCAGTGCGGTGTATTTCCGTGAATGCAATGTCGGAGCTGCAATTAAAGGACATTCGGGTGATCGGCCTGGAACACTTACCGTACCGGCTACTGCCGCAGATCAAGAATGCAGCCCCCGCGCGGTAAGAGTAGTGGAGTCATCTGGGCATACCGTATGATGGCGACACCTTTGTCGCTCGGTGCCGCTTCGCAATGTCAATCGCTCCGCTTGATAGGCTCATATCTATATCATCAGGCCCTGACGAGTACAAAGACGCCCAGCGCCTAAGTGATCTGGCCGAGGCCCCCTATGTTGTTTTGTTGGGCGCGCCTGGCATGGGCAAGACTGTGGCGTTCGAGCATTTTGCGGACCGAGCGGGAGCATCGTGCATTTCCGCCTTTTGGTTTCGCAGCAAAAATCTTTCCAATGTCACGACAGTGTTTATCGATGCTCTCGATGAAGTCCCCATACAGAACGCCATTGAGATTGCAAAGTGCTTAGAAGAGCTACCGTCGATGCGATGGCGAGTGAGT
Organism: Pseudomonas kielensis; assembly: GCF_014236655.1. GTDB lineage: Bacteria > Pseudomonadota > Gammaproteobacteria > Pseudomonadales > Pseudomonadaceae > Aquipseudomonas > Aquipseudomonas kielensis. The sequence continues at coordinate 332,299 of NZ_JACMYG010000002.1, forward strand.
TGTCGAGCGGAGGACTGGAACGAGGGTGGAAAGCTCAGCAGAGCGTTCGGTCAGGGGCTGGCAGCCCTTGACGAGGCCCCCGTCGTGGCTCAGTTGCAACCTCTTAGTGAGGAGGAAGCAGTCGCAGTACTCACAGCGTTTGGCTGCTCAGAGCCCATCACGCTCCTCTCCACGCTGCAGACGCTACGATCGACGCCCTTCGTGCTATCCCCGCTGGGGCTGAAATTTCTCATGAGTGTGAAGCCCGAACGGTTGCCGTCGCTCACCCGTTTCGAACTGTACGAGTCCGGTGCACGCCATTTCGCTACCGAGCACAACCCCTCCAAGGCAGAAGACCGGCAAGACGGCGAACCTGCGCCCGATGTCGTCCTAGATCATGCTGGGCGCATCTTTCTGACCCTGCTCCTGGCCGGAAAGCATGGCTTGCAGCGATCTGCTCCGGTCCCAGACACCATGCTGTCGGTGCATGACGCGGGGCTTGACCCGATCGCTCGCGAGACCGTCCTGTCCACCGCTCTGTTCATGAAGAAGGGCGAAGACTTCCTGCCCTTTCATCGCAGCATCCAGGAGTTTTTGGCCGCGCGCTACCTGGCTCGCTTGGTGACAGGCGCCCTCGGGGGCGCAAGACTACATATCGAACGCGCGGTTGCACTGTTGGTCTCGGTCGATGGATTGCCATCCGAAGGTCTGAAGGCGCTGTATGCATGGTTCACCTGTCACCTGGTCAACGAGGGCGCACTACACCACGCCCAACGGCTGGTCCAGCGTGACCCGGAAACGCTTTTACTGCATGGCGATGCGGCCACACTTCCCGCTGCGTCTCGAGTCACTGTGCTGCAGGAGGTTGGGGCACGCGATCCGTTTTTTCGCTGGACTCCGGAGCAGTGGGGCCCGGCGCGGATCTGTTCCGTGGGACTTGTTACCCCCGACCTTGCGCCGCTGGTGATTGAGCTGCTGCAAACGGAGGCGTCCACGCACCGACTCAGCATGTTGCTGGAGGCGTTATCGACCGGGCCGGCGCTGGCCTCCACCGCTGACGCCTGCTGGAGCGTCGCGTTACGCCAGAGTGAGGTGCAGTGGTGTCGAGAGCAGGCTATTGATGCCTGGCTACATAATGCAGTGACCTCAGCGGATGACATTTGGGGGCGGATCGAGGAGCTCTGTTCCTCCGGGGAGACGTTGCGCGGTCACTTGCGCAGCATTGCACAACTTTTTTGCGCGATCCCTGCGCAACAGTTAGTGGTCGGCGACGTGGAGCGGGTTCTGGCTAGGCTGCAAAGAGCCAATAATGCACTTCTTCCGCGAGCTGCACCTGAAGATGGACGCATGGAGAGCACTTACGCGATTAGGGATATCGCCTGGCATGTGGCAGCAGATTTGTGGCGCCCCCTGATTTTGGATACACCTAAGCGCTGGCGGCTACAGGCTGGACTGGGTGCCTTGGAGCACAAATTCGCCTCGGTGCTGTGCATCGCGGCCTTGTCGCACGAGGGCGTAACCGCGAAAGAGTTCGCGCACATGATGGTCGCTACTGGTGTGATCACTGGGGCCGAGTCAACCTTCAAGAAGGCTGCCGGAGAATGGTTGATCGCTCGATCCGCCTCCGAGGAGGTATTGCACGCGTTGCTTTTGATTGCGGACCAGGACGTAGCCGATAGCGGATCGCTTGCACTCGGACTGCGAGCGCTTGGCTTGAAGCCTAGCGAGACGCTGGTGCGCCTGATGCTGAATTCCGACCCACTGATATCCAGCGTCGGTTCAGCATACGTCGGCAGACAGGTGGGTAACTGGGCACTGGAACGAGGAGAGCCCGTACCGGCCTGGCTAATTCCGGTACTCCACGAGAGCCCGGGTGCTGTCGCTGACGCCGCCCTGCAATACGTAAGGCTACACGTTGAAGAAGAATCGGAGCGACAAGCGCACCAACGGGATAGCATCGAGCAGTGGCTAGTCCGTCAAATAGCCGAATGGCAGTTGCAGTTACCCTCAGTGGTCGCAGGTAAGGTCGACGGGGCCTTGTACTGGGGAGCAGAAGTCTATTGCGGTAGTCGCCCGATCACGGGTCGTCACGGAAGCGGGATAGAGGCGCTGCAGGAAGTGTTCGGTGAGCCCCTGGCTCAGTCAATCCTTGAGGGGCTCTCCCGTGTGTGGTCGAAGGGCGAGTATGAAGATGAACGCGAGGCTAGCGGAGCCATCACAGCCGCGTCTGCTTCCATTCACCTGGCGGACGGACAGGATTTCTCTGCGGAATCTGCGGGACGAATTCTCAAGGTCCTTTTCGCCACAGTAACGATGCGAGATGCCTATCTCAAGGAACGCTTAGAGAGCTTCTGCATTGATCAACTCATTCGATCGTTCATAGACGATCCTGCTTACTTTTGTCAGCTCGCCCATAAGCGGGACGCCAATTGGAGCGCGCTTTTGTACAAGCTGCGAGAGCATCCAGCGCGGTCCGCGTTACATGCGTGGGCCGTGCAGGTGGCATTGGAGCAGCCTGATACGCTGAGTGGAAGTCTTCTAGACAGCGTGCTTCGGCTGGCTGAACTGAATGTTGAAGCGCCAGCACTGACGCCGCTATTGACTGATGTGCTGTCCCATTGGTCGAACCAGGGCGACGGTACTGATGCTTTGGTCACGGGTAGCGATCTGCGCTGCGCTGACCGCCTGCGCTGGGCATACTTTGCCGTCTGCTTGCAGTCGGATGTGTTCAGCAATGACTTCGTACATGCCCTTGACGAGGCAGAGGACGCTGTAATTCACCGGGTGATCTTCGACGGATACCCCAACTGTAGCTATTGGCAGACGCCGACGTCCACGCTGGCCGTCAGCCGCCTCCTGTTGCAGTTCCTGTTCCAGCGCACTCCATTGATGCAAGGGCACTTTGAGCGCGTTTGGCCGGACACAGTGAAAGTATTGAAAGCCGTTTCGTTGTCGGATGAACCAGGTGTTGAGACGATCCTTTTGGAATTGCTCACGGACTCTGAGGGTACACGCTGGATTGATACCATCAGGCACGAGCTCGAGCTTTACAGGCGAGATGTCCGATCGCAAACACAGAAGCTACTCTCCCCGACAGATCTGGCAAAGGTGCTGAGCGGCAGAGGCCCTATTAATGCGCAGGACCTGAAGGCCTTGGTGCTGTTGAGCCTTGAGGAAGTCGCTGCCGAGTTGCAGCCTTCTCCACATAACCTGTGGAGGCTTTTTTGGGACAACAAAAAGCCCAAGGTCGAGAACGATTGCCGAGACGTGCTGGCCGGCAAGCTCAGAGACAAACTTGGCTTTTTCGGTAGCTTCGAGGTGTCCCCTGAAGCGGCGTCATCCGGCGGAACGCGGGCGGACCTGCTTGTTACCCATGGCCCATTTACCGTGCCGGTCGAAGCGAAACGGACGAGTCATACACATCTCTGGTATGGGCATATCGGTCAGCTTCAGACCTACACATTGGGGAACAGTACCGAAGGTCAAGGCATTTATGTGATCTTCTGGTTCGGTAATGGGCTTGGTGTGACGCGGCCTCCAGCAGGCATAAAACCCGAAAAACCTGAAGCGTTGAAGGCGGCACTGGAAAATCTGCTGCCAGCCGAGCTAGCTGCTACAACGTCAGTGGTGGTATTGGATGTCTCCAATGCCGCGCAGGCAGCGAAAGTGCGAAAGGACATCGAGTTCAACAAGGCGAAAGCAGCCAAGCCTCGGCGCCCAAAAAAATCGAAAGCTGTGGCAGAACTCCCCCAAGGAAGTGAAGGCAAAGGCACCTAAAAGGTGCCCACCATGCTGAGGCCACTCGCTAAAGCCCGCGTGCTATTGCATGCGCGTATCGTGCCAAAACCTTTTGCGACAGGAAAACACGGATGTATTTGTCAGCGCTCACGATTCAGAATTTCCGGCAGTTTGGAGCTGGACGGCAGGGGTTGGTAATTCGCTTCAACAATGGCGTCACAGCGCTGGTAGGCGAGAACGATGCGGGCAAGTCGTCCGTAATTGACGCATTGCGGTTGGTGCTGCAGACCCGGGATGGGGAGTACGTACGCTTGCAGCCTGACGACTTCCATTTCCCTGAGAATGGTCAACAAGCCCATCAGATCAAGATCGTAGCAAAGTTCTCCGCCCTCTCGACTGCCGAGCAAGGCGCTTTATCAGAGTACGTCACGTTTAACAAGCAAGAAGCTGCGGTGTATGTGCACTGGACTGCACGCCGACTGAATGACGATCAGTTGGCTCGTCGCTGGGTTGATATCGCGGTCCGTAGCGGCCATGGCGGAGGAGGGCCAAGCTTAGACGTCAATGTGCGTCAGTTGCTAGCCGCCGCGTATCTGCGACCGCTGCGCGATGCTGAGCGCGAGATGTCGCCTGGCCGTGGGTCTCGACTGTCCCAGGTTCTGAAAAACTTTCCTCACATCAAGCACGGTGCTGATTTTAACGCTGACCAACCTCTTGCAGACCTCAATCCTGCCAGCCTGAGCCTTGCGGGTTTGGCGGAGTATCTGCGTCACCTGGTCAACCTGCACGGGGGCGTGAAGAAGGCCCAGGACACGATCAACGATAACTACCTCTCCCACCTAGGGTTGGAGGGCGATGATCTGCACAGCCACATCAACTTTGTAGAGGGCGGGTCGGAGTCATCGCGCTTGCGCCAGATCCTTGAGCGCCTGGAACTCGGGCTACTAGATCAGCAATCTGGTGATACGAAGGGTTCCTACGGACTTGGTTCCAACAACCTGCTGTTCATGGCCTGCGAGCTGCTACTTCTGGGTAGAGAGCCTGACGGGCTGCCTTTGCTGCTGATCGAGGAACCGGAGGCGCACCTGCATCCTCAGCGGCAACTGCGGCTGATGGAATTTTTGGAAGCTGCGGCCAAACCAATGGCATGCAAGCTGGAAGAGCCCAACCTGGAAGAGATCAATCAGCAGCGCCCCGTGCAGATCATCCTGACCACTCACAGCCCCAATCTGAGTTCCAAGATCGCATTGAATAACCTCGTGCTCATGCATCGGCACAAGGCCTACTCGCTCGCGGAGCAGCAAACTAACCTTGATGCAACCGATTACCGGTTTCTGGCGCGGTTCCTGGACGTCACCAAAGCCAACCTGTTCTTTGCACGAGGTGTGCTCATCGTTGAGGGGGATGGGGAGGCTATCCTGCTGCCAGCACTGGCGAAGATCATGGGCCGGGATTTCACCCGGCACGGGGTTTCCGTGGTGAATGTGGGCGGCACCGGGCTCGGTCGATACTCTCGCATACTGCAACGGGCGATACCGGAGGAGGGTACGCTCAATATCCCTGTCGCCAGAGTCGCAGACATGGATGTGATGCCTGACTGCGCTCCGGCAATCTTGGGACTGGTGGACGATGACAACGATCCCAGGTGGAACGGGAAGCACCGTCGGTGGAAAGCCATGAGGCATTTCGGGGATGATGAGAAAACCCGTGATGAAGCCCTAGCGGCTCGTCGCACAAACCTCAAAAGCGACGATGCCCAGAACGTTCAAACCTTCATCGCGAATCACTGGACGCTCGAATACGACCTGGCATACGCGGGCCTTGCGAAGGAGCTTTTAGTAGCCGCCAGGCTCGCGGCAAATGATGACGCGCTGAACATGGAGCGGAAAAAAGTTAAGGAGGTCGTCGAGGCGGCAGAAGCAGAGTTTGAGCAGCTTCGCCAGTCAACGGACACCCATGCCCATCTCTGCTCACACATTTACAGCCTGTTCACGTCTAGGACTGCATCCAAAGCCATCACTGCACAATATCTGGTCGACTTGTTGGAGGATTGCCTGCAGCGCCAAGTGCTCAGCCACGAGCAGATTATGGGTTGGCTGCCAGGGTATCTAACCGAGGCGATTACCTACGTGACAACGCGTCTCGAGTTAACTCAAGAACCGTCCGGAGATTGATCATGACCGCGTTTCGAGATTTGGTGTCCGAGATTACGGAGGATGACGTTGCCTGGGTCGTTGAACTCATGAAGCTCAAGGAGCTCGATGCGCCTCGAATCGAGTTCCTACGATCGCGTGAGACGCTGGATGTCTCCGCATGTCCTGGGAGCGGCAAAACGACGATGGTCGTCGCGAAGCTTGCTATTCTCGCGCGCAAGTGGACGAGCCGTACCCGCGGTATCTGCGTCCTATCCCATACGAATGTTGCGCGTCACGAAATTGAGCACCGGCTCGGGAACACCGAAATGGGACAGCGGCTGCTCAGCTACCCACACTACATAGATACGATCCACGGCTTTGTCAGCCGATTTCTCGCCACGCCATGGCTGCTATCTGCCGGGTTTCGGTTCACATCCATCGATGATGAGCTGACGCATCGCATGCGCTTCAATTGCATGACGCTCGCTGATAGAAAAAAAGTCCGTGGATATTTCGAGCGTAGCAAATTCAAAGCTGAGAGTCTCAGGCTGACCAGCACCGACTTCACCGACCCGCTCACAGGCAATAACTTTCCCTGTGGTCCGGATGCTGACAGCTATAAAATCATGGCAGCCGCGATGGGTGAGGCCGCCAAGCGTGGTTACTTTTGCTATGACGAGATCTTCGTTCTGGGCAAGGCACAACTAACCGAACGACCGGGCGTTGGCGCATCCCTCCGGCACCGTTTCCCCTGTGTACTTGTTGACGAAATGCAGGACACGTCTGATCTTCAGAACGAATACCTCAGTACCATTTTTCCACGGGAAGATGGGGGCATCTGCGTGACACGAGTGGGCGATCCTAACCAGGCAATTTTCGACTCTGAAGCAAGCTCCCAAGGCAACGATTTCCCAGATGTCAAACAATCGCTGGACATCGCCAGCAGTTTTCGATTCGACGAATCAATCGCGCTGCTCGCTAATCCTTTTGCGTTTCATCCCGTCGCGCAGCGCCTTAGAGGGCTTCGCGCGAAGGGGAATGAGCAACGGCTACCTCATACCATTTTCGTTTTCCCGGATGGAGATTGCGGCGAGGTGCTCGATGCTTATGGTCGCCACGTACTGCAGCACCTTCCTATAGATCTGCTTCAGAAAGCGACCATCACTGCTCTAGGCTTTACGCACAAGGGCATAGACCCGGAAGACCAGGACGAGCATTACCCCAAAACAGTGGCGCATTACTGGGGGAAGTACGACCGCAACGCCGGTGGCTCAGGTTACAAGCCACCCACACTTGTGGAGCGACTACGTTTAGCCAGGCATCACCTTACTAAAGGGGAAACGGCGCATCAGGCGGTGGAGGAGATGGCTCGTGCGTTGATCCACCTGGCGAACCTGTCTGATCCTCGTATGAGGATCAAGCCTGGAGCGCGGCAGCACGTCCAGGTACAACAGCTATTGATCAAGCCTGATGATCTGCAACAGTACCAACACCTGGTAGTCGAGGTTTTGTTCAGCTCCGAAACGATCAGCCAGCGTCGCTGGAAGGTACTGGGACATCGCTTCTCATCACTTGCGAAGGTACTCGCGGCTACCAACGAGCTATCGGAGGCTGGAAAGGACTATCTGGGTTGGGTAGAAGACGCTCAGGAGACTATCCAAGAGGAAACCGTCGCGCCGTCAATAAATACGTATCGATGCGTGCACGAGCAAAGAACGGTCGACATCAAGCTTGGCTCCGTTCATTCGGCTAAGGGCCAAACACATACCGCGACACTGGTTCTGGAAACGTATAACTATGGCCATGTACTCAACAGCCTGATGCCCTGGATGCTGGGGCAACAGTGTCATGGCGGCAAGTCTGTGAAGATTCGCCAGAGGAGGCGCCTTCTGGCGATGTATGTCGCCATGACCAGGCCAACACACCTGCTGTGTTTGGCGATTAGCAGGCGATCACTGGGAGAAGGTGAAGCGTTTGAGCAGAGTCGCCAGATGTTGATCGATCAAGGCTGGAACGTTCATCAGATAGTACCCAGAAACACCGTCGATAGTGTTGATCCAACTCCGTGAAAACTTGCGCTTTTGTTAGCCTCCGATAAGGTGGAAGTTATTCGTCTTGAATTTTTGGCACTCATCTCCTGTGCAACCTCAGAGACAATGAGAATGAATGCAAGCCCCTGTCTGCCACCCTATGTGGGCAAGACAACCGTTTATATAGATCAAAACGTACTGACCATGGCTGTCAAAGGCCACGACCCTGCATTCTTTACATCGTTACTTGACCGATTTCAGGTCATCTACTCGGACGAGACGCTGCGTGAGATCAAGCGCAGCGGCCAGCCTGATAAATTCCTGGCAGCCCTCGACTTCCTGAACGCAATGCACTTCAGGTATCAGGTCAACGATAGCTTCGAGCCTACCGGGGAAATGATCCTCCATGAGGTTCCTCCCGTCCAAGCCTATGACAATTATCTCCAGGCGGAGCCGGTCTACGACATCATGTTGGCGGCAGCTCATCAAACCACACTCAAGCTCTACGGGGGCCGCAGCGACTCGACTTTCACCGAAATAGCCTCTGAACAGATCGACGCGTTCGATGGCCTAATCAAAAGTCTGTCTGCCCCTCTTGCCCAACTCGACCATACCCACCCTCATCTGCGCGCGCCCATCGAGCAATACCTCAAAATCCTAAAGTCCCAGTACGAACAAGTTTCTGTGATGGCCGCCGCCGAGATGAGGAAACACATCAGCGATGAGAGAGATCAATCGGGAGTGAAAAATTACCGGGCCTCGGTTGGATTGGGTCCGAAGGAACTCAACAACATAAAGCCTCCTCGCGTCATTGAGAAAATATGGCAGGCCTATCAGGACCTTGATGGCTACCGCGGTCGGGGCTACTCGATCGAAAACTTCCTCGGCATCGCCGCCACGCCTCTGTACAGCCGAGACATGCACGTGCATGAAAAAGTTACGGCCATTTACAACTTGCTGAACGTCATTGGCTACAAGACCGACAGCAAGCTCAAGCGTGGATCCAGATATGTTGCCGCCATCAGCGATGCTGCTCATGCGGCAATCGGATCCCGCGCTCACATTCTGCTCAGCGCAGACGAAGTTTTTGTGGACAAGGTCCGGACGATTTACGAGTTTCTTGGGGTGACCACCGAGGTGGGGCTTGTGTCTTTGGTCGACGGTAGAGTCCTAATAAAAAGCGAGTAGTAGGCCATCGAATACACGCCAGCGATAAGGCCCAGTCAACAGGCATTAACCAGTAAAGCGCCAATACATCTCGGGGGACAAACGGTCGCCTGAATGCTCTTCCTTCAAACTTACGCCTGTTGATCACGCCAGTACGCAGCCCGCAGAACAGACACACAAAGGCAAAAGCCCGGTCGTTACCGGGCTTTGCAGATCCCTCAAGGGGAGATAAAGCTCAAGTGCCTCAAGGGCTACCAGCCAAACTCTACGAGCGGTTGGCGCACATGTCAACGCTTTACGTCTGGGACGAAGTAGCCAGGATACGTGTACCGTAATGTGTAGTCGTGAGAGCTGACGCAATCCTGTCTAGAACTGTGGGCGGATTACCATGCCGTAATTTGTAGTCGATATGAAGACTACTCAGCCTGATTATCGGGTGTTTCTCAACGGTGCCATTACTGACTCTACGTCCAAACCGTTCATAAGGCAGTTGTGTGCTATTACTGACAGAGCCTCGAAAAGCTTGTCTCGCTGTATTGCCAACGCAGCGTTCTCCGCTTGAAGACTTGCAATACGCTCTTCGAGACTTCTGCGCCGGCGGGCACCATCCGGATCCCTCCCGCTTTCTCTCATTTGAACAATACGCGCGGCCTCAATTCTTTCTCCACGGTCACCTCCTAGTGTAGCTCGGCTTGTCAGGCCCAGTCTGCGCTGCACCTCCGGTCGGGAAATGGGAGCGATCTCCACTCCTGAGCTAATCATCTGGGCGAGGAGAGCGTCTATTGCTTCGTCAAGAGTGCCACCCCTCAAACCCTTTCGTCGCGCCATAATTACCCCTAGTCGTCTGAAACCGAACTGTGTCGTTTGTCCGAGTCCGCGACCGTCATTGGACGCCCATTTGGAAACACTCGTTGCACACCTGCATTGGTGTCGCGTGCTAGGACGGATTTTAGATTGTTGAGTTTGTCTTCCTGATCTACCAGCCATACATCGCTGCCTGCCTCTCCGGCACCGGCATCACGCATAATGGTAATTGCGTTCGTCAGATTCTCGGCTTGTCTCTCAAGGTTGGTTCGCTCCGATGGAGTGCCCATCAAATGGAGATGCGAGCAGCCATTCCAGCACTGAAGATGCTTGGGGCAGGGCGCTTGGGAGAAATCGTGAATGCACCCTCCAAAAGGTGTCACGTGCAGCGCCGTAGCGTGTACGGCAAGGAAGGCTTCTGCCGTGGTCGTGCCTTTATCTGACAGTAGCGCATGGTAACTGTCGGTCAAAGCACCCTGAATGCGCTTATGTCTTATTCCCGTATGTAGAAAGTCGATGCGGTCTCGATGACTATTGAACGCCAAGAACTCTTGATGGGTAGCAGTGTCTTCTTCAATGCTCGTGTGTTGGTAATAGACATTCTGGTCGAGACGTTTTCGCCCCAGGGCCAGCGCCTGCTGAACATTGCTCATCCCAGTAAGATGGTAAATAGTATTTCGCCAATGGCGCGGTTGATGGCTAGTCAGCTTGATCGGTGTCCCATCAGCTTCAAATAATGAACGGCGCGAGAATATGGACGAGAATCGCGGATCCGCGCCGAGCGCTCGGTTAATGTCAACCAACATCACTCGTCGTGGGATGGCACGGAACACATTGGCCTCACGCCCCCCCAATCGAAATTGTCCTTCAAATGCGATGGCAAGTGTTTCACTCGTTTTTAGGACAACACGAAGCTTACCGCTGACATTTTCGGTAAGCGCGGCATGACCGTGAAGTTTAGGGACTAGAAAACTCTCAATATCGCCGGCCAAGTAATGTCGCCTCCGCGCCTTGCTAGGATGGATTCCATTTCTTGAAAAGTACGCACTTAGGTTCCGAGACGCATCGCGATTCTGACTGAATCCAAGCCAGCTAAAAACTTCAGCTTCTGACATTTCCTCCTTGGGCGAGTAGTCCCAGAGCCGCCCTGGATGATCTTCTTGCCATTTAGCTATTTCTCGCTGTTCCTGGGTCAGTGACTTAAGTCGCTTGACTGCACGCCTAGCTAGAGGGACATCGCTTTCCGCAAACCATTGAATACGAGATTGAAAATGCTTCTCCGCAAAGTACCTGATACCACATTCGATCAGGCGCTTGCCATTTGCATCTACAACTAGCTCGCCTGTTGCTCCTTTAATTGGTCTTTCGACCCAGCAGTCAAAAGGTATTACCGCTACCTCGTTCCCCCTTTGGCCTGTCGCGATCAGTAAATCGATGACGCGCAGCAAGATTTCTTCACTGTCACTAAGCGGGTTATTTGAGCAAAGGGCGTAGGCTTCCATCGCCTCCCGAGTGGGTAGCTTCTCGTCAGATTTACGAAGTTTTACATCACGATCGGGATCATTCAGTGAAATGTAATCGTGACGGCGCTTTTCTGGTTTTGCATCATGCTCAAAGTGGATGGCGATCTCAGTCAATTGCAGACTATCAATCGTATCCGCTATTACTTGGAGATGAGAAATTGCGTCATAGAAGTTCTTGTAGCCACTCTCGCGGAGAAAACCTACGACGCGGTCGAAATCACCTCGCGTCAAGAGTGTGGGGTCGGATACGCCGCGCTCAAACAGGGTGTTGTACAGCCGTCGAACGGCAATATTGTATGCAGCCACCATCGAAAACTTCAGGCTTCTGGTGCGTTGTAAATATACAATTAGAGCCTTGCTAAAGTCTTGGAACGCAAAGGGGAGTGGCCCCTTCGGCGGTGCAGGATAACCTGTCTTTTCCAGGGCTTGTCGGTGCGTCTCGAACGTAAGTGCATGTTTGTTAACATCCCTTTGCGGCAACCAATTTCCGATACCCCACAATGGTTCTGCCCACGGTGTTGACATCGGTAATGACCGAAAAATCGCTTGCTCCTGTGCAATAAAGTTTTCGAGGCTCAGTCTTGCCCTAGACAGCGTCATCTTCGGCACCCTCCGTGTGCTGCCGGCAGCGTTCGATCGTAGCGCTTACTGCCAGGATGGTTGTCTGATGCTGGGCGAGGGGCCGGTTATGACTCAGATCACCGGCTTGTTCTGCCATATCAATGAACCGTTGGGCCTCCCGCTGGAGTGCGTCCTTTACCTGCTCGTGGCGGCCGTCAGCAAAGGGGTGGAACTTCTTGCAGGTGTAGCACGCGTATATAGGGTTGTAGGGACAGTGGGTATGAACGGGCAGGGCGCAGGCACCAATATCGCCTATGTATTGTGTATCAATGACGCCGCGGACTGCTGCTTCAGGAGCCGCATCGCGGCGTTGGACGATTTTCCCAGTTAATAAGCTGCGCATGATGCGTTGATAGGCCGGGCTCTCACCCAGTGCTTTCTCTTTGATCCGGGCAATGTTAGGGGTGGCCGTTACGTAAGCACGCGCTGCAACCGTGCTGTTGTGACCGAGCAGTTCAGCAATCATGTCTGCTGGAGTACCCTGATCCGCCAAGCCTTGCCCGAGGTGATGACGCAACAACATGGATACCTGATTCGGCCTATCTATCCCAGCTTCACGCAGCTCGTATTTGAGGCCTGTACCGATTTCAATAACAGAGAGACGCCTTCCACAAGGATTGACAAATAATGGTTCACAGTCGCTACCAAAACGGCGTTGAATTTCTAAAACGTGGCGTGAGATTTTCTCACCCAGGCGGGTGGTTATCTTGCGGGGGCGCCGCTCAGGTCTGCGCTGGCCGACTTTTTTGGCCATGGGTAACCACAGGGTATAGTACTTCTCGTGACCTGCGCTCTCAATAAACTCAAAGTCAGCAATGTCAAGTGAATGAATTTGAATCGATCGAGGTGCGATCTCGAAACCCAAGTGAAGCACTATATTAAACTGAACATCCACCCAAGAGTCATATTTAAGTTCTCGCTCAATGCGTTTGAGCAATCGAATTTCTTCATCAAGTTCTAAGCCAGACTGCGAGAGAAAAATTCGAGCATACGGGTCAACCCGATCTGACTTTACCTCCTTGATTTTTAAATATGTGGCTGGATCGAAGCCATTGATTCCTCTATCCATTGCCCAACGATAAAACCTTCGAAATCCTACAAGTACGGCCCTCGTTTTTTTTATCTCTTCGAGAGCAGTGATTAGTTGATGTGTGGCCCAAGGAAGTCCGGCCGCGAGATTTGTACCAGGTAAAAAACGAAGGGTATCCGCGAACATTACCGCAGTTCGAGGTGCATATTTCTCAAGCGCATAAGCCATAAAGCCTTTGCCTATTTCGATTAGCTCTGAATTCAACTGGATCGCACTCCAATCAATTTTCAGTGCAATTCCACCGTCGTACCAGGTCCACACCTTCAGTTGAGTATCCACATACTTTGGCTGGTCATTAGTGCGAGTCCGAATCGCAACGTGAGCGGGCCCCCTGAACACGTAAGCTGGCAAAGAGGAGGGCGGTGACGCGTGTTCTTGATCGGTTGATTTGGTCACGGCGAACCTCCTTAACTGTCAAGTCGGCTCCAGGCTGCCGAGGTGCGCTGGGCATTGTGGAGGTTGGCCGACTCGGCTAGATAACGACCTGCGTAACGGCGTGGCATAGTCGAGGTCTCAGACCAACCGCAGACTCGCCGTAGTTCGTCCGTGGCCCGCTCGAGGTCATGCCCACGCTTTTCGACCAGGTAAGCCAAAAAGTGGTCTGCAAAGGTGTGGCGAAAGTCATGCGCAGAAAGTGTAGGCAACAATCCTGGATGAGCCAGCTCAATGGTCAGAAACAGCCGATCAAGAACGTTAGACAACGCGCGGATCGACAGCGGGCGGCCACGATCCGAGATGAACAAATAGCGATACAGCAATTTCATCGGTTTACCGTCACGCAGAGGGCGCCGGTCGCGCTGGATATAGCGCTCGTAGACCTCATACAACTGTGCGGAGATGCCTACGGTCCGCCCATGTGTTTTGAGCGCAGGCTCTTCAACGCGCGGGTCGCGGGGATCATGTTCGCGATCATTGATGCTGACATAGGCGTGCTGAGAACCTTTATTGATATCCGTGGTGTAGAGCTTCAGAAGTTCTCCGCGACGGATGCCGGTCTCCAAGAGCAATTCAATCATTAGCCAGTTACGCAGTTGCAAACGCTCCGGGAACGGATTCTCCGCGGCGCCAGGGCGAATCAGTGTGCGAACGATCTGTAGTTGCGTATCTGTCAGGCTGCGGTAACGAGTGCGATCGGGACGAGCATTGATGATATGGCTCTCAAAGCGCCGCTCAATGACGTCGGCAACATCGGCAAATACCACGTTGATGTCAGCCTGTGTGGCTGAATTCTGACGGGCGCGCGGGATATAACGGGTGACGCACCAAGACAGGTATTTCTTCAGCAGGCGCAGGTACTGGTCACGTGTTCGTGAACTGATCTGCTGAAAAAGTACAGTGCCAGCTTTGCCGATTCGGGCGATCAGATTATCGGCATGACGGCCACTTTGGAGCCAAATAGCGTAACCGTCCAGCAAAGCCAGAATCGCCTCAAAGTGGCAGGCCAAGATGGCCTCATCGATATCCAGATCTCGGCTTTTGGCATAGGCGTAGAAAGCCTGGATCGCGCGCAGGTGCGCCGCAGCCGTGTTGTAAGCCCGGTGCCTGAGTTTGAGTTGGACGTAGATGAACGGAATGAGTATGGGCAACGGCGTCGCATCACCAGCTTGTACAAGCAGCGGTAGTCGTTGACCTGAAGAGAACCGGCACTGAATCAGTTTCATCGACAGCTACCTCATTCAAGGACTCGCTATGAACACGAAACACATGGCCCGTTGAGAGAGTAGACATCAAATACGAATTGGTCGAATCAGTGACTTACGTGGCTTATGAACATTTCTAACATAGCCTGCCGTTTAACATAATATACATTATGCGAACCGACAGATATGAACCTATGGGGCTCTGGTAGTCAGATTTTAAGGCAGACCCAGCCTCCCACATGCCACCTCTGGCTCAGCTTGCTGCCTGGCGATGCCAACGGCAACCCATGCCTCTGGTGATGCACGTTCGTTGTAATGACCCATTACGTTGGCAAACGCCCACCCCTGTATTCTCATCACCACCGACTGGACACATGTCGCGCAACAGGACGCTCATTATTCCCAGCGACCGCCGCACAACCAACCAACTAGCTTGCGAATCAACC
Organism: Pseudomonas kielensis; assembly: GCF_014236655.1. Taxonomy (GTDB): domain Bacteria; phylum Pseudomonadota; class Gammaproteobacteria; order Pseudomonadales; family Pseudomonadaceae; genus Aquipseudomonas; species Aquipseudomonas kielensis. The sequence continues at coordinate 347,472 of NZ_JACMYG010000002.1, forward strand.
ATCAACCCAGGTGTTCCGTATGCAAAGAAACCCTGCGCGAATCTTTCAGATCACCGGAGGTTTCCTTTGCGTACGCAATATTGGTCAAGTTGCCGGGTATTGGCGTGAATGCTTTGTGTGGCTCGAGGCCGGATGGCGGCGCCATGTCACTCGGTGGGTTTAACGGGAGTCGTTGAAGAGCCGATCACGCTTGCGATATTGCCCATATCGGGACGCAGTTCAGTCTTGCCATTCAAAAAGTCCAACGCGCGTTGCCGATCAGCAGCCGTCATGGCAGCGAGCCTGGTCGAGATAGCCTTCAGTTCATCGTCGTGAATCTTATCCATGTTCGTTCTCCTGATAGGCACCACACGGTGTTGGAAGCCCCATATTCCGGACATTCCAGGGTTGTGGCTACTGTAGGAAGTACCCGTTTTTTAGTGTTTTTGACGATAGTGGCTATTTCCATATTCAACAACGGTAGAGCTCGGAATGTCGGTGTGTGCCCTACTCTTCATATTCCAATAACTTATAACTCAACTAAAGCTCTATTTAGTTGAGTTATATATTGGTGAGTCTTGGACCGTGACTGATCAGCCCCCTGCTCCTCAGCTTTTGATCTGTACTCGGCCAGTTCGCGTAGTGTCGTGATCCTGACTACGCTTGTGTTCGGATCCCTATCGGAGTTTGGTTAATGAGCAAGAAAAAACAGGCGCTTGCGAAAGCGCAGCCGCCCGCGCCGCTCAATCGCAAGGACTACGAGAAGCAACTTGCCGCCCTGCACGTCGAGCTGGTGAAGTTGCAGCAATGGGTGGTTGCCACGGGGGCCAAGGTGGTCATTGTGTTTGAGGGCCGTGACGGTGCGGGCAAAGGCGGCACGATCAAGGCCCTGACCGAGCGCGTGAGCCCGAGGATCTTTCGGGTGGTTGCCTTGCCTGCCCCGTCGGAGCGGGAAAAATCCCAGATGTACCTGCAGCGCTATATGCCGCACATGCCGGCCGCTGGCGAAGTGGTGATTTTCGACCGCAGTTGGTACAACCGCGCTGGCGTGGAACGAGTCATGGGGTTTTGCAGCGAGGATCAGGCGCGCACGTTCCTTGATCTGGCGCCGAGTTTCGAGCGTTTGATGGTCAACTCCGGGATCCTGCTGTTCAAGTACTGGCTGGAGGTCAGTCCTGAGGAACAAAGCCGTCGCCTCAAGGAGCGCATCACCGACGGGCGCAAGACCTGGAAACTCTCGCCCATGGATATCAAGTCCTACAACCGTTGGGATGATTACACCCGTGCGCGCGACGAGATGTTCCAGGCTACGGATTCGCAGTGGGCGCCCTGGCATGCGGCCCGCTCGGAAAACAAGAAGTCGGTGCGGCTCAATGTGATCACTCACCTGCTGGAAAACATTCCCTACGAAACCATCAAGCAACCGCGAGTCAGGCTGCCCAAGCGCAAGGTGGGCGACTACAAGGCCATCAACTATCCGTTCAAATACATCGCCGAACGGTTCTGAGCACCAGGGCAAGTGATTCACCACAGGGCCGGGCGCATCTATGGGCAGTGCATGGAAAACGATGTGGTTGCTGGCGCTCGTCCTGTTCGGGTCATGGTCCGTTGTCATGGCGGCGGACGCCAGCCCGGTCGGCCTGGTAGCCAAGACTGAGCAGGCGACGTTTGTCATTGCGCAGAATGACTTGCCGGGCTTGCAGGCCCGTCTCGACGGCCTCAAGCAGCAGGTGTCGCTGGCCGACAGCCTGACCCAACTGGTCAGTCTGCAGGACTTGATTCAGACCTACCTCAACGACGTCGAACGGCAACTCTCGGCGTTGCGGCCGTTGCAGGCCCAGCTCCAGGCCCAGCTGGGGGTGCTGGGCCCCGCCTCCGCTGACGAACAGGCGCCGGAAAACACCGACATTGCGATCCAGCGCATCCATCTCATCGAGCAGAAAGACAAGCTCGACAGCAGTTTGAAAACCCTGGCCGGCCTCAAGGCCAGTGCCACGGAGCTGACCACCCAGATTGCCGCCCTGCGCCGCAGCCTGCTGGAAAGCGAAGTGACGCAGCGCAGTAACAGCATCCTCAGCCCGAATTTCTGGCGGCCGTTGATTGCCCCGCAACCGCAAGACCGGCAACGGCTCAGTGCGGTGCTGCAGGAGATCGGCGCCACCCTGGCGTCGGTCTGGCAGCCGGGCCAACGCCTGGCGAGCAGTATGTTGCTGTTGCTGGCACTGGCGGTGTGGACCCAGGGACGTAGGCTCGCTGAGCGGGGGCTGTTCTGGGTGTGCATTCATCGCATGCCCGAAGGTCGGCTGCGCCGCAGTTCATTGGCGCTGGCATCGATCCTCGCCACCTTGCTGACCGCTACCTGCGCCTTGGAGTTGCTGTTTTATGCGGTGACACGGCAACTGCCGTTGACTCCCATGCTGCAGAACCTGGCCGAAGAAATCGAAAAACTGGTGTACACCTGCGTGCTGATTACCGGCCTGAGCCGGGCCTTGCTCTCGAACCGCCATCCCTCCTGGCGACTGCCGGCGATTGCCGACCCCGTGGCCATGGCAATGGAGCCCTTTCCGCGGATCCTGGCGGGCGTGCTGCTGGTCCTGGTGACGCTGTCGCAGATCACCAACGTCAGCGGCATGAGCTCCCAGGCGGTGATTGTTGGCCGGGGCGTGATCGCCCTGATCGTGACCGTGATCCTTGCCATCTTGCTGTTGCACATCAGCAAGGTACGCAAGGCCGTGGCCGACAGCGGTGAGGCTCCGGAAGCCGGCACCACCCTGGCTGGGCTGATGTACGCGTTCACCAGCCTGGCGGTCGTGGCCTCCATGTTGGCGCTGCTGACGGGCTACATCTCGCTGGCCCGGTTCATCACCTATGAACTCGTGTGGCTGTTCATTGTGTTCTCCGGTTTCTACCTGCTGATGCAGTTGTTCAAGGACCTGTGCGAGTACCTGTTTTCCCCCAGGCAAGCCAGCGGCAAGGCACTCAAGCAGTTGCTGGGGATCGGCGATGCGCGCCTGGAGCAGGTTTCGACGGTGCTGTCGGGGGCCGGTCGCGCGAGCATGCTGTTGTTCGCCTTGATTGCGCTGCTGGTGGGCGGCGTCGGCACCACCTTCGGTCAACTGTTTGCCCAGGCCCTGGAGATTCTCGGCGGCGCGGGCTTGCGCAAACTGAACATCATCCCTGGGCATTTGCTCAACGCGGTGTTGGCGTTGTTGATTGGCGTCTACCTGATCCGCTCACTGCGCCGCTGGCTGGACAACGAGTTCCTGCCCAAGACCGCGATGGACCCTGGCATGTGCGCGTCCCTGAGCACGCTGTTCGCCAACATCGGGTACGCCCTGGTGATTTTGCTCGCCCTGTCTTCGCTGGGCGTGCAATGGACGAACCTGGCCTGGATCGTCAGTGCGTTGTCGGTGGGCATTGGGTTTGGTTTGCAGGAAATCGTCAAGAATTTCGTCTCCGGCCTGATTCTGCTGACCGAGCGCCCGGTCAAGGTCGGCGACCTGATCAGTATCAGTGGGGTCGAAGGCGACATTCGGCGGATCAATGTCAGGGCCACGGAAATCCAGCTCAGTGACCGCTCCATTGTGATCGTCCCCAACTCCCAGCTGATTTCCCAGAACCTGCGCAACGTGACCCTGGGCGGGAGTGCCCAGGGGGTGGCGACGCTGGAACTGACCTTCGCGCTGGATATCGATCCCGAGCAAGTCAACGACCTGCTGTACAACACCTACTGCGAGCACGAGAACATCCTCGACCACCCTGCCCCCTTCGTGCGCTTCAGCAAGTTGACGCCCGACGGCATCACCCTGACCGTCACCGGCTACGTCAGCAGCCCCAGAGTGGTCGGCAAGATCAAGAGCGACCTGCTGTTCGAGATCCTCAAGCGCCTGGGGGCCGCCGGCATCTCCCTGGCCAAACCGGCGGCGGAGTGACCGCCGGCCTCAGCTCATTTCTTCCTCGCGGATCAGCTTTTTGTTGATCTTGCCGACGCTGGTCTTGGGGATCTCGGTGACGAACTTGAACTGCTTGGGGATCGCCCACTTGTTGATCCGCCCACGCTCGACAAACGTCTGCAGGTGCGCTTCGAGGAGCTTGCGGTCCAGGTAGTGCCCGGGCTCGCACACCACCAGGGCCATGGGCCGTTCCCCCCACTGCTCGTCAACAATCCCGACCACCGCCACCGACATCACCGCCGGGTGTTCGCTGATCAGGCTTTCCAGTTCCAGGGAGCTGATCCACTCCCCGCCCGTCTTGATCACATCCTTGATCCGGTCTTTGATTTCCACGCCGCCGCGGGCATCGATCGACGCCATGTCGCCGGTGTGCAGCCAACCGCCCTGCCACAACTCGGCGCCCTTTTGCGGCTCCTTCAGATACCCCTGGGTCAACCAGGGCGCGCGCACCACGATCTCACCCAGGGCTTCACCGTCGTGGGGCACGTCATTGCCTTCGGCATCGATGATTTTCAGGTCGACCATCGGCACCGGCACCCCAGTCTTGATACGCGTGGCCAGTTGGTCCTGCATGGGTTGCTGCAGATCGTCGGCCCGCAGATAGGTGGTGCACAGCACCGGGCAGGTTTCCGACATGCCGTAGCCACTGTGTACCTGGATCCCCCTGGCGCTGGCTTCGCTGGCAATGCCCAGGGTCAGCGCGCTGCCGCCCAGGAGCATTTTCCAGCCATCAAAACGGCTGTGCTTGCCCGCCTCGCAGTTGAGGATCATCTGCAAAATGGTCGGCACACAGTGGGAAAACGTGACCTTCTCCTCACGGTACAACTGCACCAGCCGATTGGGCTCGTAACGCCCCGGGTACACCTGCTTGAGGCCCATGAGCGTCGCAACATAGGGCACGCCCCAGGCATGCACATGGAACATCGGGGTGATGGGCATGTACACATCGTCGGAGCGCAACAGTGGCAAGCCTTGATAGGCGCCGAGGGTGCCCACCGCATTGAGGGTGTGCAGCACCAGTTGGCGGTGGGTGAAATACACGCCTTTCGGGTCGCCGGTGGTGCCGGTGGTGTAGAACAGCGTCGCCACCGAGTTCTCATCGAAGTCGGGGAAGGCGTACTGGTCTGCGGCCTCGGCCAACAGGTGCTCGTACTCCCCCACCACTGGCAGGCAGGTCTCGGCCGCCGTCTCATCCGTCAGCTGCAGGTAACCCTTGACCGTCGTCAGTTGCCCTTGCAGTTGTTCGACCAGGGGCAGGAAGTCGTCATGCACCAGCACCAGGTCATCCTCGGCGTGGTTCATGGTGAACAGCACCTGCTCCGCCGACAGGCGAATGTTCACGGTGTGCAGCACCGCGCCGATCATCGGCACGGCAAAGAAGCATTCCAGGTAGCGGTGGCTGTCCCAATCGAGCAAGGCCACGGTGTCCCCGGCCTTGACGCCGGCGGCGGTCAAGGCGTTGGCCAGGCGGCGAATCCGCTGGTTGAGGGTCTGGTAGCTGTAGCGCAGTTTGTCGGCGTAGACGATTTCCCGCCCTGGCTCGTAGCGCACCCCGGACAGCAGCAATTGCTTGATCAGCAAGGGATAGGCATAGGCGCCGGCGGCCGGAGGAATGATTTTTGTCTCGATCATGCTGGGGTTCCTTGTCCGTTCAATCAGAACTGCGCGGCTGGAAGTTCATAAAGGCAGGCGCTACCGGCCCTGACCGATTCGCTCAGTGAATGGATGCGCGGCAACAGGCGGGCGAAGTAGAAACGCGCGGTGCACAGCTTGCCGGCATAGAACTCATCCTCATGGGCCTTGCCCATGGCCGCCTGGGCCATCAACGCCCACATATAGGCATAGGCGGTGTAGCCAAAGACCTGCAGGTACTCCACCGAGGCCGCGCCGATTTCATTCGGGTTGTCCTGCGCCCGATCCAGCAGCCAGGCGGTCAGTTCGTCGAGGTTGTCGACGGCGGCGCTCAGTGGCTTGCAGAACTTGCCCATGTCCGCCCCGGCATTGGCGATGAAATGGCGGATTTCTTCGGCGAACACGCGATACAGCGCCCCGCCGCTGCCGACAATCTTGCGCCCGGCCAGGTCCAGGGACTGAATGCCGTTGGTGCCTTCATAGATCTGGGTGATCCGCACATCACGCACCAGTTGCTCTTGCCCCCACTCACGGATGTAGCCGTGGCCGCCAAACACCTGCTGGCCGTGCACCGTGGTCTCCAGCCCCATGTCGGTGAGGAACGCCTTGGCCACCGGCGTCAGCAAAGCCACCAGTTCCTGGGCGCGGGTCCGGGTTGCCGGGTCTTGGCTGTACTTGGCCGTGTCCAGTTGCAGCGCCACGTAGCTGGAAAACGCCCGGCCGCCCTCGTTCAAGGCTTTCATGGTCAGCAACATGCGTCGCACGTCCGGGTGCACGATGATCGGGTCGGCGGCCTTTTCGGTGGCCTGCGGGCCCGTGGGTGCGCGGCTCTGCAGGCGATCGCGGGCGTACTCCACCGCGTTCTGGTAGGAACGCTCACCCAACGCCAGGCCCTGGATACCTACGCCCAGGCGCTCGTAGTTCATCATGGTGAACATCGCGGCCAGGCCCTTGTTCGGCGCATCGACGATCCAGCCGGTGGCACCGTCGAAGTTCATCACGCAGGTGGGGGACGCCTTGATGCCCATCTTGTGTTCGATGGAACCGCACGACAGCGCGTTGGTGGCGCCCAGGGAGCCATCGTCGTTGACCAGCACCTTGGGCACCAGGAACAGCGAAATGCCCTTGGGCCCGGCCGGCGCATCCGGCAGTCGCGCCAGCACCAGGTGAATGATGTTCTCGGTCAGGTCGTGCTCACCGCCGGTGATGAAGATCTTGCTGCCGCTGATCCGGTAGCTGCCATCGGCTGCCGGCTCGGCCCGGGTGCGAATCAGCCCCAGGTCGGTACCCGCATGGGCTTCGGTCAGGCACATCGAGCCGGTCCAGGTGCCGGCGTACATGTTCGGCAGGTAGCGTTGCTTGAGCGCCTGGCTGGCGTGGGCGTTGATCGACAGGCAGGCGCCGGCCGTCAGCATCGGGTACAGGCCAAACGACAGGCTGGCGGAGTTGACCATCTCCTCGACCTGGGCCGAAATCGCCTTGGGCATGCCCATGCCACCAAACTGCGGGTCGCCGCCAACGCCCACCCAACCGCCTTCGGCAAACGCCTGGTACGCCTCGGCGAAACCCTGTGGCGCAGTCACCTGGCCGTTGTCCCACCCACAGCCTTGCTCATCACCGCTGCGGTTCAGCGGCGCGATCACGTGCGCGCTGATCTTGCCGGCTTCCTCGAGGATCGCCGCGGCTGTCTCTGGATCGATGACCTCGGCCAGGCCCGGCAATTGCGCCCATAACCTGGAAACCTGGAACACCTCATTGAGGACAAACTGCATGTCACGCAAAGGGGCTTTGTAATCAGACATAGTTGGCTTTCTCACAAGTTGTCAGTGCATCAGGCATACCCTGACGTTGGGATGTGTCGGTTGTACCGGCGGGGGCCACGGAGTTTTCGGCTGCCACCCGACGCTCCAGCGCCGGATCTCGCAGCAGGAAGTACGACAGGGCCGGAATCAGGATCAGCGCGCCCAGCATGTTCCACAGGAACATGAAGGTCAGCAGGATGCCCATGTCCGCCTGGAACTTGATGGGCGACCAGACCCAGCACACCACGCCGGCGGCCAGGGTGATGCCCACCAGGCCCACGACCCGACCGGTGAACGACACGGCATTGCGGTAGGCCTGGGCCAGTGGCAGGCCCTGGCGCTGGTAATGCAGTTGCACGCTGAGCAGGTACAGGGCGTAGTCCACGCCGATTCCCACCCCCAAGGCGATCACCGGCAGGGTCGCGACCTTGACCCCGATCCCCATGACCACCATCAGCGCTTCGCAGAGGATCGAGGTCAGTACCAAAGGCAGCAGCGCCACCAGGGTTGCGCGCCAACTGCGGAAGGTAATCAGGCAGAACAGCGTGACCGCCGCATAGACATACAGCAGCATGCTGCGATTGGCTTCGCGCACCACAATGTTGGTGGCCGCCTCGATCCCGGCGCTGCCGGCGGCCAGCAGGAACTGGCGATCTTCGCTGCTGTTGTCGCGGGCGAATTTATCGGCGATGGCCACCACCTCATCCAGGGTCTGGGCCTTGTGGTCCTTGAGGTAGGCAATCACCGGCATCAGCGAGCAATCGGTGTTGAACAGTTCCGGGGAATTGACCGAGGCCTGCTGGGCCGCATAGTTCAACACGTCCTGGTTGCGCTGGATGCTGTTGAGCTTGGGGTTGCCCTCATAAGTGCCCGCAGTGATCTGGCGCACGGCATTGACCAGCGAGGTGGTCGCCTGCACGCCCGGTGACTGCTGCAGTTCCCAGGCCAGGCGGTCGGCGAGCACCAGGGTCTTGTAGTTCAGGCAGCCTTCGGGAGCGGTCTTGATCATCACCGCGAACAGATCGCTGGACAGCGCGTAGTGCTGGGTGATGTAGGCGTTGTCGCGGTTGTAGCGCGAGTCGGCACGCAGCTCCGGCGCCCCGCTTTCCAGGTCGCCGATCTGCAGGTGCAAGCTGATCATGAAGCCGCCGATGCCCATCACCAGGGCCACCAGCACCGCCCCCGTGGCCCACTTGGCGCTGGTGAAACGGTCGAGCCAGTCCCACAGCTTGCCAAAGCCCTTGTGGCCGTCGGCCCGGGTGTCGATCTTCAGGGCACGCTCGGCCGCCTTGCGGCCGACACCGACATAGGACAGCGCCACCGGCATCAGCAACAAGGAGGTAAAGATCAGTACGGCGACGCCGATGCTGGCGCTGATGGCCAGGTCCTTGATCACCGGAATGTCGATCAGCATCAGCACCGCAAACCCCACGGCGTCAGCCAGCAGTGCAGTGACCCCGGCAATGAACAGGCGGCGAAAGGTGTAGCGCGCGGCGATCAGCTTGTGGGTGCCACGGGCGATGTCTTGCATGATCCCGTTCATCTTCTGCGCGGCATGGGACACGCCGATGGCGAAGATCAGGAACGGCACCAGCACCGAGTACGGATCGATGGCATAACCCAGCCAGGCGACGATGCCCAGTTGCCAGACCACCGCGATCAGCGAGCAGCCGACCACCAGCAAGGTGCTGCGCACGCATCGGGTATAGAGGTAGATGATCAGCAGCGAGGTCACCACCGCCAGGCCGAAGAACATCATCACCTGGATCAGGCCGTCGATCAGGTCGCCCATCAGCTTGGCGAAACCGATCACCCGCACCTTGTACGGGCCCTTGCCCTCCTCCCCGGACGCGCGTGCCGCCTTGTCGCCGGCAAATTCGATCTTGTCGCGCAGTTGCTCTTCGAGCATCTGCGAGAACGCGTGGTAGTTGATCGGCTGGCCACCGGCGGCGGCCTTGTCCAGCAGCGGGATGATCAACATGCTCGACTTGTAGTCACTGGCCACCAGGCTGCCGACGATGCCGGCCCGGGCGATGTTCTGCCGCAACTGTTCGATCTGCTCGGGCTTGCCCTCATAGGTGTCGGGCATCACCGGGCCACCCTGGAAGCCTTCCTCAGTGACCTCGGTCCAGCGCACGGCCGGGCTCCACAACGATTTCATCCAGGCACGATCGACGCCTTCGGTGAGGAACAACTGATCGTTGACCTGCTTGAGCACGTCCAGGTAGGCAGGGTCGAAGATGTCGCCCTGGGTGTTCTCCACCACCACCCGCACCGAGTTGCCCAGGCCGCGCAGGGACTGGCGGTTCTCCAGGAAGTTCTGGATGTAGGGCTGGCTCTGGGGAATCATTTTTTCAAAGCTGGGGCGCAGTTCCAGGCGCGTGGCGGCCATATAGCCCAGCACCACCGTCGCCAGCGCCATCAGCAGCATGAACAGCGGCCGGTAGTTGAACACCAGGCGCTCCAGGCGGTTGCCGGAGCGTTGGTCGAAGTCACGCACGTCGCGGATGACCGGCATGGTGTCTTGCTTGATATTGCCCATGTCTGGGTTCTCGCTCTAAGGATTCGAGGTCTTAATCGCCGGACAGCGCCCGTGCACCACGGCTACCCACCACCACCAGCGCACCATTGGCGGCTTGGGTGATACCGGCCACCGGGGCGGGTTCGGCTTGCGGCACCAGGTGCAACGGCGCACCGGCACCCTGGCTCTGCAGCATCTGCCCACCCTGGGTGAACAAGCGGTACTGACCCTTGGCGTCGAGCAGGCCAGCGGTGATGCTGACGTGCAGGCCGGTGTCCAGCGGCGTCCAGTTCAGGCCGCCATCGACGCTGCGCAGCACGTTGCCGCGCAAGCCGTAGGCAAGCACCTCGCCGGGTTTGCCGAGCACCCCGAAAAAGCTGCCCTGATAAGGCGTGGCCAAGGCGACGAAGCGTTGCCCGGCCTCATCCCAGCGCAACATCAAGCCTTGCTCGCCGGCGATGTACAGCGCGTCGCCGGTGGAGGCGATGGCGTTCAGGTGAAAGCCCTGGGGGTTGTCGGTGCGGTCCTGAAACGGTGTCCAGGTCAACCCACCGTCCTCGGTGCGCAGGATCAGGTTGAACACACCGACCACATAACCGAGTTGATCGTTGGCGAACCAGACGTCGAGCAATGGCTTGTCGGCGCCCTGCTCCACCATGCGCTGGCCTTCGTCTGCCAGTTGCGCCCAGCGCTCGTTAGCCGGTTCGGCCCTGGCCAGGTCGCCGTAGTGCTTGACCAGCAAGGCGCCGATCTGGCGCCCGTCCAGTTGTTTGCTCCAGCTCGCCCCGGCATCACTGCTGTGCAACACCACGCCGTCGTTCCCCACCGCCCAGCCTTGCGAGGGCGATGGAAAACTCACCGCGTTGAGATCGGCGCTCACCGGCACCACGGCTTGTTGCCAGTGGGTGCCGCTGTCATCGGAATACAGAACATGGCCACGCTGGCCGACCGCGATCAGCCGCTCGCCAGCCCGCGCCATGCCTGACAACGGGCTGCGCACCGCCAGCGGGCTGGCCTTGGCTGGCAAGTCCAGGACATCGACGTAGCCAGCGGCCCATGTCAGGCCCTGGCTGACGGCAAGCACGGCGCCCAGCGCCACTTGCAGGTACTTTTTGTACGAACCCATACCGCGTCCTCTTCGGAAAACTGCGCCAGGCCACACAACCGTGTGGCCTGGCGTTGACACCTGGCGTCCTTGCCGATCAGCGAATGCCCGAACCTGCCAGGGACTCCGGCGACCACTGCGCCTTGGAGAGCGGCTCGATGTACTTGATGCCGCCGTAAGGGCCGACCACACCGTTGATGTTGTAGGAGCCACCGACCAGGTCGTAGATCATGAAAGGCGTGGAGTCCGGGATCTGCTTGTCATAGCTCTGGCTGAGGAACGCGAAGGAGCCGCGATACAGTTGGCCACGGGCGTCGTACTGGTCTGAGGCCAGAGCGGTCCAGCTGTCTTCATCGAGGTAGAAGCGGCGTTTCTGGTAGATGTGCCGGGCGCCGGCCTTGAGGTTGCCCTCGACGACCCACACCCGGTGTTTTTCCCAGCGCACATAATCCGGTGCCAGGTGATTGGGGGTGGTCAGCGACTTCGGATCCTGGGCGTAGGTCAGTTTGTAGGTGTTGTAGGGCACGATCATTTCCTGCTTGCCCACCAGCTTCCAGTCGTAGCGGTCCAGGGCCCCGTTGAACACGAACACATCGTCGTAGGTGCCCGCGCCGGCCGTGCCCGGGTTCGGTGTGTCATAGGCCAGGTTCGGGGCCAGCTTGACCCGACGCTGGCCAGGCAGGTACTGCCAGGCGCGACGGGGTTGCTGCAGCGGGTTGGCGGCGTCCTTGAGCATCACCGCTTCGCCGGCCCGGCGCGCAGGACCGGTGTACGACAGCTTCATCTGGTAGTACACGTCGGCACTGCTGATCGGTTGCGCGAGATTTTCGTAGATCGGGTAGGAAATCATTGCCTGGCCGGTGGTCGCCAGGCTCGCCACGCCAGCGGAATCGACGTTCCAGGAGTCGTACTTGGAGTTGATGTTGACCCCCTGGTAGCGCAGCAGGAAGTTCCACATCGCCTCATTGCCCGACTGCGGGATCGGGAACGGCACGCCAGGCAGCACGTTGTCGATGGCCAGGCCGCCTTCCAGGGACTTGGCACCGGTGGCGTTCTTCACGCCGTTGTCCAGCACGGCCTTGGGCAAGGTGACGGTGCGGTGGGTCGGGTAGACGTTGACGTGAAAGCTGGGGAAACGCTTGGCCAGCTCCAGGGTGGTTGCCGTCAGCGCGCCCTTGTACTGCTCGGCATTCTTGCCGTCGATCACCAGCACCGGCTTTTCATCGGCAAAAGGGTCCGGACGCATGCTGTCGCCGGCCTTGAAGCTGGCCGGTGGCGTGGTCAGGCCGCCGCTGTAGGCGGGAATCGAGCCATCGGCATTGCCGGCCTTTTCCGCCCCGATCAGGGTCAGGCTGCTGCCCAGCTTGGCGGCTTCCTGGGCGGAGACGGCGGCTTGGGCCTGGCCGGCGATGACCAGGGCCAGTGAGGCAGCCAACACGGTGTGCACGAATTTCATCTTGTTATTCTCCTGCTGACTCGAGTCAGCGATTCGTGAGTTAAAACGTGGTTTTCATCGTCAGGTACAGAGCGCCACGGTCTTCGGTAGTGGCTCCGCCACCGGAAAAGGCTGAGTAGCCCCCGCCATAACAGGCGTAGTTTTCGTTACCGCTGAAGGCATTCGGAGTCGAGCCGTCGCCGCTGCCGGCATTGGCTGCGCCGGTGCTCGAACCGCTGTTGTCACACTTGTCGGACTTGCCGAAGGAATCGACGTACTTGAGGTCGACAAAGTATTTGTTGTACGCCACGGCGCCGACGCCCACGGCGTAGTTGCCGGTGTCCTTGGCGCCGCCGCCGGAGACAGGCGATACACCGTCCAGCCCGACGTTGACCGACAGCGGCATGTTGAGGTCGACCCCCGGGAACACCTGGTACCAGGTGGGCGTGAAGTTGACGGCAAGACCCCAGTTGTCGCGGGTCGGCGCATCAATTCCGCGATAGCTGCCGTTGCCCTTGTACAGCGCTTCGTTTTTGTCATCGAGCTTGAGCAGGTTGCTGTAGTACAGCTCGGCGAGCAGGTTGGCCGAGTCGAACAGCGGGGTTTTCGGCAGGCTCATCAGACCGTTGAGGGTCCAGTGCAAGGTGTCACCGGTGGCGCTCATGCTGTCGCCCCGGCTCGGGGTGTCATAGACCACACCGGTGGCCGCAGTACGGGCCGGCAACAGGCCAAGGCCGGCGCCCAGGCCCAGCGGCCCCGAAGAACTGACAATCGCCGGAATACTCGCCAGCGGCATGTTGTGGCGGATGTTCAGGTCCGAACCCACGCTCACCCCGCCCACATCCTTGGACAGACTCAGGCCGAACACCTGGATGTTGTCGGCATAGGCCATTTGGTAGGTACTGGTGCTCAACGAGTTGAGGGTGTTGACCACGGCCGGCACTTGCCCGGCTGGACGGGTGCCGTTGGGGTTGGCCGAGGTCAACCCGGTGGCGTTCAACCAAGCTTGCGGCAGGATGTCCGAGGTGTTGCGGTAGTAGGCGCCGAGGGTCCCGTCCAGCCAGGCCGGAGACCATTTGGCCATCACCCCCCAGTCACCGCTGCTGCCCGGCGTCAGGTCATGCCCGCGACGCACGTTGGTCAACCCGTTGCACGGTGCCAGGCCACAGCCCAGCGGGCTGCCCGGGACCACGGAGTTGGTGTTGCCGAGCAGGAACGATTGCGCGCCGAAACCCACCAGGTCGGAACCGCCATAGTAGGTGCCGGCTTCCGGCAAGCGGGCGGCGTCCCAATCGAGGAAGTACTGCGCGCCGACGGTCAGTTCCGGGTTCACGGTGAACGACATCGACAGCTGGTTACGCGGAACGAACAGCTCCTTGGCCTCAGTGCCCGGCGACGCCGACAGTTTGGCCAGGTCCAGGCCCGACTGGCCGTAGCTGACCGAGTGCACCGGGTTGAGCAGGGTTTCGCCCCAGAATACGTTGTGTTGGCCGGCCTTGACGCTGAGCAACGACTCTTCGCCCACCTCGGTGCTGTAGAACACGAAGGCGTCGAGGATTTCCCCGGACGGTCCGGTGTAGTAACGCTGGGCGTAGTTGCTCAGGTGCGGGCTGCCGTTGCCGACATTGTCGCCGGTGACGCCCGCCAGGCGCGGGTCATTGGCCACCAGGCCGGAGCGTGCATCGTTGCCGTTGACGAACGGATTGGAGTTCGAGCCAACGTTTTCATAGGCCTTGTCGTACCAGCTGGCGGCGCTGACCCGAAAGCCCATGCTGTTCTTGTAGACCACGTCCATCTCGGTCAACAGGTCGATCCGGTTGCTGATGTTGGTACCGGCCTTGCGAAAGTTGTAGTCGCCATCGTTGTTGTTGGGCGTCGCCAACATGCGTTTGTCGGCACTTTCAGTGCGCACCCCGTAGTTGTACTTGACGGTGTTGTCCAGACGCGCGGTCCAGTCCGGGTTCCCCGTATCGAGCTCGAAACCGTGGGCGACCGGCATGCTGGCGGCGAGGATGGCTGAGGCCAGCAAGGTGTAACGCGATGGGGTGAAGCCGTGACTCTTATTGTTGTGCATTAACGTGTCTCCGCCTTTTTGTAGTTGTTTTAAGCGCAGCCGCCCTCTCGTCACCCCTTGTTCCAGGGGTTGACGCTGATCAGCAATGAGGGCCTTGGCCGGTTGACTCGGGGTCTTGCGGTGCCTGAACTAACGATCCAGTTCCTGGATCAGGGTGTAGGCCTGTGGCCAGGGGCCGAAGCCCGCAGCCGGGTTGAGATGCCCGACGGCGCCGACGTTGCGCAGTTCGGCGCCCCAGCCCTGGGCCATGCGTTGCACGGCCTGGAGGCTGGCCAGGTGATCATTGGTGCTGGCGGCTACCAGGCTGCGAAACGGCAGCGGGCCATTGGGTAGCGGGTCCCAGCCTTGGGTGCGCAAGGTTTCGGGGGACGGATAGCCTTGCGGCCAGGCGGCATCGAGGTCCGGTGGTGCGACCAACAGGGCGCCCTTGATCGCGCGGGTGTGGCGGGCGGCCCAGTGCGCAACCATCAGCACACCGGCACTGTGGGCCACCAGGATCACCGGCCCGTCGATCTGCTCCAGCGCGTGCTGGATCGCCTCGACGCGCTTGGCGCAGTCCAGTTTGTCGGTGGTCAGTGGGGGAACGCTGCGCACCTTGCAAAGTTGCTCGGCAAGCAACGTTTGCCAATGCTCGGCAACGTGGTCGCGCAAGCCCGGTACGATCAAAACGGTTGCGGCAGTCTGCAGTTTATCCACTTCAACACCTACGCTTTCTCGATGACTCGACTGGCTCTATCGCCAGAAGCTTTTTGTAGTGCTGACATTAAAGAGCGCCTACCCCCGACGCTTTTCATTGGACGTCAGTGACTTTTCTTTTGATGACAAATTTGCCGCCAGGGCGACGGCACGACCGTTGGTCACAAAACTCGACAGATGCGCGCCAGGCCACTGTAATCAAGGGGTGGACGCCGATGGCGGGTGTCAGCGTACCTGCCCCGGGGCACAATCGGCGGCAGACTATTGCTGACTTCAAAACTGTTCAATTGATCAGGTGCTGGATATAGTCGCCCCGCTCGCTTCCATCGCAATCGGCTCAGGAAAGACTTCCGCATGACCAAGCTTGTTCGCGCCGCCGTCTTGACCAACTACCTGGAAGTCACCCAGTACCTAGGGTTCAACCCACGCGATGTGATGGCCGGGGTCGGCCTCAGCCGCGCCCAGTTGCTCGCCCCGGAACAGCGCATCCCGATCGATGCCGCCGTGCGCCTGCTGGAAGACTCGGCTGCGGCCAGTGGCTGCCAGAGCTTCGGCCTGAGCATGGCCGAGTCGCGCCAGCTTTCGGACTTCGGCGTGGTCAGCCTGCTGCTCAGCCACCAGCGGACCTTGCGCGATGCCCTGCAAGTGGTGGTGCACTATCGCCACCTGATGAACGATTCGCTGGCGATTTTCATCGAAGAAGCCGGCAAGATGGTGCTCATTCGCGAAGAAGTGGTCACCGAGACACCCATGCCTTCGCGCCAGGCCACCGAGCTGGCGATCGGGGTGATGTTCCGCCTGTGCGCCGCCCTGCTGGGCAGCCATTGGCACCCCTACAGCGTCAACTTCACCCACCAGCCTCCCGACAACCTGCAACTGCATCGGCGGCTGTTCGGCTGCACCCTGGAGTTCGGCAGCGAGTTCAACGGAATTGTGTGTTCCGACGCCAGCCTCGACATGACCAACCCCCATGCCGACCCGGCCATGGCCCGCTACGCCCAGAGCTACCTCGATTCGTTGCTGAGCCACGAGGGCGCCTCGATGTTGTTCGAGGTGCGCAAGGCGATCTATCTGTTGCTACCCATGGGCCGCGCGACCATCGAGCAGATCGCCCAGACCCAGGGCATGAACGTACGCACCCTGCAGCGCCGGCTCAAGGAAGATGGCTGCGCCTTCAACGACCTGATCAACGAGGTCCGGCGCGACCTGGTGCTGCGTTACCTGGACAACCCGAACTACTCCCTGGGACGCATCGCCGACATGCTCGGCTACTCCATGGCCAGTTCCTTCACCCGCTGGTTCATCACCCAATTCGGCATGCCCCCGGCGGCATGGCGCAGCGCGCAAAAGCAGGGCAACAAACTGCCGACCGACCTCCCCGGAGAACTGTAGGCGCCGGCACGGGCTGAGTACGCTCTGGACCGTCATCGCGGGCAAGCCCACTCCCACAGGTATGAGCCGCCGTGGGAGCGGGCTTGCCCGCGATGGGGCCAGCACAGCCAACATAGTTGGATATCTGGGCAAAAAAAAGCGGCAACCGCTGGCACAGTCACCGCCGAAACAACCGACGCTTGTGGCACCGGTCGAGAGCTTTGCGCAGGCGTTACAACCCCCAGTGCAGCAACAACAGCACCAACACCACCAGGAACACCGTCTCCCCCACCATCAGCAGGATCGGCTTGATCCCCACCGCAGCCAGCTCCTTGAGCTGGGTCTTCATCCCCAGGGCACTGATAGACACCACCAGGCACCAGCGTGACAGCTCGTTGACCGTGCCCTGCACCACCGGGGCGACCCAGCCGGTGCTGTTGATACAGGCCAGCAACAGGAAGCCCACGGCAAACCAGGGCAACAACGGCGGGCGCTTGCCCGTGGGGTCGGCGCCTTGCATGCGGGTGACCATGGCCGCACAGACGATCACCGGCAGGAGCATGGCCACGCGCATCAACTTGATCACCGTGGCGGTATCCCCCGTCTCGGTCGACATGCTGTAGCCGGCCCCTACCACCTGGGCGACATCGTGGATGGTTGCCCCCAGGAACACCCCGGCCACTTGCGGCGACAACTCCAGCCAATTGGCGATCATCGGGTACAGGATCATCGCCAGGGTCGACAACGCCGAGACGCCGATCACCGTGAACAGCGTGGCCCGTTCTTTCTGCGGGTGGTTAGGCAAGGCCGCCGCCAGCGCCAGGGCCGCCGAGGCGCCGCAGATTGCGGTGGCGCCGCCGGTGAGCATGCCGAACAGGCGCTGGAACCCCAGGGCCTTGGCGGCGATTACCGAGACACCGATGGTCACCACCACCAGAATCACCACCAGGGCCACCGGTTTCCAGCCCAGCGCGGCAATCTGTTCCAGGGTGATGCGCATGCCCAGCAAGGCCACGCCAATGCGCAACACGGTACGGGCGGTGAACTCGATGCCGGCCTTGCAGGTTCCTTCACCCGCAAGAAAGTTCAGGGCCATGCCCAGCAGCAAGGCAAACAGCATGACCGGCGCACCGTAGTGCTCGGACAGGAACGACGCCGCCGCGGCGACGATCAGGCTGACCACAAACCCCGGCGCCAGCTCGCGGGTGCGGCTATGAATTCGGGTAAGGGCGATGGCGCTCATGGCGCGGACTCCTCGCAAGGGAAAACGATGAATGCCCGGCCGTCGATGACCTCGACCGGATACTGGGCCACCTTGAGTGCGGTGGAATTGAGCAGGTAGCCCGTGCGCAGATCGAAGCGCAGGCCGTGGGCGCAGCATTGAATCACCCGCCCCTCAAGGCGCCCGCCACACAACGACGCGCCCTGATGGGGACAGCTGTCGTCAATCACCAGCAGCTCGCCGTCGACGTTGAACAGCGCCAGGCTTTTACCCTCCAGTTCCAGCAGTGCGCGAGCGCCTGCCTGCGGGAATTTTCCGGCAGGCACAGGGACCCGCCGGCTCATGCCGGCTGCCGCTCACGCGCGCTTTCCAGCAGGGCTTCGTGCATCGCGCCCAGCAGGGCTTCGGCCGGCTGCGCGCCGACCACCGTCAGTCGGCCATCGAACTGAAAACACGGCACACCGCTGGCGGCGCCGGCGCCATTGCCGACAAACGCCTGGCCATCGCCACGCAGACAGTCCTCGACCGCCGCGGCCTCGAATCCGCAGTCCTGGGCGATGGCCAGCAGGGTCTGCCGGCATCCCAGGTCTTTACCCTGCTGGAAGTAGGCGCCATAAAAGCGCTCCAGCAAGGCATCACGCTGCGCTGGCGAGCCCAGTTGACTGGCCCGTTCCAGCAAACGGTGGGCATCGGCGGTATTGGGCATGGTCGCGATGCGGCTGAAATCGATGTCCACCCCCACCGCCTCCGCCGCCTGCTTGACCTGGGCCTGGCGTTGGCTGACGGCTTCGGCACTGCCCAGGCGGTGGCTGTAGAACTCGGCGAAGGGCTGCCCGCCGACCGGCATGTGGGGCAACAGTTGCACGCCGTGCCACTGAACAATGACTTGCACCTCGGGTTGCTGGCTGAGCAGCAGCGCCCGGGCCCGCTCCAGCTGGCGCTTGCCGATCAGGCACCAGGGGCAGATGAAATCGAAAAACACATCAATCTGTAAACGAGCACTCACACTTTCACCTCTACAACCGCATGGCCAACCGAATCGTCGACCTGTTCGCCCTGAAGCCGGGCAATATCCTTGTGGTAGTGACACTTGGCGTAAAAGAACACCGCCGCCGCCGCGATGCTCACCAGTGGCACCAGTTGAAACGCCGCCTGCAGGCCGATCACATCCGACACCTTGCCGGTGATGAATGGCCCCGGGGCCAGGCCGAGCAAGTTGTTGGCCAGGGTCAATGTGGCAAAGGCCGTACCGTGCACCGAGTAATGGGTCAGGTTGGCAACCATGGCCCCGGCAGGACCGGTCGTCCCGGCCGCAATCAACATCCCCAGGCAGATCAGCAGCAACTGGGCAGGACCCGGCGGCAAGGCGAACGCCGCCGACAGCAGCAGGCAACTGCCCAGGCAATAGGCGATGGCCAGGGACACCTTGCGTTGCGCCGATTGCCGGCACAGGCGATCGCTGAGCATGCCGCACAGGATCATCCCGGCGCCGCTGCACAACACGATGATCGCCGCGACGCCACCGGCCTTGTCGGTGGCCATGTCGTAGTAACGGTTGAGGTAGCTGGGCATCCACACAATCACCGTGCCGCCGACGAACAATTGCAAGCCACTGCCGATATAGGCAGCAATCACCGACGGGCTGGAGCACAGGGTGCGCAGCGGCCGCTTGACCGCCGCGGCGACCTTGTTCGCTGCCTGGTTAGCCCGTTGCGGCGCAATGCGTGCCTCCTTGACGATGATCGGGTACAGCACCGCCAGCACCAGGCCAAACAACGCCATGCCGGCAAACGACCAGCGCCAGCCCAGCTTGGCCGCAATGGCACCGCCCAGGGCCATGCCCAGCACCGAACCAAACATGCCGCCGGCCATGAACGCACTGGCCAGGGTGGCACGCAGGTGCTTGGGAAACACCGAGATCACCACGGCGATCCCCACGCTGCCGTAGGCCGCCTCGCCCACGCCCACCATGAAGCGGGCAATGAACATCTGCTGGTAGTCCTGGGCCAACGCGCAACCCAGGGTTGCCAGGCTCCACAACAGCGCCATCAACGCCAGGCTCTTGACCCGACCGAAGCGGTCCGCCATCAGCGACAATGGGAATGTCAGCAAGCCGACCATCAGCGCCACAATACCGCTGAGCAGACCCAACTGGCCGTCACTCAGGGCCCACTCGCCCTTGAGCATCGGGAAGACCGCGTTAAGCACCTGGCGCGACATGTAATCGGAAATCAACAGGCCGAACGTCAGGGCAAAGACGATCCAGGCATATTTGCGCGCAACACCGACACCACTGGCGTCGTCATCGTCTGCGGCAATGGGATGAAAGGCCATTCAGCCTCCTCGAAACATTGTTGTAATTGTTGTTATCGAGCTTGTAGCAACGCAGCGCGGGGGAAGCCTTGGACTTCCCCCGCGTCAACGATCAGCCGCGTTGCGGCACACCTTTCTCGCCCACCTTGCGGTTGGGGGCCATGCCATTGGCCAACAGGGTTTCTTCAATACTCTGGTACTGCACACCGATGCGGTAGATCTCGCGGGCCTCTTTGCCGCTGGCGATCTCGCGCCCCAGCTCATGAGCGATGCGCACGGTCTGCTGAATCTGCGCAACCGAGCTGAAACGATCACCCTTGTGATCAATGATAGTGTCTTCATTGCCCACGCGCGGGTGCAGCCCCATCGCCATCGACATGGTGTTGAACGGCATGACGTTCTTGAGCAGCGATTCGGAAGTCAGGGTGCAACCGTCCGGCGCGCGGTGGATGAAGTTGAAGAAGTTGAATGGATTCGGGCCGTCAAAGCCGCCGCCGATGCCGATCCAGGTCAGGTTCAACGGCCCCATGTAGATACCCCTGCGCACCAGGCGCTCCAGGGATTCCAGGGCGTGCATGCCGGTCAGCTGGAAGTGCGGCTGCACACCGGCGGCGGTCAGGCGGCGCAAGTGTTCGGCAACCCAGGCCGGGCCGGCCGGTACGGTCATTTCGCTGTACGCGGCCTGGATGCCCGGGTTGGCCAGGGAAGTGCCCTCCAGGTACTCCGGATACAGCAGTTCCATAATGTTCATCTGGGTGGTGTTGATCGCCACCGTGACCTGGTCGGGCTTGGGCGTCAGTTCAGCCAGCATGTGCCGGGTGTCGTCCGACAGCCACTTGGCCGCCTCGCCATCGCTTTCCGGGGCGAAGGAAATCGAGCCGCCGACCTGGATGATCATGTCCGGCACGGCTTCCCGTACGCCGGCAATCAGTTCGTTGAACTTGGACAGGCGCTTGGAACCCTTGCCGTCCAGTTCACGCACATGCATGTGCAGGACCGTGGCACCTGCCTCATAGCAATCGACCGCTTTCTGCACCTGTTCATCCATGGTCAGGGGGATGTCTTCCGGGAAGTCTTCGGGCATCCACTCCGGGCCGTAAGGGGCCACGGTGATGACCACCTTCTCCATGGTTTCCGGGTGCAGGGAATCGTCAAAAAATTGCATGAGTTACTCCTTTTATTATGGTTGTTCGCGCACCCGGGATCGTGCCGGGCAGCGCTTGTACGAGTGCGAATGCCGTTGCGGTGTTTCAGTAAGTCTTGTCGCCGATGATCCCGGCCCGCTCCATCTTGCGATGGCACGGCGGGTAGTCCATGACGGCGTAATGCTGGGTGCTGCGGTTGTCCCAGATCGCGATGCTGTTGGGCTGCCAGCGCCAGCGCACCTGGAACTCGGGGATATGGGCCTGGCTGATCAGGTAACGCAGCAGTTCGCTGGCCCCCGGGTTGGCGTCCTGGCCGAAACGCACCCGATCCGGGGTGTGGTAGTTGCTGAAGTGGGTGGTAAAGGCGTTGACGAACAGCACCTTTTCCAAGGTTTCCGGATGGGTCCGTACGACCGGGTGCTCGGCATCGGGGTACATGGCCTTGAGCGCCAGGCGTTTTTCGATGGGCATGGCGGCACCGAAACTCGCTTCGATACTGTGGCGTGCACGCAGCCCGGCAATCTTCAGCTTCACGTCTTCCGGCAGCCGCGCGTAGGCCTCCACCATGTTCGCCCACATGGTGTCGCCCCCCACCGGCGGGCACTCCACGCAGCGCAACACGCACCCCATGGGAGGGGCTTCACGCCAGGTGGCGTCGGTGTGCCAGGCGTTTTCGTAACGGTCCATCGGCTGGTCGGGATTCTTGTAGATGCGCACCAGGCCCGGGTGGTCCGGGTCGCTGCCGGCCACCGGGTGGTCCTCCAGCTCGCCGAAACGGCGGGCGAAGGCCACGTGCTCGGCGCGGCTGATGTCCTGATTGCGCAGAAACACCACCCGATGCTTGAGCAACTGGGCACGAATCTCCGCAAAAAGACCGTCGTCGTGGACCGCATCGGCGAGGTTCACGCCGATCAGTTCCGCGCCGATGTTGCAGGTCAATTGTTCGACTCTCATGGCAGGCGGCCCCCTTAGATGACGAAAATCGACGAGCCCGTGGTCTTGCGTGACTCCAGGTCCCGATGGGCCTGGACGGCGTCCTGCAAGGCGTAGTGCTGGTTGATCTCGATCTTGATCTTGCCGCTGCCGACCAGGTCGAACAGCTCACCGGCCAGGGCGGCCTTCTCTGCCGGGTCCGAGATGTAGTCCGCCAGCGCCGGGCGGGTCATGAACAACGAGCCCTTGATCGCCAGCAGCACTGGGTCGAATGGCGGGATCGGCCCCGAAGCGGTACCGACGCACACCAGCAGGCCACGGCGCTTGAGGGAATCGAGGGAGCCCATGAATGTGTTTTTGCCAACGCTGTCGAACACCACGTTGACCCCTACCCCATCGGTCAATTCACGCACCCGCAGGGCAACGTCTTCGTGGCTGTAGTTGATCACGTGGTCGCAACCGTGAGCGCGGGCGACTTCGGCCTTGGCCTCGGTCGACACCGTACCGATCACGGTCAGGCCCAGCAGCTTGGCCCATTGCGAAACGATCAGGCCCACGCCACCGGCGGCGGCGTGCAGCAGAATGCTGTCACCGGGTTTGAAGTCGTAGATGCGGCGCATCAGGTACGACGCCGTCAGGCCACGCATGGTCATCGCGGCGGCGGTTTCGAAGCTGATGGTTTCCGGCAGCTTGATCAGCGGCGCGGCCGGGATCAGGCGCTCGGTGCTGTAGGCCCCCAGGGTGTTGAGAAAGCCGGTGTAGGTGACACGATCGCCAACCTGGACGTTTGTGACGCCTTCACCAATAGCCTGGACCACCCCGGAAGCTTCCACGCCCATGCCATTGGGCATCGGGATCGGGTAGGTGCCGTTGCGAAAGTAGGTGTCGGCATAGTTCAGGCCGACCGCCACATGACGAAGACGAACCTGGCCGGGACCGGGTTCGCCGACTTCGACCTCTTCATAGCGAAGGACTTCGGGACCACCGGTTTCGTAAAAGCGGACGGCTCTGGCCATGTTTTCTTATTCTCCATTGCAAGATTGGCGTGCGGCATCGAATTGTGCTGATTGGACTGTAGGACTCAGCCTGCGGCACCGCTTCTCATCAGACGACAATGGCTTTTCATTTCGTGACAACCGAGCGCGCCTGATCAACGGCTCCAAGGTGCCGTGGATGACTTATCCCTGGGCTCTGGGTACCCTCTTTCAGCCAAATCCCAACCTCCTCTAGACGAGCGTGCGATGAAATCCCCTTCGGGCCTGCTGCTGTCAGGCATCGTGCTGGACCGAGCCAGCTCTATCGCGCTGTACCGCCAGCTGTATTTACAGATCCGCAAGCAAATCCTCAGCGGCCGGATCCAGGGCGGCGTGCGGTTGCCGTCGACCCGTACCCTGAGCAAGGAGCTGGGGGTGTCACGCATTACCCTGCTCAACGCCTTCGACCAATTGATCGCCGAGGGTTTCCTCGCCTCGCGCACCGGGGCGGGCACCTATGTCGGCACCGAGTGGGAGAGCCGCGGCAGCAGCGACCCCGACGCCCTGCCCCAGCCGCCGCGCCTGTCCGACCTCAGCCACTCGGTATTGTCCTTGCGCAGCAGCCATTTCCAGGGCATCAGCTATGCCGATTGGGCACCTGGCAGCCCCACCTCGTTCCTGCCCAGTCACAGCGCCTACGACGCATTTCCCCAGGCGGTGTGGAAGCGCCTGATGAACCGGCACCTGCACAAACCGAGCAAGGCCATGCTCGGCTATGGCGAACTGCAAGGTGTGCAGGCCCTGCGTACGGCGATCGCGCAGTACGTGTTCGATGCCCGGGGGATTGACTGCAGTACCGAGCAGGTGGTGATCGTTTCTGGCGCCCAGCAAGCCTTCAACCTGCTGGGCATGCTCCTGCTCAACCCCCAGGACCGGGTGTGGATGGAGGATCCGGGGCATATCGCCGCGCGCATCGCCCTGCAGGCCCAGGGTGGCCACGTGGTGCCCTTGCCCATCGACGATCAGGGCATCGACGTCCAGCACGGCCTGGCCTGCTGCCCTGACGCCCGCCTGGTGTTTACCACCCCCTCGCGCCAGCACCCCCTGGGGGTGACCATGAGCTACGCCCGCCGCCAGGAACTCATCGACTGGGCCGAGCACCAGCAGAGCTGGATCATCGAGGACGACTGCGACAGCGAGTTCCGCTACCACGGTCGTCCCCTGCCGGCCCTCTATGCCATGGACCAGGGGGCACGGGTGATCTATGTCGGCACGTTCAGCAAGGTGTTGTTTCCCTCCCTGCGGCTGGGCTACGTGATTCTGCCCCAGGCCCTGATCGCGCCGTTTTGCACCCTGCGCGCGGTCATGGATCGCAGCCCTCCGACGTTGCTGCAGGCCGTGACGGCCGACTTCATGGTCGAGGGCCACTTTCTCGGCCATATCCGCCGCATGCGCGCGCTGTACCAGGCTCGTCAGCAGGCGCTGGTCGAGCAATTGCAACAACAGCTGGGGGGCTTTTTCCAGGTCACGCCCGTGGACGCCGGCATGCACCTGATCGCCTGGTTGCCAGCGCAGCTGGATGACCAGTTCATCGCCCGGGAGCTGACGCTGCGTCATATCTACACCTATGCCCTGAGCGACTACTGCATCGAACATCGCCGGCCACCGGCCCTGCTGATCGGTTTTGCCAGCACTCCCGAGGACCAGGCACCGCAGCGCGTCGCGGCGCTCGCCCTGGCCTTGCGCGACATGGGGTGCCTGCCAGCAGCGGGCTGAGGCCTGGCAAGTGGTCTTATGATTTAACCGATAATGGATCTATCGAGAGTTCCTGACTGGCGCGATAAAGGTTGCGCCGGTAGACCCGGTGTCTGAACCAGGAACCACTCGAATGAACAATAAGATCCAACAACGCTTCAACACCTTGCTCAGCCACAAGGGCGGCGCTGCCCAAGCGCCCGCGACGCTGACTGCAGCACTGGCGCAACGGTTGCTCGAACGCCTGGACCAACTGCGCCTGTTTGCCCATGCCTATCCCCTACTGACCAACCTGACTCACGGCCGTGTCACCCCCGCCGACCTGCTGGACTTCGCCTATCGTCACGAACTGCAGGGCCTGAGCCTGCACCTGCTGGACGGTGAGGCCAATAGCCTGAGCCAGATGAGCGCCCCACAGTTGCAAGCCTTTGCGGACAAGTCCAGGGCCCTGGGCCTGGACGTGCACCTGGAGATCAGCAGCACCCGCAAACCGGATGTCGATCAGGTGGTCGCCATTGCCCGCGCCCTGGGGGTACGCAACATCCGCGTGTACTCACGCTACGAAGGCGCACTGTCGCAAGTCATGGACCTGATCGAGTCCGACCTGCACTACCTCGCGCAACAGGCCGAGACCCATGACCTGTACTTCGATTTCGAGCAACACGAAGAACTCAAGAGCGCCGAGATCGCCCAACTGCTCAGCCGCCTCAACCACCCTCGGCTGCATGCCCTGTTCGACTTCGGCAACATGATCAATGCCTGTGAACAGCCCCTGCAGGCCCTGCAAAACCTCGCACCGCACATCCGTCAGGTCCATCTCAAGGGCGTGCGCATCGTCCCCGAGCACAGCGGTTTTGGTCATTACGGCGTGCTGCAAGGCAGCGCCGAAGACGACTTGCCCAGTGCCCGCATGCTGTTCGAGCTGCTGATGCTGGGCGAATCCAGTCCCCAGGTGATCGCCTTCATCCTCGAACAGGAAAACCACTACGTAGCCCCGGCGTTCCGCCAGTCCAACGAAACCGCCGACCCGTTCATTGCCTACCGGGAAATGAGTGATACGCCGTTACCCGCCGGCTACTCCCTGGAGCGGATGCTGGCCGATGAACACCGCTGGGCCAACAACCAGGTCGCTTATGTGCGTGGCCTGCTGGCCGAGTTGCGCACCCTGGCCGAATTGACCCTGGCTCCCTGCACAGCCGCCTGAACCTGACGCGACACCCTGAAGACGCTTGGAGAATAACAATGACAACTCGTGACAAGGCCAAATGGCTCAGATTCCTGATCCTGATCCTCGGTGGCGGCACCATCTACAAACTGGCGAACCTCAAGGACGCCTTCTACATCCCCATGCAAGAGTTCATGGGCTTGACCCACACTGAAATCGGCTTGCTGCTCAGCGCCAACGCGATCATCGCGACCGCGCTGTTTGTGGTCGGCGGAATGCTGGCCGACCGTTATGACACACGCAAGCTGATTCCCCTGGGCTTGCTGGGGACCGGTGGCCTGGGCCTGTACCTGGCGACCTTCCCGCCCTTCAGCAACCTGCTGATTGTCTTCAGCCTGCTGGCGGTGTGCGCCGACTGCCTGTTCTGGCCGTCACTGCTCAAGGCCATACGCAACCTGGGGGACGACCAGGAACAAGGACGCCTGTTCGGGCTGCTGGAGGGCGGCCGGGGCGTGGTCGATACCCTGGTGGCTTTTTCTGCCCTGGGGGTCTTCGTCGCCATGGGTTCGGGTGAAACCGGGTTGAAATCGGCGATCCTGTTCTACTCGGTGATCGACATCCTGGCCGGGACACTGACCTGGTTCCTGCTCAAGGGCGGCACCACGTCGACCACCGTGCAGGCGAAAAACGGCCTGTCGAACCTGATGCAAGCGATTAAGGTCCCGGGGATCTGGCTGGTCAGCCTCAACGTGTTCATGGTCTACATCGTGTACTGCGGCCTGACCTACTTCATTCCCTACCTCAAGGACATGTACCAGTTGCCAGTGGCGCTGGTGGGCGCCTACGGCATCATTAACCAGTACTGCCTGAAGATCCTCGGCGGGCCAGCCGGTGGTTTTATTGCCGACAAGCAGTTCAAGAGCACCAGTCGCTACCTGAAATGGGCTTTCCTGGCGCTGCTGCCGTTGATGGGCGTGATCATGCTGATACCCAAAAGCCCGAGCTACATCTACGCCGGCATGGCCGCCACCCTATCCTTCGCGCTGATCGTATTTTCCATGCGCGGGGTGTTCTGGGCCCCCATGGGCGAAGTCGGCATTCCCCAGCACATCACCGGTTCAGCCTTTGGCATCGGCTGCCTGATCGGTTACGCGCCGGGTATGTTCGCCTACGTCATCTACGGCGCGATTCTCGACCATTTCCCGGGCGAGCAAGGCTACAACTATGTGTTCAGCCTGATGAGCCTGCTGGCCGTTGTGGGCTTCCTGGTCTCCAGCCTGCTGTACCAGGCCGTGCGCAAGAACGCCCGGGACACCGCTGGGGCTGACGTCGCACACGCCTGATCCGGCGAGTCTCTAGGCTCCGATAAACAACGGCACTCGTCGCTCCAGCATGGCGCGGGTGCCTTCGGCAAAGTCGGCACTGACGATCTGCCATTCGTGCTTCCCTCCTTCGCGGCCCAAGGCCTGGTCGAATTGTTCGGCCAGGCCTTGGCGTACCGCTTCGGCACCAGCTGTGGTCCTGCCGCGCGACAAACCAAAGTCGTAATGAATCCCTGGCCGAGTGAAGTGGACCGAGAGCCGCGCCGAGTGACGGGGTCCCCGCGAATCCCCAATCAACTTCGGATGGCGCTCACCCTGTCACTCCTGCGAGGCCAGCGCATTTGTAGCGGGCTTTTATGAGTGTGGTACGTACTATGTATTTACATACCAATTAAGCAAAACTGCACGCCGCTTAAATCGCTGTTTGTAAGATGGAATAATTGAGCGTTATCGCATCTTAAATCTATTTTCGCCGGTAAAACCCGGCAGCCTCGCTGTACTGCGCCGTAGACAACGTCAGGAGGTGTGAGAATCGCCGGTCTCGACAGAGGCTGCTGCGCAGGCTCCCGACGCAGGTAGCAGGCGAATCTCCACACGGCGGTTGGCGGCCCGTCCAGCCTCGGTCCGGTCACTGGCAAGTGGATGGTTCGCCCCATACCCCTGAACCGCCAGGCAACT
Source organism: Pseudomonas kielensis (assembly GCF_014236655.1). Taxonomy (GTDB): domain Bacteria; phylum Pseudomonadota; class Gammaproteobacteria; order Pseudomonadales; family Pseudomonadaceae; genus Aquipseudomonas; species Aquipseudomonas kielensis. The sequence continues at coordinate 375,547 of NZ_JACMYG010000002.1, forward strand.
GTCCGGGATGTCGCCCAAACGTTGCATCCAGCTACGCACGGCCGATGCCCGGGCTTGTGACAATTGCAGGTTGTGCTCGGCACTGCCCGTGGCGTCACTGTGCCCGATGATCACGATCAGCCAGTCAGGCCGAGGTTTGAACACCTCCAGGGCCTTTAGCAGTGAGTTGCTCGCTTCAGGCTTGAGCTCAGCGCTACCGGCATCGAACAAGCCTTGCAGACGCAATGGTTCTAGCCTGGGTTGTGCCTGATGGCTGTTGTTGACCCAGTAATATCGGCCTTCACTGTCAGCCGCCAGGCGCCAGCCACTGTTCCAGGCCAACCCGCACGCCAGGAGGAGCGTGGCGACCAGTGCCAGTAGCCAAGGCGTGCGTCGAGTACGGCGGGGTTCCCGGCTCGGTAGTGCCGGTGGCTGGCTCAGGATCACCACTGGCAAGCGTCGCTCCGGTTCCGCCTGGGGCATCCAGATCCCGTACGGCGTCGGGTCGGGCAATACGTTGCGTTGCAGGCGCTGCATCAGGTTATGCACCTGCTGACGCAGTGTCTGCAAGGTCACCAGAGGCGCCGACACCTGGTGTTCCAGGCGTTGCACGAGGCGCGCCAGTTGCCCATCCAAATCAACCAGTGCAGGCAAGTCTCGGGTATCGAGTACCAGACTGCGCAGCAATGGCGGCAACTGACTGAACAGCCAGGCGAGAATATCCAGGCGGGCCGCCGCCATTGGCGGCCACAGGTTCAGCCACTGCTCTGACAGCGTCGCTACCAGTTCAAGGCCTTGTCCCATGCCTTCCAGGCCATGGCGATGGCTTCGGGCCAAGGCAAAGGCGGCGACGGTTTGCAGTTCCGCGCCGTTCTTTTGAAATAGCGTCAGGCACAACTGCTCGACCAGCGCCCAGTCCACATCGGGGCGCGCCGGATGGCTGAGCTTGGCCAGTTCATCGCGCAGCACCAGGAACTCGGCAAAACCGCGCGGATCGTTGCCCACGCGCACATGCATTTCAAACAACCCGGTCATCGGAGGTCCTTATGGTTGGAGGTATCACACCAGTGACTGCTGGCGCTTCAAGTGGCGCACCAGCACCTTGCCTTCGGGGGCCAGGGTGGTGCCGAAGGCGACCCGCGCGCCGCCCTTGAGTTGCAGGTCAAGGGCATAGTCCAGATGGCCGGGTAACACCTGCGGCAACAGTTCAATGTTCAACGCGGCCAGGCGAGGTTCGTACTTGAGCAGCGTAGCGGCCATGGTCCGTATCAGTTCCTGCGCGGTGGCCGGCAGCCCCTGCAGGATCAGCCCCATGTCCGGCAGACCGTAGTCCGGCAGATGGTCCAGAGTGCCGGCGCGGCTGTTGAGGATGCGTTGCAGGTTGTCGAGTACCGACAGGATCGCTTGGTCCTCTTCGTTGACGCGCTGCAGATCCAGCTCGCCATCGAAGTTCTGCAGGAGTATTTCGTAGAGCGAAGGTGGGTTAGCCATGCCTCAGTCCTTCGCCAGCGGACGCAGGCTCAGCCGGTTGTCCGCCAGTTCGATGACCCGGGCTCGGTCCGGATCCAGATCGTCACGCCTCAGGACCAGGCGCCAGGTCGCGGCCTGTGTATCCGGCTCGCGAAATAGCGCGGCCACTGCGATAAATTGCGCGTCTTTATCCAGCGCCACGCTCAATTGCGCGCCCTCCCCGGGCTTTACCACCAGAGCCTGTTCATGCAGCAGGTCGGCCTGCAGCGCGCGGGTCCCCTCGTCAACCAGCGCGGCGTAGGTCGTGCGGTCCAGCGCATCACGGCTGCGCAATTGGTAGACGCGCACCAGGGTTGATGTTGCCAGCGCATTCATTTCATCCGCTGCGGTGTTGATCGACGCGCGAGCAGTGAAGTCCAGGTGCAGGGTTTTCACTTGCTTGTAGAAAATTGCCCGCGCGGTGGCGCTGCTAGTATCCGATATCGCCTGGGTCATTGCGCAACCGCTCAGCGACGCACCCAGCGCCGCCAGCATCAATGCATTAAACAGGGTACGCGACATGCTGTGCCTCTCTGAGTTGGGGGTTGATGTGCAGGCCTTGATATCGACCCAAGTTGATCGTGATGCTCGCGTGCTGCGCAGCGGCCTTGGCCGAACTGCCCAGCCCCAGCATGGCGGTCTTGCCCAGCAGCACTTCGGCGCTGCCAAGCAGTGGCGGTGGCAGGCTGCGCACCGGTAACGACAACTGCAGGCGTGCGGTGCACCGCCAACCCAGGTAGACCCGCAGCAACACCAACAGGTCGCTGTGCAAGCGGCCGCCCGGCAACCAGCCCCGGGCCTGGACTGCATCGTCGGTAAACAGCGCCAGGTGCATCTGGCTATTGACGTCTTGCCCGGCACGCCCCAGTGGCGTGCCCTGGGACAGACACACCGGACGGCCTGCACATAGACTGGCCGGCTGGACCAACGGCACTTTCTGCGGCCAATGCGGCGTCACGCGGGCCTGGGTATCGGGTGCCAGCAGTTTGACCAGGGCGACTACGCCTTCAGCGTTGCGGGTTGGCAGCCGCATGACACTGAGCAGCGCCAGGAAGCGTGAAATGGGGGTGGCGATCTGTTGCGCGGTACCGGGAATCCCTAACCCGATCAGGCCCAGCAGGCATTGCGAAGTGGCATCGCTGCCGCCGCTTTCGAACGTCGCTGGGTAGGAGTACTTGCGCCAGATGCGGTAGAACTGGGTAAAGATCCGGTGGTTGAAGATGTCGAGGAAGGCTTCCAGCGCCTCATGCCCCTCCCGTCGCTGGGCAATGTCGTCGAGAAAACTCGTCGGCATTGGCGAGTCGACACCGTACAGGCCCAGTAGGCGGGTGCGGACCGTCGCCGGGCCATTAGGATCGGTCGCGCAAGGTTCGATGGCCTTGAGCTCACTGGCGGGGAATCCCATGCCAGGGTCCGGGCGAAAGCGCACCGGGTCATCCGCCGGCCGTGTGGTGCTGCCCAGCGGCGGGTGATTGGGCAGTGCTTGCTCCAGCAACTGACAGAAGCGGTACAAATTGGCCTCGGCTACCTGCCCCTGCAATGCTTCCAGCAGACCGGAGGCTTTCAGCCGGGAATACGCTGACTGTGGTTCTCGTTCCATCGCAGGCACTTTCCAGTAGGTTGCAGGATCAGCGTGAGCTGGTTGAACAAATGAATATCGGCATACACGGCAAAAAATCGGTGCAGCATTTCGCCGAACAGGCTGATGTCGCCCTCACCGCAAAAACCATTGGCATCCAGGGTGACTTCGATATCCACCCCACGCAGCAGGAAGCCTTTTTCGAAACGCTGGATCAGGTGGTGGCGGACTTCGATGATGGCCGCCAGACGCCGTCGATTCAGCTCACTTCCCGTCCAGTCGTACAGCGCCAGAGTGCCGCGCAGCACTTCGGCGCTGTCGAGCATGGGTAGGAAATTGGAGCCCAGGTGACTGAGCACGCGCCAATGAAAACGATCACGGTTCGGCGGGTAGCACGGCATGGTCGGCGCACACAGATTGCGCACCCGCAGACCGACTTGGGTCGATTGCACCAGGGTATCGAGGGAGGTACTTTGCAAGGCCTTGCGCGGCAACTGCCCGTGGGTGCCGGTCAGGCGCAATGACAAGCTCTCGCGATTTTCCAGTTGATCGGCGTCGAAACCTTCGCCGCCAAGAATCAGCCAGGTGTCATGCCGGCCGTTGGCGCCGCGTTTCAAGCGCGTATGGAAATAGCGCTCCGGGGCTTCGTCACGCAGCATGCCACCCTTGTGCCGAAAGCTGCTGAAAGGTACGTAGTCGTGGCGGGCACCCTGCCGGGTGGACGAGACCCGATCCACTGAGTAAATCTCGGTGTGACCGTCCTGCAATCGCATTGGCCGCAGCAGGTAATCGGTTTGCAAGGGCGCCAGATTCAGCGGATCGGCTTCCAGCGCAAACAGGTTGATCACCGGCACCGCATGCAAGCGCAGGTGTTCGGCGCTCAGGGCAAACGCCTGCGGCCAGGCTTCACGCAGTACCACCTCGAGTTCGAAGCCACTGGTACCGGGAGGAACGTGCACGTGCTCGAGACCACAGAGCGTGACGAACATGAACTTCTCGCGAAAGGTGAAATATTCCAGCAGCAACTGATAACCGCTGAAGGCGCTGTCGCCCTTGGGCCACAAGCGATCCTCGTCGGCGAAGCCCTTGGCCGCGAAGTGCCCGTCCAATGCCTCGCGTTCTGCGCCGGGCCAACGCACATACAGCGCCTGAGCGTTCAGGGTCAGTGCCTGGTGCAGCGCGCTGGCCAGCGGCGCGTCGGCATTGAGGTACAGCGGCAAGCGACTGAGGTCGACCTGGCTCCAGTCCGCCAAGGCACCACAGGCAAAACCCAGGCGCAGCACCGAACGTCCGTCCGGTTCGTACGCCAGACGCAGGGATTGCAGGGCCAATGGCTGCAGCGTCAGGTCTTCGGTGGTGGTGTAGCTGCAGCGGGTACGCTGTGGCCCGATGGGTTGCGACAGCACGCCAAACCCCTTGGCGAGCACTTCGCTGCCCTTCATCTGTGCATACTCCGGGAGCAGCTCGACGACCGACAACGAGGGAATCGTGCGCAGGTAATGCGGCCACAGCAGGCTGACCAGTCCCTCCGTCAATTCCGGCAGGTCATCGTCGAGCTTTTCCCTGAGCCGCCCCATAAGGAAAGCAAAACCCTCGAACAGTCGTTCCACGTAAGGGTCTTGTGCCCCTGGTTTGTCGAGGTTAAGTTGGGCCGCCCGGTCCGGGAAGGCCTGCGCGAACTCCTTGCCCGCTTCGCGCAAGTAGCGCATCTCGGCGTCGAAGTAACGCAATGTCAGATTTTCCATGTGTTGAGCAAACATCCTGGTCAATGAGGGTTAAGTGCAGAGCACGGCGGCACGCACCGGGTCAATGCTCACCAGCGCTGCCAGCAGGGCCTCCATGCGCTGGGCCAGTGCCGGTTTGTCTGAGTCCTGGCGCTGGGCTTTGAGACGCAAGAGTTTGAGCAGGCGGGCCTTGACCTCGAACTCCAACTCCGGTTCCCACTGCGCCAGGACCTGGCGTTGCGCGCAGGCATCCAGCTCACTCAGCAGGTGCAGGGCCAGATCGTTCTTGCCGTATTGCTCGGCGACCCGCGCCATCAATAACCGCAACTGCCAGCGCTGGCGCCCGCTATGCACCCCTGGGCGCGCCGCCAGCCAGGCCAGCGCCGATTCCACGCCATCGCTGTCGGCCTGGGCCAGCGCTTCGGCTTCCAGGGACAGGACCTCGGCATCGACGGTGGTCGTCGCGACCAGCGGTGCCGGCAGCCATTGCTGCGGCTGATTACCACTGACGTCCCGGGTGATCCACTCGCGGGTGGTCTCGTCGGCCAAGGGGCTGCCGTCACTCCAGCACAACAGCTCCAGTCCGGGCAGGCGTTCGAGAAACATGCCCAGGTCACGCCGGGCAATCGCGGCCCAGCTGTCCTGAGGTGGCGGCAGTTTGCTCAGGGCCTGGTACAGGTACCACTGCAGGTCCAGCCAGAAGTGGTTGACGCCCTCGGCAAAAATGCGCTCGGTCTGCTCCAGCAACTCACTCCAGTTCTGTTGCACATACAGGCGTTTGAGTTGCGCCCGACAGTCGCTACGCGGTGGTGCCAGGCGCGTAAAGCCGTTGGCGCCCTGCGGCGGGACCTGATGCACGGTGTCCCAACGCAGGCTCTTCATCAGGTGATGGGCCGCCAACCAACCCAGGGGCTGTTCGCGCAGATAAGCGGCCAAGGCGCGGCCAGCGTCGAGCAAATCGCGTCCAGACTTGATTGGTGCAATCGGCGGCGCCGCTCTGTGTCCACCCGCCTCGTGACCGGCGCTATGCTGCGGAACCAATGCGTCGACACCACCAGACTGCGCTAGCCGCACGGACAACGCGCGGTGCAGTGGCCCCAGCTCCGGACGCTGGTTTTCTGGCCAGTTCGCCAGGCCCTGCTCCAGCCACACCAGCGCCGCCACCGTACGCTCGGCTTCACTTTTGACCACCTCCGGGTGCAGCGAGAGACTGTCCAGCACCTTGCTGGCGGCCAGCCATTCCAAGGCAGCCTTGCGACTGTTGGGCCGGGCGGGCAGCACCTGGTCGGCGTATCGATCGACCAGCGCAGCCAGCAGATTGAGGCCATCGGCCAGCCCTGCCTCGCCGTCTTTGTGCAAGCGGGCCCACAGGTAGTAGGTGGCCACGCGCAGGTCTTTGCAATTGTGTTTGAGAAGCTTCTGCGCCCATTGCACGACTCGCTCGAGGTCCGCACCGGACAACTTGTTGACCTCTTCGCGCATGTGCTGAAAGTCATCGTCATAGCCCGGGTCCTGGCCTACGGGCGACTCGCCGCTGATGGGAAGCAACCAGGTTGCCCAGCGCTCGGCCTGGGAACGGGCCAGGGCCGTGGCATCGCGCTGCCCCAGGCAGCGGGCGATCAATGTCTGCAGGCTCATTCATTACTTCCGTTCAGTGCATAAGGTTCGGGCTCTACGCCCTCCTCAAGAAATATCCGCGACGGCAACCTGAAGTCGCGTAACTGCAGCAACGCCATCGGCCCAGCACCCAGTTCGGTGCGCAGGTGCCAGGTCAGGCCCAGGCCATCTGCGGCCTTGAGCACCACGCGATAGCGGCTGTCGCCGTCATCCAGGGGCGTGACCTGGGCCTGCTCCAGCAGTCGGATCAGGCCCCAGGTGCCCGGGTAGTCACCGAACAGCCGTTCGCCGCTACTGATGCTGGTCCAGCTCAGGCTCGCCCCCGGGTGATCGCTGCGCCCAGGCCAGTTGAACCGCTGCCAGTTCTCCCGCTGATTAAAGTACTGATGACGCTCGCCATTGAGGATGAAGGTGGTCTGCACCACGTCGCGTACCGCTTTGCCCTGCAGCTCGAACCCCAGGCCCATGCCACCGTCGGTATAGAGCACATCAGCCAGGTGACTGAGCTGGTTGATCGCCGCGAGAAACTTCGGGTTGAAGCGCAAGCCCTGGCTGTGCCGCGAATCGGCCACCCAGCGATTGCCTTCCTTGCGCAGCACGCCACCCAACTGATGCTGCAGAAACTGTTCGATGCGTCCAGAATCGGCGCGAATCATCTGTCCCAACATCGGCAGCGAAGCATCGCTACGCGTGGCGGCAAACGGGTAGCGGCCGGCGAACGCGCTGTGCCAATGACTGCCGATCGAGCGCTGCCACTGACGATTGAGACTCGCGGCCGAGGGTTGCAAGACCCGCTGCCAGGCCTGCTCCAGCGGCTGCACGAAGAGCGTCTGACCGATGCCCGCCCATTCCGCTCCGAGGCTGGCGGCCAACAGGCTGCCGTAGGACTGGGTATCCGTGAGGTCGACGCTCTTGCCCTGGAACACGCTCTGCGCCAGGGCCTGGGTCATCTCCTGCGGATCCGGCGCATGGCTCACTTGCTGCAGTTTCAGGCGCACCCGCGTCACGCGGGAGAGAAAAGCTTGCAGGCTGAGGCTGTCATTCCTGCTTTGCGGGTCCTTGCCGAGCAGCGCCAGCAACGGGCCAAACGTGGCATCCAGCGGGCTCTGCGGTTCCTGCAACTGCTGGTCGATCAGCTCCACCTTGTCCTGGCCCACCAGCTTTTGCGCCGACTGCAGCAAGGAGTCGCCGAGGGCCTGGTGACGAGTGCCTGCCTGGCCCTGGTAAGCCAGGGTGTTCATGAGGGCAATCAGCGGCGACTGGCGCGTATCGCTCATCAGGCTCAATTGGTCGATGACATCCGCCAGGCTATTGGCTGGCTGCCAGCGCAGGCGATTGAGAAAGTCCAGCCAGGCGCTGCCATAGTCCTCGAAGTAACGTGCGGTGAGACGCTCGCGCAGCAACTGCGGGCTCAAGTGCGTGGCGAGTGCAGCCGGTTGGTCGCTGAGTACCCAGTCGATCTCCTCGCGGCGCGCCTCGGCGATGGTATCGATCGCTTGCCGCACCTGGCCCTCCCAGGCCTGCCGGGTAAAGACCCCAGGCACCTCGGCCGGATTACTGAACAACGCGCTGGCATCGGTGACACCCACCATCTGCCCCAGGCTCAGTGCCGGGTAGTGGTTGGCGGCCGCGTCGAGCACCTGCTGGTACAGACTGGCTTCGGCGTTGCGCTGCCCTAGCTGGCCGAGCAGCACCTGGCGGACCTGGGCCACCAGCGTTGGGTCGGCCTCGCTGCGCCACTGCGGGTACGCTGCCAGGTGCTTGCCGTAGAACTGCCACCAACCGGGGGCCAGTCCCTCCTCGGCGCCACCCAGGGTATTGACGAGAAACCTCGCGTCAGCCTTGTCGGGACGCGCCAGCATCAGGTAGGCCTTGAGCTGCATGTAGGCCCCCGGAGCACGCCGCGCGCGTTCAGGGCTGTCCGCCGGCAGTTTGACCAGCGCGCTGAGCTCGCGCTCTAAAGAGGCAAGCGCGGGGTCAAGCAACAGTCGCTTATTGACCTGGACATAACGTGGCCACAACAGCGCGAGCAATGCAGGGTTCTGGTTCAGACCAAAACGCTGATACCAGGGGGCGCCTTGCGCGGCGCGGTAATCCAGGCGGTCCAGTTCAGTCACCAGCGCGTTGAACGCCAGCCGTTGTCCATCACCGGCCGGCGCCTGTTCGAGGGCCAACAGCACGCCTTGCACCTGGGCGATATGGGCACGGTTAGTGGCAAACGACAGCAGCATCCCCGCCCCCCACAACAGCGCCAGGACAAGGGCCAGGGCGTAACCGACTCGCGGGACACTCCAGCCCAGGCGGCGTTTGACCGACGGCGCCGCCAGTACGCCCTGCCAGGCCGGGTCTGCCAGCCAAACGTGCGGGTGAGAGGTGTCCGTACGCGGTGCCAGTGCCAGGCTGAACCACACGCCGCGTAACGGCACCCCCTGCGCCAACCGCCCCAGCAAGGGGGCCGCCACCTGGGACCAGCGGCGGATGCCCTCGTCCTGCAGATCCCGGGACAGGCGGTACAAAAAGTCATGACCCATCACCTGGTTCATCTGCGCAATGCCTTGTCGGCGCAATGGCTCCAGCCACTGCTGCAGACGCTTTTCCAGCACCTGCACGGTGCAACCCGCGGGCAGTTCACAGCCCACCGCTTGAACGTTGCGACCTTGCTGTGACCAGGCGCTGTGACACACCTGCCACATCGCCAGCGGCAGATGCCAGCCCAATTCCCGAGCGAGCCGGCGCAAGCCCAGTGCGCCCTGCTCCATCGCCACCGCATCGGCGCTTTGCTCGGCAGTCAGCGCCCAGACCACCCCGTCCAGCCCACGCCAGCGGCTACTCAAGTCGCGCCAAAAAAAGTCCTCGGATGCATCCAGCACACTGCCACCCAGCAGCAACACCAGATCCTGCCCGTGCTGCCAGCGGTCGGTGCTCAGGCCCGAAGCGATAGCGTCAATCTGCGCCGGCTCACCGACCACCAGCAGCAGGCGGACGTTGTGACGCCAGAAGGGGCCGTAGTGGGTGCGCAGGTATTGCTTCAGGGTCGCGACACTTTGCATCTCCTGAGTGGGCGATGCATCAGGTTGCGCCGGGGCGGGCAGATCATCGGCGTCTTGCCGGTGGTAGGCAGCGCGCCCCAGTGAACGCCCGAGCAGAGGGTAAGCCACCAACAGCATTACGCTGACAAACGCAACGATCGATACCACCCACAACCCAATGCCTTGACCGTCGCTGCCAGGAGTAATTGCTAGCCACTCAGGGAAACGCCAGGTGATGAGCCCACCCGCCACCAGCACTAAGCCAACAAGCACCCCAATCCCTACGGTGTGTGGAGACAGCATTCAAGATTCCTTTGTCAGAAGCGGTGACACGGGCGCCAAGACCATGCCCCACGGCCCCGTTTGACCGCAGTTGTCAGCGCTGAAAATGAATTGAGGCCCGGCGCCGAATTCTAGGTTTTGCGTAGCGGCAGCGATTGCTAGCCAAGGTGACGCTACGCCCGGATGCCCCAGCAATGTATCGAGGTTACAAAGCCCTTGAGGGGCGTTTGCGGGCATGGACACTTGTGCCAGTACCGTGTTAATTGCCGCATCCAGTGCGCTGGCAATCCCCGCCCGCCAGACGTATTGGATTGCCTTGGCGTCCAGCGAAACCCAATTCAGAGCCTGCTTTACTGCAGGCAGCAATGCCTCGGCGGTAGGCTCGCGTGCGAGTTCCGGTCGATGAAGGTAGGCAAGTGCAGGCAAGGTGTTTTGCGTCAGTCGGTTGCCCAGTAACACCCCAACGGCGGCGTCCGCCGTACCTTCAAGCGGTTGCGGCGAAAACTGTACCGCCACCACCATCAACAACCCCCGATCCGCAATGCGCTGATCAAGCCAATGGTCCAGCGCTGCCAGGCCGCTACTGTCGAGCGGCGACGCTGACTGACGGATACCGGATTCACTCCACGCGTGGCGCCATACCCGTCGCAGCACAGACTCCGGCAAACCACTATCGATCTCCAGTAACAATGCCACCGGCGTATCGTCAGCCAGATGGACCAACGCTTGCGCCAGATCGGCGAGTACCTGGTTGAGCACCTGCAACAGCACCTGCTCAGGGGGTTCATGGGGATCGTATGGCAGGTAGCTATGGCGTACAGGGTCACCACCTTGGCGCGGAGCTTGACTCTGTAACGCCTGGGCCCCACTCAGGAACGCGTGCAGTTGCGCTGCCGGTGATTGCCCTGCTTCGCGCAGGCCGGTGTGCACACTCACCCCCAGGACTTGCTGAGACCGTCGACCACGTCGTGTCTTGCGCAGTGAATCTTCCTCTCGGGCTTGATCCCATCCGTCCGCAGCCCGTTGCTGCCCCAAATGCACCAAGCCTCGGACGAAGCTCAGCAGACTCCAGAGCAAAAGCGCCAAGCCCGACGCTTGCGCCCAGTAGTTCAAGGGCCTCTCGCGCCATGCCGCAATGTCCCACGCCCACGCCACGCCGATAGCGGCCACCAGCAGCAGAGGCAGCAGCACCAGCCACAACCACACCCGAGGGGGGGCTGGTCGTGGCGCCCTGCCTGGGATTTGATCCAGTCGCACCGGCATGACTAATTTGCACTCGCGGCGGGCAACGAGGTGATCAACACGCACCCACACGCACAGCGGTGCCCATCAAACGCTAACGGCACTCCATTCTCGCGAAACGTCCCATGTCCTTCGGCAATGATCGTCCGACCATGACCTGGCACGGGGCACTCCACGGGATCACCCTGGCGAGCGACAGCAAGACCTGCAAATTGCATGGCGCTAGAGCCCGACAGGACTCTGCCCCCTCCCGTGGTTTTATCACCTGTGCGAATGATGCCTTTCATTACTTATTCCTTATAAAGTCCGCGTCGATCAATCCGCCGGATGTTCAATAGCCAATACGTCCTGCGCCGAGAACACACCGTCGTGCACTACATAGTTTGTTGAGCTCAATAACTTTCCCGCCGTATCGATCCTGGCAAACCATTGAATGGAAAAGCCTGTTTCATGCCATTGCACTGAAGAAAAATCCAAGTCTTGCGCCTGTTCGCCGGTGTTCTGACTGGTCAATGAGATCGAGCGCAAGCAACTGCTTACAAGGACCCGCGTTATCGGGCTCAGGGTGCCCCCTTGAACCTTATAGACATACAACCAAACTTCACGACCGACGCCGCAATAAGCCGTAGGCTTGCCGGGGTTAGAGTCCGAGACTTGAAACAGAGGCAAATAAACATCGCCATTGATCTTGTGTTTTTTCTTGTCATACACAATGCCCGACACGTCGGAGTAGAGCCTCAGGCGATACACGTCGCCATCCGCGGCATCGATGTAGACAGTTCTGTCGGTGTTGCCTGAAAACGATAACGACGAAATATCCAGCGCGTTAGCTGTACTCCCCCAGCCGAATATCAACATCAACATCAACAAAAAGCACCTGAAACTACTCTGCAAGTACATGATCCGCATAACACACCCCCTTATATTCCCACGGGTGGTCGGCAGACTGGCCCTTTGTGCCTTTCTTGTACGTATCCTTATCTCGCTCCCGCAGTTCGCTTTCGGTTTTGCCTTTGTTTTTTTCTTTATCCATTGACCAGCCAATATTTCCGGTATTGCTGTCGCAGAGGGTATTTTTCTTCCTGACCCAGGAGCTGGCAGCAGCGTCCCACTCATGGTAGGAACCGCCATTCCAGCGGCTGAACACCTCATGCCTGAGCTGCTCATCGGTGTACGTCCGGCTTGCCTGTCCAAGGTATTGTTTAGCGGCGCGCACTTTATCCTTGTATATGGAGGAGCCTGCCAGAATATTGGCCTTCCAACTCCAAACCTGTTCAAAGGACGGGGCTGGATTGGTCATTTGGGTGATGCCATAACCTTTATCAAAGGCAACAATGGGTTCGCTATCCAACTCGATGAAGTGTTTGCTGCCCGTCTCCTGCTCCAGCAACTTCTCAAACCCACTCATATCCTCGAGATCTGCTATGTAATTCGCAACGCTGTCTTTACTCGGGTTTGCGCCTTTTATAACCACCGACCGACTGAGTGTCCTTTGGCCAAGCGCCACAGTCACCGTTAACGTTCCACCTAGAACGCTTCCGGATAAATCGGCGACCCACACATTATTGCGGTTATTAAATGAGCCTGATGCCTTGAATGTCTGTAGGGCATTCCCTTGGCGCGCCCGCTCCCTCAAGCCACTGACTTTTGCATCCCACTCTATAACCCAGGACCACGTACAGTCGGCAACTGCCTGCGCGTGAAACTCGAAGACTATTTCCGGAAACTCACCATCCTCAGTTATTTTGAACTCGGCATTTTCAACCGGTGAAACCCACCTCAAGGCATTGTCCGCAGAAACCACCTTGGTCACCGCATCCCCTGCGCTACTGGTACTTCCCGCATGCCTGACCGTTTGCATGGCGTTACTCCTCTATTCGCACATATAACGACTGATTTAAAGGAAAGTGCACTGAAATAATCGAACCCGATGTTCACCAAGTGCCATAGGGGATACCGTA
>NZ_JACMYG010000020.1 GCF_014236655.1 Pseudomonas kielensis
CCGAAAACTGCGTAACTCATTGTTTACCAAGGAGTTTTCCGTTTCGACTGCGCCGGAAGTGGGGCGAATTATAGACATCTAGAATCTGCCGTCAACCATTAATTTGGCTTTTCTATCAATGAGTTGCCTAAAGCCAAAAAAGGCGGTGCTGCGCCTTCTATATAAGCAAGGGAAACACCGCCTCTATATAGAAGGGACACCTAGAGCACGCCAGACTCCTTGAAGGCGGCAACTGCAGCAGCATCCAGACCCAGCACCCGCTGCAAGACCTCCAGCGTGTGCTCGCCCAACAGCGGCGGAGCGCTATGGTATTGCACCGGCGTTTCGGACAGACGAATCGGGCTGGCCACCTGCGGCACCATACCCGCCAGCGCATGGGGCAGTTCGATCGCCAGCCCGCGCGCCTGGACCTGCGGATCGGCAAACACCTGCGACAGATCATTGATCGGCCCACAGGGCACACCCGCCTGTTCCAACTCAGCCACCCACTGGGCGGTGGTCTTGAATACCGTAGCCTGACGAATCAGCGGAATCAGCACCGCGCGATTGGCCACCCGCAGCTTGTTCGTGGCAAACCTGGCATCGTCTGCCCACTGTGGCTGACCCGCCACTTCGGCAAACTTGCGAAACTGCCCGTCATTGCCCACCGTCAGGATGAAGTCGCCATCCGCCGTCGGGAAATCCTGGTAAGGCACGATGTTCGGATGAGCATTGCCCAACCGCTTGGGCGCAACCCCTGTCGTCAGGTAGTTCATGGCCTGATTGGCCAGACAGGCGACCTGGACATCCAGCAGCGCCATATCAATATGCTGTCCACCACCGTCATGATCCCGGTGCGCCAAGGCCGCCAGGATCGCCACGGTGGAGTAGAGCCCGGTCAGAATGTCCGTCAGCGCCACACCCACCTTGACCGGGCCGGCGCCTTCATCACCTTCAGGGCGGCCAGTCAGGCTCATCAAGCCCCCCAGGCCCTGAATCATAAAGTCATAGCCCGCACGCTTGGCATAGGGTCCGGTCTGGCCGAACCCCGTGATCGAGCAGTAGATCAAATCAGGATTGATCGCCTTGAGCGACTCATAGTCCAAACCATAAGCCGCCAGGCCACCGACCTTGAAGTTCTCGATGAGTATGTCGGACTTGGCAGCCAGCTCGCGCACCAGACGCTGACCCTCAGGCCGGGTGAAGTCAATGGTCACCGATTGTTTGTTGCGGTTGGCGGAGAGGTAGTAGGCCGCCTCGCTGGTGTTCTCGCCATAGGCGTCCTTCAGGAAGGGCGGCCCCCAGGCGCGCGTGTCATCACCGTTGCCAGGACGCTCGACCTTGATCACCTCGGCTCCCAGGTCCGCCAGGATCTGGCCAGCCCAGGGGCCGGCCAATACACGCGATAAATCCAGTACCCGCAAATGCGATAACGCACCCATGGCCGCTCTCCTGTCAGTAGAACGCCTGGAGACCGGTCTGTGCACGGCCGAGGATCAGCGCGTGAACGTCGTGAGTACCTTCGTAGGTGTTGACCACCTCGAGGTTGACCAGGTGACGCGCGACACCGAACTCGTCGGAGATGCCGTTGCCGCCAAGCATGTCGCGAGCCATGCGCGCGATGTCCAGGGACTTGCCGCAGGAGTTGCGCTTCATCATCGAAGTGATTTCCACCGCCGCCGTACCTTCATCCTTCATACGGCCAAGACGCAGGCAGCTTTGCAGCGCCAGGGTGATTTCCGTCTGCATATCCGCCAGCTTCTTCTGGATCAACTGGGTCGCAGCCAGGGGACGGCCGAACTGCTGGCGGTCCAGGGTGTATTGGCGCGCGGTGTGCCAGCAGAACTCGGCGGCACCCAGTGCCCCCCAGGAGATGCCATAGCGGGCGGAGTTGAGGCAGGTAAACGGACCTTTCAGACCACGCACGTCCGGGAAGATGTTTTCTTCCGGAACAAACACGTTGTCCATCACGATTTCGCCGGTGATGGAGGCACGCAGGCCGACCTTGCCGTGAATAGCGGGAGCGCTCAGGCCCTTCCAGCCTTTCTCGAGAACGAATCCGCGGATGTCGCCAGCATCGTCTTTGCCCCACACCACGAACACATCGGCAATCGGGCTGTTGGTGATCCACATCTTGCTGCCGGTCAGGCTGTAGCCGCCTTCCACCTTGCGCGCACGAGTAATCATGGAGCCCGGGTCGGAACCATGGTTAGGCTCGGTCAGACCGAAGCAACCAATCCATTCACCGGACGCCAGTTTCGGCAGGTACTTCTGTTTCTGCGCCTCAGTGCCGAACTCATTGATAGGCACCATGACCAGGGAAGACTGCACACTCATCATCGAGCGATAGCCGGAGTCGACACGCTCGACTTCACGGGCAATCAGCCCGTAGCAGACGTAGTTCAGGCCGCTGCCGCCGTATTGCTCGGGAATGGTCGCGCCCAGCAGGCCGATCTCGCCCATTTCGCGGAAGATCGCCGGATCGGTCTTTTCATGGCGGAAGGCTTCAAGGATGCGCGGAGCCAGCTTGTCCTGGGCAAACTGCGCTGCGCTGTCGCGCACCATGCGCTCCTCTTCAGTGAGCTGTTGATCCAGCAACAGGGGATCGATCCAGTTGAAGCTAGCTTTACCGCCCATGAGCGTATCCTCGCGAAGTGGGTCAAATATCGTGGAATGATCCTAGGCGTCGCTAGCGGAATGGGCAAACGAGGATTTTGCATGCTGTTGTGCTAATTTCTCACTCCGTAATAGCCTGAAACGGCATACACGAGAATCATTAGTGAGGTTGCCGTACATGCGCAGGAAGATCCCCAGCACCGCTGCCCTGATCAGCTTCGAAGCCGCCGCCCGCCACGAGAGCTTTACCAAGGCCGCCCTGGAGCTTTCGCTGACCCAGGGCGCGATATGCCGACAGATCGCCAGCCTGGAGGAGTTCCTGAGTGTCGAACTGTTCCGACGCTCACGGCGTGGCGTGAAACTCACCGAAGCCGGCCTGTCCTACAGCCGCCGGGTGGCAACCCAACTGGACGCAGTTGAGCGCGACACCCTGTCGGTGATGGGGCAGCAGGGCGCCAACGTCATCGAGCTGGCAGTCGTGCCGACGTTTGGCACCCAATGGCTACTGCCCCGACTCAAGGACTTTCAAGAGCAGCACCCGGAAGTGACGGTCAACCTGACCAACCGCACAAGGCCCTTCCTGTTTGCCGACACCGACTTCGACGCCGCGATCTACTTCGGCGACGCCGATTGGTCAGGTACCGAATCCCACAGGTTGATGGGAGAAAACCCGATGCCGGTGTGCAGCCCGACCTTACTCGGCCGGTTCACGCAGCTCAGCGCCGAGCAGATTGCCGATTTGCCCCTGTTGCAACAGACCACACGCCCGTACGCCTGGCGCCAGTGGTTCAATTCCCGGAACCTGAATATCCCCCGGGACATGACAGGCCCGCGTTACGAGCTATTCTCCATGCTCGCCCAAGCGGCCATGCATGACATGGGCATCGCCCTGATCCCGCCGTTCCTGATCCAGCGTGAACTGGCCGAGAAAAGACTGGTCATTGCCAACCCCCAGGCCCTGTCGAGCATCAAGGCCTATTACCTGATGATTCCTGACCGAAAGGTCGAATCCGCCTCTTTGCGCGCATTTCGCGACTGGCTGATTCATCAGGCCCACAGCTACAACGTAGAAGGGCAGGGGCTTACAGGCATTAACTGACCCCGTAGTCAGCAAAATCAAAGCCCTACAGATATAACTATTTGTCGCATTTAGGCAGCCTTTACGGAATACCTGCACAATCGTCCCACAGCCGCCTAACGGCGTGGCTTTCGCACCCTAATTCGGGACCATGGCGCATCATTCATACAGCCGATGTGAAAATCCCCCGTTTTTCGCCAGAATCCTTACAAGGCACGGCCTAGAGGGGATTAGCCCGACTGGTTGCGACATTCGGTCACGGGGTGACTTGTAGTTAATTTTCCGTCACCCGTCATAATCCCTTGAAGGGCACAAAGTTCGCCTGCAAAATGCCGCGCCCCGCCTGAAATACAGCGGGGTCGTGCTGATCGGCCGCCCCAGCCGCACCCTCCGCAGTGCGCTGGCCTTCTAAGAAAGATCGAAAGCAATAAGATCAAGCAGGAGATTTGACGTGCACATTGGTGTTCCTCTCGAAACCCAGACCGGTGAAACGCGGGTTGCTGCAACCCCGGAAACCATCAAGAAGCTGATCGGCCAGGGTCATAAAGTCACTGTGCAAAGCGGCGCCGGCATCAACGCCAGCGTTGTCGACAGTGCTTATGAAGCGGCAGGTGCAGTGATTGGCAGTGCCAACGACGCATTTGGCGCAGAGCTGATCCTCAAGGTTGTCGCCCCCAGCGACAGCGAACTGAGCCTGATCAAAAGTGGAACCGTGCTGGTAGGCATGCTCAACCCGTTCAGCAATGAAACCATTGCCAAACTGGCCGAGCGTGGCATTACCGCGTTCTCCCTGGAAGCAGCGCCGCGCACCTCCCGTGCGCAGAGCCTGGATGTGCTCTCCTCGCAAGCCAACATTGCCGGCTATAAGGCTGTGTTGCTGGCCGCTCATCACTATCCGCGCTTCATGCCGATGCTGATGACCGCCGCGGGCACGGTAAAAGCTGCTCGCGTACTGATTCTCGGCGCTGGCGTGGCAGGCCTGCAGGCCATCGCTACGGCGAAACGCTTGGGCGCGGTGATCGAAGCCTCCGACGTCCGTCCGGCGGTGAAAGAACAGATCGAATCCCTGGGCGCCAAGTTCGTCGACGTGCCTTATGAAACCGACGAAGAGCGTGAATGCGCAGTGGGCGTCGGCGGTTACGCACGGCCGATGCCGGCCAGCTGGATGCAGCGCCAGGCCCTGGCCGTGCACGAGCGCGCCAAGCAAGCCGACATTGTCATCACCACGGCCCTGATTCCTGGCCGCAAGGCCCCGGTATTGCTGAGCGCCGAGACCGTTGCCCAGATGAAACCCGGCTCGGTGGTCATCGACCTGGCAGCGGCACAGGGCGGCAACTGCCCATTGACCGTTGCGGACCAGGTGATCGTTGCGCACGGCGTGACCATCGCCGGCCCGACCAACCTGGCGGCCCAGGTCGGCGCAGATGCCTCGGCGTTGTATGCGCGCAACCTGCTGGACTTCCTCAAGCTGGTCTTCACCAAGGAAGGCCAGTTCGAGATCAACCTCGAAGACGACATCGTCGCCGCGTGCCTGATGTGCCGCGACGGCCAAGTCATCCGCAAAAACGCCTAAGCAGGGATTCAGACGATGGAAGAGCTTATCTCCCCCGGTATCTACAACCTGATCATCTTCGTGCTGGCGATTTATGTCGGTTATCACGTGGTCTGGAACGTTACACCCGCGCTGCACACCCCCTTGATGGCGGTGACCAACGCGATCTCGGCAATCGTGATCGTCGGCGCCATGCTGGCGGCCGCACTGACCGTCACCCCATTGGGCAAGACCATGGGCACCCTCGCCGTCGCACTGGCGGCCGTGAACGTGTTCGGTGGCTTCCTGGTCACCCGTCGCATGCTTGAGATGTTCAAGAAAAAAGCCCCGAAAGCCGTAAAAGAAGAGGCGCCCAAGTAATGAGCATGAACCTCGTAACGACGCTCTACTTGATCGCGTCGATCTGCTTCATCCAGGCCCTCAAAGGCCTGTCGCACCCGACCACTTCGCGGCGCGGCAACCTGTTCGGCATGCTCGGCATGGCACTGGCCATCCTGACCACCGTCGGCCTCATCTATAAGCTGGGCGCTGAACTGGCTACGGCCGGTATTGGCTACGTGATCGTTGGCCTGTTGGTCGGCGGCACTGCCGGCTCGGTCATGGCCAAACGGGTTGAAATGACCAAGATGCCGGAACTGGTCGCCTTCATGCACAGCATGATCGGCCTGGCCGCGGTATTCATCGCGATTGCTGCGGTGGTCGAGCCGCAATCGCTGGGTATCGTCAAACAACTGGGGGACGCGATTCCGGCCGGTAACCGCCTGGAGTTGTTCCTCGGTGCCGCCATCGGTGCCATCACCTTCTCCGGTTCGGTCATCGCCTTCGGCAAACTCTCGGGCAAGTACAAGTTCCGTCTGTTCCAGGGCGCACCGGTACAGTTCAGCGGCCAGCACAAGATCAACCTGGTGCTGGGCCTGGCCACCTTGGGCCTGGGCATCACGTTCATGCTGACCGGCAACCTCGGCGCGTTTGCCCTGATGCTGGCGCTGGCTTTTGTGCTGGGCGTGCTGATCATCATCCCGATCGGTGGTGCCGACATGCCGGTGGTGGTGTCGATGCTCAACAGCTACTCCGGTTGGGCTGCGGCCGGTATCGGCTTCTCGCTGAACAACTCGATGCTGATCATTGCCGGCTCCCTGGTGGGCTCCAGCGGCGCGATCCTCTCGTACATCATGTGCAAGGCGATGAACCGTTCATTCTTCAACGTCCTGCTGGGTGGCTTCGGCAACACCGCAGACGCCGCAGGCCCAGCCGGTTCGGCGGAAGCGCGTCCGGTGAAATCCGGCTCGGCTGACGACGCCACCTTCCTGCTGACCAACGCCGACACCGTGATCATCGTTCCGGGCTATGGCCTGGCGGTGGCACGGGCGCAGCACGCCCTGAAAGAACTGACCGAGAAGCTGACCCATCGTGGCGTGACCGTGAAATACGCGATCCACCCGGTGGCAGGCCGCATGCCT
Organism: Pseudomonas kielensis; assembly: GCF_014236655.1. GTDB lineage: Bacteria > Pseudomonadota > Gammaproteobacteria > Pseudomonadales > Pseudomonadaceae > Aquipseudomonas > Aquipseudomonas kielensis. Next base: position 6,686 of record NZ_JACMYG010000020.1, read on the forward strand.
GGGCACATGAACGTCCTGCTGGCCGAGGCCGAAGTACCGTACGACCAAGTGTTCGAGATGGAAGACATCAACTCCGAGTTCGGCCAGGCCGACGTGGTACTGGTGCTCGGCGCCAACGACGTGGTCAACCCGGCGGCGAAGAACGATCCGAAGTCGCCGATCGCCGGCATGCCGATTCTCGAGGCCTTCAAGGCCAAGACCATCATCGTCAACAAGCGCTCGATGGCCAGCGGCTATGCCGGCCTGGATAACGAGCTGTTCTACCTGGACAAGACCATGATGGTCTTTGGCGACGCCAAGAAAGTCATCGAAGATATGGTCAAGGCTGTCGAATAAACACTGCTCCACGGCAATACCAAAAACCCCGGCCTCCCGTAGGCTGGGGTTTTTTATTTGCGCCAATAACCCGACCAAAGGCTCTAAATCAGGGGCCTGCATTCGACCATGGTAGTGGGACGAATGTTTTCGAAATCACTAGACTGCGCATATTGCTTCCGTTGCCCGAGATAATAATCCATGTACCGTGACCGTATTCGCTTGCCTTCGTTGTTGGATAAGGTGATGAGCGCCGCCGAGGCTGCCGCTCTGATTGAGGACGGCATGACCGTCGGCATGAGCGGCTTCACCCGCGCCGGCGAAGCCAAGGCCGTGCCCCACGCACTGGCCGAGCGCGCCAAGGTCACGCCGCTGAAGATCAGCCTCATGACCGGCGCCAGCCTGGGCAACGACCTCGACAAACAATTGACCGAAGCGGGCGTCCTGGCTCGCCGCATGCCATTCCAGGTCGACAGCACCCTGCGCAAGGCAATCAACGCCGGCGAAGTGATGTTCATCGACCAGCACCTGTCGGAAACCGTGGAGCAGCTGCGCAACCAGCAACTCAAGCTGCCGGACATCGCGGTCATCGAAGCCGTGGCCATCACCGAACAAGGCCACATCGTGCCGACTACCTCGGTCGGCAATTCCGCCAGCTTCGCGATTTTCGCCAAGCAGGTGATCGTCGAGATCAACCTGGCGCACAACCCGAACCTGGAAGGTCTGCACGACATCTATATCCCGACCTACCGCCCGACCCGCACACCGATCCCGCTGACCCAGGTCGACGATCGCATCGGCAGCACGGCAATTGCGATTCCACCGGAAAAGATCGTCGCCATCGTCATCACCAACCAATCGGACTCGCCGTCCACGGTGCTGCCACCGGACAACGAGACACAGGCCATTGCCGACCACCTGATCAACTTCTTCAAGCAGGAAGTGGACGCTGGCCGCATGACCAACAAGCTGGGCCCGCTCCAGGCCGGCATCGGCAGCATCGCCAACTCCGTAATGTGCGGATTGATCGATTCGCCGTTCGAAGACCTGACCATGTACTCCGAAGTGCTGCAGGACTCCACCTTCGACTTGATCGACGCCGGCAAGCTGAGCTTTGCCTCGGGCAGCTCGATCACCCTGTCGCAACGCCGCAACGCCGATGTGTTTGGCAATCTGGAGCGCTATAAGGACAAACTGGTCCTGCGCCCGCAGGAAATTTCCAACCACCCTGAAGTGGTGCGTCGCCTGGGCATCATCGGCATCAACACCGCGCTGGAATTCGACCTGTACGGCAACGTCAACTCCACTCACGTCTGCGGCACGCGGATGATGAACGGCATCGGCGGCTCGGGGGACTTCGCCCGCAACGCGCACCTGGCGATCTTCGTCACCAAGTCGATTGCCAAGGGCGGGGCGATCTCCAGCGTCGTGCCAATGGTCAGCCACGTTGACCACACCGAGCACGACGTCGACATCCTGGTGACCGAGATCGGCCTTGCCGACTTGCGTGGCCTGGCCCCTCGGGAGCGCGCCCGGGTGGTTATCGACAACTGTGTACACCCGGACTACCGCGAAGCGCTCAATGCGTACTTCGAGAAGGCCTGCGCCATCGGCGGCCACACGCCACACATCCTGCGCGAAGCCCTCAGTTGGCACATGAACCTGGAAGAAACCGGGCGCATGCTCGCCGTGTAATTGGTACAGATGGCGGCCGGCAAAAACAGTTTTTTGCCGGCCCGCTATCTTCCACCCAAGACCTTGCAAAAACTGTACTACTGTACCGGTCATTTCCTACGGAAAAAGCCTACCTTTCCCCACTAAAACCTGCATAACGCACCATAATCGTGCGGACAGGTACAGTTGCCTCAATTTAGACCAGTACACCCCCCTTTAACAGTTAACTGGTCTCTCACAATACAGGTGAACTGTATCTACAGAGACTGGCCAAACGAGAGGATCATGGGCACCAGTTAAACCACTACCTAATCCCGCCACAAGCGGAAGGATGTCAACCATGGAACGTACACTCAGTTCCGAACTGTTCTTCGAAGACAAGGCTGTAAAAACCCAGGCTTCCATGCCTCTTCGCGTTCTCGCCAACCTGATGCTGTGGCAGCGCCGCATCTCCAGCCGCCATCAACTGGCTCGCCTGGATTCGCGTCTGCTGGCTGACGCAGGGATTAGCGAAGCACAACGCTACGAAGAGCTGAGCAAGCCGTTCTGGCGCTAAGTTAGCGTCGCTGGCCCTGACCCTCCGGGTCCACCGCCAGCACTCTGAATTGCACACACAAGACCCGTCGCGGGAAACCGCGACGGGTCTTGTCGTTTCAGGGTAAAAAATCGCAGGTACAGAAGACACTTCTCAAGACAGGTACAGTCTCTATAAACATCAAACTGAACCAGTACAATTTTACCCCGGTGTCACTGCCCCGCTAAACCGCAAGGGCCCAACATGACCTCCCAAGGCTGCACTTTCAGCCTTTGCGCGAGGAATTGAGCATGGACCCGTCACTCGAGATGCCCCTACCACGCCGCGAGCGGCTCAGCCTGCCGGGGCGACTCTCCCGACTGTTCAGGGCCATTGGCCAATGCCGGGAGCGGGCGCGTACCCGTCACCTGCTGGCCCAGTTCAATGACCAGCAACTGGCCGATATCGGCATCAGCCACTCGGAACGCATGGCCGAGCTGGAGCGCCCCTTCTGGCAATAGTGGTCGGCAAAAAGGCCCACAGGGCTGTTCGAATCCTTGAACATGGGCCTAATATCCAGATACAACGTGGCGAACACTGCACGGTACGCGTCTGACTCTTCAGGCACCGTGCGGCTCGCGGTGGTTGTCGGGCGTTTTCCAACGCCACTTTTTTGTTCTTAAAAGGAGTTACCCCATGTCCCGTCTTCGTCTGCTCAGCGCTGCAGCCCTGCTGGCCGTGGCTGCCAATTCGCACGCCACCAGCTTCATCGTCACCACGGACGCTGTCGTCGGCGCGCTCAAAGCCACTTCCGACGCTACCTCCGACGTCACGTCTTCGTTCAAGGACGACAAAATCGTGCGCGCAGCCCGTGATGACGCGGCCAGCTTCGTGGCCAGCGAAGGCGCCATCCGCGGCGTTCGCCTGGAAAGTGCCCTGGAGCACATCCGCAAGCAGGTTCCACAGTTGAGCGCGACCGACGCCCAACTGGCTCAGGCTATCCTGACCATCTGATTGCAGACACTGTACGGGGCGGCCTGAGCTGCCCCGTTTGCCAAGGCCTGGCTCTGGGCCGGGCATTGCGCTAGCCTTGGGGCTGGTTTTCAGCTGTCTGGTCCCATGGATTTTCTTGTAAAAGCACTGTTCGTCCCCGCCACCTTCATCGCCTGCGGGATCACCTCGGCTCACGCCCTGGACCTGACCACGCAGAACCTTGTCGTCACCGCCTATGCCACAAGCATGGTGACCGCCGCTCCCTTCGACCATAAACTGCTGCTCGCCGCGCACGATGATGCGGCTGCCTTTGTTGCCAGCAATGGCCAACTACGAGGAGCGCACCTGGAGTCGGCCCTGGTTTACCTGCACCAGCACCGGGCAAAACTTCATGCAAGTGACCTTGAACTGGCACAGGCAATTCTCGTCCAATAGCTATCCCACGTTCTTCCGGAGTCGTTCCATGCGTAGCCCGCTGATTGCTGCCACCCTTGGCCTATTGTTGTTGGCCGACATGGCCCAGGCCCAAACCCTGGTCGCCACCAGTAACATCATCATCCGCGCCTCACAGCGCACCCTTGATTTCACCTCGGACACCACGACGTCCATCCGCGACTCGAAAGTCGTACGCGATGCCCACGACGACGCGGCCAGTTTCGTCGCCAGCAATGGTGATATCCGTGGCGCGCACCTGGAAGCGGCCTTCGATACCTTGCGCACCCGCGTGCCGGAAGCCCGCGACGCCAGTGACCAGGTACTCGCCGAAGCCATCCTCGCACTGTGAGGTCGTTCGTCACCGGGCTGCTGACTGCTGCCGCGCTGCTCTTTGGCATAACTGCCCAGGCCGGCCTGCAACTGCACCTCAAGACCGAAGGCTTGAGCCCGGCAGAACAGCAGGCCAGCCAGGCCTTGCTCGACGAGGCGATGCAGGCGCTGCCGCCGCACTTCGTCGAACAACTGGACCGGCGAATTGATGTCGGCTGGACCGACAACATGCCAGCCAACGCCTACGGCCAGGCCTCCCTGGTGTCTGAACTGGACCTCAACCGCAAACTGCTACCCGGCCTGACGGACGGTAGCGCCGCAACAAAAAAGACCCATCGCCCCCACGGCACCGTACGCCGCGAGATGCTGGCCACGGTGCTGCATGAACTGACCCACATCTATGACCGTGCGCGTTTATGGCCCACCCCCGAGCGCTTGTTGATCCAGCGCTGTACCCGGCAGAACAACAGTTCGGGCCTGATCGGCATGCCCGATCAATGCCGCGGCCAGAACGACCGGCGCTTCACCCTCAGTGATGACCCGCGCCTGCTGGACCTGGCCGGCTGGCAGCAGTACGTCGGCCGGCGCGGAGAACGTGAACAGCACAACCGCCAGATCGCGCGCAGCCCGGACTTGTACGAAACCAGCAGCCCCAAGGAGTTCGTCGCGGTCAACATGGAGTACTTCCTCCTCGACCCGAGCTACGCCTGCCGCCGTCCGGCGCTATACCGCTACTACCAGCAACACTTTGGCTGGGCACCGTCGACACAGGAAAACTGCGCCACATCCTTCGCCTTTCTCAACGCCGGCAACGACTTTGGCAAGCAGCCGCTGGGCCAGGTCGACCCGGAGCGGGTCTACGCCGTCGATTACCTGCTGGCCGAAGCCAACCAGAACCTGGTGAGCCGCTGGGGCCACAGCATGTTGCGCCTGGTGATCTGTGCACCCGGGCGCCCGCGTGGGCCCGATTGCCGGCTGGATCTGGAATATTCCCTGGTGCTGTCCTACCGCGCCTTCGTCGGCGACGTGCAGCTATCGAGTTGGGACGGCCTGGTGGGCAAATACCCCTCGCGGCTTTTTGTACTGCCCCTGGCACAAGTCATCGACGAGTACACCAAGACCGAATTGCGCAGCCTGGCGTCCGTACCGCTGATCCTCTCGCGCAGCGAGATCGACGAAGTGGTAGAGCACGCTGCCGAGATGCACTGGAGCTACGACGGCAATTACTTCTTCCTCTCCAACAACTGTGCCGTGGAGAGCCTGAAACTGTTACGCAGTGGCAGCAACAATCCGCAACTGGTCGGCCTGGACAGCATCATGCCCAACGGCCTGCTGGAAGTGCTCAAGGCCCGCGGCCTGGCCGACACCAGCGTGCTCGACGACCAGCGTGAGGCCTTGCGCCTGGGTTATCGCTTCGATTCATTCCGCGACCGCTATCAAGCCATGTTCGAGGTGCTGAAAAAGCACCTGCCGATCAAACAGGACAAGGTTGAAGACTGGCTGACGTCAAGCGCTGCCGATCGCCGCCAATGGTTCGACCAGGCTGACCTGCGTACCAGCGCTGCCTTGCTGTTGCTGGAGCAGGCGAGCTTCCGCCAGCAACTGCTGCTGGCCCAGAACGAAGTCAAGCAACGCTACCTCGATGCGCGGGAGCTGGAGAACGGCGGCATGGACCGGGCCAACAAGACCCTGCAGCAGATCCTCGCCAACAGCGGCTTCCTCAGCCGCCCGGCGGAGTTGCTCGACGAGGGTGGCTACGGGTTGCCGCAAGCCAACGAATGGCAACGCCTGGAAGCTGAAAGCAGCAGCCGCCAGAAAGTACTGCAAGCCTTGACCGGCGACCTCGACAAAGAGGCCCGAGCCCTGCTGGAGCCGGCCCGGGCCGCGGAGATCGCCGCCAACGAAGCCAACGTCAAGCAATTGGGCGAACACCTGCGGGCGCTGCACAAGGCGGCAGGCGGCCTGGAGCTACCCTGACCCCCAGGCGCATGGCAGCCGCTACAGGGTTTCCTCGGGTTCTTCGGGGAGGTGTTCGTCCAGGTGCAGCCAAGGCAATCGGCTGTCGGTCCAGATGTGCCGTTCGGCCGGCGCCCGCTCAGGGTGATCCAGAGTGGCAATGGTCACATCGATAGTGTCCGGGCTCAGGTGCGTGATCAATGCCAGTTGCGCACCACAGTGGCCACAGAAATAACGCACACAGCTGGCCGAAGAATCGTACTGCGCCGGGGTGCCCGCCAGCCACTGGAAGGCTGGACGGGGCAGGGTGATCCAGGTGGTCACCAGGCCGCCGCTGACCCGTCGGCAAATCGAGCAGTGGCAATGGGCGATGTCACACAACGGCCCGCTGAATTGATAACGCAACTGCCCACAATGGCAGCCACCGGTGTGAAGTTCGCTCATGCCGACCCTCCTCATCCCCAACGGCGCCCCCTCAATCCGGGGCACTGCCCAGCACTTTAAGCCTCGCCAGGCGCGCTTGCACATCTCGTCCGGTGTTTGTCTGGCGAAAGGTAGCTGAAAGGTTTGCCGATTAGGATCGCCCTCACTGCCGGCAATAGACCGGTTGGCCAACGCGAAATCCACAACGCTCGCACGGCCCAATTAACAACAACAATGGTGATTCTGATGTCTGCTCACACCCGCCTGCTCGCCCCCACTCCCTTCGTACGCCTCGTGCTTCCCGTTCTGCGCTGACCCCCAACCGGTCCGCCATTCCCTAGTCGCGCTACGTCTGGAGTATTCCCATGCTGACTTTCCTTGGCTTTGCCATGGTCATCACGTTCATGTACCTGATCATGACCAAGCGCCTGTCGGCGCTGATCGCCCTGATCATCGTGCCGATCCTGTTCGCCCTGTTTGGCGGTTTTGCGCCGAAAATCGGCCCGATGATGCTCGAAGGCATCACCAAGCTGGCCCCGACCGGGGTGATGCTGATGTTCGCCATCCTCTATTTTGCCCTGATGATCGACTCCGGCCTGTTCGACCCGGCCGTGCGCAAGATCCTCAAGCTGGTCAAGGGTGACCCGCTGAAGGTGTCCGTCGGCACCGCGGTGCTGGCCCTGGTGGTGTCCCTGGACGGTGACGGCGCCACCACCTACATGATCTGCGTGGCCGCCATGCTGCCGCTGTACAGCCGCATTGGCATGAGCCCGCGCATCATGGCCGGCCTGATCATCCTGGCCGGCGGTGTGATGAACATGACGCCCTGGGGCGGTCCGACCGCCCGCGCCGCCAGTGCGCTGCACGTCGACCCGTCGGATATTTTTGTACCGATGATCCCGGCGATGCTCGCCGGCGTGGTGGCGATCCTGGCGATTGCCTACATGTACGGTAAACGTGAGCGCGCGCGCCTGGGTGAACTGCACTTGATCGGCGACGAGATCGACCACAGCGAAATCAGCGTGTCGCAGTTCCCGGATGCCCGTCGGCCGAAACTGATCTGGTTCAATGGCGCCCTGACGCTGGGCCTGATGTGTGCCTTGATCGCTGGCCTGCTGCCACTGCCGGTGCTGTTCATGGTCGCGTTCAGCATCGCCATGATCGTCAACTACCCATGCCTGCAACAGCAGAAAGACCGCGTCGCGGCTCACGCTGGCAGTGTGCTGGCCGTCGTCGGGCTGATTTTCGCCGCGGGCATCTTCACCGGCATCCTGACCGGCACCGGCATGGTCGACGCGATGTCGAAAAGCCTGCTGGCAGTGATCCCGGACTTCCTCGGCCCTTACCTGGCCGTGATCACGGCCCTGGTGAGCATGCCGTTCACCTTCTTCATGTCCAACGATGCATTTTACTACGGCGTACTACCCGTTCTCGCCGAAGCCGCCAGCCACTACGGCATCACCGCCGTGGAAATGGCCCGCGCCTCGATCGTTGGCCAACCCGTGCACCTGCTGAGCCCGCTGGTGCCATCGACCTACCTGCTGGTGGCGTTGGCCGGGATCGAGTTCGGCGACCACCAGCGCTTCACCCTCAAGTGGGCAGTTCTGGTTTGCCTGTGCATAATGTTCGCCGCGTTGCTGATGGGGATATTTCCGCTGTTCAGCACCCTATAAGCGCACCCACTCACCGCGCCGCCAGCTAGACTTCGAGTTTTGAAGCCGCTGGCGGCGTGGTTTAACACATCCTCAAAGGAATACACATGGAATGGCTGACCAACCCAGAGATCTGGGTTGCCTTCTTGACACTGACGGCCCTGGAAATCGTCCTGGGCATCGACAACATCATCATGATTTCGATTCTGGTCAGCCGCATGCCCAAGCACATGCAGGCGCGCACCCGGATCTTCGGTCTGGCCCTGGCCATGATCACCCGGATCCTGTTGCTGCTGTCGATCACCTGGGTCATGCGCCTGACCGCCGACCTGTTCGTGGTCTTCGGCCAGGGCATTTCCGGACGCGACCTGATCCTGTTCTTCGGTGGCCTGTTCCTGCTGTGGAAAAGCTCCCAGGAGATGTACCACGCACTGGAAGGTGAAGACGAAACCTCCGACGAGCCTACGGGCAAGGGCGGCAACTTCCTCTACACCATCATCCAGATCGCGATCATCGACATCGTGTTCTCCCTGGACTCGGTCATTACTGCCGTGGGCATGGTCTCCCACGTGCCGGTCATGGTCGCCGCGATTATCGTTGCCGTCCTGGTGATGATGCTGGCTGCCGGCACCATCAGCGCGTTCATCGACAAGCACCCGTCGCTGAAAATGCTGGCGCTGTCGTTCCTGCTGGTGGTCGGTACCGTACTGATCGCCGAAGCCTTCGAAGTGCATGTGCCAAAAGGCTACGTCTACTTCGCCATGGCATTCTCGCTGGCGGTGGAAGCGGTCAACATCAAGTTGCGCACCGCGATGGCGAAAAAGAAGAAACAGCAAGACCCGGTCAAGCTGCGCAAGGACATCCCGGGCCAGTAACCTGAACCGGATGCAGGAAGAAGGGGGCTCTCGCAAGCCCCCTTTTTTACGTCCGCATGAAGCTGTTTTCATGACAGTTTTGTTTCATTTGACGCTTTAGGCATGCGATGCTGGCGCCACGGCCGTTAGCCAACTACAGCTTAAGTACAGAATGTAGAAATCGCGCGGTACTGCTCACTTGCCCCTTTGGGGCGCTATTCCACCAGGGGGCCTGTCATGCTGACCCTGCTCAATTTATTGTCTGCCGTGGCCTTGCTGATCTGGGGCACGCACATCGTCCGAACCGGCATCCTGCGGGTCTACGGTTCCAACCTGCGCCATGTCATTGGCCGCAACATGTCCAAGCGCTGGCTAGCCTTTATTGCCGGGATCCTGGTCACCGCCATGGTCCAGAGCAGTAACGCCACCGCAATGCTGGTGACCTCCTTTGTCGGCCAGGGCCTGATGGCCCTGACCCCGGCGCTGGCGACCATGCTCGGCGCCGATGTCGGTACCGCGCTGATGGCCCGCGTCCTGACCCTGGACCTGTCCTGGCTGTCGCCGCTGCTGATTTTCCTCGGGGTAATCCTGTTCCTCTCGCGCAAACAGACCCGCGTTGGCCAGATGGGCCGGGTCGGCATCGGCCTGGGGCTGATCATCCTGGCGCTGCAACTGATCGTCGAAGCGGCTGCGCCCATCACCCATGCCCAGGGCGTCAAGGTGCTGTTTGCCTCCCTGACGGGCGACATCCTGCTCGACGCCTTGATCGGCGCACTGTTCGCGATGATTTCCTACTCCAGCCTGGCCGCCGTCCTGCTCACCGCGACCCTCGCCGGGGCCGGGGTCATCAGCTTGCCCGTGGCCATTGGCCTGGTGATTGGCGCCAACATCGGCAGCGGGGTACTGGCCTTCCTCAGCACCAGCATGCAGAACGCCGCCGGCCGGCAAGTGGCGCTGGGCAGCCTGCTGTACAAGTTGATCGGGCTGCTGCTGATCATTCCGGTACTCGATCCCCTGGTGCACTGGATGGACAGCCTCGATTACAGCCCCCAAGGCCTGGTGATTGGCTTCCACCTGCTCTACAACACGGCGCGCTGCCTGGTGCTGCTGCCCAGCGTTGGCCCCATGGCGCGGCTGTGTGCGTGGCTGCTGCCAGAACGCCCGGAAACCAACGGCCAGGCCAAGGCCAGGCACCTGGACCTCGCCGCCCTGGCCACCCCCAGCCTGGCCCTGGCCAATGCCGCGCGGGAAACCCTGCGCATGGGCGACCTGATCGAGAACATGCTCGAAGCCATGCTCGACGTGCTGCGAGGCAAACAGACCGCAGTGCCCCAGCAAATGCGCAGCCTGAGCGATGACGTCGAGGCTCTCTACAGCGCCATCAAACTCTACCTGGCGCAGATGCCCCGCGAAGACCTGAGCGACCAGGACAGCCGGCGCTGGGCAGAAATCATCGAACTGGCGATCAACCTGAAACTGGCCTCGGACCTGATCGAGCGCATGCTGCGCAAAGTCCAGCAGCAAAAGACTTCGCAGCGCCGCTCCTTTTCCGATGTGGGCCTGGAAGAACTCACCGGGTTGCACCAGCAGTTGATCGCCAACCTGCGCCTGGGGCTGTCGGTGTTCCTCAGCGCCGACAAGGAAAGCGCCCGGCAATTGCTGCGTGAGAAACGTCGCTTCCGCGCCCAGGAAAGGCGCCTGGCCCACGCCCACGTCAGCCGCCTACAACGCAAGATCGTCCAGAGCATCGAGACCAGTTCCCTGCACCTGGAACTGATCGCCGACATGAAACGCTTGAACTCGCTATTCTGCAGCAGCGCCTATGTAGTGCTGGAGACCTCCGAGACCGGCGCCCTGGCGGTCGACGATATGGCTGACATCACCCATTCTCCCTGAACGTCTAGCGTTGCCAGCAGTCATTTGCAAAGCTTGAGGGAAAACCCCGCTCCCCGCATTTACCCGCCAGGAAGGTTGTTATGCGTTGTCTGTTGTTTGCGTGCCTGCTGCTGGGCTCCACCTGCACCTGGGCCCTGGACCGCCTGCAAGTCGAGGGCTATGTGCTGCAAAACGGCCTGCAGATCCTGCTCAAGCCCAGCACTGAACGCGGGCATGTGGCAATCCGCCTGGTCGTCGGCGTGGGCATCGACGACTTTTCCTGCGCCGACAAGGAACTGCCACACCTGCTGGAGCATGTGCTGTTCAGCGGCATCGATGCCGGCGGCGAAGGAGGGCTGGAGGAACGCATGCAAGGCCTCGGCGGGGAATGGAATGCCTTTACCAGCAACGCCGACACCACCTTTGTCATCGAGGCTCCGGCGAAGAACCAGCGCAAAGTCCTCGACCTGCTCCTGGCGCTGCTGACCGAAACCCGCATCGACGACAACGCGATCAATGCCGCCAAACAGGTGGTCGAACGTGAAGACGGCGGCCACTACTCCCACTTGCAGCGCTGGCTCGACCGCCAGGACCTGGGCCATACCGCCAGCAACCAGTTGGCCGTGGAACTGGGGCTCAAGTGCCAGGAGCGCTCCGAAGTCCACTCGCTGACCCGCGAACAGCTGGAGCAGGTGCGCCAGGAGTGGTACGCCCCCAACAACATGACACTGATTATCGTCGGCGACCTCGATCGCCTGCTGCCAGCCTACCTGGAACGCACCTACGGTCATCTGAAGCCGGTCGAACCCACGGCGCACCCGGCCCTGGCACAGGTGCAGAGCCCGGCCCAGGCCCGGCGGGAGCTGATTCACGGCTGGGTCGGCGATGCCGCCAAGCTGCACTGGCTGTTCCCCGAGCCGATCCTCGACGCCCAATACGACGAAACCTACGACCTGCTCAAGGACTACCTCGACTGGGCGCTTTACCGCCAGTTGCGCCTGGCCCACAGCCTGTCCTACGGCCCTGCAGCGGAACGCGAAGTGTTTGGCGGCATCGGCTTCATGAGCCTGAACGCCGACCTGGAGCGCGATGACCTGGCCCAGGCGCAGCAGGTACTGGCGCAGCTCAAGGCCGACCTGCTGCACAATGGCCTCGACCCCGCCACGTTCGCGCGCCTCAAACAGGCCGCCATCGCCCGCCAGGCCTGGGCGGTGCAGGGCAATAGCGCACTGGCCGACTATTACTGGAGCGCCCTGGGCGACTTTGAAGACGGACAATTTGCCGACCCGGTCAAACGCTTGCGTGCCGTGACGCTCAAACAGGCGAACCTGGCCCTGCGACAACTGCTTGAACAGCCGGGGTACGTGCGAATCGAAAAACCGCTGCTCAGCTATGATCAACTGGCCTGGTTGCTGGGTGGGATAGTGGCGTTGCTGGTGCTCGGCGCACTGGGCTGGCGTTTTCATCGCCGAACCTGAAGGTGTGCACCGCGACCGGATGTCTCTCGGCGCTGGTATCCTAGGTCGGTTTTTCCTACGAATAGTGTGAACCGCCAACATGCCGAACCTGACCCTTTACGTCCAGCGCATCCTCGAGCTGATGAAGCGCTACCCCGGGGTCATCGCGCTCGGTGGTTTCATCTCGGGGGTCGGCAGCTTCATTCTGGTGGATCGGCAACAAGGCCTGGCCACCTGGATCGCGATCATCATGCTGGTCAGCTGGGTCTGGCTGATGCTGGAAAACAGCCTGACGCAGTTGTTCACCAAGGTGTTCAAGCGCGAAATCCCGCAGCCGCTGCTGCGCTACGCGACCCAGATGATCCACCAGGAAAGCCTGTTTTTCGTCCTGCCGTTCTTTTTCATCACCACCACCTGGAACAGCGGGCAGCTGGCGTTTACCGGACTGCTCGGCGCCGCCGCACTGATTTCCATCACTGATCCGCTCTATTACAAATGGCTGGCTCCGCGCCGCTGGCTGTTCCTGGCGATGCACACCCTGACGCTGTTTGCCGCCCTGCTGACCGCGCTGCCGATCATCCTGCACCTGACCACCTCGCAGAGTTTCAAGCTGGCGCTGGGCATCGCCATGCTGCTGTCCTTCCCGAGCCTGGCGTCGATCTTTCCGATTCGTACCGTGCGCGGTGGCCTGAGCGTGCTGTGCATCACCGTGGCGATCGGTGCCACCGGCTGGTTCCTGCGCTCCTGGGTACCGCCCGCCACGTTGTGGATGACCGAGGTGGCGATCAGCACCCAGCTGCAGGACCGCACCCCGGGCGCCAGCCTGGAGCAGGTCAGCGTCGCCCAGTTACGGCGCGACGGCCTGTACGCCTACACCGCCATCAACGCCCCGCGCGGCCTGGACGAGCGGATCTATCACGTGTGGAAATTCAACGGCAAGGAAGTTGACCGTATTGCCCTGGATATCCACGGTGGGCGCAAGGAAGGCTACCGGGCCTGGACCCACAAGCAGAACTTCCCTGGCAACCCGGTCGGCAAATGGCAGGTCCGGGTGCTGACCGAAGACGGCCAGGTGATTGGTGTGCTGCGCTTCGTGGTCACCGACACAGGTCAAGACAACCCGGCGCCGAACCAGGCAAAGTAACAAGGATCGTGCTATTAGGTAGCACTGCGTCGCAGCCGAACAAGCAAGGAGCTTATGAGCGATACGACAACCGGCACTGCCCAGCTCGATACTTCCCACAGCCCTGCGCAGCTCAGGGTCACGGGCGACTGGACGCTTGCCCACTACGCCAACCTCAAGCAGTTGAGCGAAACCCTCAAGGGCCAGTACGACGACCGCGCCACCATTGACCTCAATGGCCTGGGCGCGCTCGACACCGCCGGTGCCTCCTTGCTGGTCGAGCTGCTGGGGGCCGAGCGCCTCGGCAAAACCGCCGAGCATCCCGACTGCAGCCTGTCCGCCGCCGACCGCGCGCTGCTGCACACGGTCTACAACTCGATGGCCGACTTCTGTGTCCCGGTAAAGCAACCCGAGGTCAACGTCGGCATTCAATTGCTGACCCGTATTGGCCGAGCCGTGGACACCGTCTGGCAGGATTCCCTGAAACTGCTGGGGTTCGTCGGGCTGATCCTGGAAACCATCGCCCGCAGCCTGTTTCGCCCCTCCCGCTGGCGGATCACGCCCATGGTCGCGCACATCGAGCAGACCGGGCTCGATGCCGCTCCGATCGTCGCGCTGCTGACCTTCCTGGTGGGCGCGGTCGTGGCCTTCCTCGGCGCCACGGTGCTCGCCAGTTTTGGTGCCAGTATCTTTACCGTGGACTTAGTGGCGTTCTCCTTCCTGCGTGAGTTCGGCGTGCTGCTGACCGCGATCCTCATGGCGGGTCGCACCGCCAGTGCCTTTACCGCCCAAATCGGCTCGATGAAGGCCAACGAAGAAATCGACGCCATCCGCACCCTGGGCCTGGACCCGGTCGAGCTGCTGGTGGTGCCACGAGTCCTGGCGTTGCTGGTGGCCCTGCCAATGCTGACGTTCCTGGCGATGCTCTCGGGGATTGTCGGCGGCGGCGTGGTCTGTGCCCTCACGCTGGATATCTCGCCAGCGATGTTCCTCTCGCTGCTGCAGTCGGATATCGGCGTCCAACACTTCCTGGTGGGCATGGTCAAGGCGCCGATCTTCGCCTTCCTGATCGCCGCCGTCGGCTGCCTGGAAGGCTTCAAGGTCAGCGGCAGTGCCGAGTCCGTCGGCGCCCACACCACCTCCAGCGTGGTGCAATCGATTTTTGTGGTGATCGTCCTGGATGCGGTCGCCGCACTGTTCTTTATGGAGATGGGCTGGTGAGTCGCTTACCCCGTGCGCCGACCGAGGCGGTGATTGAAGTCCGTGGGCTGTGCAATCGTTTCGGCAGCCAGAGCGTGCATGAAAACCTCGACCTGGACTTGTACAAGGGCGAGATTCTCGCCGTGGTAGGCGGCTCCGGCAGCGGTAAATCGGTGCTGCTGCGCAGCATCATTGGCCTGCGTCAGCCCAGCGAAGGTAATGTCACGGTGTTCGGCAAAAACCTGCCGAGCCTCTCGGAAGACGAACGTTCGAGGGTGGAACGGCGCTTCGGCGTGCTGTTCCAGAAAGGCGCGCTGTTTTCGTCGCTGACCGTGACCGAAAACGTCGCGCTGCCGCTGATCGAACATGCCGGGCTGAGCCGCGCGGATGCCGAGCACCTGGCCGCGGTCAAGCTGGCGCTGGCCGGGTTGCCGCTGTCAGCCGCCGACAAATACCCGGCCTCGCTGTCCGGCGGCATGATCAAGCGCGCGGCCCTGGCCCGGGCGCTGGCGCTGGACCCGGACATCCTGTTTCTCGATGAACCGACCGCCGGCCTCGACCCCATTGGCGCGGCCGCCTTCGATCAATTGATCCTGACCCTGCGTGATGCGCTGGGGCTGAGTGTGTTCCTGGTCACCCACGATCTCGACACGCTCTACACCATCACCGACCGGGTGGCGGTGCTGGCGCAGAAGAAGGTGCTGGTGGCGGACGCCATCGATATCGTCTCGGAAACCGACGACGCCTGGATTCACCAATACTTTCATGGCCCACGCGGCCGCGCGGCGCTCAGCGCCGCTTCACAGCTCAACGAGGTATGACATGGAAACCCGAGCCCATCATGTATTGATCGGCCTGTTCACTGTCCTGGTAGTGGCCGGTGCCTTGCTGTTCGGTCTGTGGCTGGCCAAATCCAGCGTCGACAGCGAGTTCAAGGACTATGAAGTGGTCTTCAACGAGGCCGTCAGCGGCCTGTCCAAAGGCAGCGCGGTGCAGTACAGCGGGATCAAGGTCGGCGATGTGGTGAGCCTGCGCCTGGACCCCAAGGACCCGCGCCGGGTCCTGGCACGCATCCGCCTGGGCGGCGAGACCCCGATCAAGGAAGACACCCAGGCCAAGCTGGCCCTGACCGGCATCACCGGCACCTCGATCATCCAGCTCAGTGGCGGTACCCCGCAAAGTCCTGAACTGCGGGGCAAGGACGGCAAGTTACCGATCATTGTCGCCTCGCCATCGCCCATCGCGCGCCTGCTGAACAACAGCGACGACGTGATGAGCAGCATCAACCGCCTGCTGTACAACGCCAACGAGATGCTCTCGCCGGAAAACGTCGAGCGCCTGGGCAAGACCCTGGCCAACCTGGAGCAGACCACCGGGGCCATTGCCGAGCAGCGCGGGGATATCCGCCAGGCCATGCAGCAACTCTCGGCCATTGGCAAACAGGCCACCGCCACCCTGGAACAGACCACCGCGCTGATGCGCAACGCCAACGGCCTGCTCAACGACCAGGGCAAGCAGATGTTCGGCAGCGCCGAGCAGGCGATGAAGTCCCTGGAGCAGAGCACGGCAACCATCAACACACTGCTGACCAGCAATCAGGACGCCCTGAGCAACGGCATGCAGGGGCTCAACGGCCTGGCGCCGGCCGTGCGCGAATTGCGCGACACCCTGAGCTCGCTGCGGGCCATCTCTCGTCGCCTGGAGTCCAACCCCAGCGGTTACCTGCTCGGCAGCGACACGGACAAGGAGTTCACACCATGAAGCGCGTCTACCGCCCATTCGCCCACGGGGCCCTGCTGGCGAGCCTGGCCCTGGCCAGCGCCTGCTCCATTCTGCCCAAGGCCGAGCCGCAGGACGTGTATCGCCTGCCCGCCACCCAGGGCCCGGCCGCCACGACACGCGCCACCCCGGTAGCGTGGTCGCTGCGCCTGGCCAAACCGCAGGCGGGCGATGCGCTCAACAGCGCGAAAATCGCGGTGATCCCCCAAGGTGACCTGATCAGCAGCTACAAGGCCTCGCGCTGGAGCGACCCCACCCCGATCCTGCTGCGCAACCGCCTGCTCGATGGCTTTACCGAGGATGGCCGGGTACGCCTGCTGAGCATCGACGACAGCAATCTGCAGACTGACCTGGAGCTGGGCGGCAACCTGCAGGCGTTCCAGAGTGAGTACCTGGGCAGTGGCGTGCAGGTGGTGATCCGCCTGGATGCCCTGCTGGTGCGCGGCAGCGACCAACGGATCCTCGCCAGCAAACGCTTTGAAGTGCGCCAGCCGGTGAGTGACGTCAAGGTGCCAGGCGTGGTGACGGGGTTTGGCCAGGCCGGCGATACGCTGACCCGGCAAGTGGTTGCCTGGACGGTGGAGCAGGGGCAAAAGCATGCCCCCAAACCCGACGCATCATCCTTGTAGCAGCTGTCGAGTCCGCGAGGCTGCGTCAACGGCCGCAGGACGTTCATTCGGCTGGGTAATGCAGAGGTCGCTGCGCAGCCCAGCGCAGCCTTCGCCAACTGCTACAGGACACTATGCAGCGGCGTTTGGGTTCAGCCAAAGAACCAGTAGCAGACCCCGATTGCCGCCAGCACCCCGGCCAGCTCCGCCAACAGTGCGCACCCCACGGCGTGTCGCGCACGCTGGATACCCACTGCACCGAAGTACACCGCCAACACATAGAAGGTGGTTTCGGTACTGCCCTGAACGGTCGCGGCCACCAGCGCTGGAAAACTGTCCACACCCGACGTCTGCATGGTTTCGATCAGCATCGCCCGCGCGGCACTGCCCGAGAACGGCTTGACCATCGCAGTCGGCAGGGCGTCGACGAAGCGCGTGTCCCAGCCCGCCCACTCCACCAGATGGCGAATGCCGTCGAGACCGAAGTCCAGCGCCCCGGAAGCCCGCAATACGCCTACCGCACACAGCATCGCCACCAAGTAGGGCAACAGGTTCTTGGCCACGTCGAAGCCTTCCTTGGCGCCTTCGACGAATGCTTCATACACCTTGACCTTGCGCAGCGCGCCAATCACCAGAAACAGCATGATCAGGCCGAACAGCGTCAGGTTGCCGAGGATCGAGGACAAGCCTGCCAGCGCGGTGGCTGAGAGCGTCGCCAGCAGGGCCATGAAGCCACCCAGGACCAACGCACCGGGAATCAGGTAGGCAAGCACCACCGGGTCCCACAGGCGCAGGCGTTGCATGAATGCCACCGACAGCAGCCCGACCAGCGTCGAACAACTGGTGGCCAGCAGGATCGGCAAGAACACCAGGGTCGGATCCGGCGCGCCTTGCTGGGCGCGATACATGAAGATCGTCACCGGCAGCAACGTCAACGACGAGGCATTCAGGACCAGGAACAGGATCTGCGCATTGCTCGCCACCGTTGCACTGGGGTTGAGCTCTTGCAGCGCCTTCATCGCCTTGAGGCCGATCGGTGTCGCCGCGTTGTCCAGGCCCAGGCCGTTGGCAGCGAAGTTGAGGGTGATCAGACCGATGGCCGGATGGCCCGCTGGCACTTCCGGCATCAGGCGCAGGAATAAAGGGCCCAGGGCCTTGGCCAGCCACTCGACGATCCCGGCCTTTTCAGCGATCCGCAAAAAGCCCAGCCACAGGGTCAGGGTGCCGAACAGCAGCACCATCACCTCGACCGACAGCTTGGCCATGGCGAAAATGCTTTCCACCATCGCCGCGAAGATCCCGGCATTGCCGCCAATCAGCCACTGCGCCAGTGCCGAAATGGCCGCCACGATGAAAAAGCCAAGCCACAGGCCGTTGAGCATCAGTCAAATCCCCCAGAAGATGCGGCGAATGATAGCGGCGTGGGCAGAAACGACAAACCCCGGATTTCTCCGGGGTTTGTCTTTGCCTGCTATCGAGCACGGTGGGAGCGGGCGGGCCCACTCCCACAGTGCCGGGTGTCAGTTCTTGGACGCCTGACCCGCCGGCAGCTTGTCCTTGCTGCGCCAGTGCGGCAGGGAGTTCCAGTAGCGCTGGCCCTTGGCATCGTCGTACATGCCTTCCCAACGCGCGATGACCAGTACGGCCAGGGCGTTGCCGATCACGTTCAGTGCGGTACGGGCCATGTCCATGATGCGGTCGACACCGGCAATGAACGCCAGGCCTTCCAGCGGAATACCCACGCTGCCCAAGGTGGCCAGCAGCACCACGAAGGACACGCCCGGCACGCCGGCGATACCTTTGGAGGTGACCATCAGGGTCAGGACCAGCAGCAGCTGCTGGCTGATCGACAGGTCGATACCGTACAGCTGGGCAATGAATATCGCCGCGATGCTCTGGTACAGGGTCGAACCGTCGAGGTTGAACGAGTAGCCGGTCGGTACCACAAAGCTGCAAATGGCTTTCGGCGCGCCGTAGGCTTCCATCTTCTCGATCACGCGCGGCAGCACGGTTTCCGAGCTCGCGGTGGAGTAGGCCAGCACCAGCTCATCCTTGAAGATGCGCATCAGCTTGATCACCGAGAAACCGAACAGACGAGCGATGATGCCCAGCACCACGAAGGCGAAGAAGGCGATGGCGAAGTAAACCAGGATCACCAGTTTGGCCAGCGGCAGCAGGGAAGCGAAGCCGAAGTTGGCCACGGTCACCGCGATCAGGGCAAACACACCGATCGGCGCGTAGTTCATGATCATGTGAGTGACCTTGAACATGCTTTCCGATACGCCCTGGAACATCTTCACCAGCGGTTCGCGCAGGTCAGACTGCAGGCTCGACAAGCCGAGACCGAACAGCACCGAGAAGAAGATGATCGGCAGCATCTCGCCACGCGCCATGGCAGCAAAGATGTTCGATGGAATCAGGTTGAGGATGGTCTCGATGAACGCATGTTCATGCTGAACCTCGGCCGCCGTCGCCTGGTACTTGGAAATATCCACAGTGCCCAGGGTGCTCATGTCGATGCCGGAGCCCGGGTGGAACAGGTTGGCCAGCACCAGACCCACCAGAATGGCGATGGTGGTGACAATTTCGAAGTAGATGATGGTCTTCAGACCAATGCGCCCGAGTTTCTTCGCGTCACCCACGCCAGCAATGCCGACGATCAGCGAGGAGATCACGATCGGGATCACGATCATCTTGATCAGACGGATAAAGATATCGCCCGCTGGTTGCAGGACGTTGCTGATCCACCAGGCTTTTTCAGCACTGAAGTGGTTGAGCAGTGCGCCGATTGCTATACCCAGGACCAGACCGATGAGGATCTGCCAGGCGAGGCTAAGCTTTGCCTTCTTCATATCATTACCCTTACTTGCGTTTGACTCGGACAGATGCACGAACTGGAACACCCAATGGCGTAAAAGCGTGTGCACCTGCCCCCGTATAAGGTTACCCGGAGCGCGTATTTCGGCTCTCTGGCAGGCGAAAAAAGGCGCAACTATTCCGATGCAACGGGACCACGTCTAATGCCGTAAACGCCTACCCTATGCCGAATCGGCATGAGTTTTTTTAAGTAAAACGACCGTCCCAACCGGTTCGAATGCGACATTTCGGCAGGCATAAGTGCCGTGAACCGGCCATCGCAGAGCAGACTGGTTATTAATTGACCAGTCAATTACGTACAAAAATTAGCGATTTTCCCTACTCGATGCGTCGAAAAATGATCAGAAAATAATCGCAAATTTCTCGATATACGGTCGCCAGGAAACACTGGGAAATGGTTTGTCAGAAAGGATTGTTGTCTGTGACCCAAGCAGAATAGCTCAAGTGCTCTAACTCAATGTTTTACCCACATAAACGCGCCGCCCGTTCCCCCAGTCAAGATCGACTGGCGAACGGGCGACGCTGCTTTGCCTGACCCGGCCCTTTCGCAGGCACTCCCTGTACCCGTAGGTCACTCCGATCCTGCAACAATCAGAACGTCCCGGCCCCTTGGTCATACGCACACCTTCCTCGGGTGGGCGTAAAGGAAAGAGACGTCATCCGGCTCTTTCGGTTTTCAATTCAGGTGCTCATTCAACGAGCCCTGGCCTTGCCACCCGCAGTGGGGCGGCGCCAGTGCCTTCACGCAACCGCTCAGTGTCAGCCTCGACCACGACGGCCGAAGAAGAAGGAAACGACAAACATCACCAGGAACACGACAAAGAGAATCTTGGCGATACCCGTGGCGGTGCCCGCGATACCACCGAAGCCCAGTACGGCAGCGACAATGGCAATGATCAAGAATGTGATTGCCCAGCTCAACATGATGACTCTCCTTACGCTTCGATTAGAGGTGCAGCTGTTCCCGATGCATGGAGCCGGCACCAGGTCTATTGCCTAGAACACCCAACGCTCCTGACGGGGCATGTCGACCTCAGGCTGAGCCTGGTCAACGTCCATCATGCGCATGGGGGCCGCATCAGCCGTCTGGCTGCTGACGGCGCTGAAATGGGTCTGGGTGAAATGTTGAGTCGGCGTCAGCGCAGCATCGGGCTGCTGGCTGTGCTGCCAGAGCATGAATTGCTGGCCGCCGATCAAGGTGATCACCAGCGCAAGGACGGTGAACAGCCCTTGCTGGACATACAGTGGCGAAAGACGCAATTGGGCGGCACGTTGGCGATTCATCCTGAAACTCCTCCCACACTGGTGGTTATTGTTGGTTTAGGGCGAATCTGCTTGAACGCCCGGGGCTATTCAGTACATTGCAGACTGCATGCCATTTTTTCCGATGGCAATAAACCCAATAAAATCAATTACTTATATACAAATGAAAAACCAGACTGAACGCATCCTGCACGATGCACCACGCCTGGGTCGTGCGTTCTGCACGATTGATTTGCAGCCGAGGGAAAATTTTTGGAATGTATCGGGGGCCGCGGATGTCAGAAAAGGAGACATGCACACGGCCGGAGCTCGTCTTTTCGCTAAAAATCTAGCTATTTCATATAGTTAGCGAATGAGAGAGGGAATAACTACCCGGCTTCAAGCAGAAGCGGCCAGAATCAACCATGCAACTTGCCCGATTTCGTCGGGACTAACTAAGATCATTCATTTAAGGAGCGCAGGAAAGATGGAATCCGCCAACGAGCATCAAGGCCGCATTCTGCTGGTGGACGATGAATCCGCCATCCTGCGCACCTTCCGCTATTGCCTTGAAGACGAAGGCTACAGCGTCGCCACCGCCAACAGCGCCGCCCAGGCCGATGCCCTGCTGCAACGCCAGGTCTTCGACCTGTGTTTCCTGGACTTGCGCCTGGGTGAAGACAACGGTCTCGATGTACTGGCGCAGATGCGCATCCAGGCACCCTGGATGCGCGTGGTCATCGTCACCGCGCACTCGGCCGTGGACACCGCCGTCGACGCCATCCAAGCCGGCGCCGCCGACTACCTGGTAAAACCTTGCAGCCCGGACCAATTGCGCCTGGCCACCGCCAAACAGCTTGAAGTGCGACAACTCTCGGCCCGTCTTGAAGCCCTTGAAGGTGAAATGCGTAAACCCAGCGATGGCCTGGACTCCCACAGCCCGGCCATGAAAGTGGTGCTCGAAACCGCCCGCCAGGTCGCCAGCACCGACGCCAACATCCTGATACTCGGCGAGTCCGGCACCGGTAAAGGCGAGCTGGCGCGAGCCATTCACGGCTGGAGCAAGCGCGCGAAAAAATCCTGTGTGACCATCAACTGCCCGTCGCTGACCGCCGAGCTGATGGAAAGCGAGCTGTTCGGCCACAGCCGGGGAGCGTTTACCGGCGCCAGCGAAAGCACCCTCGGCCGGGTCAACCAGGCGGACGGCGGCACGCTGTTCCTCGACGAGATCGGCGACTTTCCCCTGACTTTGCAGCCTAAACTGCTGCGATTCATCCAAGACAAGGAATATGAGCGAGTTGGCGATCCGGTTACCCGGCGCGCTGATGTACGAATCCTCGCGGCCACCAACCTCAACCTGGAAGACATGGTCCGCGACGGGCGCTTCCGCGAAGACCTTCTCTACCGCCTGAACGTCATCACCCTGCACCTGCCGCCGCTGCGTGAGCGCGCCGAGGACATCCTGACCCTGGCCGATCGCTTCCTGGCCCGCTTCGTCAAGGAGTACGCGCGCCCGGCCCGCGGTTTCAGCAACGAGGCGCGCGAAGCGCTGCTGAGCTACCGCTGGCCCGGCAACATCCGCGAGCTGCGTAACGTTGTGGAGCGAGCGAGCATCATCTGCCCGCAGGAGCGGGTCGAGATCAGTCATTTGGGCATGGCCGAACAGCCCACCAACAACGCCCCGCGCATCGGCGCGGCCTTGAGCCTGGATGAGCTGGAAAAAGCCCACATTGGCGCAGTACTGGCCAGCGCCGGGACCCTCGACCAAGCCGCCAAGACCCTGGGAATCGACGCCTCGACCCTGTACCGCAAACGCAAACAGTACAACCTGTGAGCGCCACCTTATGAAACTGGCGATGAAGTTGCGCACCCGTCTGTTTCTGAGTATCTCGGCCTTGATGACTGTGGCCCTGCTCGGGCTGGTGCTCGGGCTGGTCAGCGTGATGCAGATGGCGAGTAATCAGGAGGTGCTGATCCGCGACAACTTCATCACCCTGGACCTGGGCCTCAAGCTGCGCCAGACCTTGGGCGATCAACTGATGATCATGCTCAACCAGGCCCCCGACCTGGCGGCGCTGGAAAATTCCGAGCGGCACTACTTCGAGTTGCTCGATCAAGGCATCACCCATGAAAACCGCCTGGACAACGGCCACCATGGTTTCCAGCAAGCCCGGGATGACTATCTGTCCTTCCTCAAGGCATTCAGCAACTCCCAGGAGCCTTCCGGCAGCCTCAGTGGCAACCAGGAGCTGACCGACAAATTCAACGTTCTGCGCAATGGCCTGATCAACGAACACAAACAAGCGCTGGAGAACATCAACAGTACCCAACGCAAAGCCCGCGAACGTGCGTTGCTGGTGGCCGGCTCCCTGGGCCTTGTCGGGTTGGCGGTGCTGATCATCGGCTTTGTCACCGCCCATGGCATCGCCCGCCGCTTCGGCGAACCGATCGAAGCGCTGGCCAAGGCCGCCGACAACATCGGCCAGGGCAACTTCGACGTCACCCTGCCACTGTCCCCTGCGGTGGAAATGAACCAGTTGACCCGCCGCTTCGGCATCATGGCCGAAGCCCTGCGCGAACATCAGGCCACCAACGTCGATGAATTACTGGCCGGCCAGCAGCGCCTTCAGGCGGTACTCGACAGCATCGATGACGGCTTGTTGATGATCGATCGCCAGGGCCAGCTGGAACACATGAACCCGGTGGCACAACGCCAACTGGGCTGGGATGACGACCGCCTTGGCCTGGCTTTGGGTGTCGCGCTGCAACGCCCGGAACTCGACGAACAACTGCAATTGGTATTGCGCGGCGGCTCACTGGAACGCGCGCCGGATGACCTGAGCATCGAGGTCGACGGCGAATCGCGCCTGCTGACCTACAGCCTGACCCCCGTCAGTCATACCGAAGGCCATATCCTCGGAGCGGTGATGGTGCTGCGCGACGTTACCGAGCAGCGGGCCTTCGAGCGGGTGCGCAGCGAATTCGTGCTGCGCGCCTCCCATGAACTGCGCACACCGGTCACTGGTATGCACATGGCGTTCGGCTTGTTTCGCGAGCGCGCGCACTTTGCCCAGGACTCCCGGGAAACCGACCTCCTCGACACCGTCAATGAAGAAATGCAGCGCCTGATGCAGTTGATCAACGACCTGCTGAATTTCTCGCGGTATCAGAACGGCCTGCAAAAGCTCACCCTGGCCCCCTGCAACATTGATGACTTGTTGGAGCAGGCCCAAGGCCGCTTCCTTGAGCGAGCCCATGAGCAAGGCATCGAATTGCTGGTGGAAATCCAGGCGCCGCTGCCGCGCTTGCAGGCCGATCAGCCGCAACTGGAGCGGGTACTGGACAACCTCATCGACAACGCCCTGCGCCACACCAGCGAAAAAGGCCAGATCCGCCTCCAGGCCCGGCGCCACGGCGAACGGGTGATTGTCAGCGTCGAAGACAATGGCGAAGGCATCGCCTATGGCCAGCAAGGCCGGATCTTCGAACCCTTTGTACAGGTCGGGCGCAAGAAGGGCGGCGCGGGGCTGGGCCTGGCCCTGTGCAAGGAAATCGTCCAACTGCACGGCGGGCGCATGGGCGTCTACTCAAGACCGGGGCAGGGGACGCAGTTCTATCTGGCGTTGCCGCTTTGACGTGCGCTCACGCCTTGTCATCAATCCGCCGTGGCGCCATGTGGCGTCCGCGTGTCACCAGTTCGATCAACTGCATGGCGGTCAGGGCGTGGGCGAACAGCCAGCCCTGGCCGTAGTTGACCCCTTCGCTGCTCAGGTACATGGCCTGGGCTTCGTGTTCGATGCCTTCGGCGATCACCTTGAGCTCCAGGGCATGGGCCATGCGGATGATATGGGGCGCGACGCCGCTGCTGGCCGCGTCATGGCCCAGGGCATCGATAAAGGCCTTGTCGATTTTCAGGCAATCCACGGGCAGGGTTTGCAGATACGCCAGGCTGCAGTAACCGGTGCCAAAGTCGTCGATCAGCACCTGATGCCCGGCGTCACGCAGGGCTTGCAGGTTTTCCCGGGCGACCACCACATCGATCAAGCCGCGTTCGGTGACCTCAAACGCGATCTGCCGGGCCGCCACCCGGTGCAAGGCCAGCAAGCGCGACATGACTTCGCCGATCCTCGGCACCATCACATCACACGCCGCCAGGTTGACTGAGATGTACAGCTGCGGATAAGCGCGCAGCAGTTGGCCCAGTTGTTCCAGCAGCCGCTGCAGAACGAAGTCAGTAATTTGCCGGATCTGCCCGCTGTCTTCGGCCATGGGAATGAACAGATCAGGACTGGTCAGGGTGCCGTCCGGCCGGCGCCAGCGCAATAAAGCCTCGGCGCCTACGCAGTTACGGCTTCGCAGATCGAAGATCGGTTGATAGAGCACTTGTAACTCGCCGCGCTTGAGGGCGCCCTGCAGTTCGCCACCCATGGACTGGCGCTGGCGGGCCAACAGAAACACCAACGCACCGATGCTCAAACCCAGTACCAGGCTCGCCGGTACCAGCCACCACCACAAGGCCGGCAGGTGCATGGCGGTGCGCGGAGAAATCAGCACCAGTTGGTATTCCGGGTTGTTGGTCGGCATGCGGTAGATCAGGCGGTTCTGGGTAATTTGCAGTGGCTCGTTGCTGAATGGCGACCAGGGTTCCGACGGTGGCCAGGCTTGCGGAGCCCCCAGGACCGGAATGGCCCGCGTGCCATGGTCGAGCACCACCAGCAGGCTGCTGCCAGGCGACAGGTCGACCATGTCAGTCAAATGCCCGCGCGAGGTCGCCACCCGAAAATTGCCACGCCCCAGCATCAACGCCGCACGGTTTTCATCGGGTTCGGTGGAGGTATTGAGCCAATAGCTGTAGGTCGGCCCCTTGATGTCGGGGGGGCGGATGGCCGAGAGGGCTTCCTGATGGGGGCGGTTGGAGCAGAATTGGGCCTGGTCGATGTACGCCGCTTCATAGACGAAGCGGTAACTGAAACTGACCTGCTGCAAGGTGGTGAACATTTTCATGTCGCAGCCGCGCAGTGGCTGGGCCTCGAGGTCGTCCAGGCCTTCGCGCAACTGGCCGAACAACTGCTCGAGACGTTCGAGGAAACGCTCCCCCTGGCTGTTCATCTGATCGCTTTCGCGCTGCTGTACTTGACGCAAAGTCACGCCCAGGCTGCCGGCCAGTAGTAAAGCAACACTCAACGCAGCCGCCAGTATCGCCAAAGACCAAGGGCGATAGAACCAACTGCGCAGGGTCTCTCGTGCGGCGGCCATCATTGAACATCCAAAGGATTACCAATGAGTTATAGCTACTGATTGAGCTTTCGCGCTGACCGTCGGGCGGGCGTCATTATTTTGTCTGATTCAACACCTGCAGGATCGCCGCACTCTGCGCGTCTGGCGTACCGTCGAACAGCGTCGGGCGAAAGCGCATCTGGAAGGCCGCCAGGACGTGACGGGTGGCGACATCCAGCTCGCCGGTCTGCGGCGTGGTGTAGCCCAGGTGGGACAACTGTTCCTGGAACCAACTGATACTCGGCAACTGGGCGGCAAACCGCGCTTGCTCGCGCGCCACCGCCTGCTCATTGGGCCACAGCGCCACCCCGGCCTCGGCCAAACGCTTCCAGGGGAACAGCGGCCCCGGATCGAGCTTGCGCAGCGGCGCGATGTCACTATGGCCGATCACCTGCCGTGGGCTGATGCCATTGCGCTTGTTGATGTCCTTGAGCAGGAAGATCAGCGATTGCACCTGGGCTTCGCTGTAGGGATACCAGACACGCCCGGTCGGTGTATCGGTAAACCCCGGGTTGACGATCTCGATGCCGATCGAGCTGGAATTCAGCCAGGTGCGCCCTTGCCATTCGCTTTCCCCGGCATGCCAGGCGCGTCGGTTCTCATCCACCAGCTTGTAGATGGTCGCGTTCTTGTCATCCCCTACCAGGTAGTGGCTGCTGACCTCGCCACGGGTCAACAACGCCAATGAACGCTCCAGCGAAGCGGAGGTGTAGTGCACCACCACGAACTGGATCCGGTTGTCTTGATTGACCGAGGGATGGCTGGTATCGATTCGCGGACCGCTGGCGCAACCGGCCAGGACAAGGAGGGATACAAGCAGGGTGATGAATTTCATGACGATGGCAGTACTCTGCGGACGATAATGCAACAAGCGTAACGTACCGCCTGACTCCAGACCGGCAAAAGCCCGTCATTTAAACAAAATGGAACAAATGCCCTCAGCCCGCCTCGACACGGTTGCGGCCGGCATTTTTTGCTCGGTACAGCGCCTGATCGGCTCTTTTGAGCACCAGATCGCTGTGTTCTCCCGACTTGAACGCCGACACGCCAATGGACGCCGTGAGGGTCACCGGCTCCCCCTTGAAATGAAACGGGCAGGCTTCAATAGCGGCGCGCAAACTCTCCAGCAACTTGATCCCCACCACCAACGCGGTAGCGGGCATCAGCAAGACAAACTCTTCGCCGCCAAACCGGGCAATGAAATCCGTGCCGCGCAGGCGTTTGCGCAACACCGTGGCGATGATTTTCAGCACTTTGTCGCCGGCCAGGTGGCCGTAGTTATCGTTGATGTGCTTGAAATGATCGAGATCGAGCATCGCCAGCAACAGGGTATTGCCGTGTTGCTGCCATTGGCCGACTTCATGCTCCAGGCGCTCGCTCCAGGCTGCGCGATTGGGCAAGCCGGTCAACGGGTCGACCAGGGCTTTCTGGCGCTGTTCTTCGAGGTGTTCACGATAACCCTGGGCTTCCTGCTCCATGCTGGCCACCCGCGCGGCCAGGCCCTGCAGGCGCGCCGCGACTTCCTGCTCGCGCTCGTCACGTTGCTTCTGGTGCTGATCCATGGTGCTCAGCAAGCCTTCAAGGTGGTTCTCCAGCACGTGCTTGAGCCCCTCCAGGTCCGCGGCCTCCTGCATGCTGCTCTGCAAGCCGTCGACCTGCTCACGGATCTGCGTATCCAGCTCCCGCGCCGCCGAACGGTTGTCGGCGTGACCTGCGCTGGCCGCCTGCAGGTTGCTCTGGAACGACTCCAGGCGCTCGTTGAGCTGTTTGAGGTAGACCTCGAACTCATGCTGGCCACTGTCGGTGATCGCCAGCATCAACACCGCCAGGTCATCGAGGATCGGCAGCAGTTCGTACCAGTTCAGCCCGTTTTTCAGGCGCTCGCGCATGGCTTCGGCTTGCGGTCGATGGCGTTCGGGCAACGACAGGTCGTCCAGCAGCCCCAACAGCGTGCTTTCTATGTGCTTGGCCACCGAGCTATAGGAGGGTTCGGGCGAATCCGGCAGCGCATAGAACAGCTCCGGTTCGCCCGGCTGGGGTTCCGGCTCGGCGACGATGTCGGTCTGCAGAGGGACCATGGACAGCTCGTCCGCTGGCGACAGGGCTGCGTCGTCGTCCAGTGGCGTGTCAGCCGCAGCGCAGTCGGCAACCGGTTCCGGCAGCGAGGCGAGGGCAGGCTCCTGCAGCAACTGGACGTCGGTCTCGACCTCAAGCTGGACCTGAGGCGCCACTGTCGCTGGGGCAACTACCGCCGGAGCGGCTGATGACGAGGCCTCAATCAACCGCTCAGGGGCGGCTGGCGCAGCATGCGTCGCAACGGCGGGCAGGCCGTCTGGCTCCTGATCACGCGCACCGAACAGGCGTTGCAACAACCCCGGACGATTGAGCTCCGCGGGGTTATCGAGAAGGCTCAGCGCCTGGCCCTGCAAGCCGCTGTACTCACCCAACAGCAGCGGTATCTCGCGGGCTTGGCCAACGCGCCCATCCAGTTGCTTGGCAAAGGTCTTGAGCGGACGACTGACCTCGCGGGGCAGGGGCAAGCGCTGCAGTTGTCGGACCAACTCGGACAACGCCGTGCCGATTTGATCGACGCGGGTCTCGCGCCGCTGCTCGGAGTCGAGCACGGCTTTTTCCAGGCGCGGCAACAGGGCGGCCAGGCCTGCATCCATGTCGTCGGTGCGGATGACTTCGCGCATTTCCTTCATGCACTGGTCGACCGCGCGGTCCGTGCCTTCGGCCGCCAGCGTGCTGCGCACCAGCCCGCGACGCAGCAAGTCGAGACGGGCATCCCATCGACGTTCGAGTTTTTCCTGTTGTTCGATGCTTTTGAGGTACTTCTCTTTCCAGCGGTTGGCTTCGTCGCTCATTCAGGGGTTCCGCGAGGGGCAGGACTCAACGCGGGCAATGCATCAGCCGTGAGCGAACCCGGCAGACGAATCTCTACCGCGACCGGCAGGTGATCGGAAATCGGTTGCGCCAGCACTTCGACCCGTTCGAGGGTCAGCGATGGGCTGAGCAGGATGTGGTCCAGGCAGCGTTGCGGGCGCCAACTGGGGAAGGTCGCTTCGACCTGGGGCGCGAGCAGGCCCAGATCACGCAATGGCGAGCTTTGCAGCAGGTCACTGGCGTGGGTGTTCATGTCGCCCATGAGGACTTGGTGCTTATAGTCGCCGATCAGGTCGCGAATGTACGCCAGTTGCAGGGTCCTGACCCGGGCGCCCAACGCCAGGTGCATCATAACCACCACCAGCGCCTCCGGCCCTTCGCCAAACCGCACGAGAATCGCGCCGCGCCCCTTGGGCCCAGGCAATGGGTGATCTTCGATCACCCACGGACGCAGACGGCTAAGCACGCCATTGCTGTGCTGGCCGAGCCGACCGAGGTTGCGGTTGAGCTGTTGGTACCAATAGGGGAAGGCACCGAGCTGGGCCAGGTGCTCGACCTGGTTGACGTAGCCTGAACGCAGGCTGCCGCCATCGGCCTCCTGCAGCGCGACCAGGTCATAGTCGCCCAGCAGGTTGCCGATCTTCTGCAGATTGTCGGCACGCCCGGTGTGTGGCAGCAGATGCTGCCAGCCCCGGGTCAGGTAATGCCGATAACGCTCGGTACTGATACCGACCTGGATGTTGAAGCTGAGCAGGCGCAGACGGCTGTCTGCGGGCAAGCCCGAGGGCTCCAGATGGTGCTCGTTGACCTGCGGATCATGCCGGCCAACGATGCGTTCAGTACTCCAGCGGCGCATGGCGTGCGCCGCTTACTTAGCGGCGCGCTCCTTGGCGATCAACTGATCAGCCACGCTCAGGGCGCCTTCCGGGCCACCGGCGGTGCCGAGGTCAAAGCGGTACTTGCCATTGACGACCATGGTCGGTACGCCGGAGATCTGGTAGGCCTGGGCCTTTTTCTTGGCGTCCTCGACCTTGCCTTTGACGGCGAACGAGTTGAAGGTGCTGAGGAACTTGTCCTTGTCGACGCCTTCGCCAGCCAAAAACTCGGCCATCTCTTCAGGGGTCGCGAGTTTCTTGCCGCTGTGGATCGCTTCGAACACGGCCTTGTGGACCTTATGCTCCACACCCATGGCTTCCAGGGTGATGAACAGTTGGCCATGGACGTTCCAGATACCACCGAACATGGCCGGAATACGCACGAAATTCACGTCGGCTGGCAGCTTATCGGCCCATGGGTTGATGGTCGGCTCGAATGCGTAGCAATGCGGGCAGCCGTACCAGAACAGTTCCACGACTTCGATCTTGCCAGGCACCGCCACCGGGACGGCGTTGCTCAGTTCGACATATTGTTTACCGGCTTCAAGCGGTTCGGCCGCCTGGGCGGTCATGCCGAACAGGCTGGCGGTGACGAGTGCGGCGCTGAGAATCAGATTACGCATGCTTTGCTCCTGGACACATTGGCTCGCCTCGCGCGACCTGCGGTCTGGCAGGTCATGGCGGGCATCAGTTTTCTAGTGTAACGGCAGCAGCCACAAAAAAGGGCGGCCTAGGCCACCCTTTTATGCTTGCATCGAAGGATTAATCGAGCGTTAACGTCGCGCGGGTACGATACCTCGCGCAGCGCCCGCTCAATCGGCCTTAGTGCAGGCCTTGAATGTAGCTGGACACCGCTTCGATGTCCTTGTTGCTCAGCTTCGCTGCAACGCTTTGCATGATCTTCGCGTCATCGTTGACACGGTTACCTTCACGGAAATCGGTCAACTGCTTAGCGGTGTATTGTGCGTGCTGGCCACCCAGGTGCGGGAAGCCCCCTGCCGCGTTGCCGCTGCCGTTAGGCGAGTGGCAACCGGTGCATGAAGGCATGCCCTGGTCCAGCTTGCCGCCGCGGAACAACTCTTCACCGCGAGCCACGACTTTCGGATCCGCTGCGCCGACACTGCCTTTCTGGCTGGCGAAGTAGGCAGAGAGATCCGCCAGGTCCTGATCACTCAGGTTGGTCAGCAGGCCGGTCATTTCCAGAACGGTGCGCTTGCCCGACTTGATGTCGTGCAGTTGCTTGTTCAGGTAACGCTCACCCTGACCCGCCAGTTTTGGAAAATTTGGCGCCATGCTGTTGCCATCCGGGCCATGGCAAGCGCCACATACTGCGGCTTTCGCCTGACCAGCAGTCGCATCACCTGCAGCATGGGCAATGCCGGAGATCCCCACGGTCAACAGCAGACTCACGATCAATTTGTTCATCAGCTAATCCAACTACGGCTAAGGGTTAAAGAGTTATGGACCGGGATCACTCGCTCATCCACTGGATGATGGCCTGGTAATCCTCGGCACTGCAGTCCATGCACAAACCACGCGGCGGCATCGCCTTGAAACCCTGGGTCACGTGTTGCACCAGCGTCTCCATACCTTGCGCCAGTCTCGGCGTCCACGCCTGCTGGTCACCCTTTCGGGGCGCCGTGGGCAGTTGGCCGGAATGACAGGCTCCACAAACACGGTTGTACACAGCTTCCGGATCCTGTGTAGCCTGCGCGCCATATAGCGGCATCAAGACACCGGCAGCTAGCAGCCATTTCGTCATAAAACGACCTTTTCAGGGTTGAGAGCGTGCTGCGTTCTAATGCGCAATCAAGGTCAATCGCTCTCGTGAACTTCATCCTACGCTGGGACAAAGCGCACACAAAATCTGCGGCATTATATACTGGCGTCACTGAAACGGAAACGACGCTGCTCTTTGCGACCAATCTCGGCACCGCCCACATCGGAAATCCCATGCAACTCAAGAACCCCATCCTCGGTCTGTGCCAACAGTCCACCTTCATGCTCAGCGCTGCCAAAGTCGATCAATGCCCCGACGACGAAGGCTTCGAAGTGGCGTTCGCCGGGCGGTCCAACGCCGGTAAATCCAGTGCGCTGAACACCCTGACCCACGCCAGCCTGGCGCGTACCTCCAAGACGCCAGGGCGCACACAGCTGTTGAACTTCTTCAAACTAGACGAAGAACGGCGTCTGGTCGACCTTCCGGGCTACGGCTACGCAAAAGTACCGATCCCGCTGAAGCAGCACTGGCAGCGCCACCTGGAAGCCTACCTGGGCAGCCGTGAGAGCCTGAAGGGCCTGATCCTGATGATGGACATCCGTCATCCAATGACCGACTTCGACCTGCTGATGCTCGATTGGGCCGTCGCCAGCGGCATGCCGATGCACATTTTGCTGACCAAAGCCGACAAGCTGACCTATGGCGCAGCCAAAAATACCCTGCTCAAGGTCCAGGCGGAAATCCGCAAAGGCTGGGGCGATGCCGTGACCATCCAGCTGTTCTCGGCCCCCAAACGCCTGGGCTTGGAAGACGCCTACACTGTATTGGCAGACTGGATGGAGCTTGCGGACAAGGGCGCCGAGGCGGCCGAGTAAAAATCGCGGGCAAAAAAAACCCCGAATTTCATATGGGGAGGGAGAAATTCGGGGTTTAAGCTTCTGGACCGCTAGGGCGGGGTCCAGATATCTGCCAACACTTAACACAACATAGGAGCATCGAAGGGCTTCACCACCCATTCAGTAACTCTGAGTGGTGTTTCACGGGTTTAGTTCCTGGCTGCCACAAAATCGATTGGCAATAAGCCAACGAATTTTCCGACCTAAGCGCCATAAACCCCGCAATTGCCGCGACACTATGCCGCGGCGCTCCCTGCAAAAAATCGCGAAAAAATGGCTCAGTGAGCCTCATCCCAGTTGTTGCCGACGCCGACTTCCACCAAAAGTGGCACATCGAGGGTGGCCGCAGCGCTCATGTGCTGGCGAATTTCGTTGCGCACTTGATCGACCAGGTCCTCGCGAACTTCCAGCACCAATTCATCGTGCACCTGCAGGATCACCCGAGCGTCCAGCCCAGAACTCGCCAACCAGTTATCCACAGCCACCATGGCCTTCTTGATGATGTCCGCCGCCGTGCCTTGCATTGGCGCGTTGATCGCCGTGCGTTCGGCGCCGGCGCGCTCCTGCGGCTTGTTGGAGTTGATCTCCGGCAGGTACAGCCGGCGACCGAACAGCGTCTCGACATAGCCCTGCTCCGCCGCCTGGGCGCGGGTGCGATCCATGTATTCACGCACGCCCGGATAGCGCGCGAAATAGGTATCGATATAGGCCTTGGCAGTCTTGGTGTCGACGCCGATATCCTTGCCCAGCTTCTGCGCACCCATGCCGTAGATCAGGCCGAAGTTGATGGCCTTGGCGCTGCGGCGC
Source organism: Pseudomonas kielensis (assembly GCF_014236655.1). GTDB lineage: Bacteria > Pseudomonadota > Gammaproteobacteria > Pseudomonadales > Pseudomonadaceae > Aquipseudomonas > Aquipseudomonas kielensis. The sequence continues at coordinate 40,454 of NZ_JACMYG010000020.1, forward strand.
TGCTCGGTGGTGACGTCTGCCAGCTCGACCCGGAACACTTCCGCAGCCGTGGCGGTGTGCACGTCCAGGTTGTTGCGGAAGGCATTGAGCAGGCCTTCATCGCGGGACAGGTGAGCCATGATCCGTAGTTCGATCTGCGAATAGTCCGCCGCCAGCAGCTTGTAGCCGCTCGGCGCGATGAACGCCTGACGGATACGTCGGCCTTCGGCGGTGCGCACTGGGATGTTCTGCAGATTCGGATCGCTGGAGGACAGCCGCCCGGTAGACGCCACCGCCTGGTGATAGGAGGTGTGGATGCGGCCGGTGCGCGGGTTGATCTGCTCAGGCAGACGGTCGGTATAGGTACTTTTCAGCTTGCTCATGGAGCGGTACTGCATCAGTACCTTGGGCAACTGGTAGTCCTCCTCCGCCAGCTTGGCCAGCACTTCTTCGGCGGTGGACGGCTGACCCTTGGCAGTCTTCTTCAACACCGGGTAGCCGAGTTTTTCGTAAAGAATCACCCCAAGCTGCTTGGGTGAGCCGAGGTTGAACTCTTCGCCGGCAATCTCGAAGGCTTCGCGCTCCAGCGCCACCAGCTTGTTGCCCAGCTCGACGCTCTGTTCGCCGAGCAGTTTGTCATCCACCAGCGCGCCCTGGCGCTCGATCCGCGCCAGCACGGGCACCAGCGGCATTTCGATATCGCTCAGGACACTGGCCAGGCTTGGGATAGCCGCCAGCTTTTCGTGCAGGGTCTGGTGCAGACGCAGAGTCACGTCGGCATCTTCGGCGGCATAAGGACCGGCCTGCTCCAGAGCGATCTGATCGAAGGTCAGTTGCTTGACGCCCTTGCCGGCGATGTCCTGGAAGCTGACCGTGGTGAGGCCCAGGTACTTCTGCGCCAGACTGTCCATGTCATGGCGAGTGGCCACGGAGTTGAGTACATAGGACTCGAGCATGGTATCGAAGGCAATTCCACGCACGGTGATACCGCACGCTTGATCGCCACCGATGGCGCAGTTGGCCAGGATGTTCATGTCGAACTTGGCGTGCTGGCCGACCTTGAGCTTGTGCTCATCCTCCAGCAGCGGCTTGAGGGCGCGTAGCACACTGTCGCGGTCCAGTTGCTGCGGCACGCCGATGTAGGAGTGAGTCAACGGGATGTAGGCTGCTTCATTGGCCCGCACCGCGAAGGACAGACCCACCAATTGGGCCTGCTGGGCGTCAATGCCAGTGGTTTCGGTATCGAAGGCGAACAGCTTGGCGTCGCTGAGTTTCTGCAGCCAGACCTCAAAACGCGCCTGATCGAGGATGGTTTCGTACTGCGCCTCAGTTGGCGCCGGCTCTTCAACGGCTACGTCCGTCTCGACCGCACTCAGCAGATCGGTCGCGGGCTCCGGTTGGGCCGCAGCCGCCAGCTCGACGCGCTTGGCATCGCGCTGCAACTCGTCGGACCAGCTTTTGAACTCGAGCAAGGCATACAGCTCGGCCAGCTTGTCGCGGTCCGGCTCGCGCAAGTGCAGGTCGTCCAGGCCCACGTCCAACGGTACATCGACCTTGATGGTCGCCAGTTGGTAGGACAGAAACGCCATGTCCCGATGCTCTTCGAGCTTGGCCGGCAGTGTCTTGGCGCCACGAATCGGCAGGCTCGGGACAATATCGAGCTGTGCGTAAAGTTCGGTCAGACCGCCGTTCACCCCAACCAACAGGCCGGATGCGGTCTTGGGTCCAATCCCCGGGACCCCGGGAATGTTGTCGGAGGAATCGCCCATCAGCGCCAGGTAGTCGATGATCTGCTCGGGAGCGACACCGAATTTCTCCTTCACGCCAGCCACGTCCATCGAACTACCGGTCATGGTATTGACCAAGGTAATGTGCCCGTCGACCAGTTGCGCCATGTCCTTGTCGCCCGTGGAAATCACCACCGGGCGCTCAGCGGCCGCGCTGCTGCGGGCCAGCGTGCCGATCACATCGTCCGCTTCGACGCCTTCGACGCACAGCAGCGGGAAGCCCAGGGCGATCACACTCTGGTGCAGCGGCTCGATCTGCACACGCATGTCGTCCGGCATGCTTGGACGGTTGGCTTTGTATTCGGCGTACATGTCATCGCGAAAGGTCCCACCCTTGGCGTCGAACACGACGGCGAACGGGCTGTCCGGGTACTGCTTGCGCAGACTCTTGAGCATGTTCAGCACGCCCTTGACCGCTCCGGTCGGCAGGCCTTTGGAAGTGGTCAGCGGTGGCAGCGCGTGAAAGGCGCGGTACAGGTATGAAGAACCGTCCACCAGGACGAGGGGGGCTTGGCTCATGAGCAGGATCAACCTTTTCGGCGGGTCCGGCGCTAGAATAGCGGGACCGTTGACGACAAAGGGACAAGGTTATCATGCGCACACTCAATCGCCTGTTGCTGGCTGGCTTGTTTAGCTTCATTCCATTGGCCGCCATGGCGGCAGATGATGCCCCAACGCCAGAGCCGCAAGTCACCATCCGCACGGAAGGCGACAAAACCATCCAGGAGTACCGCCAGAACGGCTTCCTGTATGCGATCAAGGTCACACCGAAGGGCGGCGTTCCGTATTTCCTGGTGCGCGCAGACGGCACGGATGCCAATTTCATCCGCTCGGATCAGCCCGATATGCTGATTCCGGCGTGGAAGATCTTTGAGTGGAAGTAGTTTCTTAACTTTAATCGGCGCTGGCTTGATCGCCGCGCCCGAACTGAGCAGTTTTTAACCATGTCTGTGTTCACCCCCCTGGCTCGGCCCGAGCTGGAAACCTTTCTCGCCCCTTATGGGCTCGGCCGCCTGCTTGATTTCCAGGGGATTGCCGCTGGTAGCGAAAACACCAATTTCTTCATCAGCCTGGAACAGGGCGAGTTCGTCCTGACCCTGGTCGAGCGCGGCCCCGTGCAGGAAATGCCGTTCTTCATCGAACTGCTGGACGTACTGCACAACGCCAACCTGCCGGTGCCCTACGCCCTGCGCACCACCGACGGCATCGCCTTGCGCGAGCTGGCCGGCAAACCTGCGCTCTTGCAGCCACGGCTGGCGGGCAAGCACATCAAGGTGGCCAACGCCCAGCACTGCGCGCAAGTCGGCGAGTTGCTGGCGCACCTGCACCTGGCGACCAAGGACCAGATGATCAAGCGCAAGACCGATCGCGGCCTGGACTGGATGCTCGAAGAAGGCACGCAGTTGCTCTCGCACCTGGGTGACGACTCGCGCCAGCTGCTGCAGCGCGCCCTGGACGAGATCATCGAGCAGAAGGCGAAAATCCTCGCCTTGCCACGAGCCAACATCCACGCCGACCTGTTTCGCGACAATGCCATGTTCGAAGGCACTCACCTGACCGGGCTGATCGACTTCTACAACGCCTGCTCGGGCCCGATGCTCTATGACGTGGCCATCGCCCTGAACGACTGGTGCTCGGACGACGATGGCCTGATCGACGGCCCGCGGGCGCGAGCCCTGCTCGGGGCCTATGCGGCGCTGCGACCATTCAGTGCTGCCGAGGCCGAACTGTGGCCGACCCTGCTGCGTGTGGCCTGTGTACGGTTCTGGCTGTCACGCCTGATCGCTGCGGAGTCCTTTGCCGGACAAGACGTGCTGATTCACGATCCAATGGAGTTCGAGCAGCGTCTGGCCCAGCGCCAGCAGGTCAGCACGCCGTTGCCGTTCGCGCTTTAAAGGCTTCGCGGGCAAGCCTCGCTCCTACGCAGAGCAATACCTGCGCTTGTAGGCGCTAGGCTTGCCCGCGCTGGGATCGCCGCATACCCCGGCGTTTTACAGCGACTCCAGGCACCCTGCCAGGTCATTACCCAGCTTCTCCAGCACCTGCTCATAACCCTGGGCAGTGGCTGGCGTATAGCCGCCGAGTGCATCCAGCTCGGCCAGTTTCACCGGCAAACCGGCCACCAGGGTCTCGGCCAGGCGCGGGCGCAGTGGTGGTTCGCTGAATACGCAGGTCTTGCCCACCGTCTGCAGACGCGTACGCATCGCCGCCACATGCTGGGCACCGGGCTGCACTTCGGCGGCCACGCTGAATACACCTGCATGCTTGAGCCCGTAGGCGTCTTCGAAATAGTCGAACGCTTCGTGGAACACGAAGTAAGGCTTGCCTTCGACCAACGCCAGGCGTGCTTTCAAGCGCAGGTCCAGGGCATCGAGGCGCTCATCGAAGGCTTTCAGGTTGCTTTGATAACGCGGGGCATTGGCCGGATCGGCGGCACTCAGGTCGGTCGCGATTTTCGCCGCAATTACCCGCGCATTCACCGGCGATAACCACAGGTGGGCATCGAGGCTGCCAGGGCGATGATCGTGATCGTGCTCGTCGGCCTCCTCGGCGTGGGAGTGATTGTCCTCGGCAAAATGGCGCAGCGTCAGGCCTGGCAGCGTCTGCAGGGCCACCGATGGCAAGTTGCGCCCCTTGAGGACCCGAGGCAGGAAACCTTCCATGTCCGGGCCGATCCAGTACAGCAGGTCTGCCGACTGCACGCGCCGTACGTCGGAAGGTCGCAAGGCATAGTTATGGGGTGAAGCGCCCGGTGGCAGCAGGACTTCCGGCACACCCAGGCCGTCCTGCACCGCAGCGGCTATCAGCTGTACCGGCTTGATACTGGTCAGGACCCTGACTTCGGCGTGAGCAGCGTTGATCGTGAAGAAACTGGCAGCAAATGTGACAAGGATGGCAAAAACTCTGGACACGATGACCACTCAAAGAGACGAGAACGGGTAATATAATAACGTCTCTCACAATATTCGTCGCCGCTCATGCCTAAAACACCGCTTGCCAGTCGTCCCCACGACCACTCCCATTGCGTGCACACCGCGCTGTCCGAGGCTGATGCGATCTGCGCACGCCAGGGCCTGCGGCTGACCGCATTGCGCCGGCGGGTGCTGGAATTGGTGTGGCAAAGCCACAAGCCGCTGGGTGCCTACGACATCCTGGCAGTGCTCAGTGAGCAGGACGGCCGCCGCGCCGCGCCGCCCACCGTGTACCGCGCCCTGGACTTCCTGCTGGACAACGGCCTGGTGCATCGCATCTCGTCACTCAACGCCTTCGTCGGCTGCAACCACCCGGGGCACGCCCACCAGGGCCAGTTCCTGATCTGCCGGGAATGCCACGCGGCCATCGAGCTGGAACAGAAATCCATCAGCGACAGCATCATCCACAGCGCCGGTGAAGTCGGCTTTGTGGTCGAAGGCCAGACAGTTGAAGTGGTCGGTCTCTGTTCGGGTTGCCAGGGGGCTTGATGAGCACTGCGTTGATCCGCCTGGAACAGGTGACGGTGACCTTTGCCGGGCAAAACGTGCTGGACAACATCCAGCTCAGCGTCGAGCCGGGGCAGATCGTCACCCTGATCGGCCCCAACGGTGCCGGCAAAACCACCCTGGTGCGCGCCGTGCTCGGCCTGCTCAAGCCCGACAGCGGCAGTGTGTGGCGCAAGCCGAAGCTGCGGGTCGGCTACATGCCGCAAAAACTCCACGTCGACCCAACCCTGCCACTGTCGGTCCTGCGCTTTCTGCGCCTGGTGCCCGGCGTGGACCGGGCGCGCGCCCTGGCCGCACTCAAGGAAGTCGGTGCCGAACAGGTGATCGACAGCCCGGTGCAGAGCGTCTCCGGCGGTGAAATGCAGCGCGTACTGCTGGCCCGGGCGCTGCTGCGCGAGCCGCAACTGCTGGTGCTCGACGAGCCGGTCCAGGGTGTCGATGTCGCCGGGCAGGCCGAGCTGTACAGCTTGATCACCCGCCTGCGCGACCGTCACGGCTGCGGCGTGCTGATGGTCTCCCACGACCTGCACCTGGTGATGAGCACCACCGATCAGGTGGTCTGCCTCAATCGCCATGTCTGCTGCTCCGGCCACCCGGAGCAGGTCAGCGGCGACCCGGCATTTGTCGAGCTGTTCGGCAAAAACGCGCAAAGCCTGGCGATCTATCACCACCATCACGATCATGCCCACGACCTGCACGGTTCGGTCGTCAGCGCGGCACCCGCCGCTCATACCCACGTTCACGGAGATGGCTGCAAGCATGGCTGATTTTCTGTTGTATGCCCTGCTCGCAGGCCTGGCCCTGGCCGTCGTGGCTGGCCCTCTGGGATCGTTCGTGGTCTGGCGGCGCATGGCCTATTTCGGCGACACCCTGTCCCACGCGGCCTTGCTTGGCGTGGCCCTAGGCTTCTTGCTGGATGTCAGCCCGACCATCGCCGTCACCGTCGGCTGCCTGTTGCTGGCCGTGCTGCTGGTGACCCTGCAACAGCGTCAACCACTGGCCTCCGACACCTTGCTGGGGATTCTTGCGCCCAGCACCCTCTCTCTGGGCCTGGTGGTACTAAGCTTCATGCATGAAGTGCGGATTGACCTGATGGCCTACCTGTTCGGCGACCTGCTGGCGATCAGCCCCGGCGACCTGGCCTGGATCCTCGGCGGCAGTGCGGCTGTCCTGCTGTTGCTGGTGGCGCTGTGGCGACCCTTGCTGGCCATTACCGTGCACGAGGAGCTGGCCAGGGTCGAAGGCCTACCCGTGGCGGCATTGCGCCTGACCTTGATGCTGTTGATTGCCGTGGTAATCGCGGTAGCGATGAAAATCGTTGGGGTGTTGTTGATCACCTCACTGCTGATCATTCCAGCGGCTGCGGCACAACGCCACGCCCGCTCGCCTGAGCAAATGGCCTTGGGTGCTAGCTTGCTGGGTATACTCGCGGTCTGCGGTGGCCTGGCGCTGTCGTGGTTCAAGGACACGCCGGCCGGCCCCTCGATTGTGGTCGCTGCCGCCGCGCTGTTTCTGCTGAGTTTTGTCCTGCCCCGCCGAGGGGTGTAGACTTGCTCGTTTTTTGCGCAATCAGAGAGTCGCAGGAATGAAGCCGTTCGCCTCCCGTTATCTGCTCCTTGTTGCATTTTTGCTGCTGGGCGCCTGCCAAAGCACGCCGCCTGCGCCCGAAGTCCCGGACGCGCGGGCGACAGCGATTGCCCAGCTGGAACAAAGCCTGGCCAGCAACGAACTGGCCACCGCTGAAGGTCAACTGGCAGCCTTGCAGGCGCAATCGCCCAACGACCAGTCCCTGGAGCAATACCAGCGCCAATTGGCCGAAGCCTATTTGCAGCGCAGCCAGATCGTCCTGCAAAAGGGTGATGTCAACGCCGCAGCCACTGCCCTCAGCCGCGCACGAGTGCTGATGCCCAAGGCGCCAGCACTGACCGGTGGCGTCAACGGCGCCATTACCGAGGCCCGTAAAGCCGAGCTGGAAAAAGCCGAGGCCGCCCTCCTGGCTGCCGCCGCCAAGCCCCAGGCCAAGGTCATCGACCCAACCGCCGAAAGCACCACCGTGGCACTGAACATCACCGATAGCCGGCAACTTCGGCGTCAACTGGACGCGATTGCCGCCGATGTAGTGAATTACCAGTGTGACGTCAGCATCCAGGCACCCCGCACTCAGGACTACCCGTGGCTGGCCACTTTGCTGAGCAAGCGGGTGAAGAAACTCGACCCCGATTTTGACCTGAAGATCGAGCGGCAGATCCTGCGCCACATTCCGGCGCAAATGGTCCTGGCGCCCCGCAAAGACTGATATCGCCGTTCGCTGGCGAGCCGCAAGCGGGTTCGTCAGCGAACGTGATCTTTTTGCCTAAGCCGGCACCGCCTTGGCCTTCGCCTCACGGTCCCACACCCGATGTTGCCCGATCGCGGCAAAGAACCCCTTGGTCAAACTGGCACCCGCGCCCACCACCAGCCCGGCATCCGCCTGCAGTTTCAACACATCGAGCAATTGTTTGGCCTCGCCCTGCAGCGCGATCGCCTTGAGGTGCTTGTACGCCTCCAACAGGTAGTGCAACGCCACGCCATCGGTACTCAACGCCTTGATTGACGCCGCGCCACCCGGCACGAACACCGCATCGAAGGCCACCGACGGCAACCCTTCCATGGACCCATCCACCGGCAGGCTTTTGCCATCCGCGGTTTTCACGGGCGCCGACGTCGGCCCCAACAGCTTGGCGTGCGCGCCCTCGGCCTTCAGGGCTTTTTTCATCGCATCGATCGCCGCACCATCGACGCCGTTGGCCGCCAGAATCGCAACTTTGCGAGTCTTGATATTTTCCGGCAACAAATTTGCCTGACTGAGCGCAGGGGAGCGCTCCAGCGCGGTTTTGCGCACTGGCACCGTGCCCGCCTTGGGTGCCGGCAGGCCGAGGTTCTGCGCCACACGCCCCGCCAGATCCAGGTCGATGTTAGCGAGGATTTCATTGACCTCCCGCGCCCGGATGAACTCACGCTCGACCTTGCCCAGTTCGAAGCTGTAGGCGGCGATGATGTGCTCCTGCTCGTGCGTGCTCATGCTGTGGAAGAACAGCCGGGCCTGGGAGAAGTGATCGCTGAAGGATTCGCTGCGCTGGCGGATCTTGTTGGCGTCGATACGCTCGGGGTAGCTCTCGAAGCCGCCATCGCTGGCCGCCGCCGGGGTTTCTTGCGGCCAGCCGCCATCGATGGAGTTCGGCTCATAGGCCGCCCGTCCCTTGTCGATGGTGGTGCGGTGCAACGCATCACGCTGGCCGTTGTGAAACGGGGCGATCGGGCGATTGATGGGTATCTCGTGAAAGTTCGGTCCGCCGAGTCGGCTGATCTGCGTGTCGGTGTAGGAAAATAGCCGGCCTTGCAGCAACGGGTCATTGGAGAAATCGATCCCCGGCACGATATGCCCAGGGCAGAACGCAACCTGTTCGGTTTCGGCGAAAAAGTTGTCCGGGTTGCGGTTGAGCACCATTTTGCCGAGCGGGGTGATCGGCACCAACTCCTCGGGAATCAGCTTGGTGGGGTCGAGAATGTCGAAATCGAAGGCATGCTCGTTTTCCTCCTCGATGACTTGAACCCCCAGTTCCCACTCGGGGTAGTCGCCCATCTCGATGGCGTCCCACAGGTCGCGGCGATGATAGTCGGTGTCTTTGCCCGCAAGTTTCTGGGCTTCGTCCCACACCAGCGAGCAGGTGCCTGCGGTGGGGCGCCAGTGGAACTTCACAAAACGCGACTTCCCGGCCGCATTGATCAGGCGGAAGGTGTGGACGCCAAAGCCCTGCATGCTGCGCAGGCTTTTGGGAATCGCCCGATCGGACATGGCCCAGATCACCATGTGCGCCGACTCCGGCTGCAACGAAACAAAATCCCAGAACGTATCGTGCGCCGAACCACCGGTCGGTATTTCGTTGTGCGGTTCGGGTTTTACGGCGTGGACGAAGTCGGGAAACTTGATGGCGTCCTGGATGAAAAATACCGGCATGTTGTTGCCGACCAGGTCGAAGTTGCCTTGCTCGGTGAAGAACTTCACGGCGAACCCACGCACATCCCGCACGGTATCGCCGGAGCCACGCGGGCCCTGCACCGTAGAAAATCGCACGAACACCGGAGTTTTATGCCCGGGGTCCTGTAGGAAACCGGCCTTGGTCAGCTCGGCGTGGTTCTCGTAACTCTGAAAGAAGCCATGGGCCCCGGTACCCCGGGCATGCACGATGCGCTCGGGAATCCGCTCATGGTCAAAGTGGGTAATCTTTTCCCGCATGATGAAGTCTTCGAGCAGCGAAGGCCCGCGCGCGCCAGCCTTCAGGCTATTCTGGTTGTCGGCGACCTTGACCCCCTGATTGGTGCGCAGCGCCTGCTCGCTGGCGTCCGAACGAAAGGCTTCCAGGCTTTGCAGCTTGGCGTTGCTGTTGGCGCGGTCCAGGGTATCGGTGCCGGCCAGTTGGCTCTTGCCGGCGTCAGGTTTTTTGGTACTCATCAGTGCTGAACTCCTCGATGGGGATTCGCGCATAGGGCGAGATCCATGAGCTAAGTCCCCAGGCACGGTCCCGGGTGTTTTTCAGTGCTGAAGTAGTGACTGACGTGGAATCGGGCCGTTCCTTTTTTATGACCTTTGATCGCGTTATTGCCAAATGAAAGGATGAATACGAAATAAATGCTAAGAACCTCTATACGGACAGGCTAAAATGCGCGCCCGGCTAACCGCTGATCCTTTTCTAACGCGCCCCACAAGGTTCGCTACGTGATCGAGTTTCAAAACGTCCATAAAACCTACCGCGTTGCCGGTAGGGATATTCCCGCCCTGCACCCGACCAGTCTGACGATTGAGAACGGCCAGGTGTTTGGCCTGATCGGCCATTCCGGCGCGGGAAAAAGTACCCTGCTGCGTCTGATCAACCGCCTGGAAGACTCCAGTGGCGGCAAGATCTTCGTCGATGGCGAGGAAGTCACTGCGCTGGACGCCAATGCGCTGCGCCGTTTCCGTCAGCAAGTCGGGATGATCTTCCAGCACTTCAACCTGCTGGCCTCCAAGACGGTGGCCGACAACGTGGCGCTGCCACTGACCCTGGCCGGTGAACTGTCACGCGCCGACATCGACCGGCGCGTGGCCGAGTTGCTGGCGCGGGTGGGCCTGTCCGACCACGCCAGAAAGTACCCGGCGCAGTTGTCCGGTGGCCAGAAGCAGCGCGTAGGCATCGCCCGCGCCCTGGCAACCAAGCCGAAGATCCTGCTGTGCGACGAGGCCACCAGTGCCCTGGACCCGCAAACCACGGCGTCGGTCCTGCAACTGCTGGCCGAGATCAACCGTGAGCTGAATCTGACCATCGTGCTCATCACCCACGAAATGGACGTGATTCGCCGGGTCTGCGACCAGGTGGCCGTGATGGACGCTGGCGTGATCGTCGAACAAGGCCCGGTGGCCCAGGTGTTCCTGCACCCCAAGCACCCGACCACCAAGCGCTTCGTCCAGGAAGACGAGCAAGTCGATGAAAGCGAACAGCGCGATGACTTCGCCCACGTACCGGGCCGCATCGTGCGCCTGACCTTCCAGGGCGAAGCCACCTACGCGCCGCTGCTGGGCACCGTTGCCCGCGAAACGGGGGTGGACTACAGCATCCTCGCCGGCCGCATCGACCGCATCAAAGACGTCCCTTACGGGCAACTGACCCTGGCCATCACGGGCGGTGACATGGAAGCGGCCTTTGCCCACTTCACCGCAGCCGATGTCCACATGGAGGTGCTGCGCTAATGGAACTGCTGACAAGTTTCTTCGCCAATATCGACTGGTATGAAATCTGGCTGGCCACCGGCGACACCCTGCTGATGCTCGGTGGCTCGCTGCTGTTCACCGTCTTGCTGGGCCTGCCACTGGGCGTGCTGTTGTTCCTGTGCAGCCCGCGCCAGTTGCTTGAAGCCAAGGGCGTCTACGCGCTGCTGTCGCTGATCGTCAACATCCTGCGCTCGCTGCCGTTCATCATTCTGCTGATTGTGATGATCCCGTTCACCGTACTGATTACCGGCACCTCGCTGGGGGTCGGCGGCGCGATCCCGCCGCTGGTGGTGGGTGCCACGCCATTCTTTGCGCGGCTGGTGGAAACCGCCCTGCGTGAAGTTGATCGCGGCATCATCGAAGCGACCCAGGCCATGGGCGCCAGCACCCGTCAGATCATCACCAATGCCTTGCTGCCGGAAGCGCGCCCAGGCATCTTTGCGGCGATCACGGTGACGGCCATCACACTGGTGTCCTACACGGCGATGGCCGGTGTGGTCGGCGCCGGTGGCCTGGGTGACCTGGCGATCCGCTTCGGTTACCAACGCTTCCAGACGGACGTGATGGTAGTGACCGTGGTGTTGCTGCTGGTGCTGGTCCAGGTGCTGCAAACCGTCGGCGATAAGCTGGTGGTGCACTTTTCCCGAAAATAAATGCAATCGCCGGCATCACGCTGGCAGGCGCCCGAAAGGGCGCTTCACAAGGAGTTTGCCGGATGAAAAAACTACTCGTCGCGTTCGCTGCCGTTGCCGCGTTCTCTGCCCAGGCCGCCGAAACCCTGACCGTGGCCGCCAGCCCGGTGCCGCATGCGGAAATCCTTGAGTTCGTGAAGCCGACCCTGGCCAAGGAAGGCGTGGACTTGAAGGTCAAGGTCTTCACCGACTACGTGCAACCCAACGTACAGGTCGCGGAAAAACGCCTGGACGCCAACTTCTTCCAGCACCAGCCGTACCTCGATGAATTCAACAAGGCCAAGGGTACTCACCTGGTGAGCGTGGCGGGCGTGCACATCGAGCCGCTGGGCGCTTACTCCAGCAAGTTCAAGACCCTGGCCGATCTGCCTGGCGGCGCCACCGTGGTCATCCCGAACGACGCCACCAACGGCGGCCGCGCCCTGTTGCTGCTGGACAAGGCTGGCGTGATCAAGCTGAAGGACTCGACCAACATCCTGTCGACCGTCAAGGACATCGCCGAGAACAACAAGGGCCTGAAATTCCGCGAACTGGAAGCGGCGACCATCCCGCGCGTCCTGACCCAGGTCGACCTGGCGCTGATCAACACCAACTACGCCCTGGAAGCCAAGCTGGACCCGTCCAAGGACGCGCTGACCATCGAAGGCAAGGACTCGCCTTACGTGAACATCCTGGTGGCGCGTGAAGACGACAAGAACAGCGATGCCATGAAGAAGCTGGTAGCGGCCCTGCACACTCCAGAAGTGAAAGCCTTCATCCTGGAGAAGTACAAAGGCGCGGTACTGCCAGCGTTCTGAGCTGAAGTCACACGGTAAACAAAAGGGGCGCATTGATTGCGCCCCTTTTTTGTGCCCAAAACACTCGCCCTTGCGGGGGCGGGTGTCACTGCCGCTTGAGCATCACCGGCAATTGCGCCACCAGCTTCGCGTTGTTCAGCGGCGCGCGGATGAAGCCACGCTGGGTGCCGTCCGGGCCGATGACGGCGAGGTTGCCGCTGTGGTCGACGGTGTAGTTGGGCTTGCTGGTATCCGCCGGGATGAACGGAATACTCACCGCGTTGGCGACTTTTTGCAGCTCCTCGACCGAAGTCGGGGTCAGGCCGATGAATTGCGGATCGAAGTAGCCCAGGTACTGCTTGAGCTGCTGGGGGGTATCGCGATGGGGGTCGACGCTGACCAGGATGATCTGCAACTTGTCGACCGCATCCGCCGGTAGCTCGCTCTTGATCTGCCGCAACTGGGCCAGGGTGGTCGGGCAGATGTCCGGGCAGAAGGTGTAGCCGAAGAACAGCAGGCTCCATTTGCCTTTCAACTCGTTGACCATCACCGGCTGGCCATCCTGGTTGGTCATCTGCAGGGCAGGCAAGGTGCGGCTTTGCGGCAGCAGGATGATACCGGCGTCGATCAGCGCAGTCGGGTCGCCCTGGCCTTTGCCGGACAGTACCTTGTTGATGGTCAGCCCCAGGACCAGCGCGATCAGGGCAACAAGGATGAAGACGGTTTTCTGGGTTCGAGTCATAGGTTCAACATTAGGTAATGGTCTACGAGCAGGGCGATAAACAGCAGGAACAAGTAGTAAATAGAGTACTTGAAGGTGTTGATCGCCGCGTGCGGCCGAGTGCCACGGTACAGCACCACGGCCCATTGCAGAAACCTCGCACCCAGCCCCAGTGCACAGGCCAGGTACAGCAGGCCGCTCATGTGGATCACGTACGGCATCAGGCTCACCGCCAACAGCACGCAGGTGTAGAGCAGGATGTGGACCTTGGTGTAGTGCTCGCCATGAGTCACCGGCAACATCGGGATATCGGCCTTGGCGTACTCCTCCTTGCGGTGGATTGCCAGCGCCCAGAAGTGTGGCGGGGTCCAGGCGAAGATGATCAGCACCAGCAGCAGAGGCTCTGCGCTGATGTGCCCGGTGGTGGCAACCCAGCCGAGCAAGGGTGGGGCGGCACCGGCCAGGCCGCCAATGACGATGTTCTGCGGCGTCGCACGCTTGAGGAAGCCGGTGTAGATCACCGCATAACCCAGCAAGGAGGCGAGGGTCAGCCAGGCCGTCAACGGATTGGTGAACGCCAGCAGCAACGCCTGGCCACTCAGCGCCAGGACCAGGGCGAAGGTCAGCGCCGCAGCGGGTGACACCCGGCCTTCGGCCAGCGGCCGCTTATGGGTGCGGGCCATGACCGCATCGATCCGTCGGTCCACCACATGATTGACCGCCGCCGCGCCCCCGGCACACAAGGCGATGCCCAGGTTACCGAACACCAGCACAGTCCAGGGCACGCCCGCACGGGTGGCGAGGAACATGCCGACCAGCGAGGTGATCAGCATCAATACCACCACCTTGGGCTTGGTCAGCTCCAGGTAGTCGCGCCAGATCGCCTGGCTGGGCCGTTCGCCAATCAGAGTCGCCATGGCATTTCTCCTTTTATTGTTATGGGCCCGGCCGCAGGTTTACGGGGGCTGAAGCGCCAGCGTCGCAGCGTCGGCTGCTTGACCCGGACCAGACTGGTTCGGGCGTGATAGTTGACCAGCACCAGACACAGCAACAACGCCGCGCCACCAGCGTTGTGGGCCACGGCGACCGGCAGGGGCAGATGGAACAGCACGTTGCTGATGCCCAGGCTGATTTGCGCCGCCAGGGCCACCAGCACCAGGCCGGCGAGGCGGGTCATGCCGACCCCCTTCAGTTGCCAGGCCAGGCCCAGCAACACCAGGGTCACCAGCAAGGCACCGATCCGGTGAGTGAGGTGGATGGCCGTGCGCGCATCGCTGTCCAACTGCCCGCCCAGGTAGTTGGGGCCAATGTGTTGGGTCAGGTGAAAGCCGTTGGCGAAATCTGCCGGTGGCAGCCACTGGCCATGGCAGGTCGGGAAGTCGATACAGGCCACCGCTGCGTAGTTGGAACTGACCCAGCCCCCCAGGGCGATCTGCCCGATCACCAGCAACAGACCGGCCGTTGCCCAGTACTGCAGGCGGCGCGGCACGATCAACGCCGGCAGCACCCCGGACAAGCGCAAGGTCAACAGAAACAGCAGGCTCAAGGTGGCAAACCCGCCGAGCAGATGCCCAGTCACCACCTGTGGCCAGAGCTTGAGCGTCACCGTCCACATGCCGAAGGCGGCCTGGGCAAATACCACCACCAACAGGAACAACGGCAGCTTCAAGGGTTGGTCGGGATGCCGGCGGTGGGTCCAGGCGCGAGCCGCCAGCAGCACGATCAGCAGGCCCAGGGTGCCGGCGAAGTAGCGGTGGATCATCTCGTTCCAGCCCTTGTGGGCTTCCACCGGGGTGTCGGGAAAATGCAGTTCGGCATGCGCCAGTTGGGCTTCGCTTTTCGGCACGCTGATAAAGCCGTAGCACCCTGGCCAGTCCGGGCAGCCCAGGCCAGCGTGGGTCAGCCGGGTGTAGGCACCCAGCAACACGACAATCAGTGCCAGCAGGGTGGCAAACAGCGCAAGGCGAAATCCAGGTTTGGCCATGACGATGCCCTTATCCGATGTTCGACAGTTTCAGCAGATGGCGCAGGTCGTTGAGCAGGTCCTTGCCTTTGACCGTGGGGCCATAACGCAGCACCAGGTTGCCGTGGGGGTCGATGATCCACAGCTGCGGCACAGCCTGATCCCCGGTGGCTTTACTGAACGTGGTCAGGTCCATGGGATAACGCTTTAGCTGCGGGTATTCGCGGGCCAGCTTGGCTTCGTAGTCGCTGCTCAAGGGTTGTGCGGCCGACAATGCATGGCTGGCGCGGGAAGCATCGCGGCCGAGGCCGATCTGGATCTGCCGCGCCAGGTACACCAGTTGCTGGCAGTCCACCGAACACGCCTTGGGCGCAGTCACCAGCAACTGCCAGCGATCTTCCTTAGCCTGCACGCCGAGGTCGGCGAGGGTCTGGCCGTTGCCGATCAGTTCGCCGTGGTAACTGCGGCCCTCCGGCACCCAGAACTGCAATTTGTACATGCCGGTGGCGAGGACCATCGGACCGATCACCCCCAACAGGATCAGCAGCAACTGCACGCGCCCCTTGCGCCGGCTCGATGAGGTTTTCGCCTCAGACATGCTGGGTGGATTCATGGCCGCTCCCATGGTGTTTCTCCTTTGCGTTGTGCCAACCGAGATAGAGGTAAAGGCCAAGCAGGGCGATCGCCATGGCGAACCACTGCACGGCATAAGCCAGGTGTTTTTCCGGTCCCATGGCCACCACCGGCCAATCAGCCTGGTAGGACGCCGGCCCGCTTTCGGTGCGTAATTCGTAGGCGAAACCTTCACGACCAAGCGCCGCCCAAAGCTTGCCCGGCTCGACTGCGGTGACCAGTTGTGGCCAGGTCGCGGAGCTCGGGTCAGCGTGCAGCTGGAAGGTCGCGCCGGGGGCGACGTACACCCAGGCATCGAGACTCAGCACCGCCTGCGGTGTGGTGAATTGCGGCGGTGTACGCCGATCCGGCCATGGCAGCCAGCCACGATTGACCAGCAGCCAGAGTCCCGTCGCCTGATCCTGGAACGGTTGCAGCAGCTCGACGCCGACCTTGCCATCGCGCTGACGGTTATCGAGCAGCAGACTGTGTCCGGCATCGAACTGGCCATGCAGACGCACTCGGCGGAAGGCTGGATCTTCGGTGTGCTGCAGCTCGGAGCTGGCCATCGGCTCGGAAACCCGGCGCTCAGCGTAGCTGTGCAGCAGGGCGCTTTTTTCCGCGCCCCGACTCAGTTGCCAGAAGCCCAGCGAGACCAGTAGCGGCAGCAACAGGGCCACCACCAGCGTCGGCACGAGCCCCGGCCGAAAACGCTTCATGGCCGTGCCAGAAAGTCAGCGGGCGAGCTAGCTATACTCAAGTGCATCGCGTTTCCCCCGGAGTCCCACCATGCTCAAAGCAGCCATCGTCCTGATGCTGATTGCCACGGTCGCCAGCCTGTTCAGCGGCCTGTTTTTTCTGGTCAAGGACGACAGCCGCTCACATCGCCTGGTCATCGCCTTGAGCATTCGTGTCGGCCTCGCCGCCCTCACCGTCGGCCTGATCGCCTGGGGCTTCTTCAGTGGCCAACTGGTGTCTCACGCCCCTTGGTAGCGTGCCTCAGAGTACGTAGACAAAAACAAACAGACCGATCCACACCACATCCACAAAGTGCCAGTACCAGCTCGCGGCCTCGAAGCCGAACTGGTGCTCGGCATCGAAGTGTCCGCGCAGCACTCGCATCAGCATCACGAACAGAATCAGCGTGCCGATGGTCACGTGGGCGCCGTGGAATCCGGTGAGCATGAAGAAGGTGGCGCCGTAGATGCCCGAGCCCAGGGTCAGGCCCAGTTCGTGGTAGGCGTGGATGTATTCCTCGGCCTGAAAGCCAAGAAAGGCGCAGCCCAGCAGTACGGTCAGCGCCAGCCAGATTTTCAGCGCCCCGCGATGGCCTTTTTTCAGGGCATGGTGGGCGATGGTCACGGTGACGCTGGAGCTGACCAGGATCACTGTGTTCAGCAGGGGCAGGCCCCACGGGCTGATGACGTCCTTGGGTGGCGGGAACAGCTTGGAGTCAGGGTTTTCCAGCAACGGCCAGACGAACTGGAAATTCGGCCAGAGCATATGGGCGAGGCCCTTGGTCCCTTCACCGCCCAGCGCCGGCCCCGAGATGTGACGCACGTAGAACAGCGCACCGAAAAACGCGATGAAGAACATCACCTCGGAAAAAATGAACCAGCTCATGCCCCAGCGGAACGAGCGATCCAGCTGGGCGCTGTACAGCCCCGCGCGACTTTCCTTGATCACCGCGCCAAACCAGCCAAACAGCATGTAGGCCAGCAGTAGCCCCCCGACGAAAAAGATCAGCGGGCCGTGGGACTCAGGCCGCGCAGCCTTCAGATCGTTGAACCAGGTGGCCAGGCCAAACACCGTGACGAACATGCCGATGGTGGCGATGATCGGCCATTTGCTTTGGGCGGGAACGTAATAATGCTCATGAGTTGCCATTTATTGTTCTCCTTATCGGGCACGCTTGAACGTCTAGCCACCGGTCTTTTGTGCAACGGCCACGGGTGGATGACGCGCGGTGATATCGAACAGCGTGTAAGCCAGCGTCAGGTGCTTCACATCCTTGGGCATATCGCGATCAACGATGAAACGTACCGGCATCTCGATCTGCTGACCGGGCTGCAGCACTTGCTGGGTAAAGCAGAAACATTCGGTCTTGTGGAAATACATCGCCGCAGCGCTAGGTGAAATGCTCGGCACCGCCTGGGCACTCATCGGGTGACTGCTGGGGTTGCGGGCGATGAAAATCATCTCGTTCACCGCACCGGGGTGGACCACGATGTCATCGGACTTGGGATAAAACTCCCAGACCATGTCGATCGCGTTGGTGGACAGGAACTGCACGCGCACCTGGCGCGATTCGTCCACCTGCTGCTCGCCGGAATACTGCCCGCCGGTCTTGCCATTGATTCCCAGCGCCTTGCACATCACGTCATAGATCGGCACCAGGGCAAACCCGAAGACAAACATCGCCACCACCACCAGCAGTAAACGGGTTACCAGTTTTTTCGTGGAAATCGAATCAGCCATGATTCACCACCCCCCCCGAAAAACCCGCCAGGGCGTTCATTTCACTTCCGGCGGAGTGGTGAAGGTGTGATACGGCGCGGGCGAGGGAATGCTCCACTCCAGGCCTTCGGCGCCATCCCACGGTTTGGCCGGTGCTGGCTCGCCGCCGCGAATGGTCTTGATCACGATGAACAGGAAGAAGATCTGCGTGGCGCCAAACATGAAGGCGCCAATCGAAGACACCATGTTGAAATCGGCAAACTGCAGGTTGTAGTCCGGAATCCGGCGCGGCATGCCCGCCAGCCCGACGAAGTGCATCGGGAAAAACGCCATGTTCATGCCGATGAAGGACAACCAGAAATGCAGCTTGCCCAGGGTCTCGTCATACATGTGCCCGGTCCACTTGGGCATCCAGTAGTAGGCGGACGCGAAGATCCCGAAGATCGCCCCCGGCACCAGCACGTAGTGGAAGTGCGCCACCACGAAGTAGGTGTCCTGGTACTGGAAGTCCGCTGGCGCGATGGCCAGCATCAATCCGGAGAAACCGCCGATCGAGAACAGGATCACGAACGCCACGGCAAACAGCATGGGCGTCTCGAACGTCAGCGAGCCCTGCCACATGGTGCTGGCCCAGTTGAACACCTTGACCCCGGTGGGTACCGCAATCAGCAGGGTGGCGTACATGAAGAACAGCTCGCCCACCAGCGGGATGCCCACCACGAACATGTGGTGCGCCCAGACGATGAACGACAGGAAGGCGATGCTTGCCGTCGCATAGACCATCGAGGTGTAGCCGAACAGCGGTTTGCGGGAAAAGGTCGGAATGATCGAGCTGACGGCACCAAAGGCCGGCAGGATCATGATGTACACCTCGGGGTGACCAAAGAACCAGAACACATGCTGGAACAGCACCGGGTCACCGCCACCGGCCGCACTGAAGAAGCTGGTGCCGAAATGGATGTCCATCAGCATCATGGTCACGCAACCGGCCAGCACCGGCATCACCGCGATCAGCAGGAAGGCAGTGATCAGCCAGGTCCAGACGAACAGCGGCATTTTCATCAGGGTCATGCCGGGGGCGCGCAGGTTGAGGATGGTGGCAATCACGTTGATCGCCCCCATGATCGAACTGATACCCATCAGGTGGATGGCGAAGATGAAAAAGGTCACGCTTTCCGGGGCGTAGGTGGTCGACAGCGGCGCGTAGAAGGTCCAACCGAAGTTTGGTCCGCCACCGGGCATGAACAAGGTCGAGACCAGCATCAGGAAGGCTGCCGGCAGCAGCCAGAAACTGAAGTTGTTCATCCGCGGCAGGGCCATGTCCGGCGCGCCGATCATCAGCGGGATCATCCAGTTGGCCAGGCCGACAAACGCCGGCATCACCGCGCCGAAGACCATGACCAGGCCATGCATGGTCGTCATCTGGTTGAAGAACGCCGGCTCGACGATCTGCAGCCCGGGCTGGAACAGCTCGGCACGGATCACCATGGCAAACGAGCCGCCGAGCAGGAACATCATGAAGCTGAACCACAGGTACAGCGTGCCGATGTCCTTGTGGTTGGTGGTCAGCACCCAGCGCATCAGGCCCTTGGCAGGGCCATGGGCGTGGTCATGGCCGGCATGACCATGGTCATCGATCACTGCACTCATGTCCTGACTCCTGTAGACGAATGGACTGGGCGGCTCGAGGCGTCACGCCCCAAGCGCTCACGGGGACACGCAATCGACCGGGTCATTTGCTTTCCTCCTGCTTGAGGGCCAGCACGTCTTTTGGCGTGACCATGTCGCCTTTGTTGTTGCCCCAGGCATTACGCTCGTAGGTCACGACGGCGGCGATATCGACTTCCGACAGCTGCTTGCCGAACGCCGCCATGGCGGTGCCCGGTTTGCCGTGGAAGACAATACCCAAGTGATCGGCGATGGGACCGGTGGCGATTTTCGAGCCCTTGAGCGCCGGGAACATCGGCGGCAGGCCCTGGCCTTCGGCCTGGTGACAGGCCACGCAGGTGGTGTGATAAACCTTGTCGCCACGCTCCTTGAGCTCCTCCAGCGTCCATTCCTTGCTGGTCAGCTCCTTGAGTTTGGCCGCTTCGGCCTTGCGCTCGGCCAGCCAGGTGTCGTAATCGGCCTGGCTTTTGACGTCGACCACAATAGGCATGAAGCCGTGGTCCTTGCCGCAGAGTTCGGCGCATTGGCCACGGTAGATCCCGGGCTTGTCGACCCGGGTCCACGCTTCATTGACGAAACCGGGGATCGCATCGCGCTTGACCGCAAAGGCCGGCACCCACCAGGAGTGAATGACATCGGCGGAGGTCACCAGAAAGCGCACCTTGGCGCCGATCGGCAGCACCAATGGCTGATCGACCTCCAGCAGGTAGTGTTCGCCCTTGGCGCTCTGGTTGCGGATCTGCTCTTGAGGGGTGGCCAGGTTGCTGAAGAACTCGACGTCCTGGCCCAGGTATTTGTAATGCCACTTCCACTGATAGCCGGTGACCTGGATATCGATATCCGGCTCACTGCTGTCGTACATCTTGATCAGGGTGGCGGTCGCCGGAACGGCCATGGCAACAAGGATGATGAAGGGCACCACGGTCCAGAGGATCTCGACCGTCGTACTTTCATGGAATTTGGCGGCCACCTGCCCGGTGGAGCGCCGATGCATGATCATCGACCAGAACATCGCACCGAAGACGATGATCCCGATCACTACACAGATCCAGAAGATGGTCATGTGCAGGTCGAAGACTGCGTGACTGATTTCAGTAGCCCCAGGCGCCATATTCACAGTCCAGGCGGCTTGCGCCTGGCTGAAAACCGACCACAACAGGAGGCCCATCCAGACTTGTGGATGTCGCATCATTGCGGGTTCCCCTTATCGTTCTTGTTATCCCGCCGGCTTTCACCTGCGTCCAAGGGAGCGGCTGCCTAGACTACGAACTTAAACCGCCAAGCCTTGCTGCACATGCAGTCGGGCGTCATCAGCTAACTTCATACAAAACCGAGTATAGACAGCGAGTGGGACCTCGCAACGCGATGGCGTAAATCAGCTGAAACACCTGGGGCTTGCGCCGCAGGCCGCTGATGGAGAAGGATGTGACTAGGTGATGGCAAATCGATATAACTTAGATGCATCAAAGGTGAAACAATTATGACAAATACGTCTTAACGGTTTTCATAAGCAAGCTAACTTATGTCTTCCCCTATTTCCTTGCCTTCGTTTCCTGGAGTTTTCATGAACACCGCCGCATTGCGCGAGCAGATTCAACGTGCCCAATTACATGAGTCCGAAACCGGTCAGCTGACCCGTCAGCTGGAAGTCCAATTGCCTCACCTGCATGCCGCTATTCAATTACCGGACGTCGACGCCAAAGGCGTGATGACCCGTTTTGTGGCCGCCTACATCGACCAGGTCCCGGACCTGCTCGACGCAGCCAACGAAGTCGCACGCGAAGCCGGGATCGAATCACAGATCAAGCCGGTACTGAAGATCGCCTATCAGTTCTTCCTCCAGCCACCGGCAATCATGGCCGGCCACGTAGGCCTGGACAGCCTGCTGGACGAAGCCTACCTGGCCCATCGCCTGGTAGAAGAAGTGAACGACCTCTACATCAAACATTTCGGCCAGCCACTGACCCCCTTGGACATGACTGTCGCCAACCTGATTGCCCACCAACTGATCGGCGAAGACTTCGCCAATCAACTGGATGAGGCGGTTCATCACGCCGTTGACGAAATGCTCAACGAAGACAGCTTCGCCCTGGAGTCCGTCGAAGCCTATCGGGAAAAACTCAACAGCCCGGACACCGGTGCCGCCTGGAAACGCTGGCCGTGCCTATCGCGCCAACTGGGTGTGGGCCTGGAACTGGATCAACCAGCCGCCTGACCCCCTCCAACACTTGTGGGAGTGGCCTTGCGTGCTCCCACAAGGACACTTGACCGGCTGAACCTCGGCCACAAACATCACCCAGCAGTCTGCAGCTTCCTTGCTGAACCGCTTTCAGTCGCCCCCCATGAGGCTTCCCCCGGATTGATTCGGTGTGGCGAAGCCTGGACGCGTGTTCATCAGCCTCACCAACCACGCAAGATCTAGAAGCGCGCCTTGGGCGTCGCCATGGGGATCGGAAGGCTGCCATCCAAAGGCAGGAAGCAGCTCTTGTCCGCGTCGTAGGCTTTTATTTCACTGGTTTCGATGCTGTAGACCCAGCCATGGATGAACAGCTGACCGTTGGCCATGCGCGAAGCCACGGAGGGGTGAGTGCGCAAATGCTGCAGCTGGGCGATGACGTTTTCTTCAGTCAGCACCTGCATGCTTTCGTTTTCATCAGCGCAATTGCAGTTTTCCTGGACCATGGTTTTCGCGACCTCGGCGTGGCGCAACCAAGCCTTGACCGTGGGCATCTTTTCCAGGCTCTGCGGGTTCAGGACCGCCCTCATGGCGCCGCAATCGGAATGTCCGCAAATGATGATGTGCTGCACACCCAACGCCAGCACCGCGTACTCGATGGCCGTGGAAACGCCGCCATTCATTTGCCCATAAGGGGGTACGACGTTGCCCACATTACGCGTGACAAACAGGTCACCTGGGGCGCTGTGGGTGATGAGTTCCGGGACGATTCGCGAATCGGCACACGCAATAAACATTGCCCGTGGCCGTTGGGCCGTAGCGAGCTTCTTGAACAGTTCTTCCTGTTCCGGGAAGACCTCATGATGAAAATGCAGAAAGCCGTCAACAATGTGCTGCAGCGCTGCATCGGCGCTTTCGGCCTCGGGAAGGGCTGAAGCCGACGCAGCCAACGGTGGTTTTTCTTTGTCACTCATCATTCATCCTCGTTGGCACAGTAGGGGGTCCCCAGAGTTTACATCACTCAGGTGCAATGCAAACGGCGAGGGCGCCACCCACAAAAAACAAGCCCGACGCCACAGTAACCGATCAGATTTAGTTGACGCTGAATAACGGCCATTGAGCAGTATTTCCGACAGTTAACGGTTGCGGCACGCAACAATTACTACGGACATATTAACTGCAACAGTTATTCCGAATAGGGTAGCGAACAACTTTGATGTCAGCCCCAAGAAACAAATCGAAAGGCGTCAGGACTGTTTATTTTGAAGCCTTCATTAATCTAACCAGCAAGTGCACCCGCACTTGAAAACTACAGATACATTAAAAGAAATCAACCCAATAAGCACTTTTATAGAAACCATGAATGAACTTCGTGCCCATCACAAATCCTTGTTGGCTAGTGGCAAACCACAAGCCGCTCGTAGTTTCTCCACGCCAAGCCCTACTGCACTGGATGACATCTCCCCAGAGGAAGCAATCGCACTGGAGGAACTGAAGTCGACAACAAAAATGCTGGCCATCACCCAGAATCAGAGCGTAGAGCTGAGCATTACCAATGATGCCAAAACTTGAGCAACGCCGCGGGCGATGCCGATGCCACTGCAATATTCAAACAGCAAATGAATGAAAGATGCGTCTACGAAAAAGAGCAGTCCGAGAAAAATATTGACCAAATTTTCGACAATGCGATTGAAATCGGTGAAGGCCACCCGAAAGCACAAAAAGCAATCGTGTCCACGACTGATGTAATTTTCAACCTATTCCGAACAATATCGGAAAAGCTCGATATCTTCACTACAAAAGTTCTGACCGATACTGTCACATGGATTAAAAACTCCTTCGCCGACATCAAGTCGACTTTTAATAATTTTAGCGGCTGGATTCAAGGCTGGTTTACCAATTAACTACACTAAAACGCTAAGTACCCGGAGTTCCAGTGCTGTAATCCAAGACCAAGAACAGGCTTGGTGAGTTACGGTCAACTTGGGGCGTCGGTACATTATCCACCTACCGCCCCCCCTTGATACCTGAGTAGTTGGCCTAAGGCCTGGCTAACCGAAGCTGACGCAACCGGCGACGGGTAAAACGTATCTCAATCGGAATCGACCACTGCGCAACAAGCAGCACACACCGAAAACAGACAATAACGTACCGTTACGCATAGTACGTACCACGACAAAATAGGCATGATCGTCATCTACAACAACGACATCTGAGCACCCGGAGGACAAAAAGCCGTGCAATCGAGGTTGAACCCCTCACGCTGATTCAGCCCCAGGCGCTTTATTGCCTTGGCAAAGCGTTGTGCCAGCAAGTCAGCGAACGGCCCCTCACCGCGCATCCGCGCGCCAAAACGACTGTCGTACAACTCGCCGCCACGACTCTGGCGTATCAGGCTCAGCACATGCGCCGCGCGTTGCGGGTAGTGCGCCGCCA
This sequence comes from Pseudomonas kielensis, assembly GCF_014236655.1. GTDB lineage: Bacteria > Pseudomonadota > Gammaproteobacteria > Pseudomonadales > Pseudomonadaceae > Aquipseudomonas > Aquipseudomonas kielensis. The sequence goes on from NZ_JACMYG010000020.1 coordinate 64,985, forward strand.
GCCATTCTTCGAACAGGGGCGCGACCTCCAAAGGCAGGCGCAACATCATGTAGGCCGCACTCTGGGCTCCAGCCGCCTGGGCGGCCGCCAGCAGACTCTCCAACTCGCTGTCGTTGATCATCGGAATCATGGGTGAGCACAGCACCCCTACCGGAATACCTGCCTCACGCATCACCCTGATGGCCCGCAACCGCGCCTTGGGCGCCGCTGTACGCGGCTCCAGGATGCGCTTGAGCTCATCGTCCAGGCTGGTCAGGCTGATCATCACCGCCACCAGCCGCTGTGAAGCCAGTTCGGTCAACAGATCCAGATCACGAAGAATCAGCGAGCCCTTGGTGATAATCGTCACTGGATGTCGAAAGCGTAGTAGCACCTGGAGAATCTGCCGGGTAATTCGGTGCTCTCGCTCAATCGGCTGATAAGGGTCGGTGTTGGAGCCCAGGTTGATTGGCGCGCACTGGTAGCCACGCCTGGACAGTTGTTGCTCAAGAACATCGGCGGCATTGGTCTTGGCAATCAAGCGGGTTTCGAAATCGAGCCCGGGGGAGAGGTCCCAGTAGGCATGACTGGGCCGCGCATAACAGTAGATGCAACCGTGCTCACAGCCTCGGTAGGGATTGATCGAACGATCGAAAGGCAGGTCCGGCGAATTATTGCGGGTGATGATGGATTTGGCTGTTTCGATACGCACTTGCGTACCCTGGGTCAGCGGCACCTCCTGATACCACCCGTCGTCTTCCACCACCGAGTGGCTTGGCGCAAAGCGGTTATGCGGATTAGCGCCAGTACCGCGCCCGCGAGGCGGCAGGGAATTGATCATTGCGACACCCTCTATCTGTATATCCATACAGTACAACAAGGTCACGCACCCAACCAGTACCGCTCAGCCTCCCGATGCCGCGTGCTGCGCGGCATTCTTTTTAGATTAACGTTTAAATGGCCTACTAAATGCAAAACCATGAAACATTTACTCGGTGGCTAAATCGTAATTACCGTACTTAATATCGCCCCCGTAAATAAAAAACACCATGGATAATAAACAAAAGGATTTGAACATGTCTTTCTTTAATCAGCGCGGCGTCTTTCTACAACTCATGCTGCCTGGCCCCTCGGAACCCAACACTCTGGTGTCCATACAACTTTCCCGCAAGCAAACCGAATGGGATGCCGAGAACGAAGTCGAAATAGATACCTTGGTTGACTCTATTTTTGTAACGGCTACCTCTGCCGATAATGGGAACACCTTTACTATCAACAGACTCCGAAAAGATGTGGACGGCGATGGCGACATCGATGCCGACGACAAAGCCAAATTGCAGGCCCTGGCCAAGGCCTACGCCAGCATCGTCAACCCCTGAGTAGCGGGAGCACGCGAGCCATCGCGTGCTCCCTCGCGCGGAGAACATCCATGTATTTACCCCATACCAGCGGCATACTCCTACAAAGAATAGAAACTGCAGACGACGTCAAGATCATTATAAAGCTGTCAAGAATCGATGCCGATTATACTGCCACCACGACAGACTTAACCCTGCACATCAACGAGAATAAAAACAGCTTAAAACTTGACTACGACCCTTGGTCCGACATCAATGTAATTCCTGACGGCAGCATTGATGAAAAAGACACCCAGGCGATTATCGATCTCGCTGTTGCCTTCTATCGCCAAACAACTATCGACCCCGAACTTACAGTGTTCCTTTCGCCGATCGACAACCATCCCGGCGTACTTAGGGTTCGGATCGGATTGCTCAACCTGAATGAAGATGAGTTGTACCCCCTCGGTTACTTTTTCACGGCTGCCTCAGTCGATAACGGGGTCAATTTCAGGATATTCAGAGTGACAAGTCATGGCGGCAGCCACCCGCAAGACGATACCGACCTGGAACCCATGGCCAAGGCATTCATCAAGATGAAGGTGTGAGAAACCGACATTCGTCGGGGGGGAAGTTGTTCAACAACGCTTTGACAACCGGACCGTTGATTGGCAGCCGCTCAGGCTTGAGCGCTGCCATCGACGTGTACTGCAACCTCTTTTCAGATGTCACCAACCCTCTACCGGGGTGCACTCCCGGATGACGGCATCCTGCCGTTGCTCGACCTGCTCGAGGTGCGGACGGACATCACATTCCTGCCAGGGGCTGGCTGAGCTCGATCACTGAGCGCAGGCCCGCGCAGTGGGCCTGCAAGCCAGCTCCCGGGGGAGGGGAGCCGGCCACGCGATCAGGCGTCGTGGGGTTTTTTCTTCAGTTTCGGATTCACAAAAAACTGCACGGTCTGGACCTTGGCGTCCGCGACCTTCACCGCACTGACGTTGACCCGAGTCCCCAACTCCTTGGGAACCGACAGGCCTTGCTCATTGAGCGTGTCCGAGTACCCACACGCCACGCATTCGCGGTGCGGTACATCGTCTTCACTCCACATCATCAATTTGTCCGGCTCGCTGCACGCCGGGCACACTGCTCCGGCGATAAAGCGTTTCTTGGTTTTGCTCACAGGCCCATCACTCATGCTGCCGCGCCCTCATCCAGGCCGCTGTGGCGCAAGAGTGCATCAATCGACGGTGCACGCCCGCGAAAGTCGACGAACAGCACCATCGGCTCCTGAGAGCCGCCGCGGGCCAGGATCGCCTCACGGAAGGCCCGACCGGTCGCAGCGTTGAGCACACCTTCCTCCTCAAACCTGGAGAATGCGTCGGCCGACAGCACTTCCGCCCACTTGTAGCTGTAGTAGCCCGCGGCGTAACCACCGGCAAAGATGTGCGCAAAGCTGTTGGGGAAGCGGTTGTAGGCCGGCGGACGCATGACCGATACCTCGTCACGCACGCCTTCGAGCACCTGCAGCACACTGCGGCCATCGCCGTGGGTGGCGTGCAGTTCGAAGTCGAACAGGGAAAATTCCAACTGGCGCACCATCATCAGGCCCGACTGGAAGTTCTTCGCCGCGAGCATTTTCTGCAGCAGGTCCTGGGGCAGTGGCTCGCCGGTTTCATAGTGACCGGAAATCAACGCCAGGCCTTCCGGCTCCCAGCACCAGTTTTCCATGAACTGGCTCGGCAACTCGACCGCATCCCAGGCCACGCCATTGATACCCGATACACCCGCATGCTCGACCCGGGTCAGCAGGTGATGCAGACCGTGGCCAAACTCGTGGAACAAGGTGGTGACTTCGTCATGGGTCAACAGCGCAGGCTTGCCGCTGTCGGCCGGCGTGAAGTTGCACACCAGGTTGGCCACCGGGCTTTGCAGAACGCCCTCGGCAGTGCGACGACGGTCACGGGCGCCGTCCATCCAGGCACCGCCGCGCTTGTTGGCGCGCGCATACAGGTCGAAGAAGAAGCGGCCGACGTGCTCGCCGTTTTCCTTGATTTCAAACAGGCGAACGTCCGGATGCCAGGTGTCGAACCCCGTCTGCTCGGCGATCTCGATGCCGTACAGGCGCTGGACGATGGCGAACAGGCCGCTCAGCACTTTATCGATCGGGAAGTATGCGCGCAGCGCCTCTTGAGCGACGCTGTAACGCTGCTCACGGAGTTTTTCACCGTAGAAACCACTGTCCCAGCTTTGCAGGTCGGCACAGCCCTGTTCGGCCGCGTAGGCCTTCAACTGCTCCAGGTCCTGGGCGGCGAATGGCTTGCTGCGCTTGGCCAGGTCCCGCAGGAAACTCAGGACCTGATCGCTGGACTCAGCCATTTTGGTCGCCAGGCTCAGCTCCGAGAAACTGCTGTAGCCCAGCAGCCTGGCCAGTTCCTGACGCAGGTCGAGGATCTCTTCCATCACCGGCCCGTTATCGTTCTGACCGGCATTCGGCCCCTGGTCCGACGCGCGGGTGCAGTAGGCCGCGTAGACCTCTTCGCGCAGTGCACGGTCTTGGGCGTAGGTCATCACTGCGAAGTAGCTCGGAAACTCCAGGCTGATCAACCAGCCATCCAGCTCCTTGGCTTGAGCCGCAGCGGCCATTTGCGCCTTGGCCGAATCCGTCAGGCCGGCGAGGGCCGCTTCGTCGGTGATGTGTTTGGTCCAGGCTTGGGTGGCGTCGAGCAACTGGTTGGAAAAGCGGCTGCCCAGCTCGGACAGCTTGCTCTGCACTTCGGCATAGCGCTTTTGCTCGGCTTCCGGCAGGTCGATACCCGACAGGCGGAAGTCCCGCAGGGAATGTTCGAGGATGGTTTTTTGCGCCACATCGAAGTCGGCCGCTTGCGGGCTGTTGGCCAGGGCTTCGAAGGCCTGGAACAGCTCACGGTTCTGCCCCAGCTCGGTGGAGTAGGCGCTCAGCGCAGGCAGGCAGGACTCGTAGGCCTCGCGCAACTCGGCGCTGTTGCACACCGCGTTAAGGTGGCTGACCGGGCTCCAGGCGGCGCCCAGGCGGTCGTTGAGCTCATCCATCGCCAGCACCAGGCCGGCCCAGGTTGGTTCCGTGCCCTGGGTCTTGAGGAGGTCGGCGATGGCGGCGCGGTTGTCCGCGAGGATCTGTTCGATGGCCGGTTGCACATGCTCGGCGCGGATCGCCGAGAACGGCGGCAGGTCGTAGGACTGCAAAAGAGGGTTGTTCACGCTCACGGTTGGCACCTTGGCTGGAAGAAACATGAGCCCATCTTAATTACAATCGACGCCAACCGCAGCTATCAGCAACAGAGAGAGAGCCTATCGTGTCCCTTCGCAAGTATCAGAACCACACTCCCGTGCTCGACCATGGTGCATTTGTCGACGGTTCGGCAGTGGTCATCGGCGACGTCGAAATAGGCGCTGACAGCTCCGTCTGGCCGCTGACCGTGATCCGCGGCGACATGCACCGCATCCGTATCGGCCAGCGCACCAGCGTGCAGGATGGCTGCGTGCTGCACATCACCCACGCCGGGCCATTTAACCCGGACGGTTTCCCGCTGCTGATCGGCGATGACGTGACCATTGCCCACAAGGTCATGCTGCACGGCTGCACCGTCGGCAACCGGATCCTGATCGGCATGGGTAGCATTGTGATGGACGGTGCCGTGGTCGAAGACGAGGTGATCATCGGCGCGGGGAGCCTGGTACCGCCAGGCAAACGCCTGGCCAGCGGCTTCCTGTATGTGGGCAGCCCGGTCAAGCAGGTCCGACCGTTGACCGACAAGGAGCGTGCATTCTTTACCTACAGCGCGGCCAACTACGTCAAGCTTAAAGACCTGCATCTGGCCGAAGGCTACGACCAGCTCTGACTCTCATTCAGGAATTTTCATGCATTACCAAAGCGTTCTATTCGACCTTGATGGCACCCTGACGGACCCGCGCGAAGGAATCACTCGCTCTATCCAGTATGCCTTGGGCAAGCTGGGGATCGATGAACCGGACCTCGGCAAACTGGAACACTTCATCGGCCCGCCCTTGCTGCAAGCCTTCATGCAGTTCTACGACTTCGACGAGGCCAAGGCCTGGGACGCGGTGAACTTCTACCGTGAACGCTTCAAGGTCACCGGACTCTATGAAAACCGGGTGTTCGACGGCGTCACGCCGCTGCTGGAAACCTTGAGCGGGCAGGGGCGAGAGCTGTATATCGCAACGTCGAAACCCTGGATCTTTGCCCGGGAGATCGCGCGCCACTTCGACTTCGCCCGGCACTTCAAGGTGATCTACGGCAGCGAACTGGATGGCACCCGCACCGACAAGGTCGACCTGATTGCCCACCTGGTGGCCGAAGAGGGGCTGGACCCAAGCACCACCCTGATGATCGGCGACCGTAAACACGACCTGATCGGCGCCAAGCGCAACGGCCTGGATGCTGCAGCGGTGGGCTATGGCTTTGGCAGCCTTGAAGAACTGAGCGCCGAGCACCCCGCGTACTACTTCGAGACGCTGGCTGAATTGCACCAGGCGTTTTTGCGCAACAAATAAGCTTGCCCGCGATGGCGTCCCTCAACCAGACAACGACCTCAGCGCCGCCTTGCGTTGCTGAGCCGGTAACGCTCCCAACCGTTCGACGGCGGCGTAAAACCTCTGCCAATCCCCTGCCGACTGCTTGAACAGCTCGGCAAACGCCGGCACCCATTGCTCGTACAGGCCGAAGGGCAGCAGACGCGCGTTGTTCATGGGGGCGTAGATCCAGGCGTCGTAGCGCTTGTCGCCGGCCCATTGACTGTCACGCAGGGTCCGGTAGTCGCTGCGCAAGCGCTCGAACTCGGCGTCTTTGCGCTGGCGCATATGCTCGCTCGGCAAGGGCAGGGCGTACAGCGTCTCCAGGCGCGCGCGACAGTCCAGCAGCAACTGGGTGAATTGCTCACGCTGTCGCGCCCGGGCGTCGCTGGCCGGGGGCAAGCCGCGGGCTAAGCGCCATTGCCGAGTGCCTTGCTGCTCGACGAAGGTGGCAAACGACTCATTGAACTCAGTGTCGTCCTTCAGATAAAAACGCTGATGCGCCAGCTCATGAAAAATCAGGCTGGCCAGGCGCTCGTCGCCCCAGCCCAGCATCGAATTGAGAATCGGGTCATTGAACCAACCCAGGGTCGAATAGGCCTCCACGCCACTGATCGAGACATCCATGCCCTGCAGCCGCTGCAGCGCTGCCTCGCCCCGCGCCGCCCCCTGGCGGTAGTACCCGCGGTAGGCCACGCACCCGGCAATCGGAAAGCAATGGTTCTGCGGGCTGAGGGAAAATTCCGCAGTCACGAACACATTCCACACCACGTAAGGGCGACCTATGTCGGCGTAGAGGCGATAGCTCTGGTTGTCCGGCAGGTGCAGGTGCTGGCTGGCGAAGTCGCGGGCCTTTTGCGATTGCTCCAGGTGCGCGCGCAATGTCCGGTCGCTGGCCGGGTCGGCCAGCACCTTGCTGACCGGCTCGCGTGCCCGCAGCAACTGCCACTGACCGCTGGCCAACTGGCTGTAGTAATCGACACTGGCACAACCGTTGAGCAACAAAAACATCACAGCCGGAAACAAAACGCGCAAAACGCGATCAAGTAACCGATGGCTTGGACGCAGCCTGATCACATCGAATCATCCTTGGGGAGTCTGCCCGCAAGACTATCTCGCCTGACTGGAGCTTCGCTATGCGCGCGTTACTGCTGACTGGAGGCCTGCTGATGTTGGCCGGCTGTGCTGGATTGCCCCAACCCGACCCAACGCAAGCCTGGATCGACCTCGCCCCTCACCCTGAAGACACCGCGCTGCAAGCGCTGGAGGTGGACGACGAAGCCGCTGTGGACAAACGTTACTTCCAGGTTTCACCCGGCCGCCATGAACTGACGGTGCGTTATCAGTTCGCCGTCGATCCAACCAACATCGGCCCAGACGCTGAGCCACTGTGGCGCGACTGCCAGTTGAGCGTGAAATTCAACGACTTCAACGCCGGCCAGCGCTATCAGTTGCAGGCTGGCAACACGGGCTTGCGGCCTTGGGCCAAGCTCTACGACGAACAGCGCAAAGTGGTTGGCCAGGCGCAACCAGCGGGCTGTCAGCGCACCTGATCGGCGCTATGCTGAATGCCTGACCATCCGGAACTGAATCATGCACAGGTATTTGCTGTTCTTTGCCCTCGGCGCATTGTCTGCGTGCGCCGCCAGCCCCCTGCCGGATGTGAATCCAAACATGGCCTGGGTTGACTTCGCCATGCCAACCCCCGGCGGCAAAGTCCTGATGGCCGAGCGCCTGGACAACCAACCGCAGCGTGACGGACGTTTTTTCCAGGTCACGCCGGGGAGCCACGAACTGACGGTGCGTTTTGACTTTGAAGTATTCGGCGGCGGCATGGGCATGAACACCGATCCGCAAGAGCGGTTGTGCTACATGACCATCCCTTACGAGCATTTCGAAGCGGGCCAGCGTTACCGGCTCGAGGCCCGCTCGCTGGCCTTTACCCCCAGCGCCCGGCTGTACAACGCCCAGCGTCAGCTCGTCGCTGAAGAACGTCAGGTCAATTGCGTGCCCTGAGGCGTCTTAGCGGTCGTTCTTCTGATAGATGATTCTTTTGCTGCCGCCGTCGCAGGTGCCGACCACCATGTTCTGGTCATGCACGTCGTCGTTGCTGACAATTTCCAACGTATAGGACGACACGTTATTGGCCTGGATCTTGGCTTCGATCTCGGCCTTGAGTTCTTCGCACGGTTTAGGCGCCGCCACGGCCGATGTAGCCAGCGCACCGCAGATAACCGCCAAGGCAATACGTTTCATGGTTGAAGCTCCCTTGAAGCAGCGCGCACGGGTGTGCGCTTGGGCTGCTGTGGTTTATTCGACCACAACTTCGCGCGGGGAGTTCTGATTTGTAGGCGTTGGCTTGTTGGCGATTCTGCCAACCCGCGATGTCAGACGGGTCGCTTTCGCTGGCAAGCCAACGCCTAGCTGGGGGAGGGGACTCAACCGACGAGGGTGCCGTCCAGGGTGATTGTCGCGTTCAGCACCTTGGACACCGGGCAACCTTCCTTGGCCTTTTTGCTCAACTCGTCAAATTGCTGCTGACTCGCACCGGGGATTTTTGCCTTGAGAATCAGGTGCACGGCGGTAATCGCGAAACCACCGTCGACCTGATCCAAGGTCACTTCTGCCTGCGTATCGATGCTGTCGGCCTTGAGGCCGGCGTCGCCGAGAATCATCGAAAAGGCCATGGAGAAACAGCCCGCATGCGCCGCGCCGATCAACTCTTCAGGGTTGGTCCCCTTACCACCTTCGAAACGCGCCTTGAAGCCGTAGGGGGCGTCCCTGAGTACCCCGGTTTCCGTGGAAATCGAGCCGATGCCGGTTTTCAGATCACCTTCCCAATGTGCCGATGCTTTCTTCTTGATGCTCATGTGTGCCTCCTGAAGATCCGGCGCGAAGAGTCGCGCCTTGATGGTTTTCGGTTGCTAAGGGTTCTGAGGATAGATGCCCGGACAAAGTTCACCCCGTCGGATAAGACCGCTTATCTGGTAGGCATTTTCAGGCCAGCTATTGAAACTCGGGTATATGCCCACATTGCATAGAACAGGCTCATACATTCGGCAGGTTTTCGTTAGTGAGAAAAGCCTGCACACCCCTTGGAGACGCAGGCTGATGAAACAACTGTCCGATATCAAGTTCTCGACCCTGGACCTGGTGCCCGTGCGAGAGAACGGCAGCCCCGCCCAATCGTTGCGCAACTCGCTGGACCTGGCCCAGCACGTTGAAAAATGGGGTTACAACCGTTTCTGGGTCGCCGAACACCACAACATGGACGGCATCGCCAGCTCCGCCACCTCAGTATTGCTGGGTTACCTGGCGGGCGGAACGTCGAGCATTCGTGTCGGCTCCGGCGGGGTGATGCTGCCCAACCACGCGCCTCTGGTGATCGCCGAACAGTTCGGCACCCTGGAAAGCCTTTATCCGGGTCGGATCGACCTTGGCCTGGGCCGTGCCCCGGGTTCCGATCAACTGACCGCTCGCGCCCTGCGCCGTGAGCGGTCCGGCAGCGCCGATGATTTTCCCGAAGACGTCGCCGAACTGGTGCGCTACCTCGGCCCCCGCACACCGGACCAACGCATCATCGCCATGCCCGGCACCGGCACCAACGTCCCGGTATGGCTCCTGGGCTCCAGCCTGTTCAGCGCACAACTGGCGGGCGAACGCGGCTTGCCCTACGCCTTTGCCTCGCATTTCGCACCGCGCTACATGCACGAGGCGATTCGCGTCTATCGCAATCACTTCAAGCCATCGGCGGTCCTCGACAAGCCTTATGTGATGCTCGGCGTGCCCCTGGTCGCTGCCGACACCGATGAGCAGGCCGATTACCTGGCGACGTCGGTCTACCAGCGCATCCTCGCGCTGATGCGTGGGCAAAGCCTGGTTCAGCGCCCGGCCGTCAAGAGCATGGACGGCCTGTGGTTGCCCCATGAGAAACAAGCCGTCGGGGATTTCCTCGGGTTGGCCATGGTGGGCAGTCCGGCAAAAATTCGCGGCAAACTGGAGGTCCTGATCGAACAGACCCAGGCCGATGAACTGATCTTCACCTGCGATCTGTACGAGCACGCCGATCGCCTGCACTCCTATGAGCTGCTGGCGCAGGTGATGAAAGGCTGATCGCGCACCCCGCGCCCATAAAAAAGCCGACGCCAGAGCGTCGGCTTTTTCATTTGCAGCGAATTCAAGCTACTTCTTGTAGACGATTTCCTTGGAACCACCTTCACAGGTGCCTACGACTTTCCCGCCAGCCGCAGTGCCCTTGTCGACGATTTCCAACGAATAACCTGATACGCCCTTGGCATCGAGTTTCGCTGCAATTTCCGCTTTCAGTTCTTCACAAGGCTTGCCGGCCGCAAGGGTTGTTCCTGCGATGCTCAGCAAACCAATAGCCAGAATCAACTTCTTCATCGGTCACATTCCCTGGTCGGATCAAAAGGATTAGCGTTCAGCCCAAGGCATCAGCGCTCGAAGATAAGTAGCGCTTTGCCAGTCCCTGTGGCAATCGGCCAGCTCACAAGTTCAGAAATCTAGCCCATCTTCAGCTATTTGCAATCCGGAACCCGACCTTGAGCGTCACCTGAAAGTGCGCGGCCTTGCCGTCCTTGATGTGGCCTCGGGTTTCCGTGACCTCAAACCATTCCAGATGTTTGATGCTTTTGCTGGCCTCAGCCAAGGCATTATTGATGGCGTCCTCGATACTGGTGGGCGAGGAGCCAACCAGTTCGACTTTCTTGTACGTGTGGTGGTCAGTCATGGCGATCTCCTGGAGTGTTCATACAGCCTAGCAGTGATTTTTCGTATTTCTTCTGTGGGCTTTTCTGCTGCTAAGGTTCATATTTTCTGCACTTTCGCCAATCACCGGAGTCGGAACCAACACACGCTACTCAATCAATCCAGGAGAGCCACCATGGCCAACACCTCTTTACGTAAAGCCTCATTGCAAAGCATGGAAGCCGAAATCGAGAGTCTGCTCAAGTCGTTGGAAAGCCTGAAAAGTGATGCCTCGGACGAGTCGCTGAAAACCCTGAAGTCGCTGAAAAGCAATGCCGAGAGCGCGCTGAAACACTCGCGCAGCCTGCTCAGCGATGCCTATGCGGAAGTCAAAGTGAAAACCCGTGAGACCGGGATCGCGACCCGCGATTACGCTCAGGAACACCCCTGGACCACCGCCGGTGTTGCCGTCGGGGCCCTGGGCTTGCTGGCGGCTTACCTGCTGTGCAAACGCGGTGATTAATCAGCCTGGCGCAGCTCGTTTTTAAGCCACTGCGCCAGCTGCCGAGCGCGCCCGTCCGCGGCGCGCTTGGGCAACCACAACGCCAGTTGCGCCGGAGTTTGTGAAAAACCCCAAGGCGCAACCAGGCGACCCGCCTTCAAGTCCTCGGCCACCAATGGCTGCGGGGCAATCGCCACACCCAGCCCAGCCACGGCTGCCTCCAGCAAATAATACAAATGCTCGAAACCCTGGCCGAACTTCAAGGCCCCTGGGTCGAGCTGATTGTGCTGCGCCCAACTGGGCCAGGCTTGCGGTCGCGAGGTGGTGTGCAACAGGGGTAATTCGAGCAAGGCACTGGCCGGCGCCTCACGCAGCAACTCATACCCGGCAAAGCGGGGGCTGAGTACCGGGCCGATTCGCTCGCTGGTCAGTTCATACACCTGCATATCCGCAGGCCATGGCGGCTCGGCGAACACCAGCAAGGCATCCAGGCCCGGACGTCGCGGGTCCAGATCCCCTTCACCGGCCGAAAGGTGCAAACGCAAATCCGGCAGATCGGCATTCAGCCGCCCCAAGCGCGGAATAAACCAGCGCGCCAGCAGACTACCGGAGCAGCCCAGGACAAAAGGCGCCTCGGCTTGCCCCTGAGTGAGCTCACCGCAGACCGTGCGCAGGCGCTCGAATGCCTCAGTGCTGGCATCGCGCAGCCGTACCCCGGCATCTGTGAGTTTCAGGCCGCGTCCATCCTTGACGAACAGACTCACCCCCAAGTGCTCCTCGAGCACTTTCAACTGACGACTGACTGCGCCGTGGGTGACGTGCAATTGCTCAGCCGCCTGACTGACACTGTGCAGGCGGGCAGCGGCTTCGAAGGCGCGCAGGGCGTTGAGGGGGGGCAGGTCGTGGCTCATGGTATCTGTGAGTTTTCCTGACAGGTTGTGGCGATCTTATCGGTTTTCAGCCGTCGACGTCAGGGGTAGAGTGAACGCCATTGTCACTTCACGCACTCAACTGGAGCGCCCCATGACCCAGACTCATCTGCGCAACGGCCCTGACGCCAACGGCCTGTTTGGCGCGTTCGGCGGCCGCTACGTCGCCGAAACCCTGATGCCGTTGATCCTCGACCTGGCCCGCGAATACGAAGCGGCCAAGGAAGACCCGGCTTTCAAAAAAGAATTGGCCTACTTCCAGCGCGATTACGTCGGACGCCCAAGCCCGCTGTACTTCGCCGAACGCCTGACCGAGTTCTGTGGCGGCGCCAAGATCTACCTCAAGCGTGAAGAGCTGAACCACACCGGCGCGCACAAGATTAACAACTGCATCGGCCAGATCCTGCTGGCTCGGCGCATGGGCAAAAAACGCATCATCGCCGAAACCGGCGCCGGCATGCACGGCGTGGCCACGGCCACCGTAGCCGCGCGTTTTGGTCTGGAGTGCGTGATCTACATGGGCACCACCGACATCGAGCGCCAACAGGCCAACGTGTTTCGCATGAAGCTGCTGGGCGCCGAAGTGATCCCGGTAGTGGCCGGCACCGGCACCCTGAAAGACGCGATGAACGAAGCCCTGCGTGACTGGGTGACCAACGTCGACAACACCTTCTACCTGATCGGCACCGTGGCCGGCCCGCACCCTTATCCGGCGATGGTCCGCGACTTCCAGGCCGTGATCGGCAAGGAAACCCGTGACCAGTTGCAGGCCCAGGAAGGTCGTCTGCCTGACAGCCTGGTGGCATGCATCGGCGGTGGCTCCAACGCCATGGGCCTGTTCCATCCGTTCCTCGACGATACCAGCGTCGAGATCATCGGGGTTGAAGCAGCCGGTCATGGCATCGAAACCGGCAAGCACGCCGCCAGCCTGAACGGCGGGGTACCGGGTGTGTTGCACGGCAATCGCACCTTCCTGCTGCAGGACGACGACGGCCAGATCATTGATGCCCATTCGATTTCTGCCGGCCTCGACTATCCAGGCATTGGCCCTGAACACGCCTGGTTGCATGACATCGGACGCGCCCAGTACACCTCGGTGACCGACGATGAAGCCCTAGACGCGTTCCACAAGTGCTGCCGCCTGGAAGGGATCATTCCGGCACTGGAAAGCGCCCACGCCCTGGCCGAAGTGTTCAAGCGCGCACCGACCTTGCCGAAGGATCACCTGATGGTGGTCAACCTGTCCGGTCGTGGTGATAAGGACATGCAAACCGTAATGTTCCACATGGAACACTCTCAGCAGGAGAAACACTGATGAGCCGCCTGCAAACCCGCTTCGCCGAACTCAAAGAGCAGAACCGTGCGGCCCTGGTGACCTTTGTCACTGCGGGTGACCCGAGCTACGACACCTCCCTGGCGATCCTCAAGGGGCTACCTGCCGCCGGCGCCGATGTGATTGAGCTGGGCATGCCGTTCACCGACCCGATGGCCGATGGCCCGGCGATCCAGCTTGCCAACATCCGCGCCCTGGGCGCCAAACAGAACCTGGCAAAAACCCTGCAAATGGTTCGTGAGTTCCGGGCGGGCAACAGCGACACGCCACTGGTGCTGATGGGGTACTTCAATCCTATCCACTATTACGGTGTTCCACGCTTCATCGCGGACGCCAAGGAAGCCGGGGTGGATGGCCTGATCGTGGTCGACCTGCCACCTGAACATAACGGCGAGCTGTGCGATCCGGCCCAAGCCGCCGGCCTGGACTTTATCCGCCTGACCACCCCGACCACCGACGACGTGCGCCTGCCGACCGTGCTCAATGGCAGCTCCGGTTTCGTCTACTACGTCTCGGTGGCCGGTGTTACCGGTGCGGGTGCTGCCACCCTGGAGCACGTCGAAGAGGCGGTGACCCGTTTGCGTCGCCACACCGATCTGCCCATCAGCATCGGCTTCGGCATCCGTACGCCAGAGCAAGCGGCAGCGATTGCCCGCCTGGCAGATGGGGTGGTGGTGGGTTCGGCATTGATCGACCATATCGCCAATGCCACCACACCGGACCAGGCCATTGATGGCGTGCTGAGCCTGTGTGCCGCACTGTCTGAAGGTGTGCGCAACGCTCGCGTTGGCTAAGTCTTGACCCCGCGACAGCCAAGGGCCCGGAACCATGTTCCGGGCCCTTTTTTTGTTGCCGCCCCCTCAAAAAATCGACAGATCCAGCGGCCGGATCGCCCCCATCCAGATCGCGTGGTCGGTGTGATCGGCCAACTCATCCCCGGTCTCGGGATGCAGGAACACCACCAGGCCGTTGCGATGCAGCGCCAGCCACGGCAGCACCACGGCGATCAGTTCCGGGCCAAAGGCCAGTTGGCAGCTCCAGTCCGGATGCGGCCCCACCGGGCGTTCGTGGACTCGCCCCATTTGCAGGGGAAACAGCCGGGCAGCCTCTTCACACAGCGCCCGCGCCTGGGCAAGGGTGCTCGCGTCGAAGTAAACATGGGCGTGGTAGCCCTTGATCCGTTGCATAGTGCTCTCGTCTTGCATCATTCAGGTCCCAGTAGCAACGCTACACCGCAATGGACGGCAGGGCTAATCCCGCCAACGATTCGGCACTGCTGGCCTGTTCGCTCATCAGCCAGTCGACGAACTGCTGGATCAGCGCACTGCGGCGTTTGCGCTGGGGCAGTACCACGTAATAACCGAAGCCGGAGATCGCCGTCTCGGCAATCGGCCGCACCAATAGCCCCTGCGCCAGCAAGTCATCGACCAGGTGCCGCCAACCGATGGCCACGCCCTGACCGCCAATCGCTGCCTGAATCAACAGGGTGTAATTATCAAACCGCAGTTGCCCCGGCGTCGGTGGGGTGGCGATCCCCAGGCGACGGAACACACCGCTCCAGTCGAACCAGTGGCTGCTGTTCTCGCCCCGCAGATGCAACAGCGGCAACTCCAGCAACGTGTGGGCGGGCAAGGGGGCGAGTCGCTCCTTGAGCAGCAGCGGGCTGCACACCGGGAACACCTCCTCACTGAACAACCAGTGACTTTCACCCTGCTTGAAGCGCCCTTCGCCGAACAGCACGGCCACGTCGATGTCGCTGCGCAACATGTTGTGATTACGTTCGCTGGTCACCAGGCTGACATCCACCTGCGGGTTGGCCTCGTGAAAGCGATGCAGACGCGGCATCAGCCAGTAGGCTGCGAAGGCGAAATCGGTGGCCACCTGCAACACCTCATGCTGGTCCTGGGCACTGATCGCACTCAACCCGGCCTCGATGCTCTGCAGGCCGCTCTGCACCTGTTCGAACAGGATCGATCCGGCTTCCGTCAGCTCGATGCCCCGGTAGATGCGGTCGAACAAGCGGGTTGCCAGTTGCTCCTCCAACCGCTTGAGCTGTTGGCTGACAGCAGGTTGGGTGGTGCCCAGTTCCACGGCGGCGGCGGTAAAACTGCCATGGCGCGCCGCCGCTTCAAAGGTGCGCAACAGGTCCAGGGAGAGTTCACCAAGGGCGTCATACATAAGGTGGGCTTATCCTAGTCATTGCCGGACATGGGCTTTACCGCGAAGAGCACGGGCTACATTCTCGATCACAGCACTTTCGCATAACTGCCCACTATGGAATGCCGCTATCACATGAAGCGCAAGAACATTCTTTTCATCATGGCCGATCAAATGGCCGCGCCTCTGTTGCCGTTCTATGGCGCTTCACCGATCAAGCTGCCCAACCTGAGCCGACTGGCGGCCCAGGGCGTGGTGTTCGACGCGGCGTACTGCAACAGCCCGTTATGCGCCCCCTCACGTTTCACCCTGGTCAGTGGCCAGTTACCCAGCAGGATCGGTGCCTACGACAACGCCGCGGACTTCCCCGCCGATGTGCCGACCTACGCCCACTACCTGCGCCGCCTCGGTTATCGCACCGCGCTGTCCGGCAAGATGCACTTCTGTGGCCCGGACCAATTGCACGGCTATGAGGAACGCCTGACCAGCGACATCTACCCGGCCGACTACGGTTGGGCGGTGAACTGGGATGAACCGGACGTACGTCCAAGCTGGTATCACAACATGTCCTCAGTCCTGCAAGCCGGACCTTGCGTGCGCACCAACCAACTGGACTTCGATGAAGAGGTGGTCTTCAAGGCCCAGCAGTACCTGTTCGATCACATCCGCGAAGACGGTGACCAACCGTTTTGCCTGACCGTCTCGATGACCCACCCACACGACCCGTACACCATTCCCAAGGCATTCTGGGATCTGTATGACGAGCAGGACATCCCGCTGCCGCAGACCCCGGCGCAGGCCGAACTCGACCCACACTCCCAGCGCCTGCTCAAGGTCTACGACCTGTGGGACAAGCCACTGCCTGTGGACAAGATCCGTGATGCACGCCGCGCCTACTTCGGCGCGTGCAGCTACATCGATGCCAACGTCGGCAAACTCCTGCAGACCCTCGAAGACACGGGGCTGATCGACGACACCATCATTGTATTTTCCGGCGACCACGGCGACATGCTCGGCGAGCGCGGCCTCTGGTACAAAATGCACTGGTTCGAAATGGCCGCCCGGGTGCCACTGCTGGTCTACGCGCCAGGGCAATTCGCGGCCGGGCGGGTCAGTGCCGCCGTTTCCACCGCTGACCTGCTCCCGACCTTCGTCGCCCTGGCCGGCGGGGAGCTGCAGCCCGGCCTGCCACTGGACGGCCGCTCGCTGGTGCCCCACCTGCAGGGGCAGGGCGGCCACGATGAAGTGTTTGGCGAATACATGGCCGAAGGCACCATCAGCCCGTTGATGATGATCCGCCGGGGGCCCTACAAATTTATTTACAGTGAAGACGACCCCTGCCTGTTGTTCGATGTGCGCAACGACCCGCGCGAACAGGAAGAGCTCAGTCACTCGCCATCGCATCAAGCGGTTTTCGCCGCCTTTCTCACCGAAGCTCGCGCCAAGTGGGATATCCCGGCGATTCACCAACAGGTCCTGGCCAGCCAGCGCCGCCGGCGATTCGTCGCTGACGCCCTGAGCCTCGGCCACCTGAAGAGCTGGGACCACCAGCCCCTGGTCGACGCCAGCCAGCAGTACATGCGCAACCACATCGACCTCGATGATCTGGAGCGCAAGGCTCGTTATCCACAACCCTGCCAAAACCAATAATGTAAGGGGAAGCGCATGCAAAGGTTATCCACAGTTGTGACCGCCGGGTTGCTGGTGTTTGGCAGTGCTTCGGCCTGGGCCGAACAGGGATGCGACACCGTGAAGATGGCCGACCCCGGCTGGAGCGACATCGCCGCAACCAATGCCATCACCGGCGTGCTGCTCGATGGCATGGGGTACAAGGCCCGGATCGATACCCTGGCAGTGCCGATCATCTTTGGTGGCCTGAAGGACGGTCAGGTCGATGTCTTCCTCGGTAACTGGATGCCGGCACAGCAGGGTTTCTACGACAAGTTCGTGGCCACCGGCGAAGTCACTCAACTGGCGAAGAACCTCGACGGTACCGAGTTCACCCTGGCAGTGCCGGACTACGTCTGGGAGGCGGGCGTGCATGACTTCGCCGACCTGAACAAGTATGCCGAGCAGTTCGACAAGAAAATCTACGGCATCGGCTCCGGTGCACCGGCCAACCTCTCGCTGCAGGACATCATCAAGAAAAACGACTTCGACCTGGGTCAATGGAAGCTGGTGGAGTCCAGCGAGCAGGCGATGCTCGCGGAAGTCTCGCGCGCCGTGAAGAAGCACAAGTTCGTGACCTTCCTCGGCTGGACCCCGCACCCGATGAACGTGCAGCTGAAAATGCGCTACCTCAAGGGTGGCGAGAAATACTTCGGCGACACCGGCAGTGTCCACACCCTGACCCGCAAGGGTTATGCCCAGGCCTGCCCGAACGTCGGCAAACTGCTGAGCAACCTGAGCTTCACCCAGGACATGGAAAACAGCATCATGGCCGAGGTGGTGAACAACAAGGTCAGCAATACCGAGGCCGCCAAGGCGTGGCTCAAGGCCAACCCAGCGGTGCTGGACACGTGGCTGGCCGGAGTGAAAACGGCAGACGGCAAAGAGGCATTGCCGGCGGTCAAGGCCAAGCTGTAACACCTGGCCCCTGGGATTGTTCCTGCACACCCGTGGGAACAATCACCTTTGCCCTGATACTCTTTGGCAAAACCCCATTCGCGAGGATTCATGGCACTCCCCAGCCGCCATTCGCTCTTTCCCTTTCTCCGCTGGCTGCCGCAGCAGACCCGCGCCAGCGTCGGCCGCGATCTTGTCGTCGGGCTGAGCGGGGCGATTCTGGCGCTACCACAATCGATTGCCTACGCGCTGATTGCCGGCCTGCCGCCGGAATATGGTTTGTACGCCGCCATCATCCCGGTGCTGATCGCCTGCCTCTGGGGTTCCTCCTGGCATCTGATCTGCGGTCCTACGGCGGCCATCTCCATCGTCCTGTACGCCAGCGTCAGCCCGTTGGCGGTGCCCGGTTCCCAGGACTACGTCACCTTGATCCTGTTGCTGACCTTCCTCGCCGGCGTATTCCAATGGCTACTCGGTCTGCTGCGGTTCGGCGCCCTGGTGAACTTCGTCTCGCACTCGGTGGTGCTGGGCTTCACCCTGGGTGCCGCGGTGGTCATCGCCCTCGGGCAACTGCCGAACCTGCTGGGGCTGGACCTGCCGAGCCAGGCCACGGCACTCGACAGCCTGATGTCGCTGGTCAGCCATCTCCATGAGCTGGACAAACCTTCGCTGCTGCTGGGCCTCGGTACACTGGCGCTGGGGGTCGCGCTGAAGCTGTGCCTGCCGCGCTGGCCGAGCCTGCTGATCACCCTGGTCCTGAGCAGCCTGCTGGTCTGGCTGTGGCCTTCGTTGTTCGGCCATGTGCAGCAGGTCAGCGCGTTTGTCGGAAGACTGCCGCCGTTCAGCCCCTTGCCCCTGGATCTGGACCTGATCCTGCGCCTGCTGCCCAGTGCCGTGGCGGTCGGCATGTTGGGGCTGGTCACCAGTCTGTCGATCGCCCGTTCACTGTCGGCACGCTCGCAACAGTTGCTCGACGCCAACCAGGAAGTCCGCGCCCAGGGCTTTTCCAACATCGTCGGCAGTTTTTTCTCCGGCTCGCTGTCGGCCGGTTCCTTCACCCGCTCCGGCTTGAGCTATGAAGCCGGTGCCTGCTCACCGCTGGCGGGCGTGTTCTCGGCGCTGTGGGTGGCCGTGTTTGCGCTGGCCGGGGCGAGCCTGATCGCGCACATCCCGATCCCCGCCATGGCCGGTAGCATTCTGTTGATTTGCTGGGGCCTGGTGGACCACCGCGGTATTCGGGCGTTGTTTCGGGTCAGTCGGGCCGAGTTTGCGGTGATGGCGCTGACCTGCGTCGCCACGCTGCTGCTGGAGCTGCAAACGGCAATCTATGCCGGTGTGCTGGCCTCGCTGTTCTTCTACCTCAAACGCACCTCTCAGCCCCGCGTGCAGCAATGGCGCGAGGGCGATGAAGAGATTCTGCGGGTCGGCGGCTCGATCTTTTTCGGCGCCAGCCATTACCTGCAAGTGCGCCTGCAGCGCACCCAGGGCCGGGCAGTGGTGATCGAGGCGCAATACATCAACTTCATCGACTATTCCGGGGTGGAAATGCTCCACCAGGAAGCCCGCCGCCTGCTCAGGCAGGACCGCAGCCTGACCTTGCGTCGGGCCCGGGGGCATGTGGTCGAAGAGTTGCGCAAGCTCGAAGGCGCGGAAAAATGCCCGATCCGTTTCGAGGATTGAACTACAGCGCCAATTGCCGGCGCAGTTCAGCCAGCACTGGTGCGGTGTCCGGGCGCACCCCGCGCCACAGGAAGAAGGCTTCGGCGGCTTGTTCGGCAAGCATGCCCAGGCCATCCAGTGCCAGGGCGGCACCATGGGCGCTGGCCCAGCGGCAGAAGGATGTCGGTTCCTTGCCGTACATCATGTCGTAGCACAGGGTCTTGCCGGGTTCGATCAGGCTGCTGGCAATCGGCGGTACATCGCCTGACAGGCTGGCCGACGTCGCGTTGATGATCAGGTCCACTGGCTCGCGCAGCCAATCGAAGCCGCTGGCCGACACCGGGCCCAGATCGGCGAACAGCTCCGCCAACTGCTCGGCTTTTTCCACCGTGCGGTTGGCGATGATCACGGAGGCCGGTTGCTCGGCCAACAACGGCTCCAGCGCACCGCGCACCGCGCCACCGGCGCCGAGCAGCAGGATGCGCTTGCCGTGCAGGCTGAATCCGGCATTGACCGTGAGATCTCGAACGAGCCCGGCGCCGTCGGTGTTGTCACCCAACAGGCTGCCGTCGGCCAACTTGCTCAGGGTGTTGACCGCCCCGGCCCGTTGCGCACGGGCCGTCAGTTGGCTGGCCAGACGATAGGCCTGTTCCTTGAAGGGCACCGTGACATTAGCCCCACGCCCCTCAGCGAAAAATGCCGTGGCGCAGCCGGAAAAATCATCGAGCGGCGCCAGCAGGGTGTTGTAGTCCAACTGCTGAGCCGTCTGCTGGGCAAACAGACGATGGATCAACGGCGACTTGCTGTGGCCAATCGGGTTACCGAAAACGACGTACTGATCCATCTCACACCCTCTTGGAGCGCGCCCTGTAGGCGCTACTGTGCTCAACCACGTTAGCGTTGTTCGCCGGCCAGCCGGCGCCGACCGGTCAGGCCGAGCCCGCCAGCCAGTCGCGGTCTTGCAGGAAGTACTCCGTCAGACGCGCCTCTTCGCTACCCGGCTCGGCCTTCCAGTCGTAGGCCCAGCGCACTTGCGGTGGCAGCGACATGAGGATCGACTCGGTACGCCCGCCCGACTGCAGGCCGAACAGCGTGCCACGGTCGTAGACCAGGTTGAATTCGACGTAGCGACCACGGCGGAACTCCTGGAATTCACGCTGTTGCTCGGTGTAGGCCTGGGCCTTGCGGCGCTGCACGATCGGCAGGTATGCCTTGATGTAGGCATCGCCGATGGCGCGGATGAACGCGAAGCAGGTATCGAAATCCCACTCGTTCAGGTCATCGAAGAACAGGCCGCCAATACCGCGGGGCTCGTTGCGATGCTTGATGTGGAAGTAGCTGTCGCACCATGCCTTGTAACGGCTGTAGACATCCGGCCCGAATGGCGCGCAGGCCTGGGCGGCGACACGGTGCCAATGCACGCAGTCTTCTTCATTGCCGTAGTAGGGGGTCAGGTCGAAGCCGCCACCGAACCACCACACCGGCTCTTCACCGGGTTTTTCAGCGATGAAAAACCGCACATTGGCGTGGGACGTCGGCACATGAGGGTTGTGCGGGTGGATCACCAGCGACACACCGAGGGCTTCGAAGCCGCGTCCGGCCAACTCGGGCCGGTGCGCGCTGGCCGACGGCGGCAGGCCGCTGCCAAAGACGTGGGAAAAGTTGACGCCGCCTTTTTCGATCACCGCGCCATTTTCAATTACCCGAGTCCGTCCGCCACCGCCGGCAGGCCGGGTCCAGGCGTCTTCGACAAAGCGCGTGCCGCCGTCTTCTGTTTCCAGCGCGGCACATATGCGGTCTTGCAGGTCGAGCAGGTAGGCTTTAACGGCTTCGGTGCGGGTAGTCATGGCATCACCTTGAATCGGGCAAAGCTACGCGGCGCTCGATCAGAACGGCGGCCGACGCAAATGGGCGCGTAGCATAACACTGCACCCCGGCCTGCCACAGTTGACGAAGATCAAGCTTAGGAGTCCGATAGGCCCCTACGCAAAACCACCCAAGGAGAGTGCAGATGGCCAAACGTATCCAGTTCCGTGCCCATGGCGGCCCTGAAGTGCTTGAGTATGTGGACTATCAGCCGGCCGAGCCGGGCCCGCAGCAGGTCAGTGTGAGCAACAAGGCCATCGGCCTGAATTTCATCGACACCTATTTTCGCAGCGGCCTCTATGCGCCTCCTGCCTTGCCATCGGGCCTGGGCGCGGAGGGGGCTGGCGTGGTCCAGGCCGTCGGTAGCCAGGTCACCCGATTCAAGGTCGGCGACCGCGTGGCCTATGGCAGCGGGCCACTGGGGGCCTACAGCGATGTGCACGTATTGCCGGAAGCCAACCTGGTGCACCTGCCCGACGCTATCAGCTTCGAACAGGCCGCAGGCGTGATGCTCAAGGGCCTGACGGTGCAATACCTGTTGCGTCAGACCTATGAACTCAAGGGGGGCGAAACCATTCTGTTCCACGCCGCGGCCGGCGGCGTTGGTTCGCTGGCCTGCCAGTGGGCCAAGGCCCTGGGCGTGAAGCTGATCGGTACCGTCAGTTCGCCGGAAAAAGCTGCACTGGCCAAGGCCAACGGCGCCTGGGCGACTATCGACTACAGCCATGAGAATGTCGTTGAACGGGTCCTGGAACTGACTGATGGCAAGAAATGCCCGGTGGTCTACGACGGCGTCGGCAAAGACACCTGGCTGACCTCCCTCGACTGCACTGCGCCCCGTGGGCTGGTGGTGAGTTTCGGCAATGCGTCGGGGGCGGTGGACGGGGTGAACCTGGGGATTCTCTCGGCCAAGGGTTCGCTGTACGTCACCCGACCGACCCTGGCGACCTACGCCAACAACGCGCAAAACCTGCAGCGCATGGCCGATGAGCTGTTCGGGATGATCATCAGCGGCCAGTTGCGGGTTGATATCAGCCAGCGTTATTCACTGGCTGAAGCAGCGAAGGCACAGACCGAGTTGTCGGCCCGGCGTACCACCGGATCGACCATTCTGTTGCCCTGATAGTTATTGCGTCAGACAGAACGTCTTCGCTGGCGCCCGCGTGCGGCTTGCCAGCGAATGGCAGCAGCGCGATCTCAGTCCGGACGCACCACGTGGCCGGTCGCCAGGTCGCGAATCACGCTGGGGTTCTTGCGCCCACCGAGCTGACCGCCCAGTACCAGGTCGACTTGCCCACGGAAGTACTGCTCGACGCGAATCCGCGTGCGCGCGGCCGGCCGTCCCTGAGGGTTGGCGGATGTCGACACCAGTGGCCCGACCAATGCACACAGATCCCGCACCTGCGGGTGATCGCTGACGCGCAACGCCACGGTTTCGTGAACCCCGGTGATCCATTGCGGCAACATGTTCTGGTGGGGCACCAGCCAGGTGTTCGGCCCAGGCCAGGTGCTGGCCATGCGATCGAGCCACAACTGCGGGAAGTCATCGAACAGGAAGTCGAACTGGCGGATATTGTCAGCCACCAGGATCAGGCCCTTTTCCACCGAACGTCCCTTGATCGCCAACAGGCGATACACCGCTTCTTCATCCCAGGGGTCGCACCCCAGGCCCCAGACGGCTTCGGTTGGATAGGCAAGCACCGCCCCTGCGCGAATTCCTCGTGCGGCTTGTTGCACACGCCAACTGTTGACCATGACCGACTCTCCAAAATAAGGCTGTGCGCAGTTTACCCATCTTCCTTACAAATCCCAGTGCATGAACCTAGCTTAGGCGGGCAAACCAGCGTCCGCCTTCCGCCACCGCGCGACCCTGCATTTCCAGCTCGGTCAGCGCCACCAGCACTTTGGGCAAGGCCCAGCCGCTGGACTCGGCCAGGGCTTCGGTGGTGTGGGGCGCGGCAAACAGCAGGCGCAACAACGGGTGATCGAGTTCGGCCGCAGCTGTGACCGGGGCGGCCGGCAAGTACTGCCAGCCACGCAATCCTTCGAGAATATGCTCAATGGTCTCCACCAACGTTGCCCCGTCGCGAATCAACTGGTGACAGCCGCGGGCAGCGGGGTGGTGGATGGAGCCGGGAATCGCATAGACCTCGCGCCCCTGTTCTGCCGCCAGCCGGGCGGTGATCAATGAACCGCTGGCGACACTGGCCTCGACCACCAGCACGCCCAGGGACAATCCACTGATGATCCGGTTGCGTCGGGGAAAGTGGCTGGGGTGCGGCCCGGCATCCAGGGCAAATTCGGAAACCACCGCGCTGCCCTGGGCAATCATCGCCGTGGCAAGGGCTCGGTTGCGCTGTGGATAAAATTTTTCCAGGCCGGTGCCCAGCACTCCCACCGTCTGCCCTCCGACGTCGAGCGCGGCCTGATGCGCAGCGGCATCGATACCCAGCGCCAAGCCACTGGTGATCACAAAACCAGCACCCGCCAGGCTGCGGGAGAATGCCGCCGCGGTGTCCATCCCCGGCCTGGAGGCGCGACGGCTGCCGACCATCGCCAACTGCGGTTTTTCCAGGATCGCCGGATCTCCGGCGACAAACAGCAAAGGCGGTGGGTCACTGATCTCAGCCAGCAACGCGGGGTACCCGGGCTGGTCAATCATCAGTAAATGCTGGCCTTCACGCTCCAGCCAGGCCAATGCCTGGTGAGCGCCATCGCGAATCGACGGGCTGCGCCTTGCCTCTGCGCAGGCGGCGGGCAAACCCAGGGCACGCCAGGCACTGGCCGGGGCGCTGATGGCTTTGGAGGCCGAACCGAAGGCTTGCAGCAACTTCTGGTAACGCCGTGGCCCCAGTTCCGGCAGGCAGTGCAAACGCAGACGGGCTTCCAGTTCCGCCGGCGAAACCGGCAGGGATACAGACGACGGCATAAGATCATCCTTGATCGTAATTGAGCCTGACGGGTCAGGAACAAGCTGTGGATAAGTCTGTTGGTAACTTGTTGAGTGTTTTCTCGCCAAGAGGCGCTGAGGAGCAGGAATTTTTACCCTGCGTGCAGGCTGTGGCGGGCGATGGGCAAAGGTTTGTGATTTCCCTCACGCGGTGAATCCCTTTATTATGTGGGTTCGCGTAAAACGCCAGAGCCGACATGGCTCGCTCCCGCGAGGGGGCTTCGTTTTACAGCCATCGCCAGCCTCTGCGGACTGCCAGGCGATCGGCCCTGACCTTACTTCACACGTGCAGCAATTACGCTTATGGCCATTTTGAACATCCTCGAATTCCCCGACCCGCGCCTGCGCACGATCGCCAAACCGGTGACCGTAGTGGACGACGAAGTGCGGCAGTTGGTCGATGACATGTTTGAAACAATGTATGAAGCGCCAGGCATCGGCCTCGCGGCGACCCAGGTCAATGTGCACAAGCGCATCGTGGTCATGGACTTGTCCGAAGACCGCAGTGAACCGCGGGTGTTCATCAACCCCGAGTTCGAGACCCTGACCGACGAGATGGACCAGTACCAGGAAGGCTGCCTTTCGGTACCCGGCTTCTACGAAAACGTCGATCGCCCGCAGAAGGTCAAGATCAAGGCCCTGGATCGCGACGGCAAGCCGTACGAAATGATCGCCGAAGGCCTGCTGGCGGTGTGCATTCAACATGAGTGCGATCACCTCAACGGCAAATTGTTTGTCGACTACCTGTCCACGCTCAAACGCGACCGGATCAAGAAGAAGCTGGAAAAGCTCCATCGCCAGAACGCTTGATTCCTTTCTTCCAAAGGCTTGCTGCGGCAAGCCTTTTTCTTTTGTGACTGCTTCTGAAACCGAGAGCCTCCTCAATGCGCATCGTCTTTGCCGGCACCCCCGAATTTGCCGCCGAACACCTCAAGGCCCTGCTCGACAGCCCTTACGAGGTCGTGGCGGTCTACACCCAACCGGACCGTCCGGCAGGTCGTGGGCAAAAGCTGATGCCAAGCCCGGTCAAGCAGTTGGCCCTGGAACACCACATCCCGGTGTTCCAGCCACCCACCCTGCGCAATGCCGACGCCCAGGCCGAACTGGCCGCCCTGCAGCCGGACCTGATGGTGGTGGTCGCCTATGGCTTGATCCTGCCGCAGGTGGTGCTGGATATCCCGCGCCTGGGTTGCATCAACAGCCATGCCTCCCTGTTGCCGCGCTGGCGCGGTGCGGCGCCGATCCAGCGCGCCGTCGAAGCCGGCGATGCACAGAGCGGCGTCACCGTGATGCGCATGGAGGCGGGGCTGGACACCGGGCCGATGCTACTGAAGGTGAGCACCGAGATCAGCGGCCAGGACACCGGCGGCACCCTGCATGACCGACTGGCCGAAATGGGCCCGCCCGCCGTGCTCCAGGCGATTGCCGGATTGGCCGCCGGCACCCTGCAAGGCGAAGTGCAGGACGACAGCCTCGCCACCTATGCGCACAAATTGAACAAGGACGAGGCGCGCATCGACTGGAGCCGCCCGGCGGTCGAACTGGAACGCCTGGTACGCGCCTTCAACCCATGGCCGATCTGCCACAGCACCCTCAATGGCGAAGCGCTGAAAGTCCTGGCCGCCAACCTGGTCGATGGCCAAGGCGCCCCAGGCGAGGTGCTCGGCGCCAGCAAGGACGGCCTGATCGTCGCCTGCGGTGAACAAGCGCTGTGCTTGACCCGCCTGCAATTGCCCGGTGGCAAGGCCCTGAACTTCAGCGACCTGTTCAATAGCCGCCGCGAGAAATTTGCCCTGGGCACCGTCCTCGGCCAATCGGTGGACGCGCAATGAACCCGCGTCTGGCCGCCGCCAAGGCACTGGCCGCTGTCCTCAGTGGCAAAGCGTCCCTCAACAGTTCCCTGCCGACTCAACTGGACAAAGTCGAAGACCGCGATCGCGGCTTCACCCAGGACCTGGCCTTCGGTACCGCACGCTGGCAGCCACGCTTGTCGGCGCTGGCGGCCAAACTGCTGCAAAAGCCCCTCAAGGCGGCGGATGCCGATGTCGAGGCGCTGCTGCTGGTCGGCCTGTACCAACTGCTCTACACCCGGGTTCCGGCACACGCCGCCATCGGTGAAACCGTGGGCTGCGCCGACAAGCTGAAAAAGCCCTGGGCCAAGGCCCTGATCAACGCCGTACTGCGCCGCGCGCAACGGGAAAGCGAAGCGCTGCTGGCCGAGCTCGAACACGATCCGGTGGTACGCACCGCCCACCCACGCTGGCTGCAAAAATCCCTCAAGGCCTTCTGGCCCCTGCAGTGGGAAGCCATTTGCGCCGCGAACAACGCGCACCCACCGATGATTCTGCGGGTCAATCGCCGCCATCACGACCGCGATGCCTACCTGCAGCTGCTCAGCCAGGCCGGGGTCGCCGCCCAGCCTTGCACCTTCAGCCAGGACGGTATCGTCCTCGAGACCCCGGGTGATGTGCGCAGCCTGCCGGGCTTCAGCGAAGGTTGGATCAGCGTACAGGACGAAGCGGCGCAACTGGCCGCCGAGCTGCTGGACCTGGCGCCGGGCCAGCGGGTGCTCGACGCCTGCTGCGCACCCGGCGGCAAGACCTGCCATATCCTCGAAGTCGAGCCTGGGCTGGCCGCCGTGGTTGCGGTGGATCTCGAAGCCAAGCGCCTGGTACGGGTCAAGGAAAACCTCGAGCGCCTGGGCCTGAGCGCCGAACTGATCGCCGCCGATGGCCGCGACACGCAGGCCTGGTGGGATGGCAAGCCGTTCCAGCGGATTCTGCTGGACGCTCCCTGTTCGGCCACGGGCGTGATCCGCCGCCACCCGGACATCAAGCTGACCCGCCAACCCGATGACATCGCCGCACTGGCCGTGCTGCAAGGTGAGTTGCTCGACGCGATGTGGCCCACCCTCGAGGTAGGCGGCATTCTGCTTTACGCCACCTGCTCGACACTGCCGACCGAGAACACCGAAGTGATCGAAGCCTTCCTCGCGCGCACCCCCGGCGCTCGCGAACTGGACATCGCCAGCCAGGCCGGCATCAAGCAACCCCATGGTCGCCAGTTGCTGGCGCAAGAGGGTGGTCATGACGGGTTCTATTACGCCAAGCTGATCAAGATTGCCGCCACGCGCGGTTAACCGGTTTTAAGGGAGTAAATGGATGAAGATCATCATCCTCGGAGCAGGGCAGGTGGGTGGATCACTGGCAGAACATCTGGCCAGCGAAGCGAACGACATCACCGTGGTCGACACTGACGGCGAACGCCTGCGCGATCTCGGCGATCGCCTCGACATCCGCACCGTGCAAGGTCGCGGCTCTTTGCCCACGGTGTTGCGCCAAGCGGGCGCCGACGACGCCGACATGCTGGTGGCCGTGACCAACAGCGACGAAACCAACATGGTCGCCTGCCAGGTCGCCCATACCCTGTTCCATACCCCGACCAAGATCGCCCGGGTGCGCGAGGCGTCCTACCTGACCCGCGCCGAGCTGTTCGACAACGACGCGATTCCGGTCGATGTGCTGATCAGCCCGGAACAAGTGGTCACCAACTACATCAAGCGCCTGATCCAGCACCCCGGTGCCCTGCAGGTGATCGACTTTGCCGAGGGCAAGGCCCAGTTGGTCGCGGTCAAGGCCTACTACGGCGGACCGCTGGTAGGCCAGCAACTGCGCCAATTGCGCGAGCACATGCCGAACGTCGATACCCGGGTGGCCGCGATTTTCCGTCGTGACCGACCGATCCTGCCGCAAGGCAACACGGTGATCGAAGCCGACGATGAAGTGTTTTTCATTGCCGCCCGGGCCAACATTCGCGCGGTCATGAGTGAAATGCGCCGCCTCGATGAAAGCTACAAGCGCATCGTCATCGCCGGTGGCGGGCAGATTGGCGAGCGCCTGGCCGAGGCCATCGAAAGTCGCTACCAGGTCAAGATCATCGAGATGAACCCGGCCCGCTGCCGCTACCTGTCGGACACCCTCGACAGCACCGTGGTGCTGCAGGGCAGTGCATCGGATCGCGACTTGCTGCTGGAGGAGAACATCGCCGACGCCGATATCTTCCTTGCGCTGACCAACGACGATGAAGCCAACATCATGTCTTCGCTGCTGGCCAAACGCCTGGGCGCAAAGAAGGTGATGACCATCATCAACAACCCCGCCTACGTCGACCTGATCCAGGGCGGTGACATCGACATCGCCATCAGCCCGCAACTGGCGACCATCGGCACCTTGCTGGCCCACGTACGCCGGGGCGACATCGTCAGCGTGCACTCACTGCGCCGGGGTGCGGCAGAAGCCATCGAGGCCATTGCCCACGGTGATGAGAAGTCGAGCAAGGTCATCGGCAAGGCCATCGAGAACATCGCATTGCCGCCGGGGACCACCATTGGCGCGATCATCCGCGACGAAGAAGTGTTGATCGCCCACGACGACACTGTGATCGAAGCGGGGGACCATGTGATTCTGTTCCTTGTGGATAAAAAGCATATTCGCGATGTGGAAAAGCTGTTCCACGTCGGCCTGAGCTTCTTCTGAACCAGGATGTGCGGCCGCCTGGCGAAACGCCTACTTCTGACCCACCCAACAAGGAAATGACCCATGCTCGAGTCCCTGGAAAAAATGCTCGCCAAGGGTGTGGATAACTCATTGCTGCGCTTCGGGCTGGGCAAGGGGTATCTGGATCTGGGGGAAAACGCCAAGGCCGCCGAGCACTTCACGCGCTGCGTGGCGTTCGATCCGAAATATTCTGCGGCCTGGAAGCTATTGGGCAAGGCCCACCTGGCGCTGGCGGACTACCCGGCGGCGCGCCAGGCCTGGGAGCAGGGCCTGGAAGCTGCCCGCGCCCATGGCGACAAGCAGGCCGAAAAGGAAATGACGGTGTTCCTGAAAAAGCTCGATCGCCAACAACCTGCGCTGTAGGAGCAAGCAGTGCTCCTACAGGGGTGATCGCCAATCAGTACCAGCGCTCTTCACCCGGCGGACGCTTCTTGAAGCGCTTCATGCTCCACATGTACTGACTCGGATACGCCCGCACATACCGTTCGACCACCTGGCTCATGGCCGCGCAGGAGGTCTCGGTGTCGGTGCTGTACATCGCCTCGGGGGCGGCTTCCAGAATCACCTTGTAGCCCGAGCCGTCCGGCAGGCGCAGGGCGTGCAGGAATACCCCGACCGCCTTGCCGCCAGCGAGCATGTTCGGCACAAACTTGCTGGTCAGGGCCTTGGTGGCGAAAAAGGGCACGAAAATACCGGCCGATTCGGCTGGCTCCGGGTCAGCCGGAATCCCCACCGCGCCGCCTTTGCGCACTTCCTTGATGACGCTGAGAATGCCTTCCTTGGTGGACGCCGCCACGCGGTTACCCAGTTGCACGCGCTGCTTGCGCAACAGTTCGTCCACCGCCTTGAGCTTGGGCGGACGGTAGAAAATGATCGGTTTGCACTGGCTGCAATAGAAGTGGTTGAGCACTTCCCAGTTGCCCAGGTGGCTGGTGATGCCGACGACGCCCTTGCCTGACGCCAGGGCGTCCTTGAGCACTTCCAGGCCTTCGACTTCACGCACCAGATCGATCGACCGCTGGGCCGGCCAGATCCACGCGCAGGCGCTTTCGGTCAGGGACTTGCCGATGTCCTTGAGGCTCTGGCCCACCAGGCGCTCACGTTCGGCGGGGTCCATGTCGGGGAAACACTTGGCCAGGTTGATGCGCACCACGTCGCGGGAACGGTTGGGCGTTTTCCACATGACCCAGCCAATGGCCGCGCCCACCGCTTGCACTGCCCGCCACGGGAGCAGGGCAAACAACCTTAGAGCGCCTACCAGCAAGGCGCCTTTCAACTTATCCACAGGTCACTCCTGTTGTCTGAATCCTGTTGCGAGCCGGCTATTCTAACCGCGCACCGCCAACTCGGCGTAACGATCACAATCGCGGGTGTGGTCCATGACCATGCCAGAGGCCTGCATCAGGGCGTAACAAATGGTCGGTCCGACGAACGTGAAACCGGCTTTTTTCAGCCCGCGACTCATTTCCACGGCGACCGGGGTCACGGCCGGCACCTGGCTGCGATCCTGGAAATGGTTGATGGTCGGCACACCGCCAACAAACGACCAGAGAAAACCCACCGGGTCTTCCAGCGCCAGCCAGGCCTGGGCGTTGCGCCGTGCGGCATTGAGTTTCAGGCGGTTGCGGATGATCCCGGGATCGAGCATCAGGTCATCGATTTCGGCGTCGCTCATCTGGGCCACGCGCTGCACATCAAAGCCGTACAGCACCTCACGGTAGCGCTCGCGCTTCTTCAGCACAGTGATCCATGACAGTCCGGCCTGGAACCCTTCGAGCAAAAGCAACTCGAACAAGTGCTGCGCATCGCGTAGCGGTACGCCCCACTCCTGATCGTGATAGGCCATGTACAGCGGATCTTCGGAACACCAAAAGCAGCGTGGCATAAGGCTCCAGGGGGCGTGCGCACGAACGAATCGGGTATACTCCCGCTCTTTAAATCGCAGCCCAAGAAACAGGTGAATTTCGTGAGCCAGCCTACGCCAGCCGTGCGTACCTTCCAAGACTTGATCCTCGCCCTCCAGCAATACTGGGCCGAGCAAGGTTGTGTGGTACTTCAGCCCTACGATATGGAAGTAGGCGCCGGCACTTTCCATACCGCCACGTTCCTGCGCGCCATCGGCCCGGAAACCTGGAACGCCGCTTATGTGCAGCCCAGTCGTCGCCCGACTGACGGCCGCTACGGCGAAAACCCGAACCGTCTGCAGCACTACTACCAATTCCAGGTAGTCCTGAAGCCGAACCCGGACAACTTCCAGGAGCTGTACCTGGGCTCCCTCAAGCACGTGGGCCTGGATCCGCTGGTACACGACATCCGTTTCGTCGAAGACAACTGGGAATCGCCGACCCTGGGCGCCTGGGGTCTGGGCTGGGAAGTCTGGCTCAATGGCATGGAAGTGACCCAATTCACTTACTTCCAGCAGGCGGGCGGCATCGAGTGCTACCCGGTGACTGGCGAAATCACCTACGGCCTGGAGCGTCTGGCCATGTACCTGCAAGGCGTGGACTCGGTCTACGACCTGGTCTGGGCTGACGGCCCGATGGGCAAGGTGACCTACGGCGACGTGTTCCACCAGAACGAAGTGGAGCAGTCGACCTACAACTTCGAACACGCCAACGTCGAGAAGCTGTTCGAACTGTTCGACTTCTACGAAAGCGAAGCCAAGCGCCTGATCGAACTCGACCAGCCGCTGCCGCTGCCAAGCTACGAAATGGTGTTGAAGGCCTCGCACACCTTCAACCTGCTGGATGCGCGCCGGGCGATCTCGGTGACCGCGCGTCAGCAATACATCCTGCGTGTGCGCACCCTGGCGCGTTCCGTTGCGCAAGCCTACCTGCTGGCTCGCGCCAAGCTGGGCTTCCCAATGGCGACCCCGGACCTGCGTGATGAAGTACTGGCCAAGCTGGAGGCTGCACAATGAGTGCGCAAGATTTCCTGGTTGAACTGGGCACCGAAGAGCTGCCACCCAAGGCCCTGAACACCCTGGCCGAGGCCTTCCTGGCCGGTATCGACAAGGGCCTGCAAGCTGCAGGCCTGAGCTATGAAGCCAAGCAGGTCTTCGCCGCGCCACGGCGCCTGGCCGTGCTGATCAGCGCGCTGGCGACCCAGCAACCGGATCGCAGCATCAACCTCGACGGCCCGCCACGCCAAGCGGCGTTCGATGCCGAAGGCAACCCGACCCAGGCCGCCCTGGGTTTTGCCAAGAAGTGCGGTGTCGAGCTGAGCGAAATCGACCAGAGCGGCCCGAAACTGCGTTTCAGCCAAGTGATCAAGGGCAAGCCAACCGCCAGCCTGCTGCCGACCATCGTCGAAGATTCCCTCAATGACCTGCCGATCCCCAAGCGCATGCGCTGGGGTGCCCGCAAGGAAGAGTTCGTACGTCCGACCCAATGGTTGGTCATGCTGCTGGGTGACCAGGTCATCGACTGCACCATTCTGGCCCAGAAGGCCGGTCGTGATTCCCGTGGTCACCGCTTCCACCACCCGGAAAACGTGCGCATCGGTTCGCCGTCCAGCTACCTGGCCGACCTGCGTGCCGCTTACGTGCTGGCGGACGCCAACGAGCGTCGCGAGATCATCAGCAAGCGCACCGAAGAGCTGGCCACCCGTCAGGAAGGCACGGCAATCGTTCCGCCAGCGCTGCTCGACGAAGTGACCGCGCTGGTCGAATGGCCAGTGCCGCTGGTGTGCTCGTTCGAAGAACGTTTCCTCGAGGTGCCGCAAGAAGCCCTGATCACCACCATGCAGGACAACCAGAAGTACTTCTGCCTGCTGGATGCCGACGGCAAGTTGCTGCCACGCTTCATTACCGTGGCCAACATCGAGAGCAAAGACCCGCAGCAGATCATCGACGGTAACGAGAAAGTGGTTCGCCCACGCCTGACCGATGCCGAATTCTTCTTCAAGCAAGACAAGAAGCAGAAGCTCGAAGACTTCAACCTGCGCCTGCAGAACGTGGTGTTCCAGGAAAAACTGGGCAGCGTCTACGACAAGGCCGAGCGCGTTTCCAAGCTCGCCGCCTTCATCGCCCCGCACATTGGCGGCAACGCCCAATGGGCTGCGCGCGCGGGCCTGCTGTCCAAGTGCGACCTGGCGACCGAAATGGTCGGTGAGTTCCCGGAGATGCAAGGCGTCGCCGGTTACTACTACGCCCTCAACGATGGCGAGCCAGAAGACGTCGCCCTGGCCCTGAACGAGCAGTACATGCCGCGCGGTGCTGGCGCCGAGCTGCCGAGCACCCTGACCGGTGCGGCCGTGGCGATCGCCGACAAGCTCGACACCCTGGTCGGCATCTTCGGTATCGGCATGCTGCCAACCGGCAGCAAAGACCCCTATGCCCTGCGTCGTGCAGCGCTGGGCGTGTTGCGCATCCTGATCGACAAGAAGCTGGACCTCGACCTGACCGACGCCGTGGCCTTTGCCGTGGCGGCCTTCGGGGCCAAGGTCAAGTCCGCCGGCCTGGCTGACTCGGTGCTGGAGTTCATCTTCGATCGCCTGCGTGCGCGTTACGAAGACGAAGGCGTGGACGTGGCAACCTACCTGTCGGTGCGCGCCCTGAACCCGGGTTCGGCACTGGACTTCGATCAACGCGTGCAGGCGGTGCAAGCCTTCCGTCAGTTGCCTGAAGCCGCTGCCCTGGCCGCGGTGAACAAGCGCGTGTCGAACCTGCTGAGCAAGCTCGAAGGCAGCGTGCCGACCACGGTCGAAGCCAAGTACTTCGACAACGCCAACGAGTTCTCCCTGTACTCGGCGATCCAGCAAGCGGACCAGGCTGTGCAGCCAATGGCCGCCGCTCGCCAGTACCGTGAATCACTGGCACGCCTGGCAGCCCTGCGCGAGCCGGTGGATGCGTTCTTCGAAGCGGTCATGGTCAATGCCGAAGACGCCAACGTGCGGGCTAACCGCTACGCGCTGCTGGCGCGCCTGCGTGGCCTGTTCCTGGGCGTGGCCGACATTTCGTTGCTGGGGTAAGACCGTTTGAAACTGCTGATTCTCGATCGGGACGGGGTGATCAATCATGACTCCGACGCTTACATCAAGTCGGTGGCGGAGTGGATTCCACTGCCGGGATCGATCGAAGCCATCGCGCAGTTGAGCAAGGCCGGCTGGACGGTAGCGGTCGCTACCAACCAGTCGGGCATCGCTCGCGGCTATTACGATGTCGCCACCCTGGACGCCATGCATGCGCGCT
Organism: Pseudomonas kielensis; assembly: GCF_014236655.1. Classification (GTDB taxonomy): domain Bacteria; phylum Pseudomonadota; class Gammaproteobacteria; order Pseudomonadales; family Pseudomonadaceae; genus Aquipseudomonas; species Aquipseudomonas kielensis. Next base: position 99,285 of record NZ_JACMYG010000020.1, read on the forward strand.
TGCGCACGCTGGTGGCCGAGCAGGGTGGCGAACTCGGCCTGATCGTCTACTGCCCCCATGGGCCGGACGCAGGTTGTGACTGTCGTAAGCCAAAACCCGGCATGCTTGAAACCATTGCCGCACATTACGACGTGCCGCTGACGGGCCTGTGGTTCGTCGGCGACAGTCTCAGTGACCTGGAGGCGGCAAAAGCCGTCGACTCTCAGCCAGTCTTGGTAAAAACCGGTAAAGGCGCAAAGACTCAGGGCAAGTCCCTGCCGGCAGGCACTTTGATTTTTGACGATCTGGCGGCGATTGCCGCAGAACTTATCAACAACTAGGGCGATTCTGACTTCCTGACCAAGGACTGTTCGGGAGCGCGCTTTTAGAAGGCGGGCACTGACCCGCAACGGTAATCGCGATCATGTCGATCTTGCAGGCAATCAGAACCTTTCTTTTTTACCTGCTGCTGGGCACCAGTTCGTTGCTGTGGTGCAGCCTGAGCTTTTTCATCGCGCCTTTCCTGCCGTTCAAGGCACGCTACCGTTTCATCAACGTCTACTGGTGCCGCTGCGCGTTGTGGCTGAGCAAGGTGTTCCTGGGCATCCGCTATGAAGTCAAAGGTGCCGAGAACGTCCCGGACCAGCCGTGCGTGATCCTGTCGAACCACCAGAGCACCTGGGAGACCTTCTTTCTCTCGGCGTACTTCGAGCCCCTGAGCCAGGTGCTCAAGCGCGAGTTGCTGTTCGTGCCGTTCTTCGGCTGGGCGATGGCCATGCTGCGCCCGATCGCCATCGACCGCGACAACCCCAAGGCCGCCCTCAAGCATGTCGCCAAGAAGGGTGACGAGTTGCTCAAGGACAAGGTCTGGGTGCTGATCTTCCCGGAAGGCACCCGCGTACCCTTTGGTACTGTCGGCAAGTTCTCCCGCGGTGGCACGGCGCTGGCGGTCAACGCCCAGTTGCCGGTACTGCCGATTGCGCACAACGCCGGCAAGTTCTGGCCGAAGACCGGCTGGGCGAAGAAGCCCGGCGTCATCACCGTGGTCATCGGCGCGCCGATGTACGCCGAAGGCAGCGGACCCCGGGCCGTTGCCGAATTGAACGACCGCGCCGCCGCATGGAATGAGCAAACCCAGCGCGACATGGGCTCACTGCCGCCACTGTCCGCTGCAGTGGATAAAGAAGCGCAGTGATTCTGTGGATAACCTGTGTACGGTTTTCCTGCTGAATGCTTTATTCTTTATCTAACTTAATGATTTATATGCATATTTCTTAAGCTGATAAAACGCCGTAAAACGTGCATAAGTTTTCTCAGTGATAAAAAAACCGGCCATGGTTGCCGGTTTTTTTATGCCCGTTTGGCCTGCCCATCAATCCTCCAGTAACGGCAACTCCATCCGGAACGTCGTGCCCTCGTTGACCCGGCTTTGACAGAAGATCCGCCCACCATGGCGATCCACCACCGCCTTGACCATGGACAACCCCAGGCCCAAGCCTTCACTGCCCTGGGCGGAAGCAAAGCGCCGGTACTGGCTGAACAGTTCGGGTAGCTCCTGGGCCGAGATGCCCTGGCCCTGGTCGCTGATCTCGCAGCTCAGCCAGCCCTGTGCACAACTGACCCGCACGCGCACCTGGCTCCGGGGCGGGCTGTACTTGATGGCGTTCTCCAGCAGATTGAACAGGGCCCGGGTCAGCAATGACGGGTCTGCGAGCACCATACCCTCGGCTTCTTCATCCAGGTCATGAAGCAACTCGATCTGTTTCAACTGGGCGCAGCTCATGGCTTGATCGAACGCATCGAGCACCAGCATCGCGAACATGCTCGGCGCGAACTGGTAGGCCTCCGATTCCGCCTTGGCCAGTTGCACGAAGGCTTCGGTCAGGCCCAGGGCCTTGCGCACCTGGACCTCGATCTGGCTGTGCAATTGTGGGTCTGCGCTACCTTGCTGATGCTGCACATCGAGCAGGGCCAGGATCGCTGAATGCGGCGCGCGCAGGTCATGGGAAAGAAAACGCAGCAGCACCGCTCGTTGTTCCTCGGCCTCACGCTCGAGACTCAGGTCGGTCAGGCTGAGCAGCCAGCCAATCGCTGCGCCGCCATCAGCCGGCAGCAACGGCGCCAGCTCCAGTCGCAGGCTGCGTCCCTGGGTGTCGCGAAACTCACTGCTGCCCAGGGTCGAAACCGCCGGCAAAGCCCCTTCCGCCAGCCCTGGATAACCCAGACCGGCCAGGCGGGCCATCAGTGGCTCACCCACCAGGTCATCGGCGAACAGCCCACGGGCATTGCGGTTGGCCAACAGCACCCGGCCATCCGGGCCGCTGATCAGGGTCGCCACCGGCAAGTACTCCAGGCCGTCGGCAATAAACCGGCGGGTATCGCGGGTGCGGCTCATGGCCTGTTCCAGGGCGACAATCTGTCCCTGCAGCACATCGCCGGCCGGAGCCGCTGTCCGCCGGCGCTCGGGGAATACCTTGGGTTCGTTATCCAGTCGCTGCAGTTCCCAGCCGAAATAGGCGAGCACCGCATTCAGGCGGCGCCAGTTCCAGACCAGATAGCCCAGTATCATCCCCAGCAGGCTGGCCATCGGCGACCACCACCAACCTGCCCGCAGCAATAACGCAGACACCAGCAGGGCACTCGCCAAGCCGCCCAGGGTCAACCACAGCGCGCGCCGTGGCCGGAACAGCAGCAGGGCCAGCAGCGCCGCAACCAAGGCTGTGGATAAGCTCAGCGTCCAGCCATTGCCCAGCACCAGGATGCTGCGCTGTTGCAGCAGGCCGTTGAGCAGATTGGCCTGGATCTCGATGCCCGGCGTGGTGCCGAGGCTGGCTGACTGTGGTGTGACATACCGGTCGCCCAGGCCGGGCGCGGTCGAGCCGATCAGAATCAAGCGATCACGCAACAGTTGCGCCGGCACGTCCCCACGCAACACGCTGACGTAAGGCACCGTAGGAAATCCACCTGGCTGGCGGATGAACGGAATACGCACGTTATGGCTCCGTTGCCAGCCTTGCGCCGTCTGCGGCGCAGACGAGCCGGGCAGGGCGACAGCCGCGTCCGTGCTGGCCTGGTAGAGCAGCCACGCCAGTTGCGCCCGGGGTTGCGGCGCCGGACCTTCGCGCAGGTAGACACTGCGTACTTTCCCGTCAGCATCCGCTTCGGCATTGATGTGCCCGACCCCCTTGGCGCATTGGCTCAAGGGTGCCACGGGTTCGATCTCGGCCAATGGCTGGTCAAAGCGAGCGACCCCTTCGCGCAGCAACGGAATGTACACATTGCCGGCCTGGCAGAGTGCCTGGGCCAGGCGCTGGTCATTCTCGGGGTTGGGGTCCGGCTCGCTGAAGATCACGTCGAACAACACGCCCCTGGGCTGGGCCGCGGTCAACCGGTCGAGCAGGTCGGCGTGCACGGGCCGCGGCCAGGGCCACTTGCCGAGTTGCTGCAGGCTGTAGTCGTCGATGGTCACGATGAGAATGCGCGGGTCGACTGGCAGCGGGCTCAAGCGCTGCAGGTTGTCGTACAGCAGGTTGCTCAGGGTCAGGCCGTGGCTCAGGGACAAGACCGCCGTCAGCGGCAGCAGGATCAGGCTGACCCCTAGCCATTCGCGGACCATTCGCCGAAACAATTGCTGCGCCTGGGTCGGCTCGCGACCTTCCTTCCTTGGCCAGCGTGTCATCGGCCCATCGCCGCGGCGCTATTGAACCCGTGAGGGGCTGGGGTAATAGAAGATGTCATATACCCCGGTTTCTCCTTCAAGCCCCTGCTGATCGAATGCCGAGAGCCGAACGTGATAATAAAACGCCTTCAACCCGCTGAAATTGATCTCTGGCGTATCGGAAAACTGTTCCTGCTTGATGTTCATGAACCCGGTATCGGTGGCGACCTGGGCCCGATAGCGCGTGGCGCCCTCCAACGGTTTCATGATCAATTTCCAGACCGGTGTCGAGCCTGTCTGCCCGGCCTGGCCGAGCAATCGAGGGGCCGGTAACAGGTCACTGGGGGTCAACGTGCCTTCCTTCTGGATACGCAGCCCCTGGCGCGCCAGGACCTGTACTTCATCATCCGCGCGGGCGACGGGCAAGGGTTTGCCCAATGGTTTTTTCGCCCGCTCTTCCCGGTCCACGGCCACCTGGCCATTGAGCACCTCGAGCAGCGAGTGCCCGGTAGCATCGTTGCGTACCCGAAAGTGGGTACCGCGAACGCCGAGCACACCTACCGGCGTGATGATCTGGAAACGATCATAGTCGCTGGCGCGCTTGATCACATAAGACTCGACCTGACCTTGTTGCAGAAGGACCTGCGGCACCTTGAGCTCATCGTTGAGACTCAAGGTGACCTGGGAGCTGGAGGGCAGGACGATACGCGAGCCATCGCCCAGGGACAGGCTGACGAAGGCGGTAGGAGAAGTCTTCACACCTTCTTGTTCATCCACCGTCATGCCTTCCTCCAGCGCTACCTGCTGGCCCTTGCGATCGAGCTTCCAGGCTTCGCCCGTCAGGTGTTCGACAGTGGCGGGCAGGGGTTGGCCACGGCATTGCTGTTGGTCATCGATGTAGGGCAGGCGCTTGGCGCTGGAGGGTGCGGCAGTGGCACTCAGGGTCAACGGACCGACCAGACCTGCCAGGAGCAACAGGCAAGTACCCAGGTGACGGCAGTGCAAGGAGGAGATGGGAGTCATGGGATTCGCTTTGGCGCATGTTCTGAAAATCTGTTCGAACCGCTGAGTCAACAGCAGCACGCACCTTACCTGACGGGGCACTGCGCCAGGTAGGCCGATTTGCGCAGGACGCCGTCACCGTAAAAAAGCTGTCGCGAGGTACCGGACGTAAAGACCCGAAGGGGTTGAGGTGACACATCCTTGTGTCGGCCGGATCGATCAGGATCCAGCGTGGATCTTGAGCGGCTCCCTGTTTTCCCCCTGAACTGCAGACCGCAAGCGAACCGGCGATCGGCGGTCCCGCCAGGTTGGCGTCGACACTCCCTGTGTCGGAGCACTTCCGAATGCTCCATTGCCGCTCCACACTTACGAATTTACCTACACCAAAGATCGAAAAGTCGATTCTGCATATTTGTTCAGAATTGTCCCCCAGCCCTTCAGAACACCCAGCGCGGTTGTTCTTCCCGGGTTCGCAAACGCATGCCCTGGTCGCCGTCCCCGGCACCGATGACCGGGGCGAACCCCCGTGAATCACTGAAGCCGACATTGATCACCGCCGGGCTGTAGTAGCGTGGCGACTCCGCCACAGGCACCACCGCGGTGCTGGAGTTCACCGTGGGCGATGCCATCCCCATACTGGTGAAAAACGCCAACGACAGGCACCGGGTCAGCACCACGCCCAAGGTCAACTTCGACATCCCGGCACGAAGATCCAACCTGCTAACCATCGTTGCTTTCCTTGCGCCATCGAGTGAGATTTTGGCCAGTTACCGGCCAATTGACATCAGCGTAACCAGCCACCACTCGATCTGGAGCAAATCGCCATAATTGTTCAGATTCAGCCAATCAGCCTAAACTCGCTCCGGCACGGCTTTGCCCGACCACACTCCACGAAATAAAGGAACGACCCCGAATGCGTGTCGCCATACTGGATGACGAACCCGCCGAGCTACGCCGGGTGGAACAGACACTGCGACAGATGCCAGAACCCGGGGAAGACGCCTGGAGCTTGCACAGTTTCGAGCGGGGAGAGGAGTTGTTGCGGCAACTGCGCCGCGAAACCTTTGACCTGTTGATCCTTGACTGGCAAGTGCCTGACCTCAGTGGCCTGGCGCTGTTGCGCTGGACACGCGAGCACATGGACGCCCCTCCGGCGGCGATCATGCTCACCAGCCGCGATGCCGAGAGCGATATTGTCCAGGCGCTTAACGCTGGGGCAGACGACTACCTCAGCAAACCCTTTCGCCCCAACGAGCTCAAGGCCCGGGTCAATGCGGTGCTGCGCCGCCATGGCGTGTTGCGCAACGCCGCCAGCGAAGTGCAGAGCTTCAACGACCTGGTGTTCGATGACGCCGAACTGACCGTCACCCGAGCCGGCATCCCGATCAGTTGCACCGAGCGCGAGTACCGCCTGGCACGCTGCCTGTTCGCCAACCTGGGTCGACCGCTGTCACGGGAGTACCTGTACCAGCGTTTCTGGACCCATGAAGAAATGGTCTCTTCCCGGCCGTTGGACACCCATATCTACCGCTTGCGCAACAAGCTGGGCCTGACCGCCGACCGGGGTTGGCAACTGCTGACGATCTACGGTTACGGCTATCGACTGGAAAGCGTCAGCGCCTGAAACCAGCGAGTAATAAAAAAGGCCAACGCAGAGCGTTGGCCTTTTTGTTTACTGCAGGATGAACCGGTGTAGGGTCACAAAATAATTGCTTCAGGACCTCCAGCAAACGCTGGTAGAGAATCATTTATTTGGTGAGTCCATTGGCAGGGATTCACTGAATAAATGAGAAAAACCTACATGTTTCACACAATAATTGGTTCCACGTGGAACAGGGGCGCGGCAAGTGATGCTGCGAGAAGCGCGTGGCGCCTGCTAGGCTGGTTCTTTCAAGCAGGGTTGTGCGCAATCGCTGGGGCAACCTCCAGATACTCGTAGATACACTCGCTTGTTGGCACCGACGCCGAATTGACCCAGTTGCCGAGATTTTACTGACCCAGTCTGACTCCTCGCGAATCATTGTCTGTGCTGGATTTGTGCAGGTTTGGAGATGGATCAGACTTGCCTCGGCACATTGGTCAATTCGGCGTCGGCGTCAACAGCTCTGGCACAGATATCTATTCAGAGGTAGAGGACTCTCGCGACGGTTAAGCAGTTAGTGAGCTTGGAGAGTGGTTAGAAAATTCGGGGCGATTTAAGAAGAAGGTTAGTCGTTAGGCTGAAAGAGGCTGCCGTCGTCGTTCAGAGGCAGATGACCAGTGATTTGGCCATTGATGCGTTATTGATGGCGGTTTGGAGGCGAAAACCGAAACAGGAGGTGATGGTTCACTCCGACCAGGGCGCCCAGTACAGCAGCTCCGATTGGCGCAGCTTTTTAAAGGCGAACAATTTGGTTCCCAGCATGAGTCGCCGAGGCAACTGTCATGACAATGCCGTGGCTGAGAGCTTTTTCCAGCTTCTAAAGCGGGAACGAGTCAAGAGGAAAATCTACACCACGCGGGAAGATGCTCGTAGCGATGTGTTCGATTACATCTAGATGTTCTACAACGTAAAACGTCGTCATGGTTTCAACAATCAGCTGTCGCCGGTAGAGTTTGAAAAGCGTTACGCATTGAGCTTGCAAGGTGTCTAAAGAATCCGGGGCGATTCAGAGCTGTGGATAAGTAGTATGACCGAATCCTTGAATTAGGCTATCAGGAAGGTAGATCTCAATGGATATCCCATCTCAGCATGTTTTTGAGGTGCTTTCAGGAAAAGGCGTAGAGGAGCTACATCATGCAAATAGTATCGCGACTGCTTGCCAGTTCTTAAGAAGCAAAGCTTTGATGTCTCGGGGCACCGTGGAGCGTATGGGATTGGCGCAGACTGCGCAGTCCTCTGACGATGTAGATAAGCGATACAGCATCTGGTTTGATGTCTTTCTTGACTCCGTAGATATTCATGCGAGAGCAGGTCGTGCCAACGCCTATGGTCCTGTTCTTTTTGTCTTCGATCTCGCACTCATTGATCGAAACAAGACAGGCCGAATCTGGGTAACAAAGGAAAATCCGACAAAGTGGGCAGGGAAGTCGGACGAAAAAAGATGGTTCCAGGGCAAAAAAGAGTTAAATGACGATTTCGTCAGAGGAAGGTTCGATCAGATGATCGTATTGCGGCACTGTGGTGGATCACTGCCATTCGGTCGGCATCTGAAGAAAATCATCCTGGATGATCCAAAGCTGAAAACAGATGAGAACGTCAACATCTATAGCATGGCAGTTGGAGCTCTTAGGCTTGCGATGCAAGATGCCAACATCGATGTTCCCATTGAGCGCAGGAGGTGCAAAGCGCAATGTAAATGCAAGGCTCACTGGAGCGGTGACGATGAGCGTCTCTTTAAAATGTTTGATCCCTGAATTCATAGAATAAGCGCAATGATC
>NZ_JACMYG010000021.1 GCF_014236655.1 Pseudomonas kielensis
TATTTCTTGCGGCCAAAGGTCAAGCGGGACGGCTTAACTGATCGGCATTAGCCCTAGTGGCCGGTTTTTTTGGGGCGAGAACAACCTGCGACCGATCAGTCGTTGAAGTCTTCCCAGCCACCCATTTGCTTCCAGCGGTTGACGATGCCGCAGAACAGATCAGCGGTCTTCTCGGTGTCGTAGCGAGCCGAGTGGGCCTCGCGACCGTCGAAGTCGATGTCTGCTGCCTGGCAAGCCTTGGCCAGCACGGTTTGACCGTAGGCCAGACCCGCCAGTGTCGCGGTGTCGAAGCTGGAGAACGGGTGGAACGGGTTGCGCTTCATGTCCAGGCGCGCCACGGCGGCATTGAGGAAGCCCAAATCGAAACTGCTGTTGTGGCCGACCAGGATCGCCCGTTTGCAGCCATTGGCTTTCAACGCCTTGCGCACACCGCGGAAGATGTCGGTCAGGGCCGTCTCTTCGCTTACGGCCATGCGCAGCGGATGATCGAGCTTGATGCCGGTGAACTCCAGCGCCGCCGCTTCGATGTTGGCGCCTTCGAACGGCTCTACACGGAAGAAGTAGGTGTGGTCCGGGAACACAAAACCCTTTTCGTCCATGGCGATGGTCGTCGCGGCGATTTCCAGCAGGGCGTCAGTGGCACAGTTGAAACCACCGGTTTCAACGTCAACGACGACTGGCAGATATCCCCGAAACCTGGCTGCCATCGGGTGACGTGAGCCGCCACCGCCTTGACCTTCCTGTTCGTCGTCGTAATGGTCTTCACTCACGCGTGTTCCTCCAGCAGGCGCCAGCGCAGTTTTTCACCGGCGCGCAGCGGGATGACAGTCAGCTCGCCGAACGGCAGGCTGGTTGGGGCGGTCCACTCTTCGCGGACCAGGGTAATGCGATCGGTGTTTGCCGGCAGGCCGTAGAAACGCGGGCCGTTGAGGCTGGCGAAGGCTTCGAGCTTGTCCAGCGCATTACGCTGTTCAAACGCCTCGGCGTACAGCTCGATCGCGGCATAGGCGGTGTAGCAGCCGGCACAACCACAGGCGGCTTCCTTGGCGTGCTGGGCATGGGGAGCCGAGTCGGTACCGAGGAAGAACTTTTCACTGCCACTGGTCGCGGCATCCAGCAGGGCGACCTGGTGGGTGTTGCGCTTGAGGATCGGCAGGCAGTAGAAGTGCGGGCGAATCCCGCCAACCAGCATGTGATTGCGGTTGTACAGCAGGTGGTGCGCGGTGATGGTGGCGCCCACGTTGGCCGAGGCCTCGTTGACGAACTGCACGGCATCGCTGGTGGTGATGTGTTCGAACACCACCTTGAGCGTAGGAAAACGCTCGACGAGCCGACGCATGTGCTCGTCGATGAAGATTTTCTCGCGATCGAAGACATCGACGTCGCCGCGGGTGATTTCACCGTGGATCAGCAAGGGCATCCCGACTTCGGCCATGGCCTCGATCGCTGGGAAGATCTTGTCGATGCTGGTGACACCGGAGTCCGAGTTGGTTGTCGCGCCGGCCGGATACAACTTGGCGGCGTGCACGAAACCGCTGGCCTTGGCGGTGCGGATTTCGTCCGCGGTGGTGCGGTCGGTCAGGTAGAGCACCATCAGCGGTTCAAAGCGGCTGCCGGCCGGGCGCACAGCGAGAATGCGCTGGCGGTAGGCGTCGGCTTCAGCGGCATTGCGCACCGGTGGTACCAGGTTGGGCATGATGATCGCGCGACCAAAGGTGCGCGCGACATCCGCGACAGTATTGGGCAACGCAGCACCATCGCGAAGATGAATATGCCAGTCGTCGGGACGCAGCAGGGTCAGGCGGTCGGACATTGGGGATTCCAGGCGGGTCAAACTCATGGGAATGCTACCGGAAAAGACTCTTGCAGGCACTCGCTATCAAGTTTTGTCGGACGTAACCGATATCACCAAGGTATGCCGTAAACATGTGTATCGGTCTTTTTGTTGCAGAAGTCAGTGGAGCCTCCCGTGCGCCAGCGTTATCTAGCCTTGCTCAGTGTGTTCGCCAGCCTTCCTGCCATGGCACTCACTTTCCAGACGCGCCTGGAGAGCACTGAGTGGAAGGTCGAGGGTGACAAGTTCGAATGCCGCCTGACCCAACCGATCACCGATTTCGGTACGGGCGAGTTCGTGCGGCGGGCGGGCGAGCAGGCCACCTTTCGCTTGAAAGCCTATAACCCGATGCTGACCGGTGGCTCGGCGACCTTGCTGGCGGCGGCGGCACCCTGGCAGCCCGGGCGTGGCGACATCAACCTGGGGTCGGTCAGGCTAGGCAGTGGCGAGGTGTTGTTCAACAGTTCGCAGATGCAGGCCGGTCGCCTGATCGGTGGCTTGCTGGAGGGCCGCAGTCCGTTGATCCGGCATTCCGCGCCTGACGGCCGGGTGTCGGAAGTGCGCTTGCTGCCCGTCAGTTTCAGCAAGTCCTACGCTGATTACCAGGGCTGCGTGGCCAAGTTGCTACCGATGAACTACGAGCAGGTGAAGCAGGCCGCGGTGGGTTTCCCAGGGGGCGGAATCGAACTCGATGCCCAGGCGAAAAGCCGCTTGCAGGCCATGCTGAGCTTCATGAAGGCTGATCCGACGGTCAATCACATTCAAATTGACGGCCATTCCGATAACAGCGGCAATCGCCTGACCAACCGTGACTTGTCGCGGCGCAGGGCCCTGGCCGTGATGGATTACCTCAAGGCCAACGGGGTCCAGGAGTCACAGGTGACCCTGCGTTTTCACGGTGAGCGATATCCCGTGGCCCCCAATAGCAGTGCCGCCAACCGGGCCAAAAACCGTCGAGTCAGCGTGCAACTCGAGCGACTCGAACCTGCGGCCGATCCTGCCCCTAAAGTCAGCTCTGCGGGCGGCGCGGCAGCGACTTCCTGATCCCGTCGAAATCGTCGCCCGTTCGACATAATCTGTCGCTTCGTCGTCATAAGCTGTCGCGCCTCTGTAATTTCTCCGCTCGCAGCGTTAGACTTATCGGCTTTCCGTAGAACCCCGTGGAGTGATGGCATGGCGGACGTAAACAAGGTCGTTCTGGCGTATTCCGGCGGCCTGGACACTTCGGTGATCCTCAAGTGGCTGCAGGATACTTATAACTGTGAAGTGGTGACATTCACCGCTGACCTGGGTCAAGGCGAAGAGGTCGAACCGGCTCGCGCCAAGGCACAAGCCATGGGCGTCAAAGAAATCTACATCGACGATCTGCGCGAAGAATTCGTGCGTGATTTCGTGTTCCCGATGTTCCGTGCCAATACCGTCTACGAAGGCGAGTACCTGCTGGGTACTTCCATCGCACGTCCGTTGATCGCCAAGCGCCTGATCGAAATCGCCAATGAAACCGGTGCTGACGCCATTTCCCACGGCGCCACCGGCAAAGGTAACGACCAGGTTCGTTTTGAGCTGGGGGCCTATGCCCTCAAGCCAGGGGTAAAAGTCATTGCTCCATGGCGTGAGTGGGACCTGCTGTCCCGCGAGAAGCTGATGGACTACGCCGAGAAGCACGCGATCCCGATCGAGCGCCACGGCAAGAAGAAATCCCCGTACTCGATGGACGCCAACCTGCTGCACATCTCCTATGAAGGCGGCGTGCTGGAAGATACCTGGACCGAGCACGAAGAAGACATGTGGAAATGGACCGTCTCCCCGGAGAACGCTCCAGACAAACCGCAGTACCTGGAACTGACCTACCGCAACGGCGACATCGTTGCACTGGACGGCGTCGAAATGACCCCGGCCACCGTGCTGGCGACCCTCAACCGTATCGGTGGCGAACACGGTATCGGTCGTCTCGACATCGTCGAGAACCGTTATGTGGGCATGAAGTCCCGTGGCTGCTACGAAACCCCAGGCGGCACCATCATGCTGCGCGCTCACAGGGCGATCGAATCGATCACCCTGGACCGCGAAGTGGCTCACCTCAAAGACGAGTTGATGCCCAAGTACGCCAGCCTGATCTACACCGGCTACTGGTGGAGTCCTGAGCGTCTGATGCTGCAACAGATGATCGATGCTTCTCAGGTACACGTGAATGGCGTGGTTCGCCTGAAGCTGTACAAGGGCAACGTGATCGTTACCGGTCGCAAGTCCGACGAGTCGTTGTTCGACGCCAATATCGCTACCTTCGAAGAAGATGGCGGCGCTTACAACCAGGCAGATGCAGCGGGCTTCATCAAGCTCAACGCCCTGCGTATGCGCATTGCTGCCAACAAGGGTCGCAAGTTGTTCTGATGCTGTTGCGCTGAGCAACCGTTGTGCGCCCGCTTGAGGCGGGTGCACAACGGGCGCGACGTATTCTGTGGGCCTCGATGGCCAAACGCTAATCTGTCACCCGGGCAGTAGCGCCGTTATCTGCAATTGCACCAGTTCCTCCCTCCTGTTGTTCCTGCCTCGTTGAAAAACCATCCAGCCGGTCTGTCACTGCATCAAGACGCCAATCAGTCTTGCGCAACAACAGTCATTGCCTGCGTGCTCACGTTATAGAACAAGCACACAGAATCCTGAGCATTGAGTGCTTTGACATCGGACTTCTTCAACTTTTCATTGAGCAGTGGCTCCGACTCCTGGCACGTCAGCAGCATTGTCAGTCTGGGTTGGCTAGGCCGGGGTTGATCGAGCTTCTCCATCAACTGACAGGTGTCCTTTTTCTTGCGGATCCACCGGGCATCGACAATACGTATGTAGTGCACCGAGACGGGCAGGGGCAACTGCTGTTGAGGGCACAGGTGGTTGATGAAGGTGATGCCAGGGGGCGGGTCCTGGGTGCTGGGAAGCAGGTAGTCAGGCTTGGTTTTTACCGCCCCAGGGCTCTTTCGCGGGTCTGTGCGTGCGGCGTTTAGCTTTTTTGCCTGGGCCGTGGCAGAAGCGGATTTTTTCTCGCCCCGCGTGGTGTCATCGATCACCTTCAAAAACTGCTTGCTCTTCTGGAAGTCCGAAGGTGCATACAGGGATTTATAGTTGAAGTTGAGGGTGATAAAAAACAGAAACAGCAGGTAGAAGGGGAAGCTGATTAAAAACCATATATATACTTCCCGGTCATCCTCATCGAGGAAAGGCAATGACACCGCAGCGGAAGTTTCGGACAGTGCTGCGAAGATCGCAATGATTGTCATGGGGTTGGCGATTTTTTTCTGGAATACTTTCATGCTGGTTACTCGATTGATATTTGAAGGGCTTTCGATGACGGTGTTAAGAGGCAGCCCGTCTATGTCGTGCCATAATTTCTGTGGGGAGCGTTGGGTGCAATAAAACTTAATGGGGTTCGTTGTTTAATGTTGTTGCTGGATGTCTTCTTAGTGTTGGTTGGTTTGAGTGTTTGTTGGTTTTTATGCCGTGGGGCGAAAATTTTGCCGAGATAAAGTCATTCATCAGGTGCTGTTCGCTAGGTTTGGGTTGTTGTTATTTGAATAGAGTCTGGCGAAAAAAAGACGCAGTTGTATCCTAAATATTAGTTCGATTTTCTCTCCTTGTCATGGGCGAAAATGCGTAATTAGTGCAGGGCGCATGGTGGTCTTAAACTTTAAGAGACATTGTTTTTTGTGAATTCCTGTAGGATTAATCCTTGATATTTGTAGGGACTGTCTCTCGGTGGGGGTGCTTGGCCCGGGCAGCATCCCAAGGTCGAAACGACTAGGCTATTGTGCGGGCTCTAAAAATTCGAACAGCGAAAATTGGACTTGCCCATGAATAAAGTGCTGATCGTGGATGATCACCCCGTCATTCGACTTGCTGTACGCATGCTAATGGAGCGTCATGGCTACGAAGTTATTGCTGAAACGGACAATGGCGTGGATGCATTGCAACTTGCCCGTGAACACATGCCGGATATCGTCATACTGGATATAGGTATTCCCAAACTGGATGGTCTGGAAGTCATTGCGCGTTTGAATTCGATGAGCTTTTCCGTGAAAGTACTGGTGCTGACCTCACAGACACCCGGGCATTTTTCGATGCGTTGCATGCAGGCGGGGGCATTTGGTTATGTCTGCAAACAGCAGGAACTCACCGAACTACTCAGCGCTATCAAGGCGGTGTTGTCCGGCTACAGTTACTTTCCGAATCAGGCATTGCACTCAGTCCGCTCGTCGCTGGGCAATAGCAGTGAGTCGGATATGGTAGAGCGCTTGTCCGGAAGAGAGATGATGGTGTTGCAGCAATTGGCCCGGGGCAAGACCAACAAGGAAATAGCCGATGGCATGTTTCTCAGCAATAAAACCGTCAGTACTTACAAAACTCGGCTTCTGCTCAAGCTGAACGCTCGCTCGCTGGTCGATCTGATTGAGCTGGCCCAGCGAAATGGCCTGGTCTGAAGTGCGAGGGTACAAGGCGGCTAGCCCTGCATTTCGCCAGTGGAGTTCTTTGGGGGGGTGGATCGCTAAATGACAAAAGCCTCCACGGTGGGAGGCTTCAGCGGTCAGAGGTCAAAGTCGTAATCGGCCAACTGCTTTTGCAGACGTCGCTCCTCGAGGAGATTATCGATGGTGCGGCGCTTGTTCAGGTTGGTCTTTGCGACCTCCACCATAGGCTCTGCATCATCGGTCTCGACAGGGGCGAAGTCGTCTTCTACGTCCAGTTGTTCTTTGCCAGTACTCATAAGGTTAACTCCAGGCTAAGAGAGCCATTGGCGCCTCTTATATCGACAATCTCCTGGCGGGTAAAAAAGATTTTTTCAATCGATAAATCAATAAAACCAATAGCGCCTCAATCGTCGGAGGTTTTTTGCTTGAATTCGCACAGGTCTTCGATCCTGCAGCTGCCACACCGAGGCTTGCGTGCCAGGCACACATAACGGCCATGCAAGATTAACCAGTGGTGGGAGTCGAGGAGAAATGGCTTGGGCACAAATTTCATCAGCTTGTGTTCGACTTCGACGACATTCTTTCCAGGGGCAAGGCCGGTTCGGTTACTGACCCGGAAAATATGGGTGTCGACGGCCATGGTCAACTGCCGGAAGGCCGTGTTCAGTACCACATTCGCTGTCTTTCTGCCGACGCCTGGCAGCGCCTCAAGCGCTTCGCGGGTTTGCGGCACCTCACCGCCATGCAGCTCCACCAGCATGCGGCACGTCTCGATGACATTCTTCGCCTTGCTGTTGTACAGCCCGATCGTCTTGATGTACTCGGACAAACCCTCGACGCCGAGCGCATGAATCGCCGCCGCAGTGTTAGCCACCGGGAATAGCTTGGCCGTGGCTTTATTGACGCCGACGTCGGTGGATTGCGCAGAGAGGATCACCGCAATCAACAGTTCGAACGGCGATGAATAGGCCAGCTCGGTTTTCGGTTCTGGATTGTCTTCGTGGAACCTGCGGAAAATTTCCAGGCGTTTTGCGGCATTCATGGGCAGAGCAGTTCCTTGCAGGCGTTCAGGGTGTCGGAGAGCGGCCGAGCCAGGCTTGCCTGGCTGCCAGCAACAGTCCCAACAGGATAAACCCGCCGGGGGCGAGGATGGCCAGTCGTACGCTGCCGTCGGCAGCCAGCCATGGCAAATGCCAACTGATCGAGCCGTGCCCCAGCACTTCGCGTAGCAAGCCCAGGGCAATCATCAGGCTGACGAACAGGGCGCACAAACGCAATCGCTCGAGCAGGCGGGGCTCGGTGAAAAAACCGTTGCACTCCAGTACCACGCATTGCAGGGCGATCAACCCGATGTAGAGGCCCAGGTGCTGATACAGCTCAAACGCCCAGGCCTGAGTCGCCAGCGCCACCAGGCTGGTCAGGGTGGCGGCTATCAACATTGCGGCAGGCAGATGCAAGGGCGCGCTGAGCCAGGCTCGCAACAGACGCATTTTCAACCCATACACAGCGATCACCAGCAGGCACATCAGCGCCAGGCTCAAGGCCGTCAGCAACGTGTCGCTGGCACCGATCAGTGGCGCCAGCATCAAGGCATTCTGCAGGGTCGAGGTCTTGTTCATTGCTCGCGGCCCATCAGTTGTGGCTGGTGTTCATCGAAGTAGCGCAGGGCATCGTGGGTCGCACTGATCACCGCTCGTGAGGTGATGGTCGCGCCGGCCAACTGGTCGAACTCGCCCTGGTCCTTTTTCAGGGCCCAGCCGCTGTCGCCCGGATCTCCCCGCGACTTGCCGATGAAACCCGCCAGCCAAGGGTTGGGGTGGGCGGCGATCCTGGCTCCCAGCCCCGGGGTTTCCCCTTGCTTGAGGGTTTTGATTCCCAGCAGTTTGCCCTGGCTATCGATCACCATCAGCAGGTCGATGGCGCCTTCATAGCCTGTGACCCGACTGAGCAAAATGATCGCTGTGGGCTTGGCGCCGAGGTTCGCCCGGTAGCCACCCAGCAGTGTGCTGTTGGCCAGGACCACGCCCTTGAGCGCCAGTGGCTGGTCCAGCGGCTGATTGTCGTAGCTGTCCGCCGGTAGCATGTCCAACAGGTTGCGGCTCTCGATCAGCCGCTGTTCGGTGTCAATGCGCGGCGCCAGGCCCTCTTGCACCAGGTAGATGGCGCCCGCACAGAAGATGGCGATGATCACCAGGCTCAGGACGCTGAGGCTGCGGTTCATGATGCCGGCTCCGGTTGCGCTGCACAGAGGCGCTCAAGGGCTGGCACGCAGAGGTTCATCAGCAGCACTGCAAACGCCACGCCGTCGGGGTACCCGCCCCAGGTTCGGATCAGGTACGTCAACAGGCCCACGCCGACCCCGAACAGCAGGCGCGCCTTGGGACTCTTGGCCCCGGACACCGGTTCGGTGACGATAAAAAAGGCGCCGAGCATGGTGGCACCGCTCAGCAGGTGAAACAGCGGCGAACCGTGGGAGTCGGACCCCGAGCCGTTCCAGCACAACAGGCTGATGACGAACAGGCTGCCGAGCATCCCCACCGGTGCGTGCCAGCTGAATACCCGCTGCTGCAACAGAAAGGCGCCGCCGGCGAGAAATGCCAGGCTCACCCACTCAATCCCCTTGCCACCCAACTGCCCAAACGCTGGGTTGGCGGCGAACAGTTCGTCGATGGTCAGGCTTTTATTGATTCGCAGGCTGTCCAGGGCCGTGGCCTGGGCCCAGGCGTCCGGTTGTGCGGATGCGCCGAAGCCGAAAATCTGCTGCAGGCCGCCCTGCAGGCTCAGTCCGTGGCTGGGCCAGTGGGTCATCTGTTGCGGGAAGCACACCAGCACCAGGGCGAAGCCGAGCATGGCCGGGTTGAACGGGTTTTTGCCCACGCCGCCGTACAGGTGTTTGCCGAACAGCATTGCCCCGGCTGCCGCGCTCACCGTCAACCACCAGGGGCAGTAGGCGGGCAGTGCCAGTGCCAGCAGGGTGGCGCTGACCAGAGCACTGCCGTCACTCAGGGCCGGCTTGACCGGGTAGCCGCGCAGCCGCAGCACCGCGGCTTCCACTGCCAGCGCGCTGGTACACGCCAAGAGCAGATTGAACAACACGCCCCAACCGCTAAACCACAGCAACAGCAGGATGCCCGGCACGGTGGCCAGCAGCACGCGCTGCATCGCCTGTTGCAGGCGATCGTCAACGGGTTCAAGGGGCGACATAGTCGCTCACCTGGCGCTCGGCCTCCTTGAGCCTGGTGCGCGCCTGGCTCAAGAGTTCTGCCGGTGCCTGCGCCTGTCGCTGCAGCTTGCTCACTTCGGCGCGGGCATAGGCCAGTTCAGTCTTGAGTTGTCGCAGCTGACTGTCGATCGGGCGTTTTTCCCGGAGCACCAATTGCGGTGGCGGTTTGTCGCTGGCGTCCTCGGCGGCGTGCAAGGCTTGCTCAGCCAGTTCCAGCGCTGCGCCCAGGGCCGCCAGTTGCTCGGCAGGCGCAGCACTGGCCTGGGCTTTTTTCAGTTCGGCGCGGCGCATCGCCAGCTGGATTTTCGCCCGCTTGAGCTCAGCGTCATTGGCGGGGGGAGCCGGTTGCGGGGGATTGGCCGGAGCGCTGCTTTCAAGCTGTGCCAGGGCTTGTTCGGCCGCTTCGAACTGCTGTTGCAGCACGACCAGTTGAGCTTGCTGTTCGCTGGTCGGCGGATGGCCGAAGGCTTTCAGGGATTTGTGCAGTTGCGCGCGGCTCATCGCCACATCGATCTTGGCTTTTTTCAGGGCCGCATCGGCCGCTGCGGCTTTTTGCGCCTGCACGCGGGCGATGGCGTCCTGCACCGGGTTGGCACCCGTGATGGCCGGTTGTGCGGCTTTGGCGGCCCGTGCCGCGCGCTCGGCCAGCCGTTGCTGTTCTTCGCGCTCCAGCCGGGCATTGCGTTGTTCGAAGCGTTGGCGGGCATGCTCGCGTTTGATGCTGCGCGCTTGAAATTGCTCAGGCGTGAACGCCAGGCCGCCAACGATCGGCAGTACCTGGGCCGAGGGCAGGGGACGCATTTCAATGCAGTCGACCGGGCAGGGGGCTACGCACAAGTCACAGCCGGTGCATTCGTCGATGATCACCGTGTGCATCAGCTTGGCCGCGCCAACAATCGCGTCGATCGGACAGGCCTGGATGCACTTGGTGCAGCCGATGCATTCGGCTTCCCGGATATAGGCAACCTGTGGCGGCGCCGAGCCCCGGCTGACGTCCAGTTGCACGACCGGCAGCTTCAGCAGCTCGGCGAGTGCGGCGATGGTTTCGTCACCGCCCGGCGGGCACTTGTTGATCGCCTCGCCGCTGGCAATGCCTTGGGCATAGGGCTTGCACCCGGGGTGACCACACTTGCCGCATTGGGTCTGGGGCAGGAGGGCGTCGATGCGTTGAATCAGACTCATGTTTTGATCAGTCCACTGAATCCGAGAAATGCCACGGCGATCAATCCGGCGCTGATCAGGTCGATCGGCAAGCCACGAAAGGCCATCGGCACATCGTTGTTGAGGGTGCGCTGGCGCAAGTCGCTGAACAGGCCGAGGACCAGCCAGAAGCCCAATCCGGCGCCCAGGCTCAGGGCCAGGTGCCAGGCCAGGCCCTGGTCGCTGTGCATGCCCATCAGGCTCAGGCCCAGCACGCCGGCATTGCCGAGCAGCAACGGCCAGAGCCCGGAGAACGGTAATTGCGGCAGGGCCCGTGTCAGCCCCCGCAGCAGCATTGAAATAGGCAGCACGCTCAAGGGTAACAACAGCAACAGGTACAGGGCCGTCAGCCCCAGCGGCACCAGCAGCCAATGGTAGGCGGCATAACCCAGGACACCGTTGAGCAGCATCAGGCAGGTGGTACTGATGCCCAGGGCGTGGACCTGGCGCCGTTCTGCCTGCGGGGCGCGAGCGGCTTGCAGCAAGGGATCGACGCCCAGCGGCCACTGCAACACGAAGTTGTTGATCAGGGCAGTGCTGATGAGTGTAAGCAGAAGGTCGGTCATGGCGTGCCGGGTCGAGGGAAAGGCCTGTACATGAAGATTAGGCAGTATCCGGCGGGGCAGATATGAAAATCCCACCGTCGCGGCGTTGCGTGACGGTGGGATCGGTCCAGCCAGGCGGATTACTTGATGCGCTGACCCGGCTTGGCGCCGCTGTCCGGGCTCAACAGGTAGATCTCTGCGCCGCCAGGACCGGCCGCCATGACCATGCCTTCGGAGATACCGAAGCGCATTTTACGTGGCTTGAGGTTGGCGATCATCATGGTCAGGCGACCTTCAAGCTTGGCCGGGTCCGGGTAGGCACTCTTGATGCCCGAGAACACGTTGCGTTGCTCATCACCGATGTCCAGGGTCAGGCGCAGCAGCTTGTCCGCGCCTTCCACGGCTTCGGCCTTGAGGATCAGGGCGACGCGCAGGTCGACGGCGGCAAAGGCGTCGAACTCGATCTCGGCCGACAGTGGGTCCTTGGCCAGCTCACCGTTGCCTTGTGGCGCCGCGCTGCCGGTGTCGGTCTGGCTGGCCGCGAGGTCTTCTTTCGAAGCGTCGGTCATGGCCTGGACCTTGACCGGGTCGATCCGGGTCATCAGTGGCTTGAACTCGTTCAACTGATGGTTGGCGAGCAAGGTCGCGTGGTCGTTCCAGGTCAGCGGTGCGACGTTGAGGAACGCCTCCGCGTCGGCGGCCAGCAGCGGCAGCACCGGCTTGAGGAAGATCACCAGTTGGCGGAACAGGTTGACGCCAGTGGCGCAGATCGCCTGGACTTCTTCCTGCTTGCCTTCCTGTTTGTTCAGCGACCACGGCGCCTTGTCGGCGATCCAGGCGTTGGCACGGTCGGCCAGGCCCATGATTTCGCGCATGGCGCGGGCGAAGTCGCGGGCTTCATAAGCGTCGGCGATGCTGGGCGCAGCGGCCAGGAAGGCCTCGGTCAGCTCCGGCGCGGCGTTGGTGTCGACCAGCACGCCGGCATTGCCTTTGTGGATGAAACCGGCGCAGCGGCTGGCAATGTTGACGACTTTGCCGACCAGGTCCGAGTTGACCTTCTGCACGAAGTCTTCCAGGTTCAGGTCCAGGTCGTCGACGCCACGGCCCAGCTTGGACGCGTAGTAGTAACGCAGGTACTCCGGCGACAGGTGGTCCAGGTAGGTGCGGGCCTTGATGAAGGTGCCGCGCGATTTCGACATTTTCTGGCCGTTGACGGTCAGGTAGCCGTGCACGTTGATCCCGGTCGGCTTGCGGTAGCCCGCGCCCTCGAGCATGGCTGGCCAGAACAGGGCGTGGAAGTTGACGATGTCCTTGCCGATGAAATGGTACAGCTCGGCGCTGGAGTCCTTGGCCCAGTACGCGTCGAAGTCCAGCTCGGGACGACGGGCACACAGGTTCTTGAAGCTCGCCATGTAGCCGATGGGGGCATCCAGCCAGACGTAGAAGTACTTGCCTGGCTCGTCCGGGATCTCGAAGCCGAAGTACGGTGCGTCGCGGGAGATGTCCCACTGTTGCAGGCCGACATCCAGCCATTCGGCGATCTTGTTCGCTACGGCGTCCTGCAGGGTGCCGCTGCGGGTCCAGGTCTGGAGCATCTGCTGGAAGTCCGGCAGCTTGAAGAAGAAGTGCTGGGAATCCTTGAGCACCGGGGTGGCGCCAGAGATTGCCGACTTCGGATCCTTCAGGTCGGTGGGCGCATAGGTGGCGCCGCATTTTTCGCAGTTGTCGCCGTACTGGTCTTCGGTGCCGCATTTCGGGCAGGTGCCCTTGATGAAGCGGTCGGCCAGGAACATTTGTTTTTCCGGGTCGAAATACTGAGTGATCGAACGCGTGGCAATGTGCCCGGCGTCACGCAGCTTGAGGTAGATCTGGCTCGACAGCTCACGGTTTTCTTCGGCGTGAGTGGAGTGGAAATTGTCGAAGTCCACCAGGAAGTCGGCAAAGTCGGCGCTGTGTTCGGCCTGGACGTTGGCGATCAGTTGTTCCGGGGTGATCCCCTCTTTTTCTGCCCGCAGCATGATGGCCGAACCGTGGGCGTCGTCCGCGCAGACGTAAGTGCATTGATGGCCGCGATGCTTCTGGAAGCGCACCCACATATCGGTCTGGATGTACTCAAGCATATGGCCAAGGTGGATTGAACCATTGGCATAGGGCAGGGCGCTGGTGACGAGGATCTTGCGTGGCTCGGACATGGGGCTCGGCTACTTGATGAAACGGAGGTCGGCCACTATAAAGCGCTGGCGCAGAATTTTCACCCCGTGTGGTTGTTTCCTCCGATGATTGAATAAGGGGGGCCGCGAAAAGATCAGAACAGGTAGGATAGTCGCCTGTTTTTCCAGACTTGTTATCGGAGTTGCCCATGAGCGCCGTCAATCGCGCAGCGGTGGAAGCCGTCCTTCGCCAGTACACCGACCCTTACCTGAACCAGGATCCGATCAGCGCCGGTTGCCTGCGCGGCATCGATATCCAGGGTGATCGCGTCAGCGTCCAGCTGGAACTGGGTTACGCCGCCGGCCTGTTCAAGAACGGCTGGGCGCAGATGCTGCAGATGGCGATCGAAGGCCTGGACGGCGTCGCGTCGGCCAAGGTCGAGATCACCACGCGCATTGTCGCGCACAAGGCCCAGGCGCAGATCCCGGGCCTGGCCAACGTCAAGAACGTGGTGGCAGTGGCCTCCGGCAAGGGCGGGGTGGGCAAGTCCACCACGGCCGCTAACCTGGCGCTGGCCCTGGCCCGTGAAGGCGCCCGGGTCGGGATTCTCGATGCCGATATCTACGGCCCGAGCCAAGGCATCATGTTCGGCATCGCCGAGGGCACCCGGCCCAAGGTCAAGGACCAGAAATGGTTCGTACCGATCGAGTCCCATGGGGTCGAGGTGATGTCCATGGCATTCCTCACCGATGACAACACACCGATGGTCTGGCGCGGGCCGATGGTCTCCGGTGCCCTGTTGCAGTTGGTCACCCAGACCGCCTGGGGCGACCTGGACTACCTGGTGATCGACATGCCGCCAGGCACCGGCGACATTCAGCTGACCCTGGCGCAGAAAGTCCCGGTGGCCGGCGCGGTCATCGTTACCACCCCGCAAGACCTGGCATTGCTGGACGCGCGCAAGGGCGTGGAAATGTTCCGCAAGGTCAACATTCCGGTGCTGGGCGTGGTGGAAAACATGGCCGTGCACATCTGCTCCAACTGCGGCCATGCCGAGCATCTGTTCGGTGAGGGGGGCGGCGTGAAGCTGGCCAACCAATATGGCGTCGAGCTGCTGGCCTCGTTGCCGCTGGCGATGGCCATCCGCGAACAGGCTGACGGTGGCAAGCCAACGGTCATCGCCGAGCCGGACAGCCCGATCGCCCTGGTTTACCAGGAACTGGCGCGCCATGTCGGTGCGCGGATCGTCTTGCAGGAAGCCGCGTCCCCGGCGATGCCGAACATCACCATCAGCGACGATTGATTTCCAATAGCTGACACTGCCCCTGTAGGAGCGTGCTTGCTCGCGATGACGGAATAACATATCAACAGATACGTTGACTGAACCACCGCTATCGCGAGCAAGCGGAGCGCCGCCCGGCTCGCTCCCACAATTGTTAATGTCGGGCTTAAATGCGCAACCCGCCATCCATCTCCAGAATCCGCCCGGTGTAATAGTCGTTCTCGAAGATGTAGGCCGCCGAATGGGCGATCTCCTCCGGCTTGCCCATGCGCTTGAGCGGAATGCCGCTGGTCATTTTCTCCAGCGCTTCGGGTTTCATGCCCAGGGTCATTTCGGTTTCGATGAAGCCCGGCGCAATGCCGGCCACTCGGATGCCATAGCGCGCCAGTTCCTTGGCCCAGGTCACGGTCGCCGCCGCGACACCGGCCTTGGCGGCGGAGTAGTTGGTCTGGCCAACGTTGCCGGCGCGGGAAATCGACGAAATGTTGATGATTGCGCCGGATGACTTGAGCTCGATCATCTTCGCCGCCACCTCGCGGGTGCACAGGAACACGCCCGTCAGGTTGACGTCGATCACGGCCTGCCACTGGGCCAGGCTCATTTTGCTCATCTCACCATCCTTGATCTTGAGCAACAGGCCGTCACGCAGGATCCCGGCGTTGTTGATCAAACCGTGGATCGCGCCGAAATCTTCGGCCACCTGGCTCACCATGTGGCACACCTGCTCTTCATTGGCGACGTTGCACAGGTAGGCACGGGCTTCGACACCCTTGGCCTTGCAGGCCGCGACGGCGGCGTCGAGTTTTTCCTGATTGAGGTCGACCAGTGCGAGCTTCGCGCCCTTGCTGGCGAAATACTCGGCCATGGAGCGGCCCAAACCCTGGCAACCGCCAGTGATAATGATTACTTTGTCAGTGAGTTGCATTCGCATGCCCCAATTGCAGGTCGAAGTGGTTTCCTCGTAGGGGGCCTCCCGATCTGCGCCTTGCGTGGCTAGGCTGCACATGAGAATTGCCCCCCGATGGCATCGCTGGAACTTTCTCCAGGAGCCTGTCCGTTTTTTCGACGGATTCTATATAAGGAGTCATAAATTGAGCGTTGAAGCTGCAAAGCATGCCCGAGAATTGCTGCTCAAGGAATACCGTGGAGTGCTCTCGACCCTTTCCAAGGCGATGCCCGGTTTCCCGTTCGGCTCAGTGGTTCCTTACTGCCTGGACGAGCAGGGCCGGCCGCTGATCCTGATCAGCCGGATCGCCCAGCACACCCACAACCTGCAAAAAGACCCGAAGTGCTCGCTGCTGGTGGGCGAGCGTGAGGCCGAGGATGTCCAGGCCGTTGGTCGCCTGACCTACCTGGCTGAAGCGCAAAAGCTCGAGGACCCGGCAGCGATCGAAGCCGCAGCGGGGCGCTACTATCGTTACTTCCCGGACTCGGCCAATTACCACCAGGCCCATGACTTCGACTTCTGGGTGCTCAACCCGGTGCGTCATCGCTACATCGGCGGTTTTGGCGCGATTCACTGGGTCGACCAGTTGACCCTGGCCAACCCATTCGCCGGCAAGGCCGAGGTGAGCATGGTCGAGCACATGAACGCCGATCACGCCAAGGCCATCGCCCATTACGTGGACCTGGCCGGCTTGCCGAAGACCGCACCGGCAGAACTGGCGGGCATCGATACCGAAGGCATGCACCTGCGCATTGGCCAGGCGCTGTACTGGTTGCCGTTCCCACAAGTCTGCAATACGCCGACACAAGTGCGGGAAGCCTTGGTTTTACTGGCTCACGCCGAGCACTGGCCAACAAATACCGCAAGCGAGGCTTGAAATCACGAAACGGCGACGTCATCTAAGGCTTACTTGCAAGGCATTCTTGCGTTGAGGAACCATTTGATGCGCCCTTTCTTGTTGCTCTTTCTGCTGTTTCCGGTGCTGGAGCTGTTCGTATTCGTCAAAGTCAGCGCCGCTATCGGGTTTTTCCCGGCACTGCTGCTGATCATTCTCGGCTCGATGCTCGGCGTGTTCGTGCTGCGTATCGCCGGCCTGGCGACCGCATTGCGGGCCCGTGAAAGCCTGAACCGTGGTGAGTTGCCCGCGCAGACCATGATCGAAGGCTTGATGCTGGCCCTGGGTGGCGGTCTGTTGATCGTGCCGGGTTTTGTCAGCAGCGTGCTGGGCCTGATCATGATGCTGCCGCTGACCCGTCGCCTGCTGGCCAATAAAATGCGCCAGCGCGCCGAAGAACAGGCGATTCGCCAACGTGCCTTCGCCGACGACCTGCAACCGCGTGGCGGTCCGGTTCCGCGTGAGCCCTTGGGCCGCGAGCCGAACGTGATCGAAGGCGAGTTCGAACACCGCGACTCCAAATAACTGCAACATCGACACGGCACCTGCGGGTGCCGTGTGCGTTTTGGCGGGCACTGACGTAAAAAATTTCGCTGTGCTGCCCTTGTAATAAGCTTATGCGCCCTTATGTAACGGTCACCGCAAGGTTTCTGGTGGTGACCACCAGACAGACTTCCGCGACTCGCTCGACGAGCCGCAACCGGCACCGCCGGAAATTAACCCCGCCGGGACTACACCGGCCGCTGAAACTACAATTAGGAGAGATCGACAATGAAGCTTCGTCCTCTGCATGACCGCGTCGTCATCCGTCGCAGCGAAGAAGAAAAGAAAACCGCCGGCGGTATCGTTCTGCCAGGTTCGGCTGCTGAAAAAGCCAACAGTGGCGAGATCCTCGCTGTGGGTACCGGCCGCGTGCTGGACAACGGTGAAGTGCGTGCGCTGGCCGTGAAAGTGGGTGACAAGGTTGTGTTCGGCCCGTACTCGGGCAGCAACACCGTGAAAGTCGACGGCGAAGACCTGCTGGTAATGGCTGAGAACGAGATTCTCGCTGTTATCGAAGGCTAAGACCCCTCGTTCATTTTCCCGCGACTACTCAAGTATTTAAGGAATATCGATCATGGCTGCTAAAGAAGTTAAATTCGGCGATTCCGCCCGTAAGAAAATGCTCGCCGGTGTTAACGTCCTGGCTGACGCAGTAAAAGCGACCCTGGGCCCTAAAGGCCGTAACGTGATCATCGAGAAGAGCTTCGGCGCTCCGACCATCACCAAGGACGGCGTTTCCGTTGCCAAAGAAATCGAGCTGAAAGATCGCTTCGAAAACATGGGCGCGCAACTGGTCAAAGACGTTGCCTCCCGTGCCAACGATGACGCAGGCGACGGCACCACCACCGCTACCGTTCTGGCTCAATCGATCGTCAACGAAGGCCTGAAAGCCGTCGCTGCCGGCATGAACCCGATGGACCTGAAGCGCGGTATCGACAAAGCGACCATCGCGATCGTCAAAGAGCTGAAGTCCCTGTCCAAGCCTTGCGCTGACACCAAGGCCATCGCTCAGGTCGGCACCATCTCGGCCAACTCCGACAGCTCCATCGGCGACATCATTGCCGAAGCCATGGAAAAAGTCGGTAAAGAAGGCGTGATCACCGTTGAAGAAGGCTCGGGCCTGGAAAACGAACTGTCGGTTGTTGAAGGCATGCAGTTCGACCGTGGCTACCTGTCCCCGTACTTCGTCAACAAGCCAGAGACCATGACTGCCGAGCTGGACGGTCCGCTGATCCTGCTGGTCGACAAAAAGATCTCCAACATCCGCGAAATGCTGCCAGTACTGGAAGCCGTTGCCAAAGCCGGCCGTCCTCTGCTGATCGTGGCCGAAGACGTTGAAGGCGAAGCCCTGGCGACTCTGGTTGTGAACAACATGCGTGGCATCGTTAAAGTCGCAGCCGTCAAGGCTCCAGGCTTCGGCGACCGTCGCAAGGCCATGCTGCAGGACATCGCCGTCCTGACCGGCGGTACCGTAATCTCCGAAGAGATCGGTCTGAGCCTGGAAAGCACTACCCTGGAACACCTGGGTAATGCCAAGCGCGTGATCCTGTCCAAAGAAAACACCACCGTGATCGACGGCGCTGGCGTTGAGGCTGACATCCAGGCTCGCGTTCTGCAGATCCGTCAGCAAGTGGCTGACACTTCGTCCGACTACGACCGTGAAAAACTGCAAGAGCGCCTGGCCAAGCTGTCCGGCGGCGTTGCAGTGATCAAGGTTGGCGCTGGCTCCGAAGTTGAAATGAAAGAGAAGAAAGCCCGCGTTGAAGACGCCCTGCACGCTACCCGTGCAGCCGTTGAAGAAGGCGTGGTACCTGGCGGTGGCGTGGCACTGGTTCGTGCCCTGCAAGCCATCAGCGAACTGAAAGGCGACAACGCCGACCAGGACGTTGGTATCGCTCTGCTGCGTCGCGCTGTTGAAGCTCCACTGCGTCAGATCGTTGCCAACTCCGGCGACGAGCCAAGCGTGGTAGTCGACAAGGTCAAGCAAGGCGCGGGTAACTTCGGTTACAACGCAGCGACCGGCGAATACGGCGACATGATCGAAATGGGTATCCTGGACCCGGCCAAAGTGACTCGTTCGGCTCTGCAAGCGGCTTCGTCGATTGCCAGCCTGATGATCACCACCGAAGCCATGATCGCTGAGATCAAGGAAGACGCACCAGCTGGCGGCGGCATGCCAGACATGGGCGGTATGGGCGGCATGGGCGGCATGATGTAAGCCAGCCTTACCCCGTACGAGCTACACCTGTAAAAAACCCCGCCTGCGCAAGCAGGCGGGGTTTTTTATTGCCCCTCGAATCAGGCGTTGACGGCTTGTGCCTTGGCAACCGGCTCGGCCTTGCTCGCCGGGCGATACAGCACGTAGTAGTACGCGCCCAGGCAAATCAGCCAGCAGAACACTGCCGTCCACACGTTGTGGGAGAAAAAGTGGGCGCCCTGCATCATGCGGCTGACGGAAAACACCGTGCCCAGGCCAAACGCAAAGAGGAACGCGGCGCGGGCCAGTTTCGGGCGGCGGTCGCGCAACACGAAAAACAGCGCGAACAAGGCAAAGCCGGTGGCTGCATGACCGCCGGGCCAGCAACGTCCCGGCTTGTCGGTGGCCGGACGCGGGCTGAGCAGTTCGCTGTAGGTCTCCTTGCCACCGAACTCCTTCAGGCTCCAGGGGCACTGCACTGCGGTCACGGCCTTGACCGGCGTGACAAAGGCCGTGGCCAGCCCCAGCGACAGCACCAGGCAGCCCAGTTCGCGCTGGAACGGCTTGAGCCGTGCGATCAAGAACGAAAAGACAAACCCGATCAACGCCAGCACCGAGAAAACGATGACCACTTGCTTGGCCCGGTCATGCAGGATGTTTTCCAGGAAGTAGCTGTGGCGACCGATAAACCCTCCGGCGTCGGGGTCGTAGAACAGTTGGGCCAGGCTCATGTCCAGGGACGTCAGCTCAAGCAGCAGCAGAGTGACCGCCACGACAGCGGGAATCCCCAGGCAGAGCCAGGCATTCAAGGGGCGGGAGGCGGGGCGCGAAAGGGTCAGAGGCATCGGGCGATCCTGAGGGTGTGGAAAGGTCCAGCGGCAAGCAGCGCACCAGTCTGCGCCCGCTAGCGTGGGCCTGGTGTGAATAACGGGTGAAAAATTCGTGAGCGGTTTTCGCCCGGATCTGTCCCGGCACACAACCCTGGCCCTGAGCCCCGCCAGGCCTTAAGCTGCGCGAGCCAAGACGGCCGTTACTGTGTACGGAGCAAATACCCATGCGAATTCTATTGGTTGAAGATAACCGCGATATCCTTGCCAACCTGGCGGATTACCTGGGGCTCAAAGGCTATACCGTGGATTGCGCGCAGGACGGCTTGTCGGGTCTGCACCTGGCGGCCACCGAGCATTACGACCTGATCGTGCTCGACATCATGCTGCCCGGCATCGACGGCTACACCCTGTGCAAGCGCCTGCGCGAAGATGCCCGGCGTGATACCCCGGTGATTATGCTGACCGCCCGTGACCAACTGGATGACCGGCTGCAGGGCTTCAAGTCCGGCGCCGACGATTACCTGGTCAAACCCTTTGCCCTGTCCGAACTGGCCGCGCGCATCGAAGCGGTGATGCGCCGCACCCAGGGCGGAGGGCGGCGTGCCTTGCAGGTCGGCGACCTCAGCTATGACCTGGACACCCTGGAAGTGACGCGCGAAGGCCGCCTGCTGAAACTCAACCCGGTCGGCCTCAAGCTGCTGGCGGTGCTGATGCAGAAAAGCCCCCATGTGCTGCGACGCGAAATTCTCGAAGAGGCCCTGTGGGGCGATGATTGCCCGGACAGCGACAGCCTGCGCAGTCATGTCCACCAGTTGCGCCAGGTGATCGACAAACCCTTTGCCAAGCCGTTGCTGCAGACCGTGCATGGTGTCGGTTATCGCTTGGCCGAGGGGCGTGATGGAGTTTAAGCAGAGCCTTGCCCAGCGGATCATCATCGCCTTTGCCCTGATGAGTGCACTGGTGGCGGGGGCTTTTGCCATGGGCATCGTGGCCACCGTACACCTGGTTGAAGAAAAACTGATTTCCGCCGGCCTTGGGGGCGACCTCCAGCGTTTGCTGCTGATGGACAACATGTCCGAGTGGAGCCATCGGCCGGAGCCCGACCAGTTGTTCTATTTCAGCGGCGGTCCGGGTGACTTCGAGTTACCCAGGGACTTGCGGCACCTGGGTGCGGGTTTCCACGAGGTATTTCGCGAGCAACTGTCGTACCACGCGATGGTGGAAATCGTCGACGGTCGGCATTACGTGCTGCTGCAGGACCAGAGCGATTTCGAAGAGCGCGAGCGAGTGCTGTTTGCCGTGGTGCTGGTCGGCTTCGTATTGAGCCTGGCGCTGGCGGTGTTCCTCGGCTGGGTCCTGGCGCGCAAGGTGATGGCGCCGGTGGTGCGCCTGGCCCGTCAGGTCCGGCACCGCGACCAATTGCTGGGCCTGGCCCCACCGCTGGCACCGGACTATGCCGCCGATGAAGTCGGCGAGCTGGCAGTGGCCTTCGATGCAACCCTGGGCCGGCTGCGCCAGGCATTGAACCGCGAGCGGCTGTTTACCAGCGACGTCAGTCACGAGTTGCGCACACCGCTGATGGTCCTCGCCAGCTCCTGCGAACTGCTGCTGGAGAACCCTGCCATCGACCAGCGCGGCCGCGCTCAGGTCGAGCGCATTGCACGTGCCTGCGAGGAGATGCGCGAGCTGGTCCAGACCTTCCTGATGCTCGCCCGGGCCCAGCATGAAGCCGCTGGCATGTCGCCACAGGTGACCTTGCAGCAGGTGACCGAGGACCTGCTCGGCCTGTGGCGCGAGCCGATTGAAGCCAAGGGCCTGCAATTGATCCTTGAGCCCGGCCAGCCGCTGCCAATGCGCTACAACGCGACCTTGCTGCACGCCGTCATGGGTAACCTGTTGCGTAATGCGTTGCACTACACCGACAGCGGCTTTATCCGTCTGACCCTGCTGCCCACCGGGTTCCTGGTGGAAGACAGTGGCGTGGGCATTCCCGAGGAGAAACGCGAGGCGATGTTCGAGCCCTTTGTCCGTGGCTCGGAAAATCGAGGTGAAGGCCTGGGGCTTGGCCTGTCGCTGGTACAGCGGATTTGTGAAAACCAGGGCTGGAGCGTCAGCCTCACCACCCGGGAGCCAACCGGCTGCCGGTTCCAGGTCGAACTGTCGCCGATCAGCGTTTGAGCCCTGCTAGGACGGGGCTTGTAGGCTTTTTCCTACTCTGGCGTGGGGGTGTGCTGAAATTCAGGTTGTAAAATTCTGTAATACTTAAGGGCTTTTTCTAACGATTTTTTCACAATTGGATGACCTGGAACTCACACCCCGCTCCCTAAGGTGGCTGTCATCAGTTCTGGAGAGATGATGATGGACGACCCGATCAAGCTCGAATTTTCCGAGAAGTACGACGACGAACACGCCAAGCGCTATCTGCGCAAGCACAAGGATGGTCTCGGCCGCCAACTGTCGCACAAGCGTGATTTGCAGCTGGCGCGCACCGCACTCAAGCGTGTCGGGGAGCCGGGCCTGGTCCTGGACCTGCCCTGCGGTGCCGGGCGTTTCTGGCCGATGCTGGCGGAAAAATCCAACCGAGTGATCATTGGCGCCGACAACTCTGCCTCGATGGTCAAGATCGCCACCCAGGCCCAACCGGCCAATGTGGTGGAACGGGTACGTCCTTTGCAGACGTCTGCATTCGACATCGCATTGCCCGACAACTCCGTAGACAGCATTTTCTGCATGCGTTTGCTTCACCACATCGGCGAGGCCGAGCATCGGCTGGCTATCTTGCGGGAATTCCAGCGGGTTACCCGTGACAGCGTGATCCTGTCGTTGTGGGTCGATGGCAATTTCAAGGCCTGGAAACGCAAGCGTGCCGAGAAAGAGCGTGCGCAGGAGGGTTACCAGAACCGCTTTGTGTTACCGGCGGCTACGGTCGAAGCCGAGTTTGAACAAGCCGGTTTCCGCGTTCAGGAACATTTGGACTTCATTCCGCTCTACGCCATGTGGCGCGTTTATATTTTGCGAAAGAGGTAACAGCATGGCAGTTCAACAGGTTTCGGATGCGCAGGGCGCGCCTGAAGATCGCTTTGATTACTTCTGGAGCCAACGTGGCGAATGGGTAGAAGAACCCAACGTCCGGCGTGGCGGTGAAAGTGGCGTCCAGCGTATCCATGGACCTAATGGCCAACTGCTGTATGCCAAGCGCCAGACCGGGCATATCTACCGTAGCTGGTTGCACCCTTTCGGGCGCCCCACCGTGCTGCGCGAGCTGGATGCGCTGACGGGGCTGCACAAGCTCAACGTGCGAGTACCGCAAATCGTCTTCTGTGGTGCGCAGCGCGACCCGGTGCATCAGTGGCGAGCGCTGCTGGTGACTCAGGCACTGGATGGCTTTGTCGAGATCGAAGACTGGTACGCCAGTGGCGGTCGCGAGCGTCACGGCGAGGCTTTCCATGAGCAGGTCCTGCAGGACCTGGCGCAGAACCTGGCGCGCATGCACAAGGGCCGTTGGCAGCACAGCTGCCTGTACATCAAGCATATTTTTGTGCGGGTAACGGGAGAGGGCGCAGCGGCCAAGGCCGAGATCGCCCTGCTGGACCTGGAGAAGTGCCGCCAGCGTCTGCTGAGCACCCAGGCAGCGGCCCACGACATGAAGCAACTGCGTCGCCACTCGTCGTGGAACGCGGCGGATTGGGACAAACTCGTCTACTTTTATAAGACGGCGTTTGGCAGCGCTATCAAGGGTTTATAGCGATGAAACTAGAAATTGCTCGAGGTTTGTTTCTAATAGGAGCCTTGGCAGTTGCTTCATTGGCGGTGGCGGCTTGGGAGCAGCCCCGCACGCAGGTCCTCAGCGCGGCGCATGGTGACGCGCATTGCCCATTGCCACGGGTGGCGAAAGCCACCGCGGCAGTCCATCCCGACAATGATCTGCTGTTGTTCATGTTCGGCATGGCCCAGGGAATGAGACCGCAAAGTTGAAAACGATGAAGCCCAAAGAAAAGGCCTCGCAATTGCGAGGCCTTTTCTTTTGTGGGATTTCGATCACACGGGCTCGGATGCCTTGTCGGTTTTGGCCAGCAGGGTGTAGACGCACGGCAGCACGAACAGAGTGAACAGGGTGCCGATGGACATCCCGGTGGCAATCACCATGCCGATATCAAACCGGCTGACGGCCCCTGCACCTGTGGCAATGATCAACGGCAGCATGCCGAACACCATGGCCGCGGTGGTCATCAGTACCGGGCGCAGGCGGATGGCGGCCGCTTCCTCGACCGCTTCACGAGGTGACAGGCCCTTGTCCTTGCGCAGCTGGTTGGCAAATTCGACGATCAGGATCCCGTGCTTGCTGATCAACCCGATCAGGGTCACCAGCCCGACCTGGGTATAGATGTTCATGCTCGACCAGCCCAGGAACAACGGGATCAACGCGCCGCAGATCGACAGCGGCACGGTCACCAGGATCACCAGCGGATCGCGGAAACTCTCGAACTGCGCTGCCAGCACCAGGAAAATGATCGCCAGCGCCAGGGCAAAGGTCACCCATAACGCACTGCCTTCCTGCACGTACTGGCGGGAAGCGCCGGCGTAATCGAAGGCGTAGCCCGGTGGCGCCTCCTCCAGGGCAATCTGGCGCACGGTTTCAATCGCCTCGCCCATGCTGACCACCGGGAATCCCGAGAGGATCGCCGAGTTCAGTTGCTGGAACTGGTTCAGTTGCCGCGGACGGGCCCGGTCCTTGACGGTGATCAGGGTCGACAGGGCAAGCAGCTCGCCCTGGGCATTCTTCACGTAGTAGTTGTCCAGCCAGTCCGGGTTGTCGCGATAGGCCCGTTCCACTTGGGCGATCACCTTGTAACTGCGGCCTTCGATGGTGAACCGATTGATCTCGGCCTCGGCCAGCAAGGTCGCCAGGGTGGTGCCGAGGTCGAGCATGGACACGCCCATCTGGGCGGCCTTGGCGCGGTCGATGTCGACCACCACTTCCGGCTTGTCGAAGGCCAGGTCGATATCGACGAAGGCAAACTTGCCGGACTCCAATGCGCGTTTTTTCACCCGGTCGATCACTGCCAGCAGCGACTCATAGTCATTGGCGGTGTTGATCACGAACTGGAAGGGCAAGCCTTCACCCGTACCGGGCAGCGAAGGCAGGTTGAAACCGAAGATCTGCAGCCCCGGGATGCGCGACAGCTGGCTCTGGACTAGCGGCAGGATCTCCATCTGGGTCCGGCTGCGCTCGTTCCAGGGCTTGAGCAGGAAGCCGCCGATGCCCGATTGCACGCCGTTGAAGCCGTTGATCTGGAAGGAGGAGTAGTACTCGGGGAACTCTTTGAAAATGGTGATGAATTCGTCGGTGTAGGAGTTCAGGTACTCAAGGTTGGTCGGCTGCGGGGCATTGGCAATCATGAAAATGATGCCCTGGTCTTCGTCCGGCGCCAGCTCCGACTTGCTGAACGTGAGCAGCACCGGAATCAGGCACAGCACGATCGCCGCGAACACCAGCACCACCGGCCGGGTGTTGAGGGTGCCGTGCAACAGGCTCTGGTAGCGCCGCTTGAGCCGTTCGAACAACTGGTCGAGGCGGTGGGCCAGCCCGGATGGGTTGGGGTCGTGGCGCAGGAGCAGGGCGCACATCATCGGCGACAGCGTCAGGGCGACGATCCCGGAGATCACCACGGCGCCCGCCAGGGTCAGGGCGAACTCCTTGAACAGCGCTCCGGTCAGCCCCGTCAGGAAGCCGATCGGCGCATACACGGCGGCCAGGGTGATGGTCATCGAGACCACCGGCATGGCGATTTCCCGCGCGCCCTCGAGCGCTGCGTCCAGCGGGGTCTTGCCTTCCTCGATATGGCGGTGGATGTTCTCCACCACGACGATGGCGTCATCCACCACCAGGCCGATGGCCAGCACCATGGCCAACAGGGTCAGCAGGTTGATCGAGTAGCCCATCAGTTGCATGAAAAACATCACGCCGATCATCGACAGCGGAATGGTCACCACCGGGATCACCACCGAACGCAGGGCGCCGAGGAACAGGAACACCACGACGATCACGATCAGCACGGCTTCGAACAGGGTTTTCACCACCTCGTCGATCGACGCCTGGATAAACAGCGTGGCGTCGTAGGCGATTTCCGCCTTGAGGTTGGGCGGCAGCTGGGACTCCAACTCCGGCATCAGCTTGCGCACTTCCTTGATCACGTCCAGCGGGTTGGCACCGGGCGTTGGCTTGATCCCGATGTACACCGAGGGTGTGCCGCCAAAGGAGCTGATGCTGTCGTAGTTTTCCGCGCCCATTTCCACGCGAGCCACGTCGCTGAGCAGCACCCGGCTGTCGCCATCGACTTTCAGCGGGATCTGGCCGAAGGCTTCGGCGGTTTTCAGTTCAGTGTTGGCGTTGACACTGGTGACCACGTACTCGCCCTTGACCTCACCGGCGGCCGACAGGAAGTTGTACTGGCGCACCGCGCTCGTCACGTCGCTGGCGCTCAGGCCAAAACCGGCGAGCTTGACCGGGTCCAGCCACAGGCGCATGGCAAAGACCTGGTTGCCGAGGATTTCGGCTTCGGCCATGCCGGGCAGGGTCGCAAGCTTGGGCTGGATCACGCGCGACAGGTAGTCGGTGATCTGCGGGTTATTCAACTCCTTGCTGAAGAAGCTGATGTACATCAGCACCGAGGCGTCCGCCGCCTCTTTGCTCAGCACCGGGTCTTCGGCGTCCTGGGGCAGCTTGTTCTTGACCTCGTTGGCCTTGGCCAGCAACTCGGTGAACAGCCGGTCGCTGTTGGAACCGACGCGCGCGTAGATCGAGATCACCGAGAAGTTCTGGCGGCTGACCGAGGTCATGTAGTCGATGCCTTCGGCACTGGCCAGGCTTTGCTGCAAGGGCTGGGTGATATAGCCCTGGATGGTTTCGGCGTTGGCCCCGGGGTATGCGGTGGTCACCGTGATCAGGGCGTTTTCCATCTGTGGGTACTGGCGCAGCGGCAGCTTGCTCCAGGCCTGGAAGCCCAGCAGCACGATCAACAGGCTGACCACGGTAGCGAGCACCGGGCGACGGATGAACGGGTCGGTAAAAGCCATGGGGATTCCTTGATCAGTCAGCGCGTGGCTGGCTGTTCTGTTCGGCCGGCAGGTTTTTGTCCGGGCTGATGACGATGTGCATACCGTTGTCGAGTTTGATCTGCCCGGCGCTGATGACCTGTTCGCCGTCTTTCACGCCTTTGTTGATCAATACCAGGCCGTCCCGGCGTTCGCCGGTTTCGATGAACCGCCGCTCGGCGACCAGCACTGGTTGGTCCTTGTCGTCTTTTTCGAGATTGCCCTCGGCGTCTTTTTTCTGCGCGACGACGTACAGCGAGTTGCCATACAGGGTGTAGGTGACTGCACTTTCCGGGACCACGATTTTTGCCTCCGGGTCCGGCATCAGGACCTGCAGGCTGGCGAACATGCCGGGCAGCAGCTTGCCATCGGGGTTGGCCAGGGTGGCGCGCACCAGCACGTTGCGGGTGCTGTTCTCGACCTTGGGGTTGATGGCGCTGATGGTGCCGGGGAAGGTCTGTCCGGCATAGGCCGAGACGCCCACGTCGACCGTTTGGCCCTTGGCGATTTTCGGCAGCACCTGTTCCGGTACGTAGAAGTCCACATACAGGCTGCTGAGGTCTTGCAGGGTGGCGATCACCGTGCCGCTGGCGAGGTAGTCGCCCACGTCGACCTGGCGAATGCCGATGGTGCCGCTGAAGGGCGCGACAATGTGTTTTTTCGCCAGCGAGGCCTTGAGTTGATTGACCGTGG
This sequence comes from Pseudomonas kielensis, assembly GCF_014236655.1. Classification (GTDB taxonomy): domain Bacteria; phylum Pseudomonadota; class Gammaproteobacteria; order Pseudomonadales; family Pseudomonadaceae; genus Aquipseudomonas; species Aquipseudomonas kielensis. Next base: position 27,892 of record NZ_JACMYG010000021.1, read on the forward strand.
CCTTGTTCTTGGCCAGTTGCGCGCTGAGGCGGTCGAACTCGCCTTTGGAAATGGCGCTGCTGCCCACCAGTTGGCTGCCGCGGCCGTAGTCCAGTTGTGCCAGGCCCAGGTCGGCCTTGGCGGTCTCCAGCAAGGCGCTTTCGACGGCGCTGTCGAGCTGGATGAGCGGCTGCCCGGTCTTGACCTGCTGCCCGGACTGGAACTGCACGTCGGTGACAGTACCGGCAATCTCCAGGCTCAGGTCGACCCCCTGCAGCGCCTTGAGGGTGCCCACGGTGGGCAGGCGAACCTGCCAGGGGCGTTCGGTCGCGGTGGCCACGGCCACACTCTCCGGTGGTTTTGGCGCAGCAAAGGTCTGGATCATCTGATAGATGGAGAAGGCCTTGTAGCCCCCCAGAATCAGCACGATCAACAGCACAACCCCCAACATGATCAGCATGCGGCGACGCAGCATATTCCACTTCCTTGGAAAAAATCAGGCGAGACAGGCGGCACATTACTCCCTGTGTGCCTGTGATTCCATACGTGTCGGGTAAGGCATAACCGCCGTGGCAATCAGACCAGATGTAAATGGTTGTCCCAGAGCCCTGCCGGCAAATCCAGGGGCTGGGCCACCAGCGGCGCCTTGCGGCAATCATAAAAACGGCAACGCCCCTGGCCCGAGGTCACGACAAAACCATCGGCCACCGCGCCAACCCCGGCGCAGTCGGGCAGCGGGGCATCGAGCTGCACTTCGCCGCTGTCCAGGTCCCAGATGAAAAACCGGTTACCCCGTGGCGCGGTCAACGCCACCAGGCGCAGTTCACTGTGGACCGCGACACTGGCGGTATAGTGCCCCATGGCCTGCAACTGGTGCTCATCGACCGGGAACGCAACGAAGGGCTGACCGGGACGCTTGATGGCCAGCAGTTCGGACGACTCGTGGGCCGCGCCCATGAATTGCTGGCCAGTGACGATGGTGCCATCACTGGCGATGCCCATATGCCGCACGCTGTTCATTGGCTGGGCCAGGGTTTCCTTGCTCAGCAGGGTGCCGTCACGCTGCATCAGCACCAGGCTGGGCGCCATGGCGTCGAGGTTCATCTCGACCCGGCTTTCGGCCTCGGTGCGAATCCCGCCGTTGGCCACCACCAGGGTTTCGCCGTCCGGCATCCAGGAGACCTGGTGCGGGCCGATACCGTGGGTGGAGATCTCGCCGCTGTGCACCAGGCGCTCGCCCTCGAAGCGGTACACCCCGAGCAGGCCGCGACCCGGGTCGGTGGTGTCGTTTTCGGTGGCGTACAGCCACTCGCCATCCTTGTGGATCACCGCATGGCCGTAGAAGTGCCGGTTCGCCTGCGAAACCACGGTTTGCAGCAACGTGCCGTCGCGCAGGTCCACCAGGTAACTTTCGGTCCCCGGCCGCCGGGCGACGAACAGGGCGATCGGCAGCTCGGGGTGATTGATGATGTCGTGGCAGCGCTGGCCGACTTCGGTGGCGAACACCCGGGTGCCGTCCAGTCGATAGCCGACGGCGTAGTGCTTGCCGTCACTGTCATCGCGGGCTGAAAGCAGCAAAGGACCCTGGTCCTTTTGCTTGAACAGCTTCCAGCCGCCCAGCGTCACCGCGCCCAGCAACACACTGCCGAAAGTCAGAGCCTGGCGTCGCAGCATGGAGCTAACCCTCATCAGTCACCGTCGTTGGCGTTGAAGCCCAGTTGGATGCCCAGCGCCTTGGCCAATTCGCCTTCGTGCAGGCGATGGACGACGTTGAGGCTGTCGTAGAGATCGTTGAGTTGCTGGCGACCGGCATCGTCACCGAGCATGTCGGTCAGCGAGCGCTGGTTGCTCTCGAACAGCTTCAGCGACGCGGCATAGGCGGCGTCGATCTTGTCCGCCAACGGCTTCTGCTCGGTCGGCAGCAGGCCACGCAGGCCTTTGTTGTCGACACCGACCCAGACGGTCTGTGCGGCGCTGAGGCTGGCCTGCAGGCTTGGCAGCGACGACTGGCTGCGCCAGGCATCAGCCTGGAACGGCTGGGGAATGCCCTTGGTCTGGCGACCCATCGGGGTGCCGAGTTTTTTCTTCAGGGTATCGAGTGCAGTCACCTGGGCCCGCAGCAGGTCGGCGATGGCTTCGTGGGAGTCCGCGTAACGCTGGTTGGGGAACTTGGTCATCTGCGCCAGCATGCCGTCGGTGCTGTTCCAGCTGGCGAGGATTTCTTCGGCCAGCAGTTTCTGCCGTTCGCCAATGGCGGTCAGCAGCGGGCAGTAGCGGGCTTTCTGCGCCGCGTCGGCAACGTTGCTCTTGGCGTCGAACAGAATGTACTCATAGGCCGACAGGCCCTGGACCACCACACTGGATTTGGCCAGTGCCGCGGCATCGATCTGTGGCTGGGCGCTGAGCAATTGCTCGACCTGGCGACCCACCAGGTTCTTCTTGTCCGGCCAGAACTGGATCTGCCAGGAACGGTTGCCCTCGGCCAGCGGACCGACCAGCAACGGCTGCAGTTCGGCCCAGGCTTTTTGGGCGTGGAGGAAGTCGGCGCGGGCGGTGTCCAGGTCAGACTTGCCTTCGCAATAGGCCAGGGCACTGACCGCCAGTTGGCGATCGGCATCGACCCAACGGCTGTAGGTCGGCAGGATCACTTGCTTGGCGATGGCCGCCGAGGTCACCGCTTGCGGGTCCTGGGGGGCGCAGGCGCCGAGGGCGAGGGCGGCAAGGCTGGTGAACAACAACTTGGGACGAAACATGTCGGGCTCCCTATGTGTATGGGGCAAAGCAAATGGGAAAGGCGTTCAAAGTGAATTCAAAAAGGCCAGCAGCGACGCGCGCTGCTCGGCACTGAAAGCTAAAACCTGTCGCTGCGCCGCTTGCGCTTCCCCACCGTGCCAGAGCACGGCTTCGAGCAGGTTGCGGGCGCGGCCGTCATGCAGGAACTGGGTGTGGCCGCTGACCGTCTGCGTCAGGCCAATGCCCCACAGCGGCGGGGTGCGCCAGTCGCGGCCGGAGGCCTGGAACTCGGTGCGGTTATCCGCCAGGCCTTCACCCATGTCATGCAGCAGCAGATCGCTGTAAGGGCGAATCACTTGATTGGCCAACTCAGGTTCGGCCGCCGTGGCGGCGGTGGTGAATGTGGGGGTGTGGCACGACTGACAGCCAGCCTGGAAAAACAGGTTCTTGCCGGCCAGCACCTGGGCGTCATTGACGTCGCGGCGGGCCGGTACACCCAGGTTGCGGCTGTAGAACAGCACCAGGCGCAGGATGTTGTCGCTGACTTCCGGCTCGCCATCGGGGCCATTGCCGTTGGGCGCTTGCAAGCAGTCGGTCTGGGTCGGGGTGCAGTCATCAAAAGGCCTGAGGCGGGTGGTCAGGCCCATATCACCAGAAAACGCGTGAACATTTTGTTGATTGAGGTTCGGTTGCCCGGCTTTCCAGCCAAAACGCCCCAGCACAGTCTTTTGCTGCGCATCGTCCCAGACCAGGTTCGGCCGGCCCTTGATGCCGTTGCGGTCCTTGTCCTGCGGGTCGGCGTTGGCCAGGATCGCCGCATCGGGGATGGCCTCCAGCAGGCCGAGGCCGATCATCGGCGGGGCCACCCGCGCGGAAAACCGTGTGTCCGGGTGCATCGGGCCGTAGCCCAGTTGGCTGATCTGCAAGCTGGGCTTGCGCAGTTCGACTTCACTGCCGTCCTTGAACCGCACCACTACGGGGGTGTACTCGACCCGAACCTTGCCCTCCGGCGTGACACCGGGGACCGCCATGTCCTGGAACTGCCCACCGTAGACCGGCTCGGGAACCACCCCCACCTGCTCGATCAACTTGGCGTAGGCCGGGGCATTGGGGATCGACAGGCGTACCAGCATCGAGACCGAGTTCTCGGCGTCGGGTGCCGGTGGGTGGCCGCGACCGTCCTTGATGTGGCAATTCTGGCAGCCGTTGGTATTGAACAGCGGGCCCAGGCCGTCGCGAGCGGTGGTGGTCGAAGGGGCGGTGACCCACGGGCTGCGGAAAAAGCTGTTGCCGACACTGAAATCCAGTCGCCTTGTCGGCGAGAGATTGGCCGACGGCAGGGAAAACGCGTTCTGGTCGCTCTTGCGCACGGTTGCCGCGCCCCCGGAGCGGGCTTCACCGGGCTCGGCCTTGGTAAACCGTGGGGCGTCATCGCAGGCACTCAGGCCCAGGGCCAGTAGCAGTGCAGACAAGCGAAGCGGCAGCGAGGGCATCGGGTATCCAGAAAGACGAGCAAAACAGGGCGCAAAGTCTAACAGGGCCGCGGAGTTTGAATAAGAGGAATTATCGTTTGCTTGTCGGGGGGCCGTGCCCGGTCTCGTCGGACAACGCCGTACATATGCACCCCCAGAGGGATTTATCGAGGGGGCAGGATGCAGAACACTCCGCCACCTTAGAGTTTCCTCATGCTGAATGAATACGTAGCGCCTTCCCTCGTCAACGAGCAGTTGGACCTGCGAGACAGTGCTTTGCAGGCCAGTCTGCGCCAGCAACTATCGGCACTGGATGTCCAGGTCACTGAGCGTTTTCAGACTCAGCCGGTTTTACATGAGTTCGTGCAGCACCACTTCGATCAGGACTTTGCTGACCTGACACCCCCCCTGGATCTACGGCACAGCTTTATCCAGTCCCGTGAAAAAACGCCAACTGAAGGTGCGCCGCTACGGTCACTGCTGCCCAGCCTGATGGATGCCGTCGTGCTGCGCATCGTCAGCGGTGAGGCGGCCCGTTATGCCCATCGGCAGACCGACTTCTACCATGTGCCCCAGGCCGGTGGCGCCGCCGAGCGCTTTACGGCACTCAGTGCTCAGGCATTTGACGGGTTTGTTGATCGGTTGGCCGACGGGTTGCTGGCGCAATATCCCCTGTATCTGGAGCGCTACTGGGCCATGCCACTGAGCCCGACAGACCACAGAACCCATAAACAGTGGCTGGAGGAGGTCAGGCTCACGCACCTGAAAACCGAGTTTGAGCTGCTCAGGGCCGATAACCTCCTCAGTCCTGCCGCGCAAACGCTGTTCGACAAAGTGCTGCGTTACCCGGATGCCATCTCGCGACGGGCACTGCGCAGTCATCGTCCCTGTGTCTATGGTTTGGCCCTCAGGCACGGCGAGGCATCTGCGATCCCTTTGCATGGCGCCTTTATCCTCACCTCGCGTGATCCACAGGAATCGCAGGTGAGCTGGGAAGTCGATGCCCGCGCGCCTGAGGTTCGCCCCCTTGAACCTGCTGCGAACGTCGGGCAGGTGCTGTTGTTCTCCCCGAGGCAGGGCTTTGAAGCGTTCGACTCGCTGGCCAGCCTTGATCGTGAGTTGCACCGTCGCCTGGGACACGGCGTCGAGTTCGCCCACTTGCTGGAGATGATTGCCGAGCATGATCACGAGCACGTCCTGGCCCTGCATCGTGTCGCGCCGGTTGGCGATCAGGTGCTCTATCTGGAGCGACTGGACTCGCCCTTCACATTCGGCATCGAATCGCAGTGCTTGTTGATCCAGCAAAACCTGGTGTCGACCCTCGCCCGCTACCAGGGGGTGGGTGTCCACGCCGCTAGGTCCGACTTGCCACGTGCACTGGACCGCGTGACCGACCTGCGGCGCGCGTTCACGATCGATGCGGTGCTCCAGGCCAGGAACAAAAAACGTGCACAGGCACGACTGCGAGACTTTCTCGCAGAGGCCTGTGAAGTCGATAAAGAGGCCTGGGCATCGGCGTTCACCGTCTATGGCCAGACGCTGGCCAATTTGCCAGACAGCGAAGGGCTGCCGTCATTCAGTCAGTTCAGTGACCGGGGCTCGCTGCTGACGTACAGCAATCGACAACTGCGCGCCGTACTGGCGTCGGAGCACGGATTGACGGTGAATCCGGATGAGATCCTCGTCACCACGCGGGAGCCCGATGTCCCGCCGGTGACGTACGTGCCCGGGGCGCCTGCATCCACCATCAGCGAGCCGGGGGGCGCGCAGCGCAGATACCGCTCGCGGACACTGACAGAACTGGCCCTGGAGAATGTCGGGGGCCTGGACTTCAACTTCAGCCATTTCTCTACGCTGAACGTGAAAGCCGCGAGCAGTGGGTCGTCCAACCGCATCACGCTGTCACCCAATATCAATCCCGCCGCGCGATTGCCGACCTATGACGGGTTGACGATCGAGCAGGTCAAAGACCTGGTGCGCAGCCTGAATATCAGTCAACGCTATCAGGATTTTTTGCAGGCCAGCCTGATCACTTCCGAGCAGGCGGCACGGCGCAAGCAGACGTTTGCCCGGCTTATGGCCCAGCAACTGCGCCTGGATGCCATCGAAGCCAAGATCAACGGTGATTTCTTACCGGATCGACTGGCACGTGGTTTCAATTGGGTGAGCGTGGTGCTGGATCACCCCGTCGACAACGACCAGCGTGCTCGGGTCGAAGATCACCGGATCATCGTGCAGCACTTGACGCTGCGTGGTCAGCTGGTTCGCGGCGTGTTGCTGTTCTGCACATCGACCGCCGGCAGCGGCACCATTGTGGTGTATACGCCCCAGGCACCCGACGGACGGGTGTTTCGCGAGTACACCCGGGAGCGCCTGATGAGTGACTTCATCCATAACAGCCAGTGGCGCGAGTACCTGGTCGGGCGAGTGGAGTTGGCGTTTCAGCCCCAGGTGCGGGCTTGCGTGCAAGGGCGGGGGGATGTCTCCATGGTCGGCCTTGCGCGGATCACGGATAACCTGTTCGAGGTGGGGTATGAAATGGAGGCCAGTTTCACGATCAATGACGCGGCCGCGCAGATGACCACCACCGGGCAAACGAATATCGAGACCGGCCTGACGGTTGCAGGGATCGCGCTTGATGTAGTGACCATGGTTTTGCCGATCCGCGTGACACTGCCTATCGGCCTGGCCAGGAGTCTGTTTTCGCTTTTCAACGCCGTTGATGCGGCGAAAATCGCGGATCGGGACGGTGTCGCCCATCACGTTGTCCGGGCATTGGGAGAGTTCGCCAGCGCTCTGGTGGATGGCGCAGTCGGGAAGGGGCTTGCAGGGGGCACGCCCAAAGCGGTTTCAAGGCTGGCCTCGGGGGCACGAAGATTGAACCCGGAAATGGCGCTGGGTAAAAAACCGCAGGCGCTCAGTCCCCTCCCCGGATGGGAGGACAAAGGCATTTATTACAAGCTCTCGTCGGTCGATGGCGTCAAGCAGTACTTCCTCAATGACGGCCAACACTGGTACTCGATCCTGGATGAGGGGTTTGAGCAAGCCTGGCGTGTCAGGGACGCCCGCAAGCCGGTTCAACACCACTATTCGCCGATCCGTCGGGACCGAGCGGGACAGTGGGAAATCGGCACGCACCCGGATGCACCCGCCTTGGGAGGTTTTTCTCCGGAGCGCGCACTCAGGGATCTTTATCCGTTTCTGGACGAGATCCAGGCCCGGCGTGTGTTTGAGTCCTTCGCGTTTCCGCGTGGGCGCGAAATCGAGTTCGGCTTGAGCCTGGTGCATTACTTGCGCGTAGGGGGGACATTAGACATTTTCGACGCCTACCTGACCGTGAGCCCCGAGCGCTTGCAGATGCGCCTGCGAGGTCTGGATTGGGCGAATGCATGGAATGGCGGTGGCATTGTCGATCCGGCCACTCGCCCCATCACCGTCGAGCCAGTCCCAGGGCCGAGTCGTCCACGCCCGGTCGAACCGATTGCTGGGCCAAGCCAGCCGGTGGTCGCGCCGCCACGCCCGGTCAGGCCTGCCAACGAGCAGTTTGTCGATTGGGGGCAAACCCTGGATCCGGCCCATGTCCAGTTGCAAAACGCGCAGATGGGGATCTACCGGCGTATCGGTGGCGATCCGCACCTGATCGGGCGTGACTGCGTCAAAATTGATGAACGCTATTTCCCCGTACTCCCGGCAGGCGCCGAGATCAATACCGGTGTGGTCCTGATGCATGACCCCCTGATGCCCACCCATAGCTTTGTGGCGTTCGAGCGCCTGCTCTGTACCGATCTTTACCGGCAGCCAAGATTGGCGACGTTCGAGCAATCGCTGTCTCGATGGATGCATTCGATTGAGTTGCCGTTCACCAAATCGCTGGTCGCCTATGTGGCGGACGCGTTCCCGACATTCACCTCAAACTCTCAGGCGCAGATCGCCAACATACTGTTCAACCTGGGCAATCCTTCAGGCCTGACGGTCTGGGGGATTGCCACCCTCCAGCGCACGCTGCAGGGCTGGCGCTCTTTAACAGCCCAAGCGCTGCCCGTACTGGGCGAGCCACTGTCCTTGCTCCCGGTCACTCACCAGGTCGCAGGAGCCTGGCGACTTGAAACCTTTCCAGATTTGTACCATCGCCTGAATTTCAGCACGCAGGACGTTCCCTTACTGTTGCATGAGGCCTTGGTCTCGGGGACCGAAAGAGCGCTGCGGGCGTTGATGGTCGAGCGGTTGGTGGGCAGCCAATACGAAATAGTCGCCGGGTTCAACCAGCCGTTCGAGTTGATGTTCCGGCGTGCGGGCAGCGATCAGTTGTTTTGGATGTCGTTGCGCAGAGTGTTGGGCGAGCGGGTTGAAGGACCCTCTGGGGGGGCGCCGAGGATTGACCTGATGGACCCGGCCACACGAGCGCTGGTCAGTCAGGCGCAAGCCAACAACCATTTCGTAAGTTTGATCGGCGGCATTCATCTGCCGGCGGTCGGTGCCCAGGCAACTGTCTTTGTATTGCGCATCTGAGCGGGCTTGATGCTCAACGTCGACCGTTGTCGCGCACCGGCACCTTAAAACGAGAAAAGCCCTGCAGGCGTGAACCTGCAGGGCTTCTCGGTCAGGCTGACCGGCTCATTGGCCCCGCGCGAGTCGGGGCATTTTCATGAGAGGTCTTGGCCTGGGTTGATCAGAACTCGTGATCAGCGTTGTCTGGGTTCAGGTCGCTGATACCCAGTTTGCCAGCAGCCTGTTCGATCGAACCGGTCTGCTTGACCAGGGCGGCGATGGCGTCGCGCACGATCTGGTTGCCAGCGGTGTTGCCGGCGGCGATCAACTGGTCGTAGTGCTCGCCCTTGTTGGCGTGATCGACCATGACCTGCAGCTTGGCTTCGGTCGCCGCCAGGTCCGCCTTGAGGGCGGTATCGGCAGCCGGGTCGGCCTTGGCCACCAGCGACGACAGGCTGGCGCCGGTCATCTTGGTGCCGTCGGTACGGGTGTATTCGCCCAGGTACACGTTACGCACGCCCTTGGCGTCGTAGAAGTGCGAGTTGTGGGTGTTGTCGCTGAAGCAGTCTTGCTCGTCTTCAGGCGAGTTGGCCTCCAGGGACACCTTCATCCGCTCGCCGGCCAGTTCGCCCAGCGAGAGGCTGCCCATGCCGAACAGCATTTTGCGCAGGCCGGTTTCGCCTGGCTCGGCTTCCAGCGTGGCGCGGTAGTTGTCGGCCACGTTCGGCTTCCAGTTACCGACCATTTCTTCCAGGTCGCTGACCAGCAGTTGGGTCACGGCCTTGAGGTAGGCGCGACGGCGATCGTTGTGGCCGCCGGTAGCGCCAGTGCCTTCCAGGTAGTCCGAGGCCGGACGGTTGCCAGCGCCAGGGCCGGTGCCGTTCAGGTCCTGGCCCCAGAGCAGGAATTCGATGGCGTGGTAGCCGGTGGCGACGTTCGCCTCGGAACCGCCCAGCTCGTTCAGGCTGGCGAGTTTTTCCGCGGTGATGTCTTTCACGTCAACCTTGTCTTCACCCACCTGGACTTCGGTATTGGCGATGATGTTGGCGCTGGCACCCGGGTTGCCCAGAGCGTGCTCGTAGCTCTTGTCGACGTAGTCGATCAGGCCTTCGTCCAGGGGCCAGGCGTTAACCTGACCTTCCCAGTCGTCGATGATGGTGTTGCCGAAGCGGAACACTTCGCTCTGCAGGTAAGGCACACGAGCGGCAACCCAGGCAGCCTTGGCGGCTTTGAGCGTCTCATCGTTCGGCTTGGCGAGGAAGGCGTCGATCGCGGTCTGCAGGGTTTTCGCGGTGGATTCGGCATCGCTGTAGACGGCGAACACGATATCGGCGTAATGCGCGACTACGGCCTTGGCTGCGGCTTCGTCGACTTTGCCTGTGGCGGCCGGTGCAGCAGGTGCTGCAGTGCTGGCGGCTGGAGTAGGCGCTTGAGGAGCAGCAGCCTTGTCTTTACCTTCGCCGCAACCGGCGAGGGAAATAGCGATGGCCAGCAAACTGGCGGTAGCCAGAGGCATACGAATCATGGCGAACATCCTGCTTCGGTAGATGAGGGACAAGCGCGGTAAGCGCAAAACTGCGACATAATGCAAATCTTTCGCATTATGTGTAAAGGGTTGTACCTGGAAATATTTCTTATTCACCAACCTGGGATCGCGCACGTCGCGCACTTGTGCAGCAGCGGCCTCGCCGGGCTCGACCGCTGCTGCAGGTTGCTACAGCGGGCTCATGGCGTTGCTGCGTTGCGCCTGTTTCAGGTAGGCGCTCAGCTCCCGGGCCGGTAGCGGCTTGCTGTAGAAGTAGCCCTGACCTTCGTGGCAGCCCTCGGAAATGATGTAGGCCTCCTGCTCAGCGGTCTCCACCCCCTCGGCAATCACCTGCATGCCCAGGCTTTTACCCAACTGGATGATGGCGCGCACGATGGTGGCATCGTCATCGTCGTCCAGCAGGTCCTGGACGAAGCTCTTGTCGATCTTGATCTTGTCCAGTGGCAGGCTTTTCAGGTAGCTGAGGGAGGAGTAGCCGGTGCCGAAGTCGTCGATGGCGATCAGGGCGCCGGAGCGGCGCAGGCTGAGCAGGTGCTGGGCGGCGGTGCTGATGTCCTCCATCAGGCCGGTCTCGGTCACTTCCAGCTCCAGGCTGCGCGGCGGCAGGCGGTACATCTGCAGCAGGTTGTTGACCACCCGCGGCAGCTCGGCGTGGTGCAGTTGCACGGTGGACAGGTTGACCGCCATGCGCAGGTCACTGAAGCCCTGGTCGTGCCAGTCGCGCAACTGGCGACAGGCCTGGTCCAGCACCCACTCGCCGATGGGAATGATGGTGCCGTTCTGTTCCGCCAGCGGGATGAACAGGTCTGGCGGTACCAGCCCGTGTTCCGGATGCTGCCAGCGAATCAGCGCCTCGACCCCCACCACCCGGTGATCGCGATAGCTGATCTGCGGTTGATAGACCAGGAACAGTTGATCGCGGCGCAGCGCCTCGCGCAGGTCCTTTTCCAGTTCGCGACGCCGGCGCATTTCGCTGTCGACGCTGGCAATGTAGAACTGGTAGCGGTTGCGCGAGCGGGTCTTGGCCAGGGTCATGGTCTGCTCGGCTTTCTGCAACAGCTTTTCGGTGCTGTCGCCGTCCTCCGGGAACAGGGTGATGCCGATGGTGGCGCGCAGGCGGATCTCCTGGTGATCCAGGGCAAACGGCTCTTCCAGGTCATCCAGAATGCTTTGCGCCAGTTCGGCGGCTTCATAGGGTTGCTCGATGTCGGCCTGCACCAGGGCGAACTGGTCGCCACCCAGGCGAGCCAGCGCACCGAGGCGACCACTGTGGGCGCGCAGGCGGTCGGCCAGGGCCAGCAACAGTTGGTCGCCGGTCTGGTAGCTGAATTGCTCGTTGATCCCCTTGAAGTCGTCCAGGCCGACGCAGATCACTGCGACCCGGCGCTGCAAACGCCCGGCATCCACCAGGATCTTGTCCAGTTGCTGCTGCAACTGCTGGCGGTTGGGCAGGCCGGTGAGAAAGTCGTACTGGGCCATGCGCAGCAGGCTGTTCTCCGCTTCATGGCGCAGGTGGGTATTGCGCTCGATGGATTCGAGCAACTGGTTGGCGGTATTGATCCACAGCCCCAGTTCGTTTTTCTCGTGGCCTTTGAGCTGGGGGATCTTGTGTTCGCTGGGGCGGTCGGGGTTGATGGTGGTCAGGTGCTCGATGATCCGCGACAGCGGCTTGGTCAGCAGCCAGTGATAGACCAGGTACAGCACCAGCCCCATGGCCAACGCCCGCAATACCCCGGAAACAAAGATGATCACCGAGCTGACAATAAACCCCTGGCCATAGGTGGCGGTGTCGAGGGTAATGCTCAGGTCGCCGTAGTACTCGCTGTAGGGGCCACGACCCACCAACTGGGTGGTGAAGGTGCGCTCCTTGCCCAGGATCAGGTCGGTCAGCCAGCGACTGCTGGAGTGCTGCAGCTCACGGCTTTTTTCCGCCAGCATGGTTTCATTGGGATGACCGATGGAGGCCATGCGCACGGCGTCATCCTGGAACAGCCCCTCGATCACCTGCATGCCCATTTCCCGGTCCAGGCTGTAGACGGCCTGGGTCGATGGGTCGCGAAACATGTCGAGGATGCGTTCGGCATCGTTGGCCACCGCCTGGCGCGTCTTGTAGGCATCAAAGACGATCTGCGCGCAGCTCAAGACCACACCCACGATCAATGCTGACAAGAGCACAACCCGGAGCAACTTAACCGACAAGCTGTTTTTGAGTTCCAGCTTCAAAGGGTAATTCCTTGTTCCGTGCGGGTAACGTCAAGATGCCATGAGTATTGGCAATCCCGTGATGGCAGTCAAAGGGACAATCGAGCCAGGCGGAGGTTGTCCGCCGGCCAGCTCGCATAACCTTGGGTAAGTGGTTATTGAAGCCCATTTGTAGTGTGTCGGTATGCACCTCCTGCAACTTGAGGGGCTGGGCAGAATATTTGTATCTGGATGATGGTAGTCGCCTGTGGCGCCGGAGCAAGGGCGGGGCTGTTTGCCGGGTGCTTCAGGGGCTGGCCACAGGCATAAAAAAACCCGGCAACGCCGGGTTTTTTCACTGCAAGCAGACTCAAGCGGTGAAGGTTTTGCCTTCGAACTGCTCAGCCACGAACTTCCAGTTGACCAGGTTCCAGAACGCTTCCACATACTTTGGACGCACGTTGCGGTAGTCGATGTAGTAGGCGTGTTCCCAGACGTCGCAGGTCAACAGCGGGGTGTCGCCGTTGGTCAGCGGGTTGCCGGCGCCGATGGTGCTGGCCAGGGCCAGGGGACCGTCAGCCTTTTTCACCAGCCAGCCCCAGCCGGAACCGAAGGTACCGATGGAGGTTTTGCTGAACTCTTCCTTGAACTTGTCGAACGAACCGAAAGCAGCGTTGATGGCTTCAGCCAGCGCGCCGGTTGGTTGACCGCCGGCGTTTGGCGCCAGGCAGTTCCAGTAGAAAGTGTGGTTCCACACTTGAGCGGCGTTGTTGAAGATGCCGCCCGAAGAAGACTTGACGATTTCTTCCAGAGTCTTGCCTTCGAACTCGGTGCCTGGCACCAGGTTGTTCAGGTTCACGACGTAGGTGTTGTGGTGCTTGTCGTGGTGAAACTCCAGCGTTTCCTTGGAAATGTGCGGCTGCAGTGCATCGTGTGCGTAAGGCAGTGGCGGCAATTCGAAAGCCATGATGATTCTCCTAATCAGGTCAGTTGCGGTGGGCGCAAGGCCGATCACGGGCGGCCAGACAAGCGCCGGGGAGTTTGTACTCTTTGCGGCGCAGGTGTCGGATCATAGCACCGGGGGTGCGGCATAACCACGCAACAACTGTGTGGGATAGAGGTTCCAGAGCCTTTTGCGATATTCAACTGGCGGCAATTAATTGAAAGGCCACCGCGAACATCATCACCGCCACCAGCAGGTCGAGAATTCGCCAGGTGCTGGGGCGAGCCAACCAGGGGGCCAACCAGGCCGCGCCGAAGGCCAGGGTGAAAAACCACAGCAGCGAGGCACTGGCCGCGCCGACCACATAGGCCCCGGGCTCGGCCTGCTGGGCGCCGAGCGAGCCGATCAGCAACACCGTGTCGAGGTAGACGTGGGGGTTGAGCAGGGTCACCGCCAGTGCGCTAAGCAGCACCGCGCGCAACGAGCGTACGGTCTGGTCCTCGCCCTGCTGCAGGCTCTGTTTCGAGCAGGCCCGACGCAACGCCAGGCTGCCGTACCACAGCAGGAAGGCGGCGCCGCCCCAGCGCGCGATGGCCAGCAGGGTCGGGTTCTGCGCGAGCACGGTGGCCAGGCCAAATACGCCAGCCGCCACCAGCAGCGCGTCGCAGACCACACACAGTGCGGCCACCGGCAGATGATGCTCACGGCGCAGGCTTTGCGCCAGGACAAAGGCGTTTTGCGTGCCGATCGCCATGATCAGGCCGAACGCCACCAACAGGCCGTTTACATAGCTTTGCCACATAAGTCTTACTCCGCGTTCGCCGCCAGTTGCGTGAGTACGGCCATCGCGCGCTCGGCATCGCCCTGGCCGACAAACAGATGGTCGTGGTAGTAGCCGGCAATCACGTTGCAACTGATACCGGCCTGGCCCAGGGCTGTTGCGAAGGCGGCGGTGAGGCCGACCGCTTCCAGGGCCGAGTGCACGTTGAGGGTGATCCAGGCCGCCACGTAGTCGAAGGCCAGCCCACACTTCAGGGCGTGGGAGCGTTCGAGGATGACCGTCAGGCCTTCCTGTTCACGGAAGCTGCCAATGATTTCGCAGCCGGGTGGCAGTTGCCCGTCGGCAATCGTGCAGAACACGTATTCGCCGTCGTTCAGCTGCGGGCTCATGCTGCGCAGCAAGGTGTTGAGGGAGGTTTCGCCAGCCATGTCGCTGATCCTTGGGCAAGAGTGGATGCTGGCTATTCTCCTGTTCCAGGCTGTATAAGAAAAACCAATATTGCTGATCGCTCATTAGGAAAGCTGATGTTCGACTATAAGTTGTTATCCGCCCTGGCTGCCGTGGTCGAGCAAGCCGGCTTCGAGCGCGCCGCCCAAGTGCTGGGACTCTCCCAGTCGGCGATTTCCCAGCGGATCAAATTGCTCGAAGCGCGGGTCGGCCAGCCAGTGCTGGTGCGGGCCACGCCACCGGCGCCGACCGAAATCGGCCGGCGCCTGCTCAACCATGTCCAGCAAGTGCGCCTGCTGGAGCGGGACCTGCAAAGCCTGGTGCCGGCGCTGGATGAAGCGGGCTTGCCCGAGCGCCTGCGCATCGCCCTCAATGCCGACAGCCTGGCGACCTGGTGGGCGGGGGCGGTGGGGGATTTCTGCGCGGAACAGCATTTGCTGCTGGACCTGGTGGTGGAAGACCAGACCGTTGGCCTCAAGCGCATGCGTGCCGGGGAAGTGGCGGCCTGCCTGTGCGCCAGTGAGCGTCCGGTGGCGGGCGCGCGCAGTGTCTTGCTGGGCGCCATGCGTTATCGGGCCCTGGCCAGCCCGGCCTTTATAACCCGGCACTTCCCGGACGGGGTACGCGCCGAGCACCTGGCCCGCACCCCGGCACTGGTGTTTGGTCCCGACGATTTCCTGCAGCATCGCTACCTGGCGTCCCTGGGTGTCGAAGGCGGTTTTGAGCATCATCTGTGCCCGTCTTCCGAAGGCTTCATTCGCCTGACCGAAGCGGGCCTGGGCTGGGGCCTGGTGCCGGAGTTGCAGGTGCGCGAGCAGCTCGAGCGCGGTGTGCTGGTGGAGTTGTTGGCAGATAAACCGATCGATGTGCCGCTGTACTGGCATCATTGGCGCAATGGTGGCCAACTGCTCGGTTTACTCACCGAGCATCTGGTGCGTTTATCCCGCCAATGGTTGGTGCCGTTGGAGCAGCGGTAAGCGTCAAGCAGCAAGCGATAAGTGAACAGCTTGCGTACCGTTTTTAATGTGCAGCTTGTGGCTTGAAGCTTGGAACTGCATTTGTAGGAGCAATACATGAAAATTCTGGTCACCGGCGCAAGCGGCTTCATTGGCGGGCGCTTTGCGCGGTTCGCCCTGGAGCAGGGCCTGGACGTGCGGGTCAACGGTCGCCGGGCCGAGAGCGTCGAGCATCTGGTGCGCCGTGGCGCCCAGTTCGTGCAGGGCGACCTGACCGATGGGCAACTGGTGCGCGACCTGTGCGTGGACGTCGACGCCGTGGTGCATTGCGCCGGTGCGGTAGGGGTGTGGGGGCGCTATCAGGATTTCCATCAGGGCAACGTGCTGGTCACCGAAAACGTGGTCGAGGCCTGCCTCAAACAAAATGTCCGGCGCCTGGTGCACCTGTCCTCGCCGTCGGTCTACTTCGATGGCCGCGATCACCTGGGCCTGACCGAAGAGCAAGTGCCCAAGCGGTTCAAGCATCCTTATGCGGCCACCAAGTACCTGGCCGAGCAAAAGGTCTTCGGCGCCCAGGAGTTCGGGCTTGAAGTGCTGGCGCTGCGCCCACGCTTCGTCACCGGCGCCGGCGACATGAGCATCTTCCCGCGGCTGCTGAAAATGCAGCGCAAGGGGCGCCTGGCAATTGTCGGCAATGGCCTGAACAAGGTCGACTTCACCAGCGTGCAGAACCTCAACGAGGCCATGCTCAGCTGTCTGCTGGCCAGCGGTTCGGCGTTGGGCAAGGTCTATAACATCAGCAACGGTGCGCCCGTGCCTTTGTGGGACGTGGTCAACTATGTGATGCGCCGGATGCAGGTGCCGCAGGTCACGCGCTACCGTTCCTATGCCCTGGCCTACAGCGTTGCGGCGCTGAACGAGGGGTTTTGCAAACTCTGGCCGGGACGCCCGGAGCCGACCCTGTCGCGCCTGGGCATGCAGGTGATGAACAAAAACTTCACCCTGGACATCAGCCGCGCCCGGCATTATCTGGACTACGATCCGAAAGTCAGCCTGTGGGCGGCGCTGGATGAGTTCTGTGGCTGGTGGAAGGCCCAGGACATCGGCGCATCCCCCCGGCACTGAACCGAGTGACGGGTTCGGGGTCGATCAATGCGCCGGGTTCAAGGTTTATACTCGGCGCATTTAGCCATCTCTGTGGTTCCAAAAGGTTGACTCATGTCCATGCGTAACGATGCCAACGACGACTTCGATAATGTGCCGAGCCTGCGTGCCGACAGCTTCGATCACGATGACTTCCACGCCGCCGGCCCCACCCGCGAGCGCAACAGCGTGCATGCGCGCAGCGTCCCTGCGGTCCAGGCCAAGGGGCCGAGCACCGGTCCGTTGTGGGCGTTGGTGGGGGCGCTGTTCTTTGCGTTCATAGGCCTGGCCTGGTGGAGCTTCCAGCAGATCTCGCTGATGGAGCAGCAGTTGGTGGCCACCCAGGAAAGCTTCGCGCGCATCAGTGAGGAAGCGGCCGGGCGCCTGCAGGACATTTCCGGCAAGGTCGTCGCCAGCCAGACCAACGTCAGCAGCGACAGTGAAGCGCTCAAGCTGCAGATCAAACAGCTCGAGCGCCAGTTGCTGGAGCAGAACCAGCAACAGCAGGGCGTGGTAGGGCAGGCCACGGACCTGGACAAACGCCTGGCGCAGATCGCGGCGCAAAGTGCCGAGCAGCGCACCCTCAATAACCAGCTGCAAAGCGAACTCAAGACCCTGGGCGCCGAGGTGACCACCCTCAAGAGCACGCCGGCCGATACCAGCAAGGTCGAGACCGAACTCAAAAGCCTCGGTGCCGAGATCGCGGCATTGAAGAAACAGGGCAATCCGAGCGCGGCCATCGATCGTCTGGAGCAGGAACTGCTGGTGATCAAGAGCGAGCAGGACAATCGCCCGGCGACCCCGCAAGGTGGCGCGACAGTGGCCGAGTTCGATGCGTTTCGTGGCCAGGTCACACGCAACATCACCACCTTGCAGACCCAGATCCGCAATCTGCAGCAGCAGATCAGCGCTCGTCCTTGATCGGGCCAGCCGGCTTTTGCTGAATACTCGTACATAGCCCCAAGCCGTCTACGCTCTTGAAACATCTACAAGAACGAGGGACGCACAATGAGGTTTCTGCAAAAAGCCGTGCTGCTCGGCGGGTTACTGCTGTTGTGCCTGGGGCAGGTGCAGGCGGCGGCCAAGGCCGCCGATGAGGACAAGGCCGCACTGGCCTTGCTGGAAAAGGCCCTGGCCTACTACCACGACCAAGGTGACAAGGCGTTTGCCGCCTTCAGTCGCCAGGGTGAGTTTGTCGACAAGGACAAGTACGTTTTTGTGCTCGACACCAAGGGCACCATGCTCGCCAGTGGCGGGCCGTCTTCGGCATTGATCGGGCGCGATGTCTCCGAAGTGCTGGGCCCGGACCTGCAGAAAGCCTTCAAGAACGCCTTGCTGGTGCCTGAGGGCAACGGCATCCAGACCGCCGAGTATCGTTGGCAGAACTGGGCCGACGGCAAGGTCGAGCGCAAGCGTGTGTACTACCAACGCATCGGCCAGCGAATTCTCGCGGTCGGTTACTACCTGCCACGGGCGTCAGCCGAGCAGGCCAAGGCCCTGCTCGACAAAGCGGCGGCCGACCTGGCCAAGGACGAACAGGCCACAATCAAATCGATCAATTCCCTGCAAGGCGGTTTCCTGCAGGACGACCTGTATGTGTTCGTGGTCAATCTCGACAATCATCGTTACCTGGCCCACGGCACCAATCTGCGCCTGATCAACACCGATTTCGGCAAGGTCAAGGACCCGGAGGGCAAACCCGTGGGCGAGCCGATCCTGGCGCTGATGGCCACCCAGGATCAGGGCGAGTACGAGTACCGCTGGAAAAACCCGGTCACCGGCAAAGTGGAGAACAAGCACGCCTACCTGAAAAAAGTCGGCAACCGGCTGGTGGCGGTGGGGTACTACAGCCCTTGATCCTACGGGGCATTGTGTTCGCGGCCGCGCAGCAGTTGATTGGGCATCGCGATGGCCGCCGCCAGTCCCAGCAGCGACACCGCCGCACTGACCATCAGCAAATGCCGGAAGGTCAACAGCAACTCGGCGCGCAGGGCGTTCTGCGCGTCGCCAGGGGCGGCGTTCAAACCGTCGAGCAGGACGTTGCCCGAACTGCCTTCACTCACCAGCGACGTGCCCGCCAGGTGGGCGAAGCTGGAGTCCTGCAATAGCGCCAGCAACAGGGCCGACATCAAGGCCACGCCTACCGCGCCGCCGAGGGCGCGGAACAGGTTGGTGGTGCTGGTCGCGACGCCGATGTCCCGTTGTTCCACCGAGTTTTGCGTGCCCACCAGCGAGGTCGGGAACTGCATGCCGGCGGCGATCCCGCAGAGCAACATGAACAGGCTGCTCAGGAGCATCGCTTGCGGCGGGCTGTAGGCCATGCCGAGGATTGCGATCGGGGTCAGCAGCGCACCCGTGAGGATCATCGGTTTGTAGCGTCCGGTCACCGAGGTCCGGCGCCCGGCGTAGTAGGCCCCCATCGGCAAACCCATGGCCAGCGGCAACAGGTGCAGCGCGGCGCTGTCGGCACCGGCGCCGGTGACGCTCTGAAAGCGCAGCGGCATCAGCACGATCAGGGAAATCGCCTGGAAGCTGGTGAAGAAAATCGTGCACCAGCACAGCAGTGCATTGCGGTTGGCGAACAGGTGCATCGGCAGCAGCGGTTCGCGGGCGCGGCGCTCGTGCCAGACGAACAGCGCCAGGGTCAGCACCGCGCCCGCCAGCAGCCCCAGCACTTCGGCACTGCGCCAGGCGTGACCCTGGCCAACCTGGGTGATGCCGAGCAACAGGGCGGTCAGGCCGATGATCATCAGCAGCGTGCCGAGGTAGTCGATCAGCGGTTTGCGTTGCGGCACCGGCAGGCCAACCAGTGTGCGGTTGGCCACCAGCCAGGCGCCCAGGCCCAGGGGCAGGTTGATCAGGAACACCCAGCGCCAGGACAGGTACTCGGTCATGAAGCCGCCGAGCACCGGCCCGGCGACACTGGCCACCGCGTACATGCTGCTGAAGTAACCCTGGTAACGGCCGCGTTCGCGCGGTGGCACGATGTCGCCGATGATCGCCTGGCTGACCGAAATCATCCCGCCGGCACCGATGCCCTGGATGATCCGCGCCAGGACCAGTTGCTCCATGCTCTGGGCCAGGCCGCACAGCAACGAAGCCAGGGTGAACAGACCCATGCCGAACAGCATCAGCTTGCGTCGACCGTAGAGGTCGCCGAGTTTGCCGTAGATCGGCACCGCCACCGTCATTGCCACCATGTAGCCGGAAATCACCCAGGCCAGCAGGCTGACGTCCTTGAACTGGGCGGAAATGGCCGGCATCGACACGGCGACGATGGTCTGGTCCAGCGCACCGAGGAAGATCGCCAGCATCAGGGCGATCAGTACGCTGCGAATGGCCGGCTTGGGGGATTCAGGTTGGTTCATGGTGGTCACGGGCAAACCCTGCGGGGGGATGCCGCCAGTGTAAGTCGGTAGCAGGCTATTCGATAGCCTCGTAAGAATGCTGGCGGGGGTTTTCCGTGACCCTGTTACGCGTGTCGTGCAGGTCGTTATGGCTTAAAAGCGTCAGTCCGACAGGCTAGTGGGTGGTTTTTATCCATCCGGTACTTGCATTTTTTCTTGGTGAGTCGGTCAATTGAGCGTGAACACTGAGCCCAAACCTGTACATTTCGCCAATCGGGGCGACTATCGCCCGCTACGCTGAGGCCTGGACTGACGTTATGAACAAGCCTGCCCTTCCTGCGATTCCAGTATTCAAACTCTACGGTGAAAGTCTGGACTGGCCGACGCCGGACTTGCTGCATTGCGAAACCATCTCCCAGCGCAGCCGCGAACACCAATGGAAAATCAAACCCCACCGTCATGCCGATTTATGTCAGTTGCTGTTTGTATTCAAAGGCCAGGCAGAACTCGAAATCGAAGGCCAACTGAGCCGGCTTGACGAGCCTGGGATCCAGATCCTGCCGGCACTGTCGATCCACGGTTTTCGCTTCAGTGAGGATGTCGAGGGTTTTATCCTGACCCTGGCGGCCCCCCTGGTGGCTCATCTGCACGCTCAACTGGGCCATTCGGTCAACGCCCTGGCCCAGGCCGAAAGTTACCCGGCAGGCGCTCAGGCCGACTACCTCAATAACCTGTTCAGCGCCTTGCAGGCGGAGTACAACGGCCATCAACCGGCGCGCGAGATGCTCATGCATGCGTTGGTCAGCGTGATCCTGGTCTGGGTCAGCCGCCAGGTGATCCAGCGCCGAAGCGTCCACCAGCGTCCGCAGCGCGCCCGGGAATACCTCAATGGCTTCATTCAACTGGTGGAAGAGAATTATCGCCAGCACGTCAAGGTCGAGGACCTGGCCCATCGCCTGGGGATTTCGGTGTCCCACCTCAACGGCACGTGCCGTGAGCTGGCGGGGCAGCCGGCGTTGCAGATCATGCACGAGCGCCAGTTGCTCGAGGCCAAGCGCATGCTGACCTACACCAACATGACGATTTACGAGATGTCCGATCTGCTGGGCTTCTCTGACCCGACCAATTTCACCCGGCTGTTCCGCCGCCGCGTCGGCATCTCGCCCAAGGCGTTTCGTGATCGCCTCAAGAGCGATCAGCGCGCCCAGGAGTGAGTGCCTCTACCTGAGGGCATTCAGGGTCGCGTTGTGTGGAATGCACTGGTCAACGCCACAACTGGCCGCGACCCTGGGTTGTTGCCTGGCCTGTTCGACGCGGTAGGCGGCGGTGCCATACAGCGCCAGTGTGGCGGTGCAGGTAATGAAGATCGCGAAATACCGTCTTGTTTTAATGTTCATGGCATCGACCTCTGAACGAATACCCGGGGGTACTACCTATCAGCATAGGTCAGCTGTGCCTGGATGCCATGAATACAGCCTGCGCTTGTAGGCGGATATTCAGGGCCGTGATGACGCAATAGCGCCTACAGCCCCTCGTCCCATTCCGGCTCTTGCGGAAACCTCACCACCAGAAAGTCCAGCATGCTGCGCAACGCCGCCGGCATGTGCTTGCGTGAGGCATACACTGCGTACATGTTCATCTGCCGTGGCTCGGCGTGGGGCAGCAGGCGGACCAGTTCGCCACGGCGAATGTGCACATGGGCCTGATAGCTGGGCAGCATGGCTATCCCGGCGCCGGCCATGGCGGCGCGCAGCAGGGTGCTGGCCTCGTTGGCGCTGATGTTGCCCTGCACCGGCACCGAGACCTGTTCCCCCGCCTGCTCGAAGTGCCACAGGCTCTTGCCGAAGTAGGAGTGAGTCAGGCAATTGTGCAGGCGCAGGTCCTCCACCTGCTGCGGTGCCGGGTGTTCGAGCAGGTACGCCGGGGAGGCGCAGATCAGCGAACGACAGACGGTCAGGCGCCGCGCGATCAGGTTCGGGTCCAGGTCGTTGCTGGTGCGAATCGCCAGGTCGATGCGTTCATCCACCAGGTTCACCGTACGGTCGAGCATTTGCAGGTCGATGCTGACCCCGGGGAAGCGCTTGACGTAGGCGGCCATGGCATCGGCCAGTTGCGCCTGGCCGAACGAGGTACTGACGCTGATGCGCAGCAGGCCGCGTGGCGCCTCATCCGGCTCGCTGACGGCGGCCTGCATGTCGCTCGACAGCTCAAGCATCTGCCGACAGCGGGGCAGGATCTCGCTGCCGGCGGCGGTCAGGCTCAGCTTGCGTGTGGTGCGGTGCATCAGCCGGGCGCCGACCCAGTCTTCCAGTTCCGCCAGGTAGCGCGACACCACCGGGCGGGAGAGGTCCAGGTGGTCGGCGGCGGCCGACTGGCTGCCGAGGTCGACCACGCTGACGAACACGCGCATTGCTTGAAGACGATCCATGATTTGCCCGCTTTCAGAAACAAACTATGTCCAAGCATCGCATTTTTTGTAGCGAGTCAGGCAACTAAGCTCTGTCCCATCGCCAAACCCGGCCCTCGGAACACGGAGCAGCACCATGATCGGTTTCAGCACCTTCAAACGCCTTTTACTGGCCACCGCCACCCTCGGTTTTGCCGCGCATGCCGCGGCCGCCACTGCGGCATTGACCCTGGACGTCTATAACCCGGGCACCGCGGCCCTCTTCCCGGTGAGCTCGGTGCTGGTCAGCGGCGAAAAAGAAGCGATTCTGGTGGATGCCCAGTTCGGCAAGTCCCAGGCCCAGCAGGTGGTGGAGAAAATCCGCGCCAGCGGCAAGCAACTGACCACCATCTATATCAGCCACGGTGACCCGGATTACTACTTCGGCCTGGACACCCTGACAGCGGCGTTCCCCAACGCCAAGGTGCTGGCCTCGCAACCGACGGTGGATCACATCAAGGCCACGGTTGAAGGCAAACTCAAGTTCTGGGGCCCGAAAATGGGCGCCGACGTCCCCGCTAAAACCATCATCCCCGGCGTGCTCAAGGGCCATAGCCTGAGCCTGGAAGGCCAGACCCTGGACATCGTGGGCCTGGACGGCAAGCAGCCGGACCGCAGTTTCGTCTGGATCCCGTCGATCAAGGCGGTGGTTGGCGGCGTGGTGGTCGCGGAAAACATCCACGTCTGGATGGCGGACACCCAGAGCGCGCAGTCCCATGCCGACTGGCTGAGCACCCTGGACCAGATCGTCAAGCTGCAACCGCAGACGCTGGTTCCCGGTCACTACCTGGGTGACAGCAGCCGCTCGCTGGCCGCCGTGCATTTCACCGCCGAGTACATCAAGGCCTTTGATGAAGAAACCGCCAAGGCCAAGGACTCCACCGCACTGATCGCCGCCATGCACAAGCGTTACCCGAACCTGGGCGAGGAAAGCTCCCTGGAGCTGAGCGCCAAAGTCGCCAAGGGCGAGATGCAGTGGTGAGTCGTCACCCTGTCGTTAGCCAACCTCAATCACTGGAGCACTGTTCATGAGCAAGATCGCACTGATTGGCGCCACCGGCCGTGCCGGTAGCCAACTGTTGGAAGAAGCCCTGCGTCGTGGCCATAGCGTGACCGCCATCGCCCGGGACATCTCGAAGCTCGCTGCCCGCGCAGGTGTCGTGAGCCAAAGCCTCGACGTGCTGGATGCCACCGCCTTGCAAGCGGCGGTGGCCGGGCATGACCTGGTGATCAGCGCGGCGCACTTCGCGAGCATCCCGGCCAGCGCCGTGATCGGCCCGGTGAAGGCGGCCGGGGTCAAGCGCCTGCTGGTGGTGGGTGGTGCCGGTTCGTTGTTGTTGCCAGATGGCAGCCGAGTCATCGACGCCCCGGACTTCCCGGCCGAGTACAAGGCCGAAGCCAGTGCCGGAGCGTTGTTTCTCGACGCGCTGCGCCAGGAGCAGCAGTTGGACTGGACCTTCCTTTCACCGTCGGCGCTGTTTGTCGAAGGCGAGCGTACCGGCCGTTTCCGTCTTGGCCGGGATGAACTGCTGGTGAGTGCCGAGGGCAAGAGCTGGATCACCTTCGCCGACTACGCCATTGCGCTGCTGGACGAAGTCGAGCAACCCGCCCATTCGCGCCAGCGCTTCACCGTCGGCTACTGAGCAGGGAGCTGGAACCCGCTTCCACAGGGCCAGGTGCTCGCAGATTTTGCATACAGCCATCAAGCTTGTGGGAGCGAGCTTGCTCGCGATAGTGGTGTGTCAGGGACCATCGATGTTGGCTGTGCCGGCCCCAACGCGAGCAGACGGAGCGCCGCCCGGTTCGCCCCACAGGGAGAACAGTGGCGCTCCGGCAGCTCAACGCGCCTGCGCCTGCAACACCAGCCACTCCATCAATTCGCGCAACTGCGGTGATGGCCCGGGTTTCTGCGGGAACACCAGGTAGTACGCCAGCCCCGTGCGCACCTTCAGCGCAAAGGGCATGACCAGCCGTCCGGCACTCAGGTCATCGCCAATCAACGACCAGTCACCAATCGCCACCCCGGTACCTTGGGACGCCACCGACATCGCCAGGTCGAGGGTCTCGAAGTGCTGGCCCTTGCCCACCGTACTGAGGTTGACGTCCGCGGCTTTCAGCCAGGCTTTCCAGTCCCGTTGATCCCGCGTGGGGTGCAGCAGCAAGTGCTGGTCGAGGTCTGCCGGGCTGCGCAGCGGCACCGGGCCATCGAGCAGCGGCTGGGAGCAGACGGGCGTCAGCTGTTCATCGAACAGGCGCAGCGACGCCAGCGTGCTGTCCGGTGGTACGCCGTACATCACGGCGGCATCGAACTGTTCGCGGTGAAAATCCACCCCATGGTGCACGGTGGTGGTCAGCTCCACCGGCACGTCCGGACGCTCCTTCTGCCATTGCAGCAACCGTGGCAGCAACCAGCGCATCACGCAGGTCGGGGCCTTGAGCTGCAGGGTTTCGCGGTGCGCGCCGACCTGTTCCACCGCCTCGTCGATCAGCCCGAACACCTGCTGGATGCGCGGCAGCCATTCCTGGCCCTCAGCCGTCAGGCTTAAGCCCCGTGCCTGGCGGTGGAACAGCGTGTACCCCAGGTGTTCTTCCAGCCCGGCGATCTGCCGGCTCACGGCACCCTGGGTGATGTGCAACTGCTCGGCCGCCCGGGTGAAATTGCAGCACTGGGCCGTGATCAGAAACGTGTGCAGGGCGGGGAGGGGAGGAAGTCGTTTCATGGGACGCCAAGGCATGAGGTGAGGACATGGCGAGTATGACTTTTTATCGATTGTTGCGGCTACCCGCGGACCGTTCCAATAACGCCATGACTGAGCCCCGTCGCGCAGCAAAAAATGTCGCGCGGGGTCAGCGTCTCAACGAACAAGAAGGGCAAAGACATGGCGACGTGCGGCGAAGTATTGGTCAAGTTACTCGAAGGCTACGGGGTCGAGCAGGTGTTCGGCATTCCCGGGGTCCACACCGTTGAGCTGTATCGCGGGCTGGCCCGTTCGAGCATCAACCACGTCACCCCGCGCCATGAACAGGGCGCCGGCTTCATGGCCGACGGCTATGCCCGCACCAGCGGCAAACCCGGGGTGTGCTTCATCATCACCGGCCCCGGCATGACCAACATCACCACGGCCATGGGCCAGGCCTATGCCGACTCGATCCCGATGCTGGTGATCTCCAGCGTGCAGTCGCGCAGCCAGTTGGGCGGTGGTCGTGGCAAGTTGCACGAACTGCCGAACCAGGGTGCCCTGGTGGCGGGTGTGGCAGCGTTCTCTCATACGCTGATGTCGGCCGCCGAGCTGCCGGGCGTGCTGGCCCGGGCTTTCGCCCTGTTCCAGGCCGGGCGCCCGCGTCCGGTGCACATCGAGATTCCCCTCGACGTGCTGGTGGAAGACGCCGATTTCCTGCTCGATAGCCAGCCAGTGAGCATTACTCGCGCGGGTGCCGCGCCGTCGGCCGTGGCGCAGATGAGTGAGTGGCTGGCAAACGCCCAGCGTCCGCTGATTCTCGCCGGTGGCGGCTCGATTGATGCCGCCGCCGAGCTGACCCGCCTGGCCGAGTTGCTGGACGCGCCGGTGGCCCTGACCATCAATGCCAAAGGCATGTTGCCGGCAGAGCACCCCTTGCTGATCGGCTCGACCCAGTCCCTGGTGGCCACCCGTGCCCTGGTGGCGGACGCCGATGTGGTGCTGGCGATCGGCACCGAGCTGGCGGAAACCGATTACGACGTGACCTTTGCCGGCGGCTTCGAGATTCCCGGGACGCTGCTGCGGGTCGACATCGACCCGGACCAGACCGTGCGCAACTACCCGCCGAAAGTCGCGCTGGTGGCGGATGCGCAATATGCCGCCCAGGCCCTGCTCGACGGCGTGACCAAGCATGCCCTGGCCGAGCGCCGCAGCGATTGGGGCCAGGCCCGTGCCGCCAGCCTGCGGGCTGAACTGGCAAGCACCTGGGACGCCCCGACCCTGGCCCAGACCCTGTTCCTGCACACCGTGCAGGAGGTCTTGCCAGAGGCGGTATTCGTCGGCGATTCGACCCAGCCGGTGTACAGCGGCAACCTGACGTTCAACCCGCAGCGCCCGCGTCGCTGGTTCAACTCGTCCACCGGTTACGGCACCCTCGGTTATGCCCTGCCGGCGGCCATCGGCGCCTGGCTCGGCGGTGGCCAGGCACGCGACACCCGGCCTCCGGTGGTGTGCCTGATCGGTGACGGCGGCCTGCAGTTCACCTTGCCGGAACTGGCCAGTGCCGTGGAAGCGCGCACGCCGGTGATCGTCCTGCTGTGGAATAACAACGGCTACGAAGAGATCAAGAAGTACATGGTCAACCGTGCCATCGAACCGGTGGGCGTCGACATCTACACCCCGGATTTCATCACCGTGGCCAAGGGCCTGGGCTGTGCGGCACAGACCGTCAACGGGGTGGATGAACTCCGTGCGGCGCTGCGTGCCGCAGTGGATCGCCAGGGCCCGAGCCTGATTGAGATCGACCAGAACCAATGGCAAAAGGCGGTGTTGGCATGAGCTTCCCTATCACCCTGGACGGTGTGTACATCGATGGCCAATGGTCGGCGGGCAGCGAGCACCTGCGGGTCATCAACCCGGCGACCGAAGCCCTGTTGACCACGGTCAACGGCGGCGACGAAGGCGCGGTCGATCGCGCACTGAGTGCCGCCACCGCAGCCTTTGCCCAATGGTCGAACACCTCGGGCGCCGAGCGTGGGGCGATCCTGCGTCGTATTGCCTCGGGCGTGCAGGCCGGCCGGGAGCGGCTGATGTACCTGCAGTCGAGCAACAACGGCAAACCGCTGTTTGAAGCCGGGATCGACGTCGATGACGTGATCGCCACTTTCGAATATTACGCCGGCCTGGCGGAGGCGCTGGACGCCAGCCAGGACAGCCCGCTGGAGCTGCCGAGCGAGGCGTTTGCCGCCCGCGTACGCCGGGAACCCTGCGGCGTGGTCGGGCTGATCGTGCCGTGGAATTTCCCCATGGTCACCACCGCCTGGAAACTCGCGCCGGCCCTGGCCGCCGGTTGCTGCGTGGTGCTCAAGCCCTCCGAGGTCACCCCGCTGCCGGAGCTGGAACTGGCGGCGATCATCGCCCGCAGCGGCTTGCCCAACGGCGTGTTCAACCTGGTCTGCGGCACCGGCCTGGCAGTGGGTGCACCGCTGTCGAGCGATCCGCGGGTGGCGAAGATTTCCTTCACCGGCAGCAACGCGGTGGGCGTCCAGGTCATGCAGCGTGCGGCGGAAACCATCAAGGGCGTGAGCCTGGAGCTGGGCGGTAAGTCGTCGTTGCTGGTGATGGCCGACGCCGACCTCGACCTGGCGGTGGAGCTGGCCAGTGGCGGCGGGTTCTTCAACGCCGGGCAGATGTGTTCCGCCACCAGCCGGGTGCTGGTGGCCGATGCGCTGGCGGATGAGTTCCTGCAACGCCTGAAAGCCCGTGCCGAGTCGATCCGGGTCGCTGATCCGTTCGACCCCGAGGTGGAGATGGGCGCGCTGGTCAATCAGGCGCAGTACCAGCGGGTACTGGGCCACATCGATCGCGGCCTGAGCGCCGGTGCGCGCCTGGTGTGCGGTGGCGGGCGTCCGGCGGACCTGCCGCGCGGGTATTTTTTGCAGCCGACGGTGTTCACCGACGTGCCCCTGGACAGTGCGCTGTGGTGCGAAGAGATCTTTGGCCCGGTGCTGTGTGTGCGCCGTTTTGCCAGCGAGCAGGAAGCCATCGCGTTGGCCAACGACAGTCAGTTCGGCCTGGTGGCCAGTGTCGTCAGCGGTGACGCGAGCGCGGCGCAGCGGGTCGCCAACGCCCTGCAGGCGGGCCTGGTGTGGATCAACGCGCCGCAGGTGATCTTCCCGCAGGCGGCCTGGGGTGGCTACAAACAGAGCAGTCTCGGCCGCGAGTTGGGGCCGTGGGGTTTGCAGGCTTTCCAGGAAATCAAACACGTTATACGCGCGGTCTGAGCGCCCGAAAACGGGCCACGCATGCCTCGTCACGAGGCATGCGTGCGGGACATGGCTTCAATGATTTTTTTTCGATTGTTGCGCCCAGGGCGTGACCTCAGGATGAACCCGCCGACATCGCCAAAGCCCCGGTAACACTGGGGTTGGCAGCGGTCGAACAGCGCGGTCGCAAGGGATGCAGCCACCTCAAATCAACAACAATAGAGGGAGTCCTTTATGGGCGAGCATGATCTGAACAGAAGACAATTCATCAAGACCGTTGGGGTTGCCTCGGTGGCGGCCGCCGCCATGAGCATGCCGTTCATCCGCGCCAACGCCAGTGACACGCGCTTTCAAGGCAAGACCCTGCGTCTGCTGACCTGGTCCGATGACACGGGCCTGGCGGCACTGCGCAACATCGCCGCGACCTTCGAGGCCAAGACCGGCGCCAAGGTCATCGCCGACCGCACCGGCAGCACCTCGGAAATGGTCGCCAAGCTCAAGGCCGCAGGTGATCGCCCGCAGTACGACATCATCACCCTGGCCGGGGTCGGTGCCGAAGGCCTGGCCGCCGCCGGCCTGCTGGAAAAGCCCGACCTCAACCGCATTCCCAACCTGCTCGACGTACCGGAAAAATACCGCACCGGTGCCAACGGCCACGGCATTGGTTACCTGCTGTGGTGCAACAGCCTGGTCTACAGCACCCGCACCCTGAGTGAAGCGCCAACCAGCTATGCCGCGTTATGGGATGCAGAGCTGGCGCCGAGTATCTTCCTGCCGCCGCCGAACTGGACCGAGGCCATGGACCTGATCATCATCGCCGCGAAACTGGCCGGCGGTGACGAACACAACATCGAGCCGGGCTTCAAGAAGCTTGCCGAGCTCAAGGACCGGGTCGTGACCCTGGGGGAGAACCCCAACCAGATCGCTGAGCTGTTCCGCACCGGGTCCCTGGACATGGGCGGGCTGTACGCACCGGCGTTTTTCCCCAAGCAGATCCGCGATCCGGCCTACGGCCTGGGCGCTACTTTTGGCATGAAGGAAGGTTTCTACACCGACCTGATGCTGTCGGTGATGCCGAAGAACCGTCCCGGCGACACCGACCTGGCCTACGCCTTCATCGACCACTCTTTGGACCCGCTGGTCCAGGGCAAGATGGCCGAAGACATCTTCAACGGCCCGGTCAACGCCAAGGCCATCATCTCCGCCGAGGCCCGCAAGAGCCCGTATATCCTGACGCCGGAGCAGATTGCCGAGAAGGCGATCATGCACGACAACGCCTTCCTGGCGAGCGTGCACGACCAATGGATTCGTCGTTACACGGAAATCTTTTCTTCCTGATCGAGTGACCACCACAGGACCTTCAGCCACTGAGGATTCCCGGTGGGAGCGAGCCTGCTCGCGATAGTGCAGTGTCAGTCGACACCATTGGCGACTGCCCTGCAGTCATCGCGAGCAAGCTTGCTCCCACAGGGGCCAAAGTGCCCTTGAGGTCTGTATTTGTCAGTTGCTTTCCATTGACGAGATCATTGCTATGGAACACCAACCCCTGACCCACCCGGTCGGCGCTGCTGTCGTGCGCCGCAACCGGGGTGTTTCGCCGACGGCGCGTGCCTGGTTTTTCCTCACGCCTTCGATGCTGTTCCTCGGTGTGCTGATAGCGGCCAGCCTGCTGGTGCTGCGCATGAGCGTGGGCACCAAAGGTGCGGAGTGGAGCGGCTTCAGCCTGGCCAGTTACGCCCAGTTGCTGGAACCCTATTACCTCAAGTCCTTGCTGCTGACGCTGCGCCTGGCGCTGATCAGCGCAGTGATCGCCGTGGTGCTGGCGATCCCGGTGGCCTACACCATGTCGCGCCTGACGTCGCCCTTGCTGCGACGGGTGTTCCTGGCGGCGGTGCTGTTGCCGTTGCTGGTCAACCTGCTGCTGCAGAGCTATGGCTGGCTGGTGATTCTCGGCCCGGGGGGGATGCTCAACCAGGCGTTGATGGGCCTGGGCCTGATCAAGCGGCCGATCATGCTGCTGTACAACCAGAACGGCGTATTGATGGGCCTGGTGCAAACCGCGTTCCCCCTGGCCGTACTGCCGATTGCCAGTGCCATGCGTGGGGTCGCCCGCAGCTATGAAGAAGCCGCCGCGACCCTCGGCGCCAGCCGCCTGCAGGTGTTTCGCCAGGTGGTGCTGCCCATGAGCCTGCCCGGCATCATCACCGGTGCGACCCTGGTGTTTGCCTACAACGCCAGCAGCTTCGTGGTGCCTTTGCTGCTCGGTGGCCGCCGCGTGCCGATGCTGGCGGTGATGGTGCACGACCAGATCGCCCCACTGATGAACTGGCCCGCCGCATCCGCTGCCGGCGTGGTGCTGATTGTCACCACGCTGGCGATCATGACCCTGTCTGAATACGTCACCGGCCGTCGCCGGCGCATGCTGGAGGCTTCGTTATGAGTCGTTTGTTCAAGCCACGTCTGGCGCTGTTGCCGGGCGACACCGGCAAGCTGGCGGGCGTGTTGTCGGGTTTCATCCTGCTGCTGGCGGTGCTGCCGATCCTGACCATGATCGTCATGTCGTTCAGTGGTGCGTCGAACCTCGACTTCCCGCCCAGCAGCTACAGCCTGCAATGGTACAAGGCCGCCTGGCACACCTTTGTCTCGCCGGATGCCAGCGATGTGCTGAGTCTGGGCAAGGCCATGAGCACCAGCTTGATGGTGGCGTGCCTGACCATGGTGTTCGCCACGCTGATCGCAGTGCCGGCGGCCTATGCCCTGACCCGTTGCGAGTTCCGCGGCAAGGCGGTGGCCCTGCAACTGATGTCGCTGCCGCTGGTGTTCCCGATGGTGGTGCTGGGCCTGGCCTTGCTGCTGGTGTTCGACAGCCTGCCGTTCCAGATGACCACCTCGCGGCTGGTGATTGCCCACGTGATCCTGGCCTTGCCCTTTGTGGTGAAGAACTGCACGGCGGCGATGCTGTCGATCGGCAGTGAAGTCGAAGAGGCGGCGCAGATGCTCGGCGCCTCGCCGACCCGGGCGATCGTCGATGTGGTGGTGCCCTTGATGAAGTCGGGGATCCTGGCCGGGATGCTGCTGGCGTTCATCGTCTCGTTCAACGAGTTCACGGTGACCTACTTCCTCTACACCATCGATGTCATGACCGTGCCGATCTGGATGTACAGCCGCACGGTGTCATCGCTGGACCCCACCGTCTTTTCGTTTGCCGTGCTGATCGTGCTGATCGACTTCGTCCTGATCTGGGCGCTGGAGAAGCTGGTGGGCGAAGGCGGCGTTTCCTTCTGATTGCTTGAGGTGATTCACATGACTGGTCTGATTCTGGAAAACGTCGAGAAATACTACGGCTCGGCCTGCGCGGTCAGGGACGTCAACCTGCATTTACCCGAGGGCAAGCTGGTGTGTTTTCTCGGCCCCTCGGGCTGTGGCAAAACCACCTTGCTGCGGATGATCGCCGGCCTGGAAACCCTCAGTGGTGGCGAGATTCGCCTGGACGGCGAGGACATTGGCCACACCCCGGCGCACTTGCGCAACTTCGGCATGGTGTTTCAGTCGCTGGCGCTGTTTCCGCACATGACCGTGGGCGAGAACATCGCCTACCCGCTGAAACTGCGCGGCGTGAGCAAGGCCGAGCAGCAGGCGCGGGTGGTGGAGTTGCTGGAGCTGATCCAGTTGCAACCGATGATCGATCGCCCGGTGGCCAAGCTTTCCGGTGGCCAGCGCCAGCGGGTGGCGATTGCCCGGGCGATTGCCGCGCACCCGAAAATCCTCCTGCTCGATGAGCCGCTGTCCGCCCTGGACGCCAAGCTGCGGGAGTCGATGCAGGTGGAAATTCGCCAACTGCAACAGCGCCTGAACATCACCACCATCATGGTCACCCATGATCAGCGCGAAGCCATGACCATGGCCGACATCGTGGTGGTCCTGGGCGAGCACCGGATCCAGCAGATCGGCACGCCGATCGAGATCTACCGGCATCCGGCCAACGCGTTCGTGGCGGACTTCATCGGCTCGGGCAATATCTTCCCGGCCACCGCGCTGGGCAACGGCAGGGTCAGCTTGCCGGGCGGTGACGCGCTGTCGGTGCCGATCTGCAGCAGTATCGTGGTCGGCGAGAAGCTCAAGATGCTGGTACGTCCCGAGGACCTGCAACTGTCCCATCCCCAGGCGACGGCGGGCAATCGTCTGCTGGGCAAGGTGACGTTTGTGCGGGACATCGGCGCGACCATCGAAACCACGGTGGAGTGCTCCGGGGTCTCGCTGACGGCCTTGAGCACACCGTGCCAGGGCATTGGGCTGAGCATTGGCAATCCGGTGTCGGTGACCATCCCGTCCGAGGCTTGCCGCGTGTTGGGCGCCTGACTGACCGCTCGCTCCTCTAATGTGGGAGCGAGCTTGCTCGCGATGGGGCCATCAGGTCTGGTCAGACAGACAGGCGCAACCGCGCCAGGTCCCGCAGCGGCGGTGCGCCAAACAACCGGCTGTATTCACGGCTGAACTGCGAGGGGCTTTCATAGCCCACGCGGTATCCCGCCGCCGAGGCGTCGAGGCCTTCGGCCAGCATCAAGCGCCGCGCTTCTTGCAGGCGCAGTTGCTTCTGGTATTGCAGCGGACTCATGGCGGTCATTGCCTTGAACCGGTGGTGCAGGGTCGAGACGCTCAGGTTGACTTCGCGGGCCAGATCATCGATGCGCAGCGGCTGCTCGAAGTGGCCGTTGAGCCATTTGATCGCCTGGCTGATGCGATGGCTCTGGCTGTTGGCGATGGCAATTTCATACAGCCGGTGGCCCTGGGGACTGCGCAGCAGACGGTAGAGAATCTCCCGGCGGATCAGTGGCGCGAGCATGGCGATGTCTTTGGGGGTGTCCAGCAAGCGTGCCAGGCGCAGCACGGCGTCGAGCATCGGTTGATCCAGTTTTTCGACATACAGGCCGCGCCCGGTGGGGCGCGCGGGCACGCCGAGGGGACCGGCGTCGGCAATCAACGCGGTGATTTCTGCCGGGTCGATGTCCAGGCGCAAGGCCAGGATCGGCGCTTCGGGCGAGACATCCACCACCCGTCCGCTGAGGGGCATCGAGACCGAGACCACCAGGTAGTTGAGCGGGTCGTAATCGAACAGCTCGTCGGCCAACCGCACCTCCTTGCGCCCCTGGGCCATGATGCACAACGCCGGTTGCGCGAGCACCGGGGCAAAATTGTGGGACTGGCTATGGCGTGACAGCACCAGCGCGTCGATGGCGGTGGCGTAGCTGCCGTCCTCCTGGGTGTTACGTCGGATGATGGTCGCCAGTTCCGCGCGCTGGTGCTCCAGGCTGGCGTCCAGCGGCGTGTGGGTTGTATCCACAGGTGACATGGCGAACATCCTTGGCAAGGCTGATGGGATGGGCATAGCTTAAGTTTGTGCAAGTCGAGGGGCTAGGCCGATCCTGCGTAAAACTTGCCTGATCCTGCCGTGGTGGTCATTGCCGTCTGCAGGACCGGGGCAAAGGGCGGCGATCGTTGCTTGAAACACCCTTGTCATCTTCATCGGGTAGAGGCGCTCGGCACCGCGGTGTGCCGGCGGTCGGTGCAGGATTGTGCAAGAAGCCGGCAGGAATTGACTAACGGGTGTTGAGCCTGGCGCTTACTCTCTGGTCCTGTCGCAGCTTCTCTCAGGCTGCCGAGTGTCTACATCCAGGGAGCGATGAACATGTCCATGCAAATTCCCGTCAGCCATATGGCGTTGGTCCGCGCCCAGGCCGGCCGCTCGATGGAGTTGGGCGCGCGCTTGAGCCGCCTGATCGAGCCTACGCGCCAGGCCAGTGGCAACCTGCACTTTGCCCTGCAGCACTCGTTGTGTGACCCCCAGCTGTGGCTGGTGTCCGGCTCCTGGGTCGACCAGTCGGCCATGACCGCCTATTTCAGCAGCCCGGCCATGGCCGTTTTCGGCGAGTTGGTCCAGGAGCTGGTGGTGCACAGCCTGGACTTCCACACCTTCAGCGATGTCGGCGCCGACCAGGCTCGCGCCGGGTATCCGTCCTGCGATGCGGTGGCCATGCAGCAGTTGGCCGGCTGAAGGTTTAGAATGGCCGACTTTCCATTGGCCAGGATCCGCAACATGGCACGTAAAGAGTTTGCACAGTTCGAAGCCGTTTCTGCCGCCGTGCGCGGCGACGACGGTTACACCGCCGCCATCGCCGTCAAGGCCCTCGGTGGGTCGGGCGCCCCGCGTTTCAACAAGGTGCTGATCGACCAGACGTTCAAGACTGCCCTGGAGGCCGACCTGGCTGCCGAGCAGCAACTGGATCGACTGGCCGACGTCAGCGAGGACGGCGAGCTCATCTGGTAACGCATCCCCTCAGGCCTTGGTCGCCCCCGGGCGGTACATCTTGAACAGGGCCTCGGGCCCCAGCTGGAAGTAATCCGCCGGACCGCCGCCGCGCAGGATCGGTTCTGCCGCGGCGGTGTCGTACACCCCATCCTTGAGCAGCCACTTGGCGATATGCACGGCGACCACTTCGCCGAGGATCAGCCAGCTCGGCACCAATTGCTTGTCGGCACGCTGCAACTGAATGATCTGGGTCACCTTGCATTCGAAGGACACCGGGCTTTGCGCGACGCGCGGCACCTGGATGATTTTCGAGGCGACGGGGGTGAGTCCTGCCAGTTCAAATTCGTTGACGTCGGCCGGGACCGTGGCGCAGCTCTGGTTCATCTGCTCGGCCAGCGGGCGGGTGGCCAGGTTCCAGGCGAACTCACCGGTCTGCTCGATGTTGTTCAGGCTGTCTTTGCGCCCGACGCTGGAAAAACCAATGATCGGCGGAATGTAGTTGAACGCATTGAAAAAGCTGTAGGGCGCCAGATTCAGGCGGCCCTGGCCGTCCTGCGAGGAAATCCAGCCGATAGGCCGTGGGCCGACGATGGCGTTGAACGGATCGTGGGGCAGGCCGTGGCCGTTGGCGGGTTCGTAGTAGTGGATGTCGTCGGGCATGGGGGATTCCGTCAAGGTGAGGCGCAATAGTGCAGGGCGATTGCCTGTATTGCCAGTGTGCCGGGGTGAGCAAAAAGCACAAAGCCCGACATGAGCCGGGCTTCGTGGGGGGGCATTCACGGCTTAGCTGATGGAGGCAGAGCCGGTACGATCGTAGCCATCTTCGGCAACAGTCGCCGAGCCAGTGCGGTCGTAGCCATCTGCAGCGAAGGTAGCAGCGCCAGTGCGGTCGTAACCATCGGCGGCGACAGCCGAGCCGGTGCGGTCAAAGCCATCGGCGGCGAAGGTGTTGGCAGCCAGTACGGAGAGGGTCAAGGCGAGGATCAGTTGGATTTTCATGGTCTGTACTCCAGGTTCGTTGACGTTTTGGGCGTGCGGTATGGAGTTCATACTACTCGTACAAAACTGATGTAAAAGCTCAAAAAATAGCCTTTAGTAATCGATTAATTCGATGTGTGTGCCGTCACTGACAGATTGCAGTGCGGCTTCCCCCCAGGGAGGGCCGAATGCCATGGACGGACGAGACGTCGTTCAGGACTCAGATGACAACAGAGTGTCGTAGGGGAATTAACGGATCATTAATCGGGAGGGGAGGTACGAGGATAGGTCTGTAGGAACCGCCGCGGGCTGCGGCAGTTCCTACGGGGGTGTGGATCAGTCGGTGAGGATCCGCGAGTGTTTGCGGGTGTCTTTCATGGTGATGTACACCAGCAACGAGACGGCGATACAGGCGGTGACGTACCAGTAGTAACCGGTTTCCATGCCGATGCTCTTGAACCACAGGGCAATGTATTCCGCGGTGCCGCCGAAGATCGAGACGGTCAGGGCATACGGCAGGCCCACGCCCAGGGCGCGGATTTCGGTCGGGAACAGTTCAGCTTTGACCACCGCGTTGATCGAGGTGTAGCCGCTGACGATGATCAGCGCCGCCATGATCAGGAAGAACGCGCCCCACCAGGTCTCGATGGTGTGCAGGGTCGTCAGGATCGGCACGGTGAACAGGGTGCCCAATACGCCGAACGCGATCAGGATCGGGCGTCGGCCGATTTTATCCGACAGGCCGCCGATGATCGGTTGCAGGCACATGAACAGGAACAGGGTCGCCGCCGAGATGGTGGTCGAGTCGCTGATGCTCATGCCGACCGTGTTCACCAGGTACTTCTGCATGTAGGTGGTGTAGGTGTAGAACGCCAGGGTGCCGCCCATGGTCAGGCCGACGACGGTCAGCAGTTCCTTGGGGTGGCGCATCAAGGTGCGCATCGCGCTTTCCTTGGCCTTCTCTTTTTTGGTGAACGACTCGGTTTCTTCCATGCCACGACGCAGGTACAGCGCGACCACGGCGCACAACGCACCGATGGCGAACGGGATGCGCCAGCCCCAGGCGTACAGCTCTTCGGTGGTCAGCAGTTGCTGCAGGACGATCAAGACCGCCAGGGCGATGAGCTGGCCGGAAATCAGCGTCACATACTGGAAGCTGGAGTAGAAGCCGCGACGTTCCTTGGTTGCCATCTCGCTGAGGTAGGTGGCGGAGGTGCCGTATTCGCCACCTACCGACAAGCCTTGCAGCAAGCGCGCGAACACCAGCAGGATCGGCGCACCGATGCCGATGACTTCGTAACCTGGGCTCAGGGCGATCAGTAGCGAGCCAAAGCACATCAGGTAGACCGAGGCCATCAGGGCCTTTTTGCGTCCGACTTTGTCGGCATACAGCCCCATCAGCCAGCCACCGATCGGACGCATCAGGAAGCCTACGGCGAAGATCGCGGCGGTGTTGAGCAGTTGGGCGGTGGTGTCGCCTTTGGGGAAGAAGGTTTTGGCGAAGTACAGGGAGAATGCGGCGTAGACGTACCAGTCATACCACTCGACCATGTTGCCGACAGAACCGCTGAAAATCGATTTGATGCGGCTCGAGGTGGTTCTTTCTTTGGCCGGCGCGGCAGCCGACCCAAGTGGCAAGGAGTTGGAGTTATCCATTGAAGGATCCTTCATTTAATTGTTTTTGTGGAGCGCGATGAAACGCAGCCTGCAGGGGCTATAGCAGGAGCCGTGCCAGCTTGTGCAGGGCCGTTCTAGAGGGGTTTGCCGGGGTTAATGAGCGGAAATCCGCTCATTTGCCAGATTCGATGAGCGAAAATCCGCCGAGCATTCAGCCCAGGAACATTTCGCGGGTCAGGCCGTGGCGCTGGAGTTTTTCATTGAAGGTGCGGCGGGGTAGTTGCAGCTCTTCGAGCACGGCCTTGATGTCGCCCTTGTGCCGAGTCAGGGCGGCGCGCAGGCACTGCGCTTCAAAGGCTTCCTGTTGGGCTGCCAGCGACTGGCCGGGTTCGACGGCGTCCGGCTCATGATCATCCAGGCCCAGGACCTGACGCTCGGCAACGTTGGCCAGTTCGCGCACGTTACCCGGCCAGTCATGGCTGAGCAGGCGACTCAACCGCGGGCCACTCAAGGGCGCGACGCTGCGGCCCAGGCGTTGCGCCGCCGCACGGCTGAAGTGGGCATAGAGCAAGGGAATGTCTTCGCGCCGTTCACGCAGCGCCGGCAAGCGCAACTGGGCGACGTTGAGCCGATAGGCCAGGTCTTCGCGAAAACGCCCGGCGCGGGCTTCATCCAGCAGGTCGGGTTTGGTCGCGGCGATGATCCGCAAATCGACATCGATGCTCTGGTTGGCCCCCAGGCGCTCGAGCTTCTGTTCCTGCAGCACGCGCAGCAATTTGACTTGCTGGGCCAGCGGCATGCTTTCGATTTCATCGAGAAACAAGGTGCCGCCGTCGGCGTATTCCAGCTTGCCGATACGTTTGCCCTGGGCGCCGGTGAAGGCGCCGCTTTCGTGCCCGAACAGTTCGGCCTCGAACAGTTGCTCGGGGATCGCCGCACAGTTCAAGGCCACGAAGGGCTTGTCGGCGCGTGGACCGAAATCATGCAGGCAGCGAGCGACCAGCTCCTTGCCGCTGCCGGTTTCGCCGCGAATCAATACGTTTACCGGCAGGCCGGCCAGGTCCAGGATCTGCCGGCGCAGGGTCTGCAGGCCCGGGGACACGCCCAGCAGGCTGGCCTCCAGTTTGCTGCGGTGGTCGGCCTGCTCGTGCAGGGCGCGGTTTTCCAGGACCAGCCGGCGCTTGTCCAGGGCCCGGCGCAGGCTGTTGAGCAAGGTCTCGGGGCTGAAGGGTTTTTCCAGGAAGTCGTAGGCGCCATCGCGCATGGCATCGACCGCCATTGGCACATCGCCGTGGCCGGTCAACAGGATCACCGGCAGCTCGGCATCCCGTTGTTGCAGGGTGGCCAGCAGTTCCAGGCCGCTGATGCCCGGCATGCGCACGTCGCTGAGGATCACCCCGGGGAAGTTCACCGGCAACTGCGCCAGGCACTCCTCGGCGCGGCTGAACAGCTTGACCTGAAATCCCGAGAGGCTCAGCCATTGCTCGACGGCGTCGCGAATGCTGCGTTCGTCATCGACCACTATTACCGAGTTCAACATCAGATCTGTGCCTCCAGGTCGACGGGCAGGGTCACGGTGAAGCGTGCGCCGTCGCCGTGGTTCTCGGCCGTCAGGCGGCCGCCGAGTTCATGAATGATGGCAAAGGATACGGCCAGCCCCAGTCCCAGGCCATCACCCACCGGCTTGGTGGTGAAAAACGGGTCGAAGACATTGGGCAGGTCTTGCTCGTCAATCCCGCCGCCGCTGTCGGTGACGCTCAGGCGCCACAGCTGTTGATCGGCCTCAAGGCGGATGTGCAGCCGCTTGAGTGGCTTGTCGCGCATGGCATCCAGGGCATTGCGCAGCAGGTTGATCAGCACCTGTTCCAGGCGAATGGCGTCCCCGCGAACCCGCGCCGGGCGGACCAGGTCTACGGTGCAGTGGATCTGTTCATCGCGCAGGCGCACTTCCAGCAGGTGCATGGCCTGGTCGACCACCGCGGCCAGGTCCAGTGGCTCGCGTAATCCGCTGGGGCTCTTGCGGGCGAAGGTCTTCAGGTGGCCGGTGAGGGCCGCCATTCGGGTGAGCATGTCATCCAGCGGTCTGAGTGCCTTGTAGGCATCATCGACGCGGCCATGGTCCAGCAGCAGGCGCAAGGTTGCCAGTTGCATGCGCTGGGCGGTGAGCGGTTGGTTGATCTCGTGGGCCAGGGCCGCCGACATCTGCCCCAGGGCGGCGAGTTTGGCCGATTGCACCAGGCCGTCCTGGGCTGTGCGCAACTCGCGGGTGCGTTCCTCCACCAGGCGTTCCAGTTCCTCGCGGCTGCGCTGGCGCAGCTTGGCGATACGCCAGCGCTGGCTGAGGAACAGCAGCACAAACACCAGCGTCAGCCACACGCCGGCGGCGGCCAGTGCGGCGTTGCGCAAATCTTCGAAGGCCACCTGCGGGCGCCGCAACAGGTGCAACGTCCAGCCTTCGGTACTCAGGGGCAGTGACTCCCAGAGGTACTGGGCCGGGCCGTCGGGACCCTCGACCCGGACGAGATAACTGTTGTCGTCAAAGCGTCGAAGCCGTTCGTGGGGCAGGGGCACCAGCGTTTGTTTGTCGTATTGTCGGGTGGCCTTGAGTTCGGCGAGGTCGGTCGGCGACAGTGCTTCAAGGAGGCGATACCGCCAGCCTGGCTGGTTGGCGATGAACACAATGCCGCGAGCGTCGCTGACCAGCAGGGTGTCGGTGCCCTGGCGCCATTCGCGCTCCAGCTCTGGAAACTCCAGCTTGACCACCATGGCGCCGAGAAACTCATTGTTGTCGCCAAGCACCGCACTGGACAGAAAGTAGCCGGGAATGCCGCTGGTCACGCCCACCGCATAGAAGCGGCCGGTGCCCTGGCTGCGGGTCTGGCTGAAGTAGGGACGGAAACCGTAGTTGTGGCCGACATAGCTGCTGGGCAGGCGCCAGTTACTGGCCGCGATGGCCAGGCCGTTGCGGTCCAGCAGTTCGAGGGTGGACGACTGGGCCGCACCGTTGATTTTTTCCAGCTTCTGGTTCAGCGCGTCCTGCTGTTGCGGGCTCACCGGGCCGGTCAGCGCCGAGCGCAACTCCGGGTCCAGCGCCAGCACGGCGGGCAGGGCGCGGTAACGTTCGATCAGGGTATGCAGGGAGGTGGCGTACAAGGCCAACTGCTGGTTGGCACGCTGAGCGTCGTCCGCCAGGGTCTGGCGTTCGGCGTGGTGCATGGCGGCGGCGGTCACCAGGACTGTGCCGGCCACGATCAGCAGGACATAGAACATCAGGCGCAGAGAACGATAAATAGGCGGCATGCGATGGGCACAGGCTACGGGGTCGGGGGCGCACGATAGCATGCAGCGCGGCGTTGGCGGAGTGTCCGCGCAGTGCGCAGGTGCCATAAAAAAAGCCGCGCTGTTGTGGTAAACAGCGCGGCTTTTATTGGCTGGGGTGTGGGTGCTTACTGCACTTCTACCGCCAGGCTGTCACTGATCTTCTTCTGCCAGATGGCAGGACCGGTGATGTGTACCGACTCGCCCTGGCTGTCGACCGCAACGGTGACGGGCATGTCCTTGACGTCGAACTCGTAGATCGCTTCCATGCCCAGTTCGGCGAAAGCCACCACGCGGGATTTCTTGATGGCTTGCGCCACCAGGTAAGCCGCGCCGCCGACGGCCATCAGGTAGACGGCCTTGTGGTCCTTGATCGCTTCGATGGCGGTCGGACCGCGCTCGGATTTGCCGATCATGCCCAACAGGCCGGTCTGCTCGAGGATCTGGCGGGTGAACTTGTCCATCCGCGTCGCGGTGGTCGGGCCTGCCGGGCCAACGACTTCTTCGCGCACCGGATCAACCGGGCCGACGTAGTAGATGAAGCGACCCTTGAGGTCGACCGGCAGGGTTTCGCCCTTGTTCAGCATCTCGACCATGCGCTTGTGCGCTGCGTCGCGACCGGTGAGCATCTTGCCGTTGAGCAGCACGGTTTCGCCCGGCTTCCAGCTCTGCACTTCTTCCGGGGTCAGGGTGTCGAGGTTGACGCGACGGGCCGACGGGCCGGCTTCCCAGACGATTTCCGGGTAGGCGTCCAGCGGTGGCGCTTCCAGCGAGGCCGGGCCTGTACCGTCGAGCACGAAGTGCGCGTGACGGGTGGCGGCGCAGTTGGGGATCATGCACACCGGCAAGGAGGCGGCGTGGGTCGGGTAGTCCATGATCTTCACGTCGAGCACGGTGGTCAGGCCACCTAGGCCCTGGGCGCCGATGCCCAGTTGGTTGACCTTCTCGAACAGCTCCAGGCGCATTTCTTCAATACGGTTCTGCGGACCGCGAGCCTTGAGCTCGTGGATGTCGATGGACTCCATCAA
This sequence comes from Pseudomonas kielensis, assembly GCF_014236655.1. Taxonomy (GTDB): domain Bacteria; phylum Pseudomonadota; class Gammaproteobacteria; order Pseudomonadales; family Pseudomonadaceae; genus Aquipseudomonas; species Aquipseudomonas kielensis. The sequence goes on from NZ_JACMYG010000021.1 coordinate 69,546, forward strand.
CACTTCCTTGGCCATCACAGCGGCTTTCTCGGCGGTGCCGCCGATGCCGATGCCGAGCATGCCCGGTGGGCACCAGCCAGCGCCCATGGTCGGAACGGTCTTGAGCACCCAGTCGACGATCGAGTCGGACGGGTTGAGCATGGCCATTTTCGACTTGTTCTCGGAACCGCCGCCCTTGGCTGCCACGTCGACTTCCACGGTGTTACCCGGGACGATCGAGTAGTGGATCACGGCCGGGGTGTTGTCCTTGGTGTTTTTGCGAGCACCGGCCGGGTCGGCGAGGATGGACGCACGCAGGACGTTTTCCGGCAGGTTGTAGGCGCGACGCACGCCCTCGTTGATCATGTCGTCCAGGCCCATGGTCGCGCCATCCCAGCGCACGTCCATGCCCACGCGGACAAACACGGTGACGATACCGGTGTCCTGGCAGATCGGCCGGTGGCCGGTGGCGCACATGCGCGAGTTGATCAGGATCTGCGCGATCGAATCGCGGGCCGCTGGCGATTCTTCGCGCAGGTAGGCCTCGTGCATCGCCTGGATGAAGTCCACGGGGTGGTAGTACGAAATGAACTGCAGGGCGTCAGCAACGCTCTGAATCAGGTCGTCTTGCTTGATCACGGTCATGAGTCGCGCTCCTCTAAAAGACGGGAACATTTAATAAAGGTGTTTGCAGTGGGGTGCATCGGTCGGCTGCAAACACCTTTCAGGGCACGCCGGGGTTGCTGGCGCGACGCTAAAAAGGCGCGGCAGTATAGCGCGCCTCGCCGCCGGGTACACCCGCCGGCAGTCAAACCAAGGTCGCATAACAATGAGACGCGACCCGGGGCAGCTCCACAAAAATTGAATGGTCATTTTCGAGCAGCAACACTAAAGTGATCCAAGGCCTTTAGGGTAGGACACTCTTATCAGCCCCCCCTTTGCACGGTGAGTCAACGATTGACCCATAACGCGATCCAGAATCTATTGCTCAAGCGCTTTATTCTGGCGACAGGCACCTATGCGCTGGCGATATTGCTGCTGTGGCTGGCGATTCTCAGCGGGCACTTCCAGGGCTCGGTGCGCAGTGCGCTGATCGCCACCGTACTGGTGATGTTCAGTCAGTCGCTGTTGTTCATGATCTTCTTCAGCGGGCGCAACCTGCGGTTTCCCGACCCCAGCCTGACCGAGGTCCAGGTGCTGCTGGGCATTGGCTGGCAAACCTGGCTGATTGCTCATCTGGACGGCGCCCGAGGCGCCTTCCTGATTTTTTACGTACTGATTCTGATGTTCGGCCTGTTCCACCTGCCGCGGCGGGCGTTTGTGCGCTGTGCGGCCCTGGTGTTTTTCAGCTTTGCCAGCCTCAACCTGTGGGAAGGCTACCATTTCGAACTGGCCGACCCGACGCTGGCGGCATTGCAGGTCTGCGTGCTGTTTATTGTGCTGGTCTGGCTGGCGTTGTATGCCAGCTATGTGCAAGCTTCGCGTCTGCGCATGCGCCAGCGCCGGTTTGCCCTGCAGGCACATCAGGATACGTTGCGCGGGATGATGCGCCAGCTCGAAGACCTGGTGGCCACCGATGAGTTGACCGGCTTGTTCAACCGTCGGCATTTCCTGCGCCTGGCCAGCCGTGAACTGCAAAACATGGACGCCTCGGTGGAGCATGGCCTGGCGCTGATCGACCTGGACCACTTCAAACGAATCAACGACCTGCATGGCCATGCCGCCGGCGACCAGGTCCTGCAGGCATTTGCCGGCGTTGCCACGGCCTGCCTGCGCGAGGGCGATGTATTGGCCCGGTATGGCGGAGAGGAATTTGTGTTGTTGTTACCTGATTGCAACCCCGAGCGCCTGACCTCCTGTTGTGAGCGGTTGCGCCTGGCGTTCACCGAAGTGCAGTTGATCGGCCTGAATGTGCCGGACCTGAGCCTGTCTGCGGGCATGACCCTGCTGGCCGTCGGCGATGAGCTCGACGACGCCTTGCAACGTGCCGACCAGGCGCTGTACCGGGCCAAGCGTGATGGCCGTAATCGCTGTGCGGCGGCCTGGGAAAACGTCGATGCCTGAACTGACTGTCGGTGAGCGTCAATGGACGGTAGCGGCGGGCAGCAACCTGCTTGATGCCTTGAATCAGCAGGGTTTGCAGGTGCCCTATAGCTGCCGGGCGGGCAGCTGCCACGCGTGCCTGGTGCAGTGCCTGCGCGGGGAGGTCGGCGACCGTCGCCCGGACGCCTTGAGCGCCGGGCAGCGCCAGCAGGGCTGGCGGCTGGCCTGTCAGTGCGAGGTGCTGGATGACCTGCAGGTGGCGGTGTTCGATCCGCTGCGTGACGGCGCCCCCGCCGTGGTCGAGGCGCTGGACTGGTTGAGTCCCTGTGTCCTGCGCCTGCGTTTGTCGGCCGAGCGGCCATTGCGCTATCAGGCCGGGCAACACCTGGTGCTGTGGGCCGGCCACGTGGCGCGCCCGTACTCCCTGGCCAGCTTGCCGCAGGAGGACCGATTCCTCGAATTTCACCTCGATTGCCGACTGCCCGGGGCCTTCAGCGATGCTGCCCGGGCGCTGAAGATCGGTGATTCGATCCGCCTCGGTGAACTGCGCGGCGGGGCATTGCATTACGACCCTGACTGGCAAACTCGCCCGCTGTGGCTGCTGGCGGCTGGCACGGGGCTGGCGCCGCTGTTCGGGGTACTGCGTGAGGCCCTGCGCCAGGATCATCAAGGGCCTATCCGGGTGATTCACCTGGCCCATGACGGGCCAGAACATTACCTGGCCAAACCCCTGGCGGCACTGGCGGCCAACCGCGCCAACCTGAGCGTCGAGCTGTGGACGGCGGCCGAGCTGTCAGCGGCTTTGGCGCAATTGCGCCTTGTTTCCCGGCAAACCCTGGCCTTACTCTGCGGGGGCCCTGAGAGTGTCGACGCCTTTGCCCGGCGCTTGTACCTGGCGGGGCTGCCGCGTAATCAACTGCTGGCCGATGTGTTCCTGCCGCGCGGTTGAGCTGACTATCTTTTCATGAGATTGACCATGACCGATGCCATTTTGCTGGAACGCGAAGGCGGGCTGCTGACATTGCGCCTGAACCGCCCGGACAAGAAAAACGCCCTGACCCGCGCCATGTACAGCCAATTGGGCACAGCCTTGCAACAGGCGGATAGCGACCCTGAGATCAAGGCAGTCCTGATCACCGGCAGCCTCCAGTGCTTTACCGCCGGCAACGATATCGCCGACTTTCTCCAGGAACCGCCGAGCGATCTCGACAGCCCGGTGTTCCAGTTCATGCGCAGCCTGCTGGAGTGTCGCAAACCGGTGGTCGCCGCCGTTGCCGGGGCGGCGGTAGGTATCGGCACCACGCTGCTGCTGCATTGCGACCTGGTGTACGTCAGTGCTGACGCCAAGTTACGCATGCCCTTTGTCAACCTGGGGCTGTGCCCGGAGTTCGGTTCCAGCCTGATCCTGCCGCGCTTGCTCGGTCAGGCCAAGGCGGCGGAGCTGTTGCTGTTGGGCGAAGCGTTTACTGGCGAACAGGCCGCCGCCTGGGGCATTGCCAGCCAGGCGTTGCCGAGCGCCGAGGCGACCTTCGCCAAGGCGCGGGAGATGGCGCTGCGCTTCGATCAACTGCCGCCGGAAGCGGTGCGCATCAGCAAACAACTGATGAAAGCCCCGGACCGCGAACTGCTGCGCAGGGTGGTCGAGGAGGAGGGCAAGCTGTTCGTCCAGCGGCTGCGCTCGCCGGAAGCGTTGGCGGCGTTGTCGGGGTTTCTCAAGCGCTGATGAATCGGCGGCGCGCGCGGACCTCTTCGCGAGCAGGCTCTCTCCCACAAAGCTTGTGTTGATCTGGAGTTACGGTGGGCGTCTGCTCGCGATGGGGTCAGACACCCCGCTCACTGGATCGGAAAGCAAAAAGCCCCGCCATTCACATGGCGGGGCTTTTGTTTTTCAGCGCTCGGTCAATCAGACCATCTTGTCGCCAACGTGCAGGATTTTCATGCCGTTGGTGCCGCCGATGGTGTGGTAGCTGTCGCCCTTGGTCAGGATGACCCAGTCGCCTTTCTCGACCACGCCGCGAGCCAGCAGCTCGTCGATGGCCGCCTGGCTGACTTGCTCAGGTGGCAGGGATGCCGGGTCGAACGGGACGGTATACACGCCACGGAACATCGCCGCGCGGGCCTGGGTTTCACGGTGCGGGGAGAACGCGTAGATCGGCACCGAGGAACGGATGCGCGACATGATCAACGGCGTGTAGCCACTTTCGGTGAGGGCGATGATCGCCTTGACGCCCGGGAAGTGGTTGGCGGTGTACATGGCAGCCAGGGCGATGCTCTGGTCGCAGCTTTCGAAGACCTTGCCGATGCGGTGGCTGGAGGTCTTGCTGGTCGGGTGCTTTTCGGCGCCGACGCAGATACGCGCCATTGCCTGCACGGCTTCCAGTGGGTACAGGCCGGCAGCACTTTCCGCCGAGAGCATCACGGCATCGGTGTAGTCGAGCACGGCGTTGGCCACGTCGGACACTTCGGCGCGGGTTGGCATCGGGTTCTGGATCATCGACTCCATCATCTGGGTCGCAACGATCACGGCCTTGTTGTGGCGGCGTGCGTGCAGGATGATCTTCTTCTGGATGCCTACCAACTCGGCGTCGCCGATTTCCACGCCGAGGTCACCACGGGCAACCATCACGGCGTCGGACGCCTTGATCAGGCCGTCGAGGGTTTCGTCGTCGGCCACGGCTTCGGCGCGCTCGATCTTGGCCACCAGCCAGGCGGTGCCGCCGGCTTCGTCGCGCAATTGACGGGCGTATTCCATGTCGGCCGCGTCACGCGGGAAGGACACGGCAAGGTAGTCGACTTGCATTTCTGCGGCGAGCTTGATGTCGGCCTTGTCTTTTTCAGTCAGGGCCGGAGCGGTCAGGCCGCCACCGCGACGGTTAATGCCTTTGTGGTCCGACAGCGGGCCGCCGATGGTCACGGTGCAGTGCAGTTCGGTGGCGGTGGCGGTGTCGACACGCATCACCACGCGGCCGTCATCGAGCAGCAGTTCGTCGCCGACGCCGCAGTCTTTCACCAGGTCCGGGTAGTCGATGCCGACCACTTGCTGGTTGCCTTCGGTCAGCGGATGGCTGGTGGAGAAGGTGAACTGATCACCGATCTTCAGCTCGATCTTTTTGTTGGCGAATTTGGCGATACGGATTTTCGGGCCTTGCAGGTCACCCAGCAGGGCGACGAAGCGGCCGTGCTTGGCCGCGAGGTCACGGACCAGCTTGGCGCGAGCCTTGTGCTCGTCTGGGGTGCCGTGGGAGAAGTTCAGGCGGGCGACGTCCAGGCCAGCGAGAATCAGCTGTTCGAGAACTTCCGGCGAGTTACTGGCCGGGCCAAGGGTAGCGACGATTTTGGTACGACGGACGGACATGCAAAGACTCCTGAGTTCAAGCGCTGAGTGAGGCTACTATGCTCAGAAGTTGTAGTCATTGTTCGTTTGCACTACTTATTGGATTCTTTATTGAACGCGCCGCACTGAAGATTTTTGCCGCCGGGTCGATACAAAGCCCAAGACAGGAGAACCCTCATGCGATTCGTGCTTTTAGCTGCCCTGGCCCTGAGTGTCGTGGGCTGTACCCGTTGGTCGATGGACCATCACTTGAACACCGCCTACCGTGCCTACGACGCCGGCAACTGCGAGCGGGTGATGCTGGAGCTGTCCCAGGTCGATCGCAAAAGTCGGTCGCGGCGCTACATCCAGCCAGAAGTGTCGATGTTGCGTGGCCAGTGCCTGGAGCGGCAGAAGCTCTATGTCGACGCCGCCCAGACCTACCAGTTCATCATGGCCCAGTACCCGAACAACGAGTACGCCTATCGGGCCCGTGCGCGGCTGGAAACCTTGCAGTCGCTGGGCTGGTACCCGCCGCACAGCGCCAGAAGCATTCCGGCTGCTTTGTAATGTCGAGTCTCATTTAACCACTGGCCGTGCTTCAGCCTTGAGCTAATCTCCCTGGGAGACGTCTCGGCGGGTCGACGCTGAACGTCGTTGATACCTGAGAGCGGCAGAAGTAGCGCGAGCGCAAGGCAAGGACGTTCGCACCGCAATCGGGGACAGCGAGCCCGCACTGCCGGCTCGTTGCGAAGCAGTAGTGCGACCCTGCTCAAGGGCCTTGGCAAAGCGATATTCAGCATGTTCACAGAACGCCGGATCGAGCGGCACCAGTTGCCGTATTTTCTCAAAGTCTTCAACCGTATCACTGACAAACCCATTGGCTACATCGGCAATGTCTCGGAAGACGGTTTGATGCTCATCAGCAACTTGCCGATGATGGTGGGCGCGGTTTTTGACCTGCGCCTGAAAATTCCCGCCAGCGATTACGTCTCTCAAATCATCGACCTGCGCGCCTGCTGCCAGTGGTGCCATGAAGATGCCACGCCCCATCATTACGATGCCGGATTCATTCTGCTCGATGCTCCGCCGGAATACGCGCAGTTGGTAGAAGCGTTGAAGCGGTATTTCAGCTTTCAGAGTTTGTCGGCTTCCGCATAATAAAAAGTAACGCAGCCTACCTATCTGGCTGTTCTTGAGTGACCGCTATGGGTTTTTAGTTTGCTAATAATGGTGCTTGTGCTTATTTCGTTTGGTTTTAAAAAACTGTCAGTTCTGACAGTGGTTGGTGCGGGCTACTTCAGTTATTTTCTTGATTGCAAATTCAATGATTTGTTAGTCGAGGGGAAAGGTGATGGCACGTTCAGTTCAAATTAAAGTGAAAGTAAAACCATGCGGAAAAAAGTGCTGTAAAGAGGGTGCTAAAGAGGAGGAAGACAAGCTGAAGGTGACTCATAGAGAAATTACGCAGTTTGTTCTTGGGGGGGAAGTCGTCGATGGTTCTTTTCGAGAACAAATTGTAGGTATTCAATCTACTGAAGATTTTTGGGCGGGTGTGCCAATAGATATTTTCAATCACCAGCATTTGCGCGTTGGTGAGCTGAGGGGTCAAATAAAGTATCAGTACAGATTTTATGAGGGGCGAGTTTATTTTAGGTCGACGGAGTATCACTTGACCAGTCGACCATCAAATAGGGTATGGAGGAGGGCAAATATTGACTTCAAGCTTTACAGTCGTACTGAAGTGCGAAAGAACTCACCTGACGCAATGGTCATGGATAACAACTGGCATCTGCTTTTTATGAATGCCGATGTTGATTATGTACCTGGAATCGGTGTGTATGTAAATTTCCGAGTTGAGTATGATGGAACAAATAATGGCGTCGGTGAACAAGATAGTTGGGGGCAGCAGGTGCGGCTCGTAAACCGAGGCTGATCTTGGTTAGCTTCCCGCTTGGTCAGTTCTGAGGCTGGCGTGGGTTGGCCTCATTACTGCAATCGATGCAGATTGCATGATTGTCAATGTTGGCTTGTCACGGTGGTTGCCGGGAGTTGGTTTTCGCTGTGGCGAATCTCGCTCATGGGACGTAGCGAGTCATCAAGGGTGTATCGATTTATCCGGGTTTATGATGTTTCTCCGAACCTTTGTCGAACGTGAGTTTTATGTTGTTCGTAGGGGTGGTAAATACTAACTGGTGATTTCCTTTGGTTGGCATCTGTAGGGAGTTACAGCGCTCCAGATTTTTTCCAGTTTAAGTACTTGGATGTCAGGCTTGCTCCAAGTTTTTCAGGTTGGGTGTCAACTACGGGTATGCCTTGTAGCTTGAGTTTTGCATGGGTTGTCATGCGAGTGTGTAGATAGTCCGAAACTGCGCAATAGTCGAGTGCTTCCTGTAGTGTGTTGACAGGGCGTGCCAATAATTTCTCCAGGATGTTCTCTCTTAAGCTTGTGACCAACACAAGATGCTGTTTTCTTAGGTGATTTATGGCGAGTGTCAGGTCTTCGTTGTCCTCGTTCCGCAAATTGGTCAGGATAATGACTAGTGTTTGCCGTTTTTCTTTCTTCAATAACTCGAAAGCAGCGGCCTGATAGTCGGCGCTACGATTGCAACTCTCCAGGTCATAACTCGCATTTAACAAGGATTTGAGTTGCCCAAGGCCTTTGACAGGGGGGAGATATCGCGGTTGATGACTGGCGAAAGTCATCAGACCAACAGCATCGCCCTGACGCAGGGCTATATAGCTGAGCAACAGGCAGGCGTTGAGGGCGTGGTCGAAGTGCGACAGCTCGCCGTCCTGGCTGCGCATGTGTTGCCCGCAGTCGAGCATGAAGATGATCTGCTGGTCGCGTTCGTCCTGATACTCGCGGGCAATCGGTGTGCGTTGCCGGGCGGTGGCTTTCCAGTCGATCTGGCGCAGGCTGTCGCCCTCGCGAAACTCCCTTAGCTGGTGGAACTCAAGGCCCTGACCACGTCGCTGGCGCTGGCGCACCCCCAGTTGGCTGATCCAGCTGTCGACCGCCAGCAACTGCGCGCCGTACAGGTGAGCGAAATCCGGGTACACCCGGGTGCTGTCGTTGACCTTCAGGTAGCGCCGCGCGGACCACAAACCGAGGGGGCCGGGCAGGTTGATTTCACACTGCTGAAAACTGAAGTGCCCTCGGCGCAAGGGTCGCAGACGGTAGCTGAATTGACTGGTCTGACCCGGCTGCAACTCCAGCGAATGAGGCAGTTGTTCGAAGCTCAGGCCATCGGGAACGTGGTCGAACAGCTCGACGGTCAGAGGTTGTCGGTAGTCGTGTTGTACGCTGACCTGCACCTCAGCCCAGCGTCCTAGCGCCAGGCTGCCGGACAGTCGACGTTCGATGCTCGGCGAAGGACGACGCAGCAGATGCGCGGCATCAAGCAACGCCAGGACCAGGAGCGCCAGCAGCAGCGCCCAATTGATTGCCTGCAGGCTTGGCCCCGGATCAATGCCCAAGGCGCGGAGCGCTCCCTGCACAATACTCAGGCCGAGCAGCGTGGCCAGCCAGATCAGCAACAGGCGCGTGGGCTTCATGATTCAGGGCTCCTGCTCACAGTCTGGGCGCCGGAACCTGGTCGAGCATCTGCCTGAGTACCTGGTCGACGTCGAGGCCCTCGATATCCAACTCCGGGGCAAGCCGCACCCGATGACGCAGGACTGCCAAAGCACAGGCCTTGAGGTCATCGGGGATGACGAATTCGCCGCCACGCAACAGCGCCCGGGCCCGCGCCACCCGCACCAGGGCAATGGAGGCTCGCGGACCGGCGCCGAGGGTCAGGCCGGGCCAGGTGCGCGTGGTGCGGGCCAGTCGCACGGCGTAGTCGAGCACCTGCTCATCCAGCGGCAGTTCGCTGGCGATCCGCTGCAGGGCGAGGACGTCCTTGGCTTGCAGCAGTGTGCGCAATGGCTGCACGTCGAGCATGTCGGCGCGGGTCGAGCGGCTGACCTGGCGCACCATGTCCAGCTCTTGCTGCATATCCGGGTAATCCATGCGCACTTTGAGCATGAAACGATCGAGCTCGGCTTCCGGCAGCGGGTAAGTGCCTTCCTGTTCGATCGGGTTCTGGGTGGCCAGGACCATGAACGGTTGGGCGATGGGCAAGGCCCGGCCTTCCAGGGTCACCTGACGCTCCTGCATGGCTTCGAGTAAGGCGGCCTGGGTCTTGGCCGGTGCCCGGTTGATTTCATCGGCCAGCAGCAGGTGGGTGAACAACGGGCCCTTGCGCAGCTTGAACTGCTCGGTCTGCAGGTCGTAGACCGCATGCCCGGTGACATCACTGGGCATCAGGTCGGGCGTGAACTGAATACGTGCGAACTCGCCGCCGAAGCAGCGGGCGAGGGCGCGCACCAGCAAGGTCTTGCCCAGGCCCGGTACGCCTTCGAGCAGCACATGGCCGCCGGCAATCAAGGCACTCAGCACATCGTCGATAACGCTGCCCTGGCCAATCACGACCTTGTTCAGCTCAAGGCGCACGGCTTGCGCCAGTTGACTGGCCCGGCGCCGTTGCTGGGCGGCATGGGACGGGCTCGGAGGTACGGAAGGTTCGCTCATAAGGCATTCCTGAGGTTCTGCAGGTGGGCCACCTGGCTGCTGAACTCGCTGCTCGACAGCCTTCGTTTACGGGGCGGGCCGAGGGCCTGGGCAATGCTCTCGGGCGAGTGCCCGGTCAAGCGGGCGAGCACTTGCCACTGTTCGGACGTGTCGAGTTGATCGAGGCCTGGATGACGTTGTCTGGCACGTCGCAGCACATTGTGCTGCAAGCCCTCTAACAGGCTCTGTTGCCCGGCGCGACGGACGAGAAAATCGGCACTGGCGCGCAGATGTTCCTGTAACTGGCGGCGGGCCTTGGGTGCTGCGGGCTGCACCGGACCGTGGCGCCAGCCGGCGTGCCATAGCCCTAAACCGATCAACGCGAGCAGCGCCACCAAGGCCTGGGGGAAATAACGCCACAGCAAGCTCAGCAGGTTGTCGTGGTCAATGTCGAATAACAGCGTGACGTCGGTGTCGGCGAACAAGTACCACAGCAGCCAGGCGTTGTCGTATTGGCCGATCGCGCTGTTCTTCCACAATTCGGCATCGGTCACCACGGTGATCGAACCCTCACCCCAGGGCAACTGCATCAGGTGTGTGGCCTTGGCGCTGTTGGCCCAGGCCTGTGCCAGGTCTTGCGGGTCTTCGAGGTGGAACTGCGGGTCGAAGCCGGCATAGGCCGGTGCCTCTTCGTTTTCCAGATAAAGTTTGGTCAGGTTCGGATAGCGGTCCTTCGCTGCTTCGGCAGGCACATACTTGAGGTCTTTGCTCATGAACTGCTGCACGTGCACCTGGTCCAGCAGCAGGTCCTGACTGTTGCCGGTCTGCTCATTCCACAAGGCCTGGGCGACAAACAGCAGGCGCCCGCCATCTCGCGCCCAGTCCAGCACCTGGTCGATCTGGGCCGGGGTCATGTTGGCGCGTTCGCCCAGCAGCAACAGGCTGTGCTGGCGTGGTTGCAGGGTGGGCAGGCTGTCCAGGCTATTGACGTGATGCACGCTCAAACCTTGCTTGCGCAGAAAGCGTTCGGCTGCCAGGTAGGGATTGTTCTGGGCTTCGGGGGAGGGACCGTGGTCGATGTTTTCTTGATAGGGCGTGGCGTGCAGGTACAGGTACGTTGCCACTGCACAGAGCAATGCGCCGATCAGTACGCCGAGAGCTGCCAGACGTCGACTCATTGCTGGGCTCGCGGGTCAAATAATGCGCGCCAGCCCTGGCAGAGTTGCTGTTGCAGCGCCGCAGGCGGCACACGATGACCATAGGCGATGTTCTGCCAGTGCAGCGTCAGGCTTTGGCTGTAGTTCTGCAACTCCGGGTCCTGCAACTGCTGGACCCGCGCCAGGACCTCGGCTTCGGTGTCGGCACTTTTCAGGGGGAGACCGAAGTCGTGCAGCAGGCGACTGAGCAAAGCCCGATAGAGCAGTCCGAGAGCTTCGCGGGGATGCTCCAGCCACAACGATTCGACCTGGCTGGCGATGTCTTGCGCAAGTGACTCGGGATCGAGATCGAGACCAAACAATTGGGTGGGTGAGGGCGAAGTACCCGGAGCGTGAAGAGGCTTGCGGCGGCTGACGAAGGTCTGCAGCCAGTCGCGGTAGTGCCAGACCAGCAAGGCAATCGATCCCGCGAGCGCGGTCCATAGCAGCACCTCGATGACTTGGGCCAGCCCTTTGAAGCGCTGACTGTCGAACAATTCCAAGAGTGCCTTGAGCCATGCCGGGGGCTGAGCGTCTTCGACTGGATCAGTGGCTTCTTCGCCGAAGCGATAGCGGGTAATCGTCTGCGAATTCTTGAAAGGTGGCGCCTGAAGCAATGCGTTGATGTCACGGCTGGCGGCCTGGCTGGTCAGGGGCTGCTGGAGCAGGCGCGGGGCGCTTGGGGCGTCAGGCTCGTCGGCATACACCGCCTGCGGCATCGGCAGCCACAGCAGGCCGAGCACCAGCAGCGCGACGCCCAAGCCGCTGAGGCGCTGGCGCAGGCGGCGAAATTGCAGTTCGATGTCCCAGGCTTCCAGTACGGTCCGGCGGTTCAGGTACAGGCTGAATCCGCAGGCGACGTAGACCGGTCCCCAGATGATCAGGACCAGCGCATAGAGGCCGTTGATCAGGTGCTCGAGCCACAGCCAGTCCTGTTCGCTGGCGTCGATCAGCGTTTGCCAGTCCCAATCCAGTTCGATTTGCATGGGCAGGAACAGGTAGAACAGGGCCATGCAGCCCAACCACAGGCTGGATTCCAGCAGTGCGCCTAGGAGGGTCAACCAACGCGCGGCCTCGCCATCGCGTTGTTGCAGGACCGCCAGACGTTGCTGGCGTGCCTGCCCGGCGAGACCTTCGAGCTGAACCACCGGCAGGCAGAAACTCCGGCTCAGGCTCAGGCGGCGCCAGGTCAGGCTGGCGAGCAGTTGCGGTTTGAGTAGTCGCGGCCATTGGCGCAATGCCTGTTTCAGGCTGGGCGCCTGGCCGAACAAGGCTTCGGAGAGAAGGTACAACGGCAGGCGTTCGAACGCAGGTTTCAACCACCAGAAGATCAGTAGGGCGATGCCTGGGGAGTTCCAGAACAGGCCGGTCAGCAGGGCGAATACCGGCAACGTGATCAGTGCCCAGCTGACCATCAACAGTCGTCGGTGACGCTGGCTGAGCAATACGCCCAGGTCCATGGCCTCCCAACTCGTGCGCGGACGGATGACGACACTGGCCTCATTCAGGCGCATGGCGTGTCCGTCCGGCAGTCATCAGATAGAGCACTACCAGTGCCCACAGGGTGGCCCCCACCAGATATTTGGCGAGAGGGGGCGTGGCGTTGCGCGATGACCAGTAGGCTTCGATGAAGGCGGCGATCAACAGCAACAGCATCACGCCGCACATCAACAGGACGCTTTTGCGCGCAGCCAGGCGCAAGGCTTCGCCGCGTTTGAGGCGACCGGGAGCGATCAACGACCACCCCAGTTGCAGGCCGGCCGCGCCGGCAATGGCAATGGCGCTGAGTTCGAAGGCGCCATGGCCGATGACGAACGACCAGAAGTTTTCGCCGAAGCCGATGCGGGTCAGATGGCCGGCGATGCCTCCAATCAGCAGGCCGTTGAACACCAGGAAAAACACGCTGCCAAGCCCGAGTAGCAGGCCGCTGGCGAAGGTCTGAAAGGCAATACCGATGTTGTGCATGATGTAGTAGCCGAACATCATCCAGTCATCACTCGCTGCACGTTCCATATCGCGGCCCAGGTGCCCGGCGGCGGGGTCGTACATGCTTTGCATTTCGCCCACCTGCTCGACCGGTAACAGGCTGTAGATCAGGTCGGGAAACAGGTAGACCAACAGCGCAATGCCCAGCAGTGAGCCGAAGAACAACAGTCCCGCCACCAGTACGAACGGCCATGACTCACGCACCAAACGTGGGAAGTCGGCGAGGACAAACGCCAGCAGTTGGGGCCGCACGCTGCTGCGATGGCGGTAGAGCAACTGGTGTCCACGCAGTGCAAGTTGCTGCAAGGGGTCGATCAGGCAAGTGCTGTAACCGCGCTCCTGTGCCAAGGCCAGGTGCTGGCACAGGCGCCGATAGTCCCTGGGGAATGAGCGGGCGTGCTCGGCGCTGGCCTTGCCGCGCTCCAGCAGATCGAGACCTTGGCGATACGCGTCCCACTGCGGCTGATGGAGGCTCTCGAACTGGCTCTGTTTCATACCGGTCCTCGCAAGCCCAGGGCAATACCGTTGAGTTCGGCAACCGCGCGCGGTGGGCTGACCTTCAGCGGCTCAGCCAGCAATGCGGCGAGTTCCTGCACCCGCTCAGCGGAAAGCTGGGACTGGCGTTCGGCGAAATCCGATACGGCGCGTTGTTCAGCCAGGCTCAGGTTGAAAGGTGCCCGGAGGGGCATTGCAGCCGGTAGCGGCGGGCGCGTTACGGCTTGTTCGCGATAGATCACCAGGGTGCCGGCGGCAATGTCGCCCAGGCGTTTGAAGGCCGGGTGCTGCAGGCAACTGATGGCGCCGAGGCTGTAGCCGAAGGGCAGCATATCGACGAAGCGCAGCAGATTGCGGATCAGCGAAGCCGACCAGCCAATGGGGGTGCCGTCGTCCTGCACGACCCGCAGTCCCATCCACTGTTTGCCCGGCGAGCGGCCCTGATTGAGGACCTCGAACAACACCATGTACCACCAACTGAGAACAAACAGCAGCAGCGAGCCAAGGCCCACGCCGACCTTGCCAAAAAACGCCAGGGTCACGAACAGCAGCCCCAGGACCAGGGCGCGCAGTCCCAAGTCGATGGCAAATGCCAGGGCACGCGGCAACAACCCCGCCGGACGCAATGGCAGGTCGATGCCTTCGGGCGTTTCGACCTGGTAGCGGGTATCCAGTGGCGGGGGCAGCGGTGCGTTCCTTGGCGGTGCTGAAGTCTGAGTCATTGGCTGCCTGGTGAGGGGCCTGATGGTCACGTACGTAGGGCCGATGCTAGCAGCCTTCGTTCCGGGGAACGACATATCTATGTAGCACCCGGTAACAACCATCGGTACTTGAATAACAGCATGACTGGTCGGCACCCGGTGTGAGCGCCTAGACTTCGCCAGTCTCAAGTTCAGGAACAGCCCGTGACTTCCATTTTCTGGTACGACTACGAAACCACCGGTATCAGCCCGCGTTGCGACCGACCGCTGCAAATGGCCGGCATTCGCACTGACCTCGACCTCAACGAGATCGAGGCCCCGGTCAATCTCTACTGTCGACCCAGTGACGACATCCTGCCGCATCCGGCCGCCTGCGTGATCACCGGGATCACCCCGACGCGCCTGGCCGAAAAGGGCCTGTGCGAAGCGGATTTCATGACCCGGGTGCATGCGCAACTGGCCGCGCCCGGGACCTGCGGCGCCGGTTACAACACCTTGCGTTTCGACGATGAAATGACGCGCTACAGCCTGTATCGCAATTTTTTCGACCCCTATGCCCGTGAGTGGCAGGGCGGCAACAGCCGCTGGGACCTGATCGATGTGGTGCGTGCAGCCTATGCGTTACGCCCGGACGGTATCGTCTGGCCGCAGGAGGAGGGGCGTGTCACGCTCAAGCTTGAACGCCTGACGGCCGCCAACGCCCTGGACCATGGCCAGGCCCACGAAGCCTTGTCCGATGTGCGCGCCACCATTGCCCTGGCGCGGCTGATTCGCGATCGGCAGCCCAAGCTTTATGACTGGCTGTTCAAGTTGCGCAGCAAACAGAAAGTCATGGACCAGATTCGCCTGTTGCAACCGATGGTGCATATTTCCGGGCGCTTTTCTGCCGACCGCAGTTATGTGGGAGTCGTCCTGCCGCTGGCCTGGCACCCACGCAATCGTAATGCACTGATTGTCTGCGACCTGCACCTGGATCCCGAGGGCTTGCTGGCAGATGACGTCGAAACCCTGCGTCAGCGCCTGTACAGCCGCCGTGGGGATTTGCCCGAAGGGACGCTGCCGGTGCCGCTCAAACTGATTCATATCAACCGCTGCCCGGTAGTGGCGCCGTTATCGGTATTGCGCGCTGAGGATCAGCAACGACTGCAATTGGACATGGCGCTGTATCAGGCGCGGGCGCTGCGGCTAAGTGACGCACAGGAACTTTGGCGAGATAAAGTCCAGGCCATTTATGCCCAGGAGGACTTCACCCCCAGCGATGATCCGGAACAACAGTTGTACGACGGTTTCATTGGCGACCGCGACCGACGTTTATGCGAGCAAGTGAGAGCGGCCGATCCACAGCAATTAGCGCAAGAACAATGGCCGTTCGATGATGAACGTTTACCGGAATTATTATTTCGATATCGCGCACGTAACTTCCCTGAAACCTTGAGTGAACAGGAGCAAGAGCGCTGGAAATTATTCTGTCAGCAGCGTTTGAGCGATGCTCGGTGGGGGGCGCCCAATACCGTGCAGGCATTTGATGAAGCCTGCGAGCAATGGTCGCAGAATGCCACGGGCGGAACGCTTGAGGTTCTGCAGGAATGGCGCGAGTACGTGGCGCTATTGCGCAAGCGTTTGAATATTTGAAATGCCCTGATGAAATGTATTGAATAACACCCATAAAAAAACGCCAGCGAAAGCTGGCGTTTTTTTGTTCGCAAGTGAACCTGCGAGACGGGTTGCGGCTTAGCCCAGCAGGGTTGCCCAGCTTTCAACCACGTCGCCGCCCCACTTGGCTTTCCACTCTTTCAGAGTCTTGTGGTTGCCACCTTTGGTTTCGATGACTTCGCCGTTGTGCGGGTTCTTGTATTGTTTAACCTTGCGAGCACGCTTGGTGCCGGTAGTTTTCACTGCGCCGCGTGGGGCTTTAACTTTGGATTCCGGATCCAGCAGGGCGATGATATCGCGCAGGGATTTGGAGTATTCGCCCATCAGGGTGCGCAGTTTGCCTTCGAATTCCAGCTCGGTTTGCAGTTTGTCGTCTTGGGACAGGTTCTTCAAACGGGCTTGCAGCTCTTTGATAGCTTCTTCGGTGGCGCGGTATTCGTTGATCAGGGACATGAGGACTACCTTATGTTAGGCACAGGATGCAGGGGACAGTGGCGCAATAATAGTCAGGGTGTTTCATCAAGTAAACATATAAGCGGAGTTTTATTTGATTTGATTAGAGTCAATGAGGAGGAGAATACACTCACAGTTAAAACATCAGCGCTAATCATCACAGTTATTCACAAAACCGTTCTTGCGTATTTTCACAAGGCGTCCTGCGTCAGCCTGCAGGGTCGCTAATCGGTCGATGTTGGTCCAGTTGCGCAGGCAGCAGGCAGGGTCATTGCTGATCAATACTGCAGTTTTGCTGCGCAATCGCTAGAATGGCGGCCTTTGCGAAGTTCTGGAGTTTCCCCCCTATGCGCACTTTTCGGCTAGTGATCGCTTGCCCGGACGGCGTCGGCATCGTTGCTAAGGTCAGTAACTTTCTGGCGTCACACAATGGCTGGATCACTGAAGCGAGCCATCACTCGGACAATCTCAGTGGCTGGTTCTTCATGCGTCACGAAATTCGGGCCGACTCCCTGCCGTTCGGTCTGGAGGCCTTTCGTGAGGCATTTGCCCCGATCGCCGAAGAGTTCTCAATGAACTGGCGTATCACCGACACCGCGCAGAAAAAACGCGTGGTGCTGATGGCCAGCCGTGAGTCCCACTGCCTGGCCGACCTGCTGCACCGCTGGCACAGCGATGAGCTGGACTGCGAGATTTCCTGCGTGATCTCCAACCACAACGACCTGCGCAGCATGGTCGAGTGGCACGGCATTCCTTACTACCATGTGCCGGTGGACCCGCAGAACAAAGAGCCGGCGTTTGCCGAAGTGTCGCGCCTGGTCAAGCAGCACGATGCAGAAGTCGTGGTGCTGGCGCGCTACATGCAGATCCTGCCGCCTGAGCTGTGCAGCGAGTACGCACACAAGGTGATCAACATCCACCACAGCTTCCTGCCGTCGTTCGTGGGGGCCAAGCCTTACCACCAGGCCTCGATGCGCGGTGTGAAGCTGATCGGCGCCACGTGCCACTACGTCACCGAAGAGCTGGACGCAGGTCCGATCATCGAGCAGGACGTGGTGCGCGTCAGCCACAGCGACAGCATCGAAGACATGGTGCGTTTCGGCCGTGACGTCGAGAAGATGGTGTTGGCCCGCGGCCTGCGCTATCACCTGGAAGACCGCGTGCTGGTGCATGGCAACAAGACCGTGGTGTTCTGATTCGTCGCCGACAGGCAAAAGGGCCTCAAGCGTTGTACGCTTGAGGCCCTTTTTTGTTGCCGGGTGCGGACCATGAGCGATCCACTGGACAAGGCCACTTCCACAGCCCCTGCCACCCTGGGCGAAGGCTGCCTGAGCCGTTACGACCCCGATGACTTGAGCAGCGAGGACGGCACCGAGTTTCCCGGTGCAGCCGAGTTATGGCAGCAGTTGCAGGCCCCGCCGGAGCCTGAAGGCAAGCCCTGACAGCTCCTGCACGCGCATTCAGATACGGAAACTGCCCACCAGTTGCTTGAGGCGCGCCGCCTGTTGTTCCAGGTCGGAGCAGGCCCGCAAGGTCGACTGCAGGTTTTCCACGCCTTCCTGATTCAGGGTGTTGATCTCGGTGATGTCGACGTTGATCGACTCCACCACGGCAGTCTGTTCCTCGGTGGCGGTGGCCACCGACTGGTTCATGCCGTCAATTTCGCCGATGCGCAGGGTCACGCTGCTCAGCCGCTCACCGGCCAGGTTGGCGATCTCCACGCTGTCCTGGCTATGGCGCTGGCTGTCACCCATGGTGCTGACCGACTCGCGGGCGCCGACTTGCAGCTCCTCGATCATGGTCTGCACCTGTTGTGCCGACTCCTGGGTGCGGTGCGCCAGGTTGCGCACTTCATCGGCCACTACCGCAAAACCGCGTCCGGCCTCACCGGCCCGCGCAGCCTCGATAGCCGCGTTGAGTGCCAGCAGGTTGGTTTGCTGGGAGATGCTGGTGATCACTTCGAGAATCTGCCCGATGTTCACGGTCTTGCTGTTGAGCGACTCGATGTTGCTGCTGGAAGCGCTGAGCATGCTCGACAGTTGATTCATCGCGGCGATGCTGCGATCCACCACTTGCTGGCCATCTTCGGCCAGGCTGCGGGCATCGCTGGCCTGGTGCGAGGCTTGTGCGGCGTTGCGGGCGATTTCCTGGGTGGCGGCTCCCAACTGGTTGATGGCGGCCGCGACGCTGTTGGTGCGGCTCGATTGTTCGTCACTGTTGAGCATCGACGAGTTCGAGGCGCTGACCACCCGCAAGGCGACTTCGTTGACTTGCTCGGTGGCTGAGGAAACTTCGCGGATCGAACCGTGGATGCGCTCGACGAAACGGTTGAAGGCGACGCCCAGGGTGCCGAACTCATCGTGGTTCTGGATTGTCAGGCGTCGGGTCAGGTCGCCTTCACCGTCGGCAATGTCCTGCATGGCGCGGGTCATGACGTGCAACGGCTGGATCAACAAGCGGATCAGCATGCCGAGCAGGGCAATAATCACGGTGACGGCAATCACCGTGGCGACGATCGCCGAGGTGCGGAACTCGCTGAGCATCGCGAAGGCCGTGTCTTTGTCCACCGACAGACCGATGTACCAGTTGACCGAGGGCAGGCCCTTGATCTGGCTGAAGGTGAAAATGCGCGTCTTGCCATCCACCTCGACTTCGCTGAAGTCGCTCCCGATGCGCGGGGTGTTGCGCGGATACGCTTCGCTGAGGGACTTCATCACCAGGGATTTATCCGGGTGCACCAGGATCTTGCCGTCGGCGTTGACCAGGAAGGCATAACCCATGCCGTCGAAATCCACGGCCTTGAGGTTGTCGATCAGGGTCTGCAGGCTCAGGTCGCCGCCCACCACCCCGACATTGCTACCGGCTTTTTTCGAGGCGCTGGCAATGGAAATAATGGTTTGGCCGGTGGCCGCATCGATATAGGGTTCGGTCAGCGTGGCGGTGGCGCTGTTCTGCGCGCCGGTGTACCAGGGCCGACCGCGCGGGTCGAAGCCGTCGGGCATTTTCACATCTGGACGGATGGTGAAGCTGCCACCGGCATTGCCCAGGTAAGAGGCCATGAAGGTTGACGTCAGGGCTTTTTGTTCCAGCAGCTCGGCGACGTGCGCATCATCGGCATTGATGGCGATGTTCTGCGCCAGGTTATCGATCAGAAGGATGCGACCGGACAGCCAGGTCTGAATGGTGCTCGCAGTGACATTCCCCATTTCATTGAGGTAGCTGTCGAGGTCCTGGCGAATTGCATTGCGCTGCAGATAGTCGTTGTACAGCGTAAATGTGGCGAACGCGGCAATGACGATAAGGGCGGCGGCAAGCAGGATTTTGTGGCTGAAGCGCAGATTGTTGTTCATGGCTTGTGGTGTCCGCTAATGTCTTGTGTGGGGCGTGTTGCGACAAAAAAGCGCGCACGATAGGCGCTGTTGCACATAAGCTGATATTTCCGTCGTTCCTTAGGGAATTATCTGACCTGATATTCAGTCTGGTCTCTCGCTTATCTCTATCGGCTGTGTAGGACCAAAGCTTAATCATGGGTGACAAAATGCCTGATTCATTGAAACTCGTTATTGGTGCCGACCTTCAAGGGCAGCCGATTGCCCAGGCCATGCGCCTGGCCAACCGCCACGGATTGGTGGCGGGTGCCACCGGCACCGGGAAGACCGTCACCCTGCAACGTCTGGCCGAAGCCTTCAGTGACGCCGGGGTCGCGGTGTTTGCCGCCGACATCAAGGGCGACCTGTGCGGGCTCGGGGCCGCGGGCAATCCCCAGGGCAAAGTGGCTGAGCGGATTGCCGGCATGCCATGGCTCAACTACCAGCCGGCGGCCTATCCGGTAACGTTGTGGGATATCCACGGGCAGTCTGGTCATCCGTTGCGTACGACCTTGAGTGAAATGGGGCCGTTGTTGCTCGGCAGCTTGTTGGAGCTGACCGACAGCCAGCAGTCGGCGCTGTACGCCGCCTTCAAGGTGGCCGATCGCGAGGGGTTGCTGCTGCTGGACCTCAAGGACCTCAAGGCCCTGCTCAACCACCTGAAGGACAACCCTGAGCTGCTCGGCGATGACGCCGCCCTGATGACCACCGGTTCCAGCCAGGCGCTGTTGCGGCGCCTGGCCACCCTGGAACAGCAGGGGGCCGAGGCGCTGTTCGGCGAGCCGGCGTTGCAGCTGCAAGACATTCTCGCCCCGGCCAGCGATGGTCGCGGGCGCATCCACCTGCTGGATGCCAGCCGCCTGGTACACGAGGCGCCGAAGGTCTACGCGACTTTCCTGCTGTGGTTGCTGGCCGAACTGTTCGAGCAACTGCCGGAGCGCGGCGATGCCGAGAAACCGCTGCTGGCGTTGTTTTTCGACGAGGCCCACTTGCTCTTCGCCGGCACGCCCAAAGCCCTGCAGGAGCGTCTGGAACAGGTGGTGCGGTTGATCCGCTCCAAGGGCGTGGGGGTGTATTTCGTCACCCAGTCGCCGGGCGACCTGCCCGATGACGTGCTGGCCCAGCTGGGCTTGCGCATCCAGCACGGGCTGCGGGCATTTACCGCCAAGGAGCAGAAATCCCTGAAAGCGGTGGCAGACGGTTTCCGGCCCAACCCGGCGTTCAGCGCACTGCAAGTGCTGACCGACCTGGGGATTGGCGAGGCACTGGTGGGGACTCTGCAAGAGAAGGGCACGCCGGAGATGGTCCAGCGGGTCCTGGTGGCGCCGCCGCAATCGCGTATCGGGCCATTGAGCGAAGCTGAACGTGCCGCGCTGATTGCCAGCTCACCGTTGGTCGGGCGTTACGACAAACCGATCGACCGCGAGTCGGCCTATGAAGTGCTGATGGGGCGCAAGGGCCTGGCGCCGGAGGCCGAGGCTGTGCCGGATAAGCCGGCGGCAGAGGGGCCGAGCTTCACCGAGCAGGCCGGCGAGTTTCTCGGCACCGCTGCCGGGCAGGCGCTGAAGTCAGCAATGCGCCAGGCGGCTAACCAGTTGGGCCGGCAGTTGGTGCGTGGGTTGATGGGGTCGTTGCTGGGCGGCAGCAAGCGCCGCTGAAGGTGGGGGAGCGGGCGCTATCGTGAGCCTGTTCCCGCCTGCATTCTTCGACCGCTCAGGCCTTGGGCTTGGCGTGTGCCGCCAGGCGCTCCAGGGCTGCCCGCAGATTGGGGTCGGTAATCCCGTCGGCCGTGGCCTGGATGGTGGCCGCCGCGTCACTGGACAGGTCCATGGTGTGGCCGGCCGCGCCTTGCTGCACGGTGGGCGGTTGAACCTTGAACAGAATCCGCGTCAGGCTGGCGAATTCGTCGAAGGCCTGCAGTTGACGTTGCAGGCGTTTTTGCTGGTAGCGCAAGCGGGTGGCCCAGTGTCCGTCGGTGACGATCAACAGCAGGCTGCCTTCGCGCCAGGACGCCACGTGGCAATGTTCCCGGGCGGCCGGCTGTAATTGGCTTTCGAGCAAGCGCTGCAGATGACCCAGGCGTTGTGCGTGGCCGAATATGGCTTTTAACGGTTTGGCTTCGCGTAGCAGAACGGCGGGTGCTCTGGCCGTAAGAGGGCGAAATGCCATGATCAGACACCTGAAGTAACAGAGCCGCCATGGTAGCAGAAAGCGTGGGATACACCCGCCCCATTGCTTTGTTACCGCTTTACCCACTAAATCAATGAGTAACTTCTGCTGCAAATGGCTTGAAGTTCAGTAAAAAGCCCTTATTTTAAGTGAGCCCCGTCACAGCGCTGTGCCAGCATCGTGGAATAACGCCACTTTCCTCACCATCGTTTCCGGGTAGAATGCTCGTTCGCATGCGGCCATGAGGGCTGCTCGGGCGACTCACGGGGCCGCCCTCCATCCCTTTAGTGTGGAAGATCCTGCCGATATGTTTGCGCCTTTGTTAAAGAAACTTTTTGGAAGCAAGAATGAGCGTGAAGTCAAACGCATGCTCAAGACGGTGCAACTCGTCAATGCCTTCGAAGAGCGAATGGTGGCCCTTTCGGACGATCAATTGCGTGCCAAGACAGACGAGTTCAAGGCCCGCTTCGCCAAAGGGGAGACCCTCGACAAACTGCTGCCCGAGGCCTTTGCGGTAGCCCGCGAAGCCGGTAAGCGTGTCATGGGCATGCGCCACTTCGACGTCCAATTGATCGGCGGCATGACCCTGCACGAAGGCATGATTGCCGAGATGCGTACCGGTGAGGGCAAGACCCTGGTGGCGACACTGGGCGTTTACCTCAACGCACTGTCCGGCAAAGGCGTGCACGTGGTCACGGTGAACGACTACCTGGCCCGCCGCGATGCCAACTGGATGCGTCCGCTCTATGAGTTCCTCGGCCTGACGGTCGGCGTGGTCACGCCGTTCCAGCCGCCGGAAGAGAAGCGCGCGGCCTATGCCTGCGACATCACCTACGGCACCAACAACGAATTCGGTTTCGACTACCTGCGCGATAACATGGCGTTCAGCATGGAAGAAAAATTCCAGCGCGAACTCAATTTTGCCGTGATCGACGAAGTCGACTCGATCCTCATCGACGAAGCCCGTACCCCACTGATCATTTCCGGTCAGGCCGAAGACAGCTCCAAGCTCTATATCGAGATCAACAAACTGATCCCGCAACTGGAGCTGCATGTCGAGGAAGTGGAAGGCGTCGTCACCAAGGCCGGTCACTACAGCGTCGACGAGAAGACCCGCCAGGTCGAACTCAACGAAGCCGGTCACCAGTACATCGAAGAAGTGCTGACCCGCATCGGCCTGCTGGCTGAAGGCGAGAGCCTGTACTCGGCGCACAACCTGGGCCTGTTGACCCACGTGTATGCCGGCCTGCGCGCGCACAAGCTGTTCCACCGCAACATCGAATACATCGTGCAGGACGGCCAGGTAGTCCTGGTCGACGAACACACCGGCCGTACCATGCCGGGCCGTCGTTTGTCCGAAGGCCTGCACCAGGCCATCGAGGCCAAGGAAAACCTGAACATCCAGGCCGAGAGCCAGACCCTGGCATCGACCACCTTCCAGAACTACTTCCGTCTGTACAACAAACTGTCCGGCATGACCGGTACGGCCGACACCGAAGCGTTCGAATTCCACCAGATCTATGGCCTGCAGGTCATGGTCATCCCGCCGAACAAGCCGCTGGCGCGTAAAGACTACAACGACCTGGTGTTCCTCACCGCGGACGAGAAGTACGCCGCCATCGTCACCGACATCAAGGAAAGCATGGCAGCGGGGCGCCCGGTTCTGGTGGGTACCGCGACCATCGAAACCTCCGAGCACATGTCGCGCCTGCTGGACAAGGAAGGCATCGAACACAAGGTTCTGAACGCCAAGTTCCACGAAAAGGAAGCCGAGATCATTGCCCAGGCCGGTCGCCCAGGCGCGCTGACCATCGCCACCAACATGGCCGGTCGTGGTACCGACATCCTGTTGGGCGGTAACTGGGAAGTGGAAGTGGCTTCCCTGGAGAACCCGACGCCGGAGCAGATCGCCCAGATCAAGGCCGACTGGCAGAAGCGTCACCAGCAAGTGCTCGAGTCGGGCGGCTTGCAGGTGATCGCTTCGGAGCGTCACGAATCGCGCCGTATCGACAACCAACTGCGTGGTCGTGCCGGTCGCCAGGGTGACGCCGGTTCCAGCCGCTTCTACCTGTCGCTGGAAGACAGCCTGATGCGTATTTTCGCCTCTGACCGGGTGAAAAACTTCATGAAGGCCCTGGGCATGCAGCCTGGTGAGGCGATCGAGCACCGCATGGTGACCAACGCCATCGAAAAGGCCCAGCGCAAGGTGGAAGGTCGTAACTTCGACATCCGTAAGCAATTGCTGGAGTTCGACGACGTCAACAACGAACAGCGTAAAGTGATCTATCACATGCGTAACACGTTACTGGCCGCCGACAACATCGGCGAGACCATCGCCGACTTCCGCCAGGACGTGCTCAACGCCACCGTTTCGGCGCACATTCCTCCGCAATCGCTGCCTGAACAGTGGGACGTTGCCGGTCTGGAAGCCGAGCTGGAAAGCGGTTTCGGGGTGAAGCTGCCGATCCAGCAATGGCTCGACGAAGACGATCACCTGTACGAAGAAACCCTGCGCGAGAAGCTGATGCAAGAGCTGATCGCCGCGTACAACGAAAAAGAAGACCAGGCGGGCGCCGAAGCCCTGCGCACCTTCGAGAAGCAAATCGTGTTGCGCGTGCTGGACGACCTGTGGAAAGACCACCTGTCGACCATGGACCACCTGCGCCACGGTATCCACTTGCGTGGCTACGCCCAGAAGAACCCGAAGCAGGAATACAAGCGCGAGTCGTTCACGCTGTTCTCCGAGCTGCTGGATTCGATCAAGCGCGACTCGATCCGGGTTCTGTCCCACGTTCAGGTACGTCGCGAAGATCCGATCGAAGAAGAGCAACGCCTGCGTCAGGAAGCCGAGGCGCTGGCCGCTCGCATGCAGTTCCTGCACGACGAAGCACCTGGCCTGGAGCAACCGGAGCTGTTGGGTGAAGAGGTCGATGTGGCCCTCGCCACCGCGCCGGTACGCAACGAGCAGAAGCTGGGCCGCAACGAGCTGTGCTACTGCGGTTCGGGCAAGAAATTCAAGCATTGCCACGGGCAGATCCAGTAAAACCCGTCGTCAACGCTGAAATACCCACGCCGCGACCGGCATCAGCCGTCGCGGCGTTTTACCATTCGAAGCACCGACGCCGCGCGTCAGAAAGCGTGGCGCCCCGGGTGCAGACATTATCTAGTGAGGAGCGCATTCATGGCTGTTGGTCTTGGTCCTTTGCCCACGTTGCACCCGGTTGCCGGTTTTGAACTCGGTATCGCTTCGGCTGGCATCAAGCGCCCTGGGCGCAAGGATGTCGTGGTCATGCGCTGTGCCGAAGGCTCGACCGTCGCCGGTGTGTTCACCTTGAACGCTTTCTGCGCCGCGCCGGTGATCCTGGCCAAGCAACGAGTCCAGGGCGCAGTGCGTTACCTGCTGACCAACACCGGCAACGCCAACGCCGGCACCGGTGAGCCGGGCCTGGCTGCCGCCGAGCGGACCTGCGCCAAGCTGGCCGAACTGACCGGTGTCGACGCGAGCCAGGTGCTGCCGTACTCCACGGGGGTGATCGGCGAACCGTTGCCCGTGGAGAAGATCGAAGGCGCGCTGCAGGCCGCCCTCGATGACCTGTCGGAAAACAACTGGGAAGCCGCGGCCACCGGGATCATGACCACTGACACCCTGCCCAAGGGCGCCAGCCGGCAATTCCAGCACGACGGCGTGACCATCACCGTCACTGGCATCAGCAAAGGCGCCGGGATGATTCGCCCGAACATGGCGACCATGCTGGGCTACATCGCCACCGACGCCAAAGTGTCCCGCGAAGTGCTGCAGAACCTGATGCTGGACGGTGCCAACAAGTCGTTCAACCGCATCACCATCGATGGCGATACCTCGACCAACGATTGCTGCATGCTGATCGCCACCGGCCAGGCGGCACTGCCAGAAATTACCGAGGCCAGCGGCCCGTTGTTCGCGGCGCTCAAGCAGGCGGTGTTCGAGGTGTGCATGGACGTGGCACAGGCCATCGTGCGTGACGGCGAAGGGGCGACCAAGTTCGTCACCGTCGAAGTCAATGGCGGCGGCAACCACCAGGAGTGCCTGGACGTGGGCTACACCGTGGCACACTCGCCGCTGATCAAGACCGCGCTGTTCGCCTCCGACCCGAACTGGGGCCGGATCCTGGCCGCTGTCGGCCGTGCCGGCGTGCCGAACCTGGACGTGAGCAAGATCGACGTGTTCCTTGGCGAAGTGTGCATCGCCAGCCGTGGCGCCCGCGCGGCCAGCTACACCGAGGCCCAGGGTTCGGCGGTGATGCAGCGTGAGGAAATCACCATTCGCATCGAGCTGGGCCGTGGTGACTGCAGCGAAACCATCTGGACCACCGACCTGTCCCACGAATACGTGAAGATCAACGCCGAATACCGCACCTGACGCACTCCTGGCAGGCCTTGCTTCTCCTGCAGGAGCAAGGCTTGCCCGCGATGCAGGCCGCAGGCCTGCCGCTTGTCCCCTCAGCCAAAGGTCCCCGAATATGAGCTACCACCTGATCATCGGCGACAAACTGTACTCCTCCTGGTCCCTGCGCGGTGCCCTGGCACTGGATCTCGCTGGCGCGACCTACACCGAAGAACTGATCAAACTCAACCAGCCCGATACCCGCGAGAGGCTGCTCAAGCATTCGCCGACGGCCAAGGTGCCACTGCTCAAGACCGAGCACGGGACCATTGCCGACTCGTTGGCGATTGCCGAGTACCTGGTCGAGCGTTTCCCTGATGCCGGGCTCTGGCCCAAGGACATCGCCGCCCGTGCCCAGGCGCGTTCGGCGTGCGCACAGATGCACAGCGGTTTTTTTGCAATCCGCGGCAACATGCCGTTTGACCTGAGCCGTGACGCGCCGCTGACGCCGATGCCGGCCGAGGTGCAGGCCGAGATCCAGCGGATGCTGGCGCTGTGGGCCGAGTGCCGCGCCGCCGCTGCAGAAGCCGGGCCGTTCCTGTTCGGCACAGTCAGCCTGGCCGATGCGTTTTTTGCCCCGATTGCCGTGCGCCTGCGCACCTATCAAGTCGAGTTACCGCCGGTCGACGCGGCCTATGTCGAGACGATTTACCAATGGCCAGCCTTCAAGGCCTGGCAGCAAGCTGGTCTGGAGGAAGTAGCGCGGTGAAACGAGTCCATGTAGCCGCAGCGGTGATCCGCGATGCCAGCGGCAAGATCCTGATCGCGCGCCGCGCCGATACCCAACACCAGGGCGGCCTCTGGGAGTTTCCCGGGGGTAAGGTCGAGGAGGGTGAAGCCGTGCAGGCTGCGCTCGCCCGCGAACTGCAGGAAGAGCTGGGCATCGGCGTCACGGCCGCGCGGCCGTTGATCAAGGTCCAGCATGATTATCCGGACAAACAGGTGCTGCTGGATGTCTGGGAAGTGTCGGCCTTCAACGGCGAGCCCCACGGTGCCGAAGGCCAGCCATTGGCCTGGGTGACCGCACGGGAGCTGGGCGACTACGAGTTTCCCGCGGCCAACCAGCCGATCGTCGCGGCGGCGCGCTTGCCGGCTGAGTACCTGATTACCCCAGAGGACCTGGAAACCCCGGCCCTGCTGCGTGGAATCCAGAAAGCCATCGCCGGCGGGATCAAGCTGATCCAGCTGCGGGCACCCAACGGTTATGACCCCAAGTACCGCGATCTGGCGGTGGATGCGGTGGGCTTGTGTGCCGGCAAGGCGCAATTGATGCTCAAGGGGCCGTTCGAGTGGTTGGGGGATTTCCCTTCGGCCGGTTGGCACATCACGGCGGCGCAGCTGCGCAAGTATGCCAGTGCAGGTCGTCCGTTACCGGCTTCGCGCTGGTTGGCGGCGTCCTGTCACAACGCTGAGGAACTGAGCCTGGCCGAGCAGATGGGCGTGGACTTTGTCACCCTGTCGCCAGTGCAGCCGACCCAGACTCATCCTGACGCTGCGCCATTGGGCTGGGAGCAGGCTTCGCAGTTGATCACCGGTTTCAGCAAGCCGGTGTTCCTGTTGGGCGGGGTTGGTCCTGAAGAACGGCAGAAGGCCTGGGACGCAGGGGCCCAGGGTGTCGCGGGGATTCGGGCGTTCTGGCCTGGGGCCTGATGGGTTGTTGCATTTGCCGGCCCCATCGCGAGCAGGCTCGCTCCCACAGGTTTTTGGATATATGCAGGATCTACAGATACTCCAAACCATTGTGGGAGCGGGCTTGCCCGCGATGACGGCCTTGAATGCGCGGCTGATCTTCGAGGCTAAGCCTCAGGTTTGGCCGCCGCCTGCCAAAGAATTTCGTCGATCCCCTGACGCTTGGCAATCAAGCGCGCCGCTACGAACAACAGATCCGACAAACGATTGATGTAGGCCAGGCCCACCCCGGCCAAGGGCTCGATTGCGTTCAGCTGCTGGCAACGGCGTTCGGCGCTGCGGGCCAGGCTACGGCAGACGTGCGCCTGGGCGATCAGTGCCGAGCCGCCTGGCAAAATGAAATTCTCCAGTGGTCCCAGTTCCTCGTTCCAGGTATCGATGGCCGATTCCAGGCGTTCGACTTCCGCCCCATTCAGCGCTTGGTACACCGGCATTGCCAGCTCACCGCCGAGGTCGAACAGGCGATGCTGGCATGGCTCCAGCACGTCGCTGATTTGCCTCAGGCCCGGATAGTTGTGGCTCTGTTCAGCCAGTGCTGCCAGCAGCAGGCCGAGTTGGCTGTTGAGGGTGTCGACTTCGCCGATGGCCTCGACCCGCGGATGGTCCTTGGGCACGCGACGACCGTCGCCCAGCCCGGTTTCACCGGCGTCGCCGGTGCGGGTGTAAATCTTCGACAGGCGAAAGCCCATGCTTAGCGCTCCAGTTGTTTGAGTTCGTGAGAGGCGAGGGGGGAGCCGGCCAGGGGCAGGCGCAAGGTAAAACAGGTGCCTTGACCCAGGGTCGACTGCACTTCCATCTGGCCCTTGTGGTTGTTGGTGATGATGAAATATGACACCGAAAGCCCCAGGCCCGTGCCCTGGCCGATTTCCTTGGTGGTGAAGAAGGGTTCGAAGGTGCGTTTGCGCACGTTCTCGCTCATGCCGATGCCGTTGTCCTCGACCTGAATCTCGGCCCAGGGCGGGTTCAGGCGGGTGCGCAGGATGATGCGCCCGGGTTCGCTGTCGTCTTCGCGCAGGTGAATCGCCTGGGCTGCGTTTTTCAGCAGGTTGAGCAGCACTTGTTCCAGTTCGTTGGCGGTGCCGGGCACCGGCCCCAGTTGCGGGTCGAACTGTCGAATGATGGCCTGGCCCTTGAAGTCGAAGCCAATGGCTAGGTCGAAGTCGTTGCCGGCAATCTCCACGGCTTGGTCGATCAGGGCCGGCAGGTCGCAAGGGGCCATCTGTCGGTTGCTTCGGCGGCTGAAGCTGAGCATGTGGGTGACGATCTTCGCGGCGCGGGCTCCGGCCTGCTGGATGCCATCCAGCAGTTGCGGGACTTCTCGGCTGCGCAGGTATTGATTGACGTTGTCCAGTTCGACGCCAAGCTGCTCAGCCGTCTCGAGGTTTTTCGGCAGCTCGTTCGACAGCCGCCGACGGATGTTCTGCACGTTGTGCAGGATGGCGCCCAGGGGGTTGTTGATTTCGTGGGCCATGCCCGCCGCCAGGCCGCCGACCGAGAGCATCTTCTCCGATTGCACCATCATTTCTTCCAGGGACAGGCGCTGGGTGATGTCGTCGATCCGAATCACCACGCCGCGCCCGGCGCCACCCATCAACGGGTAGAAGGTCAGGGCATAGTGCCTGGCTTCATCGTCCTTGACCCAGGTGACCCGCTCGATCTTGACCACGCTGTGCTGCTCGACGGTTTCCTTGAGCTGTGGCAGGAACGGCTTGAGCGGTTCAAAGGCGAGGAAGATCGGCTGGTTCAACGCTTCGTCCAGGCGGGTCCCGGAAAGCGCGCTGGCCTCCTGGTTCCACTGGGTCACGTAGAGCTGCTCGTCGAGGGCGATCAACGCCGAGGGCATGGAGTCGATGATGCTGTTGAGGTAGTTCTGGAACCCGGTGAGCTTCTTCTCGATCTTGCTGCGTACCTGGACCTCCAGTTCCAGCTTGCGGTTGGTGTGCCGGGTCTCCTCGGCCAGGCCCTGGGCCTGGTCGTAGGCGGCCTGGGAGTCGTCCCGGGCGCGCTTGAGTTGTTGTTCGCGGGCTTCGATACGCGAGAGCATGGTGTTGAAGGCTTCGGCGAGGCTGCCGATTTCATCGAGGTTGCCGCGGGAGGCACGCAGGGCGTAGTTCTCTTCGCGGGTGACCTGGCGGGACAGCTCCTCGAGTTGATGGATCGGCTGGGTAATCAGGCGTTTGATCTGCTGGGCAATCAGCAGCCACAGCAGCACGCTGAAAATCAGGATGCCCAGGCTGGCGGTGAGCGTGCCCGTGTAGAACGCCATCGGTAATTCGCTACTGGCTACCAGCAGCAAATGACCGGGCTCCTGGCCCGGACGCAGCAGGGTGATCACTTGATTGCTGCGAAACTCGGTGGCTTGCCAGTCTTCGACATGGCGATAGCGCTTGGGCAGCTCAAGGGGGTCGCCCCGTTGCATCTGGGCCAGCAGTCGACCCTCGGCGTCGTACAGCGCGGCGGCACGCAGGGGCGTATAGCTGTTGAGTTCGTGGAGCAGTTTTTCCCCGTCTGCCGGCGAGTTCAGGGCCTGGCTGGCAATCGATGGGTTGGCGACCAGCCGGCCGATGGTCTGCAGGGCCTGTGGTGCCATGCTTTCCTGGGAGATCCAATAGGCGGCGCTGATAAAGGTCAGGTTGGCCACCAGCAGGACGGTGATCAACAGCACCAACAGGGCCGCCAGCAGTTTCTGGCCGACCGGTAGGTTTTCAAGGCGCTGGCGCAAGGGCATCGGGGTCGTCGCTGAAGAAGAACAGGAGGCCAGCGTAGCCGCTGCTCAGTCGCTGGGCAATCCGCGTGTTCGCAGGTGGGCCATCAGGCGCTGCTGCAACTGATTAAGGTGTGGCAGCACCAGTTGATGGCGTGCGGCGACCTCGCAGGCGTGGCCCAGCAGGTAGCTGATTTCGGTACGGCGCTGGTTGGCCACGTCCTGGTACATGGACGAGTAGTTGGCGGCGGTGGCCAGGATCACCCGCTCGACCTCCTGCTGCAGGTCTTGCGCCGCTGCGGGCTGGCCACAGTGTTCGAGCAACAGAGCCAGTTCACTGCACAGGGTGGCGACTTCGCATTGGTGCTGCTGCAGGCCACCATTGCGGCAATCGTGGAGCACCGTCAGCGGATTGATCGCACAATTGAGCGCCAGTTTGCGCCACAGCCGGGTCAGGATGTCCACGCTCCAGGCATGGGGGATGCCGGCGGCTTCAAGGTCGTCGAGCCAGATCGGTGCCACCGGATGGCTGCTATCGCCGAGCCAGGTGTAGCCATGGCCGGCGAACACGACCCGCCAGTCGCCATCGCGAAACGCGCCTTCGGTGCTGGAGGCAAAAATGCAGCGCGCCTGGGGCACCCGTGCGGCGACGGCGTCCTGGCTGCCGAGACCGTTCTGCAGCAGGATCAACTCGGCAGCAGGGGCCAGGCGATGGGCCAGTTGCGCGACGGCGGCCTCGGCGTCGTACGCCTTGCAGGCCACCAGCAGACGCTCGATTGGCGCGTCATTGGCGAGGGTTTCGGCCGGCACCGGATAACACTGGGCCTGGCCTTGTTCCACCAGGGTCAGGCCGCCGGCCGCCTGATAAGCCTGTAGGCGTGCCGTATCGCGCACGATCAACCGTACCGGCAGGCCGGCGCGCGCCAGGCGGGTGGCCCACAAGGTGCCGAGGCTGCCTGCGCCGAGGATATGCCAGGTGGTCGACATCAGTTTTGTGCTCTGATTGGCAGGTGCATGTGCGGCTCGCAGATTCGAATGGGCAAGACCCGTTATAATCAGCGCGGATTTTAACCGCAAGCCAGGCGTACACCTGAGTTATTGTGCGCGCCCATTTTTAATTGGAGAGATTACATGCCGTCGTTCGACGTGGTATCCGAACTGGACAAACACGAAGTCACCAACGCGGTCGAAAACGCCGTCAAGGAACTCGACCGTCGTTATGACCTGAAAGGCAAAGGCAGCTTCGAGTTCAAGGAAAAGGACCTGACCGTCAACCTGACCGCCGAGGCCGACTTCCAGCTTGAGGCGATGATCGAGATCCTCAAGCTGGCGCTGGTCAAGCGCAAGATCGACGTACAGTGCCTTGAGGTCAAGGACGCCTTCGCCTCCGGCAAGCTGGTGAAGCAGGAAGCGGTCCTCAAGGAAGGCATCGACAAAGAGCTGGCGAAGAAGATCGTGGCTCATGTCAAGGACGCCAAGCTCAAGGTCCAGGCCGCCATCCAGGGCGAGCAGGTACGCATCACCGGCAAGAAGCGTGATGACCTGCAAGACGCGATCGCCGCGTTGCGCGCCAAGGAATTCGGCATGCCGCTGCAGTTCAACAACTTTCGCGACTGATCAGTCATCAGGGAACCTCTCGGCGTAATTGACGTCCGAGGCCCAAGCAATAGCAGAAATGATTGAGCCCTGGCGGTTCGATCTTTCTGCTGCTTGGTTTTTAAGTGCCGGGTAGCCGGGAATCAGGAGAAAAAGATGGATTTGAACGCTGAAGTGGACAACCTGGTCAAGGCTTCCCAGGCCTGGATCCCGATGATCATGGAGTACGGCAGCCGGGTGCTGCTGGCGGTCCTCACCCTGGCCATTGGCTGGTGGTTGATCAACAAGCTGACCACCAAGGTTGGCAAACTGCTGGCGCTGCGCAATGCCGACCTGGCCTTGCAGGGGTTTATCAGCAGCCTGGCGAACATCGTTCTCAAGGTGCTGCTGGTCGTCAGTGTCGCGTCGATGATCGGCGTCGAGACCACCTCCTTTGTCGCCGCGATCGGTGCCGCGGGCCTGGCCATTGGCCTGGCGTTGCAAGGCAGCCTGGCGAACTTCGCCGGTGGGGTGCTGATCCTGCTGTTCCGTCCGTTCCGTATCGGTGACTTCATTGAAGCCCAGGGCACGGCGGGTACTGTCGACAGCATCCAGATTTTCCATACGATCATCCGTACTGGCGACAACAAGACCGTCATTGTGCCGAACGGCGTGCTGTCCAACGGCATCATCACCAACACCAACCGTCAGTTGACCCGCAAAGTGGTATTCGATGTGGGCGTGGACTACGAAGCGGACCTGCAGAAGGCCCGTGCCGTGCTGCTGGAACTGGCCAAGGATGCGCGGGTCCTGACCGATCCTGCGCCGGTGGCGGTGGTTTCGGTCCTGGGTGATAGCGCGATCACACTATCGCTGCGTGTTTGGGTGAAGACCGCAGACTACTGGGACGTGATGTTCCACTTTAATGAACACTCCCGTGATCGCTTGAAAGAGGCGGGTATTGATATTCCGTTTCCACAGCGCGTGATTCGTGTAGTTCAAGAAATGGCGTAACGTAAAAGCGCTACCGCTTGGCTTACTGGCCAGGCAGTGACTTAGAACCCAAGGGGCGATAAACCCCTTGGGTT
The DNA here is from genome assembly GCF_014236655.1 of Pseudomonas kielensis. Lineage (GTDB taxonomy): Bacteria > Pseudomonadota > Gammaproteobacteria > Pseudomonadales > Pseudomonadaceae > Aquipseudomonas > Aquipseudomonas kielensis. The sequence continues at coordinate 102,936 of NZ_JACMYG010000021.1, forward strand.
TTTTTATATCGGTAGCTTTCAAATAGAGTGGCTGCTTACTATTAGCTTGCTACTTAATTGTTTCTGAAGAGTGTGTGCGCCTGTCATCAAGTTGCAATAAAAAAGCCCCTCACCTTTTCGGGGGAGGGGCTTTTATTTGAGCCAGGCTCAAGACGCTAGGCAATAACCACTGATTACAAAATGTTCAGAGGGTATTCAGCGATGATACGCACGTCGTTGTTGTCGGCGGTGTAATCAGCGTTGTAAGCGTTGTTTGCACGGTAGATTGCGCTACGCAGACGCAGGGACAGATCCTTGGCCGGACCTTCCTGGAACACATACTTCGTTTCGAAGTTGAATTCGTGTTCCTTGCCTTCCGAACCGCTAGTGGTATCGATGTTGTTACCGTAGACATAACGGGACATGAAGCTCAGGCCTGGCACGCCGTAGGTGGCCATGTTCAGGTCATAACGAGCCTGGTACGACTTCTCGTCCTTGCCGATGAAGTCGGAGATCTGGATGGAGTTGGCTACGAAGATCGTGCCGTTACCATCAACGCCGTACAGGTAGTTGGTGTCACCGGAGGACTGCTGGTAGCCCAGGGTGAATTTGTGTGCGCCCAGGCTGTAAGCGGCTGCCAAGCTCCACAGTTTGTTGTCCAGTGGGCCGTACAGCGCTGCGCCCTGGTCTTTGGTCTTGTAGGCGTTCAGGTCGAAGTTCAGCGACTGATCGTCATTGATCGGCAGGGTGTAGTTGGCGTTGATGTATTGCTTCTTGAAGTAGTCGTCTACGTCGGAAGCAGCAAAGCCGGCTACGAAGTTATCGGTGAACTGGTAGGTAGCACCACCGATGTTGGCGCTGGTCAGGCCAGGCGAGTGCGGACCGTTGATGCTGTCCTTGCCCATGCCAGTCTGCGAGCTCAGCGCAGTCAAGCGACCCAGGTTGACTTCCAGGCCCTTGATTTCCTTGCTGGTGATGATGGTGCCTTCAGCAACTTCTGGCAGCAGGCGGCTGTCGTCAGTCGAGAAAACCGGGCTGGCAACGAATTGACGGCCGTATTTCAGAGTGGTGTCGGAGAGACGGAATTTGACTGCCGCGCCGCCTTTCGATTGGGTGTCTTCCGGGTTGCCATCGCTGTCGCGAGCGAACAGACCGTTACCAGCGCGACCTGCGCCGCCATCCAGCTTGGCAGTACCGCCAACAAAGGCGTCCAGACCTACGCCGATGGTGCCTTGAGTGAAGCCGGACTCGTAGGTGATCAGTTCGCTGATACCGGTGTCCTGACGATAGCCGCTCTTGTAGCCGCCACCTGGCTTGGCAATGTTGCCAGCGCCGTTACGGAAGTCACGGTTCATGTACTCGATACGAGTCTTGGCTTTCAGACTTTGGTCTTCAACAAAGCCTTTGGCTTCGTCCTGGGAGGACGCGATTGCGAACTGCGAGGTGCCTGCTGAAACAGCCAGTGCGATCATGCTCCACTTCATCACGCGCATCGTGATTTGCTCCTTTGGTTTTTTTGAAGAGTTCTGCCGTCCCACCTGTTTTTTTATCTGGG
>NZ_JACMYG010000022.1 GCF_014236655.1 Pseudomonas kielensis
AAATGATCCATGAGCGACTCAATAAATATTGTGGTTCGCTTTGCTCTCTATTTTGACCTGATGTTGTTATTTGGATTGGCCATATTTGGCTTGTACAGTCTCAGGGGAAAAGAAAGGGTATCGGGCACGGTCTTGAATTTTGAGTCGCTTCTTTACGGTACTTCTGTTGCAGGTGTAGCTCTGTCCCTTGCCTCGATGTTGTTGCTTGCGAAAGCAATGAGCGGTGTATCGGAGCTTATGGAGCTACATCACCACATTTTTGAAATGGTCATCATGGGCACCGACGTTGGGTTGACCTGGATGGTCCGAATAGCCGCCTTGGTTGGGGCAATTATGGGCGTCGCGTTGAACAAACGATTTCCGACACCCAGCCTCTGGATCGTCACCGTGTGTGGAGCAATCGCGTTGGCCACGCTAGCCTGGACAGGGCACGGTGCCATGGACGAAGGCAGCCGCCGCTACTGGCATTTTCTGAGCGATATTTTCCATTTATTAGCGGCAGGTGGCTGGTTGGGTGCTCTAGCGGCCTTCGCTCTACTGCTGCGGTTGAAATCGCTGAAGGGCGAGGAGGAAGCACGAATTCTTGCCCGCGTGCTGACTGGCTTTGAGTCGGCCGGCGGTGTGATTGTTGCGATCATAAGCGTAACGGGAGTCGTGAATTACCTTTTCATCGTCGGTCCAAACCTTGATGAGGTCATGCTGAGTACCTATGGTCAGCTGCTGTTTTTGAAGATCCTGCTCTTTGCCGGGATGATCGTTTTAGCCACACTGAACCGCTTTCACTTAAGCCCGCAGTTGGAGCGCTCAGTTCGCAATGGTCAATACTCTGTAGCGGTTAATGCCTTGCGCCGCAGCATGAAATTCGAATTCCTGATGGCAATCCTCATCATCTGTCTGGTCGCATGGTTAGGCACGCTAAGTCCTGAAATGGAAATGAGCGCGCAATAGAGGTTTCTGGCAGCTAACCAAGAAGCCGGGAACGGGATTGTTAGCACCATTTCTACTGGCTACACTTCAGTCCATGACACGCTATGTACGGTTTTGCCTGATATTCCTGATTAGCTTGGCGCTTCCCCTCAGTGGGATGGCGGGTGTTCAGGCGCCGACAGAGCCGTGTCCCATGCAAACCATGGGCATGGCGATGATGGACGGCATGGGCCAAGACTGCTGCCATGACATGAAAAGTCCCACCGAGCATGGTAAACCCTGCAAGCCGGGCCAGGAGTGTAAGACCGGCGGCATGCTGCAAGTCTCTATCATCAAGCCTCTGGTCCCCCTATCTAGCCCCCTCGAAGCGTCCATCTCCATAGACTCCCATCCTGTCCAAACCCCTTCAGGGGTATGGCGACCGCCCCGCATTTGATTCCTGTACCACACTGAGCCTCATTCCGCGTTAGCGGGATGGCATATCTGCGTGCATGTCTGATGAAGCGCGCAGTGGATCATCACAGGAATCGTGAACATGAACTCCAAGTGCTATTGCACAGGGTGGTCCCTCGTGGCCGGCCTGGCGGCAAGCGTACTGGCATTGCCGAGTCTCGCTGCCGCATTGACACTCGATGAAGCTTTGCAGCTGGCTGAAAACAATGCGCCGTCGCTGACTGCACAAGACGCGAAAATTCAGGCTGCCAGTAGTGCGGCCATCCCCGCTGGTGAACTACCCGATCCCAAGTTGCTGCTAGGCGTACAGAACTACCCCATTGGGGGGCCGGATCGCTGGAGCATCGACCAAGACTTCATGACTATGCGAATGGTCGGAGTCAGTCAGGAGATGCCCAGCAGCGCTAAGCGCAAAGCCCGAATCGAGGTCGCTGATGCGGCCATTGAACGCGCCGCCGCTGAGCGCCGGGTCGAACGTCTAAAGGTTCGTCAGGCCACGGCGTTGGCCTGGATCAACAGCTACTCGGTTGAGCGTAAAGACACTCTGTTTCAGGACCTCTACAAAGAAAACCGTCTGCTGGCCGATACCGTCCGGGCACAAATTGCCGGTGGCCGCGCTCAACCTGCTGATGCAGTAACGCCCAAACAGGAAGCGGCACAACTGGAAGAGCAGCAGGACGATCTGATTCGTCAGAGAGCGCAGGCCCGAGCTGCCCTGAAGCGCTGGATTGGACCAGCCGCCAATGACAAACCTGTGGGCAGCTTGCCTGAATGGCCTGTCGAAGCCTCTGACTACTCTCATAAGCTGCAACATCACCCAGAATTGGCAGCTTTTGCGCCAATGACCCGCGAAGCGCAAGCCAAGGTCCGTGAAGCCGAAGCGGAAAAACAGTCGGATTGGAGCTGGGAAGTCGACTATCAGAATCGCGGCCGACAGTTCGGCGACATGGTCAGCGTGCAATTTTCCTGGGATCTACCACTGTTTCCTGACTCTCGGCAAAACCCCAAAATTGCGGCCAAGCACGCTGAACTCAACCAGCTAGAGGCCGAGCGGGAAGCCCTGTCACGCAAGCATACCCAGCAACTGGAGGACGAGCTGGCCGATTATGAACGCTTGAATCGTGCCGTTCGCCGAACCCTGGACAGTCTGCTGCCTCTGGCCAAGGAGAAGGTCGAGCTCAGCATGGCCAGCTACCGCGCCGGCAAAGGCGATTTGAACTCCGTCGTGGCTGCTCGGCGCGAGCTTATCGAAGCCCGTCTCAAGCAGATTGATGTTGAAGAGCAGCGTGCTCTCACCAGCGCTCGCCTGTATTTCGCCTATGGGGAGTCCGCTCAATGATCTCTAGAACACGGAAAGGGGTATTTGTTGTCAGCATCTCAGTTGCTTTGGGGGTTGCCGGTGGTTACTGGTTGGCCCAACCGAGGGTGAGCTCGGTACCGGATGCAGCACCGGAGCAGAAGCCTGAGTCATCAGTCGATCGCAAAGTTCTGTATTGGTACGACCCCATGTACCCACAACAGAAATTCGATAAGCCGGGTAAGTCGCCCTTCATGGACATGCAAATGGTCCCTCAGTACGCGGATAGCAAGGGGGACAGTGACACTGTTCGCATTGATCCAAGCCTGACCCAGAACCTCGGTGTGCGACTGGCTACCGTCAGTCGAGGTGTGTTTGCTTCGAGTCTGGACGTTGTCGGAGTGTTGGCTTTCAACGAACGGGACGTCGCCGTCATTCAAGCCCGTACGGCGGGTTTCGTCGAGCGCGTGTATGCCCATGCTCCTGGCGACGTGATCAAAGCCAATGCCGCCATGGCGGATATCCTTGTACCTGAGTGGGCTGCGGCTCAGGAGGAATTTCTCGCACTCAAGCGCAGTGGCGATACAGGCTTGCTGGCAGTGGCTCGCCAGCGCTTGCGGCTCACCGGGATGCCGGCGGCATCAATTGCTCAAGTAGAGCGCAGTGGCAAAGTCCAACCAAACCTGACCCTCACCAGCCCTATTAGTGGTGTGCTGCAAGAGCTCAATGTGCGCGAGGGTATGACGGTGGCCGCCGGCGAGACACTGGCACGCGTTAATGGTTTGAGTAGCGTCTGGCTGGCCTTGGCCGTTCCGGAGACTGAATCTGGATCGATCCTCATGGGGCAAACGGCAGAGGCGCATTTGCCCGCGTTCCCTGGGGTTGTGCTCAAGGGCGTCGTCAGCGCGATTCTTCCGGAAACCAATCCGGATAGCCGCACCCTTCGCGTACGCGTCGAGTTACCCAACCCAGAAGGCCGTCTCAGGCCGGGTATGACCGCACGAGTGAGCCTCAATCGTTCAACGGAGCAAAGTGTGTTGTGGGTGCCGAGCGAGGCCGTCATTCGCACCGGTCGACGTGCTCTGGTGATGCTTGCTGAAGACGCTGGCCGCTATCGTCCTGTTGAAGTGTTGATCGGGCAGGAAAACGATGACAAGACGGCGATCTTGAAAGGTCTGGAAGAGGGCCAGAAGGTGGTTACCTCTGGCCAGTTCCTGCTCGACTCGGAGGCCAGTCTCAAGGGCATCGTTGCAAGCTCGGAGGAAGAGTCACCACCCAGCGCAGCAGTCTCCAGTTTTCATGAGGCGGATGGGCAGATCGTTGAGATCAACGACAAAGAAGTCACACTCGCCCATGGTCCCTTCAAAACGTTGGGCATGCCTGGCATGACGATGACGTTCCCACTCGCTACTCCGGCGCTGATGCTGGGCCTCAAAACGGGCGATAAGGTTCGGGTTGCGGTGAGTCAGACCGACGATGGCCTGCGTGTTGAGCGTCTAGACAAATCGGGGAGCCAGCCATGATCGCCGCCCTGATTCGCTGGTCAGTGGCCAACCGATTCCTGGTGCTACTGGCGACACTTTTTGTCACGGCTTGGGGCATCTGGTCGGTGCAGAGCACGCCCATTGATGCGCTGCCGGATCTCTCCGATGTTCAGGTGATCATCCGCACCCCGTATCCGGGACAGGCACCGCAGATTGTCGAGAACCAGGTGACCTATCCGTTGGCCACCACCATGCTTTCGGTGCCTGGCGCCAAGACCGTGCGCGGCTACTCCTTCTTTGGTGACAGCTTTGTCTATGTGCTGTTCGAAGACGGTACTGACTTGTATTGGGCCCGCTCGCGGGTGTTGGAGTACCTGAGCCAAATACAAAGTCGCTTGCCGGCCAGCGCCAAACCGGCGTTGGGGCCAGATGCGACAGGCGTTGGCTGGATTTTCCAGTACGCGCTGGTAGATCGCAGTGGCGGACACGATCTGGCGCAACTTCGTGCACTTCAGGACTGGTTCCTCAAGTTCGAACTCAAGACTCTGCCCAATGTTGCCGAGGTGGCCACCGTGGGTGGGATGGTCAAGCAGTACCAGGTGCAGCTTGATCCACTCAAATTGGCCAGCCTCGGTATCACGCAGGCCGAGGTGACCGAAACGATCGGCAAGGCCAATCAGGAAACCGGCGGCGCCGTCCTAGAGATGGCAGAGACCGAGTTCATTGTGCGGGCTTCCGGCTACTTGAAAACGCTCAATGATTTTCGGGCGATCCCACTCAAGCTGGGATCGGGCGGTGTGCCGGTGACCCTTAGCGATGTCGCCACGATCCAGTTGGGTCCGGAAATGCGGCGTGGTATCACCGAACTCGACGGCGAAGGCGAGACGGTTGGCGGTGTGGTAATTCTGCGCAGCGGCAAGAATGCTCGCGAAACCATTGCGGCGGTCAAGACCAAACTCGACGAGTTGAAAAGCAGCTTGCCGGCGGGGGTGGAAATCGTCACCACCTACGACCGCAGCAAGCTGATCGACCGCGCCGTGGAAAATCTCAGCCACAAGCTAATCGAAGAGTTCATCGTCGTCGCGTTGGTCTGCGGGATCTTTCTCTGGCACCTGCGTTCATCTCTGGTGGCAATCATCTCCCTGCCGGTGGGGGTACTGATTGCCTTCATCGTGATGCGCTATCAAGGGATCAACGCCAACATCATGTCCCTGGGCGGGATTGCCATCGCCGTCGGCGCCATGGTCGACGCTGCCGTGGTGATGATTGAAAACGCGCACAAGAAGGTTGAGGCCTGGCACGCGGCCAATCCTGGGGAGGAACTGAAAGGTGAACGTCATTGGCACGTGATGACTGAAGCGGCGGCGGAGGTAGGACCAGCACTGTTCTTCTGTTTGTTGATCATCACGCTGTCGTTCATTCCGGTGTTCACCCTGCAAGCGCAAGAGGGGCGGCTATTCGGCCCGCTGGCTTTCACCAAGACCTACGCCATGGCCGCGGCGGCGGGATTGTCAGTGACCTTGGTGCCGGTGTTGATGGGCTACTGGATTCGGGGACGAATTCCCAGTGAACAACAGAACCCGTTGAACCGCTGGCTCATCCGGATCTACCAGCCGGCTCTGGATGCAGTCTTGCGACGACCGAAGATCACGCTGCTGGTCGCGTTGCTGGTTTTTATCAGCGCATTATGGCCAATGTCGCGCTTGGGTGGCGAGTTTCTTCCACCGTTGGACGAGGGCGACCTGCTCTATATGCCTTCGGCTCTGCCGGGATTGTCGGCGCAGAAAGCGTCGCAACTGCTGCAACAGACCGACCGCCTGATCAAGACCGTGCCGGAGGTCGAACATGTCTTTGGTAAAGCCGGTCGTGCTGAAACTGCCACCGACCCGGCGCCGTTGGAGATGTTCGAAACCACCATCCAGTTCAAGCCGCAGGAGCATTGGCGTCCAGGCATGACTCAGGAAAAGCTAGTGGAAGAGCTGGATCGAGTGGTGCGAGTTCCTGGGCTGACCAATATCTGGATACCGCCGATTCGCAACCGTATCGACATGCTGGCTACGGGGATCAAGAGTCCTGTTGGGGTGAAAGTTGCCGGCACCAATCTGACGGAGATTGATGCCGCGACTCAGGCGGTCGAGCGAGTGGCTAAGGGCGTACCCGGTGTCAGTTCGGCTTTGGCCGAGCGATTAACCGGTGGGCGTTACATCGACGTGGATATCGACCGAAAAGCCGCCGCCCGCTACGGACTGAATATCGCCGATGTGCAGTCGATCGTGGCCGGCGCTATCGGCGGTGAAAATGTCGGCGAGACCATTGAAGGGCTTGCACGCTTCCCAATCAACGTCCGCTACCCTCGGGAGTGGCGGGATTCGCTCGGTGCTTTGGAGCAGTTACCGATCTACACCCCACTAGGCAGCCAGATCACCCTTGGCACCGTGGCGAAGATCAAGGTCAACGACGGGCCGCCAATGCTCAAGAGTGAGAACGCACGGCCTTCAGGCTGGGTGTACATCGACGTGCATGGCCGGGACATTGCCTCCGTGGTGGCCGATCTACGCCGGGTCGTCAGTGAGCAGGTAAAGTTGCAGCCCGGCATGAGCTTAAGCTACTCAGGTCAGTTCGAGTTTCTTGAAAGGGCCAACGCACGACTCAAACTGGTGGTGCCTGCCACGCTGTTGATCATCTTCGTGTTGCTCTACCTGACATTTGCACGCCTTGATGAGGCTTTGCTGATTATGGCCACGCTGCCATTCGCTCTCACGGGCGGGGCATGGTTTCTCTATCTGTTGGGATTCAACCTGTCGGTCGCCACCGGGGTCGGCTTTATCGCCTTGGCCGGTGTTTCTGCAGAATTTGGCGTGATCATGCTGCTCTACCTGAAAAATGCCTGGGCCGAGCGTCAAGACCTCGGTGACAACACAGAACACGGGTTAATGGCCGCGATTCGTGAAGGCGCTGTGCAGCGCGTTCGACCCAAGGCCATGACCGTTGCGGTGGTTATCGCTGGTTTGTTGCCAATACTTTTGGGAAGCGGTACCGGCAGCGAGGTGATGAGCCGCATTGCCGCCCCGATGATTGGAGGTATGGTTACGGCGCCCTTGCTATCGCTGTTTGTGATCCCGGCGGCCTATCACCTCATGCGTCGTCGACACTTGTCCGTTGAGCCTGGCAAGCACTGACGCGTAAAAATGCATACAAAAGGGGCTGCGCTTGCAGCCTCGTTTGAACTGCACAGCCCGTTTTCATCAGTCCTACGCGCGGTATGTATCGAAATTAGCAAGTTTATGTCTTTTGCATAAACTCGCTAATTTCGATACATACGCTGTGGTCAGTGCCGTTACCCACCAGCACTTGCCAGAAAAACGAACGCTGCCCTACTGTGTTTCGATGAGCCACAAACAGCATCCTGCTCAAAGCCGACTCAGCATTCGTCACCCTCAGATCACTCTTGAAATCGAGGCGAATGACCTTAATATGATCTTATCTTGCCATCATCGTTTTCAATCATGGATGTTTCTCTGGGGTAGGTCGGAATGGCAGAACAAGAAGACGCTAAGCCCGCGAGCGGGCGCTTTAACACGAATGATGAGACGAAGCGGATCGTATGGACACAGACCGCTGGTCATTGTGAACTGTGCGGCACGGATCTGACGTTCGATTATCGTGCCGGCAAGCCAATGAAATGGGGCGAAGTGGCGCATATCCTGCCCGCCAGTCCCAAAGGCCCTCGGGGACGCGCGGATCATGATGCTGAGGCGCACACAAACAATACCGCTAATCTGATGCTCCTGTGCCCAGGCTGTCATGACAAAATTGATCGTGACGCAGACGGTTATCCTGAAAATGATTTGAGTGGTTTACACCAAGCATACCTAGAGCGCATCCGAATCGCCGCAACGACCCCTGATGGTGGCAGAGCGATTCCTCTCATTGTCCAGAGTCAGCATTTCCAGACGATCAACGATATTCCCGTTCGCGATCTGTTGACTGCGATGTCTGCGGAGGGATTAACCGCCTTCGATCAAGGCATCAAAATTACCTTCCCTGCGCCTGGACCGCGCGGCAGGGACGCTGCCTATTGGCAGAACGTCAAAGACAGCATCCAGTATGAGCTGGAGCAGCAACTCAAGCGTCGCGGCGGCACCTACGGCGACTCGCCCGCACTAGCAGTAGTAGGCTTGGCCGATATCCCAGCTTTGATGATGTTGGGCCAGAGCATCGGCGATCGTTCCAAACGCTTAATCTTCTCTTTTCACCGCGAGCATCTTTTGCGCTGGCCCGATCAGTCTGCTGAGCCGCCCAGTTTTCTGTTTACGCCTCCACCCAACGGCGATGGTCCACTGGCGTTGGTGCTCTCCATTTCTGCGCAAGTTCCAGTTCGCGACGTGACCGACGCTCTACCCGGTGCACGTATTGCAGAGCTGTCGATCCCTGAACCAAGCTACGCGATGGTACAGAACCGTCGGGTGATCCATGCCTTTCGCGACGCGCTCCAAATACGACTGAGCCAGCTTGAGGCTCTGACTCCTTATCCTATCCACGTCTTCGCCGCCATTCCTGCGGCACTAGCCATCGAGTTTGGCGCGTTGCTCACAACGCAGCATCAACATACGTACCTGATCTTCGACCGGGACAAAGAAAACCAACATCGGTTTACGCAAACACTGCAATTGGGTCCCTCGGCCCAGGAGGCTATGTAATGCTTTTGAGCAACGAACAGACCAAGCGCAGCAGTTGGGAATATTTTCTGCTTCGCGCCGCGCGGGAAATCTCGCTGACGGAAGCGCAGTACGAAAAAATCAATGATCGCTACTCCCAGCTGGAAAAAATCCTCTCGGCTTCTGACAATCCGCTGCTCGCTGAGGCTCATATTTTCGTCCAGGGCTCAATGCGGCTGAAGACGACCATTAAGCCAATTGCCGGCGCGCCTGCGGATCTGGACACCATTGATGCGGATGCGATTATCTGGCTCCCCCACGCTCAGGGCGCTGGTGCAAAGGAAGTTCTAGAGGCGATTGAGCAGCGTTTCAGGGAAGGCTCCCGCGTTCAGGAAGAAGTTAAGCAACTACGTCGTGGTATTCGGATCGTTTATGCCGACGAAAATCCAGGTTTCCACATTGATGTCACACCTGCACGCGCGATCAACGGAAATGGCGAAGCAAACGGCGAGGGTAAGCTGGAGGTTCCGGATCGGGTCACAGGGTGGAAAGCAAGCAGCCCTATTCCTTACTCGAATTGGTTGCAGGTCGCTTCCGCCCAGGAAATCTTTCTGGAAAGCTTGGTGATTGCCAAAAGCCAGAGAATGCTTGATGCCGCGACACAAGATCCTTTGCCGCACTATCAGGATTACATCGATCAAGATCCCCTGCGCGCGACCATAAAGCTGCTGAAGCGGCATCGCGATGAATGGGCTATCAAGACAAAAAGCGCTGATACTCGCCCAATTTCTGCGGTCATTACGACCCTGGCCACTCACGCATACCTGGATGTCGTGAAAGAGTCCCAGTCAAAGCCATTGGCACCGCTCGATGCAATTTTGGAAATCGTTCGCAGAATACCGCAGCACATTGCGTATAGAGGTAGCGATTGCTTTGTCTGCAACCCTGCCGATAACGGCGAAAACTTTGCAGAGAAGTGGAATCGACCGGGTGAGGGACAAGGCTATCGTCAAGCATTTTCCAAATGGCATGCGGACGCCAGTGCTTCTGTGTCATTAGGTTTGGAAAGTTTTGAATCCAATGATTCTTTTGCCGAGGCAGTGAAAAAGAACTTCGGTATTGCGCCGGCGTTCATCACAACAGTAAACAATGAAATCCCTGCGAATTGGACGATGCCTGGCCGACCGGATGGCACTACTCGAAACTCTGCTTCGATGGGTTCGCTCTTCGGAGGGGCCAGCGGTGGCGGAACCTCTCAGTCGAGCGTAAAGCCAGTTGGACGCCTTGGCTGATCCTCTTAAGACGCCATTGCAGCGCGGAATCGCCGCACTGCGAGATACCCTAGGTCAGGATGCAGCTGATGCATTGCTCCAGCCCGCACCCATGCGGGCTGACGAAGCGGCGTGCTTTCACTTCCCCTTGCCCATCGATTACACGGGGCAGGAGCGGCGACTGCGTATTGGTTTCCCCTCCAACTTTCCCCGTGGGCTCTTGCGGCTGAACGTCGAACCTTCTCCATGGCTGGTTTGGCCGCATGCCACTAAGTCGGGGCTTTGCCTTCATGGCTTTCAGGAACGCCCCATTATGGGCTCCCCGGAGGTCGTGGTAGAGGACAGCCTTGCTCGCTTGGCCCAGATCGTTTCGTTGTCCAAGATGGGATCAAGTCAGGCAGCGCGCGATATCGAATTTCAGAATGAGATCACTACCTACTGGTCTTTTCAGCACGGACAGTCGTACCAGAACCTTTTACTTTTGGATCGACCTCAGGCTGCCTCGCAGTTGTTTGCTCTCAGCGATCCGCGCCGGGCTGTGCCATCCGGTCAGGAAACGGTTTGGCTAGCATCGAACATAGCTGCACTCAAAGGGCATTACCGACGGGTTGTCGGGCGCTCCGCTGTCATTCGCGCGGCCGAAACTCCTGGTTTTTACGTTAAGCTTCAGACTTATCCGGATATCCGCACCCCGGATCCAGAAGATTTATTGCTGTGGCTCACGCCACACCTTCAACCAGACGATGCCGAGCAATTGCTGGCATGGTTTGAGCTGCATGGAACGTTGGCGAGTCGATGGATTGTCCTGGAGCTTCCTGGGGGGACGGATGCTCCAACTTATTGCCTCAATGTGCGCTCGCTTGGCGTACAGCAAGAGCGGGGGGCAAAGTTTGGCTTGCGCACAGCGCGCCGCCGGCCAGCCATCGCAAATGCACATCCTCCGGCACTTGTCCGCGCAACTGCCCTAGACGTGCTTGATCGTGCGTCCATTCTGTCCCGCGATATAAGCGGCACTGCAAAGCACCTTGAAAATGCTCGGGTCGTTTGTGTTGGCGTTGGCTCGTTAGGCAGTGCGGTGGCAATACAACTGGCACGCTCCGGTGTCGGCCACCTTACCCTCATCGACCCTGACACTCTGGTGTCAGCCAATCTGGGTAGGCACGTTCTGGGAGCGGATAGCCTAGGGAGGCTGAAAGCCTCAGCGTTGAGGGACAAGATTCTGTTAGATCTTCCGACTACAGAATGCACCGCTTATTCGACTTTCGCCGAAGTAGTTATGAGCAGCAAACCAGAAGTGTTCGATAACGCAGATCTTGTGGTGATTACGACAGCGGACTGGCAGTCGGAGGTCACTGTATGGCGAGCCAAATCCAGCGGCGTTTCTTGGGGACTTTTACAAGCCTGGAGCGAACCGTATACCCAGGTAGGCCACGCGCTATTCGCACCAGCCGGTACCTTTGATGGCCGTCATTTATTCACGGACATCGGCGATTTTCTTCATAAGTTTACCGAGTGGCCGGGAGGAGGTGTGGTTCCACTGCCCGCTTGTGGGGAGAGCTTTATTCCAGGCGGATCGCTGGGGATGACCAATATCGCCTCTATGGTGTCGCACACGGCTTTACGTGCATTGACCTGCAACATCACCACTGCATCTTGGGTCAGCAGTATCTACAGGCCTGAAGATGTGCCGAGCCTAGGAGGCCAATACCATGGGCCCAAACTTCCAGAGGGGGCGCAGCAACTCCTACTCGAGCGCGGATGGCCGGAACATAAGGATGAAATGGTATGACGGATATCGCTTGGCGCTGGAGATGGGCGGAGGTGGATTCCGAGCTATTGGTGTCGCAAGCTGTCGCGGACATCTTGGATAGTCATCGGCAGGGCCTCTTTGGCGTGGAGCGAGGGGGACAGTTATTCGTCAACCCGGTTAATCCGAAAGGGTTGCTGCTGGCCTTGGCCACGTTGCCTCATCGCGCCGATCGGTCAGGCTGGTCTTGGCTAGAGTTGGATGCGGAGCGGTGCCGTCAGGAGATCCAAGCTGCCAACGAACAAGGGTTACGTCTGGTGGGCTATTGGCATACGCATCCCCAATCTGTTCCGGTGATTTCTCCGGCAGACATAGGAAGTTTCTCCAGATTTGCTGCGCGTTACACGCAGGATCTACCGCACCCAATAGCCGTTATCGTTGGCAAGTCCGAAAAACCAGAAGGCATCAAGGCTTGGTCGTTCAGGGGCGGCAGATATGTTGAAGCAACTTGGCTTAGATAAGCTTCAAGTCAGTGCCATGGGAGGCGTCAGCGGTTACCCTTACCCGCCAGCATTAGCGCGAAGAGCTCTGCCTGAAAGCGAGCATCATCCAATGCGTTATGGTTCGGTTCGCTGAGTGGCTTCAGCGCAGCGGTCATCTTGGATGATTTTGTTTCCTGCCAGCTGCAACCTACAGCTCCCATGAAGTAGGCCTTCATGTCGATAGCGGTAAAACCAAAGGGGTTGGTTTCCAAGTATTTGTGGAAGTAGTAGTTGACGAATGACCAGTCAAACGGTGCATTGAGTCCTACGAAAATGACCTTCTGCCCCGTTTGGCAGGATGATTTCAGCCATTCACCAAATGTCAGCATCGCCTGTTGCGGAGTGAGTCCTTCGCGCTCCAGCTTCTCCAGACTCAGCCCCGATACTGCCAGTGCTTCTGGGTCGTGTTTTGGACTGTCAGGTCGTAGTTCAAGATAGATGGACGTGGCAGGTTGATCTACAAGGCAAGCTCCAATGGAAAGCAGGCTGTATTCGCCTGGTATAGGTCCAGAAGTCTCGACGTCGACGGAAACATAAAGCTCATCAGGGTTCATGTCATATCCTTTTCGTGTAGTTGCCAGATCACGCTCAAGCTCGTAACCATGTGACGGTGGAAAGGCGGCAAAGCCATTGCCCCATTTTTTGCTGTTGCACTCGCTATCCGGCGTTCGAGCAGCGGCAGTGCATGTCTACTGGAGGAGTGCACGTTCCTTTGGTCAGCTCTGCGCCCGAGCATAATGATGTGTGTCATTCTCTAGTCGCGGATGAGGGCCGGACAATCATGAGCGAGCATTGGATAGTCAAGTGCCAGAATACTGAGGACGGTACTGGCGACATCATCATTGACCTACCTCCAGAGTTGCTTGACCAAATGGGGTTAGGTGTTGGTGATCATTTAGAGCTAACGATAGCGAATGGCACATTAGTGCTGACGCCCATGAACAGTGCAATATCAGTACGGCCGATGTTTGCTGGAGTCCTGCGTGAGGATGCCTATCATGCTTACCGCAAGCGGTTGGCTGCGTATCTCCATATCCCTTCCAACGCTTCGGATCAAGACATTCACGACATGATAGTAGCTGGCTTTTCGGCCGGCCTGATTTCATCGCTTTGTGCTGATGGCACCGTAAATCCGCAAGAACGCGACATAATCATTCACCCCAAAACGCTCAAAACAAAATTGGCAAGCGATCAGCTTTTAACGTCGGATGAGAGCGATCGCCTGTTCCGGTTCGCACACATTACCGCCATGGCCGAGATCATGTTCGGGGACGAAGGGAAGGCCAAACAATGGCTTTCCAAACCCAAAGCCCGTTTTTTGGGAAAAAGCCCACTGGCAATGGTCACTACGTCTCACGGCACACATCTAGTTGAAGAAATGCTGATTCAGGTGTCTGAAGGCATGTCATTTTAATCCTGCCACAGTTAACAGTGTGGACGGAAATAACGGGCAGCAGCATGCCCACTTCTATGACTATCACTGAATCTGAGAGTCAATCACTATGATCAACGCAAACGCTCTAGCCGGTATAGGCATCAAAGCCCAAGCGTTGGTTCATCCCTCAACGGCGTGCGTTACGTCATTGCACCTGCGACTCTTGATACCGCCAAGACGGAGTCGAAACCACCACATAGTCGATATAAATGATCAGTTCATTCAACAGGACTCCCGCCAAAATTGTGGGGTGGCCGGTTAGCATCCTTAACGGGGATTGGACATCGACTCGATAATACGGCACTGCTCGATCACGCCGCCCTCGCAACAAGCAATCAAACGCTCCAACTCCACCTCCAAGCCTTGCAGGTCTCGGATGCGCATTCGAACCTGCTCTAACTGCCCCTCGATTTTTGCGTCCACCCTGGCGCAGGAAGCGTCGCGGTTATCCGCAAAGCCCAGCAACTCTCGAACATCGTCAAGGCTGAAGCCCAGTGTGCGGCTACGTCGGATGAACAATAGACGGTCGCGCTCCTCGTCGGTGTAGAAGCGATAGCCTGATGCTGAACGCCCTGCAGAAGGCAGGAGGCCGACCTGCTCGTAATAGCGGATGGTCACCGCTTTGGTATCAGTCGCCTTCGCCAGATCACCGACTGTGTATTTGGTCGAACTCATTTCGCTTGACCTTATAGTTGCTAGAATCTTCATTCTACGCGCCTTAGGCGATAAGCAAATCTGCGTGCGCTCAATAGAAAAGTGGACTGAATCCTATGGAAGCCCCCTTAAAACAACATCAATCCGGAGCTTGGGCGCTGTTGCTCTGTGCCTGGTTGCTTGCTCTGGTATCAACAATCGCCGTGCTATTCGTTGGTGAAGTCATGGGGCAACTGCCCTGTGTGCTCTGTTGGTTTCAACGAGCCTTCATGTTTCCACTCGTCCTGGTATTGGGCGTCGCCTGCTGTTTATCGGACACCGGTGTTTGGCGCTATGCACTGCCATTAGCAGTCATGGGTTGGCTCATCGCTCTGTATCACAACCTGCTTTATTTCGGACTGATTCCTGAAAGCATCAAACCTTGCGGGGCCGGCCCTTCCTGCTCCGGTGCCGACATGACCATCCTCAGTGGTGTTCCGCTGCCACTTTTATCGCTGGGCGTGTTCAGCCTGCTGATCATTTTTCTCGTTCTTATCCGTCGGAGATTTACCGTATGAGCAGACGCGCCGTCGTCCTCTCCATCAGCGTGCTAGCCATCGTAGGCTTTGCCGTCGCAGCATTTTTCTACAATCGTGCTGCCACTGTGCCCCAGGCTACAGCACCTGTACCGCAAACCAGCGCGCTAGTGCGGTTTAACTCACCAAGCTTCGGCCCTGCCGACGCCCCGGTGACAATCGTAGAATTCTTCGATCCATCTTGTGAAAGCTGCCGTGCCTTCTACCCCATCGTCAAAAAGATGATGTCACAACACCCAGGCGATGTTCGCTTAGTGCTGCGCTATGTGAAGCTTCACGTAGGGTCTGAAGAAGCCATACGTCTGCTCGAGGCTTCACGTAAGCAGGGTGTTTTTGTGCCGGTACTTGAAGCTGTCCTCGCTGCTCAACCGCAGTGGCATGACGATGCGAAAGCATCAGCAGCTTGGGACGTAGCGGCCCAAGCGGGCTTGGACGTGGCTAAGGCTCGTGAGGACATGATGTCGCCGGAGATCACCGCCACGATAGAAAGAGATGCCGCTGATGCCAAAACTGTAGGTGTGAAGGGAACACCGACATTTTTCGTTAACGGTAAACCCCTGACTAACTTCGGCGCTCAACAGCTCTACGATCTGATTTGGAGCGAAATCAACCAAGCTCGTTAATAAGGGCGCGTGCGGAATGCGGAATGAAAAAAGCTCACCGGGCTCGACAATCCGCTTGACCTTATAGTGGCTATAGGGTGTTCACTCTTCACAATAAATTGTGGAGAGTGCCTTTATGAAAAGCTGTTGCGGTGATGAACAAACACCGAAAAGTGACGCCGCCGTTGAGGTATTTGACCCGGCAGCACCGACCGGCTGCTGTGCACCTGCCGCGACTATGTGTAATACAACTACAGCACAGTCCAACAGTAGTTGCTGCTCCGCGAAAACTTTGGACGTCAGCTCAGCGCCTTCTTCAGTAAAGGGCGCGGGTTGCTGCTCCCCCGGCTCCGATATCAGTAAATCGAACTGCGCTGTCGTAGCACCGCCATCTGCCCTGTACAGCCTTGCCGAGCCGAGTCAGCCTGCTGCTACGGTTGATAATGACCTTTTTATCGATGCTTGCTGCCCACCATCTGCTGCGGGTAGTCCCAAAGTCGGCATCGAAAACGTGTCTCCCACCAATACCGACGAAGCGACTCGTTTCAGCAGTTTCAGGATTGGGCAGATGTGCTGTCCTTCCGAGCAGACCATGATCGAGGACAAGCTCGCGAAGATGAGCGGCATTCAAAAGCTCGAGTTCAACATGATGAACCGCACGATGGCTGTCTGGCACGAGCTACCCGACACCTTGGGTATCGAGGCAGCAGTGCTATCGCTGGGCATGCACGCCGAACCTTTGACGGCTAATGGCAATGCAACCAGCGCAGATACGCCAGAAGTCCTTCCCCAGGCGGAATCACCTAAGAGCACATGGTGGCCATTAGCGCTTTCCGGTGTCGCTGCCGTGGGTGCTGAAGTCCTGCACTTCACTAACTCCGCGCCTGAATGGGTGATAGCGGTCATAGCCTTGTTCGCCATCGTGCTCTGCGGGCCTACGACCTACAAGAAGGGTTTGATCTCGATCAAACACCTCAACCTGAACATCAACGCGCTGATGAGCATCGCGGTTATCGGAGCGGTGTTGATCGGACAGTGGCCAGAAGCCGCGATGGTCATGTTTCTCTTCACCGTTGCGGAAATGGTCGAAGCGAAATCGCTGGATCGTGCGCGCAATGCGATCAAGGGGCTGATGGACTTGACCCCTGAACGAGCTACCGTGCGCCAACCCAACGGTAGTTGGCTGGAAGTCGATGTAAAAACGGTCGAGATTGGGGCCTTGGTTCGTGTCCGCCCCGGCGAACGAATTGGCCTGGATGGTAAAGTCTCTTCTGGTAACTCTACTGTTAACCAAGCGCCCATCACGGGCGAGAGCTTGCCCATCGAAAAAGATGTCGATGATCCTGTCTATGCCGGCTCCATTAACGAATCCGGCTCCTTCGAGTATCGAGTGACAGCTGAGGCCAACAATACGACCCTTGCTCGAATCATTCACGCGGTTGAAGAAGCCCAAAGTTCGCGAGCTCCAACCCAGCGGTTCGTTGATAAGTTTGCCAAAATTTATACGCCAGGGGTGTTCTTTTTCGCCGTCGCGATTGCGGTATTCCCACCACTGTTTATGGGCGGATTGTGGACTGACTGGATCTATCGTGCACTGGTGCTTCTGGTGGTTGCTTGCCCTTGTGCGCTGGTCATTTCCACTCCGGTGTCCATCGTCAGTGGTCTGGCGGCAGCGGCTCGCAAAGGCATTTTGGTTAAAGGCGGCATCTACCTGGAAATAGGCGCCAAGCTGAGTTTCGTCGCGCTCGATAAAACCGGCACCATTACCCATGGGAAACCGGTTCAGACAGACTACATTCCGGTAGCCGAAGACTCAGAGGTACATCCTCAGATTGTTGCCGCCAGCCTCAGTGCACGCTCGGATCACCCCGTATCACAGGCAATTGCCAAGTACGAAGGCTCGGACGCATCAACGTTCCTGCAAGTGGAGAGTTTTGAGGCCCTTCCCGGTCGCGGGGTAAAGGGGATGATTGAAGGCCAGCTCTTCTACCTGGGCAATCACCGACTGATCCAGGAGTTGGGGCTCGGTACTTCGCAGTTGGACGAATCTCTGACTAGCCTGGAGCGCCAAGGCAAAACAGTCGTAGCCTTGACCAGCGCCAGTCAGGTTTTTGCGTTGTTTGCTGTAGCCGATACCGTAAAGGACTCAAGCCAGACAGCGATCAAGGAGCTGCATGCATTGGGTATCAAGACCATGATGCTTACAGGCGACAATTCGTACACGGCTGATGCGATTGCCAAACGAGTTGGGATAGATGAGGCGCGGGGAAACTTGTTGCCCAGCGACAAGTTTTCAGTAATTGATCAATTGAAGGGCCGTAAGCACGTGGTGGGGATGGTCGGTGATGGGATAAACGATGCACCTGCATTGGCCAAGTCTCAGATCGGATTCGCCATGGCCGCGGCTGGCACGGGAACCGCTATTGAAACGGCTGACGTTGCTTTAATGGATGATGATCTGCGCAAGATTCCGGCCTTCGTCCGCCTGTCACGCGAGACAGCTGTGATTCTTAAGCAAAACATTTTGTTCGCCTTAGGTATTAAGGCCATTTTCCTTGTGTTCACCCTCATGGGTTTGGCCACCATGTGGATGGCTGTTTTTGCAGACGTTGGAGTGAGCATACTTGTCGTGCTCAATGGACTTCGATTGCTAAAGAAGTAGATCGCGAGGTGAGGATGAAAGATAAAAGCGTCTTCGCCCGGCCAAGCAACTTTGTGGATGGCTCTTTTCGCCGATATGGGGACGAGCCCGCTTGTGGTATTCAATGGACCACAACTATTGCGGTATTGATTCGAAAGCTACATTGTCAAAATTGATTACTCACATAAGGAATTAAATATGCAATGTCCTATCTGCAAAGATATAGCTTTAGTAATGACTGAGCGCCAGAGCATAGAAATTGACTATTGCCCGCAATGCCGCGGTGTCTGGCTTGACCGAGGTGAACTCGACAAGATTATTGAGCGTAGTCAGCGACAAGAGACCGTTAGATTGCTTCCACAGAACCTCACATCACCTGTCCAAAGTTCGACGCCAGCAGAACAACCTGGTTACAACCAGTACGGGAATAAGCATGGTCATGGAGATCGAGGGAGCCACAGCGGTGGATGGAAAGAAGGTGGCCATCAAAGTCAAAGTGGGCATCAGGGACAACCGAGTCGCAAAAAATCGTTTTTGCAGGAACTATTTGATTAAGATGGCGATTTCTCGCTTATGATCTGAATACTACATCAAACCAGTATCCACCTTTGAATGATTGGTTTGATGATATGGAACGGTTTGGGTGCTAGTAGGTCTTTATATTCTACAGTCCACTCGTTGGATCTTCATTAGGCTACATTTGGGGAAAAATCATGAGTTCAGGGCACAGTCACGGTCAAGTACGTGCGGGTCATGAAAAGATGTTATGGATCGCACTCGCCCTGACGACAAGTTTTATGATTGCTGAGGTCATCGGAGCCTTTGTCACGGGCAGCCTAGCCTTACTGTCGGATGCTGCGCATATGCTGACAGACGTTGTGGCTTTGGCAATATCCTTGCTGGCTATTCATATTGCCAAACGCTCTGCTGACAGGAAGCGCACGTTCGGGTATGCACGATTCGAAATACTTGCAGCCACATTCAATGCTGTCTTGTTGTTTTTAGTCGCTATATACATTGTCTATGAAGCGTATCTTCGACTTAACGCCCCCGCAGAAATTCAGTCGACGGGCATGTTAGTAATTGCAGTGATGGGACTGATAGTTAACCTCATTTCAATGCGTCTGTTGAGTGCCGCTAGTGGGGAAAGTCTCAATGTGAAGGGCGCTTATTTAGAGGTTTGGAGCGATATGGTGGGGTCTATTGGCGTCATCATTGCAGCGCTTGTAATCCGCTTCACCGGTTGGAGTTGGGTTGATTCACTTGTTGCAGCAGGTATCGGATTCTGGGTGCTGCCTAGGACTTGGTCACTGCTCAAGGAAAGCATGAATATATTACTGCAGGGCGTTCCAGAGGGCATCGATATTCAAAAGGTGGAGGCGAAAATATACGGAATCGTAGGAGTAAAAAATGTGCACGATTTGCATATATGGGCTTTAACCAGTGGTAAGAGTGTAATGAGCGTTCACCTGGTCGCTGACTATACCTCCCGCAGTGAACAAGATATTTTAACTGAAGTCACGTCGCTTATGAGTGAAGAGTTTCAGATCAGTCATACTACTGTACAAATGGAAAAAGCAGATTTCCATAGCCAATTAGTTGACGATTATGAAGGCAAGGTCCACTAATTGAGTTCCATTTTTAAGACAAGTTGTTATTTCGGGGATCCACCCCAGAGGGCTAGTTAAAATGAAAAAAATTATTTTAAATTGTGCTCTGCTGATAATGCTTTTGTCTCTAACAGTAGAGCCGGTTTTGTCGAGCCCGGCTAGACCAGAAAAGGTATTCGGGTGGATTGAAGAAGGGATACTTTTACCAGAAAATATCGCCGTGAAAATAAAGTTGGATACTGGGGCTCTTACGTCATCCATGGATGCGAAGGACTTAAAAAGATTCCAAAAAGATGGAGAAGAATGGATTCGGTTTAACGTTAAAGTCAAAGACACCAAAACTAAGAAGGTGAGTAGCGCACTCTTCGAACGACGGATTGAACGAAATGTAAAAGTTAGAGGTGCCGGCGGCGCTGAACATCGTCCAGTCGTCATGATGACGATGTGCATAGGAGATAAAATTTATAAAGAGGAATTTTCTCTGAAAGATCGAGGCGAGATGAACTATCCCGTACTGATAGGACGCCGAACATTGGAAGCTTTGGGAGCGGTCGATGTTTCGCGCAAATTCACCGAGGAACCCCACTGCAGTTAATTTTAAATATATTTATATTATAGTTTTAGAGTTACTTTATTTGCAAAGCACCTGGAAGGCATACTCGTATTGAGTGTTGCAAAGGCCGACTGAATCGTCAAATAAAAAGACGGACAGTCGGTCGCAGTTTTTTTAGATGCTTGAAAACTTACCATTCTAATATGAATGGCTCTGAGTGGAGTGTGCGTTAATTTTAATGATGATCTTTAGACTTCATTCTTGCCACTAGTTGGCTGCTATTACTGCTGCTGGCCAGTCATTGAAGTAAGTTTTAATGAGGCCAAGGCTTTGGATTGACATGCGCTAAACAGATCAAGCTCAGGTCGATATACCGAAGTTTGGATATTCATCAATCCTAATATCGAATGGAATAAGTTGTCATGGGATAGTGATGCGCCTCGCTGTTCCCTCAAGCATTGAACGTCTAGTTTTTGACGAGATTGCATGTTTTTGGAGATCCAGAGAACCATGGGAATGCTAGTCTGCTCTTTGGGCGCCATAGCATAAGGCAGTCCGTGCAAGTATATCCCGTTCTCGCCGAGAGACTCACCGTGATCAGAGACGTAAAGCATAGCCGTATCAAAGCGCTCAGCGTTGCGCTTTAGCAAGTCAATCGTTTGTCCAAGTACATAGTCTGTATAGACGATACTGTTATCATAGGCACTGACTATGCTCTCGCGCGTACATCGCTCTAGTTGGTTATTATCACAAACGGGACCAAATCGCTCGAATTCGCGTGGGTAGCGCTTGTAGTAGGATGGGCCGTGACTACCTTTCATGTGGAGAACCACGACTGAATCACCCTGTTGTTGATCCAAGTAAGCTTGCAGGTCTTGCAATAAGACTTCGTCGTAACACTCGCCTGCTCTGCATAATCCTGATGTTTTCTGATTGTTCAATTTCTCATTTTTTACTCGGTCACAAATACCTTTACAACCCGAATTGTTATCTCTCCAAAGTACCGATACTCCGGCCCGCTGCAACACGTCTAATAAGCCTTCTCTCCGTAACGCCATACCGTCTTTATAGCCTTGTTTACCCGCATCCAAGAACATGCAAGGTAAGGAGATTGCCGTAGCTGTTCCACATGAACTGACATTGGTAAAACTTAAGACACCACGCCGAGTCAATTCCGGATTGGTATCGCGTGTGTAGCCATTAAGCGAGAAGTTCGCGGACCTAGCGGTTTCACCCACAATTAACAACGTCAGGCGTGATTTTTTTACACTCGCAGTAGTTTCTCCTTGGCGGGCATCAGCACCAATGATTTTTAGTTCTGTGGGCTGTGCTAGCTGGCGACGCATATACCCATGGATTGCCGAAACCACATTCGAAGGAACTAACATCAATCTGAGTTCGCGATGGTTACGTACGAGCGATGCATAAGATTGGTAAAGCGTAAATACGATGATTGCCAAACAGGTAAGTGCTGCCGCCAGCCCCATCAATCGATGAGCAAGCGCGCGGGTGCGCGATCGTTGTATCAAACGGACTCGGGTGATAAGCAGCACCGGTAGAACACCAAAACCCAGCATCCATCGCAGTAACTCCCAGTTCAGCAGGTCCGTGGTCTCAGAGATGTCTGTTTGAATAACATTCGTTAGCATGCTGTAGTCAATTACAATGCCGTAGCTATTCATAAAGTAACTCGCTGCTGCCGCAACCAACAGAACAATGGCTAGCACAGGCTTTATGAAGCGTCCCCAAGCCATCGCGCTGAGTAACACGTACAGCCACATCAACACGAACCAAGGCAGGCTAAGCACAAATAAGATGCTTCCGTCTTGTAGGCCTCCCACGCTTTTCCAAACAACTCGCCAAAATGGCCAGTTACTGAACAACAGAAGCCAAGTTGAAACTGCAATAATTAATTGATTGCTACTGAGTATAATTTTCGTACTCAGAATTGGTATTTTTTTATTCATGGGTATCTCGGAATATCTCGACATGATCGTGCGCGCAAACTGTCACTGGACTGCCGCTACGTTTTAGGGAAGAAAAAATCAGCAACAGAGCGATGTAATTCATGGATGCACCAGTGACCCTCAACGCTTTCCTCGGTTGGTTGAAGCTCCACGATTAGCCAAACCGCCAAAACGCCAAAACCGATGAGGATTTTTTTCATGAGATGCCCCCCAAGTAAGTGTTGTACTGATAGATCCGCTCGACTTGACTTAAAAAACAATTTTTTTTGGAGCGAAATGATGGTGGTTGGGTCGCGGGGGTATGGTTTTCTTGCTGACGTTGCGCATCTGTCTTAGTATCGAAGGCATAGGTGATGAAATTGTTTAGATCACTATTCTGATAGGCGCGACTAGTTGTCTAAAAAGGAATTCTAGTTGCGGATGAGAGACCAAAGCGGTCTTGATGCGCTTACCAAGTTCACCACTTTCGAATGCCGATAATCCTCATTGCGCGAAACATCGCCGTACTCGCATAACGCACACTCCTCGGAGTCAGGCGACGCCTTGCAGTTGATTTCAAATATTCGTTGAAAGCTTTGGCAGCCGTTTTTAGTACGGCATCGGGGTTCAAACTCTGTTAAAGCCTGGCTGCGCTATTCTGTATTTCCCGCTCGGCGTCTGCGAGTCTTGGCTCATTTGATAATACGGGTTGGTGACTGTTCCTCGTCTTACATTGGCTGGCTCATGCGCGGTCGTCATCAATGATTCCCGAGGCAGGGAATCAGCCGACCACAACATTTTTCTAATGCGAGATGGCATCACAAAATTTTCGCCCCCAAGGCGCGCCGTTTTCATCGTTTAACAGTAGGGACATCTGCAGCGTCTAGAGTGTTTAGATATATTGCATGCTCAATGTACTGCATAAGAGTTATCGCGAGGGTGACTGAAGAATTACAAATTTGTAATAAGACCATCTATCGTCATCAAGTAGTCTAAAATCTATTTGCCATATGGTCGTGTGTCTCAATTCACTCATTTAACAGAAACTGAAAAAATGCGCGATATTCTGTAATGGCTTAACTCATCCAGTTGAGATGCTAAAGTGAACCGGTGAGTAAAGTTGCCTAAATGAGTGTGGTGGTATTTTCAATTAGTATCGAGACTTTATAATAAATGCGTATCTTGATAATAGAAGACGATCCGAAAACCGCTCATTATTTGCGCCAGGGTCTGACTGAAAGCGGCTTTATCGTTGATTGCATACAAAACGGAATCGATGGCATAAACTTAGTCTCCCAACAGGCTTATGACCTTGTAGTACTAGACGTAAACCCCCCGCAAAGTGACGACTGGGATCTACTTGTAAGTATTCGCGAGGTAATTATTACCCCGATCATGATGCTTACCGAGAAAGGTAGTGTTGAGGATAAAGTCTTGGGTTTTGATCTAGGCGCTGACGATTACATGGTCAAACCAATTGAGTTTCCTGAGTTGTTAGCTAGAGTCCGTACTTTAATGCGTCGAACTGGGTCGTCGGCATCGCTAAATGTGCTTCGCGTTGGCGATTTGGAGCTCGATCTGGGTAGGCACAGGACCTTTCGCGCTAACCAGCGAATTGACCTGACTAACAAGGAGTTCGCCTTGCTACACTTTTTGATGTGTCAATCAGGCACGACGCTATCGCGCACGCAGATTAAGTCTTCTGTCTGGGGTCTGAGTAGTGATTGCGACACGAACGTTGTTCAAGTAGCAATGAGGAGGCTTCGAGCTAAAATTGATGATCCTTTTGACGACAAGCTTATCCATACATTGCGAGGTGCTGGATATGTCCTTGAGTCGCGTGCCCATTAACCCCGTTTAGCCATTCTTATTTTGATATTGTGCGAAATAATTGGATTGCACTAAATTAAACGCGCTGAAAATATTGATTATAGAAAGGCAGTTATGTAATCTCTAAAATTGTCTCAGGAAGCGGAATGGTTCTGCAGTAGGGATTTAATTTTGCACCAAGCGCTTAAGATAACGTTAAAATCTAGATTGCACGAAAGTCTATACGATTTGCAGTTTAGAATAAACATGCTGAATTTAGCTTAATTCCGAAGTAGGGGGTTGCGACGCTATATCTGCAAGACCACACACTCTCGAGTGATTATCCATGAAGGCATGATCAACCTGCGTAATAGGTGGGTATCACAAAGATCGGTACCAATAGATGTTCACGTTGGATTGCTCTTGGGCACTAGTAATGTATCTTGACGAAGGTTATATTTTGCACAGGGCTATTAAATCTTCACTATCCATTGGTGAGTCATCGGTTTCATCTCTGGCTGAGCAAAAAGAGTAATGTTGTCTTTGGGTTTTTAAGCATCGATCCCCACTTATATATTACCTAGTGATCTGACTCGTGCAGCCAAGCTGTTTTATATTGCTTTTGATTAAATTAAATCCTAACTAAAAACCTCCCCCGGTCTTTGAGAGTTTAAGTTACTAGTTGAAATGTTCTTCGGGAATGTAATTCTGAAGGTTGTCGGATGCCCTGGTATACTAAAGACATCTGCTGTTCCATGATGGAGGCTCATGATAGATCGGACAATAGCCAATCCTAATCCAGTGCCACCTTCAGCTCGTGAGCGACTATTATCCACTCGATAGAAACGATCGAAGATATTAAGCAAGTGATGGCGTTCAATTCCCACTCCGGGATTGCTTATTGAAAGGGAGACTTCTTCGGTTCGCGTTTCAATGGAAATAACAACCGACTCTTCTATCGGGCAGTGACGAATGGCGTTTGATAAAAGATTCGAAATGGCGCGCTGAATCATGAGTCGATCGCCTGAAACTTTACCCTGACCACTGACGGTTATGCCGACGCACTTTTCTTCAGCCGAAAGAGAAAAAAGATCAATTACTTTTAAAGCTTCGTCTTCCAGCAAAATGTTTTCGAATGGTACAAGTGCGGCTGGGTGACTTACTTGGGCTAAAAAAAGCATATCAGATATAATTCTAGTGACTCGCCCCAACTCTTCGGTGCAAGACTCTAGTACAGACTTATACTCCTTTACTGAGCGATCACGAGAAAGAGTTACCTGTGCTTTCCCCATAAGGTTCGTAATCGGTGACCGCAACTCATGCGCCAAATCATCTGAAAACTGAGTGAGTTGTTGGACTCCGCTATCAAGTCGGTGAAGCATGAAATTTATGCCATGAGCTAGCTCACTGATCTCTTGGGGCATATTGACAACGGAGAGTCGGTGACTGAGATCTTGGGTTGATACCATTCCCGCAACTTCACAGAATTCCCGGAGTGGGGACAATCCGCGTTGCACTATCGCCCAAGCACTGATACCAATAAGGATCAACAACAGCGGAACCGCTACGATGGTTGAACTCAAATAAGAGCTTAACAGTGATTCATCATTCGAGCGGTCCATAGTCAGCAAGACTGATACGAATTCACCATCTTTTAGCCTCATGAGTTTCGCTGCTGTGAGGATGTGATTTTCGCTTTCCTGTGCCGAGGAGTAGTAAGAAATCTTAGTGCTATCGGTTGCTCCGATTTTGCTCCTAGAAACTACGGTTATATCTGCTCCAAAACTCAGGACAGGGACACTCAGATTTTCATCATCAAAAATAGTGAGATTAAGATTGTCATGCCCTAGCACTTGATCTAATAGTGCGTGTGGCTTTAGGCTCATGTTGCTAGTACTGATATCCATCAGTAAACTGTGCTCAATTTGATTCATTTTCTTTTCTAAGCTGTTTTTTGCACGCAAATCAAGCTCGTGGGTAAGCGCTAAATAGGCCAGAATCGCTAAAGAAACTACTAGTACTGCTCCCATTATACTTACTGTCAAACCCAATCGCATTGACAGGCTGACTTGCTTCATTTTCTCTCCTCCAGTACATAACCTACGCCGCGGAGCGTATGGATTAATTTAGTTTCAAATGGGTCATCTATTTTAGCTCTGAGCCTACGTATCGAAACTTCGACAACATTGGTGTCGCAATCAAAATTCATGTCCCAAACCAATGAAATGATCTGAGTACGAGATAACACCTCTCCAGATTGACGCATTAATAGATGGAGCAGTGCGAATTCTTTCGTCGTCAAATCTATGCGTTGTTTTCCGCGAAATGCGCGATGCCTTCCTTGATCAAGTTCAAGATCAGCAACTTTTAACACTTCTTGAATTGGTATGTGTTCGCTACGACGCATTAGAGTGCGTACTCTTGCCAGCAACTCTGGAAATTCAAATGGCTTGACAAGATAGTCATCAGCCCCCAGATCCAATCCTCTAATTTTATCTTCTAAGCGTCCTCTTGCAGTAAGCATCATTACCCTAGTACTGCTAGACCGCCGAATATTTTCAAGAACGTCCCATCCGTGCATTTCAGGAAGATTTACGTCAAGTAATACCAGATCATAAGCTTGCTGCCGTGCCAGATGGAGTCCATCAGCTCCTGTCGATGCGCAATCTACAATATAGCCACTTTCAGTTAGACCCTGATGTAAGTATTCAGCAGTCTTTGGCTCGTCCTCTATCACAAGAATACGCATAGGAATTAACCCTTCTTAAAGTGGTTCGTAATGGCTCTTTTCGTAGAATCTGTTTAAAGTTAACCATCTGTTTAAACGTTGGATTCTGGTTGCATTTTTAATTTTCTGGGATCATAGAGTTTAAAACTAACAAGGTTTCGTGCGACCCTCGTCACCCTGTAGTACAAGAGCCGCCTCCCGTTTTTGTCTAGGGATGTCGCTTGGTGCGAGCACTTATTGCCCTAATCCTAATGCATTAAGTGAGGCTTATTCGTTAGATAACGTATTTGTAATTCTTCAGTCACCTTGTTGATAGGTGTACGGAATTATATTTGCCTCATGGGAAATTCTTTTTGTATAAAGGTTTTGGGGAATGATGGAATTACTTCGGTTTAGAAAGTTTATTGCTCACCCAATCACGCATAAAACCATGCTACAAGCAGGTCTTATTTCGATCCTTGCTCTTTTGAATGCTCCTTTGTTAGCCGCAAACGCTCAAATGCTCACAATGGATCAAGCGCTTGAAACTGCATTTTCCAACAACCCAGACCTAGCGGCCGCTCAATGGGAGACAGGTATTGCTCAGGGAGAGCGACAGCAGGCTGGATTGATTCCAAACCCTGAGGTTTCCTGGGAGGCTGAAGATACTCGGCGAAACTCGCGCACCACGACGGTAATGATCAGCCAGCCGATAGAGCTTGGCGGTAAGCGTGGAGCTAGGATTGAAGTGGCCAATAGAGCTCAGGACGCAGCGGGGATTGAGTTGGAGCGCAAGCGTAACGTTCTGCGTGCCGATGTCATTCAGGCTTTTTATAGTTCCTCAACGGCTCAGCAAAGACTGCTGCTGTCACGTCAATCACTTGAGCTCGCCGAGCGCGGTTTGCGTGCAGCGCAAGGTCGCATCAAGAGTGGCAAATCCTCACCCGTTGAAGGTACGCGCGCAGAGGTTCAGCTATCAGAAGTGCGCCTAGAGTTGAGGCGGGCTGAGCGGGATGAGGCCAGTGCCTACCAGAGACTCGCTCAGGTCATGGGGGCGCCTTTGCCTGCATTTGTGTCCGTAGGTGATCCAAATCGGTCGATGCCAACCGTGCCCGATTCGTCGCTGCTGTTTAGCCGAATTGGTGAAACTGCAGAGCTACGATTAGCAAAACTGCAAATAGATCAGCGGGAAGCCTCTCTTGGTCTTGAGAAGGCTCGTCGAATTCCGGACCTGACCGTGAGTATCGGGAGTCAATACGACGAGCGTGAGCGCGAGCGGGTGAATGTCGTAGGGCTATCTATGCCCATCCCGTTGTTTAACCGTAACCAAGGCAACGTACTGGCCGCAGCCCGCCGTGCCGATCAATCTCGCGACCTTCGGAATGCCAGTGAGTTACGACTGCGCACAGAGATCCAAACCACCTTAGATCAGTGGCTGACTGCTAACACTGAAGTGGCGTCGTTCAATCAAACCATCCTGCCTGCAGCGCAAAGTGCCGTCGATACCGCTACCCGAGGTTTCGAAATGGGTAAGTTTAACTTTCTCGACGTGCTCGATGCTCAGCGCACATTGATTAGCGCTCGCACGCAATACATCCAAGCCATCGCCGAGGCGACAGACGCCTGGGTGCGTATCGAGCGAATTTTCGGTGATGTTGCCATTCTCACTCGTACCCCGTGAATTTCATATAACGCTTTTTTTACCGCTGCTCAGTATCGCAATACCACGTTAATCCGTGAATGCCGACTGGGTTGCGCAGGGAGTCTCCATGGATAAAAAACTAATCCTCGTCTCGGCACTAACCTTGGCAATAGGTATAGGCATCGGTTCGTTTTGGATGACAAGCCCATCGGTGCCTTCAGCTGAAGCTCAGACTCAGGAGGGCAAAGGCTATGACGATCACGGCGATGAAACTGCTGACGGAAAACCGGCCGAGGGCGAACACGCAGAAGGCGAAGCTGAAGAGGGTCATTTGACTCTGAGCGAAGAGCAGATCAGCTCTGCCGGCATCCAACTGGTTGAAGCGAAAGCGCAGAGCATCAGCCTTTCATTGCCCTTTCCTGGAGAAATCCGTTTTGATGAAGACCGCACTGCGCACGTGGTGCCCCGCGTACCTGGTGTCGTTGAGTCGGTTCATGCCAATCTTGGTCAACCAGTGAAAAAAGGTCAGTTGCTGGCCGTAATCGCTAGCCAACAAATTTCTGATCAGCGCAGTGAACAAGCCGCTGCGCAACGTCGTCTTGAGTTGGCGCGTACTACCTACGAGCGAGAGCGACAGTTATGGCAGGACAAAATCTCTGCAGAACAGGACTTCCTGCAAGCCCGCCAGGCTTTGCAAGAAGCTGAAATTGCTCTCAGCAATGCTCGGCAAAAAATTAGCGTACTGAGTGGTAGCTCGGTCGCCAGCGGGGGTAATCGATATGAATTGCGTGCGCCGTTTGACGGGGTTGTAGTCGAGAAACATTTGGCCCTCGGTGAAGTTGTCAGCGAAACCACCAATGCCTTTACGCTCTCCGACTTGTCGCGTGTGTGGGTGACCTTTGGAGTCTCACCAAAGGATTTGAACAAGGTACTCGTAGGCAAATCGGTCAAGGTCAGTGCGCCGGAGTTGAATGCTGAAGTCACTGGAACCGTGGCCTATGTCGGCAGTTTGTTGGGCGAGCAAACCCGTACAGCCACGGTCCGCGTGACATTGGAAAATCCACAAGGTGCATGGCGTCCGGGGCTATTTGTGACCGTGCAGGTTGACACCGGTACTCGGCAGACAAAGGTCGCTGTACCAGAGGCGGCTCTTCAGACGGTCGAGGACAAGCAAACTGTTTTCGTTCGAACGGAGGACGGGTTTAGAGCTCAGCCAGTGGAGACAGGTGGTCGTTCGGCGGGTCTGGTCGAGATCAAGGAAGGCCTGGAGCCCGGAGCTCAAATCGCCGCCGCCGGTAGTTTCATTTTGAAATCAGAATTGGGTAAAGCCTCGGCTGAACACGCCCACTGATCCGCCATTTCCACGAGAAGGTTCTCATGTTCGAACGCCTGATCCAATTTGCCATCGAGCAGCGCATTATCGTACTGCTCGCGGTTTTCCTCATGGCCGGCCTCGGTATAGCAAGCTATCAGAAGCTGCCGATCGACGCGGTTCCCGATATCACCAACGTCCAGGTGCAAATCAACACGGGGGCAGCAGGTTTTTCACCACTGGAAACCGAACAACGCATCACGTTCCCCATCGAAACAGCAATGGCTGGTTTACCGGCTCTAGAACAAACTCGTTCGCTGTCACGCTCGGGTTTGTCGCAAGTTACTGTTATTTTCAAAGAGGGCACGGACCTCTTCTTCGCTCGGCAATTGGTCAACGAACGATTACAGGTGGCCAAAGAGCAACTGCCAGAAGGTGTGGAAGCTGTCATGGGACCGATCTCAACCGGTCTTGGTGAGATTTTCCTGTGGACGGTCGAGGCTGAAGAGGGGGCTGTCAAGGAGGACGGCAGTCCCTATACGCCGACCGACCTGAGGGTGATTCAAGACTGGATCATCAAGCCTCAACTGCGCAATGTTCCTGGGGTCGCCGAAATCAATACCATTGGCGGGTTTGCCAAGGAGTATCAGATTGCGCCCGATCCAAAACGCTTGGCCGCTTACAAGCTCACGCTGACTGACCTTGTTACAGCGCTGGAGCGCAACAACGCTAACGTCGGTGCCGGTTACATCGAGCACAGCGGCGAACAGTTACTGATTCGTGCACCTGGTCAAGTAGCAACCACCGACGATATCGCCAATATCGTCATGGCCAATGTCGACGGTACGCCAATACGTGTGAAGAATGTTGCAACCGTGGATATCGGCCGTGAATTGCGCACGGGAGCAGCGACCGAAAACGGTCGTGAAGTGGTGCTCGGCACAGTGTTCATGCTAATCGGCGAGAACAGCCGCACCGTGGCGCAGGCCGTTGCCAACAAGCTTGAGCAAATCAACCGTTCACTGCCAAAAGGGGTTGTAGCAGTCACTGTCTATGACCGTACCAATCTTGTGGACAAGGCGATTGCCACGGTAAAAAAGAACCTGATCGAAGGTGCAATCCTAGTGATTGCGATTCTATTCCTGTTCTTGGGAAATATACGTGCAGCGCTGATCACTGCCATGGTTATCCCGCTCGCTATGTTGTTCACATTCACCGGCATGTTTACCAATAAAGTTAGCGCCAACCTGATGAGCCTTGGGGCTTTGGACTTTGGCATCATCGTCGACGGTGCGGTGGTAATTGTTGAAAACGCCATCAGGCGTTTGGCCCATGCGCAGCAACACCACGGGCGCATCCTCACTCGCTCTGAACGTTTTCACGAAGTATTCGCTGCTGCCAAGGAAGCACGCCGACCATTAATTTTCGGTCAGTTGATCATTATGGTCGTGTACCTACCGATTTTTGCGCTTACTGGCGTCGAAGGAAAAATGTTCCACCCGATGGCCTTCACCGTAGTGATCGCCTTACTGGGGGCGATGTTGTTGTCAGTAACTTTTGTCCCTGCTGCGATTGCGATGTTCGTGACCGGCAAGGTCAAGGAAGAAGAAAACGTCATCATGCGTGGCGCCCGCCGGATGTATGCTCCAGCTTTGGACTGGGTCATGGGCCATCGATCGTTGGCATTCGCCATGGCATTAGGCGTGATCACAATATGCGGTGTGGTCGCAAGTCGGATGGGTAGTGAGTTTGTGCCGAGTCTCAGCGAAGGCGATTTCGCGTTGCAAGCATTGCGTGTCCCAGGTACCAGCCTGACGCAATCGGTAGAGATGCAGCAACGCCTTGAAACCCTGGTATTGGCAAAAGTACCGGAGGTCAAACGGATGTTTGGTCGTACAGGTACTGCCGAAATTGCCTCCGATCCAATGCCTCCAAACATTTCTGACAGCTATGTGATGCTCAAGCCGAAGAGTCAATGGCCTGATCCGAATAAATCAAGGGAGGCATTGATAGACGATATTCAAAAAGCTGCAGCTGCGATGCCCGGAAGCAACTATGAGCTTTCTCAGCCTATTCAACTGCGTTTCAACGAGTTGATTTCAGGCGTACGTAGTGATGTGGCGGTCAAGGTATTCGGTGATGACATGGCGGTGCTCAACGGCACCGCTGCAAAAATCGCCGCATCAATGCTGAAGATCAATGGTGCCTCCGAGGTCAAAGTTGAGCAAACGTCGGGACTGCCGGTACTGACCATCAACATCGACCGCGACAAAGCCGCCCGTTACGGACTCAACGTAGGCGACGTGCAAGACACCATTGCGGTGGCAGTTGGCGGTCGACAAGCCGGTACGATGTATGAGGGAGACCGCCGATTTGACATGGTGGTGCGTTTATCCGACGCGATGCGTAAGGATCTCGAGGGATTGTCCACATTGCTAATCCCGGTACCGGCGTTGCTCAACACCAATGCTGACCAGATCGGATTCATAGCTCTTTCAGAGGTGGCGACCCTCGATCTAGTGTTGGGACCTAACCAGGTCAGCCGAGAAAACGGCAAGCGTCTGGTGATCGTCAGCGCCAACGTGCGTGGGCGTGATATCGGCTCTTTTGTACAGGAGGCCAGTAGCGCCATTGATAAGGAAGTGCAAATCCCATCCGGTTACTGGACCACTTGGGGAGGGCAGTTCGAGCAGCTCCAATCCGCTGCCAAGCGACTACAGATTGTAGTGCCGGTTGCCCTGCTTCTGGTGTTCGCACTCTTGTTCATGATGTTCAACAACCTCAAGGATGGCCTACTGGTGTTTACTGGTATTCCGTTCGCATTGACAGGGGGTGTCATGGCTTTATGGCTGAGAGACATCCCGCTATCGATCTCGGCAGGTGTTGGTTTCATCGCGTTGTCGGGAGTGGCGGTGCTAAACGGTCTGGTGATGATCGCTTTCATACGTAATCTACGCGAGGAAGGACATTCTTTAAGTTCCGCAATTAATGAAGGGGCTCTCACACGTTTACGTCCGGTGTTGATGACAGCTCTCGTGGCCTCTCTTGGGTTTATTCCGATGGCACTGGCAACCGGAACGGGGGCAGAGGTTCAAAGACCCCTAGCTACCGTAGTAATCGGGGGAATCCTATCCTCAACTGTGTTGACTCTGCTGATACTGCCTGCTCTTTATCAATGGGTGCACCGCCGAGACGAGGAAGAAACCAAAGACGACAAAATAGCATCCATATAATTTAGTTTTCTCAAAGCCTCCTATCGAGATTCGATGGGGGGCTTTTTTATGTGCGCAACATAACGAATCTGTAATCTAGGCGCCACCGTGTTGATAGGTTCGAATTGATACCCTAAGAGTGTCAACTAGATGAGGTGTCAGTATGAAAATTGCTCAAATTTTTGCTCTTGCGAGTGCTTTAGTCCTTTCTTCAGTTGCTTTAGCCGAAGGTGGCGGAGACAGAACCTTTGAGAAAATGATGGTCGCAAATGATCTAGCAATGGAGAAGTACGTGGCTAAAGAAGGAAAAATCGAGCCAGTAGTGTCAAGTGATGCTAAAGATGAGACTGATGAAATGTAAATGTAGCAGTACGCTGAATAAAAAAAACCGCTTCCGGTTTCCGGTTGCGGTTTTTTTTGGATGGCAGATTGGACATCGGTAATCCTGGCGCCACACCTACGCAATGTTCTAGTTGATATTCTGGTAACTGTTAATATATGAGGTACTCAATATGAAATTCATGAGCATTATTACTCTCGCTGGAACTCTGGCGTTATCCTCTCTTGTCTCTGCTGAAGGGGGAGGAGACAAAACCTTTGAGAAAATGATGGCGGCTAATGCTAAAGCTATGGAGCAGTATGCTATTAGCCAAGGGAAAAGCGCACCTGTAGCGAAACAATACGAGTACGGAATGAAGATGGATGTTGTGAAAGTGATCAGTGTGGTGCGGCCTGCAAAAGTCTGCGCGGTGGTGCCAGCCGCCATGACTTATGAAGATTCAAATGGGCAGCTAAATACGATTAGGTACACTGTGGCTGGAGAGTGTCGCAAACGTGGTGGCTAGTAGCTATCCTACTATCTGAACAATCTATAACGCTCGACTGATATGAAAAATAGGAATCGGGCGTTTTTTAGATTCGCTTCGAACAGGTATAAAAAAGACGTCCCGAGGGACGTCTTAAAAATTCACCCTTTTCCGAAGGAGCTTCTAAAGGTGAAATTGTAGCTTTAACTGAACAACAATGAGTTTCCAGATTTTCACAGGCTTGCTACTTGTCTGTAGAGATCTAACCAGATGCGCTAGCTAGATTCCTAATAACTCCCACTCACTATAAGCAATCCTAGTTAACGTGGAGATGATTGAAAAATTACAATTTTGAAATTTTCAATCAAAAATGGGACAATTTAGAAGAACCGAGAATTTTCCCGTTTAGGTATTACAGAATGGCGAGTGGGTACTCAACAATCACACGGACCTCATCCAGATCCGATTCAAAAGCGGTTGCGCGAGTATTCGCTTGCCGCAAGCGGAAAGACATATCTTTCAAGGAACCTGTCTGAACGACGTACTTCACCTCAATGTCGCGCTCCCAACGTTTCTGATCTGTCAACGGGTTCCCGTCTGCATCGCGCCTCATGTATGTTGCGTTAGCGTTGGAATAGTCAGCGTCGGTGCCGCGACCATAACGTGTCATAAACGACAGGCCTGGTACGCCGTACGAGCTCATGTCGAGGTCGTAGCGAACCATCCACGAACGTTCTTTTGGCGAGTTAAAATCGCTGTATTGGATCGAGTTGTCGAGAAAGATAGAGTCCGACTGACGCAGATAGTCGAAGTCGTCATTACCATTATTTCGCTGGTGAGAAAGTGCAAGTGAGTGCGCACCATACTTCACGCCAACTTTAGCGCTCCAAATATTGTTGTCGAATTCTCCCAGCAGTTTCTTTCCTTCATCAACGGCCTTGTAGTAATTCACGCCCCCGAATACAGAAAGCTGATCAGACAGTGAGTAATTCAATCCCGTGCCCGCATAGTATTGATTCCAAGCGTCTTTGAGGCGACTGGAATAGAGACTAACGATGATATTTTTGTTAACGTTGTAGTCGCCGCCGAAATAGCCTACCCAAGGTGAATTAACAGGCCCTGCATAGAATGTCGCGAAGTTGTCGCGCATATTGCTGGAGACTGGTTGGCTCATGGCGTGCAGGCGACCACCTTGAACAGTCAGTCCTTCAATGCTGGTATTGGTCGCGGTTACACCGCGGAAACTTTCGGGTAGTAGTCTTGAGTCGCCAGAAGCCACGACGGGGTTCGCTGGAAAAACATCACCAACTTTCACTACTGTGTCAAAAGCGCGAACCTTTGCTGCCCCACCGACTTTTGTGTACTCATCTCGAGCCTCACCATCGCCATTGACAGGCAGTACATCGAACGAACTACGACCACCATTTCGACCGTCACCCGTATCAAGCTTCAACCCAATCATCGCGAAAGCATCGACGCCCACACCGACAGTGCCTTGAGTAAAACCGGATTCAAATTTACTGATGATCGCGTGCGACCAAGTCTCTGAATAACCATTGCCTGTGGGGCTTGATTGCCCGTTACGATGGTCACGATTGAAGTAGAAATTTCGATTTAGCACGGAAAGACTACTATCTTCGATAAATCCCCCAGTCTTTTCCTCTGCGAATGCCATGGAAGGCCCAGAACTGACAACCAACGCTAAAGCGGCCATTGAGAATTTTGTATTGTTATCCATTAATCACTCCTTAGGTTTGGCAGAACTAGTAAGTTCTTCGGCTGGAATTATTGTTTACGGAAAGCGCGTTGCGCTTTCGTATCGTCGCCGACTTGTATCGTTGCAATTTGAAGATAACAGGGAGATGATTGAAGAATTACAATTCTGTAATGTCTGTATTTTTTTTCAAAAAAATATTTCTGCGGCACATACCCACCGATGAGTGGCTCCTATTTACAACGAATCTTCGCATGTGTCTCCTGACGGGCGGCATGATTTAAACTTGAAGCGCATGCGTAGGGTCCGACTGGTTTTTAAGTGCGAATCCGGCGGTGACGATTGCTCGCGTGTTCACCAATACATTCTCGGGGATACGGATGTCAGACGTAGCGCTGTTCATCATCGCGCAGTTTTTCGGTGGGTTAACGGCGCTGTTCCTGGCGAAGGTTCTCGGTGCTAAAGACGTTGTCGTGGATATCCCGCAGCCTAGTCCCCATGAGCAAAAGCTCACAATTCACTGAACGGTGCTCTCTACGGTTCGTGGATGCGGTAAGCCCGCTCAAGGCGTAGTTCACGTTCCTATCGCGACATCCTGAAGGGCTAGGCCTTAAGGTGGTTCAGCCTTTCAAACGCGATTTTTTAAAGGGGCAGTAAGGAAAGACATGAATTACAAAGTGAGGGTTGCTACACCATCTGATGCCCCTGCCATCCAGATTATCTATGCTCCAATGGTTTGAACTCAGTCATCTCGTTCGAGCTGATACCACCGACTGTTGATGAGATGGCATCAAGAATAACCGCAACACTACCGCCGCATCCCTATCTGGTAGCCGAGGTGGAGGGCAACGTCGTTGGATACGCTTACGCAAGCGAGCATCGAGCGAGAGAAGCCTATCGATGGTCGGCGGATGTCACCGTGTATGTTGATCCGGCTGTGCACCGAAAAGGGGTTGGTCGTGCGCTTTATCAGCAGCTTCTACCAGTTCTAGAGAAACAGGGGATTCATGCAGCCTATGCCGGCATTGCCTTACCCAACGCAGGAAGTATAGGTATCCATGAAGCACTCGGGTTCACCCACATCGGCACCTACCCAGAGGTTGGGTTCAAGCACGGCCAATGGCATAGCGTGGATTATTGGCGTAAACCGATTTGTGCTGTGACGCCGCCAATAGAAATCATCCCGTTCAGTGAGATAAAGGGAGAGTTGAGAAACCAGGTGTGAGGCGACCTGGCTACTATTCGTCGCCATCGGTACCAGGCTGTTCGCTGAGAGCTATGCTTATGGATGATTCACGTTCGAGTCAGTTTACCGACCGGCTGGAGGGATGAATGAATTTGGCGGCGTTTACCTCGCTGCTTTCCGCAGGCGAAAACATAAACGGGTGCCCACTCCCCGATTTAGATGCAGTGACATTCGCAGGTCTGCATTTTCCTTCCCGTGCATATTGCCTTGTTGCTGATTGGGTAATCTTGGATCTCGAAGTTACAACACGTCAACGAATAGCCATCACCGATAGAGGGCTTATCCCTGCCTTGGTTTACGCATTGACGGTTATCCAAGATAGAAAAGGTCGTTTTGCGCCTGGTGATTGGGTCAGATCAACGTTGGGGGTTTCCTTCACTCACAACTGCTTGTTTGAGACGAAAAATACGGTTTATGTGCTTATGGGAGCCGGCCGTAGGTTGCGCACAGATTTAGACATCGCACTGAGCTTGTGCTGAAGACCGCAGATTATGCTGCTCCCCTCCTGACCGCTTACTTCAGTTGTTGGTGTCACACTATGTTGGGAGCAGCCCGGCCCTGTATTTGAAGCGCAGCCCATCTGTGTCAATCTATGTTGCTGTTGTCTTTATCGCGAATCATCCTACAGACCCCGATTTACGCGATGGGTTGTGTCAAACTATGTTGTTGGTACCCATGTCTGCATTAAATAAAGGTTGTCACGGTTGCTTCCCTACGTCGGGGTTGCAACCGATTCTGGAACAGTTTCCCCTGCTGCCTGCAGTTGAAACCCATGCAATTGCTTCGAGCTTGAACATCCCACCACCGGTTTACCCTGGTACTTGCGTACCGCGCGGGTTTTCCAGTCCGCACAAGAGAGAGGTGCAGCGCAATCAATGCGGGACGGCGCCCTTCAAGCGCTGCGGCAAAAACACGTTGCGGCTGTTTATCCAGGTCACTTGAATGCCACTTGGAGTGCCGCCATTTTTCGGGCCCTGGCCATGGACTTCTCCTGTATCAGGGTCAGTACAACGGTCAGGCACATGAAGGCGGCGCTGGCCCAGAAAATTGCGTTGGGCTGACCTTGGTCGAGCAGCCAGCCGAACCCGACGGGCCCGATGGCGCCACCGATGTTGAAACCGGTAGAGACGATGCCGAAGGTTTTGCCTTCGGCACCCTTCGGGGCCGCCGCCCGTACCAGCATGTCGCGGGACGGTGCGATCACCCCAGTCAGGAAGCCCGCAGCCCCCAGCACGACCAGCAGCGCCGGCTCGCTCAAGCGTGCCGTGGCGACCAGCAGCATCAGCACGGTGGCCAAGGCAAACGCGCTAGCTGCGACTACGCCATGGCGGCGCGTCCGGTCGGCCAAGGCTCCCCCGGCCAGCACGCCGAAAGCGCTGGCAAAGAGGAAGGCGGTCAACGCCGAGTTGGCCCAGGTCAAGGCCACGCCCTGGCCTTGCATCAGGGCGGCGACCGAGAACTTCTCAATCGCGCTGGTGCTCAGGTTCAGCAGCACGAACAACAGGGTCAGGCTGAGCACCATAGGCGAGAGCAGTGACAGGCGACTGGCGCCGATGGGTGTCGGGTCGGCGGCGGGATACACGCGACTGACTCGGGTCAGTGCGAAACCAGGGGTCAACAACAGCGCCAGCACGAAAAAGCCCACCAGTGCCGCCGCCCCGAAGGCCATGGGCAGGTTGCTCGCCACCGCGATACCCAGCAAAAAACCCGGGGCCACGGCCGCGCCAAGGAACCCGGCAAAGGTATGCACGGAGAACGCCTTACCGATGTGGGCGGGGTCAATGTGGCGCGACAACAGGGCGTAGTCGGCCGGGTGATAAATGGCGTTGGCGACACCGGCCAGCACCATGGCGATCAACAAACAGGTGTAGCCGGGCAAGAGTGCAATCAGCAGGAAACTGCTGCTGCCCAGTGCCAGCGCGACCAACAGCAAGCGCCTGGCACCGTAGCGGTCCACGGCAAACCCCATGGGTGCCTGTACCAACGCCGTGACGATATTGAACAGGCTCAACGCCAGGCCCAGCTCCACATATTCCACGTTGAAAAAAGCCGGAAGCAGGGGGAATAGCGCCGCCAGCACCATGATGTGCAAATGACTGACAAAGTGTGCGGCGGCGACCTGAGGCAGCAACCCGATACGAATCGTCATGGCGAAACCTGTGTAGTGAGCATGGCAAATTCGGCGCAGAGCTTAATGAGGCGATGGTCTTGCGCGATAGTCCATTACCGATGAGGCCACCAGACCACTTTAAATGGCGGCGATTTCACCATTCCTGCCCCTGCGTAGACGGGTGGCAGGGTGTCGAGTGCGGTGGTCTGCAACATCAACCCGTCATCACGGTTGAATACTCCAAGCTGTCCCCCCGCGTGCGCGGATGGCCTTTCAGGCCCAGCAGCTGCTGATGAACTATGCGCTGGGCTATTAGATTTTCAGGGCGTTGGCCAGACGTAACATGGCGGCTTCTATTTCATACGCGGTCAGGGAGGAGTAGCCCAGCAGCCAGCCCTGTTGCTTCGGCTCGCCCGCGTACAAGCCGCTGAGGCCGGACAGTTGCACGCCGGCAGCGGCGGCCTGGCGGATGGTTTTTTCCTCGGACCATCCGGCTTTCAACAAGCAGGGGATTTGCAACCCACCCGGCGGCAGTTCGGCGGTGACCACCGTGCTCAAGTACTTGCCGATGGCGTCGTGCATGATTGACCGACGTCCGGCATACAGCTTGCGCATGGCCCGGACATGCGCGTTGTAATGGCCGTCTTCCATAAAGCGCGCCAGCGTCAGTTGCAGCGTTTGCGGAGTGTGGCCGTCCATCATGCTGCGCGCATAGGCAAAGGGCTTTACCAGTTCGCAGGGCAGCACCATGTACCCCATGCGCAGTCCGGGGTAGAGGGTCTTGCTGAACGTGCCGATGTAGAGCGTGCGCTGATACTTATCCAGGCCTTGCACGCACGCCGTGGGCTGCCCGTCGTAATGGAACTCGCTGTCGTAGTCATCCTCGATGATCCACTTGCCTTTTTGCGCCGCCCAATTGATCAACTCAAGACGCCGCTCCAGCGGCAAAGTCGCGCCGGTGGGGTATTGGTGAGAGGGCGTGACATACACGCAATTGGCGCCGCTGCGGTCGGCGTACAACAGGTCGGTGCGGATGCCATGTTCATCGACATCAATGGGCATCACCTTGGTTTCGGCGATTTGGAAGGCCTTGCGGGCGCCGTAGTAGCCGGGGTTTTCCATCAGAATCGGCTTGCCGGCGTCCACCAGCAATTGCGCGCACAGATACAACGCCTGACGCGTACTGCTCAATACCAGTACCTGGTCGGGGGAGCATTTGGCGCCGCGTTCGAGGTTCAGGTAGGTGGCAATCGCTTTGCGCAGGGGCTCAGCCCCTTGTGGATCTCCATGCAGCAGCACGCTCGCGCGATAGTCCTTCATGACCTGGCGCTGCAAACGCTCCCAGACATCCGTCGGGAAGCTGCGGGTTTCCGGCAGGCCGGTGGCGAATGCCTTGATGACTTGCTGATCGCGCACGCCGCCGGCGTCAAAGATCATCCGCCCGCGTTGGCTGAGTTCGGCGCCCGGGGCGGCGACGCTGCTCCTGATTTCCTGAGCCCTGAGGCGTCGGCGGCCAGCACCGCGCAATTCGACCCCCACCGCGTCGCAGACGTAACTGCCGGCGCCTTCGCGGCGCACGATAAACCCGTCCCGATGCAACTGCACATAAGCGTTCTCAACGGTGTCGCGGGCGCACCCCAGTGACTTGGACAGCACCCGCGTGGCGGGCAGTTTCAAGCCGGGGCCGAGGGCGCCGTCGAGAATCAGCGCACGTAATGCACGCTGGATTCGCTGATGCAGATCCAGCAGCTGAAATTCAGCGTCGTTGAGGCGCATCTTCAGGGTTTCCAGCTCGAAGGCCGTTGCCATGTGGTCTGCTCTCTTTCCATGAATTGGCAGGTAAAGGCAGGCCAGTTTATCCGTAGACTCTGGCCCTCGCCACCCTACGGCTTTACCTCGGTGATGACGCGCAGGGCGAGCATTCTTGAACAGGAGTTACTCAACCATGGCTCGGTCACACAACTTCAGCGCAGGCCCCACCGCGGTGCCGTTGGACGTCCTCACTCAGGCGCACGAGGAGTTTTTCGATTTTGCCGGCAGCGGCATGTCCGTGATGGAAATCAGCCATCGTTCGCAGGTGTTCATGGCGGTGGCCAGTGAAGCCGAACGGGACCTGCGCGATATCCTCGGGGTGCCGCCTGCCTACAAAGTGCTGTTCCTGCAAGGGGGCGCCTCGTTGCAGTTCGCTCAAGTGCCGATGAACCTGATAGGCGATAAAGGTACGGCGGATTACCTGCACACCGGCCTCTGGTCGGGCAAGGCGATCGAGGCTGCCCGGCGCTACTGCGATGTGCGCGTGGTTGCCAGCGCCCACGCGTCCGGTTTCGACCATGTCCCCCATGCCTCGCACTGGCGCCTTAACGCCGACGCCGCCTACCTGCATTACACCGAGAATGAGACGGTGCACGGCGTGCAGTTCATCGACACGCCCGCGAGTGACGCGCCGCTGGTGTGCGATGCCTGTTCAAGCCTGCTGTCCAAGCCGATCGACATCGCCAGGCATGGGCTGGTGTATGCCGCCGCACAGAAAAACATGGGCGTGGCCGGGTTGACGGTGGTCATCGTGGACCCGGCGTTGCTGGAACGTTCCCATGCCTTTACCCCGGACATTCTCAACTACGCGCGCATCAGCGAAGCGCAGTCGATGCTCAATACCCCTGCGACCTTCCCCTGGTACCTCACAGGCCTGACGCTCAAGTGGATCAAGCACAGTGGCGGCCTGCAGGCCCTGCATCAGCGCAACCAGGCCAAGGCGCGAATGCTTTACCGCGCCATCGATGGGAGTGACGGGTTTTATCGCAACTCAGTGCAGGCACCGTATCGCTCCATCAATAACGTGCCCTTCCGGCTGGCCGAGGTGGCGCTGGAGAAGACCTTTTTGCGGCGCGCGGAGCAGGCCGGCCTCAACGGCCTCAAAGGTCACGCCAGCGTCGGCGGCCTGCGCGCCAGCCTCTACAACGCCGTTTCAGTGCCGGCGGTCGAGGCTCTGTGCGATTTCATGAACGCCTTTGCGCGTGAGCATGGCTGAGCCGACCACAGAAAGTGGTCTGGTCTGCTGCGTTAAAGCGTAGGGGTAAAACCTGCCAGTCAACCGCTATAAATGAGCGCTTACCAGTGGCCGGATGCATCGTCCAGCAAGGAGCCAAGACCTATGTCATCTACTCAATCCCTCTCGTCCCTGCGTCTGCGGGACTTGCTGCACCCGGTGGTTGCCGGGTTGATTTCGGTGATCGTCAATTACGGCGGCACCTTCATCCTGGTGTTTCAGGCCGCCAAGGTCGCAGGGCTCAGCCCTGAGTTGACGGCGTCGTGGGTGTGGTCTGTGTCGATCGGGGTAGGGGTGACCGGGCTGTTCCTCAGTTGGGTGAGCCGCGAGC
The DNA here is from genome assembly GCF_014236655.1 of Pseudomonas kielensis. Taxonomy (GTDB): domain Bacteria; phylum Pseudomonadota; class Gammaproteobacteria; order Pseudomonadales; family Pseudomonadaceae; genus Aquipseudomonas; species Aquipseudomonas kielensis. The sequence continues at coordinate 42,331 of NZ_JACMYG010000022.1, forward strand.
CGATCATCACCGCCTGGTCGACCCCGGCGGCGGCGTTTTTGATCGTCGCCTTGGCGACCACACCCTACGCCGAGGCCATTGGGGCGTACATGATTTCGGCTGCAGCGTTCGTGTTGCTGGGCGTATCCGGTTACTTTGAAAAAGCCGTTCGCCTGATCCCGCCGGGTGTAGCCGCGGGCTTGTTGGGCGGCATCCTGCTGCAGTTCGGCATCGGTGCGTTCGCCAGCATGAGCCTCGACCCGTTACTGGTCGGGGTGTTGATCGGCGCCTACATCCTGTTCAAGCGCTTGAGTGCGCGCTACGCGGTGGTCGGCATTCTGGTGCTGGGGCTTGGCTTTCTGCTGATGCAGGGACGCGTGGACTTCGCGGGGCTGACGCTGGAGTTTGCGACACCGGTATTCACCCGCCCGGAGTTCTCGGTCAATGCGTTGTTGAGTGTGGCGTTGCCGCTGTTTCTGATCACCCTCACGGGGCAGTACATGCCGGGCATGCTGGTGCTGCGCAGTGACGGCTTCAACACCAGTGCCAACCCGATCCTCAGCGTGACCGGGCTGGGTTCTCTGCTGATGGCGCCGTTCGGTTCCCATGCCTTCAACATCGCGGCCATCACCGCCGCCATCTGCACGGGCAAGGAAGCGTCGGAAGACCCGTCCAAGCGCTGGATCGCAGGCGTGGCCGCGGGCATCTTCTACATCCTGGTGGGGATCTTCGGCGTGACCCTGGCGGCGGTGTTCATGGCCTTCCCGGCGACCTTCATCACCACCCTGGCCGGGCTGGCCCTGTTGGGCACACTCGGCGCGAGCCTGGCCAATGCCATGGCGGATGTGAAATCGCGGGAAGCGTCGCTGATCACGTTCCTGGCCTGCGCGGCCAATATCACCCTGCTGGGCATCGGCGGTGCGTTTTGGGGCCTGGTCATCGGCCTGGCGGCCTACGCCGTGCTCAATGGGCAGTTGCCGCGTCGTGAAAAGACTGCAGTCCCACAGGCCGAACCGGTTGCCGTGCCCACCAAGGGAGCGGCCAACTGATGCCTGATCAAACCGAAGACCTCAACATCCTGCATGCGCGCCATGGTCGTTACCCACAGGCCGACAGTGTCGAAGACTTTCGCCGCAACCTGGCCGCCGTGCAGCAACGCATTGTCGAGGCGTGCCGCCGGGTAGGGCGGGACCCGGCCGGTGTGCGCTTGCTGCCGGTCAGCAAAACCTTTGATGAAGCTCATCTGCGTCTGGCCTATGCCGCCGGTTGCCGCCTGTTGGGCGAGAACAAGGTGCAGGAAGCGCAGCGCAAGTGGGAGGCCATGACCGACCTGCAAGACCTGCAATGGTCGGTGATCGGTCACTTGCAGACCAACAAGGCCAAGCAGGTCGCACGCTTCGCCAGCGAGTTCCAGGCCCTGGACAGCCTGCGGGTGGCCGAGGCGCTGGACCGTCGCCTGCGCATTATCGGTCGGCAGATGGACGTGTTCGTCCAGGTCAATACCAGCGGCGAAGCCAGCAAGTACGGGCTAGCGCCCGATGACGTGGCGGCTTTCCTGGAGACAATGCCTGCGTTCCCGACACTGCGGGTTCGCGGGTTGATGACGCTGGCGCTGTTCTCGGCCGACGCGGTGCGGGTACGCCCTTGCTTCGTCCGGCTGCGTGAATTGCGCGACCGCTTGCGTCATTGCGCGCCTGACGGGGTGTCGCTGCAAGAGCTGTCGATGGGCATGTCGGGTGACTTTGAAGTCGCCATTGAAGAGGGCGCGACCGTGGTGCGCGTCGGGCAGGCGATCTTCGGTGCCCGAGCCATGCCGGATGCGTACTACTGGCCGTCCGCCGATGCCCGCCCTCTCGGTGAAGACACGTTGTTGTCGACCACTCCCAGCCGTTGATCCCCCACTACAGGAGGCCCGCAATGTCCGCAGCCATCGCTGAACTGGTCGGCCGGGCCCGTGAAGAACAACGTCTGCTGATCACCGTCACACGGGGCAACACCGTGCGCCTGTTGCCGGCGCTGATTTGCGATGACGCACAGATCGACGACATCGCCGCGCGCATCACGCGCTTGCTGTCACCCGCCGCTTGAATTCTTGACCAAGGACACTTTGCACATGTACGACTCGACACTGACCCTCAACGCTTTCGACCCTGAGCTGTATGAATCGATTCACAGCGAAGAGCATCGCCAGCAAGACCATATCGAGCTGATCGCCTCGGAAAACTATGCCAGCCCGCTGGTGATGAAAACCCAGAGCACGGTGCTTACCAACAAGTACGCCGAAGGCTACCCCGGCAAGCGTTATTACAGCGGCTGTGAATACGTCGATGTGGCCGAGCGGCTGGCCATCAAGCGGGTCAAGGCCCTGTTCGACTGCGACTACGCCAACGTGCAACCCCATGCGGGCGCCCAGGCCAACGCGGCGGTCTTCCTGGCACTGATCAACCCCGGTGATACGGTGATGGGCATGAACCTGGCCCAGGGCGGTCACCTGACCCACGGCAACCCGGCCAACTTTTCGGGGCGTCACTACACCATCGTGCCTTACGGACTGGACCCGAAAACCGGCTTTCTCGACTACGACGAGATGGAGCGAATCGCACTGCAGACACGCCCCAAAATGTTGATCGGTGGTTTTTCCGCGTATTCGCGGTACAAGGACTGGGCACGCATGCGCAGCATTGCCGACAAGGTAGGGGCTATCTTCTGGGTCGATATGGCTCACGTCGCCGGGCTGGTCGCCGCGGGCGAATACCCGGACCCGCTTCCCCATGCGCATGTGGTGACCAGCACCACGCACAAAACCCTGCGCGGGCCACGCGGCGGTTTGATTTTGTCCAAGGGACAGGATGAAGCTTTCTACAAAAAGCTCGATTGCGCTGTGTTTCCCGGCGTGCAGGGCGGGCCGCTGATGCACCAGATCGCGGCCAAGGCCGTGGCGTTCAAGGAAGCGCTTGCGCCGGAGTTCAGCATCTACCAGACCCAAGTGGTCATCAACGCCCGGGCCATGGCCGGGGTGTTGCAAAAGCGCGGGTACAAAATCGTCTCGGGCGGCACCGACAACCACATGATGCTGATCGACCTGTCCGACAAGCCCTACACCGGCAAGGAGGCCGACGCGGCCCTGAGCAGTGCCTATATCACCGCCAACAAAAACTCGGTGCCGAATGACCCACGCTCACCGTTTGTGACATCCGGCCTTCGTATCGGTACCCCGGCGGTGACCACCCGTGGGTTTGGTGTGGAGGCCTGCGAGCAAGTGGCTGGCTGGTTGTGCGACGTACTGGACGCCCTGGAAAACGGAAGCAGCGACAAGGTCGGGCACCACGTGCGCGAACAAGTTGTCGCGCTGTGCCGTCGTTTTCCGGTCTATCGCTGAGTCTGGCCCGGCCATTGCCTGATCGGGTGGTGGCCGGGTATTCAACTGTTTTATCAGGCGATCCCTTTGGCCACACCCACGCGCCCTTGACCATCCAACAGGCCGCTCAGGCACGCAAAGCGAGGCCCCGTCCTTTGGGGGATCCTCGCGCTGATGGACGAACACTGAGCAAAAGGCGCAATTACAGGTGGAAATCGCCTGCAGCCTCCGGCTGGTAAAGCACTTTCCTGATCTCGATCCGACGGGTCCGATCAGAAATTCGCCAGTCGATGGCGTCCCCCTCCTGATAGCCCAGGATGGCGGCGCCGATGTCGGAAGACACGGAATGCTTCCCGGCGTTGCTGTCTGCGTCTTCAGGGTAGACCAAGGCCACTTCGATCTCTTCGTCGTCCAGCTGCAGCAAGGCCCTGGAGTTCATCGTGACGACATTGCGCGCCACCTGCTGCGGCTTGACGACAATGGCTCGCTCAAGCTCATGTTCGAGCTCAACAACGGCTGGGCCTTGTTCGAGCGCGATTAGACTCTCGAGCCTGGCCTTGTCGATCTCCGTGATGTAGATCCTGGTGGAGTCGCTAACGGCTCCTTCGCGCAAGAACTGGAGATAGCACCCCGCCGTCATGGAAAATGACTTCAATGTCGGCGTTTCGCTCTCAAGCACAAAGCCGCTGCGCAGAAAGGCTTTCAGCGAGCGCGCGTTGTCCGGGTGGATCTTGGCGATGAGCTTCTTGGCCCGCATGTCGAGGAAGGCCAGTTTCATGCCTTCGCGGATCGTACGGACGCCAAGGTTTCGGCCCCATTTGTCGCTGTCTCCGATGACCAGGACGATCTCGCAATTTGAGCCGGTCTTGATTAGACGGACAAAACCCACCGGGGCGTCGTGCCGGTCATAGGCCATGAAGAATCGGCCGCCCTGGTTGAATAGATGGGTCAGGATCGGCAATTGAGTCCGATCGATGACTTGCTCGATGGAGCGAGAGACATGACGCGAATCGCTCAGATAGCAGGTGACGCGCTCATCCTCCATCCAGTCCATCAGCTTCAGCGCGTGCGCCCGAGTAATTTCAGGGCACAGCGAAATGAAAGGCTTGTTCATCTTCACCACACATATTCGTAAAGGATGAAAGCCCTTCATGGCTATGGCCATGACGGTTCTTTCGGCAACCGGCTATTTTAAGACATAACGCGAGTAATGCCGAACAGCCTGAGTGACTTGTCACCGATTAGCCGAATAGCATCCGTGAACAACGTGATGGGTTTACACCGCTAGCACTGCTGCATGAGCACAGACTCAATTTCCTCAGCCGTAGCTCGTGCCGTGCGCGTGATGCCGATAAGCGTGGCCGATGCAGACCCCGTCCATTCTCCATAGCCCACCAGCCATAACCTTGGTTCGAGCAATGAATGCGTACGTTGAACATCCACCCGGCCGTCTTTGTTCAGGACACCCAGCTTGGCCAAATGGTTTAGGGCGGGTTTGAAGCCCGTGCACCAGATCACCGCATCCACCTGAGTTTCGGTTCCGTCAGCCCAGATGACGCCCGCTTCGGTGAAGCGCTCGAACGGACGCTTCGCCCACAACACGCCTCGCTCACGGGCTTCGACCACCGCAGGTACCATGACGATGTCTCCCAGTCCGCCGACGGGCTGCTCTATGACACGCCCTTCCTGCTGGGCTTTCCAGCGTTCGGTCGCCCGCTCAAACAGCACTCGACCATCGACTTCATCTGGCAGGAAAAGCGGCTCCGTCGGCGTGACCCAAGTAGCCTCTGCCACTGTGGAGACCTCAGCCAGTATTTGCGCGCCAGAGTTTCCCCCACCAACCACCAATACGCGTTTTCCGGCGAACGGCTGCGAATTCATGTAGTGCGCCGAGTGAATCTGGGTGCCGGCGAAAAGCTCTGATCCCGGGTATTCAGGGATACAGGGATCACTCCAGGTCCCTGTTGCACTTACGACGGTCTGGGCATCCCAGGATCGATCGCCGGCATGAACTCGTAACCCACCTTCGATACGCTCGACAGAGGTGACCCGTACGGGACGTTCAATCGGGAATTGGTAGCGAGCCTCGTATTGGGCCAGATAACTGATGACGTGATCGCGAGAGGGATACTCGTCCTCAGAGGGGGGCATCATCCATCCTGGAATGGAGCTCCAGGCGGCCGGCGAAAATAGCCGCAATGAGTCCCAGCCATGACGCCAGGCTCCGCCGGGTTTTTCCCCGGCATCAAGGATCAGGAATGAAAGCTGAGTGCGGCGCAGGAAATAAGCCGTTGCCAGCGCGGATTGTCCGCCGCCGATGATGATCACATCGAGCTTTTTTGCGTCCATGTTCATTCCTCTTTCAGAGATCAGATGTGGTGTGCTTGGGCAGCGCACTGGAAATCAGGGCGGCCAGTAGCACAAAGCCGCTTGATATCCACAGACAGGCTTGCAGTCCGTGGGCCTGGTAAACCCAGCCAGACAGCAAGGTGCCGACCAGCCGGCCCAATGCGTTGGACATGTAGTAAAAGCCCACGTCCAGCGATACCCCATCCTCCTTGGCATAACTGACGATCAGGTAGCTGTGCAGCGAGGAGTTCACTGCGAACAGCACACCGAATAGCATCAGCCCGCCGAGCAGTACGACCTGAGCCGACCAGCCTGCGTTCAGCCCCAGAGCAATGAGCGCGGGAAGTCCGGCCAGCGCAATGGCCCAGGTGAAGGCGGCTCGACCGTCCGGCACATGGCCACGTTTCTTGCCGGTGATGTAGGGCGCAAAAGACTGCACGATGCCGTAGCCGATGATCCAGGCGGCAAGAAAGCCACCGACCAGCCAGAAGTCCCAGCCAAATGCGGTGCTCAGGTACACCGGCAGTGCTACCACGAACCAGACGTCGCGGGCGCCGAACAGAAACAGCCGTGCAGCCGAGAGAATGTTGATCGCCCGGCTCTTGGAGAGCATGTCGCGAAATTTTGGTTTGGCCTTGGCCTTGCCCAGATCCTTTTTCAGGCGCATCAAACTGGCGATCCAGATCACTGCCAGTACTGCCGCCATGGCCAGCACCGCCATGGTGAAGCCAAGCAGTGCAAGCAGCGCGCCGCCAAGGAAAAACCCCACCCCTTTGAGCGCGTTTTTCGAGCCCGTGAGGATGGCCACCCATTTGTAGAGGGTGCCTTGCTGGCTGTCCGGTACCAGGAGCTTGATGGCGCTCTTGGCGCTCATCTTGTTGAGGTCCTTGGCGATGCCGGACAACGCTTGAGCTGCCATCACCCAAGGCACTGTCAGCCAGGCGCCCGGCACCGTGAGCATCAGCAAGGCCAGCACCTGCATGCCCAGGCCGATGTTCATGGTGCGATTGAGCCCCAGGCGGGCGCCGAGGTAGCCGCCCACCAGGTTAGTGATCACGCCAAAAATTTCGTAGAACAGGAACAGCGCTGCGATCTGCAGCGGCGTGTAGCCCAGCGAATGGAAGTGCAAAACCACCAACATGCGCAACGCGCCGTCGGTGAGGGTGAAGGCCCAGTAGTTGCCGGTAACCAGCAGGTACTGACGCACTTCCATAGACAGGGCTGCCAATGCCTTCATGATCGCCTTTTACTCCGCCGCGCCGACCAGTCGGGCCAGTTCCACTGCACGATTGGCGTAGCCCCACTCATTGTCGTACCAGGCGTAGATCTTCACCTGGGTACCGTTGACCACCAGCGTCGACAGGGCATCGATGATCGAAGACCGCGGATCGGTGCGGTAGTCGATGGATACCAATGGACGCTCTTCGTAGCCCAGGATGTCCTTCAGCGGGCCTTCGGCAGCCGCCTTCAGCAACGCGTTGACCTCTTCAGCCGTAGTCGCGTGCTCGACCTCGAACACGCAGTCGGTCAGCGAGGCGTTGGCCAGCGGTACTCGCACTGCGTGACCATTCAGCTTGCCGCGCAGCTCGGGGAAGATCTCGGCGATCGCGGTCGCCGAGCCGGTAGTGGTTGGGATCAGGCTCATGCCCGAGGCACGGGCGCGGCGCAGGTCCTTGTGCGGTGTATCAAGGATGCTCTGGGTGTTGGTCAGGTCGTGGATGGTGGTGATCGAGCCGTGACGAATGACCAGACTCTCGTGAATTACCTTCACCACCGGAGCCAGGCAGTTGGTGGTGCAGGAGGCGGCGGTGACGATACGGTGCTGGGCCGGGTCGAACAGGTGCTGGTTGACCCCCATCACCACATTCAACGCGCCTTCTTCCTTCACTGGGGCACAGACCACCACGCGTTTGACGCCTTGATCCAGGTAGGCCTGGAGCACTGCGACCGACTTCATCTTGCCGCTGGCCTCCAAGACCAGGTCGCAGCCCGACCAGTCGGTGTCGGCGATGGTCTTGTTGGCGGTCACCTTGATGCGCTTGCCCTCGATCACTACCGAGTCGCCTTCTGCTCCTGCCTCACGGTGCCAGCGTCCGTGAACCGAGTCGAAGTTGATCAGGTGGGCGTGAGTCTCGGCGCCGCCGGCCGGGTCATTGATCTGCACGAACTCAAAATCCGGCCAGTCCCAGGACGCGCGCAGCGCCAAACGGCCGATACGTCCAAACCCATTGATGCCTATTTTGATTGCCATGTTCTTGTTCTCGGGTTGCGGTTAGCGAATGGTCAGAGGGGGGGTGAACTGATTGAGGTCGCCGACGTGTGCAGGGTTTTGAATCGCTCGCGGGTGCAGTTGCATGCTCAGGCAGCCTCAGATGGATCGTTGATCAACACGCTTCGACAGTTCTTCAGCCGACTCTTTACGTTCGGAGTAGCGATCGACCAAGTAGTCGCCACGGTCACGAAGCAGCAGGGTGAACTTCACCAGTTCCTCCATCACGTCGACGACGCGGTCGTAGTACGCAGAGGGCTTCATGCGGCCCGCTTCGTCGAACTCCAGATAGGCCTTCGGCACTGACGACTGGTTGGGGATGGTGAACATGCGCATCCAGCGGCCGAGTACACGCAACTGGTTGACCACGTTGAACGACTGCGAGCCGCCGCAGACCTGCATCACCGCAAGGGTCTTGCCCTGCGTCGGACGCACGGCTCCCATGCTCAGCGGAATCCAGTCGATCTGGGACTTGAACACACCGGTCATCGCGCCGTGGCGTTCTGGCGAACACCAGACCATTCCTTCCGACCAGAGCACCAGGTCGCGCAGCTCTTTGACCATGGGGTGGTCATCGGGCACGTCATCGGGCATTGGCAGGCCGGTTGGATTGAAGATCCGCGTCTCGGCACCGAAATGCTCCAGCAGGCGAGCCGCTTCCTCTGTCAGCAGGCGGCTGAAAGAACGTTCGCGGGTCGAGCCATACAACAGCAGGATGCGAGGTTTGTGTGTGGACTGCTGCTCGATCTTCAGTTTGTCGGAAGACGGCAGGTCGATCAGTTCATTGTCGAGGTTGGGGATAGGGTGTTCGGTCATGATTTTGACTCCTGGGGCAAGGCACCAGATGCTTGATCGAACCAGCGATGTTTCAGCCACGGCAATGGCCAGTTCGAAGTTGTTACTCGCGGCGGTAAAGGCCAGCGCAGTGGTACGTGGGCAGTCTGCCCAGGCCTATGCCTGACCCCACGGCCAGAAAAATCCAGCTCGTCGGGTTGCGGTCGAGCAATGAAAGGCGACTCTTGCTCATGGTGAATCTTCCTAAACGTCAGAGCGTTCCACCGTCGGGAGCCAGGTGCTTGAAAACGGCTTCAGAAAGAATGCTGCGGCAGCTATTGGCGGTGCCGAGGAACAGGACTTTCATCGGTTTTTCTCGGCAATGTTCAGCAGCAGGTGGCGACGCGCTGTGGGCGGTCACCCATGGTGTCCAATCGTTTGGCGCTGGTGCTTAGCCATTCGCGATTGGCCTCCAGCGTCGTTACCAGAATCTCGCGTACCCAGGCGGGCAGCTGAGGATGCAGCCGGTAATAGACCCATTGGCCTTGCCGACGGTCTTCCAGCAGGCCGCAGGTGCGAAGTTGCGCCAGGTGCCGGGAAACCTTGGGCTGGCTTTCTTCCAGGGCACAGATCAGTTCGCAGACGCACAGTTCTTCCTCGCGAGCGATCAGCAACATCATCCGAATGCGATTCTCGTCGGCGAGGCATTTGAAAACCCTGGTAGGGGTCAGTGAGTCAGTCATAGCGGTTCTCAGTGCTTGGTTTTCACGAGGGCGAACATCTCGATGGGTTCGGATAATCACTGGATGCTGCGCTCGTATATGATTTTCCGAATATACGCTTTTTCGTATGCATCGCAAGCCTGTGATGATGGGTGGCTTTACATGTGCGCCTTCGTACACATATATTGCCCCCATGACGACTCCTGACAATCTCCGCACCCACGCCATCGATGCTGCCATTGAGGCGTTGGATGAAGCCTTCTTCAAAGCCCTCTGCGAACCCTCCAGGGTCGCGGTGTTCAAGCGCGTGCTGCTGCTGGGCCGGGCGGATGTCGGTGAGATCGCCAAAGAGCTGCCGCAGGAGCGTTCTGTTATCTCAAGGCACCTGCAGGTGCTGCATGACGCCCAGATCGTGAAGGCCACCAAGGTCGGTAGGCAGGTTTTCTACGAAGTGAACGGCGGGGCGATCGTCGAGCGTCTGGAAGGACTCCTTCAGCGAACCAAGGGTCTGGTGTCGCTGTGCTGCCCGTAGTCAGGCTTTTTTTCTCTTGATATATGCATGAGTGCGCACATATGAATGAATCGAGTCGTACTTTGGATGTGGTTGTCATCGGCGGTGGGCAAGCAGGTTTGGCGCTTGGCTGGCACTTGCAGCAGCACGGCTTGGACTTCCTCATCCTCGATGAACAGACACGCCCAGGCGGAAACTGGCGTAACTACTACGACAGCTTGCAGCTGTTCTCACCGGCAGAGTACTCAGGGCTGCCAGGGCTGCCGTTTCCTGCCGACCCCAAGAGCTATCCGCTACGGGACGAGGTAGTGAAGTACCTGGAAATGTACGCGGCCGAGTTTCGACTGCCGTATCAGGGAGGTACCCGAGTGGTGGGTGTAGCGCAGAAGGGAAAGCTATTTGAGATTCGCTGTGATACCGGTGCGACCTTCACCACCCATGCGGTGGTGGTGGCATCGGGTGGATTCAGCCGGCCGTTCACCCCCAACATTCCTGGGCTGGAGGGTTTTTCAGGTACTTGTCTGCATAGCTCGGCTTATCGAACGCCAGAGCCTTTTGCCGGCCAGCGTGTCGTGGTGGTAGGGGCCGCAAATTCGGCTGTTCAAATTGCCTATGAACTTGCAGGCGTCGCGCAGGTGTCATTGGCGACCCGCGAGAAAATTCGGTTCTTCCCTCAGCGAATCCTCGGGCTCGAGTTTCATACCTGGCTGAAATTTACCAGGTTGGAGCACACGCGATGGTTGAGTGACCAGCGCACACCCGTGCTGGACAGCGGCAAATACCGACATGCTCTCAATACCGGTCGATTCCAGCGCAGGGCCATGTTCCAGCAGGTGCTGCCAGAGGGTGTCGTTTGGTCGGACGCAAGCACAACCCAGATCGATGCACTGATCTTTGCGACGGGGTTCCAGCCAAACCTGGATTTTCTGACTGCTCTCCCGATAACAGACCACGGCGGGCGTGTGCTGCAGCGCAACGGAGTGGCAAGCCAGGTGCCTGGCGTGTACTTCGTGGGCTTGCCCAGGCAACGAAACTTCGCCTCCGCAACGCTCAGGGGCGTGGGCGCTGACGCCGGTTACCTGATGCCTCGACTGCTTCGTCACCTGAGCAAGGATTGCTCGTCTCACCTGTCAGCGTCGCCCCGCCAGGTTTAACCTTTGGCTGGGCGACGGAGCGAGACGGCACGCAGTGTTCCGCTGCGCGGCCCGTCGGCGTGCAGCAGCTCGCTTTCTGAGTTCGACACATGGCTTGCGTCCCTACCGCACCCAAAATCCTCTCACCCTCCTAGCCGATCCCTTTGGGAGGTGGCAGAAGCCTTGTGTCAGACTCTGTTGTCTAGACCCAAAAATCGCAGCCCAGGCTGCGATTTTTTACCCGGCCCGAGGACAGGCAATGGACCGTTTTCAGGAAATGCAGGTGTTCATGGCCGTGGCCCATGACCAGGGCTTCGCGGCGGCAGCCCGGCGCCTTGGGCTGTCGGCTGCCAGCGTGACCCGGGCGGTGGCGGCGCTGGAAGTGCGGATCGGTGCGCAGTTGCTGATACGCACCACTCGCGCTGTGCAACTGACAGAAGCGGGGCAGCGGTACCTGGAAGACTGTCGACGGATTCTTGCCGATCTTCAGGACGCCGAAGAGTCCGCGGCGGGTAGTCATGCCGACCCTCGGGGGCAACTAACCATTACCGCGCCGGTACTGTTTGGTGATTTGTATGTCACGCCGGTAGTGGTGGGCTTTCTTGAGCAGTATCCGCAGGTCAGCATCAATGCCTTGCTGGTCGACCGGGTGGTGAGTCTGGTCGAGGAGGGCGTTGATGTTGCGGTGCGCATTGGCGAGCTGCCGGACAGCAGTCAGTACGCGATTGCGGTCGGTGAGGTACGCCGGGTGGTGTGCGGCTCTGCCGACTACCTCAGGCGCCATGGTCGTCCCCTGCACCCAGAGGAACTCGACCGCGCGCGGATTATCGCCACCTCTGCCATCGGTCAGCAGCGCAGTTGGCCCTTCATGGCAGCGGGTGCCTCGATGAGTGTGCGCCTGGAACCACGCATGGTGGTGACAGCCAATCAGGCCGCCATTACCGCGGCGACGCTGGGCCTGGGGTTGACCCGGGTGTTGTCCTATCAGGTGGCCGACAAGGTGGCAGCCGGTGAGCTGGAAATCGTCCTCGAGGATTTTGAGCTGCCGCCGTTGCCCATCCATGTGGTGTATCAGGGCGGGCGCAAGGCGCCTGCGCGGGTGCGCAGTTTTGTCGACTACGCGGTGCAGGCTCTGCGCGAACATCCGGCATTGCGCGGCTGAGGCATTATTGCGGTGGGTGAAATAGCGGATTGCCTTTTCTGGTGATTCTGTTGTTTTTTCAGCCGATGCAAGATGGACTTCACCAGCGCAGTTCGCTCCTGAGCGGCGCGATTTCCCCCTGGAGTCGATCATGCACAGCATCAAACTCTACAACTTCCCTCGCTCCGGCCACGCCCATCGGGTGGAGCTGATGCTGTCTTTGCTGGATCTGCCCACCGAACTGATATTTGTCGATCTGGCGAAGGGTGAGCACAAGCAGCCCGATTTCCTCGCGTTGAATGCGTTTGGCCAGGTGCCGGTGATCGATGATCAAGGCGTGGTGCTGGCTGATTCCAACGCCATTTTGCTGTACCTGGCGCAAAAATATGGCCAGGGCCGTTGGCTGCCTGCCGACCCCGTGGGCGCTGCCCGGGTGCAGCGCTGGTTGTCGGTGGCAGCCGGGCCAATTGCCTATGGCCCGGCTGCCGCGCGCCTGATCACGGTGTTTGGCGCCACCCATAACGCGCAAGAAGTGATCGCCCGTGCCCACGCACTGCTCAAGGTGATGGATCAGGAACTCGCCAGCTCCCGCTACCTGGTGGGTGACGAGCCGACCATCGCGGATGTCGCCGGCTACAGCTACATCGCCCACGCCCCGGAAGGCAATGTGGCCCTGGACGAGTACGCCAACGTGCGGGCCTGGCTGGCGCGAATCGAAGCGCTGCCGGGTTTCGTGGCCATGCCCCGCACAGTCGCCGGTCTGCAAACCGCCTGAAACTGCGCCAAGTGCGCAGGGGAGTTGTTTGATGGACGTTTCACCCTGGCACGCAGGCGAGCGACAGTTGCAGACCCTTGTCGGCGTTGCCGAACGCATGGAAGCGTTTGGCCGCAAGGTGATCCGCAGCGAAATGCCGGAGCAACATCGCCAGTTTTATGCTCAGTTACCCTTCGTGCTGTTCGGTGCAGTCGACGCTCAAGGTCATCCCTGGGCCAGCGTTCTCGAAGGCCCGCCCGGCTTTGCCCATTCTGCGGAGCCTGCGCGGTTGTGCCTGGACAGCCTGCCCAGTGTCGATGATCCGGCGCAGATACGGGCCGGCGCGGCGATCGGGTTACTGGGGATCGAACTGCACAGTCGTCGGCGCAACCGCCTCAATGGCCGGGTGCTGACGGTCGACGAGTCGGGGGTGAGTGTTGCGGTCGAGCAGGCCTTCGGTAATTGCCCGCAGTACATCCAGTTGCGCCAGTACGAAGCCGTGCCGCCGGCCGACCCCTCCATGCGCGTCGCGCACCACCTCGACGCTCTGGATGACGCGGCCCGGGCGTTGATTCGCACAGCCGACACCTTCTTTGTCGCCAGTTATGTGGATGTGGATAACTCACGGGCGGTGGATGTTTCCCATCGCGGCGGCGCGGCCGGCTTCGTTCAGGTACAGGGCAATCGCCTGACCATTCCCGACTTCGCCGGCAACCGCCACTTCAACACCTTGGGCAACCTGTTGCTCAACCCCCGAGCCGGGCTGCTGTTCATCGATTTCACCACCGGTGATGTGCTGCAGCTCAGTGGTCGTAGCGAAATCATCCTGGACGGGCCGCAAGTGGCGGCCTTCCAAGGGGCTGAACGGCTGTGGACGCTGCAGGTGGAGCAGGTCGTCCGGCGGCCGGCGGCGCTGGCTTTACGCTGGCGTCGCTCAGGCGTAGGACAGTGACTTCTCGGCCAGCACTTCCTCGTACAACGCCGCCCACTGGCGACCCATTTCTTCAGCGCTGAACAACTGCCGGTAACGAGCCTCGGCCTTGACGCCCATGACGGCGGCCTGTTGCGGGTTATCCCACAGGGTGCGCATGGCCTGGCGCAAGGCTGGTGGATCGCTCGGTGGCACCACCAGCCCGGTTTCGCCGTGACTGTTGATGTAGCTGGTACCGGTACCGATTTCACTGGAGATCATCGGTTTGCCATACATCGCCCCTTCCAGCAGCGAAATGCCAAAGGCCTCCGAGCGCAGGTGTGAAGGAAAGACGATGGCGTAGCTCAGCTCCAGCAAGGCGGCCTTGTCCTCATCGTCGAGACGGCCGAGGAACTGGACATTGCGCAGGCCCAGTGCGGCGGCCTGCGCGTGCAGTTCAACCTCCAGCGGCCCAGCACCGACGATCACCACCGGGTAATCGACACCCTTGAGGGCCTCGAGCAGGATGTGCAGCCCTTTGTAGTAGCGCATCACCCCGACGAACAGGAAAAAGCGCTCGCCCAGGCGTTCCCGCCAACGGGCCATGCGCTCAGGGTCGGACTTGGGGTAGGCGGCTTTGTTAAGGCCATAGGGAATGACCCGGGTCTTGTCCGGGAATTTTTTCAGCACTTCACTGGTATGCAGGTAGTTCGGCGAGGCAGCGACAATCCGGTCGGCGCTGGCCAGAAACCGCGTCATCAACGGCTGGTAGAGCTTGAGCAGGAGCTTTTGCCGGATGATGTCCGAGTGGTAGGTCACCACGCTTGGTTTGTTCATGCCGCTGAGAAAATGCACTAGATCCATGAACGGCCAGGGGAAGTGATAGTTGATCACGTCAGCTTCGGCGGCCAGCTCACGAAACTGTTTGAGCACGCTGTAGGAGAACCCGGTGGAGGCGATCTGCACATCGAGTTTGGCCCGGTGCACCTGGTGCTGGCCAAACGGGATAACCGCCGGTACGGGGTTGGCGCTCAACGTCAGCACCTGGCTCTCGATGCCATGGGCGGCGCCACTTTCACAGAGCTCGAACATCACGTGCTCGATGCCGCCGACGGTTTCCGACAAATAGGTTTTATAGAAATGTAGGACGCGCATTCAACCTCCTAAAACCTGGCGATAGGCGCGCGCGGTGAGCGTCGCGCAGCGATCCCAGGAAAAAAGCTTCGCCTGTTGCAGCCCGGCTTCTCGGCTTACCTGCCAATGCACTTGATCGTCGGCCAGCCGGCTCATGGCATCGCATAAGCCGTGCACGTCCTCGGGTTCAATATAGTTGCCCGCAGCCCCCGCGACTTCCGGCATGGCCGAGCGTCGGGTGAGGATGACCGGGGTACCACTGGCCATGGCCTCCAGCACGGGCAGGCCAAAACCTTCATAGATCGATGGAAACACCAGGGCCCGGGCACCGGCCACCAAGTGGGCGACGTCCTCATCGGGCAGGTACCCGAGCAGGCAGACATGCCCACTGGCCAGGCCCTTGCGCAGTTCATCATCGAGCTGCTGGGCCTTCCAGCCGGCCATCCCGACAATCAGCAAGGGCAAGCGCTGGCGCAGCGATTCCGGCAGCTGGGCATGGGCGCGCAGCGCCAGCCCGAGGTTCTTGCGCGGCTCCAGGGTGCCGACACACAGGAAGTAACCACGCGGCTCGACCCCGTGCGCCTGCAGTACCTGGCGCAAGTCCGCGTCGGTACGTGGGTGAAAACGCGGGGCAAACCCCAGGGGGGCGACCACGAAGCGCTCCGGCCCCAGGCCAAAATACGCTTGCGCTTCATCGGCGATGAACTGGGAGTCGGTGAGGATCAGGCTGGCCTGTTTCACCCCCTGTTCCAGGCGTCGTTCGATTTCTTTCAAGCGTGCCGCCGGCTGGGTGGCGGGGTAGTGCACGTGCGTAAGGTCGTGCAGGGTGACGACCGTCGGCCCCTTGAATGCCAGCGGCCACAGGCTCGGCTCGTGGTACAGCTGGATATTGCCGGGGCGACCCTGGTCGAAGCGACGTTGCTCCAGCCAGCGGCGTGCCTGATACGCTCCGGGGATCTGCCGCAGCACCGGACTCAGTCGTGAGTAACCGGGCATCGCGGCGCTCGGCAGCTGGGAGCTCCAGCCCCAGCCGTGGAATAACGACAGGCTGATGTCCGGCTCCTGGCCTAGGGCGTTGACCAGCTCCGCCAGGTAATGGCCGATGCCCGTGCGTGGCGCCTGCAGGATTCGCGCATTAAGAGCAATCTGCATGCTGCCTCTCAACCGTCGCCGGGGTCTTGCGCACATGGCGCAGGACGCGCTCCACCAGTTGTGCACTGGCCTCGCGCCAACCCAGCCAGCGCCACTCCTTGACGTCGCGCTCCGCCGGGAAGGTGCCGGTGGTTTCCATCTGCGTCATCAGGTCGACCAGGGTCTGTGGTTCATCCAGGTCGAAATACGCCATGAACGGACCACCGATCTCACGGAACACCGGGATGTCACTGCCCATCGCCGGCAAGCCGCGCTGCATGGCCTCCACCAGCGGCAGGCCGAACCCTTCGACATAAGACGGGAAGACCAGCGCGGTGGCGTTGGAGTAGGCGTACTCAAGGCTCTTGTCGGTGAGCGCGTTGAACATGAACAGGCGTTGGTTGAGCTGCGGGTGCTGGCGGATCCGCTCGATCAGCGCATCGCACTTCCAACCGATGCGCCCGGCAATGCACAGCCGTGCGCGCGAGCCTTTGGCCCAAGCCAGCTCGAAGGCATCGAGCAGGTAGGCGTGGTTCTTGCGCGGCTCGATGGTGCTGACCATCAGGTACACCGGGTCTTTGTTCTTGAACATCTGCTTGAGGGCCGGCTCCACCGGCAACGCGTCGTCGGTCAGGTCCAGCTCGCTGCCCAGGTGAAAGTGGTCGAACCAGCGTTGCGCCACTTGCTCGGAGCCGACGCGGCGCAGCATCTCCTCGCGCACCTGATCGCTAATGGTCGCGGAAATGGCCACGTAGCCGTCGGCGGTCTTCGCGATCCAGTCGAACCACTCGTTGAACACCCGGACCAGCCCGGCGTCGCAGAACTGCGGATGGGTCAGCGGGATCAAGTCATAGATCACCGAGACAATGCCCACGCCATCGCGCTTGAGTTGTTCGGCCAGGGGGAAAAAATCGGCGTGCCAGGAAGAGTCCAGGAGCACCAGTTGATCACCCGCCTGATGCTGCAGGGGTTGGCAGCGGGTGGGGATTTCCTGGCGTCTGAGGCAGTAATTGAGCAACCGGATCGGCACGCTCAACGCGGCAAATGCCGCCAGCCGGCAGCCGACATACAACACTCGGCGAGCGAACCGGGATTGGCGAAACGGCGTGCGCCGCTCCAGCGTGCGGTGCATCAGCCAGAACCGGTTGGCGATCTGCTCCAGCCGTACGCGCACACCCATCAGGTCCAGCTTGGGCACCTTCAGTGGCGCCAGGCTGGTCACTTGGTACAACGCGCCCTTGAGCATCACCACGGGAATGCATTCGACCGCCGGGTTGTTTTTTGGCAGCTCGGTAATGACGTTACGCACCACGCGCTGGATCCCCGAGTTGGCTTCAGGGTGTTCGAACACATAGGTGCATTCAACCAGCAGTCGTGTCATGGGGCGATCTCCGGCGCCTGCGGTTGTCCCGAGGTTTCTGATGAGCGGGTGATGCTGGTTTGTGCCTCCAGCCACGAGCAACCGACAAAGTCTTCCTGACGGTTGTTGATCACATGGAACACCAGGCCGTAATCGCGCCATTCGAAGTTGCGGTCCAGGTGCGAGTCCAGGCGCGACAGGCTCAGGGCCACGGAATAGTTGCCCTTGCCCAAGCGCATGGGGAACGCAAAGCGGTAAGTCACCCGTTCGCCGGCGTGCAAGTCCGTCAGGGCCTGGTCGAGGCGGTGGGTGTTGATGCCGTATATCGCCTGGCCGAGGCGGTCCTTGATCATGAAGCCCAGGACTAGGCGCTCGATGTCCTGGCGCACATCCACCTGCACCTCCAGCACCATGGGCTGGCCGACTTCGGCGACTTCCACCGAGCGCTGGCGCTGATCCAGCAGGCGCACGCTGTGGATGGTCGCTTCACCGGTTCCGGAAATGGTTTGCACCTGGCCGTTGGCGAGCATCTCCTGGCGCACGATCTGGCCTTCGCGTTCGGCGAGCATGGCGTTGTAGTAGTCCATGACTTCTTCCGGCTTGCCGTGCATGGCCATGCGGCCCTTCTCCAGGAGGATCGCGGTGTCGCAGATCGACTGGATGGCCGAGCGGTCGTGGGACACGATCAGCAACGTGGTGCCGGCGCGGCGGAAGCTGCGGATGCGTTCGAAGCTCTTGTGCTGGAAGTAGGCATCACCCACCGACAGCGCCTCATCGACGATCAGGATGTCGGGTCGGCGCGCGGTGGCGACACTGAACGCCAGGCGCATCTGCATGCCACTGGAATAGGTGCGCACGGGCTGATCGATGGCCTCGCCGATCTCGGCGAAACCTTCGATTTCCGGCATCAGCGCCTCGATTTCCTCGACCTGCATGCCCAGCAACTGACCCGCCATGAAGGCGTTCTGCCGACCGGTAAAGTCCGGGTGGAAACCCATGCCCAACTCCAGCAGGGCCGCCACGCGGCCTTGCAGGTGAATCTGGCCACAGGTGGGCTGGGTGGTACCGGTGATCATTTTCAGCAGGGTACTTTTGCCGGCGCCGTTGACCCCGACAATGCCCACCGCTTCACCGGCCGGGATTTCGAAGTCGACGCCTTGCAGCACCCAGTGCTGTTCATGGCGAGGTCGGGAGAAGGGCACCAGCCATTCAATCAGCCGGCTCCAGCGGTTCGGGTATTGTTTGTAGGCCTTGCCCAGGCCCGTGACGCGTATGGTTCCCATCAGAGCTCATCCACCATTTCACCGACACGCTGGCGGAAAAGCCGCAGCCCCATCACACAGAACAGCAGGCCGATCACCAGCACGGGGGTCAGCGAATTCCAGTCCGGCCACTGGTTGTAGAGAAACACGTTCTGGTAGCTGTGCATCAAGGCCGTCAGCGGGTTGAGCGCCAGGACGCGCTGGATACCCTCGGGCAGGATCGACATCGGGTAGACGATGGGCGTCAGCCAGAACCAGAACTGCAGGAGGATGCCGAAGAATTGCCCGACATCCCGGAAGAACACGTTCAGCACGCCCAGAATCATCCCCAACCCGGCCGAGAACATCACTTGCAGGGCCAGCAACGGCACCAGCGCCAGCAATGCCATGCCGGGCAAGCGCCCGGTGATCAGCAAAAAGCCGAGGAACAGGCCGAGAATGATCGCGAAGTTGATCCCGGCGTTGAGCAGCACAATCACCGGCAGGCAAATCCTGGGGAAGCTGATCTTCTTCAGCAGGTTGGCGTTTTCCAGGAACATGCTCTGGCTGCGCAGGGTGATCTCGGAGAACAGCCCCCAGGTCAGCAGGCCGGCGCACAGGTACACGCTATAGGCCAGCCCATCCTCCACGCCCGGCAACCGGGCGCGCATGATCTGGGAGAAGATCACCGTGTACACCACGATCATCGACAGCGGGTTGAGCACGGTCCACAAGGCACCGAACAGGGAGTTGCGATAACGCGACTGGAACTCGCGTTTGACACTGCCGAGGATGAAACCCCGGTAGCTGCGCAGCGAGCGGTAGAGGTTGAGGAGCATTCAGACTGTCCTGCCGTACTGATCTTCGAACATGACCTACTCCTTGGCGACGCGTTTCATGTCCGCTTCCATCATCATGCGGATCAGGGTCTGCAAATCGGTTTTTGGTTTCCAGCCCAGCACCCGTTGCGCCTTGGCCGGGTTGCCGAGCAACACGTCGACTTCGGCCGGGCGGAAAAACGCCGGGTCGATCTTCACGAAGTCGCGGTAGTTGAGGCCCACATGATCGAAGGCGATCTGGCACATCTCGCGCACGGTGGTGGTAACGCCCGTGGCCACCACGAAGTCGTCGGCCTGGTCCTGTTGCAGCATCAGCCACATGGCTTCGACATAGTCACCGGCAAAACCCCAATCGCGCTTGGCGTCGATGTTGCCCAGGCGCAGTTCCTGCTGTTTGCCCTGCTTGATGCGGGCGGCGGCGTCGGTGACCTTGCGGGTTACGAACTCGATCCCGCGCAGTGGCGATTCGTGGTTGAACAGGATGCCGCTGCTGGCATGCAGGTTGAAGCTTTCGCGGTAGTTGACCGTGATCCAGTGGCCGTAGAGCTTGGCCACGCCGTAGGGGCTGCGTGGATAGAACGGGGTGTTTTCGTCCTGCTGCTCGGCCTGGATCAAGCCAAACATCTCGCTGGTCGAGGCCTGGTAGAAACGGGTGTGTGGACTGAACTGACGGATCGCTTCAAGCAGGTGGGTCACGCCCAGGCCGTCGACAATCCCGGTGGTCACGGGTTGATCCCAGGACGCCGCGACAAAACTTTGCGCCGCCAGGTTGTACACCTCATCCGGTGCGGACTTGATTACCGCGCGCTGCACCGAGCAGGCGTCGGCCATGTCACCGTCCAGGTAATGGATATCACTTTCGACTCCCATTTCCCGCAGCCGCCAGCGCGAATCGCTGCTGCGCCGTGCAACCAGTCCGTGGACGCGATATCCCTTGTCGAGCAACAGTTTGGCCAGATAGGCGCCATCCTGGCCGGTGATCCCTGTGATCAGTGCACTTTTTGTCATTCTTGTCGTACCCGTGACTCCCAGTCGGACAGGATCGCCCGCAAGGATTGTTGTGTTGTAAGTTCAGGCGCCCATCCGGTGGTCTGGTGCAACCGGGCATGGCTCCCGCAGACGCGACGCTGCTCCGCACGGCGCAGGCGCGCGGGGTCTTGAATCAGTTGCACGTGGACCTGGGCCAGATCCGCCAATTGCTCGATCAGGCCGCGTACGCTCTGCTCGACGCCGGAGCAGATGTTGTACACCTGCCCAGGCTCCCCCTTCTCCAGCAAGGCCAGGTAGGCCGACACCACGTCCGCGACGTCGAGGAAGTCGCGTGTCACATCGATATCGCCGACCTGCAGTTGTGCCGGTTGCAGGCCTTGTTTGATCCGGCAGATCTGCCGGGCGGCGCTGGCGACGACAAAACTGTCCATTTGCCCGGGGCCAATGTGGTTGAACGGGCGCGCGACCAGCACCGGCCAGCCCTCGGTCATGCCCCATTGCAGGCACAACAATTCCGCCGAGAGCTTGCTCACGGCATAGGGGTTGCGCGGGCAGGGTGGCTGGTGTTCGTCGATGGGCAAGGCGCTTTCGCTGACCTGGCCGTACACATCGCCCGAACTGACATACAGGAAGGTGCCGCTGAAGCCGCGGGCCTTGAGTGCTTGCAACAGGTGGAGAGTGCCCAGCAGGTTGACCTGAAAGGTATTGGCCGGGTCACGGAAGGCTTCGGGAACGAAGGTTTGCCCCGCCAGGTGGATCACCGCATCGGGCAGTTCCGGCCATAGGCCTTCGAGGCTTTTTGGCTCGCGCAGGTCGTAGCCCGGGGCAACAGGCAGCAATTGCCACTGCGAGTCGACAGCGTTCAGGCGTGATTGGATATGACGGCCGACGAAACCATTCAGGCCTGTAACGAACAGACGCTTTTTCAAGCAACAGCCCCTCAATCGGTAAACTTTGCCATACCCCACCCATTTTGTTGGGCGAACCCGAAAAGCTGTGCGCTTTTTTCGCAAGGTTCTGAATATGCGAAGTCGTTGTTGTAGTTGTTTGCGTCAATCTGTGCCAATTACGCGGCAATTTCAACAGGTCTTAACGTGACCGTGCAGTTCTCGTCAGGACCGTCGGATTTATTCATCGCCGGTGTTCACGAATCCCCAACGGATGTGTTTAGAATGCCCCTCAGCACGATTGCCCAGCGATCAGCAAAGTGGACTTTCAACCACACAAAGCTGACCACAAAAACAAGAACGTAGACGGGCATGCAGGCGCTGGACGAACTGCGCTATGGCGGGTCGATCCGGGGCTGTGCCGTCATAAGAATGAGGCTGCCGAAAGGGCGGTTTCAGCGTGGGATGCCATGAATTTCATTCTTTACTCGGATGTGAACGACCGCTCGATCAGCCAGAGCCTCGGCCGTCCTGAATACAGCTACTACTTCGTCCTCAAGACCTATCGTCCGGTCCTTGAGAGCCTGGGCCGGGTCCACGTGGTGGAAGCGGTCAGCGAGGTCGATCCACTTTTTCGACGCCTCGCCGCCGAGGGTGAAGAAAGCCTGTTCCTTTCGTTCGCACCGCCACACAAGACCCCCACCGACCTGAGCTGCCCGACGATCTGCGTGGTTGCCTGGGAGTTCGACACCATTCCCACCGAGCACTGGGACAACGACCCCCGGCAGGACTGGAGCCGCACCCTGGCGCGACATGGCCGGGTCATCACCCTGTCCAGCCATACGGCGCAGGCGGTACGCCGGGCCTTGGGCGAAGACTTCCCGGTGCTGGTGCTGCCGACCCCGCTCTGGGAACGGTTTGCCGATATTCGCCAGCGGTTTGCCAGCCAGCCGGTCAACCCGGGCACCACCTTGCAGACCCTAGGCTGCATTATCGACAGCCGCACACTGGGGCTGTCGGCGGACGGCCTGATCGCGCCGATCGTTGCAGAAACGGAATCGCCACCGACGCCCGAGCCCGAGCCCGAGCCTGAGCCCGAAGTCGTGGTCCCGGCGCCACCGCTGACCTGGCGTCGCCGCCTGTTCATCGCCAAACATTATCTGCGCCAGAGCCTGCGCGAGGCTGCCGGCCAGCCCGTGCGCCGGCAGTTGTTGATCTTTCGCCATTACCTGCACCAGACCTACGGCGAAGGTTTCCGTGATCTGTTGCCGCAAAGCCTGCGGGCACGCCTGCGCGGCGAGCGACCGGCCGCCGAAGTACCGCCGCCTGCCCCGGTGGTGGAAGTGGTACAGGCGCCCATTGAGGATTCACACCCGCAAGCGGTGTTCCCCGACACCGATCAAGTGGTCGAAACCCAGGTCGAGGGGGTGGTGTACGTCAGCGTGTTCAACCCCGATGACGGGCGCAAGAACTGGCACCACTTGATCACTGCATTCTGCTGGGCCATGCGCGATGTCGAAGACGCCACCCTGGTGTTGAAGATGACCCAGAACGACCTGTCCACCTACTACGTGCACATGCTGACCCTGCTGTCGCAGTTGTCGCCCTTCAGTTGCCGGGTGGTGGTCATGCACGGCTACCTGGACGACCAGCAGTTTGCCCGGCTCTACGGCGCCGCCAGTTTTTATGTCAACGCCTCGCGCTGTGAAGGGCTGTGCCTGCCCCTGATGGAGTTCATGGCCTGTGGCAAGCCGGTGATCGCCCCTCGGCACACGGCGATGACCGACTACATCGACGACCGCGTGGCCTTCATCGTCGACTCCAGCCAGGAGCCGACCGTGTGGCCGCAGGACCGCCGGATCCTGTTTCGCACCGTCTACCAGCGCCCCGATTGGGGATCGCTGAAAAATGCCTACCTGGCCAGTTATCACATGGCCAAGGAGCAGCCCGAGCGTTACCAGGCGATGGCCGTTGCGGCCAGCGAGCGGATGCGCGACTACTGCAATTTCGCAGGGGTGCAGCAACGCCTGGCGGACTTCCTGCAACTGCAACAGCCAACCAGCCCGGTGCCTGAGTCGCCGGTCGCGACCGCAGGGGCGGCCCCATGCTGATCATCATTCATTCGGAAACCAACAAAAGTAACATCGAGCAGAACCTTGGCCGTCCCGAGTACAGCTACTACTTTGTGCTCAAGGAATTCCGCCCGGTACTGGAACGGCTGGGGCAGGTGATCGAAGTCAGCAACCCCGACGAACTGGTCGACCGCCTGTATTTCGACTGCCAGAGCCGCGGCGAAGACTGCGTGTTCCTGTCGTTCTCGCCGCCCCATCGCACCCCGATCCACTACGCCTGTCCGACCATCCCGGTGTTTGCCTGGGAGTTCAGCACCATTCCCACCGACACCTGGCACGGTGAACCCCGGCACGACTGGCGCCTGGTGCTGGACAAGGTCGGCGCTGCGATTACCCATTCCAGTTTTACCGTGACCGCGGTACGTGATGCCATGGGCCCCGACTATCCGATCAGCGCGATTCCGGCGCCGGTCTGGGACCGTTTTGCCGGGCGCGGGCGCAACCTCGGCCAGCAGCCACTGGCCGAACAGGTCAGGCTCAGCCTGCGTGGCTTGCTGATCGACAGTCGCAACCTCGACCTGCGGCCCTATGGCCCGGCGGCGCTGCGTGAAGGCGAGCCGGTGGATTTCGACGCGCCTGTCGGCGAGCACGAACTGGTGCTCGACGGGGTGATCTACACCTCGGTGTTCAACCCCTACGATGGGCGCAAGAACTGGCAGGACATGCTCAGCGCGTTCTGCACCACGTTCCGCGAGTGTGCCGATGCCACCCTGGTGCTCAAGCTCACGCACCACGACATCGCCGACGCCTTGAATGACATGCTGCACCACTTGTACAAGAACCAGGACTACCGTTGCCGCATCGTGTTGATCCACGGTTTTCTCGCCGATGCGGACTATGAGCGCCTGGTGCAGGCCACCAGCTTTGTGGTCAACAGTTCATTCGGTGAAGGCCAGTGCCTGCCGCTGATGGAGTTCATGTCCTGCGGCAAACCGGCGGTTGCCCCGTGCAACACGGCAATGGCCGATTACATCGATGGGCAAAACACCTTCATCGTCGACTCGACCGACGAACTCACCGCCTGGCCCCATGACCCGCGCGCCGCCTACCGCACCCTGCGGTACGTCACCAATTGGGATTCGCTGTGTTCGGCCTACCAGGCCAGCTATCAAGTGGCGCGCCACGATGCGCCACGCTATGCGCGCATGTCGGCCCACGCCGTCAGTCGTCTGCAGGCGTTCTGCAGCCAGGCGGCTACCGAGCAGCGCTTGCAGGCGTTTCTGGCAAGCGTGATCGCCCAGGCGAAACCAGCATGATGGGCCGCTTGCTCGACTGGCTGCGCCCTGCGCCCGCCCCGGTAGCGGAGCCGGAACCAGTACCGGTCCAGGTCCCGGTCCCGGCGGTATCGCCGCGTGACTGTGGTTTCACCGATGCGGTACTCGACGGCTGGTTTCTCGGCGCTACTGGGGAATTGCTCAAGGGCTTTGCCATTGGCGCCGACGACACCCTGCTCGACGTCGGTTGTGGTGAGGGCGCGGCGACCCTGTTTGCGGTGCGCCAGGGCGCTGCGGTGATTTTTACCGACAGCGAACAGGACAAGGTCCGCGAACTGGCGCGCCAGGTCGATGCCATGACCCAGTCCCCAGCCCTTGGCCTGGTCAGCAACAGCCTGCCGCTGCCGCTGGCGGACGGCTGTGCGAGCAAAGTGGTGTGCATGGAAGTGCTGGAGCATGTCGATACCCCCGAGCAATTCATGGCCGAGCTGGTGCGCATGGGCCGTCCCGGTGCGCAGTACTTGCTCAGCGTGCCCGCCCCGGTGGGTGAACACCTGCAACAGGGCATCGCGCCCGCCGCCTATTTCCAGGCGCCAAACCATGTGCAGATCTTTTCCCATGAGCGCTTTGCCGCCTTGGTCGAAGACGCCGGGCTGATCATTGAACACCGCCAGGCCACCGGCTTCTTCTGGGTGATGGGCATGATTTTCTTCTGGGCCAGCGAGCGTGCAGCCGGGCGGGATATGGCGGGCGCGGTGCGCGACCGGATCCAGGCGCCTTACCCGCCCCTGATGGAAGGCTGGGCCCGCACCTGGCATGACTTGCTGATGCAGCCCGACGGGTTGGCCATCAAGCAGGTGCTGGACCAGTTCATGCCCAAGAGCCAGGTGATCATCGCGCGCAAGCCCATGGCCGGCGACGTAACGCCTGGGAGCGCGGGATGAGTGACAAGCGGATCATGGACATCGAACTGCTGCGCGGCATCGCCGTGCTCGGGGTGTTGTTTCATCACCTGCAAGACAGCCTGTTCACCGGGCAGGTCCCACTGCTGCAGGCGATCCATGCCCTGGGCCAGCCCTGGTGGGGCGTCGATCTGTTTTTCGCGATTTCCGGTTTTGTCATCGCGCGTAGCCTGATCCCCGCGCTGCAAGGCTGCAGCACGCGCCAGGAGTACTGGGAGCAGACCCGCAACTTCTGGTTGCGGCGCGCCTTTCGACTCTTGCCGTCGGCCTGGTTATGGCTGGCGCTGATGCTCCTGGCCTGCCTGTTCATCAACCGCTCAGGCGCCTTCGGCACCCTGGCCGCCAACCTGCAGGCGACGCTGGCCGGGGTGCTGCAATACGCCAACTTCCGCTTCGCTGACAGCTTCTTCCACTATGAGTACGGCACCAGCTTCGTGTACTGGAGCCTGTCGCTGGAGGAGCAGTTCTACCTGTTGTTTCCGCTGTTGATCATGGTCTGCCGCAAACACCTGGTGTGGGCTTTGCTGGCCCTGGTGGCGGTGCAACTGCTGACGTTGCGCACGCCAATCCTGATGGTGATCCGCACCGACGCGCTGGCGCTGGGGGTGTTGCTGGCCATGTGGAGTGCACAACCGTCCTACCGCCGTTGGCAGCCGACCTTCCTGCGCCGGCCGTGGGCCGGTATTGCGGTGCTGGTGGCGATTGCCTTGCTGATGAGCTTTCTGGCGACCGACCGTTTTACCTTCACCTCCTACCGCATCGGCGCCATCGCGGTGCTCAGTGCGGTGCTGGTCTGGCTGGCGTCCTACAACGGTGACTACCTGATGCCGCCGGGGCTGTTCAAGCGGGTGATGACCTGGATCGGCAGTCGCTCCTATGGCATTTACCTGATTCATATCCCGGCTTATTGCCTGGTGCGCGAATTGATCTTTCGCTTGCAGGCGGCATCTCTGCCAAGCCCGGCCGGCCACCCGATCATCACGCTGTTGCTGGCGTTCGGCCTGATCGTGCTGTTGAGCGAGCTCAACTATCGCTTCATCGAAATGCCCATGCGTAATCGCGGCGCGGCGTTGGTCAAACGCTTGAGTGCGTCCCGAGCGGCCACCCCATCCCCAGGAGTCACCTCATGCTGAGCCTGTTGAAGAAGCTGGCGGGGGGCGCTGCTGCCCCCGCTGCGGCCTGTCCACCCGCGCCACCCGCGCCAGCGCCTGCGCCGGCACCCAAGGTCGATCCCTACATGCTGGGCCTGCGCGATGCGGTGCTCAGTGGCTGGTTCAACCAGCAGACCGGCGAACTGTTCACCGGCTTCCCGGTGACGGCCGCCGACACGTTGCTGGACGTGGGGTGTGGTGACGGTGGCAACGTGCATTTCTGTGCCACCCGGGGGGCGCACATCATCATTGCCGACATCGACGCGGCCAAGGTCGAAGCCACTCGCCTGCGCCTGGGCGATACCATCGCGGCCAGCGTCGAGTGCCACGTCACCGACTGCGCACCGCTGCCGATTGCCGATCAGACGGCGACCCGGGTGGTGTCCACCGAGGTCATCGAACACGTCGACGACCCGGCGCAGTTTCTTGCCGAACTGGTGCGCGTGGGCAAGCCGGGCGCGCTCTACCTGCTGAGTGTCCCGCACCCCAGCTCGGAAAATCTGCAGAAAGACATCGCCGCCCCCGAGTATTTCCAGAAGCCCAATCACGTCCGCATCATCAGCGAGGACCAGTTCAAGCAGATGGTCGGCGACGCCGGGCTGGAAGTGCTCAGTCACAGCCAGTACGGCTTCTACTGGTCGCTGTGGATGATGCTGTTCTGGGAGGCCCAGGTCGACCTGGGCAGTCCCGACCATCCGCTGCTCAACCACTGGGCCGAGACCTGGCAGGCGGTTCTGGAGTCGCCACGCGGCGAACAGATCAAGCAGGCGCTGGATGGCGTGGTCGCGAAAAGTCAGGTGATCATTGCCCGCAAGCCATTGGCTGCGTAGGCTGACGCACCGGCCCGGCTGTGTGTGGATGCGGGATGTGGGAGCGAACACCCACGACAAATCCATCAACCCCAGCCGGCCAGGTCAGTCTTTCAGCCACAGGCCCTTAATGTCAGCGATTTATCTTCTGCGTCGTGCGCTGTTGTTCAGCCTCGCGCTCCTTTGCGGTTGCCAGCAGTCGACCGCACCCCCTCTCGATCAACAGCTCTACATCTGGCAGCGCCAATGGACCACCGCCCATGCCGAGGCGCTGGCGCAATCACGTGCCGATTTTTCCACCTTGCGGGTCCTGGCCCTGCAGACTTATCCACAAGGCGGCTGGCGCCGAGCGCAGATCGATGGGGCGCTGTTGCAGCGCGACGGCCGGCCGCTGATTGCGGTGGTCCGCCTGGATGGCCAGCTCAAGCACCTGGACCCGGTCGATACCACGGCGCGCATCCTGCAGATGATCGCCGATTGGCAGGCCCTGGGCCTGACGCTGGCGGGTGTGGAAATCGATCACGATGCCGGGACCGCGCGGTTGCCGGCCTATCGCGAGTTCCTGCTGGGTGTGCGCCAGGCCTTGCCCGCCTCCTTGAAGCTGAGCATCACCGCCTTGCCCGCCTGGCTCGACAGTCCTGAGCTGGCGGCCTTGCTGGCGGCGGTCGACAGCAGTGTCCTGCAGGTGCATGCGGTCAGTCGTCCCGAGCTTGGCCTGTTCGACCCGGTGCAAGCCAGACACTGGGCCGAGCGCTGGAGCCGGATCACCCGGCAACCGTTTTACCTGGCATTGCCGGCCTATGGCATTGCCCTGCTGCCGGGAGAGGGCGGGGCGCCCCTGGTGGAGAGCGAAGTGCCGATCGAACGGGTGGGCCAGCGCCGCGAACTGATGGCCGACCCGCAACAACTGGCGACGCTGGCCAGCCAGTTGCGTGCCGAGCCACCGCCACATTTGGCCGGATTGATCTGGTTTCGCCTGCCGCTCAAGGGCGACCGTCGTGCCTGGAGCCTGACCACCCTGGGTGCCGTGGCGCGCGGTGAGCAACTGCACAGCCGCTTGGCGTTGAACCTTTCCAACCAGCAAGGTCTGTACGACATCGTGGTCAGCAATGACGGCAATCTCGACGGCACGTTGCCGCAACGGGTGACACTGGCCGTCAGCCAATGCGTCGCCGCGGATGGGCTCAACGGCTATGCCGTACAACAGACGCCTGGACAACTGAGCTTCAGCCGCCTCAGGGACGGCCGTTTGCCCGCCGGTGCCGAGCGCACCCTGGGTTGGGCACGCTGCACACACATTGATCAAGGAGGTTCACATGTATTCCCGTAACTGGCCGCGGCATTTGCTCGCGTTGAGTCTGTTCCTGCCGTTGGGCACCGCCACCGCCTGCGGGCCGGACTTTCCACTGCGCCTGCTGGGCGACCGGGCGATGACCCTGGGTGAGTTGCCCGAAGGCAGCTTCCAGTTCGAGGTCAATCGCCTGGGCAAGGTCATCACCGGCCTGAAACCGGCGGCGGCCACTGCCATGAGCCGCGATTACGAGAGTGACCTGGACCCTTACGTACAAGCCCGGATCAACGCTGAACAGCTGGGTCTGACTGACGCGCAGCGCGCGCAAGTCACCCGGCTGCGCACCCTGCAGGACGCCCACCAGGTGTTGGCCGAAAGTGCCGGTCTGGCGCCGGAGCTCAGCCTCTATACCGCCGGTGCGGTGGCGTTCAACGCGGGTGATACGGCCACGGCGGCCGACTACTTCCGCCAGGTGCTGGCGCTCCCGGCCGACCAGCGCGCCCTGCGCAGCACCTGGGCCGCGTACTCGCTCGGCCGGGCATTGATGGCTATCAATCAGCAGGCCATCGAGCAGAATCAAGACGCCAGCCAGGACCTCCTGCAGCAGGCTCGGCAGGCCTTTATCCAGGCCCGCCAACTGAGTGTCGACGGCTTCAGCGACCCACTCGAGCTGGGCATCGCCAGCCTCGGCGAAGAAGCGCGGGTGGTGCGCCAGGCGGGTGACTGGAACAGCGCCGTCGAGTTGTACGCGACCCAGAGCCGGCAAGGTTCGCCCGTCGGCTACAGCTCCCTCAAGCAATTGATCGATGAGCTCAATGCCATGCCTGAGGCGCAGCTCATCCCCTTGCTCGAAGGCAAGGCGGTCCAGCAATTGGTCACGGCGGCGCTGATCAGCCATGTGGGCTGGTCCTTCGGTGAGCAACCGCCGGCCGAACAGAAAATCATCAAGGCCCTGGTGCAGAGCACCACCGGCAGCCTGGACAATGCAGACCGCCTGGCGGCGCTGAATTACCAGATCGGTGACTACGCCACCAGCAAAACCCTGCTCGAGCACGCCGGCGATGGGGGCCTGGCCTGGTGGCTGCGGGCGAAAATGGCGCTGCGCGACGGCGACAAGGCCTTGGCTGCCAGTGCCTATGCCAAGGCGGCCAAAGCCTTTCCACAGGATGAAGACTGGGGCTTGCGCACCACCGCCAGTGGTGACTACGAGGCGCTCAAGCCCGGCTGCCGGGTCGAGGGTGAAAGTGCCTTGCTGGCATTGGAGCGCGGCGACTACCTGCAGGCATTCGAGCAGCTGTATCGCAGCCAGGACCTGTATTGGCAGGATGCCGCGCTTGTCGCGGAGCGGGTGCTGACGGTGGACGAACTCAAGCAGTTCGTGGATCAGCAGGTGCCGGCCCCCGCGCCATTGACCCAGGAGCAGCGCGACAACTACGAGCCCTTGTCGGTGGCCGCGCGCTTGCGCGACCTGCTCGGCCGGCGCTTGCTGCGTGAAGAGCGCTATGCCGAGGCCGCAGCGTACTTCGACAACCCCGGGCTGAAGGCGCTCGCCAAAGAGTACGCGGGCTTGCGCGAAACCGCGCAGTCGAGCTGGTGGCCGACCAAGCGCGCCGCCGCCCTCTATGACGCGGGCCGGCTGGCCCGGGAACACGGCATGGAGCTGCTCGGCTATGAGATGGCCCCTGATTTCGCTACCTTCGAGGGTAACTTCAGCCTCGACATCCCCGAGATCAAGGCCGCTCCCCTGATCGCCGCCGGCGAGGTCCAGCGTCAGCAAGCCAGCGTCGCCCAGCCGAACGAGCGCTTCCACTATCGTTATGTCGCCACCGGGCTGGCGAGCCAGGCGGCCGACCTGCTGCCCCATACCAGCCAGGCGTTTGCCGCCGTGTTGTGCAAGGCTTCGGGCTGGGGCACCGGCCTTGAAGACCAGCGTGCGTTGTACCGGCGCTACGTCGAGCAGGGGCCTTATGTGCCGTGGGCAGAGAACTTTGGCCAGCAGTGCGAGGAGCCGGATTTCGCCGCCGCCAACCAGCGCTACGTGACCCAGGCACTGGACAACGTGCGTTCGGACCTGCGGCCGTACAAGCGCGTGCTGCAGGTCGGCGGGCTGCTCCTGGTGGGGGCGGTGGGCCTGTTGTTGCTGCGGCGCCGGCGCCAGGCTTCCTGAGCCCGGGGCGGCGCCGCGGGTGTGCTTACATCTGCGTCGCCAGCCCCGCGACATCCATTGCCGCCTGCCGCAAGGCCTCGGAACGTGTCGGGTGCGGGTGGCAGGTCAGGGCAATGTCTTCGGCGCTGGCGCTGAACTCCATGGCCACGCAGCATTCGCCAATGATCTCGCTGACACTGGGACCCACCAGATGCACCCCCAGGACTTCGTCGGTGTGCTCGTCGGCCAGGACCTTGGCGAACCCCTCGGTCTCGTGGTTGATCTTGGCGCGACTGTTGGCGGTAAAGGGGAATTTGCCGACCTTATAGACGCGGCCTTGCGCCTTGAGCTGCTCTTCGGTCATGCCGACGCTGGCCAGCTCCGGCCGGGTGTAGATGACATTGGGGATCAGCGCGTAATTCACTTCGCCGGCCTTGCCGACAATCTGCTCGACACACGCCATGGCCTCGTCTTCGGCCTTGTGGGCGAGCATCGGCCCGGACGTGACATCACCAATCACCCAGACCCCGGCGGCTTCGGTGCGATGGCCGCGGTTGGCCAGCATCCCGCGAGCGTCCGTGGCGAGGCCGACGTTCTCCAGGCCCAGGCCCTGGGTAAACGGCCGGCGCCCGATGGCCACCAGCACATAATCGGCTTCGATCACCTCGGCGCTGCCACCGGCCGCAGCTTCCACGTGCACCTGCACTCCGGTGGCGGAAGGGGTGGCGGCCGTCACTTTGCAACCGAGCTTGAACTCAATGCCCTGTTTGCCGAGGGCGCGTTGCAGGGTCTTGCCTGCTTCGGCATCGACCCCCGGGCAAATGCGGTCCAGGTATTCGATCACGGTGACCTGCGCCCCCAGTCGCCGCCAGACCGAGCCCAGTTCCAGGCCGATCACCCCGGCGCCGATCACCACCAGTTGCCTGGGCACTTCGGCAAGCGACAGGGCTCCCGTGGAGTCGAGGATGCGCTGGTTATCGATAGTCACCCCGGGCAGCGGGGTGGGTTCCGAGCCGGTGGCGATGATGATGTCCTTGGCTTGCAGGTCGCGCTGGTTGCCTTGGCTGTCGGTCACGCGGACCTGGCCGGGCCCGGCGATATGGCCCCAGCCCTTGATCCAGTCGACCTTGTGCTTGCGAAACAGGAACTCGATGCCTTTGGTCAGTGCCGCCACGCTTTGATCTTTGTGCTGCATCATTTGCGCGAGATTGAGGGTCGGCTTGACCTCGATGCCGAGGTTGGCGAACGCTGACCCGCTTGCCGCTTCGTAAAGCTGCGAGGCGTGCAGCAGGGCCTTGGACGGCATGCAGCCGACGTTCAGGCAGGTCCCGCCCAGCGTCGCGCGACCCTCGACGCAGGCCGCCTTGAGGCCCAGTTGTCCGGCGCGGATCGCTGCGTTATAGCCACCAGGGCCTCCCCCGAGAATCACGACGTCGTAGGTACTCATGGCAGTACTCCTGCATAGGCATTCGATGGCAGAGGCGGGGGGTTAACCCGGCGGGCAGCCAATATTATGACCGTAATATTTATCCGTCAAGGCCTCAGCCAGAGGGAGGAAAACGCCATGACAAAAAATGATCGAGCGTTGTTATGTCGTAACGATAATAACGGCGCGCGATGGTGGGTGGGCGCAGTCCAAGCGCACACATGAGTGGAGTTCCACGTGGAACAAGTGCGTGGGGCAACCCTTGGATTCGCACCGGGTGTCTAACCGTTATGGCGCTGTATGGGGTGACGGTGCTGGCGGGATTGGCCTGGATCTTTTGAACAAAATGTGAGCAATCGGCTTTATCGAACTCAAAACAGAAATGACAGTCAACTGCAATGAGGGCGTGCCTGAGCAGCTGTTTAAGTCGATAGCCAGCTAATTTTCTACGATGGTCTACCCTCATTTCAGACGTCTGAAACAAGGGGGGGATTTTCATGCTCGCGCAACTTCCACCGGCCTTACAGAATCTGCAACTGCCGCTTCGCTTGCGACTCTGGGACGGCCACGAATTTAACCTGGGCCCTGAGCCCAGTGTCACCATTGTGGTCAAGGACCCGCGAATGGTCTCGCAATTCACCCACCCCAGCCTGGACCTGCTGGGCGCGGCCTTCGTCGAGGGCAAGCTGGAGCTGGAAGGGTCGATCAGCGATGTGATCCGCGTCTGTGATGCGTGGAGCCAGGCCCTGCTCAACGAAGACGATGACGACCAGCCGGTACGCAGCGTGCATGACAAAGCCACTGACGCGGCGGCGATTTCCTACCACTACGACCTGTCGAATGCCTTTTACCAGCTGTGGCTGGACAGCGACATGGCCTACTCCTGTGCCTATTTCGAAACCGGCAGCGAGTCCCTGGAACAGGCCCAGCAAGCCAAATTCCGCCACCTGTGCCGCAAGCTGCGGCTGCAACCGGGTGAATACCTGCTGGATGTCGGCTGCGGCTGGGGCGGGCTGGCGCGTTATGCGGCGCGGGAGTTCGGGGTCAGGGTGTTCGGCATCACCCTGAGCAAAGAACAACTGGCGCTGGCCCGGCAGCGGGTCATCGACGAAGGGCTGGAGGACCTGGTGGAGCTGCAACTGCTCGACTATCGCGACCTGCCGCAGGATGGCCGATTCGACAAGGTGGTGAGCGTCGGCATGTTCGAACACGTTGGCCACGCCAACCTGGCGCAGTACTGCCAGACCTTGTTCGGTGCGGTCCGCGAAGGCGGCCTGGTGATGAACCACGGGATTACCGCCAAGCACATCGATGGTCGGCCCGTGGGGCGGGGCGCTGGTGAGTTCATCGAGCGCTATGTATTCCCCAACGGCGAGCTGCCCCATCTGTCGATGATCTCGGCCGAGATCAGCGAGGTGGGCCTGGAAATCGTTGATGTCGAAAGCCTGCGTCTGCACTACGCGCGCACCCTGGATCACTGGAGCGAGCGCCTGGAAGACAACCTTGAAGCCGCGGCCAAAGAGGTGCCGGAGCAAGCGTTGCGGATCTGGCGGTTATACCTGGCAGGTTGCGCCTACGCGTTCGCGCGGGGCTGGATCAACCTGCACCAGATTCTGGCGGTCAAGGCCCATGCCGATGGCAGCCACGAGCTGCCCTGGACCCGGGACGATATCTACACGCCCTAGAGAATCGGCGAAATCAGGCGGGCGACCCGCATGCCGAGCTGTCTGAGGCGGTGGGTCTCCCGGCCTTCGTCCTCGTTGATCTCATGGGACAGGGCGAAGTCGGCGTTGAGCATCTGTTCCACTTCGCCGGCAAAGGTCTTGTCGACGGTCAACAACATCACTTCGAAATTTAGCCGGAACGAGCGGTTGTCCAGATTGGCACTGCCGATGGCGCTGATTTCGCTGTCGACCAGCACCACCTTCTGGTGCAGGAAACCCGGTTGATAGCGGAACACCCGGACGCCGGCGCGGACCGCTTCGAAGGCGTACAGGCTGGAGGCGGCATAGACGATGCGGTGATCCGGCCGGGAGGGCAGCAGCAGCCGCACATCGACGCCACGCAGGACCGCCAGGCGCAGCGCGGCAAACACCGCTTCATCGGGGATGAAGTAGGGGCTGGTGATCCACACGCGCTGCGTGGCGGCATGAATCGCCTCGACGAAAAACAACGAGCAGGTCTCATAGGGGTCTGCCGGGCCGCTGGCCAGCAACTGGCACAGCACGCCGTCGTCGGGATAGCTCTGTGGCAGGATCAAGGGCGGCAGTTCGCGGGCCGCCCAGAACCAGTCTTCGGCGAACGACTCCTGCATGCAGGCCACCACCGGGCCGCTGACCGCCACGTGGGTGTCGCGCCACGGCGATAGCGGGGCCTTGGCCCCCAGGTATTCGTCGCCGACGTTGTGTCCGCCGACGAAGCCTTGCCTGCCGTCGACCACCACGATCTTGCGATGGTTGCGAAAGTTGACCTGGAACCGATTGAGCCAGCCGCTGCGGGTGGCAAACGCTTTGACCTGGACGCCGGCGTCGCGCAGGGCCTGGACATAGTGGTGGGGCAGGGAGTGGCTGCCGATGCGGTCATAGAGCAGGTAGACCGGGACCCCTTGCGCAGCTTTTTTGATCAGCAGGTGCTGCAGGCGCCGTCCGAGCTGGTCGTCATGAACAATGAAGAACTGGATCAGCACTGCTTCCCGGGCCTGCTCGACGGCCTCGAAGATGGCATCGAAGGTGGCCTGGCCATTGATCAGCAGGCGCAGTTGGTTGTTCGCCAGGCACGGCATGCGCCCCAACTTCGGCATGGCGCGCAGCGAGTCGTAGGCATTGGAGGCGCGGGCGGTCAGCGCTTCCTCGACCCAGGGTCGCCAGTTCAGGTCGGCGATGGCCTTGCGCATTTCTTCGTTGGCCTGGCGCCGAGCCTTGATGTAGGCATCGAAGGTGCTGCGTCCGAATACCAGGTAGGGAATGAGGGTCAGGTAGGGAATGAAGATCAGCGACAGGGCCCAGGCAATCGAGCCTTGGGCGGTCCTGACGGTCAGCACGGCGTGGACTGCGGCCATTGTGCCCAGGGAGTGAATGAGCGTGATCAGGTAGGCAAAAAGATGGGGGCCAAAAAAATCCATGGGGCAACCTTGCTCCGGAGAATTCAATGCGTAACAGACCATGTTCTGCGATGAATGTCGCTATTTAATTCGCTATGCAACCGAAGTAGATTGGCGACGTCTAACGGCCATTACTGACTAGGAGTTACTTGATGAACGTACGTCTGCTGGGTTTGGCTATGGCTGTTGGCTTGTCACTTCCTGTGGCCGCTCAGGCGCAGATGCTGCAACCGGGTTTGTGGGAATTGACCTCCAGCAACATGAAGGTCGACAACCAGAATCTACCGGACCTGCAATTGATCCTCGGGCAGTTGGGCAGTCAGATGACTCCGGCACAAAAGGCCGCCCTGGAGAAACAGGGGATCAACATGGGCGGCAAGGGCATTCGCGTCTGCCTGACGCCCGAGCAAGTGAAAACCGACGAGATTCCCCTGCAGGACGCGCAGTCGGGCTGCAGGCAAGAGATCACCGACCGCAGCGCTAACCAGTGGAAATTCCGCTTCAGTTGCCCGAAAGCCCAGGGTTCCGGAGTGGCCACGTTCCTCAGCGATCGCGAGTTCAATACCAAGGTCAATGGCACCTTCAATGCCACCGGCATCCCGCAACAGGGCAGCATGGACACCCGTGCCGTGTGGTTGGGGCAGGATTGCGGCACCGTCAAGCCAAGGGCTTGAACGCTTTACTGTGGGGCGGCGCAATGCCGCCCGTCACTGGCGCCTTGAGCAAGTAGTCACACACCGCCTGCACACTCATCCTGCCCAGGTCGTCTCCAGCGTTGGCGCGCAGGCTGACAAAGCCGCCCTCCATCTCCCGCTGCCCAATCACCAACACATACTCGACCCCCCGTAATCGATGCTGGCGGATCTTGCTGACTATGTGCTCGTTGCGCAGGTCCGAGTGAGCGTGCACCCCGGCGCGGCGCAGGGTGTCGGTCAGCGCCTGGCTGTAGTCGATCTGGCGTTCATCAATGTTGATGACGACCACTTGCGGGGTGGCTTGCCACGCCTGCAGTTCCTGCTGGTCGGTCCAGCACACGCCATAGATGCGTTGCGCTCCTTTGCCACTCACGTCGGTCAGGGCGAATGCGCTCATCGCCCCGGTGCTGGGTACATAGGGGCCTTCGCTCAGTGCTGCACCGTCCATCGACCAGCAGGACGACAGCACGTAATGCAGTGAATGGTTGGCGGCGGCCAGCGCGATCATCCGCGTCTCGAGCCGTTGCAGATCTTCAGGGCCCAAGACGCGCGCCAGGGTGAAATCACAGAAGAAACCATCGCCGACGGCAGCGGCGGCCACCAACTCGACCTTGGCATGCAGTTGCTTGAGCGCCATGCCCAGCAGCAGCGCGCAGGAGCGCCGCAGAATCTCCAGGCCTTGCGGTTCGCGGGCGGTAATGAGGCTGACGCGGGCGTCCTGGCGGATCACGAACGCGCAGTCCACCAGCAGGCCGTTCACCCGCCCGGCGACCGCTGCCTTGACCAGCCCCGGGCCAATGCTCGAGGCCAGCTCCGATACCGAAAGTGCCTGGTCGTACTCGCGCACGGTACCGTCGGGCAATGTGATGTTAGGCATGCTCAGTGACCCCCGGCAGTTTTACGCCAGACCGGATTCAACGCATGAAACGTAAAGGTAAACCCTGGCAGTCGTCATTAATACTTTCGGCATGCCAGGCGATTTGCCCCGAGACCAGGGTGGTACTGACGCTGTGTCGAAACTGCCGTCCGGCAAACGGCGTCCAGCCGCATTGCGCGAGAACTGGCTGCGTGTCGACCGCTTTGCCAGCAGGCTCGGGACGGATCAGCACCAGGTCGGCCCAATAGCCTTCACGCAGGTATCCACGGTCAGGAATGGCAAACAGATCCGCCACCCGGTGACTGGTTTTCGCCACCAGCGTCGGCAGGGGAATCAGACCCTCGGCCACCAGCTCCAGCAGCGCGGGGAGGGCGTGTTGCACCAGTGGCAAGCCGGCGGGGGCCTGTGGGTAAGGCTGCTGTTTCTGCGCCCAGGTATGCGGGGCATGGTCGCTGCCGATGACGTCCAGCCGGTCGCTCAGCAAGGCCAGGCGCAACGCATCGCGGTCAGCCTGGGTCTTGATGGCCGGGTTGCATTTGATCAGGTTGCCCAGGCGTGGGTAATCACGATCATCGAACAACAAGTGATGCAGGCAGACCTCGGCGCTGATGTGTTTGTGCGCCAGGGGCCGGTCATCGAACAGCGCCAGTTCACGGGCGGTGGTCAGGTGCAGGACGTGCAGGCGGGTGCCAAAACGCTTGGCCAGGTCGATGGCCAGGGAGGAGGAGCGAAAGCACGCCTGGGCATCACGAATCAGCGGATGAGCGCTGGCGGGCACATTGTCGCCATAACGTTCGGCGAATGTACTCTCGTTGAGGCGGATGCTGGGGCTGTGTTCGCAATGGGCCAGGAGCAGGGTCGGCACCTCGGCAAACAGCCGTTCCAGAACGCGCGGATCATCCACCAGCATGTTGCCGGTGGACGCGCCCATGAACACTTTGACTCCCGCCACGTCACTGGGATTGAGCGCCGCGACGGTGTCCAGGTTGTCGTTGCTGACGCCGAAGTGAAAGCCGTAGTTGGCCACCGAATGCATCGCCGCCCGACGTTTTTTATCGGCCAGCGCGGCCAGGGTCAGGGTCGCGGGGTGGGTGTTGGGCATGTCCATGAAACTGGTGATGCCACCGGCCACGGCTGCCCGCGACTCGCTGTAGATGCTGCCTTTTTCCGGCGCGCCAGGATCCCGGAAATGCACCTGGTCGTCGATCATCCCCGGCAGCAGCCATTGGCCGCTGGCGTCTATTTCCACCGTAGCGTTTTCGCCGTCGATGCTGCCGGCAATTTTCACGATGCGCCCATGATCCACCAGCAGATCGGCGTCGAATACTCGTCCTTCGTTGACCAGCCGCGCGTTGCGAATCAGCACACTGGCCATGTTCAAAACTCGTTCTGCAAGGCTTTGTAGCCGCGCACCAGATCGACATTGGTGCGCGCCACATCTTCGGAAAACTCCGAGGCGCTGATGCTGACCGGCGGGAACTGGGACAGGTCGGTGTGGGGGCCGATGCGGGTGGTGGAGGGCACGTAGAAATCCCTGGGCAAGTCGCGCCCATCGACCACCGAGTTGTGCCGCACCACACAACCATCGGCGACCGCGCAGTTGAACAGCACGCTGTTGAAACCGATGAACACCCGATTGCCGACGGTGCAGGGGCCGTGGACGATGGAGCGGTGAGCGATGGAGCTGTACTCGCCGATGGTCACCGCCGCTCCGGATTTGGAGTGGATGACCACGCCGTCCTGGATGTTCGAATTGGCGCCGATGGTGATCGGTTGCATCTGGCCCGATTCATCGACTTCGTCGGCCCGAATTACCGCATAGGGGCCGACGAACACGTTCTCGCCGATCACCACCTTGCCGCAGATGATCGCGGTTTTATCGACGTAGGCGGACTCGGCAATATGCGGCAAGTCGCCGGAAGGGTTTTTGCGGATCATGGTTGCTCCTGGTGCCAGTGACTTTCGGCGACCGCGTCGTGGGCATGCAGGCTTTCGCTGTGGACCACACGCACATCGAATGCCAGCAGGCCCGGGAAGCGTTGCAGTGCCAGGTGCAGGCGGCGCGCGGCGTCCTCGCAGAACATCAGGTTTTGCCCGTTGGCCAGGGCGAAGGCCTGTTCGTCCGCGCGCTTGACTGCGGTTTGTACGGCGGTGCCCAGGGCGGCTTCGGCGTGGTTGATGGCGGCGATCAGCGGCAGATCGTCGAGCACTCCATCCAGGTGCAGGCACAACTGGGCCGTGCTGCGCTGACTGTGGGGGGTGGCGACTATGCCACGGGTGGAACCGAGCCAAGCCAGCACGTCGGCGTGCTGCAAGGGTGTGTTGGCAAAGTCATCGACGAACTGCTGCTGAATCAATTGCCTGGACAGCGCCGCAGAGCAGGGGCAGGTCGAGGAGTAACTGACATCGACCCGCAGTTCCACGTGGAACACCGTTCCCTGCAGGCGCGCATCGAGGCTGATGGGGTAGCTTTTCCAGCCAGCCAACGGGCTGACCAAGGCGGGGCGCTTGAGCAGGACATCGCTGTGAATGCGCAGGTAGGCTGAGGTCGCCAGGCCTTCATGGCTGTCCAGAAAATCCTGTAGCACGCGGCGCAGGAGCGCGGGTGTCAGGTTCTCCTGCTCCAGCATGGCCAGTGCCAGGTACAGGCGCGACATATGAATGCCACGGGCTTGGGCGTCATCCAGGCTGACGCCGGCATCGGCTTTGGCATTCAGGCGTTGGTCGGCGAGTAGAACAGGAAGGGCAATGCCGCACATACCCACCCAGTCCAGAGGCAAGGATTGGCGTGCGGCCTGCGCGGCGATATCCGGCAGAGTCAGCGCATTCATGAGCAGGTCCGTCGTAGGAGATGATTGCGAATGTTATATTATAACAATCAAATCGACGACAGCTTTTTCAAGGTTGCCCCTATCGCACTCAACAGCCCGTCAGGCGGCTGCAGGTGAAACGGGCGCTGGCACCGCCTGAACTGGAAAACCGGTTGAGGGTGGTCCAGCCGACACGCCGGCTATAGCCGACCCAGGCCTCGCCATCAGAGGCCAGGCCCGTGAAGAACGTGAGCTGGCCGTAACGACTGGTGGTTTGCGCCCAGTAACGTTTGCCGCGTTGTTCAAAGCCACGCATGTAGGTGGTGTTGCCCGCCGTGGCGACGCTGTAGGCATTGCCTTCGGGGTCGACACAGGCCAGCAGGGTGGCGCTGCGGGTGCAGGTGGCCAGCCCCGGTAGTTGCGCACAGGCGTCGGCCGCGAACAGCAGCAAAAGGCCGGACAAGGTGCATTTCAGGGCGTAGGGCATGGGGTTTCTCGTGCAGGTGGCAGGGCCAAGGATTGCGCCCTTCGTCGCGGGCGACAAGCACTGATTGGCTTGTTTGCATTGTTATACTATAACATTTGCGCCTTGCCTGATCTGTGATCTCCCGTGATGCCTGCTGCCCAGAGGAATACCTGATGCCCAATCGCCTTCCCGTTACCGTGCTCTCCGGCTTTCTCGGTGCCGGTAAAAGCACCCTGCTCAATTATGTCCTGCGCAACCGCGAGCATCTGCGGGTGGCGGTGATCGTCAACGATATGAGCGAAATCAACATCGACGGCAGCGAGGTGCAGCGCGATGTCAGCCTGAACCGCGCCGAAGAAAAACTGGTGGAAATGAGTAACGGCTGCATTTGCTGCACCCTGCGTGAGGACTTGCTGGAGGAGGTCAGCAAGCTGGCCCGGGACGGTCGTTTCGATTACCTGCTGATCGAGTCCACCGGGATCTCCGAACCGTTGCCGGTGGCGGAGACGTTCACCTTTCGTGATGAGCAGGGGCAAAGCCTGGCCGACATCGCGCGGCTCGACACCATGGTCACGGTGGTCGACGGGATGAACTTCCTGCTCGATTACCAGGCCGCTGAAAGCCTCGCCTCCCGCGGGCAGACCCTGGGTGAGGACGATGAGCGCTCGATCACCGATCTGCTGATCGAGCAGATCGAGTTCGCCGACGTGCTGCTGATCAGCAAGATCGATCTGATCAGCAGTGCCGAACGCGAGGAGTTGATCGCCATCCTCAAGCGCCTGAATGCCCAGGCGCAGATCATCCCCATGGTCATGGGCGAGGTGCCGTTGCGGCAGATCCTCAATACCGGGCGTTTCGATTTCGCCAAGGCAGCCCAGGCGCCGGGCTGGCTCCAGGAGTTGCGCGGCGAGCACGTGCCGGAAACCACCGAGTACGGCATCGCCTCAATGGCTTACCGGGCCCGCCGGCCATTTCATCCCCAGCGTTTTTTCAGCTTTATCGACCGGCCCTGGGTGAACGGCAGACTGCTGCGCTCCAAGGGTTTTTTCTGGCTGGCCAGCAAGCACCAGGATGCCGGCAGTTGGTCCCAGGCCGGTGGCTTGATGCGCCACGGGTTTGCCGGACGTTGGTGGCGTTTTGTACCGAAAGAGCAATGGCCGGACGATCAGGAAAGCACCGCGGCGATCATGCAAAACTGGCTGCCTGGCACCGGCGATTGTCGCCAGGAGCTGGTGTTCATCGGCCAGAACATCGACTTTGCCCAGCTCACCGCCGAACTGGATGACTGCCTGCTCAGCGCTGACGAAATGGCCATGGGTGTCGAGGGATGGCGCTCGCTGGAGGATCCGTTTGGGTCCTGGTTCGACGAGGAGGCGGCATGAGCCTGGCGCCCGCGCTCCAGACTCGGCCGTTGGTCCGCCAGGCCATTGGTCAAACTCCCGAAGTGTTCACCCGGATTCTCGAGGACGGCACCAACCTGGCGCTGTGGCAGCGTCGGCTACCGTTGCATATCGTGGATTTCGCCACGCTGTTGTTGTCGCTGAACCAGCCGCTGGCCGAATCGCTGGTGGTCGAGTTGGCCAATGACGAGGCGCAACCCGACCTGCGCAGCCTGGCGGCTTGTTGCAGTGATCTAGAGGGCTATGAGGGGTTCATCGCCGATGTGGCGTGGCTGATCAGTGCCTTTGCCTGCCTGCTCGGGGCGCGGCGGATCGGGGTGCGGGTGCGCACCCTGGATAAAGCCATGTGTCCGCGTTTTCACGTCGACCATGTGCCGGTGCGGCTGATCACCACCTACGCTGGGGTCGGCAGCCAGTGGCTGGAGGAGGGCATGATCGATCGCCAGCTCCTGGGCAATCCGCAAGCCGAGCCCGGGCAGTACCAACAGATGCTCGGTGGTGAAGTGGCGTTGCTCAAGGGGGAGAAGTGGCAGGGCAACGAAGGCGCCGGGCTGATCCACCGTTCTCCGGCCCTGGCGGCGGGAGAGCGCCGTCTGATCCTGACACTGGACTGGCTGGCGTGAGTCAGGTGGTGATAGTGAATCGACCGGCCCTCAGGCATATTGCGTTGATCTTCCTGTGATGCCGCTCTGTGCCGTGAAATCGCCAAACCTGTTACAGAACATCCCTACCCATGTGATTGCCGGCCCCCTGGGCGCCGGCAAGACCAGCCTGATCCGTCACCTGCTGGCGCAGCGGCCGGCGCACGAGCGTTGGGCGGTGCTGATCAACGAGTTCGGGCAGATCGGCCTCGACGCCGCACTGTTGACCACCGGCGCTGATGGTATTTCGCTGGGGGAGGTGGCCGGTGGCTGCCTGTGCTGCGTGAATGGCGCGCCCTTCCAGATCGGCCTGGGTCGGTTGCTGCGGCGCTCACGTCCCGATCGCCTGTTTATCGAACCTTCGGGTCTCGGCCACCCGGCACAGTTGCTCCGGCAATTGAGCGAGGCTCCCTGGCAAGGGGTGCTGGCGGTCCAGCCGAGCGTGATGGTGCTCGACGCCCAGGCGCTGGCCGCCGGCAAGCCCCTGCCCGCCGCGCAACAACAAGCACTGCCCAGCGCCGGGCTGTTGCTGCTGAACAAGGCCGAGCACCTGGGCGAGGACCAGCGGCAACGGATTCGCGGGTTGTTGCCCCAGTGCCCACTGATCTGGACCGAGCAAGGGCGGTTGTCATTGAGTGAGCTGCCAGGCGTGCAAAGCCAGGCCCAAGCGCTTGTGGATAACTTCACCGCAGCCAAGGGCGTGGCGCCCGCGCCATTGATCTGGACGGACCCGGCCTTGCCGATCTGTTTGAGTCAGCAGCAGGAAGGGGGGTGGAGCATCGGCTGGCGCTGGCACGCGAGCCAGGTATTCGATCGCCAGCGCCTTGCCGCTTGGTTGCAGGGCTTGACGTGGCGTCGGGCCAAGCTGGTTATCCACAGCGCCGAAGGCTGGATATCCGCCAATGCCCTGGACAACGCGACGCTGGATTGGCGGGCCAGTGAATGGCGCCAGGATTCACGCCTGGAATTGATCTTCGAGGCGCCGCAAGCGGTGGATGAACTGCAACAGGCCC
The DNA here is from genome assembly GCF_014236655.1 of Pseudomonas kielensis. GTDB lineage: Bacteria > Pseudomonadota > Gammaproteobacteria > Pseudomonadales > Pseudomonadaceae > Aquipseudomonas > Aquipseudomonas kielensis. The sequence continues at coordinate 85,946 of NZ_JACMYG010000022.1, forward strand.
TGGCCGCTTGCCGGGTGACGCGGGCTTGAAGCCTTCTTAAGGCCGCTGCTTGCTGTGATCCTGGCGCCACTGGCTCAGCTCGATCACTTCGGCGCTCGGCATCGCCGGTTTTTCTTCGTAGGGCATCGGGTAGGGCGCCAGTTCGATTTGCGCGCTGTGCGGGCCGAACTGCGTGATGGTGCCGGCATGCCGGGTCTCGCCGGTGACGGTGAACTCAAAATTATAGATCCGGGCCAGACGGCGTCGGCCGTTGGCATCTTTGACGAACGCGATTTTCTTCAGCGCCACGTTGCCGTCGAGCAATTCGATGTCGAGTTTGGCGCAATGGCGCTTGACCCGTTCCAGCGCTCGCTCGCGCAAGCCGTGGTTGTGCCACAGCCATGCTGCGCCGGTCGCCAGCAGCATCAGCACGAAGATATTTCCCAGGGTCAGCATCAAACGCACTCCAACTAATTGGCTCCAGCTTAACTGCGACATTGGCCTGTCGTACAGGCTGCGTTTAGTCGCATACTGCGCGGCTCGAATTTCAATCGTTTTACGGAAATCCCGCATGAAACGTACACCTCATCTGCTCGCCATCCAGTCCCACGTGGTTTTCGGTCATGCTGGCAACAGCGCCGCGGTTTTCCCGATGCAGCGGGTCGGGGTGAACGTCTGGCCGCTGAACACGGTGCAGTTCTCCAACCACACGCAGTACGGCCAGTGGGCCGGCGAAGTGCTGGCGCCCCAGCAGATTCCAGCGCTGGTGGAAGGGATTGCCGCCATCGGCGAGCTGGGCAACTGCGACGCGGTGCTGTCGGGTTACCTGGGCAGCGCGGCACAGGGGCGGGCGATCCTCAGTGGCGTAGCGCGGATCAAGGCGATCAACCCGCAGGCGCTGTACCTCTGCGATCCGGTCATGGGCCATGCCGAGAAGGGGTGCATCGTGCCTGCCGAAGTCAGCGACTTCCTGCTCAATGAAGCGGCGGCCGTGGCTGACTTCATGTGCCCGAACCAACTGGAACTGGACAGCTTCTGCGGGCGCAAGCCGCAGTCGCTGTTCGATTGCCTGGGCATGGCCCGCGCCCTGCTGGCGCGTGGCCCGAAGGCGGTATTGGTCAAGCACCTGGACTATCCCGGCAAACTGGCGGACGGCTTCGAGATGCTGCTGGTGACCGCCGAAGGCAGCTGGCACCTGCGTCGTCCGCTGTTGGCGTTCCCGCGCCAGCCGGTGGGCGTGGGCGACCTGACGTCGGGGCTGTTCCTGGCGCGGGTGCTACTGGGCGACAGCCTGGTGGCAGCGTTCGAGTTTGCCGCAGCGGCGGTGCATGAAGTGCTGCTGGAAACCCAGGCCTGCGCCAGCTACGAGCTGGAGCTGGTCCGGGCCCAGGACCGCATCGCCCATCCGCGGGTGAAGTTCGAAGCCACTGCGATCAGCCTCTGATTGCTCAGACGTCGGCCTTGATTTCCTGGTAGCGCTTTTCCAGTTCCTGGCGGATCTGGCGACGCTGTTTGCCCTGGATGTAGCGGCGGCGGTCTTCGCTGTTCTGCGGTTGCAACGGGGGCACGGCCGCGGGCTTGCGCTGGTCGTCGACCGCCACCATGGTGAAGAAGCAGCTGTTGGTGTGGCGCACCGAGCGCTCGCGGATGTTTTCGGTCACCACCTTGATGCCCACCTCCATCGAGGTATTGCCGGTGTAGTTGACCGACGCCAGGAACGTCACCAGCTCACCGACGTGAATCGGCTCGCGGAAAATCACCTGGTCCACCGACAGGGTCACCACGTAGCGACCGGCATAACGGCTGGCGCACGCGTAGGCCACTTCGTCGAGGTACTTGAGCAGGGTACCGCCGTGGACATTGCCAGAGAAGTTGGCCATGTCGGGGGTCATCAGGACTGTCATCGACAGCTGGGCATTTCCGGGTTCCATAGCACACTCACGGTTCTAGGCAGGGATTCAGGGACGTACCTCTGCGGGCACTTGAACGGTTTTTCAAAGCATCCTTAACGGGACGCCGCGCCGCTCGCGGTCGTCACGCTTGTATCCATCTGTTTCCATATATTGCACCGCGTTTCTGCCGGAAGTCGCGGTGTTACCCTTCAAAAGCCCGTTCGACGGGCTTTTTCTCGCGTCACGCCTACTGCACCCCCATCAAGGAGCCTTCGCCATGCATGCCATCAGTTTCATTCAGGATTTGGCAGTGATCATGCTGGTGGCGGGGGTGGTGACCGTGCTGTTCCATCGCTTCAAGCAGCCCGTGGTCCTGGGGTACATCGTTGCCGGCTTCATCATTGGCCCGCACACCCCGCCGTTCGGCCTGATCCATGACGAACAGACCATCAAGACCCTGGCCGAGCTGGGGGTGATTTTCCTGATGTTCTGCCTCGGCCTCGAGTTCAGCCTGCGCAAGCTGTTCAAGGTCGGCGCGACGGCGTTTATCGCGGCGTTCCTGGAAATCGTGCTGATGATCTGGATCGGCTACGAAATCGGCCGCTGGTTCGACTGGAACACCATGGATTCGCTGTTTCTCGGGGCGATCCTGGCGATCTCCTCGACCACCATCATCGTCAAGGCGCTCAACGACCTGAAGATGAAAAACGAGCGTTTTGCCCAACTGATTTTTGGCGTGCTGATCGTCGAGGACATCCTCGGGATCGGCATCATTGCCTTGCTGTCGAGCATCGCGGTGAGCGGTACCGTGAGTTCGGGCGAGGTGTTTTCCACCGTCGGCAAACTCTCGCTGTTCATGATCGTCGCGCTGGTCATCGGTATTCTGCTGGTGCCGCGGCTGCTGGCCTATGTGGCGAAGTTCGAAAGCAATGAAATGCTGCTGATCACCGTGCTGGGCCTGTGTTTCGGCTTTTGCCTGCTGGTGGTCAAGCTGGAGTACAGCATGGTGCTGGGGGCGTTCCTGATTGGCGCGATCATGGCTGAGTCCCGGCAACTGCTGAAAATCGAGCGCCTGATCGAACCCGTTCGCGACCTGTTCAGCGCGATCTTTTTTGTCGCCATTGGCCTGATGCTCGATCCGATGATCCTGTTGCAGTACGCCTGGCCGATTGCGGTAATCACCGTCGCCGTGGTGCTGGGCAAGATGCTGTCTTGCGGCCTTGGGGCCTTTATCGCCGGCAACGACGGACGCACTTCGCTGCGGGTCGGCATGGGCCTGTCACAGATTGGCGAGTTCTCTTTCATCATCGCGGCGCTGGGCATGACCTTGCAGGTCACCAGCAATTTCCTCTACCCGGTGGCAGTGGCCGTCTCGGTGATCACCACGCTGCTGACGCCGTACCTGATCCGCGCGGCTGACCCACTGTCGATCAAGCTCGCCGCGGTCATACCGACGCGCCTGGGCCGGGTGCTGGGCATGTATGGCGAATGGTTGCGCAGTATCCAGCCGCAGGGTGAGGGCGCGCTGCTGGCTTCGATGATCCGGCGGATTCTGATGCAGGTGGGGGTGAACCTGGCGCTGGTGGTGGCGATCTTCCTGTCGGGCGGTTTTTTCGCCGAGCGCATGTCGGCTTATCTGCAGGACTGGATCAGTGATCCGAGCTGGCAGAAAGCCCTGATCTGGGGTGGGGCGCTGCTGGTATCGCTGCCTTTCCTGATTGCCGCCTATCGCAAGATCAAGGCGCTCTCGATGCTGCTGGCGGAAATGGGGGTGAAGCCGGAGATGGCTGGCCGCCACACACAACGGGTGCGCCGAGTGATCGCCGAGGTGATTCCGGTTCTCGCGCTGCTGGTGATTTTCCTGCTGCTGGCAGCCTTGTCGGCCAGTATTTTACCGACCAACAAGTTGCTGGCGTTGATTGCCGTGGTCACCGCCGCGGTGGCGGCGCTCCTCTGGCGCTGGTTCATCCGTGTGCATACGCGGATGCAGGTGGCCCTGCTGGAAACCCTGGACAACCACAAGGAATCGTCCGGCCATTGAAGCGTAGATCCTTGGCCCCGTAGCAGCTGCCGAGCCTGCGTTCGGCGGCGTAGCCGTCGCCTGTTCGAAAGCCCTGGTGCACCGCCGCAGGCTTCGCCAGCCGCTACAGAACCGGTCATGGGCCTCGTCAGCGGCTAAAAAACCGCAGTCAGGGGCAGCCTTAGCTTTCCAGCCAGACGTCCCGCGCCCAGTGCCATACCGATTCCCAGGTTTCTTCGGCAATCAGCTCGTCTTCGGCTTGCCACAGCACCACGGTGCCGTCCTCTTCGACGCAGTAGTAGTCGTCACCATCCTGGCAGATAGGGATCAGGCTACGGTCCACACCTGCGTCCCAGGCGTTGGCGGCAACGTCCGGCAGGTAGGTGTGGGATTGTGGGTCCGTGACAGTCACAGGTTCCAGGCTGCCGTAGACCACGTCGCTGACGTTCAGCAGGAACTCCCTGAAGACAAACGGGATGTCGATGAACAGTTGTTCTTCGATTTCCACCAGCTGGTCTTCGTCAGGCAGCTCCAAGGGCACCGGTACCGGTTCGTTGGCTTCTCGCAGTTGTTCGATGATTTCTTCCACGTCCGGGATCCTCTTGCTCAATGGCGCGGTTTGGTTGGGGCGGTTTATACAGTAGCTTGCTATAGATGCAACCGCGAAATAGAAAACCCCAGCCGAGGCTGGGGTTTTTATTACTGCATGCGAACCGCGCGAGGTATTAGCCGTTCTGGCGGATACCGGCGACCAGCCAAGGCTGGTTGTCGCCTTGCGGACGTTCCATGTTCCAGCTTTCGCTGAACACTTCGCCCTGGTCGAAACGCGAGGTTTTCGACACGCCGCTGAAGGTCAGGGTGGCGATAGTCTTGTCTGCACGATCATCCACGCCGTCCAGTTGCACGGTGAGGTTGTCGATGTAGGTCGACTGGAAGCCTTCGCCCAGCTCAGCACGTTCGCGCTTGAGGAACTCCAGCAGTTGCGGGGTCACGAACTCGGCGATCTTGTCCATTTCGTTGGCGTCCCAGTGCTGCTGCAGGGACTGGAAGTGGTTGCGCGCCGCTTCAATGAAGCGCTCTTCGTTGAACCAGGCCGGAGCGTTGATCACCGGACGAGCGGCAGCCGGAGCGGCCGAACCACCGAAGATCGAACCCATGGCAGGTTTGTTCTCGAACACTTCACGCTGCATTGGCGCGTGACCGGCCGGGGCCAGTTGCTCCTGCTGCTTGCGGCGACGAGCGGCGATGAAGCGGAAGATCACGAAAGCGATGACCGCCATGATCAGCATGTCGAAGATCTGCATGCCCTGGAAGCCGTCGCCCATGAACATGGAGGCCAGCAGGCCGCCAGCGGCGATACCGGCCAGCGGGCCGAGCCAGCGCGAAGCACCGCCGGCCTTGGCCGCAGCGCCAGCGGCACCGGCAGCACCAGCGGTCGCCGCAGCGCCGCCCATGCCAGGAGAAGAAGGAGCCATTTGGCTGGTCTGGTGAGTCGGCGCAGCGCCGGAGCTCTTGCCGCCACCAAAGCGCTTGGCGTTGGCGTCCAGGCTCATCGTCAGGCCGATGCACAACGCCATGGCGATGCTAAGAAAACGTTTCATAAAGGGAATTCCCATTTGTGGATGGCACGCGCGCCATGTTGCACAGGTGAAGTGTTGCTGGCTAGCGGCAGAGTGTTTCGGGCTTTTGCCTGACAGGCTGGGTTCAGCTCAGCCGGCCTGTGTAGGCCTATGTACTTTTGTCTGTGGGATGGGCCGACAAGTTCAGAAGGAGCGTTGCTGAATCTCGCAACGCCATAACCGATGGAATTTGCCCGTGAGCGACCCGTCTACCTCCCTGATAGACAGCCGGGTGGCTGCCCATCAGGGAGGGCTTGTCAGATCGCTTCCAGCTTGGCGTAGCCGAGCATCAGCCACTTGCTGCCTTCGCTGAAGTTCACCTGCACTCGGGCCTGGGCCCCGGCGCCTTCGAAGTTGAGGATCACCCCTTCGCCGAATACCGCGTGCTGCACTTGCTGGCCCAGGCTGAACGCAGTTTCCGGAATTTCCGTGCCGGCGAACATGCTGCTCGAACTCTGCTTCTGGCCACCGCCGAACGGCCGGCTGACGCTATTGGACAGCCGCACTTCCTGGATCAGGCCCTTAGGCACTTCGCGTACGAAACGCGAGACCTTGTTGTAAGTCTCGCTGCCATACAGGCGTCGGGTTTCAGCATAAGTCATCACCAGGTTCTGCATGGCGCGGGTAATGCCGACGTACGCCAGGCGCCGCTCCTCTTCAAGGCGGCCGGGCTCTTCCAGGCTCATCTTGTGCGGGAACAGACCCTCTTCCATGCCCACCAGGAACACGTAGGGGAACTCCAGGCCCTTGGCGCTGTGCAGGGTCATCAACTGAATGCTGTCTTCGTGCTCGTCGGCCTGGGTATCGCCAGCCTCCAGGGAGGCATGGCCGAGGAAAGCAGCCAGTGGTGTCAGCTCTTCGTCTTCTTCACTGTTTTCGAAGTTGCGCGCGGCGCTGACCAGTTCCTCAAGGTTTTCGACCCGGGCCTGGCCTTTCTCGCCTTTTTCCGCTTCGTGGTAGGCAATCAGCCCCGACTGCTCGATGACTGTCTGGGTCATCAGGTGCAGCGGCATTTCGGTGGTTTTCGCCGCCAGGTTCTCGATCAGTTCGATGAACGCGCCGAGGGCGCCGGCAGCGCGACCGGTCAGGCCTTTATTGGCGATCAGCAGGCGCATCGCTTCCCACATCGACACGTCGCTGTGGCGGGCGTGGTCGCGGATCGCTTCGACGGTTTTCTCGCCAATGCCACGGGCAGGAACGTTGATCACCCGCTCCAGGGCCGCGTCGTTGCCGCGCCCTTCAAGCAAACGCAGGTAAGCCATGGCGTTCTTGATTTCTGCACGTTCGAAGAAGCGCTGGCCGCCATAGATGCGGTACGGGATGCGTTCGCGCAGCAGGGCTTCTTCCAGAACCCGCGATTGGGCGTTGGAGCGGTACAAAATCGCGATATCGCTGCGCGCCAAGCCGGTTTTCAGCGCGCTTTCGATGGTTTCGACCACGTAGCGGGCTTCATCGTGTTCATTGAACGCGGCGTAGAGATTGATCGCTTCGCCTTCGCCGCCATCGGTCCACAGCTCTTTGCCCATGCGCCCGGTATTGTTGGCGATCAGGGCGTTCGCCGCCTTGAGGATACCGGCGGTGGAGCGATAGTTCTGTTCCAGGCGAATGGTCTCGGCATCCGGGAAATCGTCGGAGTACTGATAGATGTTCTCGATTTTCGCCCCACGCCAGCCGTAGATCGACTGGTCGTCGTCACCCACCACCATCAGGCTGTCGCCGCCCTTGGCCAGCAGGCGCAACCAGGCGTACTGCACGGCGTTGGTGTCCTGGAACTCGTCCACCAGGATATGGCGGAAGCGTTTTTGGTAGTGCGCCAGCAACCCCGGGTGGTCGCGCCACAGATCGAGGGCGCGCAGCAGCAACTCGGAGAAGTCGATGACACCGGCGCGCAGGCACGCGGCCTCGTAGGCCTCATAGATGCTGCGCATGGTGCCCAGGAACAGGTCGCCGCTGGCTTGAATGTGTTGTGGACGCAGGCCTTCGTCTTTCTGGCCATTGATGAACCACTGGGCCTGGCGGGCCGGCCAGCGTTGTTCGTCGAGGCCCAGTTCACGGATCACCCGCTTGACCAGCCGCTGCTGGTCGTCGCTGTCGAGGATCTGGAACGTCTGGCTCAGGCCGGCTTCCTGCCAGTGCGCCCGCAACAGGCGGTGTGCCAGGCCGTGGAAGGTGCCGACCCACATGCCGGCCGGGTTGATACCCATCAACTGCTCGATGCGATGGCGCATCTCGGCAGCAGCCTTGTTGGTGAAGGTCACCGACAGGATTGAGTGAGGCGAGGCGTTTTCGACCTGGATCAACCAGGCGATACGGTGCACCAGCACACGGGTTTTACCGGAGCCAGCACCGGCCAGGACCAACTGACGACCCACGGAGGCGGCTACGGCCTGGCGTTGGGCATCGTTGAGTGAGTTCAGCAAAAGGGAGAGGTCATCGCGCATCGGGGCATTCTAGGGTGCCGCGTCAAACCGGGCAAACCGAGCTTTGCATTAATCGATGAAAGCGTTGCCCCGGGCGACCGCCCAGTCACGCAGCAGCAGCCCTTACAGGCCGTGGCTCTGCGGTTTTGCGCGGTTTTGCCAGTGAGTCGCTTTCGTCGGCTTTATCCCTTTCGCCAGTTTGGTCGGGGTGATTGCTTGTGTATGCTCCGTCGACGTTTTGGGCACGTATGCCCCTTCTATAAGAACAAGAATATCGCCTATGACCTTCAGCTCCAGCCTGGCAGGCTCCCTCGCGGAGCCCCAGGTTATCCGCAAGCAATACGCCATGGAGATGGCGGTCGAGCGCACGCGCCTGCTCTACCAGGGTTCACTGCTGCCCACCTTGCTGATGTTGCTCAATGGCCTGGTCTGCGCCGGCCTGCTCTGGAACCCGCAGCGTTATGTGCAGGTCAGTGCCTGGCTGGTCTGGTTGCTGTTGCTGGTGGCATTGCGGGTGATCCAGGTGGCGGCCTTCGATTCGGCCATGCCCAGTCGCCAGGCGCAGCCGATCTGGCGCCGCAGGTTCCTGCTGGGCTCGGCCCTCAGTGGCCTGACCCTGGCCGCAGCCGGTATCGCCCTGGTACCCACCGACAGTTTTCTGCAGCAAGCCTGGGTGTTTGGCCTGATCGGGGCCGCCACCCTGAGTGCCAGTGTCGCCTACGCCGTCAGCCTGCCGGCCTTCCTGTCCTTTACGTTGCCGTGCCTGCTGCCGGCCATCGGCTATCTGTTCTGGGACGGCGATCAACAGCAGCAAGGCTGGGGCTGGCTCGGCCTGATTTTGCTGGGTTCCTTGAGTGTGGTGGCATGGCAGGTCAACCGGCTGATCGGGCGAGGCATGCTGCGCCGCTTCCAGAATCAGGCCCTGATCGAGCATTTGCGGCAGGCGCAAAGCGGGAGTGACCAGCTCAACCAGGAACTGGCGCGGGAAATCGACCAGCGCCGCCAGGCCGAAGCCGAGTTGCGTGCCGCGCAAGTCGGCCTGCAGAGCCGGGTGGCGCAACGCAGCCTCGAACTGGACGCCGCCAACCAGGCCCTGAGCAAAAGCGAAGCGCGCCTGGCGCTGGCGTTGAAAGCCAGCGAACTGGGCTTGTGGGACTGGAATCTGCAAACCGACGAAGTGCACCACACCCGGCTCAAGGAATTGTTCGGCATCGAGCCCGAGTTCATCACCGAGATGCTCAGCCACCTCAAGCCGCGCCTGCACCCCAAGGACTTGCCGCCACTGCGGCGGGCGCTGGTGGCGCATTTGAAGGGGCGCAGCGAGGATTACCAGATCGAGTACCGCGTGCGTCACGGTGACGGGCACTGGGTGTGGATCGAAGACCGCGGCCGGGCGGTGGAGCGTGGCCCTGACGGTCGGGTGCTGCGCATGGTGGGCACGCGGCGCGATATCAGCGCCAGCAAAGGTCTGGAGGAGCAGCGTCAGTTGGCGGCCACGGTGTTTGAGGCCGCCAGCGAAGGCATCGTGATTTTCGACCCCAATTACGCGTTGATCGCGGTCAATCAGGCTTTTAGCCGGGTAACGGGCTATCAGATCGAGGATCTGCTGGGGCGCAATGTGATCGAGCTACCTTGCAGCCGTGACGCCCGCCGCCACTACCCAGCGATTCATCAGGCGCTGGAGCAAAACGGCAGTTGGCAGGGCGAACTGGTGGAGGCGCGCAAGAACGGCGAGCTCTACCCGCAATGGCTGCAACTGAACGTGGTGCGCGATTCTCGGGGAATCGTGAGCCATATAGTGGGCTTCTTCGCCGATCTCTCCGCTCGACGTGAATCCGAAGAGCGCATGCGCTACCTGACCCACTACGACGAACTCACCGGCCTGGCCAATCGTGCGCTGTTCCGTGAGCGTCTGCAGGACGCCCATCAACGGGTGCGCCAGGGCGGTCGCAGCCTGGCGCTGCTGCACATCAACCTGGATCGCTTCAAACTGTTGAACGACAGCCTGGGCCATGATGTGGCCGACCAGTTGTTGCAGAAAATGGCCCGGCGCCTGGTCAATGCGCTGCCGGAAGCGGACACCATCGCCCGTTTGTCCGGTGATGAATTCGCCGTGCTGTTCGATGCCTATGGCAGCCTGTCGAGCCTGGCGCGGGTCGCCACCCGGTTGGCGGCCAAACTGCGGGTGCCGCTGAGCATCGATGGGCATGAGCTGGTGGTCAGTGCCTCGATGGGCATCAGCATGTTGCCGGACAACGCGCGGGAAATTTCCGCGCTGGTCAGTCAATCGAACATGGCCATGCAGCACGCCAAACACCTGGGCGGCAATAATTTCCAGTTCTACACCGATAGCCTGCAGGCCAGCACCCTTGAGCGCCTGCACCTGGAAAACCAGCTGCGCAAGGCCATCGAAGAGCGACAGCTGAAAGTCTATTACCAGCCCAAGCAGTGCCTGGCCAGCGGTCGCCTGAACGCGGCCGAAGCGCTGGTGCGCTGGGACCATCCAACCATGGGGCGGGTGCCGCCGGCTGAGTTCATCGGCCTGGCTGAGGAAACCGGGCTGATCGGCCCGATTGGTGAGTTCGTGCTGCGCCAGGCCTGCTGGCAGGCGTGCGAGTGGCAGCGGCAGGGGCTCGAGCCGATCCGGGTTTCGGTGAATTTGTCGGTGCATCAACTGCGCCAGGGCAAGCTGGTCAGCCTGGTGCGCCAGGTCCTCGAGGAAACCGGCCTGGCGCCGCACTACCTGGAACTGGAGCTGACCGAAAGCCAGTTGCTCGATAGCGTCGAGCACATCATCGCCACCTTCGAGCAGCTGCGTGGCCTGGGGGTAAAGCTGGCCATCGACGACTTTGGCACCGGCTATTCTTCGTTGAGCTACCTCAAGCGCATTCCGGTGGACTACGTGAAGATCGACCAGGCGTTTATCCGCGGCCTGGGCGAGGGCGGTGCCGATGCGGCAATCACCCGGGCAATCATCGCCATGGCCCATGGCCTGTCGCTCAAGGTGGTGGCCGAAGGGGTGGAGCGGCCGGAGCAACTGGCGTTTCTCAAGGCTGAGCACTGCGATGAGGTGCAGGGGTATCTGATCAGTCGGCCGGTGGAGGCGCAGGATTTAGCTGACTTGTTGCGAGCTGGCCAATGAATTCTGGATCCGCTGCCGGAACCGCCCCAAGCTGCTACATGAGGTCTGCCCAGCCAAAACAGGGAGATCGAGTTACGGATTGAGCAGGCAAAAAACGGATTCTTGTAGTATAACTACAAGCTTGCTACATCCCCGGCGCCCGCCCATAACAATGAGTCCTGCCCTTTGAACCTGTTGCAACATATCGCCCAGTCTCGTCACCTGTTACGCAAATCGGAACTCAAGGTTGCCGACCACGTGCTGCTTGACCCCGCGGCAGTGATGCACAGTTCCATGGCCGATCTTGCCCACAGCGTGGGCATCAGCGAGCCGACCATCGTGCGCTTCTGTCGCGCTATCGGTTGCTCCGGTTTCCAGGACCTGAAGTTGAAGCTGGCGCAAAGCCTGGCTGCCGGTGCAAGCTTCGGCCAGTTCGCAATCCACGAAGACGATTCGGTTGCCGACTACAGCCTGAAAATTTTCGACACCACCCTGCACACCCTGATGGAAGTTCGCGAGAAGCTCGATCCGATCGAACTGCAGCGGGCTGTGACGCTCATGTCCCAGGCCCAGCGTGTCGAGTTCTACGGTTTTGGTGCGTCTGGCGCGGTGGCGGCGGATGCCCAGCATAAATTCTTCCGCTTGCTGCTGACGGCTGCAGCCTATTCCGACCCGCACATGCAGGCGATGTCGGCGGTGACGCTCAAGCCCAGCGATGTGGCGATCTGTATTTCCCAGTCGGGGCGTTCCAAGGACCTGCTGATCACCGCCAACCTGGTGCGTGAAAGCGGCGCTTCGCTGATCACCCTCTGCCCGAGCCAGACGCCGCTGGCGGAGCTGTCGACGGTCAACCTGGCCATCGATGTGCACGAGGACACCGAAATCTACACCCCACTGACCTCGCGTATCGCCCACCTGGTGGTGATCGACGTGCTGGCCATGGGCGTGGCCATGGCGCGTGGCCCGAGCCTGGTCAATCACCTCAAGAGCGTCAAGCGCAGCCTGCGCAGCTTGCGCTTGTCGCCCAAGTCGGTGAAAGCGCTGGACGATTGAGGTCCCGCAAGGGCAAAAGATCGCAGCCTTCGGCAAGGTTCATCGCTTTGTAACCCGCGCGCCGCCAAACCGTCATCCCCGCGGCCTATCGTGAAACTCCCGTACTCGCCTTGGGAGACTCGAAATGGCCCAGCCCTACGAAGAACGCAACAGCGCTGTCAAAACCCGTCGTCAGCAGGAAGATCAACGCCGTATGGCATTCCGCCGCGCAATTGAAGATCGCTGTGAGCGCCGGCAGCTTCTCGCCGAGATTGGCGATTTTTCCGACAGCCTTGAACTCAATTACTGGCAAGCGACCCCGGCAGTTTCGCGTCGAAGCGCTCAACCAGCGCGCTGATCTGCACCCGTTCACTGCGGATAAAACCCAGGAACGCATGCGCGACCGGTGACAGGCGCTTGGCTTTGGCCTGCACCAGGCACCAGCTGCGATACAACGGCAGCTCTTCGACCGGCAGCTCCTTGAGTCCGCCGGTCGCCAACTCCAGGTTCAGGGCGTGGCGCGTCAACAGCGCCACGCCCAGACCCGCCACCACACATTCGCGCTGGGCCTCGGCCGACGAGACCTCCTGGGTCTGGTTGAAGTGCACGCGCTTCTCCTTGAAATACTCTTCACAGGCCAGGCGTGTCCCGGAGCCAGGCTCGCGCAACAACAAGGTGTAAGGTTCAAGGTCCTGCAAGCGCAGGGGGCCCATGTGGCACAGCGGGTGGTCGGGCGGGGCCACGGCGACGATCGGGTTGTTGAGAAAGGGCAGGAACTCCAGGCCCATGTCCTGCGGCACCATGGACATGATCACCAGGTCGTCGCGGTTATCCGACAGGCGTCGGATCACTTGCCCGCGGTTGACGACCGTCAGTTGCAGGTTGACCTCAGGGTGCTGGCGCTTGAAGGCAGCGAACAGGTGAGGGACGAAGTATTTGGCGCTGGATTCCACCGCCAGTTTCAGCTGTCCTTGCAGCGAGCCCTGCATGTCGGACAGCTGCATATCGAGGTTTTCCAGGCGGCCAAAAATATCCCGACTGGCGCGCTGTAACGCTTCAGCTGCTTCGGTCATGTAGAGCTTTTTGCCGACATAATCGAACAAAGGCTGCCCAACCAGCTCTTCAAGCTGACGAATTTGTAGGCTAACTGCCGGTTGCGTGAGTGACATTTCCTCAGCTGCGCGGCTGTAGGAGCGTAAATCGCAGACTTCGTTGAAGATCTGCAATTGACGTAATGTCATACGCATCAATGACTTACGCATTATGTAGGTGCTCTTGTGGCGGGCCTGTCGCTAAACTATAAGTCTTTGCTTATGGCTAGCCCAATAATTATTGATTTTTGTTAATCCCTTGCGCGGGATAGTGTGGCTCTGCGACTGGCTTGAAACATTTAGTCACTCGCCGACCCGGTCTAGCGGGTCGTGGGTAGCAACCGGCTCAAGGGAAACTCCAAGTGATAACAAAGATCCTGATCGCCAACCGTGGTGAAATTGCCGTACGAATCGTACGTGCCTGCGCCGAGATGGGCATTCGCTCGGTTGCCATTTATTCCGACGCCGACCGTCATGCCTTGCATGTGAAGCGCGCCGATGAGGCCCACAGCATCGGTGCCGAGCCATTGGCCGGTTACCTGAACCCGCGCAAGCTGGTGAACCTGGCCGTGGAAACCGGTTGCGACGCGTTGCACCCAGGCTACGGCTTCCTCTCGGAAAACGCTGAACTGGCGGATATCTGCGCCGAGCGCGGGATCAAGTTCATCGGCCCGTCGGCAGAAGTCATTCGCCGCATGGGCGACAAGACTGAAGCGCGCCGCAGCATGATCAAGGCCGGTGTGCCCGTAACCCCGGGCACCGAAGGCAACGTCTCAGGTATCGAAGAAGCGCTCACCGAAGGCGATCGCATCGGCTACCCGGTGATGCTCAAGGCCACTTCCGGTGGTGGCGGCCGTGGTATTCGTCGCTGCAACAGCCGTGAAGAACTGGAACAGAACTTCCCGCGCGTCATTTCCGAGGCCACCAAGGCCTTCGGTTCGGCGGAAGTGTTCCTGGAAAAATGCATCGTCAATCCCAAGCACATCGAAGCGCAGATCCTCGGCGACAGCTTTGGCAACGTGGTGCACCTGTTCGAGCGCGACTGCTCGATCCAGCGCCGTAACCAGAAGCTGATCGAAATCGCCCCCAGCCCACAACTGACCCCGGAACAGCGCGCCTACATCGGCGACCTGTCGGTGCGCGCAGCCAAGGCCGTGGGCTACGAAAACGCCGGCACCGTGGAGTTCCTGCTCGCCGAGGGCGAGGTGTACTTCATGGAGATGAACACCCGGGTGCAGGTGGAACACACCATCACCGAGGAAATCACCGGCATCGACATTGTCCGTGAGCAGATCCGCATTGCCTCCGGCCTGCCATTGTCGGTGAAGCAGGAAGACATTCATCACCGTGGTTTCGCGTTGCAGTTCCGTATCAACGCCGAAGACCCGAAGAACAACTTCCTGCCCAGCTTCGGCAAGATCACCCGCTACTACGCCCCCGGCGGTCCCGGCGTGCGTACCGACACGGCGATCTATACCGGCTACACCATTCCACCGTTCTACGATTCGATGTGCCTGAAACTGGTGGTCTGGGCATTGACCTGGGAAGAGGCCATGGACCGTGGCTTGCGCGCCCTCGACGACATGCGCCTGCAGGGGGTCAAGACCACTGCCGCGTACTATCAGGAAATCCTGCGCAACCCGGAATTCCGTAGCGGCCAGTTCAATACCAGCTTCGTTGAAAGCCACCCGGAACTGACCAACTACTCGATCAAGCGCAAACCCGAAGAGCTGGCCCTGGCCATCGCCGCCGCCATCGCCGCCCACGCAGGCCTGTGAGGAATACAACAATGTCCAAGATCCACGTTACCGACACCATCCTGCGCGACGCCCACCAGTCGCTGCTTGCTACCCGCATGCGCACCGAAGACATGCTGCCGATCTGCGACAAGCTCGACAAAGTCGGCTACTGGTCGCTGGAATGCTGGGGCGGCGCGACATTCGACGCCTGCGTACGCTTCCTCAAGGAAGACCCGTGGGAGCGCCTGCGTAAACTGCGCGCCGCCTTGCCCAACACCCGCCTGCAGATGCTCCTGCGCGGCCAGAACCTGCTGGGCTACCGCCATTACAGCGACGACGTGGTCAAAGCCTTCGTCGCCAAGGCCGCCGTCAACGGCATCGACGTGTTCCGCATCTTCGATGCAATGAACGACGTGCGTAACCTGCGCGTGGCCATCGAAGCGGTGAAAGCCGCCGGCAAGCACGCCCAGGGCACCATCGCCTACACCACCAGCCCGGTGCACACCATCGAAGCGTTCGTGGCCCAGGCCAAACAGATGGAAGCCATGGGTTGCGACTCGGTGGCAATCAAGGACATGGCCGGCCTGCTGACCCCGTACGCCACGGGCGAACTGGTCAAGGCACTCAAGGCCGAACAGTCGCTGCCTGTGTTCATCCACAGCCACGACACCGCTGGCCTGGCCGCGATGTGCCAACTCAAGGCCATTGAAAACGGTGCCGAGCACATTGATACCGCCATCTCCAGCTTCGCCTGGGGCACCAGCCACCCAGGTACCGAGTCGATGGTTGCCGCCCTTAAAGGCAGCGAGTTCGACACCGGCCTGAACCTGGAGCTGCTGCAAGAGATCGGCCTGTACTTCTACGCCGTGCGCAAGAAATACCACCAGTTCGAAAGCGAGTTCACCGCGGTCGATACCCGCGTGCAAGTCAACCAGGTACCGGGCGGGATGATTTCCAACCTGGCCAACCAGTTGAAAGAGCAGGGCGCCCTGAACCGCATGAGCGAAGTGCTGGCGGAAATCCCGCGGGTGCGCCATGACCTCGGCTACCCACCGCTGGTGACCCCGACTTCGCAGATCGTTGGCACCCAGGCGTTCTTCAACGTGCTGGCCGGCGAGCGCTACAAGACCATCACCAACGAGGTGAAACTGTACCTGCAAGGCGGTTACGGCAAGGCGCCGGGTGCCGTTGACGAGCAGCTGCGTCGCCAGGCAATCGGCAGCGAGGACGTGATCGACGTTCGTCCGGCCGACCTGCTGAAGCCGGAAATGACCAAGCTGCGCGGCGAAATCGGCGCACTGGCCAAGTCCGAAGAAGACGTGCTGACCTACGCCATGTTCCCGGACATCGGGCGCAAGTTCCTCGAAGAGCGTGAAGCCGGCACCCTGGCACCGGAAGTGCTGCTGCCGATTCCTGAAGCGGGCGGCGTGACCTCGGCGGGCGGCGAAGGCGTGCCGACCGAGTTCGTCATCGACGTGCACGGCGAAACCTACCGCGTCGACATCACCGGGGTGGGCGTCAAGGCCGAAGGCAAGCGTCACTTCTACCTGTCCATCGACGGCATGCCGGAAGAAGTGGTGTTCGAACCGCTCAACGAATTTGTCGGCGGTGGCAGCAGCAAGCGCAAGCAAGCCACGGCCCCAGGCCACGTCAGCACCACCATGCCGGGCAACATCGTCGATGTGCTGGTCAAGGAAGGCGACACCGTGAAAGCCGGCCAGGCCGTATTGATCACCGAAGCGATGAAGATGGAAACCGAAGTGCAATCGGCTATCGCCGGCAAGGTCACCGCCATTCACGTGGCCAAGGGCGACCGGGTCAACCCGGGCGAAATCCTGATCGAGATCGAAGGCTGATTTCACGCCTTCATCTGCAACGTTTTACCTCGGGGGAGCACATGCTCCCC